>NZ_KB907306.1 GCF_000381905.1 Paenibacillus fonticola DSM 21315 | reverse complement strand
TCGACCTTCAGCAGCTGCGCTTCAATCTCGCCCAGCTCGATGCGATACCCGCGGATTTTAACCTGATGGTCGATCCGGCCCAAATATTCGATGTTGCCATCGGGCAGCCACCGCGCCAAATCTCCGGTTCGGTACATTCGTTCTCCTGGCTCAAACGGGTTGGTCACAAACTTCTCTGCCGTCAGCTCTGGACGATTCAGATACCCACGCGCCAGGCCGTCTCCGGCGATACATAGCTCGCCCGGTACATAGTGCGGTTGAAGTCCTCCATGAGCGTTCAGAATATAAAAACGAAAATTCCCAAGCGGCTTTCCAATCGAAACATATCCAGTATTCGAAAGCGAATCACCCGAGAAAATTTCATATGCCGATGCATCAACACAAGTTTCCGTTGGCCCGTAAACGTTTGTAATTCGTAGCTCCTTTTCATTGCTTCCCTCGGCACGAAGCCGTTCTAGTAACCGCGTAACTGTTTCCCATGGAAGAGCCTCTCCTCCAATAAGCATATGCTGAACAGCTATACCATTGAGGCTTTTGGCTCCAACAAGTAACCGTAAATGGGATGGGGTTCCGTCTGAAACGTCAATTCGATGCATCCTGTAATAATCGGAAATAGCTTGTCCGTCGAATATTGTCGTTTTGGGAACGACATACAACGTGTGACCGAACAAAAGCGCTGCAAACATTTGCTGAACCGATGCATCAAAGTGACACGAAGATAATAAAGCTACACGCAAACAAGCTTTATATGATGAATACACTTGCTTACGAAGGCTTTCTATTAAATTAATGACCTGACGATGTTCTATCATCGTTCCTTTCGGTATGCCAGTCGTACCCGAGGTATAGATTATATAGGCCAACTGACGAGAGTTAAAAGCCGATTTTAAGTTTGTGCTATCAACACTGTAATCCTCCAAATCGTCAACGAGAACGCTTTCACCACCAAAGCTATTAAAAGCTACTCGCCCTTCGAAACAGCGTTGCGTAAGCAACACCTTTACATTGGCATCCTCCAGCACATATTGAATGCGCTCCTCTGGGAAATCCGGGTCAATTGGGACGTATGCACCCCCAGCTTTCAAAATACTGATAATCCCAACGATCATCTCCAGCGATCGCTCGGCTATAACGGCGATTGGCTCGTCTGTACGCACTCCCCGGTCCCTTAGCGTTCGCGCAAGCTGATTCGCTCTTTCGT
>NZ_KB907305.1 GCF_000381905.1 Paenibacillus fonticola DSM 21315 | reverse complement strand
TGCCTGTATTTCTTTAAACCACATTAAAAAAGGTGAAATCGACGAAGCGATTTCACCTTTTTACTTCTAGAGACTAGTTATGTCCCAGCCTCTTTCTATAACTTGCTTTGTTAAACAGTGGTAAGTACCGTTACAATTGGACCTCTTGTTTGTACGTTAACGATTCCAGTTACTGATGAATTATACCCATTTGATTCGATTGATCGAATATTTCTTTTAAAATACGCTGAATGAGTTCTGCGTTCAGCTCAACGAATCCTGGCTCTAGTAATTCAAAATGCTCTCCAAGTAACTCATATTCAACATAATGTTTCTCTGTTGATTGTTTCCATAGCAAAGCGTTATCAGATGCTTTACCTAATTCTAATCCTTCCGCCACTAAACCATGGATCTTAGCATTCACTGTTCCTGTATTAATGAGTTTGCTCAAATATATATGATAAGCACGTATTCTTCTAAACACTTTATCTTTTATGGGATGAGCAGTTAAAACTTCTTTGTAGAGCTCAGGGGCATGTTCTAGCAGAAGTTGTTCAATTACGCGATCATCTATTTCAGTTGAATCAATTAACTCCATACATTTCATTTTGGAATCAATCATAATAATATCGGATACTTCATATCCTCTGTCTTCCATTGCCTTGGCTACTTCAAATGCCAGGTTGCCTCCCGCTGAATAGCCGATAAACACATAAGGCGACTTCTCTTGAACACTTACAATAGCGTCCACGTACTGATCTATCATTTCTGACTGGTCACGAGCATTCTCCGTAAAGTCGAGAGCATATACCAGAAAATGATTTTCAAGATACTTCGCCATTTCGGCAAACGCAATTCCATATCCAAGTATCGGTGGAAAACAGAATACATTCATCAACCCCTTTTCACTTAGTTTCATAATGTTATTACTGGTCCTACTTACAAATTGCTTAGACTTGCATTGCGTCAATTGCTCAGCCAAGTTCTCTATCGTTGGATTCTGAAGAACGATGTGCATAGGAATGTCGATTTCCAACACACTGTTGATCTTTTGCATCAATTGAAGCACCTTTAGCGAGTGCCCTCCGATATCAAAAAAGTTTACATTAACGCTAATTCGAGAAATCCCCAGTATATCTTCCCAAATTGACACCAACGCTTCTTCCACCGGCGTACGTGCAGCGATATACTCGGCTCCGGTATGCAGATGTTCTGCTGGCGCAGGCAATGCTTTACGGTCGATCTTGCCGTTAGGCGTCAGCGG
>NZ_KB907304.1 GCF_000381905.1 Paenibacillus fonticola DSM 21315 | reverse complement strand
GCAGCCGAATATCCGCGGGAGAAGACCATTCATCAGTTGTTCGAAGAACAAGTTGAGCGAACGCCGGACAAAGCAGCTGTTATCTACGAAGGCAGTCAGCTGACGTATCGCGAGTTGAACGAAAGAGCGAATCAGCTAGCGCGGACGCTAAGGGTGAGAGGTGTGCAAGTGGATGATCGGGTGGCGATCATGGCTGAGCGCTCATTGGAGATGATCGTCGGTATATTCGGTATTTTGAAAGCGGGCGGCGCGTATGTTCCTATCGATCCGGAGTATCCGGCGGAGCGTATTCGTTACATGCTCGAAGATTCCGGGGCTACACTGTTGCTGTCGCAAATACGTCTTTTGAAAGAGGTACCTTTAGAGATCAGCTGTATAGATTTGAACGATAACCAAGCATATGATTCGGATGACTCGAATTTGGGGGTTACTGTCCAACCGCAATCTCTTGCCTATCTTATTTATACTTCTGGTACAACAGGATTGCCGAAAGGTGCCATGATTACGCAACAAGGGTTGGTCAACTATATCTGGTGGGCCAAAAAAGTCTATGTAGCAGAAGACCATCTTGACTTTCCGCTATATTCGTCGATTTCATTCGATCTCACGGTTACTTCCGTATTTACGCCGTTAATGACAGGAAGCTCCATACGTATTTATGAAGGAACTGACAAAGTATCTTTAATCCGGCGGATTGTCGAGGAGAACCAAGTGGATATCCTGAAGCTGACCCCAACGCATCTGAGCCTGATTCAGGAAATGAACCTAAGCAGCAAATCGAAAATACGGAAACTCATTGTCGGCGGAGAGAACTTGAGCACGAGCCTGGCGAATAAGATTACGGAGATGTTTAACGGGAGAATAGAGATTTTTAATGAATATGGCCCGACCGAAACGGTTGTAGGATGCATGATTTATCGGTACGATGTTGCAGCAACAGATACACGAGAATCGGTACCGATCGGAGTCCCGGCTGACAACGTAAAAATTTATTTGCTCAATTCGCATCATCAATTTCTACCTAAAGGCGTCTTAGGAGAAATCTATATTGCCGGTGATGGTGTGGCGCTCGGTTATTTGAATAAACCGGAATTAACCGCGGAGAAATTCGTAGCCAACCCGTTTGAGCCAGGAGAACGAATGTACCGAACCGGAGATTTGGCGCGGTGGCTGCCAGATGGAAACATCGAATATTTGGGCCGGATCGACCATCAGGTTAAAATCCGCGGGTATCGCATCGAGCTGGGCGAGATTGAAGCGCAGCTGCTGAAGGTCGAATCCGTCCGTGAAGCGGTTGTGGTAGCGCGCGAGACAGAAGAAGGACAAAAGGATTTATGCGCCTATGTTGTGTCGGACCATGAACTTGCGGCAAGCGAGATCCGGGCAGTACTCTCCCAATCGCTGCCGGGGTATATGATCCCTGCATACTTTGTGCAGATCGATCGGCTGCCGCTGACGCCTAACGGCAAGATCGACCGTAAAGCATTGCCTGCGCCAGCAGAACATCTGCATACCGGAGCTGAGTATATCGCTGCGCGTACGCCGGTGGAAGAAGCACTGGTGTCGATCTGGCAAGCGGTGCTAGGTGTAAGCCCGATCGGGGTACAGGACAATTTCTTCGATCTTGGCGGCCATTCGCTGCGGGCAACAACGCTGGTCGCAATGATCCATAAAGAGCTAGGTGCTGATATCCCGTTGCGGACCGTATTTCAGAAGCCGACCATTGCACAGATGGCCCGAATGATCGAAGGCCGCGATTCGTTTAGTTCGTTTACGTACGCAAGGATACCCGCTGTCAAGCCAAGCAGCTGCTATCCGGTTTCTTCCGCTCAAAAAAGATTATATATCCTCAGCCAGATGGATGGTGGGGAACTTAGCTACAATATGCCGGCCGTCATTACCGTAGAAGGGGAATTGGACCGGGAACGACTGGAAGAAACATTCCGGAAGCTGATCCGCCGCCATGAATCGTTGCGGACCGGATTTGAGCTGGTAGAAGGGAATCTAGTACAGCGTGTTTACGAAGATGTCCCGTTTGCAGTGGAGTATACGAAGGCAAGCGAAGAACAATCGGATGGACAATCGGATGATCTTATTCGGCAATTCGTTCGCCCCTTTGCTCTGCAGCAAGCACCGCTCTT
>NZ_KB907303.1 GCF_000381905.1 Paenibacillus fonticola DSM 21315 | reverse complement strand
TTTGTATAGTTTGTGTACTATTTAAAGCAACTCCGTTTGCAGAGTTCATGGATATATATAACATACCTTCATCCGCATTTATATTTAACTCGGAGCCGCCCAGTACTAATTCTTTGCCTTGTTTTCGCGTTTTTGATGGCAGCCACAGCCACGGCAAAAATATAGTGGTTGCCACTGTCAAAATAACGACAGTTATTACCACATAATCTCCCGAAGCCAAACCCGTTAAGTCATGCACAATTCGGAATAAGCATAAGTTCCTCCAACGCCTCGCGGAACAACTCGATCCGGCACGTTGTCTCTCATGCAAAATAGCCTGTTCCCTACTAAACAAAGTAGGAACAAGCTATTAGTATACCGTTTTTTAATATTGTAATTACTTTAAATCGGGGAACAGGTTCTCCTTAGCCGTATATATCTCCATCATTATTAATGCCCCAAGCTGAAACCCATTTATGAAAGTATTTGTAGCATATATCGACTCCGACTGACTGCGTAAATCAAGCATTGCTTCAAGTTGGTTGAAATCTTCGGAAGATAGTTTCTCTTTCCATAATTCCATAGCTTCGGACACCCTTCTGCTTATGCTGCGATAATCAGGATTTCTTGGAACGACCTGCTCTTCCGGGCGGATATCGCCATGAAATAATGCTTCCAGCATACTTTTCATTTTTCATCTTCCTTTCGTACTAGATTATACGTTGAAGAAAGACTCGCACATGGTAGAGTAAGTGTGCAGTCTGCCTCTCAGGCAATTGCGTTAAGGAAGCGGCGCTTTTTGGTAGGAGGCCGCTTCCTTTTTTATTCACATTTAATTTAATTCGTTCCAATTTACTTTTCGAGTCCTACTTACTAAAGCAGATTTCAACCGCACTCTTAGAAATTTGTTTGAATTTTTCTTATTATTACCTCCTCAATTCAAAATTTAACCGCTCAATGTTACTCTTATGACTACCACAATTCAATAATAGTACGGTTAAGACTACCAGTCAATGCATTTTCATAACAATCATGATATTATTATTGTTATGAAATAACTCGGAGGAATGCATATGAAGATCCGATTACGATTAAAAGAAATTCTTGCCGAGAAAGGCATCTCCCAAAGAGAGCTTGCCCGGAGAATGGGGGTTCGCCACCCTACTATTAACCATCTATGTTCAGATTCTGTTGATAGAGTTTATATTCGTACTTTAGAGAAAATCTGTGAAACTCTTGATATTACTGTGGACCAACTTATTGTTTCCGTTGAGGATGATGAGTCTACAGATAAGTAGTGTATTAGTTTTGTTCGTTATACTTAGCTGATAAAACAGGCCAATCATGATATACCATGATTGGCCTGTTCAAAGTACAAGATAATACTCGAAAACTTTTTGCTAGCGCGGCAATCCAACCTTCTGCTCTTCTACCAAATCCAAATACTCCGCAAAGTCTAGCACTTGTGAATCTCTTCTCTAACCTTAAAATTCTGTACGCCCTGATTGCTGTAATACTGCCGCCTGTTCACGTAATTACCTTGCTTTCTGACAGTAGCTACGGATTTCATTCATAAGCCGTTCGTATGCTGCGCAAGCTTGTGTAATCAATCCAGCCTGTTTAACTTCCTGTTCCCGTTTTGTCACATCATTTAAGTCCCTCGTTAATTTTCTGCACACAAAAACAGGTCAATTATGGTAGTATCTGACCATGATCGACCTGCTCAATGTAACAGAATAGCGTTATTTAGGGCATAATCTTGAAGCTTTCTTTGCGCGTACAAACAAAATGACGAAATCTTTACTCGGGTATTACATGAGTTATATGTGTTATTGGGGTTGAGTGATGGATATACTCGGCACTAGGTAGCCCCACCAATCAAATCTGCCACAGTTTATGGTTTTTCTTCACACACTCGAATAATCTCTTTAGGTATCGACTCAAAAACTAATACCTCTGGTTTTGGATAAGGTCTTTTTAACAAGTATTCTTGAAGTGTCACCACGCTATCCCAATACAACTTTATCCAATATTCAATGCTTTCACCTGTGTCAAAGTTCAGGGCTTCTTCATCAAAATCCTTGAAATCATCATAGAACGCTTGGTCATAGATAGAAATAGATATCTCACTATCAAATACGAGAATTTTATTAGTAAATACAGGGAAACAAAACGACTTAGAAAAGCGATTAGATATATCAACACCTATAGCTTCCTTAAAATTAACCCAATCGGGTATATCAAAAGGTCTCAAACTTTCAGTCCTTTCAAATTTTACTCTACCACCGTTACTATAACGATTATTAGAATTTGTAGAAAATTGTATGCCTTCTTGCATGACTTGTTCTTCCGAAACAAAATGTTCATGATTTTCAGCTAAATAAGCATGATACAATAATAAACTCACTTTCTCTCACCCACTCATTCTTTATTTCTTGGCACATAAGGGAAGTGCGAACTTCTGGTAGGGTCATCTAGGTGTTCAAAAACTCTATGACTTCCCGTTGGAGTATCAGGTGTACTGACGTTTCCGTCAAATTCTTTGTAATACTTGGTTATCCGGTTTGGATTAGGATTATTAGGATTTGGCCAGTTTGAATATGCTTTATCAGGATTAGTCATTGTTTCTTGTCTTAGTTTCCTAACATCAACATCTTCACCATATTGTGAACGATTTGGAGTTGATGGCTTGCTTGGGTCATACATATGCTTTTCAGAGTGTGGGTTAACAAAATCACTTGGATTGCTTCCCCCACCGGGCTTTGTAGGGACTGGAGCATTCCCCTTAGTCTTCCATGTAACTTTCTCATCTCCGTATTCAGATCTAAAGTATGCATCCCAATCTTCCCCGAACATAGGCTTCTTAGCTTCCCAATTACTTTCTCCCGTCCCCTCAGCCTCTTCATCCCTTCTCCGTTTTTCTTCTGGGCTCTGTTTATTCGATTCAGGGGTCTTATCCTTATTTGAAAGCTCCTTCTTCTTTGCCCCCACATCGTCCAACTTATTTTTTACTTTCACATCTTGGTCTAGCGACTTCCAGAAATCGATGCCGCCTTTATGTACTATGCCATCTCTAATATGATCCTGATTCATTTTACGAGCCGCATCGTTAAGTAAATCACT
>NZ_KB907302.1 GCF_000381905.1 Paenibacillus fonticola DSM 21315 | reverse complement strand
CGTCGGACATGCGGAAGATTTTTCCGTATTGATCAGTTGCTCCGATCAGGGTGCCAAAGTCGTCATGGTTGAACAACGTCCGCTTCCCTGTCAACTCATTCGTGATCAACTTCAAGCGGTTGTTGACATCCCACTCGTATCTGATTTTGCGATGTTCTCGTCCGCCGGTCTTCACGCTGTGCTGTTCAGGGCGGCCTGCTACGTCATATTGCCACTGGCTGATGACGCCCCCTGGCATCAACCGCTCAATTTCCTGGCCCAACGCGTTGTATTTCATTTGCGCGGACCAAGGTGTGCCTGCGCCATTCTCCGCGCTCGAAGTCGGAGATGACCCACCAAAATCCCTTTGGGTTTGTTGGGTTTGCTGGCCTTGCTGCCCCTGACTCTTGCCCTTTCGCTCCGCCTGCATTTGAGTAACTTGCCCGAGCAGATCCCGCTCAAAGGTCAAGTGTGCTCCCAAGCTACTGCTGACCTGAGTTCGGTTGCTGTTCTCATCGTACTGGCTGGCAACCCAGTAGCCATCCTGCCATTCTTTGGTGACGCGTCCAGCGGAGTCGTACTCCAGTTTGACAGTTATGAACGGATTGGAGCTCTCCAGTAAATCGCCCACCCGGTTATAGCGATACGATTCTACCAGCCCATCGCTGTAGGCGGAAGTTGATTAATAATAAATTTTTAGTTAAGAATTAGGAAATAGACCTACTAGTGTGCTTAAGTAGGTCTACGAATCCTAGATCGATTAAACAAATTAAAATTGATATACCAGTTTAAATAGAAATAGTTATGAATATTGCCAGAATCCTGCTATTACTTGTTTTATTTCATAATTTTTAATTTGAGCAAATACATACATATAATGCCCCAAAATTAAAAGGCATGTTCCCTTTAACCACAGTCCTTGGATACCCATCTTCATCTACCTGGAACATAAAATCAAAAGAATCATTCGTAAGCTCCGATAAGTAATATTCCTCATCTTGAATCAACCGTGGATATCCGCCCATTTTAATAAAAAATGACTGATTCATCGCAACCTTCTCACTTACTATTTCCCCATTATCGATTGAATGTTTTACGAGCCCTGGATTAGTAAAAATATCAAGATCACTCTCAGGTGTTATCGGATGTTCAATTAATAGAATCGAACAATTAGGATAAATATTGTTATCCAGATAATCTTCAAAATCAATCGGGATAAATATTGAAAGCATTTGACTTTTTTGGAGCGGGTTAACTAAGCTTAGATAAAAGTGATATTTCCTATCACTATTATTAATTAAATCCTCTTTGTCATCAAAAAATGCCGGTGCTCTTCCGCCTATCCAACTCATAAATTCCTCAGTATATGTGCATGCCTGAAAAACCAAACAATGAGTTTTATCAACAAAAATATCATTATAATCTATCATTTGCATTTTATGAATCCATGTTTTTTAGCATGTGCAATAGCTTGATCTCTTAAGTCCATTACCCTCTCAGTAGCAAATGCCTTTGCCTTAACAGGATCCATTCCCCTTTCAATCAATTTTCTTTTATTACATTTCTTGTAATTGCCGCATTCCTATTAATATTAGTTAAAGCACTCTGCTTAGATAATATATCTGCATTAAAGAGCCCATACTTTCTTTGCAAAGAAGTTATCTTCTTATGAAGTGGATTTTCTATTAATGCAATAGCTGGATTATGCCTTGATAGTATTCCAACCCCTCGACTAACACCAGCATTATATTTTAACCAGGCATTTTGCAAAAGTTCATGTGCGGTATAGCCATCTTTTAGATGTAACGGACTACCGTATGGCGCTATTTCAAATTCCTTTAATAGTCCAAGCACATCAATTTATATAATTGGATCATACACATATCCATACAACGTCGGATTATTTCCAGCCAATCCAATCGGA
The DNA here is from genome assembly GCF_000381905.1 of Paenibacillus fonticola DSM 21315. GTDB lineage: Bacteria > Bacillota > Bacilli > Paenibacillales > Paenibacillaceae > Fontibacillus > Fontibacillus fonticola. The sequence continues at coordinate 1,611 of NZ_KB907302.1, read as the reverse complement.
TCCTGCTGTGTGTACATGCCTTCATGTGGCGAATAGTAGCCGAAACGGTTGAAGTACAGCCCGGTCTCCACGTCCTCGTATTGGCCCGGGTAGCGGAACGGACAGGCGGTGCGATCGCCCTTAAGAATAAACTTTCTTACGTCCCCGTAGATGTCCAGCTCACAAGACCATACTTGTTCCCCGTGCTCAGGGGTACCCAGGTGGTCGGTAACGATGCTGTAATGACCTCCGCTTGTAATCTTCGCCACAGATGACCAGGCGATGAGATTCGCCGGATCAACTTTTGTCTTCAATAATTCAAAATTAATCTATTTCGTTACAAATAAAATACCCCTCAGAGGAGATATGGGATCTCTTCTGAGGGATAATTATACTGTCACAAGATATATCTCAACATCATTTTTCTTGTGATAATAATGTAGATCATAAAACATTTGTTTTCTATGGAAGTAAATTAGGTTTATATTTGAGTGCTTCCTCGACTATCTCTGCAGCACTTAGCTCTTCATCATTCCAAAATATCAAATCACTTACATTGGGATGTGGGACATTTTTCTCTAGAATATCTATCAAATTATCAAGTTCTTCTTCTGAATCTTCCGCATTTAATATTTTTTCTACAACTTTAATTAATTCTTCTTTATTAAGTTTCAAACTATAAACCACCTTTATTAGCTATATTTATCGCCCAAAATGATAACTTTTATTAAGTATTTCCTGATGAAGTCTAGGAGATACAATTAGTATGTTATCAACATTATATACTCCACCTCCATGCTGTATTGGTGTTTTATGATGTAAGATATAACTTTTATGTCCACCGTATTGCTGAGATTTAGTGGCGATAGGTGCGTAACCTTGCTGTATACGTTTAATATTAGCAGAACTAAATTCTTTTGAATATTTGGAATTAGAGACTGCTTTCCAAAACTCCCTCCTAAATTCATCAAAATTATTAAACTGTTTCCCATTTAGTTTATCCGCTACATCTTTAGGGACCACTCCAGCATTTCCATCAGTTCCCCTCATCATTTTATTTGTATCTGAGGCTTTACTACTTGTAGCAACACCAGGAGAGTTTCTGGCATTTCCTTGCCCCCCGCCACCACAATGCGTTGAATTTTCGCTACTACTGCCGCCATTCTTCTTAAGCCCAAACACATCCACCCAAATAATCGGATCGTCCACATACCCATACAGGCGTATGCCTCCAGCCAATCCAATCGGATCCTGCTGCGTGTACATGCCTTCATGTGGCGAATAGTAGCGGAAACGGTTGTAGTAGAGCCCGGTCTCCACGTCCTCATATTGGCCCGGGTAACGGAACGGACAGGCGTTGTGATCGCCCTTGAGAATAAACTTTCTTACGTTTCCGTAGATATCCAGCTCACAAGACCATACCCGTTCCCCGTGCTCATCATACATTTCCACAGGAGTACCCAGATGGTCAGTGACGATACTGTAATGACCCTCGGACGTAATCTTTGCTGCTGGATGGAAGGTGCCGTCTTCAAACACCCAAGTGATAAGACTTGCTGGGTCAGGTTCTTGCCCTGATTTATCGGAATTCGTAAGTCGAGAGAACACTGACTCAATTGATGCTGGTTCAGA
>NZ_KB907301.1 GCF_000381905.1 Paenibacillus fonticola DSM 21315 | reverse complement strand
TTGAATACGAACGAATATGTTTCTCTAGAAGTCATTGATAAAATTTGTGCAGCGTTGGATTGTCAGCCTGGTGATTTATTGGAGCATATTCCTGAACAGAAATAAAGAATGGAATAGAGCGTGAAATCATTTTGAAATAAGAGTTAGTTTTTTTTAAAAAATATATTCAGACAACACTGACCTGGCCTAGGATAAGATCTATCAAAGGCTGGGTTTATTTTATTGAATACAGAAACATTAGGTAACATTTTAAGAAAGGAGAACGTAATATTTGAAGCCTAAAGTATCTTTAAAAATGAAACGCTATATAGACAACTACATTTCCACATATAATAAAGAAATCAAAAAAATAGAAAATCCACTGAAGTATGGATTTACAACAAAAGAAGTAATTAAAACTATCCTTTTCTTATCACAAGCAGAAAAAAGAAATCATTCAACTTTATACAAAAATCTAAGTGATGATTTGCTGTTATCATATTTGGGAATTGCGAGTATAAGTTATTTAAGTGTTGCAGTATGTCAGGAAGACTCTCAAAAACCAATTAGTAAAGATTTTATATCTGAATACAGTAGTATGAATCCTAATTTTATGTTCATGAATATGCTTGGCAATATCAGTAACAATGCTTTGGCGATTGTAAAATTAATTGAGACGGGACTCGATACACAAGCAAGGGCGCTAGTTAGGGTCTTGGCTGAAAGTATTTTTATTACAATTTATGTAATTACAGATCAGGAGGCATTTTGGAATTATTATAATGTGAAAGATACTGATGAAGCCAAAAATACATGGTTTAAGTATTTTCGGTATGCCAAACTAAAGAACAAACTTGAAGTCATCGAAAACAAGGTTGGTTTTCCTCAAAATTTAGTTAATGAGCTAGTAGCAATGAGAGATTATATATATAAAGAGTATTCAAGCATTATTCATAGCTATTCTATTTCAAGCAATGTTGGTTCATATGCAGTTTCTTTTGACGATGAATTCATGAATATTGCTATTGGTGGGAAGGCTTCGTTCTCATCTAAAAAAACTATTCATAGCTTAAATTGGTTATTATTTTATTTTTCCTTAATGACAAAAGGAATATTTCAAAATATCTATCATTTTAAGCCTCCAGGAAATAATGAAATATGGAGAATGGCAGTCCCACTTCGTGAATGTTATATTAAAGTCTATTTTAATGTTACATACAATGAAGAACTTGAGAGTTATTCAATGAACGTCACCTAATATAAGTATTCACTCTGCAGGGCAAGCGCCCTTTGGTTACCAGATGTATAATCGTAGAAGAAGGCTCAGACAAGCACACCCCGGCAATAAGATAAGAGCATCTAAGGACAGGGCGTGACGTAGATCCTAGGAACGTTAATTAAGATCTTGATAAAACTCAAACTAAGAATGAATCGAACAACTAGCAGCAGCTCACCAACCGCGACGCCGTCGCGCCCGAGGAAGCCATCCCTCGGTAGAAGCTGAACGTCATCCCCAAAACTGCGAGCGGTTGATCAACAAGTGGACGACCGAGGTGCTGGCTTGGGCGGGGAAGGATCGAGGGAGCTTTTGAGTGAGTGAGGATGCGGTGAGGGAATTGAAGTCTTAATAAGGAGTCTAACTACAATATAGTGGTTCGGCTCTTTTTTACCGTTTCCTCTATTTTACAAATGGGCTATAATCTTGGGTAACGCAGGTACGTAGTGGGAAAATAGTCGTGCTTATGTTATTGGATGAATGGAGGGGCTGATTAGCGAACCCCACGCAAATATGGGGGTATGCGAAATCGTGATTAAGCATCGTGAATAGGAGTTCACGAAGTTAATGAAAAAGGAATTATGTGAAATACAAGCTATGTCTAAGAATTAATACCAGAGGTGATTTAATGAATAAAAACAGAATTGTTCTTTTTCTGAGTATATTAATTTCTATATTTCTCATCAGTGGATGCAATAAGAATAATCAATCCGAAGATGTAGTTAATGATGGTCTAGTCATAAATTCAATCTCTATTGGTTTGGGGGGAGAATTAAATAAAACTCTTGTAACATATAACATTAATATTTGGAATAAAACGAGGAAAACTATTTTAATAAAATCAGTTGAACCAATATTACCAGAAGATCTGAAACAAAGATTAACAGATGATAGAATTATTAATGACAAAAATAAAATGGTAAATGGAACATCTGGAGAAATAATTACAGGTTCATTTTATTTAAATACACAAGGGTTAGACAAACAGGGGATTGAAGCACTAAATATCAAGTTTGATAAATTTAGAATTATAACCGAACAAGAAATTGGACTTGAAACACATTAAGATGAGTGATTCAAAAAGGGCTTGTACTTCAAATAACACCATATCTATGTTGCGGGGGACAAGCCCCTCTTGACCTGCCCGATAAATTACAAAGGAGTGGGGCGTGAATACAAAAATGTATACGATAGGGCAGGCCGCAGGCCCTTATTTCATTTGAATATATAATTCATTAAAAAGATATAGTGCATCTTTAAAACCTTGTAGATATATTTTACTTTCCAAAACAGTTTGTAATGAAGTTAGAGCATCTTCATAAAGAAATAGGGGATGTTGAAGGTTATCGGGAAGTGATTCTCGAATTACTTTTAGATACTGCTCACATTCAGAAGAAAATGGTTCAAGGTTTAAGTTTGAGTATAGCTTCTCTATACGACTGCGAATTAAAGGCTCAGCTAAAACATCTAATGATTCAATCAATGACTTCCCTCCTTTCGTTAACTCTATAAGGTTATTATATACCCTTGCGGAGTTATGTGTAAAGATAATTATTAACTCCATAAGGTGAAATGGTGATTTCTAATTGAAAAAAATTGATTTTGAGAGATAATATATTGAGCATAGGAGGGAGTCTGTTTGATAAAGTGTAATATTAGAGTTCTAATGGCTGAACATCGAATCGATGATATAACAGAGTTGATGGAAAGATCAGGACTGAGTAGAAATTCGATTAACAAACTGTATAAAGAAATAAATATTGAGACGACAAAATTAGAAACACTATTAAAGCTGTGTGATACATTTGAGTGCAAACTATCAGATTTAATTGAATACACACCTGATAATTAAGAAAATTAAAAGATGTGGGTATAATCATAGAACCTCGTCGACAATGCATCTACGCTGCGGTGCATCCGCCTTTTTTGTCAGATTTGAAAGCATAGAAGAATATTCAGACAACACTCGACCCGACCTAAGATTCTAAGGCCGGGTTTCGTTGTAGATGTGGGAACATTACACAACAGAACGAAGACAGTTAAGGAGAGCGATTTATGGAAGTTATATGAAAGAGTTGCTAAACAATATTAGTGGGGGGAATTCAATGGAGAGTGTATTAATAACAGGTGCCAATAGAGGACTAGGCCTCGAACTGCAGAAAGTCTTTTTTTCAGGTTCTTTTAATACTTTTCCGGTAGTTCGAACTGAAGAAGCAGCAGATCAATTAAGAATGCAATTCCCTTTAAGGTGTTATCCAATAGTTGCGGATTTAACGAGTGATAAATCTATAGAAACAATCAGAATGAATTTAGACAAAAACGCTCATTCTCTTGATGTCGTGATTAATAATGCAGGCATATCAGGATCTGAATATTTAATAGAAACTGTAAGAACGGAAGAGGTAAATAATCTATTCAATATTCATTGTTTAGGACCGATCAGAACAGTTCAAGCATGCATCCCAAATTTAAGAAAATCAATTAACCCAAGAATTATTAATGTCTCATCAAGACTAGGTTCATTAACTCGAATGGCATCAGGAGAGTTTATTGATCGAAGATTTTCATATTCATATCGGATGGCTAAGGCAGCTCAGAATATGTTTACGATATGTCTTGGCCAAGAATTAATGAAGGATAATATAACAGTTTGTGCGATTCATCCGGGGCAGTTGTTAACTAGAGGACGATCAACTGATGCAGATACAGATCCAGCGATTGCTGCAGAGAATTTATATAAATGGATAAAGGTAATTGACATAAATAACACTGGTCTTTTTGTACAACCTTTAGTTCAAAATATGCCTTGGTAGTAACTCGAGGATGGCAATTCCCTTGAGGAAGAGGGTACTTCCTGTAATGCAATACATCGCCAGGGGTTAGCCCTAGGTTTGCAAATAGAATTCAGAGACGCGGAGTCCATAAGCGTTACATGAAATATCAGTAATAATCAATCAATCTTAAGAAGAAAAGGAAGTATAACTATGGAGGCATATACTGAAATATCTTTTTATTTACCATTTTTTGATTTAATAGATGATACAGATGAGGCATCTAGTATTGAAAATTTATTTAGACAATTTAATATCAATCTTGATTTAACGGAATTATATAATAAATATAAATCATATGGGGAAGGACCTAATAGTGTAGGCAAGGGGGATGTTCTTGTATTTTTTAAGAGAGAGGATAAGGAAAGCTTTATATTAATAGATTTGTTTCATGATTTTACTGATCAGTACAGTATGGTGAAATTAGGAGTACGCAGTTCTATTAAAAATTTTGGGGAAATAAAGGACGTAATATATAGTATCTACTCGAGAGCAGAAATTAAAAGTAAAATAAAGGAGAGTAGTAATTTATTGAAACGGGAAATATTTGATTATCCCAAAGAGATTCGTTATGGAGATCAAACGTACATAAAAAACATCCTTTACAACACTATTTAGATTTTTCAAATACAATTAATAGAACAATGTGTTCACATTGATGCTTCTGACATGGTCTGCACGAAGTTCGATATACGAGAAATAGATCAGGCCAGACACCCCAATCAGCATAAAACGTAGATTCAAAAAAATAGAGTCACCAGGCTCTTAAGTTTTTGAAATATGTAATTCACCGAAGAGATATAAGGCGTCCTTAAATCCTTGTAGATATATTTTACTATCTAGAACTGTTCGTATTGAAAATTGAGCGTCTTCATAGAGGAATAGGGTATGTTGGAGGTTGTCAGGGAGAGATGCTTGAAGGGTCTGTAAGTATTGCTTAGATTCATTTGATATTTCTTTGAAATAAGAATTATGTTTTGTAAGCTCACTGTGTAATGATTCCAGTCGCTTACGAATAAGCGGGTCAATTAATATCTCTAAAGAATCTTCCAATATGACACCTCCTAAATTTCATTTGCATTTACGAATTAAAGTTTAACTTACTAAATATTATTTTAACATACTGAATTTTTGTGTCAAGAGAACATAAATATATTTTTGATTAGGCGAAGATTTTTTAATATAATTGAAGAAAACTTCAACTAATCTGAGAGGGAACTGGCAATGATAAGTTATAAACCATTACAAAAATTGCTGATAGATCGGGATATAAAGAAACAGGAGTTATTAAAAATGACAGGGATCTCATCAGCAACGATGGCTAAATTGAATACGAACGAATATGTTTCTCTAGAAGTCATTGATAAAATTTGTGCAGCGTTGGATTGTCAGCCTGG
>NZ_KB907300.1 GCF_000381905.1 Paenibacillus fonticola DSM 21315 | reverse complement strand
ATTTTTTTTTTTTTCCCGCAGGCCTCCCCAGATAAGAACGTCATCTTTCCGCCCGCGACCACTGGAGTCTACAGGACTAGCCCTTAGCGGCTTTGGATTTCGTTGTGAATTGGCAACTCATCCGACTAATCCTGCCTCAAATCCAGTTCGTGTACCTTGGCCCGTGCTTTTGCCTCTGGCTTCCTTCAGATTCCGCCTCGCGACGGACACCCTTGCCCTTGGCTAACGGTAGGCGCTCGCCAGCCCCCGTTCGGGACTCTCACCCTAGAGATGACGCCCATGCTGGGCGTACAATGCAAACAAAAAAGCAGCCTTCATTGGCTGTTTTTTTGTTTATATGGAGTCCGGGGGATTTTACAATCCCATTCAACTTGCTCCCGACGATAAATCGCCAAAGACAACCCTAAAGGTAGAGTGCAATGCCTTGCTCGTCCCTCTTTAGCTCCCTGCGCTCCTAGGGATTTACCTCAAGACAGATTTTTCCCAAATGGGTTAGGCCCGAATTTTATGACCGATGCGAAAACGTAACCCAGTACCAATGTGGATACTAATACAAATAGCAATAACAAATACCGATATGAATACGAAATATGGATATCAGTATGAATACCAATACGAATACCGATATGAACACCAATATGGATACCAATGTGAATACCAATGTGAATACCAATACCAATACCAATACAAGATTTGACCAGAACTTAGATTGAAAATGTGACTAAGAACGTGAACGAAATTTATAACGAAGCTGATGATCGCTATTTGTGTAAAAGTAACCCTTCTGAAAATGTAACGAAGCTGGGCAACGTTATTTCAGTCTTGATTGCTCCAAACAGTGGATAAACGGCAAATAGAGTGTCTGAGATTCGTTAAATTTAAAAACATCGCAAATATGTGCAAATAGCGTGGATGAGATTCGTTAGAATCAAACAACCGAGAGCGAACCCCTAACCTCTCCGATTACAATGTTCTGGCAAGACGAAAACCAAGATCATCGATACGGAAAGTTGGATGACTCCGCCGACGGCAAGTTGCCCCGCATCCTCGACCTTCCTCAGCCCAACTGCCGCCGCGAAATACCCGGTAAGACCCGTACACCTCGGTATCATACAAATCCCAGCACCATTCCCAGACATTGCCCAACATATCATAGAGCTGCCAAGCGTTCGGCAATTTTTGTGCGGCTTCATGCAAACGTCCATGCGAGTTGTCACGATACCAGGCAATCGCATCAAGCTCACCGTATCGATATTCCGAAGTACCGGCCTTACAAGCATATTGCCATTCTGCTTCTGTGGGCAAACGGAATCCATTCGCTCTCCTGTCCCATTCGACAATCATTTCATCATCAGCTTCAATGATGGAATAACAGCTTTGCAGACCCGAATACCGTGAAAAGAGGTTGCAAAAGTGAATTGCATCCAACCATGAGACATTGACCATCGGTATTTCTGGGAATGCCTTCGGTACTGCTAGTAATGCCTTTAATATTTCTGGCAATGCCTTTGGTACTTCTGGCAATGCCTTTGGTACTTCTGGTAGTCCCTTCGGTTCTAGCGTTCCTTGCATGACCGCGGCATAAAGCGATTGGGTCACAGGTACAGGCGCAAGCAAAAACGACTCCACCGCTGCCGTCCAAGACTTCTTTATTCGATCATCCCTTAGAGCAACAACGCCTGCGGGGATATTGTTCATGCGATAATCTGCAATCATATCACCATTGCCTGACATCATTCACCTTAATCCCCCCGAATTTGCGTTACTTAGTTTTTCAATCGCTTGCTGTTCCGTAGATAAGAAGAAAATAGCTTTTCCATTGTTGCATTCATAAATAAAATCCTTCAGACTCTGACTCGAATACATCGAGAAGTCCCCTACAATCGCCACCTTCACTTGATAGGTAATGAACTTTTGCAAAATTTCGCCCGCAAGGCGCGTTTTCAAGTCAAAAAAACTTTCACTGATCAGCGGCTTCTCGATAACAATACAATCACAGTCCGTTTCATATCTTACGGTGGCCATAAAATCCAATGCAGATTGTACATCTTTGATAACAGGCTCGCCCCCGTGCACTAGGGCAATAGCTGTTCCATCTGCCTGAACCTTTACAATATTCATAGAATCCTCCTCCCCTTGTCGCAAGTGATCATTCCACAGACAAGCTCTCCAAATAGTCTAAGCAAATATATTGATTATCCTGCCCATTTACTGGCATGAATTTGGCGACCCTGAAAAAACTTAATCCTACAACCATTGCTAAAAGTCCATAGGCAGTGCTAACCGAATCAGCAATTTTCATCTGTCCGGACTTATTGGCATAATCACAAAATTTTGGCTATGCCATGCAGATCAGCAGCATAGCTCCCGGAAATCACTTCTTGGAGACGATGATCAGATGAAGCCTTGGTGAAAAAATTGCAAAAACAGCTTGGACAGATCTTCATAGGGAATCTCCATATTGGAAATCCCTTCAAGTCGCGGAATAAAAAGAAGATACTAAACGCCAATCATTTTGTCAATTTCAAACACTGCCTATTTCTGTCTCAATACAGTTTTGGGGGATCCTCCTCCCTAGCAACTCTTCCATACCGGATAGAGACATATTTCGTTTTAGTTATTTGACTATAACCTCAGCCCGGCTGCAGCCAATATCCTTCATCTTTCCGAGCGTAACAACCCGACCGAAGCCATACCGATCCAGCAGAGGCTCATGAAGATAAACAGTCTTTCCGTCAGCCCAAAATAGAGCGGCGCCCCACTAGAGACAAAAATGGACACGATGGAGATCATGAACAGGATTAAGGAAACAGCAGTCAGGGCTGTAATTGGGACAATCCACTTTTGAACCGGCTCCCAGCGTCCGTCTTCTATAAAGGTACGGGCAAGAAACAGTGCGGCCAGCGTGATGGCTGTAAAAGCTAAGATGGCTGCTGCAAAATGGATCATGCCGCTCGTAGATGGAGGCTGATCCCAGCTTCCTTTGGGGTCCGTCGGAAAAACAGCCGCAATCAATAAACCTACGGCCCATATGCCGGCACATAGCATACCCACTCTCGCATATGCTCCATTGTGCATACGCCACAACCCCGCAACGAGCGCCAGCGAGCCAAGTCCAAGACCGAGAAGCCCTGCCCAGAACAACCACCCCGGTTGTCCGTGTACATAATAACTCATGGCATCATAAAGTATTGAAATTTCCGGCTGCCATCCGTGCAGCAGTAAAATAGTAATGACAAAAATGAAAATTCCAGAAAAACCTGCATACCCGAGAAAATGTGTTTTTCGCATAGTTTCTGACCTCCGTCATATCATTTTTTTGTTCTCCGTCATTTTATAAAAACAATGTGTAGAACTTGTGGAGGACTCCCGTATTTGTTGTGGATTTGTCCGATATGGAAACCAGGGTGGTATAATGAAGCCAATATACATACGAAAGGACACATTGTATGGAAACAACAGTGCTAATCGTGGAAGACGAACAGCAAATGCTGATATCCATGACGCAGTATTTGGAACAGGAAGGCTTCCATGTCCTTACCGCGATGAACGGACTTGAAGCGATTCGCCTCGCTCAAACAGCGAAACCGGCCATTGTCTTGCTCGACTGGATGCTGCCAGGCAAAAGCGGAATCGACGTGTGCCGTGAATTGCGACAGAACTCCTCCTGCGGGATCATCATGGTTACGGCCAAAACAGAAGAAACCGATAAAATCATCGGACTGGAGCTCGGAGCCGACGACTATATCACGAAACCGTTCAGTCTTCGTGAGCTCGCCTCCCGCATTCGTGCGGTTTTGCGCCGGATTCAATCCAGTCCGGAGGAACTGTCTGTTCTCCAGCGGGGGAATTTGACGATTGACCCAATTCGATACCTGGTCACCCGTGACGGGGAATCCGTTACGCTTACGCCTACGGAATTTCAACTTTTGCTGACTCTGGCCACCCGGCCGGGCGTAGTCTACAGCAGATTGCAGCTGATGAGAGCGGCGATGGGTGAAGAGCTGATGAACTACGAAAGGACGCTGGATTCGCACATCAGCAAGCTTAGAAAGAAACTGGAACCGGACCCGGGCAACCCAAGGTACATCCAGACCGTTTACGGGTTCGGCTATCGGTTTGGTGATCCGTCATGACGCTTCGTTCTAAAATATTCGGCGGGATGGCCTTGTTGGTGCTGCTCGTAAGCGCCGCTTATGTCGGGACGACACAAGGATATCTGGGCAGTCTGTTTGCACAATACTTTTCAGATGAAGCAGCGATCGAAATTGAACCCGATCAATTGCAGGGAATCCGCGACTATATCATGAGCCGCATGGGGATGAAAGCGGTCACGGTCACCTTGTTCACGGCCGGAATTGCGCTGCTGATCGGATATTGGCTGTCGGGCACGATGACCCGCCCCCTCAAAAGACTGATTGCCGAGATGGATAAAGTAGCCGACAGGCAACTGGATACAGTGCTCCCCGTTCAAGGGTCAGATGAATACGGACAGGTAAGCAAGGCTTTTAACAAAATGACACATCAACTGCGCGATTCTGAAAACAGCCGCAAACGATTGGTTGAGGATGTCGCGCACGAGCTTCGGACTCCGCTATCCATCGTGCTGACCAAATTAGAGTTGGTCCAGCAGTCTGCCGTGGATGTTAAACCGGAGACACTGCTTCCGCTTCACGATGAGGTGCTTCGTGTCATTCACTTGGTGGACGAGCTGCAGTTTTTGACGTCGGCAGAGGCTGGCGAGCTGCATTTGCAGCGGAAAGTGACCGATCTGTCCGGGCTGCTGGCTGACTTGGCGGAACTTGTCCGTCCTGAGGCTGAAGCTCGGAGCATTCGGTTAAACGGCCCAGACCGTAGTAACCCAATGGAAGCGGATATCGACGCCAAGCGGGTCAAACAAGTGATCCTGAATCTGGCAGCCAACGCGCTTCGGCATACCCCTTCGGGCGGTGAAATTTCGATCCGGGTTTCTCCAGCGGAAGATCCGGCATTTATTGTCGTCACCGTTCAGGATACGGGACCGGGGATTCCAGCGGAAACAATCGCGCATCTGTTCGATCGCTTTTACAAGGTCGATAAGTCAGAACGCAGCGGAGGAGCAGGTCTTGGTCTGGCGATCGTACGGCAAATCGTGCTTGCGCATGGCGGAAGGATTGAGGTGCGGAATCATATGAAAGGAGGGGCAGAATTTACGGTTTATTTGCCCAGATAAATGATGTTCACGATGATCTCCCGACAAAGACAGCTCTGGCGGTAGTTTGCAATACTTTTAGAATTCAGTTGCACTTTTCGTTTGCAATACTTTTAGAAATCAGGTGCACTTTTCCCCTTTTTGAGGAGGTTTAAAAATATTGCAGGTCCATCGTCTCCTATCCATCGTTATGCATCTGCTATATATTTATTTTCCATTTACTTTCCAACTTATTGACTTCGTATTTCTTTGACTTGAGGGATTAATTTGAACATATTGCTAATCCTCCCTATAATAGATTGTAAGTTATCGGTGTAAAGCATATACCGCTTCAATACTCATGTTTGCGAACATTGGGTGTTGAGGCGGTTTTTGTTTTATTGAAAACGGGATGGGAGTGAACTGGAATGAGCATGTTTGAAGAGGTTTATCCGAAATGGCTGGATCAGCAAATTGCTGAGGAGACAAGTCCGCGAAGAAGGGAGATGCTTCGAAAGGGACTGAGCTGGGGAACGGTAGATTATTTGCGCAGGATTTGGTATCCCACCATAGGCAACTTTGATCACTTATACCCTGAATATGAGGTTAGAGATTATAATAATGGCTATCGTTATTTGGACCTCGCTTATTTGCCGGGGAATGCCAAGGGCTGTATTGAAATTCAAGATTATCGGAGCCACGCCAGAGATATTGAAGTCAGTCGATTTAAGGACTTATGCATGAAGCAATCTTTGCTCGTTCTTGATGATTGGCTGTTCCTCCCCATTGCCTACTTATCTATCCGCGACGATCCTGGCGTCTGCAAGCAGCTCACCCTTTCTTTTATTGGAAAATTTCTCTCCAGTTCTGTCCCCTCCGGACTACATTGGGCAGAGGCTGAAACCTTACGGTTTGCCCGCAGACTGCTGCGCCCTTTTACACCCGCTGAAATTTCCGCTCATCTTCAGCTTTCGGAGCAACATACGCGCAAAATCCTCCGCCAACTCGCTAGCAAACAATTGCTGCTCATCGCAAGCGGCAAACTACGTTACCGAACCTATAGGGTCCCCGAGACCGAGGTTTTGACCGGGGTTAGATCGAGGTTAGAACGAGGTTAGAACGAGGGTTAGACCAGGACGAGTACCGGGCTAAATGTGACCAAATGTGACTCAGAATGGAACTGAGAATGGAACTGAGAATGGAACAAAGAGCGAAAACGAAATCGTGATGAGACCGTGCGCTGGAACGTGACCGAGACTAAGAAATGAACATCACCGAATTTTTATAACGAATCTCACAATCGCTATTTGTACAAAAACAATCCCAGGCAAAGTGTAACGAAGCTAGGTAACGTTATTTCAGTCTTTACTGCTTCAAACAGAAAGTAAACGGCAAATAGCGTGGATGAGATTCGTTGCTATGAACGTTTTTGTCAAACCCTCTATTTTTTCTGCCTGAGCACGTGGCGCGAGAGCAAAAATGCGAGCGACGGTCGGCACGCTGCTATCCGTGGGTTGGGTACCACATGTTATGCCTTCGTCAAGGAGAGCTTTTGCAAGCTAGAAACGCACGTTCAGTTCTTGGCAAACCTAGTGCAAACGAATCACGCATATTCTCTCCCGAACCTTCGTTTGCTCCCGGGCCTCGTGCTCCGGCGT
>NZ_KB907299.1 GCF_000381905.1 Paenibacillus fonticola DSM 21315 | reverse complement strand
TTCTTTTGATTCCGCCTGCGGGATCGGGACGTATTCTTTGGCTTTTGCTTGTTCTATTTCTTTGGCGAGAAGCTGAGCCGTAGGAGCGGCAAAAATGGCCTTCAGCGGCAAACGTACTCCGGTCTTCACTTCAATTTGATTGATAACCCGGGTTGCGCGCAGCGAATGCCCACCCATTTCGAAGAAGTTATCCTGTATGCCCATCTGGGTAACACCTAATATTTCTGCAAAGGCACCTGCAACAATTTCTTCTATCTCATTCCGTGGTGCAATATATTGTTGTCCGCTTGCTGCTTCCGGTTCCGGCAGAGCATGTTTATCAAGCTTCCCGTTTCGATTAAGCGGGATGCTTTCGATTTGCACAATATATGCAGGGACCATATATTCCGGCAGTTCTTTTCTAAGGCTGTCTTTAATGTCGCCTGATCGTAGTTCCTGATCCGATACGACATAGGCACAAATACTGTTTTCCCCGTTGTTCTCCTTGGCCACCACGGCCACATCGTTAACCCCAGGCTGTTTACGCAGGACACTTTCGATTTCACCCAATTCAACTCGGAAACCGCGAATTTTTACCTGTTCGTCTATCCTTCCCATGTACTCGATATTTCCATCGGGAAGCCATCTTGCCAGGTCGCCGGAACGGTACATCCTGCCCTCTCCGAAGTGATTCTCGACAAACTTTTCTGCAGTCAGTTCCGGCCGGTTCAGGTATCCTCTGGCCAAGCCTACACCTGCTATGCATAATTCGCCAGGCATCCCGATCCCGCACAAGTCGTTGCCGTTCATAATGTAAATTTGTTTGTTTACGATTGGCTTCCCAATCGGTATCCGCTCCGGTACGGGCTCCCCAGGAACACATTCCCAGTGTGTTGCACATACCGTTGCTTCGGTAGGTCCGTAATCGTTGGAATATTTCATATGCTTGTTGTTCGCGCCTACCAACTCCCGATTGGTTTCCGAGCCTCCAGTAATGATGGCTCGAAAATGCCGGATATCCACCTGCGCCAAATACTGCGGCGGCAAAATCGCAATGGTGACATTGTGCTTATCAATATATTGCTCAAATAATCTCGCATCTTTTTTGACGTCTTCGGGGCATAAGCATAGCTGTGCCCCGACCAGCAGACTCATTGTCATTTCATAGACGCTCGCATCGAAAGAAAAACTTGCAAACTGTAGGACGACATCAGCTGCCGTAATCGCATAGTTCTTAATAAAATATTCCCGAAAGTTAACTACACCCTCATGCTCAATCATTACGCCTTTGGGCTTTCCGGTTGTTCCTGATGTATAGATGATATACATCAAATCCTGTGGCGTGTTGACAGGCTCCGGGTTTGCAGCCTTGCCTGTATAGACCTCCTTATCCGTTAGGTCTATGACTGGAGTATCCCCTTTGATCGGCAGTTCCGCCCTTCCCAGCAGGATGGCTTTCGGCTGGCAATTTTCCAGCATATACTGGATACGATTCTCCGGATAGCTAGGATCTACCGGCACGTAGGCACCGCCTGCTTTGAGAATCCCATAAATGCCGACAATCATCTCCATGCTTTTATGGGCCAGGATCGCAACCCTGTCATCTGGTCTGATCCCAAGCTCACGTAGTTTATATGCCAACTGGTTAGCCTTTTCATTCAGCTGCGCATACGTCAATTGCGCATCTTCAAATACGACCGCGATATGATCTGGCGTCTTCTGAACCTGTTCTTCAAACAGCTCTACGACTGTTTTTTCCCTCGGGTATTCCGCAGCCGTGTCATTGAAGGTCTCAATGACCAACCTCTTTTCTTCTTCGGTCACTACGCTCAGTTCGCTGACCTTTTGCTTCGGATTTGCGGTCATTTGTTGCAGCAGTTGTTCCATTCTCCCCAGCAGTGTCCGGATTTCCTCCGCCCCATATTTTCCTGGGTCATACATAATCTTAAGTGTCAGGACTTCCTTAATAAATGCACTCAACGAAATATCATAGTTTGTCTGCTCTCTGGCACTCTCTATTTCGATTTTCAATCTAGAGCTCCCAAGGTTAAACGATTCGTCAATATAGTAGTTTTCGAACACAAACAACGTTCGGATCAAATTGTTGCCTAATGCACTTCTGCTTTGTACTTCCGATAGAGAACAAAAGTCATATTCCATGCTAGCAACCGCCTGCTGCTGGATCTGCCCGAGTAGTTCTTCTACGGTTGTGCTTTCTTCGCATTTCACCCTAATCGGTATGGTATTGATAAACAGTCCAACAGCCCGCGCCATTCCCTGTATATCCGCATTTCTGCCGGATACAACTTTTCCAAATACAACATCGGTATTCCGGTTGTATTTCTGCAACAAAACACCCCAAGCTGTTTCTACGATCGTGTTTATGGTTACATTAACCAAGCTGGAGAGTCGTTGTATTTGTCTGGTCAATAGTTTGTCAAAAGTATACACTACTTCTTTAACCTGTTCCTCCATGCTCCTATTCCTCCCTGTTC
Source organism: Paenibacillus fonticola DSM 21315 (assembly GCF_000381905.1). Lineage (GTDB taxonomy): Bacteria > Bacillota > Bacilli > Paenibacillales > Paenibacillaceae > Fontibacillus > Fontibacillus fonticola. The sequence goes on along the minus strand of NZ_KB907299.1, from coordinate 4,907 downwards.
CCGCTTTGACCTAGCGGCAGGATCTCTGCAGCTTCAGTGTAATCTGCAAGGAAATTCTCCCAGTAAGAAAGTCCTTCTTCCCGATCCTGTTTGTCCAGCCAGCGGATGTATTCACCATAAGATGCAACACCCTTTGCCTCTTCCCGTACTCTTTCATGCAGGGAATACAATGTGCTTCCTTCTGTCAGTGCTTCGTAATACTGCATGAAATCTTGAAACAGCAGTGGTAAGCTCCATCCATCCATAATGATATGGTGGGAACTCCATAAAAGAATGTGCTCTTCTTCAGACTTTCTGAGAATGGTCGTACGAAGCAGACTGTCTTCTTCCAAATTGAATCCGCGTCGAATATCCGCCTGTTGGATCTTCAAAATCTCTTTTTCTTGTTCTTTGCTGTTGCACAAATCAATAACATTACATTCAATTTCACGCTCTCGTAATACGATTTGCCATGGCTTACTTACTTTGTAATAGATAAATGCCGTACGCAGTACATCATATTTCCTAGCCAGCAAAGATAGGCTTTCCTGTGCCTTCTGAACCTGCAGCTTACCTTTCATGCGAAGCTTGAATTGCAAGACATAGCCTGTAGATTGTTCATCTGCCAATTTGTGATACAACATTCCCTCTTGCATCGGCGTTAATGAATAAATACTGGATAATTCAGGAACCGGATGTCTTTGTGTAAGTTGCTTGAAATCCGAAGCATTCATATTCAGCGCGCCGAAGTCAGAAGCTGTTTTTATGACCTCTTTTTGAACTACACAGTGCTGAACAATCTTTTGAATAGATTGAACGTAATTTTGGCAGAATTGCGCTATACTTTGCGCACTGTACCTTCCCTTGTTGTAGGCAATAGCAAACCGTAATTTACCGCCCGATATGCTCCCGTTCATCGTAATGCCTTGCTTCGGCATATTTTCATCGGCAATACTGCTTCCGCATGACAGATTGGATACGGTAATCCTTCCTTCCGCTCCAAGTTCATGATCCATGTGCCCTAGGTAATTAAAGCCCAGGCCTGCTTCAAGATCCGGCCATTTATCCTGACCAAGATATTTTGCTACGCCATACCCGATGCCGTGATTCGGAATTGTTCGGAGCATTTCTTTGGTGTTGATGATGGCTTCTTCGGGATCCTCAGATCCTTTCAATACAATCGGATAGACACTCGTAAACCAACCGACGGTTCTGTCCATTTTCACAGCTTTATGAATTTCCTCACGTCCATGGCCTTCCATTTCCACGGCAACGTAATTTTGTCCTTTCCACTGTTTCACCGCCATGCCGAGTGCTGACAGCAGCAAGTCATTGATCTCCGTTCCATACGCTTTCCCTGCTTCGTATAATAACTGCCGGGTACTTTCCATCTCCAGTTCAAGCTGCATATGCGCATATTCCGTCGGCTGGCCATCAAAATCACCCTGAATTTTCCCGTCTTTTATTTGTTTACATATTTCCCTCCAATAGTTTATTTCTTGTTTCAATTCTGTACTTTGCGAATACTCTACCAATGCTTCCGCCCAGTCTTTGTAAGAAGCTGTTTTTGCCGGAAGAACGACTTCCTTTCCCTGCAATGCCTGCTCATATCCGGCTTTCAGGTCTTCCAGCAGAATCCTCCACGATACACCATCTACTACAAGATGATGCAGACATAACAGCAGATGGTCTCCGTCTGCAGTGTGAAACAGCCCTACTTTCATGAGGGGACCCTGTTCCAAATCGATACTGCTTTGCAGCTCTGTACTCTTCTGCTCCACGATCTGTGCAATAGGGTCTGAATTTTGAAGTTCATACTCATTCCAGTCAAACAGTTTGCTTTCTTGAACTGGCAGAACCCATTGTAAATTTTCTTTATACACGCTGCGGAGCATGTCATGGTGGACAACAAGCGCGGTGATGCTTTGTTTGAGTGCATGAACATGAAAGCCTTCTTCGCAGTAAAGCATGGTGGCCTGATTGAAATGATGCGGTTTCACATAGTTCCAATCAAAAAATGTATGCTGGATCGGCGTCAGCAGTGCCAACCCGCTGATTTCTCCTTGGTATACCGTCTCCATTTCTGCTGCGGCTGTTTTTTCTGCAATCAGTTTCACGATACGCAGCTGCATCAGGTCTTTGACAGCCAGTTCATATCCGGCTTCCCGTATTTTGGACACCACACGGATTGCCTTGATCGAGTCACCACCCATTTCGAAGAAGTTGTCTTCAATCCCGACTAGGCTAACACCTAAGACTTCTGCAAAGACACCTGCAACCGTTTTTTCTATCTCGTTCCGTGGCGAAATATACTCCTGTCGGCTTGTTGCTTCCGGCTCCGGCAAGGCATGTTTATCAAGCTTCCCGTTGCGATTGAACGGGATGCTTTCGATTTGCGCAATGTATGCAGGCACCATATATTCCGGCAATTCTTTTCTAAGATTGTCTTTGATGTCGCCTGTTTGTATTTGCTGATCCGATACGACATAGGCACAAATACTTCTGTCCCCGTTTTTCTCCTTGACCGCTACGGCTACCTCTTTAACTCCAGGCTGTTTGCGCAGAACACTTTCGATTTCACCCAATTCAACTCGGAAGCCGCGAATTTTTACCTGTTCATCGATCCTTCCCATGTACTCGATATTCCCATCGGGAAGCCATCTTGCCAAGTCGCCGGAACGGTACATCCTGCCCTCAACGAAGGGATTTTCGGCAAACTTTTCTGCAGTCAGTTCCGGCCGGTTCAGGTATCCTCTGGCCAAGCCTACACCTGCTATGCATAATTCGCCAGGCATCCCGATCCCGCACAAGTCATTACCGTTCATGATGTAAATTTGCATGTTTTCGATCGGCTTCCCAATCGGTACACGCTCTGGTACAGGCTCCCCGGGATCACATTCCCAATGCGTTGCAATTATCGTTGCTTCGGTAGGTCCGTAATCATTGGAATATTTCATATGCTTGTTGTTTGCGCATACCAACTCTTGATTAGTTTCCGAACCTGCAGTAACAACTGCTCTTAATTGCCGGATATCCACCTGCGCTAGGTACTGCGGCGGTAAAATAGCAATGGTGACCTTGTGCTTGTCAATATATTGCTCAAATAATCTCACATCTTTTTGAACATCCTCCGGGCATAAACATAGCTGTGCCCCGGCCAGCAGACTCATTGTCATTTCATATACGGCCACATCAAAAGAAATACCTGCAAACTGTAGTACGACATCAGATGTCGTAATCGCTTGGTTCTTAGTAGAATATTCCCTAAAGTTAACGACACTCTCATGCTCGATCATTACGCCTTTGGGCTTTCCGGTTGTCCCTGATGTATAGATGACATACATCAAATCCTTTGGCGTATTGACATGCACTGGGTTTGTGGTCACGCCTGAATAGACCTCCTTATCCAATAGGTCTATAACCGGAATATCCCCTTTGATCGGCGGTTCCACTCTTCCCAGCAAAATTGCTTTCGGCCCGCAGTCTTCCAGCATATACTGGATACGATTTTCCGGATAGCTAGGATCTACCGGCACGTAAGCACCGCCTGCCTTGAGAATTCCATAAATGCCGATAATCATCTCTATGCTTCTTTGGGCCAGGATCGCAACCCTGTCATCTGGCTTGACACCAAGCTCACGCAGTTTGTATGCCAACTGGTTAGCCTTTTCATTCAGCATCGTATAACTCATTTGTTCGTCTTCAAATACGACCGCGATATGATCCGGCGTCTGTTGAACCTGTTCTTCAAACAACCCGACTACTGTTTTTTCCCTTGGGTATTCCGCAGCCGTGTCATTGAAGGTCTCAATGACCAGCCTCTGTTCTTCTTCGTCCACCACGCTCAGTTCGCTAATTGTCCCCTCAGGATTTGCCGTCAGTTCGTCCACCAGGCGGCTGAAGTGTTTCATCATCCGCTCTACACTTTCCAGCTTGAGAAGATCGGTACAATATTCCCAGGTCATGGCATAGCCATCTTCCGTTTCACTTATGCTTAAACTGAGATCGAATTTCGCCACGGTATGTTCGCTGTCTATGTAAGTCATTTTGAAGCCGTTCATTTCGAGGTTCGCCTGTTCGTTGTTTTGCAGGACAAACATCACATCAAACAGCGGGTTTCTAGATAAATCCCGTCGCACCTCTACGGATTCCACCAGTTCCTCAAACGGATATTCCTGGTTCTCGTAGGCTTTCAGGGCACTTTCCCTGACTTCCTTCAAGAAGTCCAGAACCTTTTTGTCTCCTTTCGGGTACCCACGCATAGCCAGTGTATTGACAAACATGCCCACCATCTGCTCTGTATCTTTATGCGTTCTTCCCGAGATGGGGCTGCCGATGACAATATCTTCCTGTCGGCTATATTTGCCAAGCAACACCATCAGCGTGGAAAGCAATACCATATATGCGGTTGTCCCCGTCTTCCGGCACAGATTGTCTACCGCTGTCTTCTGTTTGGCCGTCAACATCCCGTTGATGCAGTGGCCTTTAAAGCTTTGCGTCTGCGGCCTTAAATAATCCAGCTGAAGGTCCAGCACTGGCGCCGGTTCTTTGAATACACCCTGCCAATATTTTTTCTGTTCCGACAGGTCTCTTGCTCGCATCCATTCGCTATAATCCTTGTATTGGACACTCAGCGGCTGCAACTGCTCGCCATTGTACAGCTTGGACAATTCGTTTGTTAGAATATCCACTGACATACCATCGGAAATGATATGGTGCATATCTAGCAGCAGGACCGTTTTGTCCTCCCCTATTTTTACGGCTTTTATCCGTATCAAAGGCGCCTTTCCAAGGTCAAATGGATGTACAAAATCATGCAGCAGGTCTTCTTCATGTTCTGCACCTGCAATCCGTTCTTCATACTCCAATTCGAGTTGAACTTCTTGTGCGATCTTCTGGACGGGTTCTCCATCCTGCATATGGAAACT
>NZ_KB907298.1 GCF_000381905.1 Paenibacillus fonticola DSM 21315 | reverse complement strand
CAAAGCAGTATCGATTTGGAACAGGGTCCCCTCATGAAAGTAGGGCTGTTTCACACTGCAGACGGAGACCATCTGCTGTTATGTCTGCATCATCTGGTAGTAGATGGTGTATCGTGGAGGATTCTGCTGGAAGACCTGAAAGCCGGATATGAGCAGGCATTGCAAGGAAAGGAAGTCGTTCTTCCGGCAAAAACAGCTTCTTACAAAGACTGGGCGGAAGCATTGGTAGAGTATTCGCAAAGTACAGAATTGAAACAGGAAATAAACTATTGGAGGGAAATATGTAAACAAGTAAAAGACGGGAAAATTCAAGGTGACTTTGATGGCCAGCCGACGGAATATGCGCATATGCAGCTTGAACTGGAGATGGAAAGTACCCAGCAGTTACTATATGAAGCAGGGAAAGCGTATGGAACAGAGATCAATGACTTGCTGCTGTCAGCACTCGGCATGGCGGTGAAACAGTGGAAAGGACAAAATTACGTTGCCGTGGAAATGGAAGGCCATGGACGTGAGGAAATTCATAAAGCTGTGAAAATGGACAGAACCGTCGGTTGGTTTACGAGTGTCTATCCAATTGTATTGAAAGGATCTGAGGCTCCCGAAGAAGCCATCATCAACACCAAAGAAATGCTCCGAACAATTCCGAATCACGGCATCGGGTATGGCGTGGCAGCATGTCTTGGTCAGGATAAATGGCCGGATGTTGAAGCAGGCCTGTGCTTTAATTATCTCGGGCACATGGATCATGAATTTGGAGCGGAAGGAAGGATTACCGTATCCAATCTGTCATGCGGAAGCAGCATTGCAGAGGAAAACATGCCGAAGCAAGGCATTACGATGAACGGGAGCGTATCTGGCGGTAAATTACGGTTTGCTATTGCCTACAACAAGGGAAGGTACAGTGGGCAAAGTATAGCGCAGTTCTGCCAAAATTACGTTCAATCTATTCAAATGATTGTTCAGCACTGTGTATTTCAAAAAGAGGTCATAAAAACAGCTTCTGATTTCGGTGCGCTGAATATGAATGCTTCTGATTTCAAGCAACTTACACAAAGACATCCGGTTCCTGAAATATCCGGTATTTATTCGTTAACGCCGATGCAAGAGGGAATGTTGTATCACAAATTGGCAGATGAACAATCTACAGGCTATGTCTTGCAATTCAAGCTTCGCATGAAAGGTAAGCTGCAGGTTGTGAAGGTACGGGAAAGCCTATCTTTGCTGGCTATGAAGCATGATGTGCTGCGTACGGTATTTTTCTACAACAAAGTAAGCAAGCCATGGCAAATCGTATTGCGTGAGCGTGAAATTGAATGTAATGTTATTGATTTGTCCTGCAGCAAAGAACAGGATAACGAAATCATGAAGATCCAACAGGCAGATATTCTGCGCGGATTCAATTTGGAAGAAGACAGTCTGCTTCGTGCAACCATTCTGAGAAAATCTGAGGAAGAGCATATCCTTTTATGGAGTTCCCACCATATCACTATGGATGGATGGAGCTTACCGCTCCTATTCCGAGATTTCGTGCTATATTACGAAGCACTGACAGAAGGAAGCACATTGTCTTCCCTGCATGAAAGAGTACGAGAAGAGGCGAAGGGTGTTGTGTCTTATGGTGAATACATCCGCTGGCTGGAGAAACAGGACAGGGAGGAAGGGCTTTCTTTCTGGGAGAATTCCCTTGCAGATTACACTGAAGCTGCGGAGATCCAGCCGCTAAGTCCAAGTGGGAACATAGAGGAACAGGTTAAAGAAGAAGTATGTATTACGGATAAACAGTTGACCAGACAATTACAACGACTTTCCAGCACGCTCAATATAACAATAAACACGATCGTAGAAACAGCTTGGGGTGTTATATTGCAGAAATACAACCGGAATACCGATGTTGTATTCGGGAAAGTTGTGTCTGGAAGAAATGCGAGTATACAGGGAATGGAGCAGGCTGTTGGACTGTTTATCAATACCATACCGATTAGGGTGAAATGTAAAGAAAGCACAACAGTGGAAGAACTACTCGGGCAGATGCAGCAACAGGCGGTTGCAGGCATGGGATATGACTATTGTTCCCTAGCGGAAGTACAAAGCAGAAGCGCACTAGGCAACAATTTGATCCGGACTTTGTTTGTGTTCGAAAACTACTATGTAGACGAATCGTTTAAGCTTGAGAGCCACGAGTTGAAGATTGAAATAGAGAGTGCCAGGGAGCAGACAAACTATGATATTTCGTTGAGTGCATTTATTAAAGAAGCCGCCCTGACACTTAAGATTATGTATGACCCAGGAAAATATGGAGCGGAGGAAATCCAGACACTGCTGGGAAGAATGGAACAACTGCTGCAACAAATGACCTCAAATCCGAAGCAAAAAGTCAGCGAACTGCGCGTGGTGGACGAAGAAGAAAAGAGGTTGGTCATTGAGACCTTCAATGACACGGCTGCGGAATACCCAAGAGGAAAAACAGTAGTCGAGTTGTTTGAAGAACAGGTCCAACGGACGCCGGACCATATCGCGGTCGTATTTGAAGACGAAAAAATGAGTTATGCGATGTTGAATGAAAGAGCAAATCAACTAGCGTATAAGCTGAGAGAACTTGGGGTAAAACCGGATGATTTTGTTGCAATACTCGCGGAACGCAGTATAGAAATGATCATTGGTATCTACGGGATTATGAAGGCAGGTGGAGCTTATGTGCCGGTAGATCCTAGCTATCCGGAGAATCGTATCCAGTATATGCTGGAAGACTGCCGGCCGAAAGCAATTCTGCTGGGAAATGCGGAATTGCCGATCAAAGGGGATACTCCAGTCATAGACCTGTTTGATAAGGAGGTCTATACAGGCGAGGCCACAAACCCAGAGCATGTCAATACGCCACAGGATTTGATGTATATCATCTATACATCAGGAACAACCGGAAAGCCCAAAGGCGTCATGATTGAGCATGAGGGTGTAGTTAACTTTAGGGAATATTTTATTAAGAACCATGCGATTACGGCAGCTGATGTCGTACTACAGTTTGCAAGTTTTTCTTTCGATGCGACTGTATCAGAAATGACAATGAGTTTGCTGGCCGGAGCACAGCTATGTTTATGCACTGAAGATGTTCAAAAAGATGTGAGATTATTTGAGCAATATATTGACAAGCACAAGGTCACCATTGCTATTTTACCGCCGCAGTACCTAGCGCAGGTGGATATCCGGCAATTAAGAGCAGTTATTACTGCGGGCTCGGAGACCAATCGAGAGTTGGTATGCAAAAACAACAAGCACATGAAATATTCCAACGATTACGGACCTACCGAAGCAACGGTATGTGCAACGCATTGGGAATGTGATCCCGGGGAGCCAATACCGGAGCGTGTGCCGATTGGGAAGCCGATAGAAAATAAACAGATTTATATTATGAACGGCAACGACTTGTGCGGGATCGGAATGCCTGGCGAATTATGCATAGCAGGTGTAGGCTTGGCCAGAGGATACTTGAACCGGCCGGAACTGACTGCAGAACAGTTTGTCGAGAATCACTTCGGTGAGGGCAGGATGTACCGTTCCGGCGACTTGGCAAGATGGCTTCCCGATGGAAATATCGAGTATATGGGAAGAATCGATGAACAGGTAAAAATTCGCGGCTTCCGAGTTGAATTGGGTGAAATCGAAAGTGTCCTGCGCAAACAGCCTGGGGTTATAGATGTGGCCGTGGTGGCCAAGGAGAACAACGGGGACAACAGTATTTGTGCCTATGTCGTATCGGATCAGGATCAGGAACTACGATCAGGCGACATTAAAGACAGCCTTAGAAAAGAACTGCCGGAATATATGGTGCCTGCATATATTATGCAAATCGAAAGCGTCCCGCTTAATCGAAACGGGAAGCTTGACAAACATGCCCTGCCAGAACCGGAAGCAGCAAGCGGACAGCAATATATTGCACCACGGAACGAGATAGAAGAAATTGTTGCAGGTGCCTTTGCAGAAGTACTAGGTGTTAGCCTAGTGGGGATTGAAGACAACTTCTTCGAGCTGGGTGGGCACTCGCTGCGCGCAACCCGGGTTGTCAATCAAATTGAAGTGAAGACCGGAGTACGTTTGCCGCTGAAGGCCATTTTTGCCGCTCCTACGGCTCAGCTTCTTGCCAAAGAAGTAGAACAAGCAAAAGAGGAAGCATACATCCCGATTCCGAAGGCGGAAAAAAAAGAAGTGTATCCGATGTCGTCGGCACAAAAGAGGCTATATCTGCTCAACCAGATCGACGATGCAGGCATCGCTTACAATATACCGGCAGGAATGTTCATTCACGGGAATTTAGATATGGACCGCATGAAATACGCACTGGAGCAATTGACCATACGCCATGAAGCGCTGCGCACCAGTTTCCATATGCAGGATGGAGAACCCGTCCAGAAGATCGCACAAGAAGTTCAACTCGAATTGGAGTATGAAGAACGGATTGCAGGTGCAGAACAAGAAGAAAACCTGCTGCATGATTTTGTACATCCGTTTGACCTTGGAAAGGCGCCGTTGATACGGATAAAAGCCGTAAAAATAGGGAAGGACAAAACGGTCCTGCTGCTAGATATGCACCATATCATTTCCGACGGTGTATCGATGGGTATTTTAACCCAAGAATTGTCCAGGCTGTACAATGGCGAGCAGTTGCAGCCACTGAGTGTCCAATACAAGGATTACAGCGAATGGATGCAAACAAGAGACCTATCGGAACAGAAAAAATATTGGCTGGATGTATTTAAAGAACCGGCGCCCGTGCTGGACCTGCAGCTGGATTATTTAAGGCCGCAGACGCAAAGTTTTAAAGGCCACTGCATCAACGGGATGTTGACGGCCAAACAGAAGAAAGCGGTAGACGAGCTGTGCCGAAAGACGGGGGCAACCGCTTATATGGTATTGCTTTCCACAATGATGGTATTGCTTGGCAAATACAGCCGACAGGAAGATATAATCATTGGCAGTCCTATCTCGGGAAGAACGCATAAAGATACAGAGCAGATGATGGGTATGTTTGTCAATACACTGGCTATGCGTGGATACCCGAATGGAGACAAAAAAGTTCTGGATTTCCTGAAGGAAATCAAGGAAAGTGCCCTGAAAGCCTACGACAACCAGGAATATCCGTTTGAGGAACTGGTGGAATCCGTAGAGGTGCGACGGGATTTATCCAGAAACCCGCTTTTTGATGTGATGTTAGTCCTGCAAAACAACGAACAGACGAACCTGGAAATGAACGGCTTACAAATGACGAGCATAGGCAGCGAACATACTATCGCAAAGTTCGACCTCACTTTAAGCATAGGTGAAATGGAAGATGGCTATGCCATGACCTGGGAATACTGTACCGATCTGTTCGAGCAGGAAAGTGTAGAGCAGATGATGAAACACTTCAGCCACCTGGTGGACGAACTGACGGCAAATCCTGAGGTGAAAATCAGCGAACTGGGTGTGGTGGACGAAGAAGAAAAGAGGTTGGTCATTGAGACCTTCAATGACACCGCTACGGAATACCCAAGGGAAAAAACAGTCGTAGAGCTGTTTGAAGAACAGGTTCAGAAGACGCCAGATCATATCGCGATCGTATTTGAAGACGAAATAATGAGTTATGCGATGCTGAATGAAAAGGCTAACCAGTTGGCATACAAACTGCGTGAGCTTGGTGTCAGACCAGATGACAGGGTTGCGATCCTGGCCCAAAGAAGCATGGAGATGATCATCGGCATTTACGGGATTATTAAGGCAGGCGGTGCCTACGTACCTATAGATCCTAGTTATCCGGAAAATCGTATCCAATATATGCTGGAAGATTGCCGGCCGAAAGCCATCCTACTGGGAAGGGCGGAACTGCCGATCAAAGGGGATACTCCAGTCATAGACCTGTATGATAAGGAGGTCTATACAGGCAAGGCTGTAAACCCGGAGCATGTCAACACGCCACAGGATTTGATGTATATCATCTATACATCAGGAACAACCGGAAAGCCCAAAGGCGTAATGATTGAGCATGAGGGTGTAGTTAACTTTCGGGAATATTTTATTAAGAACTATGCGATTACGGCAGCTGATGTCGTCCTACAGTTTGCAAGTTTTTCTTTCGATGCGAGCGTTTATGAAATGACAATGAGTCTGCTGGTCGGGGCACAGCTATGCTTATGCCCCGAAGACGTCAAAAAAGATGCGAGATTATTTGAGCAATATATTGATAAGCACAATGTCACCATTGCGATTTTGCCGCCGCAGTATTTGGCGCAGGTGGATATCCGGCATTTTCGAGCCATCATTACTGGAGGCTCGGAAACCAATCGGGAGTTGGTAGGCGCGAACAACAAGCATATGAAATATTCCAACGATTACGGACCTACCGAAGCAACGGTATGTGCAACACACTGGGAATGTGATCCCGGGGAGCCCGTACCGGAGCGGATACCGATTGGGAAGCCGATAGAAAATAAACAGATTTATATTATGAACGGCAACGACTTGTGCGGGATCGGGATGCCCGGCGAACTATGCATAGCAGGTGTAGGCTTGTCCAGAGGATACCTGAACCGGCCAGAATTGACTGCAGAAAAGTTTGTCGAGAATCACTTCGGAGAGGGCAGGATGTACCGTTCCGGCGACTTGGCAAGATGGCTTCCCGATGGAAATATCGAGTATATGGGAAGAATCGATGAACAAGTAAAAATCCGTGGTTTCCGAGTTGAATTGGGTGAAATCGAAAGTGTCCTGCGCAAACAGCCTGGGGTTAACGATGTAGCCGTGGCGGTCAAGGAGAAAAACGGGGACAAAAGTATTTGTGCCTATGTCGTATCGGATCAGGAACTACGATCAGGCGACATTAAAGACAGCCTTAGAAAAGAACTGCCGGAATATATGGTGCCTGCATACATTGTGCAAATCGAAAGCATTCCGCTCACGAGAAACGGGAAGCTTGATAAACATGCTCTGCCGGAGCCGGAAGCAGCAGGAGGACAGCAATATATTGCGCCACGGAATGAAATAGAAGAAATTGTTGCAGGTGCCTTTGCAGAAGTCTTAGGTGTTACCCCGGTGGGGATTGAAGACAACTTCTTTGAACTGGGTGGGCATTCGCTGCGCGCAACCCGGGTTGTCAATCAAATTGAAGTGAAGACCGGAATACGCTTGCCGCTGAAGGCCATTTTTGCCGCTCCTACGGCTCAGCTTCTTGCCAAAGAAGTAGAACAAGCAAAAGAGGAAGCATACATCCCGATTCCGAAGGCGGAAGAAAAAGAAGTGTATCCGATGTCGTCGGCACAAAAGAGGTTATACCTGATAAACCAGATCGACGATACAGGCATAGCTTACAATATACCGGCCGGATTGGTCATTTACGGGAATTTAGATATGGACCGCATGAAATACGCACTGGAGCAATTGACCATACGCCATGAAGCGCTGCGCACCAGTTTCCATATGCAGGATGGAGAACCCGTCCAGAAGATCGCACAAGAAGTTCAACTCGAATTGGAGTATGAAGAACGGATTGCAGGTGCAGAACAAGAAGAAAACCTGCTGTATGATTTTGTGCATCCATTTAACCTTGGAAAGGCACCGCTAATGCGGATGAAAGCCGTAAAAATAGGAGAGGACAAAACGATCCTCCTGCTAGATATGCACCATATCATCTCCGATGGTATGTCGATGGGCATTTTAACCCAAGAATTGTCCAAGCTGTACAATGGTGAGCAGTTGCAGCCGCTGAGTGTGCAATACAAGGATTACAGCGAATGGATGCGAACAAGAGACCTATCGGAACAGAAAAAATATTGGCTGGATGTATTTAAAGAACCGGCGCCCGTGCTGGACCTTCAGCTGGATTACTTAAGGCCGCAGACGAAGAGCTTTAAAGGCCACTGCATCAACGGGATGTTGACGGCCAAACAGAAAAAAGCGGTAGACGAGCTGTGCCGAAAGACGGGGGCAACCGCTTATATGGTATTGCTTTCCACAATGATGGTATTGCTTGGCAAATACAGCCGGCAGGAAGATATTGTCGTTGGCAGCCCCATCTCGGGAAGAACGCATAAAGATACAGAGCAGATGATGGGCATGTTTGTCAATACACTGGCTATGCGAGCATACCCGAAAGGAGACAAAAAGGTTCTGGATTTCCTGAAGGAAGTCAAGGAAAATGCCCTGAAAGCCTACGAGAACCAGGAATATCCGTTTGAGGAACTGGTGGAATCCGTAGAGGTACAACGGGATTTATCCAGAAACCCGCTGTTTGATGTGATGTTTGTTCTGCAAAACAACGAACAGGCAAACCTAGCAATGAACGGCTTCAAAATGACTAGCATAGACAGCGAACATACCGTGGCGAAATTCGATCTCAGTTTAAGCATAAGTGTAACGGAAGACGGCTATGCCATGACCTGGGAATACTGTACCGATCTTCTCAAGCTGGAAAGTGTAGAGCAGATGATGAAACACTTCAGCCATCTGGTGGACGAACTAGCGGCAAATCCTGAGCGGAAGATCAGCGAACTGAGTGTGGCGGACGAAGAAGAAAAGAGGTTGATCATTGAGGCCTTCAATGACACGGCAGCGGAATACCCAAGGGAAAAAACAGTAGTAGAGTTGTTTGAAGAACAGGTTCAACAGACGCCGGATCATATCGCGGTCGTATTTGAAGACGAAAAAATGAGTTATGCGCAGCTGAATGAAAAAGCGAACCAGTTGGCGTATAAGCTGAGAGAACTTGGGGTCAAACCGGATGATTATGTAGCACTACTGGCAGAACGCAGTATAGAGATGATCATCGGTGTCTACGGGATTATTAAGGCAGGTGGAGCTTATGTACCGATAGACCCGGGGTATCCCCAAGACCGGATCGTGTATATGCTATCTGACTGCAAACCAAAAGCAGTGGTAACTTACAATACTGAAATTCAAACAGAAATTCCTTTAATAGACCTTGGAGAGAGTAAGACTTGGGAAGGTGTGTCCACAAATCCCGTACTCATAAACAAACCAAGTGATTTATTGTATCTCATCTATACCTCGGGCACCACAGGCAAGCCCAAGGGGGTTATGATTGAAAACACCGGAGTAAATAATTTGAGATCATATTTTATGGATTCTTTAAAAGTTACTTCAAAGGATAGAATCCTGCAATTCTCCAATATAGCATTCGATGGCTCCGTGTGGGATATGACCATGGCACTGCTGACCGGTGGGACCCTGTATGTCATCCATCCGGATAAATTGTCGGACAGTGAGTACATAGGTGAATATGCAGGGGAAACAACAATTATGGCTGTACCGCCTCAGTTTTATGCACAAATTAATACGTCGGGACAGCGGCTGATTATTACAGCAGGTTCGGAGAGCAGTAAAGATGTTATAAGTAAAGCAGTTGAAATTTCCAGCTACCTAAACTCTTATGGACCGACAGAAGTAACCGTATGTGCGACACAATGGTTGTGTGAAGATAAAAACAGCATTCCCGACAGGATACCCATCGGAAAACCGATACAAAACAAGGAGATATATATATTAAACGGCAGTACGTTATGTGGAATCGGCATACCGGGCGAACTGTGCGTGGCCGGGGTCGGACTGGCCAGGGGCTACCTGAACCAGCCGGAACTGACTGCAGAAAAGTTTGTAGAAAATCTCTTCGGTGAGGGCAGGATGTACCGTTCCGGCGACTTGGCAAGATGGCTTCCCGATGGAAATGTCGAGTACATGGGAAGGATAGACGAACAAGTAAAAATTCGTGGCTTCCGAGTTGAATTGGGTGAAATCGAAAGTGTCCTGCGCAAACAGCCTGGAGTTAAAGAGGTAGCCGTAGCGGTCAAGGAGAAAAACGGGGACAAAAGTATTTGTGCCTATGTCGTATCGGATCAGCAAATACGAACAAGCGACATCAAAGACAATCTTAGAATAGAACTGCCGGAATATATGGTCCCTGCATACATTGTGCAAATCGAAAGCATCCCGGTCAATCGCAACGGGAAGCTTGATAAACATGCCTTGCCGGAGCCGGAAGCAACAAGCCGACAGAAATATATTACGCCACGGAATGAAATAGAAAAAACGGTTGCATGTGCTTTTAAAGAAGTACTAGGTGTTACCCCAGTGGGGATTGAAGACAACTTCTTCGAAATGGGTGGTGACTCGATCAAGGCAATCCGTGTGGTGTCTAAGATACGGGAAGCCGGATATGAACTGGCTGTCAAAGACCTGATGCAGCTGCGTATCGTGAAACTGATTGCAGAAAAAACAGCCGCAGCAGAAATGGA
>NZ_KB907297.1 GCF_000381905.1 Paenibacillus fonticola DSM 21315 | reverse complement strand
CCCATACATATTTGTCTTTGCCGCGCGGGCCGCAGAAATAGTACAGCTTCAATATAAACGGGCAGATGACGTCCTCCATTACGATGTTGCTGATGCGGATGTCCTCCACAACCCCGCCCCGTCCGCGGCGAGATTTCAGGCGAATGCCCCGGTCCGTCTGCTTAAACACGCAGTTGCTGATCGTCACATTGCGAATGTCCCCGCTCATCTCGCTGCCCAGCACGACAGCGCCATGGCCGTGAACCATCGTGCAGTTCGTAATTGTAATGTTCTCGCACGGAATCCGTTCCGCCGTATCTTCCGTCCCCGCTTTGATCGCGATGCAGTCATCCCCCACATCGATGTTGCAGTTGCTGATCCGCACGTTCGTGCACGATTCCGGGTTAATCCCGTCCGTATTCGGCGAATCCGCCGGGTTTAGAATAAATAAATTGTCGATCGTCACGTTGTAGCAGCAGATCGGGTTGATCGTCCAGCTCGGCGAATTTTTTAAAGTGATGTCTTTTATCGTTACCCGCTCGCAGCGGTCGAAGCTGATCATTTTCGGTCTTGGATATTCGAGCTCCTCCGGGCGATTCCGGTGCTTATCCCACCACGGCTGACCGTTCCCCTCCAGCGTTCCGCTTCCAGTAATCGAGACGTTGTGCAGATCGCTTCCGTAAATACAGGAGGCATGCACCTGCCGCTTAACGCCCTCCCATCGCGATTCCACCGCAGGATAATCCGCCGGGTCCGTGCTGAACGACAGGACAGCGCCCGGGCTTAAACGAAGTTCAATATTGCTTTTCATAAATATAGCGCCCGTATGGTACGTTCCCGCTGGAACATAGACCGTTCCGCCTCCGGCTGCACTCGCTGCATCAATGGCGCGCGCAATCGCCTCAGTGACAGGCAGCGTGCTCCCGCTAACCGCACCATAGTCTACAATATTGTATACAAACACTTCTCTCCCCCCCATTTTTCTGATGCCGCAACAAGCGCTTCGATCCCCGACTCGAATCGCCGTCAAAGGATGGACTGCATTTCAACACAAGCCATAACAAAAGCACCTACACCATGCAGGTCATTATTCACTCTAGGGCGCGTTACATAGTTCTCATAATCTCCCGCCGATGTGCCGATGCAAATATCCGGTAAAACTAACCGGCCCCGTTCATCCCGCTCCAGCACATGAATCAGGCCTTCATATCCTTTCTTGGCAGCAGCCGCAGCGGCTTCGCCGGCAATGCCCATCTTTACCGCTTTAGCGATCGTATATACGAATAAACAGGACCCCGAAGTCTCCAGCCAATTATCCGGCTGCTCTCCCTTATCGACTACCTGATACCAAAGTCCGCTCTCTTCATCCTGATAGCGGACAAGAGCCTCAACGAAATTGCCCAGAACATAAATAAGCTCCCATTTTTTAGTTCATCTTATATTGCTCCAAGTTAAACTGCAGTGTACGCAGCCAATATACAATGCAATAGGAACTGCAAATAAGTTATCCTTTCATCGAACCCAGCATTGCCCCTTTGGCAAAGTGCTTCTGCAGGAATGGATACACCATCAAAATCGGCAAAGTGGCTACAACGATAACCGCCATTTTAATCGTCTGGTCTGGCGGCGGAACGACGCCGTCCAGCGTAGCACTATGATCCAGGCCGCTAGCTAGGACAACAATTTGTCTGAGCAGAACCTGAATCGGCCACTTCGCACTGTCATCCAGGTACAGGATCGCCGTCAGATAGGTATTCCAATAAGTAACCGCGTAGAACAATGAAATGGTCGCTATCGCCGGCATGGATAAAGGCAATACGATTTTGAATAGAATGCCGAAATCATTACAACCGTCGATTTTAGCTGATTCCTCAAGACCTTCCGGTATATTTTGGAAGAAGTTTTTTAGAATAATCATGTTAAAGGCGCTGATCGCCGACGGAATAATCAATGCAGCATACGAATCGATCATCCCCAGCTCTTTAACGACCAGAAAAGTAGGAATCAATCCGCCATGGAACAACATCGTGAATACGACGAGGAAGTTCACAACCTTGCGTCCATCCAAATCCCGGCGCGCCAGCCCGTAAGCCATCAAAGAAGTCAGAAACATACTGACCAATGTCCCCACCAGCGTCACTCCGATGGATACAGCCATCGCCTTGAAAATCGTACTCGTAGAGAAAATAAATTTATATGCCTCGAAGCTCCATACTTTGGGGATCAGCACGAATTTACTGGCCGCCAATTCTGCGCTCGTGGTAAATGATCCTGCTACAACGTGCAAAAAGGGAAGTACCGTAATCAAAGCGATGATCGCTAATAAAGTAAAGTTTACAGCAGCAAACAGCCTGCCGGTGAAAGATCTGTCTTCTACCATTTCAATTCCTCCCGTAGCATATCAATAGACGCCTTCTTCTCCCATTTTCTTGGAGATTTTGTTCACAGTCATGACCATAATGAGGCCGATGATGGATTTAAAGAAGCCGATCGCCGTACTGTAGCTAAACTGACCTTGCCTTAAACCTGCGGTATAAACATACGTATCGATAATCTCCGCAACTTCTCTGTTCATGGAATTGAGCAGCAAGTAGACATGCTCGAATCCCAAGTCGAGAACGGAACCTATTTTCAAAATAAATAGAGTAATAATTACGCCTCTAATAGCCGGAATCGTAATATGCCAAACTTGTCTCAGTCGTCCGGCACCATCCATGCGAGCCGCTTCATACAGCCCTGGGTCGATTGCCGCAATCGAAGCCAGGTAGATGATCGTTCCCCAGCCTGCTTCTCTCCAGATCACCTGGATAATGTACATCGGTCTAAACCAGCTCGGATTTAACAGAAAGTTGATTTTTTCAAAGCCAAAAAAGACAAGCAAATCATTGATAATCCCTCCGTCCATCGTGACCATAACGAATGAAATGGAGACGACGATAACCCAGGACATAAAATGGGGGATATAAAGGAGCGACTGGAAAATCCTCTTGAAGAAGTTCCCTCTGAGCTCATTCAACATTAACGCAAGGATGATCGGTATCGGAAAATATATAAAAATATTCAGTCCAAATAGAATTATGGTATTCTTCAAAATGTTCAAAAAATCCGGTTCACTAAACAGCCTGTTAAAATGCTTCATGCCTACCCAGTTGCTTCCGAGAATGCCGTTGTAGGGCTTATAATCCTGGAATGAAATGATGAGTCCATACATGGGCAAGTATTTGAAAATGAGAAAGTACAGCAAGCCCGGCGCAATCATGACATAGAGCCATCGATTTCTCCATATTCGTCTTTTAACTTCATTTTTACCCTTCGAAGACTTAAGTACCGGTTGAGCTGTACTTGCCTGTGCGGTGACATCCTGCATGATCTTCTTCCTTTCTGTTTCATATTGGTGCAAGGTTCCGCCGCTCTTAGGAATAGAAGAGGCTGTTGAGTATATCAACAACCTTTTCTACTTCCTTCTTATAGCTAACTTACCTTGGCCAAATCCTTATTTCTTGTATGCAGCGTTGTACTCTTCGATGATTTTATCCCCGCCCCGCTTCTTCCAGTTCTCAACTTCTTTCTCAAAACCGGCTTTATCGATTTGACCATACATATATTTATAGGTTGCATCCGTAATGATTTGCTGCAGCTCGACGCCTTTTTCCGTGTACGTAGCAGAATCAAGCGGTGCCGTTGGGTCAGGTACGCCTACCTTTACATTCTCCAAGATGAGCTCTTCCGCATGGATTCTGCCTGGCAGGGTGTTATAAGATTCGTACATGCCGTTCGTCTCGGATTCGCCGATGACGCTATCCTTGTAGCCTTTGACTTCCCTTTCGATCAATTCCTTGTCATCAGTTGGCTTGGCTTTGCCGTCTTCAACTGTATAGTGAACGCCTTCGATTCCCCAGTACATCAGGTTGGAAACTTCCGGGGTCATCATTTTGTCGAAGAAGGCCAGAATTTTCTTCAATTCAGCCTCATCTTTAATTGCGCTTTTCGGGAACAGAACTACGTTGTTGTATCCCGGGATCATCCATTGCGCAAATTTTCCGTCCGGTCCGGCCACCATACTGTGTGTATCCACGACAGCATCCGGAACGTTCTTGATAAGGTCTTTGTGCAAGGAGTCAATATCCTGCATGGAACCGCCGATGTATAGACCCGCTTTGCCGCTGGTGAACATTTTGACGGCATCTGTCTTGCTCGTTGCGGCGAAGTCCTGGTTCATATAACCGCCATCGCGAAGCTTCTTGAAGAAGTCCATTGTGTCGATATATTGCGGGAACGTAAATTCAGGCTGCAACTGGCCGTCCTTTTCTCCCCAGCCGTTTGGCGTACCGAACCAGGCCGATACGGTTTTGAATGCCCCATAGATCAATTCGTTCCGGTCAACGATCCCGATTGTATCCTTCACGTTGTTTCCATCCGGATCTTGCTCCGTAAACGCTTTCGCCATTTCGAACAACTCATCGACGTTAGCCGGAGCAGCCAGATTCAATTTGTCCGCCCAGTCTTTACGATAGATGATGCCTTGACGGGCCAGCGGTCTGCCAATGTACAGGGAGTACAGCTTGCCTTCGACTTTCGTATTATTGAGGATTTCCGGCTTCAGCTTGCTCAGGTTAGGGAATTCGCTGAGGTAAGGCCCGATTTCCCAAAATTGTCCGTCTTTAATCGGATCCTTCATTTGAATGAAAGTGGTTTGGTTTTTCAAATAAGTCACTTGCGGCAGGGAGCCCGTTGCAAAGGAAGAATTCAGTTTCTCCTCATAGGTGTCCGCCGGGAAAAATTGATAAGTTAACTTGGTGTTTGTTAATTTCTCAAGCTCATTTTTGATCGTATCGGGCGGTGTCTCTGAAGTGTTTAATGGAAGCATGATTTTAATTTCTGTTGGAGCTTCTGTCTTCGCTTCTGCTTGAGCTTCTGTCCCTGCCTTGGATGCGTTTCCACCAGTTTCAGCCGGAGCTGACGCACCTTTGTTGCCGCCTGAGCATGCCGTCAGCATGACGCTGAATGTCAGCAGCGCAGTCAACAAGATGGAGAAGGATTTCTTTTTCATAACCGTTCTGACCTCCATTTGACTTATTGTGATTACACGTTCCACACTACACGCTCTTTCAAATATCGAATACAATCATTTGCCCACAAAGCGCGTGTTTATCACGGAATCTGAACAAATGATTATCGTGTTACACAATATTTTTTCATAAAAAAAAACCACTTCGCCGCTATGAAGTGACCCCCAATTGTTAGACACAATCTAACAGTTGGAGGTGCAGTTCATTAGCGCAGTGGTTCATGTGTTCGATTATTTATTTTGAAGCGCGTACGCCTCGTTATATTCCTGGATGATCAAATTTCCGCCATGGCTTTTCCATTTTTCAATCTCCTGTTGAAATTCCTCAGCCGTTAAATACCCAAGAATATAATTGTAGGTAGCATCGGTAATAATTTGCGACAGCTCCGCATTTTTCTCATCAAAGGTGGGAGAACTTAAATAAACTGTCGGGTCCTCCACCAGAAACGACTCATTATCCTTGCTTAATTGCTCGGCCAGGGCAGTCAGTTCTTCCTTCTGGACTACCTCCATTATATTTTCGTTATTCATATTGGCAATTACGAGAGAATAAAGAGGATTCACTTCATTGACACGCAGCTTCGAAGTTTCCTCCGGAAGTATTACCTTCCCGTCTTTCAGCTCATGATGGCGTCCCTCCAGTCCATACATCATCAGATTGGCGATATCCGGATCCATCGTCCGGTCAAAAAAACCGAGCACCTGCTTCAGTTCCTGCTCTGTCGGGATCGCTTTTTTGGAGAAAAGATATAATCCATTGTAATTGGGAATCGACCATACTTTATACCCTTCAGGCCCTTTGATCCGATTGATCAGCGTAAATTCAGCCTTCGGGTTCAGGACATGAGCTTCGATGGACAGCCGCTGTACATCCGTCATGCTGCCGATCAAAATACCCGCTGTGCCATTGATAAATTTATCGCGTTGGATCTCTTTGCTGGTTAAGGCAAAATCCTGATTAATTATTTTCTCATTATATAATTTCTTCATGAAGTTCATCGTGTTCATATATTCCATCGTCTCAAATTCAGGAATAAATTCGCCGTTCTCTACCTTCCAATTGTTCGGGGTCCCGAAATAGGAGCTAAGCGTTTTGAATACACCATAGACAAGATCATTACGGTCTACTATACCTAGCGTGTCATGCTTGCCGTTTTGATCCGGGTCATTAAAAGTAAACTGCCTCATTACCTCATACAATTCATCCAGTGTGCGAGGCTTGCTTAAATGAAGATTGTCCAGCCAATCCTGACGGATCATGATTCCTTGCCTGGAAGAGGGCCGCTCGGTATATAAGCCATAAATTCGCCCATCTACCGCCGTCTGACGCAGGATCGAGGGCTTCAAGGTTTTTAAATTTTTATAATCATCGAGATAAGGTCCTATCTCCCAAAAAGCCCCGGATTTAATGGAATTCTTAACCAGATTATAATCACTGAACTTAACGAACGTCACCCTGCCTAGGGAATTGGTAGTCAAGGCCGTATTCATTTTATCCGTATAGACACCCTCCGGTACCCATCTGATATCAAGCTGCACTTCTGCCAGCCTCTCAATTTCGGCAATGAGCTCCTTTGAAGGCTGCTGCGGAAAATGCAGCGGCGTCAGAATCGAAATGTACGGGCGCTTCTCACTGCTTTGGGCTTGCAAGGAACTGCTTGTATTGCACGCACTTAATAAAGGAATGAAGAACATAATAAGCAAACAGCAGCAGGCAAGGATTCTTCTATTCGTTCCTCTGGACATTCATACTTCCTCCTAAATATGTTTACGTGACGTAAGGCTGATCCCCCTGAATGATTGCGCTTACAATAATTATATCTATGAATTATATGACCTTTTACTTGAATATTTTACATTTCATAGTCATAATTAGAGAAAATGATTATCGGCCGGCGAGATGATTATTGTGATTCCTCTTCAAGTTACTTACACTTAGATCAGGTGACTACTTCCACATAAGCAGAGGTGCTGAGTACTGTGAAACCATTAAGCTTCTTAAGTAAACTGACCATTTTCGCATTTGCTATTAGCACACTCCCGGTGCTGTTTATCGGTTCCTTCTCCTATCTGACATCCTCATCCGAAATTCAAAAAAACGTGAACAAAAGCAAAATGGAGCTTATTTTGCAAATCAGTTCAAATGTAGAGCATAAATTAACTACAGTCAACCAGACTTTAAACCAAGTTGTCAACTCCAGTGTTTTAAGAAGAGCTCTCGATAATCCATTAAATGAGAGCGATTTCATTTTGTACAATGAATTAAGAAATGAAATTCGCAATATGCAATCGTTTGATACGAAGCTGGAGGATGTCGTGCTGCTGAACAAGCAGGAAAACTGGATGATTAAAAATTCCGGCCTTTACCGGTTAGATCAGTACAAGGATTATGAGCAGTTAACGAATCTGATGAACATTACTGATAATACGTCCTGGATCTTAACCCCGTCTTCCTGGTTCTACAGTGAAGAAAGCATAAATGTGTCAAATTGTGATTACAGTATCAGCCTTATTAAAAGACTCCCGACGGCACAACTGCAAAAATATGGCCTTGCTCTGGCTAACATTCCGGCCTGCAGCCTTCAGGATTTCATCAACACAGACATACAGGCACTGGACAGTATTATGGTACTCGACGAATACAACCGAATCCTGCTTCACCCGGACCGCTCTTTGATCGGCAAACCCGTTAATGAAAGCGGATTCACAAACATCGCCGAAATTTCGAATCCCTCGAAACTTTCGGGGCAATTTGAAACGGCAATCGATAAAAAAAATTACTCCATCAGCTATATAAAATCCCAGTTAAACGGCTGGGTTTATTTATCGGTGACTTCCATAGAAAGTCTGACGAAGCAATCGAATATGATCGGCACCTATACGATTTATGTCTGTGCGCTTTTGCTGCTGTTGTCCGTTTTGCTCGCATGGGTCGGTTCCCGCCGCATGTATACGCCAATCGAAAGACTGCTTAATCAAATGGGACAGCGAAAGGCCGACCTGAGAGCCAAGCATGCCAATGAATTTCAAATGATCGACGAGCACTTGCAGCATTTGTTTCAGTCCAAATCGCAGCTGGAGAAGGAGGTTCGCCAGCATATCCAGCAGGTTCGCACCTTTTTCCTGATCAAAGCTTATAACGGAACCATTAAGAAACGTGAGCTGTTTGAGGAGCTGGAGCAGTTCGGATACCGCACTCAGATTGAGGAATGGAAGACGATGGCTGTTATTACGCTGTCGATGGACTTCTTTGACGACTCCACCTACGAGAAGAAGGACATGAATTTGTTGTTGTTTGCCGCTCATAATATGATTGAAGAGTTAGTTCGCCCGGATCAACGGCTTGCTCCCGTAATTATAGACCATACAATTGTGACGTTAATTGGCAGTGCGGACGGCAATATAGAATCCTTTCACAAAACACTGTATTCCTTAACTGAGATGCTTCAGCAAGAAATAAACAGTTACTTGAAGCTGCAGGTCAGCATCGGGTTGAGCCTTCCCTTCCATTCCTTGCACAAAATATCGATCGCTTATCGCGAAGGGCTGGAGGCATTGAAGCATCGCATCAAGCTGGGCAAAGGTGTAATTATCCAATATGAGAACATTAACTCCGGCAAGCATTACCTGAATTCGAACTACCCGACGCATAAAGAAAATGATTTAATGGATGCGATCAAATTAGCGGAAACGGATAACGCCAAAGAGCTCGTGCAACAGTTGTTTAAGTCGATCTTCGCCCTGGAGCTGTCACCGCAGGAATATCAAATTCCGCTAACCCGCCTATTAAATAATTTGCTCATTATGATGCAGGAATCCGGCATTAGTTTAAACCAAGTATATCACGCCAACGGCTCATTGTTTGAAGAACTGCTTGATCTGCATACCGCAGCCGAGATCGAGGATTGGTTTTGGAGCGTAGTCATTCATCCGATGATCAAAATTTTCAACAGCAGACAAAATGCCCAGTACCAGAACATTTCTGAGAAAATTATCGATTTGATACAGCAAAACTACGACACGGATCTTACGTTGGAAGAGTGCGCTTCGCGGCTGCACTATAACGCCAACTATATCAGCAGTGTTTTTCGGAAGGAAACCCAGTATTACTTCAGTGAGTACCTGACGATGTTCCGGTTTAATATGGCGAAAAAATGGCTGAGGGAGACGGATATGACCATTAAGGATATTGCCGCCAGGTTAAGATACAATAACTCGCAAAACTTCATCCGCTCCTTCCGCAAGCAAGAAGGGATGACTCCCGGCCAATACCGGGAAATTTATGCCGGCTCCAAGCCAAAGTCAGGCTTTGATGAGTCGATCATGCACAGCAGGTAAGGCATGCGTTGCTGATAATGCATTGCAGGCAAGTGCATTGCAGGCGGTGCATTGCAGGCATGACCACCCGTCCAACGGGTGGTTTGCTCTTGGGATACCCCCCCCCCTGTTGCCAAACTGCGCCTAAAGACGCTAGCCTACTTATATAACCGTTTAAAGATTTCAGTTAAGCCTTTTCTTACTTGATTATAGATCTCTTTCCATGACTCAGTACGTAACGGAATTTTATAACGAAGCTGATGATCGCTATCTGTGTAAAAATAACCCTTCCCAAAATGTAACGAAGCTGGGTAACGTTATTTCAGTCTTGATTGCTCCAAACTGAGGATAAACCGCAAATAGAGTGTCTGAGATTCGTTAAATTTAAAAACATCGTAAATATGTGCAAATAGCGTGGCTGAGATTCGCTAGAATCAAATAACAGTGGTTTTTTGTTTCACGCGTTTCACCCACTCAACTGGCTAAAGCCTAAATAAATGAAACCTCCAAAAAGGAGGTTTCATTTCGATCAGCGTCTCAGGGAATAAAACCATCGCGGGTTCTGTCCTATTTCCCCTGGTAACAGAAGCGGGCGAAATCAGCATAACTGCCTTTATATTGCTGCATGTCATGGGCGGCAATACCGACGAAATTCCCTGTGAACCCGCCGGATAAGAAGCTGATGTTCTGCTCATCATACAACGGCTGCCAAGCGGCATCGTCACCGAGATGATAATAAAATTGCGCCTTCGTTTCATTCACTTCAACCGCCAGATGGATCGGGCCGGCATCGGCATGGGGTAACGCAGTCGTCTCGGGAACTAGAGAAAAGGCATCCTCTTCGTTCCGCATCATCCGCAGAACTTTGCCTTGCCCCTCTTCATGGCTGGCATACGCGTACAGATAATTTTCATCATTCAAGTACAGCAGCAGCCCGGCCATTTGCAAATAGCTGGTTGGATCGTACTCCAGCGACGTTTCTGCCCGGAAGCATGTATCGGTTTGCCGTATTGCGATGATATGATGCTGGAACAGGCTTTGAATCGACTCTCCAGCCATTAACCGGAGATAACCTGGACGGGCTGTGAACGAACACCAGCTTTCATCCTCAAGTATCCGCAGCGTATTCCATGTTTTGTTCAGCTTCGGTCCGGCAAAATGATCTTCAAATTGTATTTGTGACTGCAGCGTACTTACAGAAGTCCCTGCCGGAGCCGGCGTCTCCAGCTGCGGTGAATTTCCGCCTGCCGTTAACCGCAGCCAGCCCTCTTCGTTCCAGTATACCTGCTGCAATGCCGTCTCCCGGCCCAATATGGCATATTTCCCTTCAATCGGTCGGGTACACAAGTGCGCCATATACCATTCGCCGCCTGGCGTCTGCACCAGACTGCCGTGTCCGGCACATTGCAGCGGCAGTTCGGGATGGTCACGCGAAGTAAGCATCGGGTTTTGCGGATCTACTTCATAAGCTCCGAGCAATTGCTTGGAGCGCGCCACGGTTACAGCATGTCCTGTTCCCGTGCCGCCCTCGGCGGTGATTAGATAGTAATAACCGTTCTGCTTGTAGATATGGGGCGCTTCCGTTTTCTTTAATGGCGTGCAATCGAAGATTTTAACAGGTTCGCCAATTAATCGCTGCTGCTTGGCATCATATTCCTGCATAACGATGCCGCTGGATTTATTTCCCTCCAGTATCCGGTAATCCCACAGTGCATTCAGCAGCCACTTCCGGCCATCGTCATCATGGAACAAAGAGGGGTCAAACCCGCTGCTGTTCAAATAAACCGGCTCTGACCAAGGCCCATCAATCGATTCGGCAACGATCAGGAAATTGTGGACATCCTTAAACGGCCGTTTCGTACTCTTCACATCGGTATACACTAAATAGAACAGATTGTCATGATAACTGAGCTGCGGTGCCCAGATGCTGCAGTTCCGCGGGTTGCCTCTTAAATCGACCTGATTCGTTAAAATATCGCAGCGATGCGCCCAGTTCGCCAAATCCTTGGATTCGTACACCCGCAATCCGGGCAGCCATTCAAATGAAGAAACGACAATGTAGTAAGTATCCTCTACACGTACTATACACGGATCAGGATTAAAACCTTTTAAAACAGGATTCTTGATCATTCCGTTCGTCATGTCAGAAGTTCTCCTTCTCGATTATTGTCCATTTTCGTTCCCGCCCCGCCTCCAAAAGTCACTTCCAGCGAATACCGCTTCCTTGCTCCATTCCTCATCGCTGGCCTCAGCACACTCCGCCCATGGAACACGATGCATTGACAATGCCGCAGCGCCGTGCACGCCAAATTCCTGATAGCATACCGTCGCCTCATTATCCGGATTGTTCCAGTTGTCCCAGCCCTGCGGATGAATATGCGGCCCTAGCAAACAGTCCACAAATGCAGTTTTAGCATACTCACGCCAAGGGCGTCCCAAATAGACAGGGTAACTGTCAGGCTCCGCCGTCAAATAGCAATCCTTGAATACATAGCCATAAGCCTGACCCCGGGGTGTCGAAGCGGCTGTAATAAAGCCGGCACGGTTACCGTAATGACGCAAGCTGCGAATTTCACACTGCTCAAAATAAGCGGTTGCGCCGCCAAAAATAAAATCAACCGTTCCCTCGATATAGCAATTTTGGTACAGCTGACGGTAGTGGGAATGATGCTCCTTTAGAGGTACGCCGCCGAATTCCGCGCGCTCTTTAGGCGCCGGGGGCAGCGGGCCAGTGAATAATGTGTCCTGGTGGCCCTTGAAGGAACAATTTCGGAACACCGTTTCATCACAATGAGCATACACAGCAACCGCCTGCCCAATCTCTTCGCCCTGCCCGGCGGTATTGCAAATAATAAGATTTTCTAAAACCAGATGACTCCCGCCTAAAAATAAAGTAGGGGTCGCAAAGGTCCCGATTTCCGCCCCTGTTTCATCCCGTTCTTTAGCGTACCGGTTCATGACAATTTCGACCTGGCCGATCCCTAGAATTTTGAGGTGCGAACGATAAATTCGCACCTCTTCTTCATAAACGCCTGATAAAATATACAGCGTTTCAAACACATTGCCGTCCCGCTGCTCCAGCGCATCAATGGCCTCTTGAATCGTATGGTAATCACAAAACGATGGTTTGCCTACAATCATGGCTTCCTCGGTTCCTTTCCCTTCTTGCGGAATTGTTGGACTAATCGGTTCTGCCGTTCATATTGTCGTTTGAAGGCGCGACGGTGACTTGCTCCACCAACTTCTCAGACTGTTTGGTGTTTCTAGATTCGCAGTCCTTAATCTCGGTTTTTTCGCCGTTTTCGATGTAAAAAGCAGGGCCTTCATGGTTCTCGATCGTCACCCGGTTAAAACGCACATCCCGCACGTTGCCTAAATAAAACCCCCGGCGCTGCATCTTCTCGATCCCTGCCATCATTGCAGGATAGCCGGGAACCGCTTCCTCCGCCATCGATATATCGATATCCGTAAACGTAATTTCTGCGACATATTGCTCCGCTAGCCCGTACAGAAAGCCGGCTGCCGCATGGACGCTGCGCGCGGTAATATTCGCAAAATGAATGCGTCGGAAGCACGGGGTCTCTTCCGTGACCGGATAAGGGTGCTTGCCCCATACATATTTGTCTTTGCCGCGCGGGCCGCAGAAATAGTACAGCTTCAATATAAACGGGCAGATGACGTCCTCCATTACGATGTTGCTGATGCGGATGTCCTCCACAACCCCGCCCCGTCCGCGGCGAGATTTCAGGCGAATGCCCCGGTCCGTCTGCTTAAACACGCAGTTGCTGATCGTCACATTGCGAATGTCCCCGCTCATCTCGCTGCCCAGCACGACAGCGCCATGGCCGTGAACCATCGTGCAGTTCGTAAT
>NZ_KB907296.1 GCF_000381905.1 Paenibacillus fonticola DSM 21315 | reverse complement strand
CACTTGACAAGCTCACGCCGGAGCACGAGGCCCGGGAGCAAACGAAGGTTCGGGAGAGAATATGCGTGATTCGTTTGCACTAGGTTTGCCAAGAACTGAACGTGCGTTTCTAGCTTGCAAAAGCTCTCCTTGACGAAGGCATAACATGTGGTACCCAACCCACGGATAGCAGCGTGCCGACCGTCGCTCGCATTTTTGCTCTCGCGCCACGTGCTCAGGCAGAAAAAATAGAGGGTTTGACAAAAACGTTCATAGCAACGAATCTCAGACACTCTAATTGCGGTTTATCCTCTGTTTAGAGCAGTAAAGACTGAAATAACGTTACCCAGCTTCGTTACATTTTGGAAAGGGTTACTTTTACACAAATAGCGATCATCAGGTTCGTTATAAAATTTCGTTCACGTTCTGAGTCACATTTTCGATCTAAGCCCTGGGCAGAAGAAGTGTAGGTACAGGAGCCTAAGTGAAGCAACTGTAACGAAACTGTAGCGAAATACATTCGTGAACAAGAAGCACATGATGCCATAGATAAGCTGAGTGTAAAAGAGTATGAAGATCCGTTCAGCGGCAACAAGAGCAAAAAGAAATAAACCAGTTTAACAGGTAAGTGAATGTGACAAGTAACACTGAGCCTGAACAGATTTGTGGTCAGGCTAGCGTCTTTAGGCGCAGTTTGGCAACAGGAGGCTGTACCCCAAGAGCAAACCACCCGTTGGACGGGTGGTCATGATTGGATAAGAGGGTGCAAGTTAAAAAATTGGATGGCAAAATTAAAGCTTGCCAATCAGGAGCGACAAAATGCCGGCTGCGATCAACGGGCCGACCGGTACTCCGCGGAAAAAGGCGACGCCGAGCACCGTACCGATCAGCAAGCCGGCCACGACGGTCGGCTGATTCCCCATCAGCGCGGCCCCTCTTCCGCCAAGCCAGGCGACGAGCATCCCTATCGCAATGGCGAGCAGGGACTTCCAGTGAAAGAAGGAGGACCAGAGCGTGGACAGAGGAATTTTTCCGCTTGCCACCGGAGTCATGACGCCAATCGTCAAGATGATGATCCCGAGCGTCAAGCCGTATTTCTCCAGCCACGGAAACGCCATGTGCAGCTGCAGCACCCGAATAAGCAGCAAAAATATCATCGCTACCGTAATCGGCAAATTGCTGCTGAATATGCCGAGGGCCGCTAAAAACAGCAAAAGGAGGGAGGTGATGTCAACCTGGTTCATCGTTTAGGAATCTCCTATCTGGACGCAATGATATGCTCGGCGATCAGCACGCCGTGCTTACGGCCTGTTTCAATAAACACTTCATTGGCATTGCTCCCGGAGGCGATAACACCGGCTACATACAGTCCGGGCACGTTGCTCTCCATCGTTTCAGGGTTGAAGACGGGCTTCTCCATCTCGCCTGACATTTCAACGCCCGCGTCGAACAGCAGCTTCCGGTCTGGGTGGAAGCCGGTCAGAGCGAGCACGAAGTCGTTCATCAATTTTTCTCTGCCGAGTTCGGATTCAACGATGACATGGTCGGACCCGATATCGATGACCCGGGACGATAAGCGCAGGTCGATCTTGCCCTTGGCTACCATGCTTTCGAATATCGGTCTTACCCACGGCTTAATCTGCTCCGATATGGATGCTCTGCGGTAGACGATGGTGACCTCCGCATCGACCCGCAGCAGTTCTAAAGTGGCGTCTACAGCGGAGTTGCTGCCGCCGATGATCGTTACCTTCGTGCCGGCGTACGGATGGGCCTCCCGGAAATAATGGGTCACTTTAGGCAGTTCTTCTCCCGGTATGCCAAGCATGTTCGGATGATCGAAGTAACCTGTGGAAATGATGACGTTACGCGCCTCATATTCCCACTTCTCGCCGCTGCGCGTTACCGAATGGACAATGAAGCTTCCGTCCTGCTGGCGATGGATCGCCGTCGCCTCCTCGTAAGAGGCAATTTGCAAATTGTAGTGGCGGCTAACCCCGCGATAGTAAGCCAATGCCTCATGGCGGAAAGGCTTCTCGTTAGACGTACTGAAGGGAATATCCCCGATTTCCAGCAGTTCCGATGTGCTGAAAAACTGCATATGGGTCGGATAAGAATAAATGGAATGAACAAGACAGTGCTTCTCCAGCACGAGAACATCAAGTCCCCGTCGTTGACACTCGATGGCCGCCGAGAGTCCGCAAGGACCAGCACCGATAATTATGACGTCTTGCATGTGTGGCCTCCTAGTTAATGAATAGAGTTTCTATAATAAGTTGAACAATTGAAAATGAATGTGGGGCAAGTACGTAAAATGTTCCTGCGATCGCTGTTGCTCCTAGATTTCTTGGATGATATAGGTTCATAAGAGGTAGAAATCTTATCACATAGGCGACCACAAGCTTATGCTCCCGAGGCAGCTTTCTTTCAGAAAGCTTTCAGTTTCTTCGGAATCATTTAACTCCCTTGCCCGCATCCCATTTTTTAGTTCATCTTCTATAGTTGCGTTAGTTGAAGCAATTACCATCCTACAGGAAAAGACCCTGAATATCCACCTGGGGTCAAGCCTTGTTTATAGGCAGCCAGGCCAATACGTCCTGAATACGGGCGTCCCAATATGCCCAGTCATGGGCTCCCGGCCCTTCTTTGTAAGTCAAATTGAACCCGGCCTGCCGGCAGGCATCCCGGAAACGGATATTGTCCTCATATAGGAAATCCTCGGTACCGCAGCATTGGAACAGGCGCGGCGCCGTCTCCGGGTCAACCGCTGCAAGCAGCTGAAACAGGTCGTCCTCGGTCCCTTGCGGGCCTTGAGGACCGAAAATTTGCCCATATAAGGACGTGCTGTCGAGGGATCGCCTGACCTCATCGATCCGGTTGACCGATACATCCAGGGCGCCGGACAAGCTCGCGGCCGCCGCAAACACGCCAGGTTTTCTCAAAGCGAGCTTGAATGCCCCGTAGCCGCCCATAGACAGACCGGCAACAAAGGTATCTTCGCGCCGCGCGGATAAAGGAAAGAACGAACGGCATATGTTAGGAAGCTCCTCGCTGATGAATGTCCAGTAACGTTTGCCTGCGGCCATGTCCGTATAGAAGCTGACATCGACCTGAGGCATGATGACCGCCAGGCCCAGCTCGGAGACGTACCGTTCGATCGATGTCCGGCGCACCCAAATGGAATCATCGTCAGAGAGCCCATGCAGCAAATACAAAGCAGGAAGTGGGCCGGAAACATCGCTGCTCCCCATCCCGATTTGCGACTTGGACGGCTGCGGCAAAATGACTGTCATGGAAGTAGACAGGCCCAGCACCTCTGAGAAAAAACGGCATTGGAATAAAGCCATCGCATAATCTCCTTCTACAAATCAAAGTGTTATAAAAGTAATCTGGTTATCAAAGAAATTATATCATTCCCGCGTAGATTACAGCCAATCGAAATATGGGTAAAGTGGTACAATGGAATTATTATGTTTACAGTAAGCTTACAGTACCAGGGCATTCAACAAGGTATTCAAGTCGCAAAAATAGAGGTGGTTAAATGGAAATCCCCTGGAGAAGAAATTTGTATGTTCTTTGGATTGGCGTATTTTTTTGCAGTACCGCTTATTCGATGGTCATTCCCTTCATGTCCTTATTTATTGCTCATGATCTGGGAATTACCGATCATCTGACGATTTGGTCAGGCTTTACTTTCGGCATTACCTTTCTGGCCAGCGCATTAATCGCCCCTTATTGGGGATCTCTTTCGGATAAATATGGCCGGAAGCCGATGCTGCTTCGGGCCGGCTTTGCACTCTGTCTAGTTTATGTGCTCAATGCTTTCGTCAGAAATCCTTTCGAACTAGTCGTCGTTCGTATTTTTACCGGATTGCTGTCTGGTTATGTTCCATCGGCGATTGCACTCATTGCTACGAACACTCCGGAGAAAAAGGTGGGATTCTGTCTCGGCATTATGTCCACCGCAGGGGCAGCAGGAGGCATTATCGGTCCGCTCGTTGGCGGCTTCCTGAGCAAATTTGTCGGCTACCGGGAATCTTTCCTTGTGGCGGGGGCCATCGTGCTTATTCCTACTTTGATCGCCTGGCTGTTCGTTAAGGAATACAATTTCGACAAAAACAAAGCGCGCTCCCGCGTGATCGATGATTTGCGTGCCGCATCTGAGAATCGCCCTTTAATGCGGAATCTCATCGTTGTGCTCATCGTCACCGCCTCCGTGATGGTGCTGGAGCCGCTGTTGTCGCTCTATGTACTACATCTTGGCGCCAGCGCTGCGGACGCCTCGTTTAGTTCGGGAATTATTTTTTCGGCCGTGGGTATATCTACCGTCCTTGCCGCACCGGTCTGGGCAAAAATCGGCGAGCGGATCGGCTACCGGAATACGCTGATGATCGGCTTGGTTGGCGGGGGGATCGGCAATATTGTGCAGGTGTTCTTTCACGACATCTTCAGCTTCGGCCTGCTTCGGTTCATCTACGGCTTATTTTTCGCGGCTGTATTTCCTGCTCTGAATGCGCTGATCGTCCAAACGACGAAGCCTGAATTCCGCGGCAGAGCATTCAGCCTGAACCAATCGGCAGGGCAGCTAGGCAATATGATGGGGCCGTTTGCGGGCGGGATGCTCGCCGGATGGATCGCGATTCCCGTCGTGTTCGTGCTCAATGGACTAATGCTTGCAGCAACGGCATTGGCATTGAAATTGAACCTAGGAAAGAAGAGCAGCCGCCCTTCGGGAAAAAGTTCATCGGCAGATTTGTATTGATATGCGTTTAATCCGGTTCAATTGGGTTAAATAACCATTAGGATCGGGAATTTAGGAATGGGGAAATTTAGTATGCCCTGCCATACTGCCTGAATGAAGGGGAGGAGGATATGGCGATAGACCGGTTTATATTAAGAAAGCTGCAAAACTGTACTTACCAGCCGATGAAGCAAAATTTACTCCGCTTATTCGTAATCCGGATAGAGAAAGCATGGCATGAAGAAGAGGCCCAGAAGCCGGCATGGTGACAGCCGTTGCTTCGGGCCTCTTATTCTTCCTGTCCTATTTCTGCGCTGCAAAATATTAATAAAGGGAAAGCGCCAAGGAGTCATATTCACTCTTACTGTGCAATATAGCTTCAGAGCCTTCGATTTCAATACTGATCAAGGAGTTGAGACATTTTTTCAAAGCTCGTTTGCCGTGATTGAATTTGTTCTCCAGTGCGCTGGTCAGCAGCTTGAGTGTCCGTTGAATCGGCTGCTTGCTATCAACATTGAAATAAACAGGTACCAGATTGTTCTGGAAGTTAATGAGTATTTTCATGCGAATCACCTCTTACAGTGGTTTCATAGTACATATTGTAAAGCAGAAAACTTAAAAATAGATTAAGAAAACATTATAATTCAATTAATCTTTGATGAAACATTAAAAAATAATTGCCTATGATTTGCTTATTTTAATTACGAACAAGGGGCAATAAAAGTTTCGAAACAAAAAAAAGTTAAGCTGCAAATCCTATTTTTATGGGTATAATGTAATAGATTACCATATTATTCCGCGCAATAAGGATAGAAATAATGTTATGATGTTGGTTGAGAATATGACAAAACTGTAAGGAGTGTTTCATATTTTGGAAAAAAGGGTTATTTTATGCTTTAATTTATAGTAGAAGTGACCCTAGAACTGGTGAGGCAGCAATACAGCTTTTTTCAAAATTGCACGAATTGAACGTTGATTAGATCGAGATTATGGGATTCATGAGTCATACCTGATAAGTTGAGGAGGTGGACAGATGTTAATGGCTAATGCATCCCGGCGTGGAGCTGTTACGCTAGAATCCAAAGAATTGATATATTTGACCGATCTGCTCGGAGAGAATCGTCCGTTTGGAAAGGAAGATCCGTTTCGGGAGTTTTTATTAAAAGAGATGGAAGAAAGTACGGATAGTGTACGGGAATCCTTAATTCAAAAAGGATATTTAACGCCTCAGGGAAGCCAGAAGGATGTGCTGACGATGCCAACAGATATGATGTCTAGGCTTATGGCAGCCTCCTTAGCGGAGAAGGCCTGCTGGGTGAAATATCGCAAGGGAACCGAAACACATGAACAATTTCTACATATAGCTGAAGAGCGTGTTGTAAAAGTGGAGCGGTCCAGGGATAACCCGCATATGCATCAAATAGATGAAATAAACGGGGGGCTTCATCACGCATGCTGGAGCCTGGCCGGAAAAATGATGTGGAATACGCACTGTCCAGGCGAGCTGCCTGCTCTTCTGCTGTCCAGACGGCAATTTGAGGAAATTATTTGGCGGCTGGATTATTTGGATGTCGACGATGTTACGGTGAGGTTAATGAAGCTGACCGATGATCATGAAGGTGTTATTTCTTTGGCGAAATGTATGAAGACGCGTGTGGCGCAAGGGGACATTCGCTTTTATGCCTGGAACGGGGAGCGGTGGGAGTCACAGCACGCTTCGTTTATAAATAATGATACGATTAACTGGTTAATCCGCTCCAGCACTAAACTGGATGAGGATTGGCTCATTGCCACGCCAACGCCAAAAGCGCTATTCCAGGAAATGCTGCTCCAGTGGTTTAAGGAACCGTGTGAGGCAGCAGCGGATAATCAGTAATTTGGAGACGAAGGGGAGAAGAACTTGAGCCGGATTGATGAAGAATTAATGGAGTTAAAGGAGCGGGTGGCCCGTCTGGAGGGGCAGCTCAAAGCTTATGAGGAAGCACCTGAACGCGGAAATGTAGTAACGTGGTTCATCAAAGGATTTCTGATCGTGTTAGCCTGCATGACTATACCTTTTATCCTCATAGGAATAATAAATTTTATTAACTGAGTATAGGATCATCCTGATTTCTTTTGCCTGATTTGTGATTAAATCACACCCTAATTGGGGTAATCTTGAAACAGACGGCGAAGCGCAAGCGAGGAAGCTGAACAAGCTGGCAGCATGCCTTGGCAAATTACCCAAAATTCCATTAGGAGTGTGACCTTCATGTCGAAGATGCAGGGCAATCGACTTCGGTTTCAAGGAAAAACGGCAATCGTTACAGGAGCGGGTTCAGGGATCGGAAAAGCAGCGGCCATTAAGCTGGCGAGGGAAGGCGCGAAAGTGGCGCTGTTCGATTTAATCGATGATCGCACACGCAGTACGGAGCATCAGATTAATCACATTTACCGGGGAGTGTCGCGCGCCTTTGACGTCGATGTGTCCGATCCGCTGCGCATGGAAAAGGCGGTAAATGAGGCTGCCGAACAATTCGGGCGCATCGACATTGTGTTTGCGAACGCCGGGATAAACGGGACTTTAGCACCTGTTGAGGAGATGCCGTTCGAGGATTGGCAGCGTACGCTCGCCATTAATTTGAACGGGACATTTCTGACCGTCAAGCATACGGTGCCGTATTTGAAAAAGCAGGGCGGCGGCAGCATTATTATAACGAGCTCGATTAACGGGAATGACCGGTTTTCAGGTTTTGGCATGTCCGCCTACAGTACGACGAAGGCCGGGCAGGTCGCTTTTACCAAAATGCTGGCTCTGGAGCTGGCCAGATTTAAAATTCGCGTAAATGTCATATGCCCCGGGGCTATAGCGACGAATATCGATACGAGTACCGAAGTGAGTGAAGAATTGGGAGAGATCATCATTCCTGTCGAATATCCGGAAGGCGCCCAGCCGCTGGCGAATGGCCCGGGACAGCCGGAGAACGTTGCCGACCTGGTAGCATTTCTCGCATCCGATGAATCGGTGCACGTTACCGGAGCGCGCATTGTTATTGATGGAGCGGAGTCGCTGCTGTAGTTCAATTTTGGAACGATTTTTTATGCCTCGTCTAGCTGGACGCCCAGCCGGACGGGGCATTTGCTGTTGTTTTTCTGCTGTATGGGACAATGTATTTCCTTATGGTAAAATGCTATCAGCAGCGAAACAGGTTTTAAATAAGGAGAAGATGATGATTAGGCTTCCGATTGATGAGGTTATTCCTGAACTGCAGGCACGTTTGCGGTATTCATATACAGCCATTTTGCTGGCAGAGCCAGGGGCGGGGAAGACGACCCGTACTCCGCTGGCTCTGCTCGATGAGCCTTGGATGGAAGGGCAGCAGATCATTATGCTCGAGCCGAGACGGCTTGCTGCCCGGTCGGCGGCCATATATATGGCGTCCCAGCTTGGAGAGCCGGTAGGAGAAACGGTCGGTTACCGGATCAGAAACGAGAGTAAGGTGTCGAACCGGACGAGAATTACGGTGGTGACGGAAGGGATATTGACGCGCATGCTGCAGCATGATCCGGCGTTGATTGGCACGGGGCTGATCATTTTTGATGAGTTCCATGAGCGCAGTCTGCATGCCGATCTCGGATTGGCTCTAGCGCTGCAAAGCCGTGAGCTGCTGCGGGAAGACCTGCGGATATTGATCATGTCAGCGACGCTGGATGCAGAGCCGCTCGAACGGCTGCTCGGAGACCCGGTCATCATCCGCAGCAGCGGCCGGGCATATCCGGTGACGACGCAATACGCCGATGCTGCGGCAAGCGAGGCTAGGCTGGAGCAGGCCGTCGCAGGCGCGGTGCGGGACGCGCTTGGCCGGCACGAAGGGAGCCTGCTCGTATTTCTGCCCGGCGCGAGGGAGATTCGCCGGGTAGAGCAGGCGCTGGCCGCCGTGGTGCCGAGCGACGTGCTGCTGGCGCCGCTCTACGGCGCGTTGCCGCAGGAGCAGCAGCAGCGTGCCATCGCGGCAGCGCCGCCGGGCCAGCGCAAGGTCGTGCTGGCCACGTCGATCGCCGAGTCGAGCCTGACGGTGGAAGGCGTGACGGTCGTGATCGACAGCGGCTTGCGGCGCACGGCACTGTTCTCCGCGCGCACAGGCATGAGCCGGCTCGTCACAGTGCGCGCGGCGCGCGACTCCGCTGACCAGCGGCGGGGGCGGGCCGGGCGGACGGCGCCCGGCGTGTGCTACCGGCTCTGGAGCGAAGCGGAGGACCGGCTGCTGGCGGAGCGTACGGCGCCGGAAATGCTGGAGGCGGATCTGACGCCGCTGGCGCTGGAGCTGGCCGCCTGGGGGGCGAGCGGGCCGGATGAGCTCGCCTGGCTCGATCCGCCGCCTGACGCGCCGTACCGGCAAGCCGTGCAGCTGCTGCAGCAGCTGGGGGCGCTTGACAGCAGCGGGGCCATTACGAAGCATGGCAGGAAGATGGCGGAGCTTGGGCTGCATCCTCGGCTTGCCCATATGATGCTCCAAGCTTCCGATCAAGGACACGGCCTGGCAGCCTGCCGGCTGGCGGCGCTTCTGGAAGAGCGGGACCTGTTCCGGGGAGGAAGTGCCGGAGAGGACAGCGATATTAGAAGCCGTATGTCTCTGCTGATGAACGGAGTAGGAAGCGATGATAGCCGCGTTACTCGCTCTACTCAAGCGGAGGAGCGGGACATCCAGCGGATCATCGCGGTCAGCAGGCTGTGGGAGCGGAAGCTCGGCGTAGACCAGCACGGGAGGGCCGCGGATGAAGATTGGTTTGCGGCCTGCGGCTGGCTTGTATCCCTGGCTTATCCGGATCGCATCGCCAAGCGCAGACCGGATGGCAGGTACTTGCTGCGCAGCGGCCGAGGCGCGGCTTTCGCCAGACAGCAGCCGCTTGGACAATCAGCTTATCTTGCCATTGCAGACGTGGACGATGAAGGGGCTGAAGGGCGGATTTTACTTGCCGCGCCATTGGATCTGGATGATTTGATAACGCATTTCGGTGAGCATATTCAGGAAGAAAAATCCGCTGTATGGGATGAGGAAGCGGGGACAGTTCGCGTGAGCGTCAAGGAGAAGCTCGGGGCGATCGTGATCAAGGAACGCCCGGTGCCGCGCCCTTCTGCAGAGGACTTTGTTGCCGCACTGCTGCATGCTGTGTCCTCGCAAGGGATAGATATATTGCCTTGGACCGATCAGGCGCGGCAGCTGCAAGCTCGTGTTCGCTTCTTGCGTCAACATAACGAACGCTGGCCGGATTGGTCCGATGAGGCGCTGACAGCCAGCGTGGAACAATGGCTGGCTCCTTATATTTCACAGTTCCGCAGGCGGGCGGATTTGCAGAAACTATCTTTGGCTTCGATACTGGAAAACAATCTCGGCTGGGAATTAAAGCAAGAGCTGCAGAAAGAAGCGCCCACCCATTTATCCGTGCCCAGCGGTTCAAAAATCAGAATTCACTATGACGGGGCGGAAGCGCCTTATGCCGCGGTTCGGCTGCAGGAGCTGTTCGGGATGCTGGAGGCTCCGCGCATCGGATATGGAGCGGTGGGGGTTACTCTGCATTTGCTGTCTCCCGCAGGGCGGCCAGTCCAGGTGACTAGGGATTTACGAAGCTTTTGGGAGCGTACGTATTTTGAAGTGAAAAAAGATTTGAAAGGGCGCTACCCGAAGCATTACTGGCCGGATGATCCGTTTGAAGCGATAGCTACAAGAAACGTACGACCGAAAAATGTACGCTTGAAATAACGGTTATTTTTTCTATTGACGGAATAATTTTACTCCGCTATAATCAAAACAGATTTGAATATTGGCGTGTTACCGTTGTATTAATGGGCATGAGCCAGGAGGGTGGACCTATGTTAGGTTTATTTTCTTGGCTCTTTTTCGTGCCTTGCAGGCGTGCAGACAAAGTTTTCAACCACCACGGGATATGATCCTGAAATGCCCCAGATGTGAAACTGATATGTTGATGTACTGATAAAATTCTGAAATGACCCTGATTTGTATCTGATATGTCGATGTACTGATATATCCTGAAATGACCCTGATTTGCATCTGATATGTCGATATACTGATATAATCCTCAAATGATCCTGATTTGAACCTCATATGTCCTGATGTACTGATAAATCATGATATAATCCTGATATGAACCTGGTATGATTCTCATATGATCCTAATGAATGGCAAACGCTAATAAGGAAACAAACGCTTATACAATGACAAACAGCATGAAGCGTCACCGAGCTTGTTTGCTCAAGAAAATCAGTCGTTTTGTAAGCGGTTTCAAAATAAAATGATTAAAATAATGATGAGAGGATGATTGTTCAATGCTTGCTTTCCTGCAAAAAATCGGGAAATCACTTATGCTGCCGGTGGCGACATTACCGGCGGCAGCCATTCTCATGCGTTTTGGCAACATTGATTACATCAAAGACTTTCATATGGGGCAAGGGGTTGGCGGTTTTTTAAACAGTTATGTGGCCCCTTTTCTGGATGCAGGCGGCACTACAATATTCGATAATCTCGGTTTAATTTTCGCAGTTGGTGTAGCTATTGGCCTTGCGGGCGATGCGGTTGCGGCGCTATCGGCAGTTATCGGCTATATTATTTTGCTAAGAGTTCTTGAAGTGGTTCCTGGCGTATTTTCAGGTTTAATGGGGGAAGATACGAAACTGAACATGGGGGTGCTTGGCGGAATTATCGTAGGTTCCATTGCGGCATATCTCTATAACCGGTTTTACAATATCAAGCTGCCGGATTGGTTAGGCTTCTTCGGCGGAAAACGGTTTGTACCTATGATTACCGCGTTCACGATGGTAGTTGTGGGCTTAATCTTCGGTTTAATATGGGGGCCGGTGCAGCAGGCGCTAGATGTATTTGGGAACTGGGTCACCAGTCTTGGCGGAATTGGCTCGGCCATTCATATTGTCGCAAATCGCCTTCTGATTCCTTTTGGTCTCCATCACATTATTAATGCGATTGTCTGGTTTCAAATCGGAAGCTTCACGGATGCAGTCGGGGTTGTTTCTAACGGTGACCTGCACAGATTTTTTGCGGGTGATCCTTCCGCAGGAATGTTTATGACCGGTTTCTTCCCGATTATGATGTTTGGTCTTCCGGCAGCAGCCTTCGCTATAATTCACACGGCAAAGCCGGAAAGACGCAAAACTATAGGTTCCATTTTCATCGGTGCGGCGTTTGCTTCCTTTTTGACGGGGATAACCGAACCGCTGGAGTTTGCTTTCATGTTCGTTGCTCCTGTGCTGTATGTCGTCCATGCGGTGTTAAGCGGCGTCGCTGCTTATGTTACTTATGCGCTCGGCATGAAGCTCGGCTTCGGGTTCTCCGCAGGGTTTATTGATTACGCGATCAACTTCCAAATATCGACAAAGCCGCTGCTGCTCATCCCGGTCGGGCTTGCCTTCGCGCTTGTTTACTACGTATTGTTCAGATTTCTGATCGTGAAATTGAATCTGAAGACGCCGGGACGGGAAGACGAGGTGGAAGCGGACGCCGAGGATGCTGGGGCCGACGTTAATTATTCATCTGGACATAGTACCAGCAGCCTTCCGGCCCAAATTCTTGCGCAAATCGGCGGTGCGGACAATATTGTTTCCATAGATGCTTGCATTACGCGTCTGCGCCTCATCTTAAAAGATGACAAAGCGGTAAATGACAATGCGTTAAAGCAGCTTGGCGCCTCAGGTGTTATGCGGCTCGGTCAGGGAGCGGTACAGGTTGTCTTTGGCACACGATCCGAATCCATCAAGGATGAGATCATTAAAATTATGAACTAAGCTTCTGGAGCTTCAGGATATAAAGCAGAGGCAGGGCGAATGATCCTATTCGCTCTGCTTTTTTGGCTTTAGCCAGTTGAGTGCGTGAAACGCGGGAAATAAAAAACGACCCATTATGCGGGTGGAGGGATCGAGGGTTTCACCAACAAGACATTCCAATACAACTGAGATGTTCAAGCTCAAGGGAAGGAATCTTGGATGGCAAACAAGAGCTATAGCTAGCTTAGCTCACACAAAGCGGATGTGCAAATACCATATTGTGTTCACCCCGAAGTATAGATGGAAAGAGATCTAATTAAGTGAAAAAAGACTTCATTGAAATCTTTAAACGGTTATGCAAGTACAAGGGCGTAGAAATTCTGGAAGGTCATATGATGCCGGATCATGTACAGATGCTGTTAGCAGGACGGGTGGTCATGATTTAATTACCCGAAAATGAAAATTACAGTGAAAGTCCCAGGCCTGAAAATAACGCCTATATTGTCCTTCACCCTGCAGAACATTTACAGATTTCTGCATCCTATATTAAGTATTTACGAATGGCCAGGCAGTCACGCTGGAAAACCACGTCGTTAACTTCGGTTTTGGAGGATGTTATTCCTTACAAAGATTGGATTTAGCTATTACCGACTGTTGTGTAATTCTAGCTATGATGAACGATAAACAGACAGCCCTCCACATTGCTACATCTCGTAGGTTAAAATGGAAAGTGGAAAGACCAACCATTTCAGAGCTACATAGCAAAGGAGAGCTGATACTATGCAGTCTATCACAAAATTCGTCGGTTTAGATGTATCCAAAGAAAAAATTTCGGTGGCCATTGCGGATTCAACCGGGGAAGCCCCTCGCTATTACGGGAGCATTCCACATTCGGCGGCGGCACTTCGTAAACTCATCAAAGAACTGGG
>NZ_KB907295.1 GCF_000381905.1 Paenibacillus fonticola DSM 21315 | reverse complement strand
CGAAAGGGGATCGGCTGGCCCCAGTTCTTTGATGAGTTTACGAAGTGCCGCCGCCGAATGTGGAATGCTCCCGTAATAGCGAGGGGCTTCCCCGGTTGAATCCGCAATGGCCACCGAAATTTTTTCTTTGGATACATCTAAACCGACGAATTTTGTGATAGACTGCATAGTATCAGCTCTCCTTTGCTATGTAGCTCTGAAATGGTTGGTCTTTCCACTTTCCATTTTAACCTACGAGATGTAGCAATGTGGAGGGCTGTCTTTTGTTTACGTTTATCATAGCTAGAATCAAATCAAACAAGAGTCGGGTGTCTCCTACAGAGTATGTGCCGCGCTCTCCCGCCTTCGCTCCTTATGTGCGGGCGAACCCTTCGGGTTCTCCTCTCCAACTGCCCGGTAAATACAAAAAACCGACCTGAAAAGGTCGGACTTTTTGCATTTATGGAGTCACCCTTTGCATTTATGGAGTCACTTCTGGCCTCCACACTGCCAGTATAGTGCCCTCCTGCCATTGTTGCTTCCGCAGTCAGTTATGGAGTATGATTTTTTCGATGGAGTTATGTGCCTTCCCGCCATTGTTACTTCCGCAGCCCCAACAATTGGCTAGAAACCGAAATCTAAAGATTTTCCAGTTTCCGCAATTGTCTTAATGTTACTTAGTATCATCGGCCAGTACTGATCTGTTTTACTGAAAAGAGGATTGTTCTCTGTCCATTGATCGTTAATAAGATGCAGCTTCGTACATCCCCCTACTGCTTCCAAAGATAAAGTAACCCGGCTTTCCATCTGAGCATGTTCGGCGAAGTGAGAAGGGCCGGGATGATCCGTGTAGCTCAAAATTCGGTTCGGTTCAAATTGAAGCAGTTTGCCATAAATTTGTACAGTTTCATCTCCATCAGCGCCCGGCCCTACAAATTGAATGTCGTCGCCTACCTGAAATGTTGATTGGATAACTCCGCCCATGAATGCTTTAAATGATTTCTCCGGATTGACCAAAACATCCCACACTTGCTCAGGATTTGTGCCGATATAAAATACATACTCCAATTTCATGATTAGTTCCTCCCACTATAAAGTAATATTTTCTGCTCGTTTAATGAATTTTACTTCGTCTGTTAAGAACAATAGTAGTTTATAGTGAAATCATAATATATTTCCTACATTAATTATTGTAAAATCGCGCCAACCTATGAATAATATCGATTTTCGGGTTAGGGGGTGAACCAAGTGAACAACAATCGCAATCCGAATATGGGAATTTTAAACTATGAAACAGGTAAAAATAAGTTTTCAATTTCCCGCCACGCTCCGTCTAAGGATCTCCAATTTTTCATTCAGCATTATTGGCTTGTCGACTGGGATTTACGAGGGCAGCCCTCTTATTCCCAAGAAGTTTTGCAACATCCGGGAGTAAACGTGGTTTTCCAGCGTGGACATTCGTATATACGCGGCATAGAAAG
The DNA here is from genome assembly GCF_000381905.1 of Paenibacillus fonticola DSM 21315. GTDB lineage: Bacteria > Bacillota > Bacilli > Paenibacillales > Paenibacillaceae > Fontibacillus > Fontibacillus fonticola. The sequence goes on along the minus strand of NZ_KB907295.1, from coordinate 15,511 downwards.
CCGAAGATCTGTAAATGTTCTGCAAGGGGAAGGACAGATTGTTGGTATTCTTTTCAGGCCTGGGGCTTTTCATTGTTATTTTCAAGCGCCTGTTGCTACACTTACCGATAAAGTGGTCAATATTTCAGACTACTTTACCCTAGATGTTAACACCTTTGAAGAGGAACTGTTTTCTCTTAACAATAAAGAAGAGAAGATTATAATCGTCGAACAATTATTACGAAAAAGTATGCCTGAACCTGATAAAACGGTTGACTTGCTTAATGGAGTGGTGGATGAGATCGTTTATAATGCTGGCATCACCAAAGTCGAACAATTAGTCGATCAGTTCAGCATAACCAAGAGGACATTGCAACGTTGGTTCAATCAGTATATAGGTGTGAGCCCTAAATGGGTCATTCGGCGCTATCGAATGCATGAGGCAATCGAGTTAATCGAACGTGGAGTTGACTTGACTCAATTGGCGATGGATCTCGGCTATTTCGACCAAGCCCACTTTAGTAAAGATTTCAAAGCAGCGGTAGGCAAATCTCCCAAGCAATATGCAAAAGGCAACGGTTAATAATTCATTGTTACCCAGGGGGGATTGCAATCCCGCTTCAACTTGCTCCCGGCGATCACTTGGCGAAGACGATCTACGAACCTAGCAGTTTCCAGCGAATACAGGACAGATTCGAGCCAAGCAGGTTAGAATTGAGCCAAACGGGATAGATTCGAGCCAAGCAGGTTAGAATTGAGCCAAACGGGATAGATTCGAGCCAAGCAGGATAGAATTGGGCCAAACAGGATGGATTTGAGCCAAGTAGGATGGATTGTTGAAGATGAAACAACCATGCTCCCCTTGGGGAAGCATGGTTGTTTGGTTATTTTTTGATGGCGGCCTCTTTGGCAGCGGGCTGTTCGTTTTGCTCCTGAGTCATATTGTTCACAGCGCTGAACAGCGCTTTGACCGAGGAGGTCATAATATCGACGTCGATGCCGCAGCCCCAATGGACTTTGCCGTCGGGAGCTGTAATGCCGACATAGGATACGGCTTGGGAGCTGGAGCCCACTTCAAGCGCATGCTCCTTGTAGATTAAATTGCTGTAGCTGACGCCGAGCTTCGATTGCAGGGCATTGCTGATCGCATCCAAGCGGCCGTTACCGACGCCCTTAAGCTCTTGAGTTTCATCGCTCACTTTAACTGTAATGGTTGTCTCGTAATCGTCATGATGCGTGAAGCGATAGTTGATAAACTCAACAGGTGATTGAATATTGACGTAGACCTCTTTGAAAATATCGTAAATTTCATTCGCCACCAGTTCCTTGGCAAGCCGGTCTGAGACGTTCTTGACCCGGTAGCCGAAATCCTCGCGCATTTTTGGCGGAAGATCCAGGCCGTAATGCTGCTCGAGCAGGTAGCCGATGCCGCCCTTGCCGGATTGACTGTTAATGCGGATAACGTCGCCCTCGTATTCGCGGCCGATATCCTTCGGATCGATCGGCAGATAAGGAACGGTCCAATGCTCGCAATCATGCTCCTCACGCCACTTCATGCCTTTGGCGATGGCATCTTGGTGCGAGCCGGAGAAGGCGGCGAATACAAGTTTGCCGGCGTATGGCTGTCTTTCGTTCACTTTCATTTTGGTCATACGCTCATAAACTTCGATGATTTCCAGAATGTTCCCGAAATTGAGCTTCGGATCGACGCCGTGGGAGTACATGTTCAAGGCCAAAGTAACAATGTCCACATTCCCCGTCCGCTCTCCGTTGCCGAATAGCGTGCCTTCGACACGCTGGCCGCCAGCAAGCAAGGCCAGCTCCGTATCGGCAATACCGGTCCCCCGGTCATTGTGAGGATGCAGGGAGAGGATGACGTTTTCCCGGTATTTCATATGATCGCTCATGTATTCGATTTGGCTGGCATAGACGTGCGACATCGACATGGAGACCGTGGCTGGCAGGTTAATGATAACCTTGTTGTCTGCGGTCGGCTGCCATACGTCGAGCACGGCATTGCAAATTTCCAGCGAGAAGTCGACCTCGGTGCCGGTGAAGCTCTCCGGCGAGTACTGGAATTTGAAGTTGCCTTCGGTTTCTGCCGCATATTTTTTCAGAAGCTCGGCTCCGTTCACCGCGATATCGATAATCTCCTGCTTGGATTTCCGGAAAACCTGCTCGCGCTGCGCTACGGAGGTAGAGTTGTATAGGTGCACTACCGCCTGCTTCGTGCCCTTGAGCGATTCAAACGTCTTCTGGATAATGTGCTCTCTGGACTGGGTAAGCACCTGAATCGTCACATCGTCGGGAATGAGATCTTGCTCGATCAGCGTACGCAGGAAAGCATACTCCGTCTCAGAGGCTGCAGGGAAACCAACTTCGATTTCCTTAAATCCGAGCTTCACCAGGAATTGAAAAAACTCCAACTTCTCTTCCAGGTTCATCGGTACGACGAGGGCTTGGTTTCCGTCGCGCAGATCGACGCTGCACCAGGTAGGAGCTTCAGTAATATACTCCTTCTGCGTCCATTTCAGGCTCGTTTGCGGAGGCATAAAATAACCTCTTGTGTATTTTTCTGCATTTTTCATGAAAATGACCACCTTTCCCTCGGATTGGATCTTCCTTAATTTACTACTTATTTGTGTTTGGAGTATAAAAAAGCCTTCCATCTCCATAAACATTAGAGACGAAAGGCTGTTTGTCAGCTTACGCGGTACCACTCTGATTCATACCGAAAGGTATGCACTCTGCCGGATACGGGCTGCGTCTCGAATGAGATACGGCCTTATATCCTCCCACTGTAACGGTTAGGCTCCGGCTCCACCTACTTTAATACAATTTCAGCGAGCTACTTCAAGGTGAGTTCGGATTTGGCTTGCGGCTGTTTTGCACCGGCCAACAGCTCTCTGGGCGCTTGCGTCAATCCTACTATTCCTCTTCAACGTATTTGAATATTGACGTTAGTTTACTACAACGCTGCGAGGGAATCAAGATATTTTTAATAAAAAAATTCAAGTCCTCACGGGATAAATGAGCGCACGATTTGAACCGAAGCAGTTTTGGTGTCCCCATTGTAGGAGGCATATACATTAATTATTCCGGCTTTGTGGCCAACAAGGTTGCCTTCCTCATCATAATCGGCGATTTCCGGATTATCGCTCCAGAACGTTACCAGGTGTGTAATATCAAATGTTTGAGAAGTCGCTTCATCGTAGATGAAAGCTCTTGTATCGAGCCTTTCCCCAACCGAAAGCGAATATTCAGTGGAATCTAAATAGAAGCTGGCCGTTTCCGGTTCGGTTCCATTATGTTCCTTGGGGAGTACGGAGATTTGCAATGCAGCTTCAAGCCCTTCATAGCTGGCTAGCAGCCGGGTATTGCCTGGTGAAATTCCTGTAACATTGCCCGAACTGTCTACCTCGGCGATGGAGGGGTCCTCGATACGGTACTGTGCTGCGTTAGACAGATCGTTGACAGAACCGTCGGAATAGACGGCCTGAATAACGGTTGACACACTGCTGCCTGCGGGAATCTTTTTCTCATTGTCTGTAAAAGCAATCATGGTCAGGATCGGCTCTGCAGGGGGCGAATCCTTCGCGGGCTTCGGCAGTTTGCTTAAATGAGCTCTATAGCTGTCACCGAGCTTGATCGTACCTGTAACGATAAATCCTCCATCCAAGGCTGCCGCCCCATTGCCAAAGCTGCTAAGTGCTGTTTCCTCATACAAATAGTCACCCAGCACTTGTCCATCATCATCGACCGTAAGCACATCGTATTGTCTGATTTGATTTGGATAGGTTCCCTTAACGTTTGATCCTATCAGAGCGTAGCCATCTTCGGTAGAAACTAGCTGGTTAAATGATTTAGTGCCAGCCTCGGTTTTCGCTGGATAGTTCTTTTCCCAAAGTATGCTGCCGTTTACGTCTATTTTGGTCAGAATGTACTTAGATTGACCGGAGCTGTTTTTACGGTTGCCGATCAGGTAACCTTCGTCTTTGGCTGGGATAATGGCATACGCCAGGATGCTTGCATTGGTATCTTGATATTGCTTCGTCCATTCGATATTTCCTTGCTCGTTCAGTTTGACGATGAGCAGGGCATTTTGAATGTCCGCTGGTTCATGATCCTGTCTAGTAATGCTGCCTACAGCAATAAAACCGCCATCAACTGCAGGTGTAATATCATAAAATACTTGATCATTCCCAAACCTGTATTTGTTGTACCACAGCTGGTTTCCATAGATATCTGTTCTCAAGGCAAAGGCGGTGTAAATCCCGGCGCTGTTCGCTCCGAATCCGGCGATGACATATTCGCCATTGTCAGCTTCAATGACGGAAAGTGCATTGTTGTAAGTTGATGGATCGTCATACGTACTTTCCCACTGGATATTACCGTTTGCGTCCAATTTGACTAAGTATACGACGCTGTACGGTTTTTCGCTGTAATCGGTTATCGAACCGATCACCAAAAAACCGCCATCCCTCGTCTCCACTGCATTTTTTGCAGAGTCATTGGAGGAGTAGTTTATTTTCGTCTCCCACTCCGGTACGCCCTCTGAATTTGTTTTTACGATATAGGCGAGGGTGTCAGTGTAACCCGATTGTCCAATTTCGTCAGTATTGCCTAATAATAGGTAACCGCCATCCGAAGTGGCGATCACGCCATTGCCTGCGGATTGATTCCCAAATTCCCTTGACCATTCGCTGACAGACGGCACTGGATCAGAGGTCAAAGCGGCTGTAGATGAAGCTGATGTTGAATCTGTGGCTGAAGCTGATGCTGGATCTGTAGCTGCTAAGCTGTGATGAGATAATCCTGGAATACCAAAACCAGACAATAGGACTGCCAACATGGTAAAGATAATGCTCGTACTGCGGATAAAAGCTTTCAACAAGTGCTCCAACTCCTCTCAATTTCTAAATATGTTATTTATGAGTTAACCAGATGTGTGTTTGTTAATTGTGACTGATTTGAGTATATGTTCATTATGATTTTAAAAAGGAATAATATTAATCCCACCAAGAGCATATATCCCTATGAAAATGTAATTATTTTTCTTTTGTGGTAGACAACTAGCTTTCATTACTTTGGAACGAGATAAAAAGTAAGAGGGCGCGCTGGGCCTACTTAAGGCATGAGAGGTAAGGCTTATAAATCATCATTATTCGATAGGGAAAAAATTAAAGTAAAAGAGGTTGACATTTAGTAAGCAATTTAATACAATAAAATAGTCGCTTCTGGGAGATAGTCTGGGCAGGGTGAGTATGTTATCTAGACTACCCAAGCTATCCAAAGTTATGTTACCGAAAGATAAGGCAATTTAAATGATAACTACGGGGTCTTAGCTCAGCTGGGAGAGCGCTTCGCTGGCAGCGAAGAGGTCAGGGGTTCGATCCCCCTAGACTCCATACATGTAAAAAGCCGATCCTCTGGATCGGCTTTTTTGTATGATGGCGGGGGAAAGCGAACCCCGGGGTTCAGACCGCGCGCAGGGATCCGGAGGCGGACGAGCACGGCATTGCAATCTACCGCTAAGGTTGTCTTCGTTGAATGATCATCGTGAGCAAGTTGGGTGGAGATTGGAGTATCCCCCTAGGCTCCATACATGTAAACAAGCCGATCCTCTTGGATCGGTTTTTCTGTATGATGGCGGGGGAAAGCGAACCCCGGGGTTCAGACCGCGCGCAGGGATCCGGAGGCGGACGAGCACGGCATTGCAATCTACTGCTAGGGTTGTCCTCGTTGAATGATCATCGTGAGCAAGTTGGGTTGAGATTGGAGTATCCCCCTAGGCTCCACCATACTTTGCCTATGGAATGTCAGAGATCTCATTTTTTTATTAGCATAGAGTTAGTCCAAACAAGACGTAGGTCACCGTTAAATCGGTACTTACGTTTTTTTGTTGTGCTTCCTAAGTGGTACCTACTTCCTTAAGCTCGAGTTTTGCCCTCTATCACCAAGAGATTGATCGCTTCCACAGATTTATTTTCGAACCCTATTTGAGAGAGCTGTTTTCATGGGAATTATTGATTTCGTTGACAAAGGGTTTGAGAATGCAGTGAAGACAGTGTTGGGCACAAAAAAGAAGCGGTTAACACAGGAGGATATCAATCTTATTAGAAAATCTAGAATTTTTCGCAAAGCAGCGCGGAATTGCTGATCCAGGAGTCGTGAACGCTGTGATGGAGAAGTTCAAGTTGGTCTCCTATGCGGATATACCAAAGCCAAGGATTTATCGTTAGGGAATATGCAGAAACTCGGTCTGGCCAAAGCGCTCATCCACAACCCGGAAATTCTGATCTTAGACGAACCGACGAATGCGCTGGAACCGGAAGGAATTGTGGAAATCCGTGAACCGCTTAAAAATCTTGCCGAGCAGCATGGGGTGACTGTATTTATCTCCAGTCACACTCTGGAGGAGATCGCAAAGATGTCCACGATAATCGGCATTATTCACAGATATATCCTCCATATTTAGACCAATTTACAAAATGCTCGCAGTTATTTGAAAAGACATTATAACTGCTTTGTCCAAGTTTGGAACACTCCCTCGAAACGGCAGCTTCTTTGGAGTGAGTGATAGGTCTATCCTTGATATTTAAGGTTGATGCTTCCTTACAGTCCACGCTCATGTTTACACTATCCTTTCGGATAGTACCTATCAAAATAGTGCGTACTACTTAATAATTTGTTTTCAGTCTATATTTATCTTACTTTGAAGTAAAGGAGAGAAGAAATGACCGACAAGACAATCCGTCTTCTAATGCCGCAATGGCAAGGAGGAAATAACCCTAACTATGCTTTTGGAGCCGAATTGCTGGCTTGGCTGGCTCCGGACAATGATCAACCTCTTATTAAAGTTCCAGTTCATGCTTATGATGGAACGCCGCTTGTTAACGAAAATGGTACGTATGGGAGAAAATACCTCATTGCACAATTAGAGGCTGCTCAGTATATACTTAAAGCTCATAAGCCGGATCGCATTGTCATGTTTGGCGGTGATTGCTTAGTTGAACAAGCTCCGGTTGCCTATCTGAATGAACGGTACGGTGGGGAATTGGGATTAATTTGGATCGATGCTCACACCGATTTGACTAGAATAGTAGTGTATGACTATGGACATACATTACCGCTCGGGAATCTACTGGGAGAAGGAGATGAAGAGTTCGCAAAACATGTGAATATCCCTCTTAGACCTGAACATGTCTTTATCGCGGGACTAAATTCTCCTACAGAACAAGATGTTGAAATCATTCAAAGACTGGGTATTAAAACTGCCGGAACCCAAGAGTTAATGAACAGTACTGAATCTGTAAAAGAATGGATTAATGAACACGGTATTAAGCATCTGGCTATTCATCTTGATTTAGATGTACTTGACCCGAAGGCATTTCGTTCGTTATTATTCGCCAACCCTGCAACGCCTTATGATTTTTCTGCCGCTGGAACCATGCAATTGCCTCAACTGCTTTATTTGCTTCAAGAACTATCTGAAGAGGCCGATGTCGTTGGATTAGGTATAACGGAACATATGCCGTGGGATGCAATCAATTTGAAAAATCTGCTTGGAGAATTACCAATTCTAAATAAATGAAGTCATTAAAGCGGAACGCTTGCTCTTTACGGGAGCGGGCGTTCCACTTTGTCGTTCCACGTGTTGCAAAGCGCTAGCTGGGTCACTGTGAAAGATTCCACCAGTGGATTCGCAGGAGACTCCGCATGTGCCTATGGAAACAGTGGAGACGGGTACGAACCCGAATCCGTGAACTGAGGGCACTTGGTGTTCCGGAGTGGGCCTGCCATGTCATGGCAAACTCTCGTCGCGGTGCTTGGGAAATGTCCCGTAACACTAATAACGCCCTCCCGACCTCCTATTGGGAAGCAAAAGGGCTGAAAAGTTTACTTTCTCGTTACCTGGAACTTTGTTAACCTTTTGGAACCGCCGTATGCGGACCCGCATGTACGGTGGTGTGAGAGGACGGGGGTTAGTCACTCCCTCCTACTCGATTGTCTGGAGTTCGCTTGGGCCGAACTCCAGGGTTTTAGATCGCGCGCCTTTGGCTCAATAACTAAGAGGATGTTCCATATGGAGCAGCCTGTTCTGCTTTTTTTTATAGGTCACTTCATCGTGTAGGCAAGAACCCAGACAAGTGCATCCACATACATTGATCATCAAGTAACAAATAACAGGTGGATATAACTTTAAAGATGAGGTGTACTATGCCCTATACAGATAATTACGAGAGAGATGTTTACGGGATTCTTGCTTTTTGGTTGCGCAATGATTATGACCACGGACGATTTTTGGATCGCGAAATTAGCCATTATGAATTAGAATTGGCCCGTGCGAACCAGCATATGATTCAGCGCTTGGGGGAAGTTTGGAAAAAAGCGGAATCAAAAAATGCCGAAATCGGCAGTTTATTGCATGAGGCACAGCACGTTACCCACGAATTCCATAGTTTATTAACTCACACAATGGATCGGTCTTTGAACTGTAATATAATAATTTCTACTCCGGTATCTTTGCTTGATCATATGGTGCGTGAGGCGGAGGAGTCGCAAAGAGTATTTCAATTAATCGAGAGCGGCGCCCAAGTTTCACCCGCTGACGCAACCATTCATGAAAACGTCTTTTGGTTGAGACAAATGGCGGATCATCTTGGTTATATACGACACTATTTAGATATATCTAATTACGACCTGAATTTTAAAGTGACAAATATGATGCAAAAATTTGAACGATTACTCATGCAAGCAACTGCTCATCAAACCATGTTTCGCCGCCCACGCCATGACAAGTCACCCATATTAAATGCCTTCAACCAAACCATCATTAAAGAAGCTAAGGAACTAGAAGCGTTTAAATTGGAATTGGATGCTTTAATTAAAGAATGTGCGGCTGCAACGACTTCCCCGCCCGACTTGTTGGAACATATTGCTAGGGAAGCCCATCACCTATGGAGAAACTTAGAGGACGATGTTGTGCGTTAAGGGCTTATCTACTTAAAAATATGAGACGCAATATAAGTTCACGTATCATCGTGGACTTTTTTATTTCTGGTTCAATATAAATTGCCGATTGACTGGACTGTGGTTTTTGGAGCAGTGAAACTATCCATCTTGGGAGATGCATCGCTAGCCGTGAAGAGGTCAGGATATTCAATCAAAGATTCGGACATCATCCCCACGTTGGCGCATATGTATTGAGAAAAAAGTCAAAAGCGACTTGACATTGGGGTCAACTCAAATGCTATTCTGAATTCATGGAAAAACTTTATTCTATACAAGAGGTTTCACAGATGCTTGGATTTCCAAGGATACGCTTCGATATTATGACCGGACTGGGATCGTCTCGCCGTTCCGGGAAGACAATCGGTACCGCAGGTATTCGAAGGACGATCTCATAAACTTGATGAATATTCAGATCATGCAGTATGCTGACCTTTCTCTTGACGAAATCAGGGGGAAATTTAGTTTCGGCAAGACGGAAAATATCGATCCTGCTTACTGCGAAGAGGTTGCGGCGTTCCTCGAGGCTAAAAATGCAGATACGCGCAAGAAGATTGACCATCTGGAAAGGGTCAGCCGGCTGCTCAATATAACAGCCGAAACGTTAAGAGACTTTAATAAGGAAAGCGACCAGCAGTTGGCAGAATTCGTCCGTGAGCTTTACAAGGATATTCGAAAGGATGATCGTAGCGATCTTGATCGTCCGCTTGATGGTCATACTTGGCGTAACGGCATTGCTTGACGTTTCGGCGCTTGCGGATACAATTATAGATTCGATTGCCATCGTAATCTATGTCGCCCTGATCATACTGGGTGCGAGAATGAATAGAAAACAGTCCGGTAGTCTGAAGCTACGGTAACAGAGATGTCCGAGTTTTCTTCTAACTTTGTAGACTCGCTCAAAGCAAGTAAGTATAATTTCTGACAATTCTTGATCAAACATAAAAATCAAACATAGGAGAATATCATGTCCTGGAGCAAATTGAAGCAGCAATTAGAGAGTTTTCTCAGTCCTTCGTTACAAGGAAAAGTGGAATACCGTGCAACTGGTTATCGTTATTTGCCCGATAAAGCAGGGATTTGTTATATCGCGGTTAATAAGAAAAATATACTGAATATGAACGATACGACTACCTTAATCAAATGGTATCAATCGGAGCAGGACATTAAAAATGATGCGAGTATCGATATTCCGATCAGCCATGAACAAATAGAAGCTGTCAGAAATGATAGTCATGGCAAGATTCCGGAAGATCGTTTAGTCGTCATTGCGCGAGGCAGAAAAATATCCGAATTGGCAAAAGAGCTTATGGCAGCACAATCCTCACTTAGTAAGTCCAATTTTATAGCTGTAGCTAATCAATTTTTGTCCACGTCTATTGAGGAGAGCATCGAAAGCAAGGATATATTGTTGAATATCTTGGCATTGGTGGACAGGCGAGTCGGGAAAAAGCGAATTTTAAACATGTCCGAAAAAATCAAGCTGGAGCATCCGGTTGTGCAATATTTTTATAAGTTAAGGCTCAGTACGTTCTAATGGATATCGAGATAGGGCAACTTATGTTATAACTAAAGAACCCGCTAAACACAAAATTCCCAGGTGTTTGGCGGGTTTTGTTATACAATGATAGTATAGTGAACCATCTCATTATTATAGTCTTGCAGATCCTTTATTTTGTGTATAGTTGTTAATAGCTTCTTCAAAAGTATTTTTTATTTCATTCTTCAATGTAATAGCCGCAACAAGGGGCGAACATTACGACTGTTCAGCAATTTAGAGCATGTTGAAGATGAAGAAAGCAACCCCACAAGGGGACGGTTAGATTATGGATAGAATTTGGTTCTTATGATGAATGTCATGTACTATAAATTCGTGGATGATGTAAAGCAAGGAGTAGGGAGTGCCTGTATGTGGACAATTTTCTACGCCGTTTGCGGTTACATTTTTAGTGGCGACATCCGGCTCAGTTAGCATGATCTCAACCAATTGAAGACAGGTTTGGTTGAATTCGTCGAGCAACCTATTTTTAGAAATACCTGAACAGGCATATTCATAAGCTTGTTGATTGAACGAATCGAAATTTGGAAAGATCATTCCTTCGCCATTTTTAATCGCAGGGATAATCGTATTGATGAGGTAATTATCCCAATTCATAAGATGCGAAACAATTTCCGCGACTGTTGCCTTCCCTTCAGCGATTGGAGTTAACCAAATGTTATCGTCCAATTCATATAATGTATCCGACCATTCTATAAATTCTTTATACCGATGAATCGTTTGTTTGCCTAAACTAATCATATCGGGAACCTCCAGGCTATAAAGTGTGGTGGGAACCTATGTTCCCATTTTATTCCATAACAGCCCAGAAAGTAACAATAATTACGATAATAGATGTTATGGGATGGAACCCTCCTAGTTCGCCAGCGCACAGATCCCCTTAAATAGCGCGATTTCGTGTGGCAATACATCGAGGTGGCCTGAGTTACCATTATTTCGCCCTTACCTGTGCATGATCATAATTGAATCCGAGCTCGTATGCTTGCATAAGCAACTGTTCATGTACTTCCGTGTTTGTACCCAAGGTGTTGTACAAAATTTCGACCCTGCTGTTTTCAATCCCGCAGTAACCAGCTATGGCGACGTTCAATTGATGGTTCATCATAGTATCATATTGTCTCTTTGCCATGCTTTCTTTCGAATCGGCTGCGAGACCAATCCACAACACCTGTTGATGGTGCAGTTTATTGGAGCCATACGCAAAACCGTTATTCCATACCCGATCAATATACCCCTTGAGCATAGCGGGCAAATTGTACCACCATACGGGAAAGATATAGGCAAGAGCATCATGTTTCCGCATGCGTTCCATTTCAGCTTCTACTTCAATTGAATAGTTCTTCTGATTAGATGACCAGTCAGGTTCATCTGTTTCCCACAGTACAGGATTAAATCCGCTGCGGTGCAAGTCCAGAATCTCTGTCTGATGACCTGCATCAATGAGGCCTTGAGTAAATCTGTCTGCAACAGTAAACGTAAGTGATTGCAGCCTTGGGTGTGATACAACAGTTAAAACGTTCACATTTTGTCTCCTTCCTTTTTCGATATGTTACAATTGCATTATGTATGATATTGTTAAATATAGGAAGAACGCACTTTTTTGTTCTTATGGAACCGAAAAGTGCTATAGATACGGATAAGTAACTAAAACACGATTTAGAGGGTGCATATCTATGGGAAATCAGTCGATTCAGTTCTATAATATCCCTGCAGAAGCGACATTGGATGTAATAGGGGGGAAATGGAAGCTATTGATCCTGTGCTATCTAAATTGCGGGCCAATGAGACCGAGCCAGTTCAAAAAGGAGATTCCCAATCTATCCCAAAAAATGCTGACGCAGCAGCTTCGGGAATTGGAGGAGGCCGGAATCATTAACCGGACGATTTATAACCAGGTTCCGCCGAAAGTTGTTTACGAAATGAGTGTACTCGGAAAATCACTGAAGCCGATATTAGACCAACTAAGCGTATGGGGAGAGCATTATATCAATGTCAGTACAAGTAAGAATCCGCACACTAAAATTCAGTTGGGGGAGTGTAACTGACAACGATGAGGATAGGGATTCGATCCCTCTTGGATCTACTATAATAAATGACAAAACACGCCAAAAAAGTGGCGTGTTTTCAGACTGTCGACAATGGACTTTGTCGACAGCCTGAAACCGATCCTCTTGGATCGGTTTTTTTGTATGATGGCGGGGGAAGGCGAACCTTGGTGTGAGTTGAAGGACATCCATGGTATCGGCAAATGGTATATTGTCCTTTTGATTATGAATGCGCGCCGAAAATAATGCTTTCGTTCGTTGCAAGTGTAAATCCCTTACAACAATAACTCCATAGCTGTGCGTTCTTTATCCGCAATCTCGAGTAAAAGCTTTGATGCTTGCACGAGCTCTTTGTGATCGCCTGTTCTTCCCGCACGATCGATCAATGCAGAGACACTGACCCACATTGGTGCGATTTCCGTAAATAAATGGTGGGCTTGTTCAATCCTGGGGTCTTCCAACCGATCAGCGCATTCTTTCAAGTAATCCCGATACAGATTCCGAAACAAAGCACCGCCGGTTCCCGCACGCTCCATTAGCAACGCAGTCAAACATAAATCATGATCGAGATTGTTGCTGCGGGAAGGCCACTTCAAGATTTCATCGCTCATTTTAACAATGCCTTTATTGCCTATATTACGAATAGGCGGGTTCAAATAGTCATGCGCATTCATGGTCAAGGATTCGCGTATTGCGGGAACGAGAGGCGGTAAAGCGTCAATTGGCTCAAACGTAAAAGAACGATTCCGGGAACTCATGGGTCCCTTTGCGTTTCTGGCCGCGGCCAAGCTTGTCAAACGCGTCTTCACCCGCCCGCCCTGTTGTCTGGTATCCGCCATATAGGCGTATTCCTCATCTATACCGTAAAGTACCGCATAGTGACCGGCAAAGTGCACTTTGTTCTTAAAATAATCTAAATAAAAGGAATCTAATTTCAGCCCAACCGGAATTCCATGTTCGATGCAATTCCGTACGTTCTGCCACGCTTTATTGACGGACGAGGTTTCTTGAAATCTGACGGTCAAGCCGAGTCGGTCGGCGAGGTTGGCGGTCAATATATCCGGTTTTACCCTTCCCCCGATGAAAGGAAAGTCCATTGCTTTCGAATCCCAGTATATGAATCCAAGGCCTTGCCCGAGTCCGAACAACATCGATTCCGACAAATAGACACCCGCATATTGCAGCAAATTGCCGATGGCAGTTGTTTCGCAATGTTCGCCTTGGTAAGGAACGAAATCTTCAATTACTGTGGTCATATTCCCTTGTCTCCTCCAACAATTCGTTAATTAGACTGGCAACGAACCCTTGCTCACTCTCGATTAGGCTTATCGGATGTAAGAACAGTGCTCTTACGTTCAACGGCAAGCTAACGCCGCCTTGTGATTCGTACTTTTGTCTTATCTGGATCGAGGCTTGACCAAGGAAATCCAGCCGTTTCTGCAAAGCAATGATAGCTTCTTCTTTCCTGATAAAGGGCAAAGCGGCCAAACCGAGATCGAAGCGATTATCACGTTCCCGTGCAGATGACAGACTGTCAAGAATTTCATTTCGCAGCTTAAGCATACCAGCTTCAGTGAGGGAAAACCTTGTCGGCAATGGTCCCTTGCCGGATTTCTCATCGGATTCCAAGGATGCGATCCATCCTTTATCGCTAAGTTTCTTCAATCCTGCATAGATCGAAGTGGTACCTATATTCGTCCATTCTCTGTAGCCTCGCTGATCAACTAACTTCTTAATATCGTACCCGGAAGCTTGACGATATTCAGCGATTATTTGCAGGAGCATGAATTCGACATTTGATAATATTTGCATGGAAAGACCCCTTATCACCAATATTTCATATGTGTAATATAACATGGGTGTAATAAAAGAACAATCACCGAATCTACTAGAAAACGATAACGTATGGGGAGACCCTGTTTTGAGCATACTGGCAAGAAATTTGAATACTGAGGGCAATACTGTATGGTTTATTCCCTACCAATGGATTCATGACATATTTTACTTGGGCGATTATGATTTAGAATTTGGAATTTGACTCAGTTATCCATGCGGATACGTGGCTTGAAGGGCGCGTACAAGATAAGATTTTGTCCAACATAAACATTCCTTCCGTATATATCAAAGCGGAAACATGATAGGGGGAAGATGTAGTACTGTATGCAGCTAACAGCGACGAGGATGCTGCACGGGCCCATAGTCTTATTAAAAGGGAATGAAATGATCACGATAAAGTCCGGGCAGATATTCATTTCGAAAAACGGAAGGGATTCATTCAGATCATGGTGGATTTTTTACAGAGGTTATCTTCGTAGAGGGTTTCATTCAGTCTCAAAATGCTCGCTCTAGGCTGAGCAAATGATGATAAGTGGGTGAGCGCATCGCTGGCAGCTAAGAGGTTGGGGTTCGATTGCCCTTGCGCCCGGCTTGATAAAAAACACATATCTCGAAGACCTCCCTGACTGTCGCGGCTCTCTGTGACAGCCAGGTCAGTTTCGGCACGTCGGATCGGACTTGGCTCATGCCTCCCGTAGGCATCATGCAAAAGCAGACCGTCTGCGGAGAGGATTAGTTCGACGATGAGGGGTCCCATGAAGGTTTCCTTCTATGTCTCTGCTCGCCGTCTATTGCTGCTGGTCGTGCAAGTGTGTCGTTCTATTTGGATTTGGGTTGGGCTGAACCCCGGGGGCAGACCTTGCGCAGGGTGCGGAGGCAAATGAGCATCCAGTCCTTAGCAGGCAGACCGTACATAGAGTGCGAAGGCCAGCACCCACGTACTGAGTAGGAGGCAGCTGTCTGTTAACCAGAGTCTAGCTATGATGAACGTAAACAAAAGACAGCCCTCCACATTGCTACATCTCGTAGGTTAAAATGGAAAGTGGAAAGACCAACCATTTCAGAGCTACATAGCAAAGGA
>NZ_KB907294.1 GCF_000381905.1 Paenibacillus fonticola DSM 21315 | reverse complement strand
GAAAGGCACTTGACAAGCTCACGCCGGAGCACGAGGCCCGGGAGCAAACGAAGGTTCGGGAGAGAATATGCGTGATTCGTTTGCACTAGGTTTGCCAAGAACTGAACGTGCGTTTCTAGCTTGCAAAAGCTCTCCTTGACGAAGGCATAACATGTGGTACCCAACCCACGGATAGCAGCGTGCCGACCGTCGCTCGCATTTTTGCTCTCGCGCCACGTGCTCAGGCAGAAAAAATAGAGGGTTTGACAAAAACGTTCATAGCAACGAATCTCAGACACTCTATTTGCGGTTTATTCTCTGTTTGGAGCAGTAAAGACTGAAATAACGTTACCCAGCTTCGTTACATTTTGAGAAGGGTTACTTTTACACAGATAGCGATCATAAGCTTCGTTATAAAATTGCGTTCACGTTCTGAGTCACATTTTCGATCAAAGCCCTGGGAAAGGAATGGTCTTGGATGGCAAACAAGAGCAAGATAGAAATAAACCAGTTTAACTGGTAAGTGAAAGTGACAAATAACACTGAGCTTGAACAGATTTGTGGTCAGGCTAGCGTCTTTAGGCGTAGTTTGGCAACAGGGGGTTATACCCCAAAGAGCAAACCACCCGTTGGACAGGTGGTCATGATTTAGGCAATTGCCCAATCATTTGGTTGTTCACCTACATAACATATACGGAAACATCAATGAACTGGAAATAAAGATTTTGATTGCACAGCCAATCAGCCAATTAATCAATCCCATACGAGGAGTGTATTCATTTGACCTTTAAACCTCAGCCGAGCTCTCAAAGATCAATCGCTCAGACTCTGTCCCCTCCCCCCAATTATGTCCCGCCGAAGCCTTATGTCTCTTACATCATCGACTGCGTATTTCAATACACCTATGTCTGGCTATGGAATGGAGACAGCTTCTGGTATTATCCAACACGTGTGGAGTATGGTGAGGTTTCTGGATATCGATGGACGGGTGCATTCTGGACATTCTACGGATTTTCCCCCGAGTTGATTAACGCAGTTTCATGTCCACCTATCCCTACGCTCTACTAAAATACGAGGGGACCACGGCCTCCCCTTACCATTTATACCCAAGAAAAGAGTGGCCCTTGGGCCACTCTGGATAGTGCACGTTTAATATCCATTTTTGGCGAATCGTATCAATCGCCACCAACAGGGTCAAACGATCGATTCCTATATCGTCTCTGTACTGAGCGTAAATCCTTCGATGACGGCATCTTCGTCAACCTCAATCAGGATACATCGTCTCCCTTGATAATTTACCTGCCTCACATATTTTAAATCCTGCGGGCTAACCGAAATCGTGGCGATCTTCGTATCAATCTTAATCGATTTTGACGTAAACTTCGGCATAACACTGTTCGCCTTCAATTCATAGTGCTTATCGTCGACGATCGTTTCAAACGCCCGTTCCACTTTTTCAGTCGTCACGTTCTCTACACCACTTACGGTCAGCACTTGCTCCAAATCTTTATAATCCAGCTTCGGAGGTTCTTCCATCTCCTCATGGGTTTCAATTACCCGATAGATTTCCTCATATACATGAGCTAGGGTAGTCGCGTCCAGTTGTTCGCCCGCCACTTCCTTCACGATGTCTTCGAAGATGGCTCTCTCCTCCAGTGCTGTCACGGATCTTTCGCCATTCAAGACCTGTTCGATGAAATGCGAATTCGGTTCATTCGCTCTCCCTGTACAATACAGAATGCGGTTTACATCGGAATAACCGTCCGTCACGCTGGGATAAAAGAACCCTTGCTCCGGCGAACTCAACTTGATGATAGGGTCCACATTGACATTGTACTTGAATTCTCTCTCTACATAATCAAACAATAGAGTTTTCCTCTGTTGCTCTGTGGAATTCACACTGCACAGAATGAACGGATGCGCGAACACTTCGTTCTTCCCGCTCTCCTCGGTTTCTATATTTCTGCTCTTGGATGGCTGGTAGTATTGTCCCCGCACGAACGTGATTACCGTATCCCGCTCATATTTGACATCCGCCAGCATTTTGTCCACCAACAGCATCATTAGATCCTGCCACTCCTCCGGATCACCTGTCACCAAAGCCTGGTGAAGCAGCACCCGAGTCGGCTCCTCCACTTCTTCCTCCTGAAACTTCAGCTCGAACAACTTCTGATCCAATTCACCCGTCAGCAGCTTCTTGAAATTGCCCATATGCAGCTCCTGCTTCTCTCTGTCCAACAGGGCAAACGGCTGCCGCTCCCAATGATAGATTTCGTTGCTTTCCTTCATGATATACACGTTGAGAATGTCGTAAATGGTCAGCATATCGTGATCCAGCTTAAATTGCTTGCGTATATGCGCGATTTCTTTCTTCATCATGGCTCGTTTAGACAACTCCCTAAGAAGTAAATTGATCTTATCAGTATAGACGATTTGAAAACCCTTCGCTATAGTCATCCCCTATCAGGCAGATAGAGAAATTACTAGGCATTGAAAAAACGCCGCCTTTCCTTAAGGCGCTCCCGCTTCAGTGGATTACGCTTAAGGCGAAAAGTCCGACGTTCTACTCAGTCTTACCTATTAAGCAGTCATTCATAGATCGGTTCATAATGAACCCAATCGGTTATATTTTCACACAATCCGAATGTACGAAACAACGGATATCAAACGAACTGACCTGTCGAAGTCCCGCTTTCAAATTAAACCGCCAAAAGAAAACTTAACCCCGGTAAAATCTGAAGAGATTCACTCGGGATTAAGCTTTTTAATACCTATCCATATTAAATTTAAATATTTACTCTCTGAACCTTGAGTTCGCTTTGCGCGAAATCCATGTCAGAGTTACATAAAATCGCAATGGCGATATTCGTATCAAACAAATATCCCTTACTCATCCATCCCATTCCTCGCGTGATTGAATCACCTCATCAAGAAACTCCTTAGCGCGTTCTGGGGACAAAGCTCCAGCTGCTTCTAAAAGATCATCGATAGAACAAATCACTATCTTGGGATTCCACTGTTTCCTTATCGAAATCAATTAATACACGTGAATCATTGACGTTCAACTTTTGAAGCATGGATTTAATTGTACTTGCTGTTTGCCGATCGATCTTTCTCGGGATCATGCTCATCCCTCCAACTTTTTTCCTTGACATTATTATAACATACACACCTAAATTTCAATATTCAACTGCTGCACTAATGTTAAAAACGCCTTAGAAACGGCCTACTGTGCCGACTATAACAGACCCGTGGCTCTGCTCTTGTTCTAGGCAACAGCCCAATCATTTGGTCAATTCATGCTCTATACAAAAAGAAGAGCGGCCCCTCAGGCCACTCCGCACACTATGCACTTAAAATCCCGCTTTGGCGAACCGCCTCTACCGCCTGCATCAGGTTCTCTTCCTCTTGAACCAACGCCATTCTCACATACCCTTCGCCCGAAGGGCCGAAGGCACTGCCCGGCGTGACGATGACCCCGGATTGGGTAACCATGTCCATGACAAACTCTTCGGATGTCGCGTAATGGGAAGGAATCGCCGCCCAGACGAACATCGTTGCCTCCGGCTTATCTATTTTCCATCCGAGTGCGTTCAAGCCATCGCACAAAATATCCCTTCGGCGCTCATAAGCTTTACGCGTCGTCTCCACGCCGCTTTGATCCCCCGTTATCGCGGCGATCGCTGCCTGCTGGATCGGCAGAAACATGCCATAATCCATGTTCGACTTCAGTATTTTCAGGCGGGAGACAACCTCCTCATTTCCCACGCAAAAACCGATTCTTGCCCCCGCCAGCCCATACGTTTTGGACAAGGAATTAAACTCAACGCCAACCTCTTTCGCACCAGGGAAGGAGAGAAAGCTGCCGCAGCTTTTGCCATCGAACACTAATTCGCTATAAGCATTATCATGAAGAACGATGATATCATATTTCTTCGCAAAGGCGATCAGATCAACATAGAAGCTGTCCGGCGCCATAGCGCTGGTCGGGTTATTCGGGTAGGACACCAGCATCAGCTTGGCCCGCCGCGCGACATGTTCAGGAATATCCTCCAAGTCGATCACATAGCCGTTTTCTTTTTTCTGCGGCATATAGTGAAGCTTCGCTCCCGCCAGCAGCGGACCGTCTGCGAACACTGGATAGCAGGGATCCGGCACCAGCACGACGTCCCCCTCATCCACGATGGACAATGAAATATGCGCCAGCCCTTCCTGTGAACCGAGTAGAGAGCAAATCTCCGTCTTGGGGTTCAGCTCCACCTCATATCGATCCCGGTACCAGTCGCTTACCGCCTCCAGTAAAGCGCTTTGGTCGCTGAGCGCGTACACGTAGTTCCTTTCATCAGCAGCGGCCGTACATAGAGCTTCGATGATATGCTTGCCCGGCGGAATATTCGGCGTGCCGATGCTCAGATCAATCACCGTTTCTCCACGTTCCAACTTGCTGCGTTTTATATCCGATAATTTAGTGAAAATGCCTTCACCAAACCGATCCATTCTTTTTGCGAACTGCATCTTTGTTTGCTCCTTTTTGGCTTAAACTATCACTACAATCTATATGTAATTCTAATCTCTCATCTTCTCCATTTTATATTCATATCCGTTTTTCTATACGTTATTGCTCCCGGGCCCCTCGCCATCTTTGATAAGCCTAGCCATTAATTAAAGGTTATCATTAAATAGCAAAAGTATGAACCATGATTTGCAGAAAGTCCCGGTATATGATTAGGAGCCGAGTCAAAAATATCCGTTTTTTGATCATAGACTTCCCCTGTTCCCCGAATTATAATACAAAATACATTTAAAATACGTACATTAAGGCGGTATTTATGGATAATTATATGAAAATATTTCAAGGCACCGCTTTTTCCAGCAAGTCCCCTAAAGAAATTCAAATCCTTAAGGATTATCTGTTTTGCATTAATGCGGAGGGGATCATTGCAAAAATCGCCGCGCCCGAAGATTCCGACTATCAGCTTTTGCTTGATCGTTACCAAGGCATGCCCAACTTCCATCGACTGGCTGACGGCCAGTATTTCTTGCCTGGCTTTATCGATTTGCATGTCCATGCCCCGCAATGGGCTCAGTCTGGAACAGCATTGGACATCTCGCTCTATGACTGGCTTAATACGTATACCTTCCCGCTGGAGTCTAAATTCTCGGATCTGGATTTTGCGAAAAAAGTGTACAACGACGTGGTAAGCACCCTTCTCGGAAACGGAACAACTACGGCGCTATATTTTGCAACTGTGCATAAAGAAGCCAGCTTGTTGCTGGCTGAAATATGTGCGGACAAAGGCCAGCGCGGACTCGTCGGCAAAGTGGTCATGGATGATCCCGAGCAGAATCCGGAATATTATCGCGACGCTGACACTCGCACAGCGCTTGCGGATACCGAACAATTTATTGTTGCTGTTCAGGAGTTAGCCAAATCCACAAAACAAGGCGTTTACCCGGTAGTGACGCCGCGGTTCATACCAAGCTGTACGGACGAAGCCCTAAAAGGCTTGGGGGAGCTGGCCGCCAAATATGATGCCTATGTTCAATCGCACTGCAGCGAAAGCGACTGGGCGCACGGTTACGTACAAGATCGCTTCCACAAGAACGATGCTTTTGCCTTGCATGATTTTGGCCTTTTGCGTGATAAATCCGTCATGGCCCACTGCAATTTCCTAGATGATCACGACGTGGATTTATTTGCTGAGACAGGAACGGCCATTGCCCATTGTCCCATATCAAATGCGTATTTTGCTAATAGTGTCATTCCGATCGCACATTTCCAGGTTAAAGGCGTGGAAATCGGACTAGGCTCGGATATTTCTGGAGGCTTCTCGCCTAGCCTGTACGATAACATCAGACAAGCGGTCATCTCTTCAAGGATGCTGGAGGATGGCGTGAATACCTCCCTCCCGGCCAGTGATCGCGGCGTACCCGGATCACGCATTACGATCCATGAAGCATTCTATCTGGCTACTGCCGGCGGCGGCGAAAGCTTAAGCCTGCCCATTGGCCGGATTGAAGAAAATTATGCCTGGGATGTACAAGTTGTCGATACGAAGCTGCCATCCGCTAAATTACCGATTTTTAATGAAAATGAGAATTTAGACGACGTGTTTCAAAAAATGATGTATCTGATTAGACCTGAGCATATCCGCGAGGTGTGGGTGCAGGGTGAGAAGGTGCATTCGCGTTGAGTATATACAGCATAGAAGCCTGTTAGACGAACCACTAAAACTAACGGCTTCTATGCTGTGAATGTGAACGACTATGTGCCGCGTTTTGCTTTTCTAACGACCAGACTATATTTTTTGCCGTACGCTTTGCCGTATCTGACGATCCGTCTGACTATGCTTTTATCCCGCAGCAGCGTATACGGGGATATACCCGGCTTCGAGTTCACCTCCAGAATCCACGGCTTCAGGTTGCGATCAATCGCATAATCCAGGCCGAGTTCCTTAATCCCGGGGCTCACGTGCCGCAGCTGCCTGACGGTTCGGTGGGCCAAAATGTTCATACGGCGATACAATTTCCTGCGCCTTGCAGGACTGGCAAACTTGCGCAATACGACATCTGTTGCATAAATCGAGCCGCCCTGGCTTCCATTCGTTACGATTTTGCGGGGGTGGGCCACTCTGGTAAATGTACCGGTCGTTTTGAACCCGCCTCGAGGTGCTCGCTGGATCATGAGTCTAATATCGAATGGACGCCCTCTATGTCTAAGCAGCCAAACTCCCTTCTGTACAACATACCGCTCGCCCTTCATCCTCTTGCGTAAGGACGCATAGGCCTGGTGATAGGTTGCGAATGTCTGCTTGCGTACGCCAAGCTGGTATACATATCTCCGCTTTCTGCCTTTGCGCATCTCAACCTTCATGACGCCTCGTCCCTGCTGCCCACTATCCGGCTTCATATAGATCATTCCGTATTGCAAGAGCATCCTGAGTAACTGCCTCTGCGTGACGATTCTTGTCTTCGGCATATGCTTCCGCAGCATTTTATCCTTTCGCATGATTACGTAATTTCCCCATTTATTGAACTTACGGTATCTCATTTAACCCCTCCATTTCTCGTTTACTCCTAGCATACGTTCCAAACAAAAAAAATGGTGTAGGCCGCTGTCGGCACGAGACGAAAGGATTTGCCATATGCTTAATTGACTAGCAGCTAGAAGAGGCTGCGTCCACTACTTTGTTTAGGAGGCTTAATAGCGATATGGCGCTCACCCCTTCGCTTCAACAGCAGTTAGCCCGTATTATTCAACTACATCCCGCCTATGGCGAGCTGCTTGCAGAGCAGGGCATCCTGCCTCATGCTGCGGTCTTGTCCGAACTCCCGCTCCTGACCGAGGAACGTCTGAATACGATCTATTATGAGCAGGAGCCGCGAACAGAGCCTGGCCTTACCGTCTACCGGACATCTGGAACCTCAACCGGCATACGTAAATCGATCTATTATTCACCAGAAGACGAAGAGCACTATAGGATTGCCAAATTGGCTTCCTACCGTACGTGGCTTGCATTCAGCCCCTTACAGATACACAGGGCTTTTGCAGATGTAGGCACCGGTCATGCGGCAAGCACGGCCCATACGATTTTTCACGAGCTTGGCCTGCAGACAGAGTCGATTTCCTTCTCCAGGCCCATTGAAGAGCATATCGCCCGGATTAAAGCATTCAAGCCCGAGCTGCTTTACACGATGCCTTCCATTCTGGAAGCCATCGCCCGAGCCGCCGGGGATCCCGCGTCACTTGGGATCCGTAGAATCATTCTCGTCGGAGAATTGGCTTCACCCGCCTGGCAGACCAATATGGCAGGGCGATTCGGCATAGGTGTACACGATATTCTCGATACGATTGGCTCCATCGAGGTAGGCGCGATTGCCTCCTATTCTCACCAGCATGGCATTTATCTGTTTGATGACGGGATCCACGCGGAAACGGTACGCGCCGAACAGCTTGATCCTCGCTTCGAGCCGCTGGCAGACAACGAGGGGGTGCTCGTACTAACCTCCAGCAAACGCAGCTTGTTCCCCGCCATCCGTTTTGTCACCTACGATGTTGTGCGAGATTTCCGCACCGTAGAGATTGACGGGAAGATGCGGCAGGCGTTCGCTTGCATCTCCAAGCGAATCGGCAGCGAGCTCAAGCATGGCGAGAAAATCAGCTTGTACGACATCGAGAACGTAGTGCATACCTTCGTCAAGGATGCCGAGCTGCGCGTCAGCGTAAACGACAACAAGCTGACCGTCCACATTCGCAGCGAATCGCTCAATAACGAGCTGCTGAGCTCCATCCGTCATGCGATTGAGCACTCGATAGAAGCTATCGGGCAGATGATTGACAGCCGTATACTGGATCGTATTGAGGTTATACGTGTGAAAGAAAGTGAGCATTTTCACCAAGGGCAAGGCTCCGTGAAATCCAAAAAACTGTATAACTAGGAGGCGTAATGTCATCCATGAGCAAAGATTGGCTTTCTTGTATCGGCAACACCCCGCTTGTCCAGCTCTCCCGCCTCTTCGCCAACGATCGCGGCATTGCCGTCCATGCCAAGCTTGAAATGCTGAATCCGAACGGAAGCTCCAAGGATCGCCCTGCTGTGCGTATTATTTCGGCAGCGCTGGAGCAAGGCTTAATCGGTCCCGGCTCGGTTATTATTGAATCCAGCTCGGGCAATATGGCGATCAGCCTGGCTGCCATCTGCTCCCGGCTCGGTATGCGCTTTATAAGCGTTATCGATCCAAAAACAACAGCTCAAAATATCCGCATCATGCGGGCCTATGGAGCCGAAATCGAACTGGTGCAGCAGCCTGACCCCGAAACCGGCGAGTTCCTTCCGGCCAGGCTGAACAGGGTCAGACAGCTCGTTCAGCGTATCCCGAACAGCTTCTGGCCTAACCAATACGGGAATGAAAACAACTATTTATCGCATAGGGACGGAACGATGCGGGAAATTGTCGCCGAGCTGGGGCAGGTCGATTATGTTATAGGCGGCGTCAGCACCTGCGGGACGATGCTGGGCTGCGCTACCTTCGTCAAGGAGCAACAGCTGGATACTAAAATCGTCGCTGTCGATGCCGTAGGCAGCGTCATTCTTGGCGGAACGAAAGGCAAGCGTTTCTTCCCCGGCCTTGGCGCCGGCATTGCGCCTCCGTTCAGTGAAACGAAATTTATGGACCACGCTATTCAGGTGAATGAAGCCGATATGGTTGCCGGCTGTCGCATGCTTGTACAGCATGAAGCCATTCTCGCCGGTCCCTCTTCCGGTGCGGTCGTATATGCTCTTAAAGAAGCTTTGCTCGACAAAATACCGGCTGGTTCGGTATGTGCCGTTATTCTCCATGATCGCGGCGAGCGTTATATGGATACGGTGTACAACGATGAATGGGTGACTCAGCATCTAAACGCAGATTCTTCGTCATGCGATCTCTGATAAATGTGATCTCTGAAAATAGAAAGGGGCAGACCCATGCTTTATTTGGATAATACCCATCTACAGGCTATCGGGTTGTATTGGGATGAGCTGGAGGGCCGCATCGTGCAGGCGCTGCGGCTCATCGATTCAGGCGATTATGCGCAGCCCATTAAGCCTTACCTTCGCTACGGCAATCCGGCTAACCGGATTATTGCGATGCCCGCCTATGTCGGGGGAACAGTGCAAGCAGCAGGCCTGAAATGGATCGCCAGTTTTCCCGGGAATATGTTAAACGGGCTGCCGAGAGCGCATAGCGTGCTATTGCTGAATAAGCCCGATACGGGCGTTCCTTACGCTATTTTGAACTCTCCGCTGCCGAGCGTGGCCAGAACGGTTGCTGTGAGTGCGGTTATGCTGCGTCATTATTTGCAGGCGCACCCTGCCGCAAAGCGGCTGCGGGTTGGCATCATTGGTTTTGGGCCGGTTGGACAGCATCATTATGACATGTGCGGAAAGCTGTTCGGAGAGTTTATTGATGAGGTACTCATCTACGATATTAGAGGCGCTAAGCTGGGGACGCCGGTTATACAGGATGCAGATGCAAGCTATCGCAGCCGCACACAGTTAGCTGAGAGCTGGCAGGAGCTATACAGCAGCTGCAACGTCATCATAACTTGTACCGTTAGCGATCATCGTTACGTCGACCTGCCGCCGCTTGCCGGCAGCCTGCTGCTTCATGTGTCGCTGCGCGATTACAAAGCGTCGGCTCTGGAGCATGTAAAGGCCATCGTCGTCGATGACTGGGATGAGGTGTGCCGCGAAAATACCGATATCGAGCTGCTGCACCTGGAACGCGGACTTGCAAAGGACGAAACACATTCGCTGGCTGACGTCATTTTCCGGGACGCTCTGGGAAATCTTGCAGCCGAGGAATCTGTTTTATTTTGTCCGATGGGAATGGCCGTGTTCGATATCGCAACCGCAGCCTACTGGGTGGAGAAAGCGCAGTCGCTTGGAGTGGGATTGGGTTTAACAGATAGCCTAAACCAGAAACCATTAGAGTAAAGCTTAAAGCCGCCTTAACCCTTTTGAATGAGGGGAAGCGGCTTTTTACGTGTTGTACCAATTGATTTTTTTTTATCGGATAAACTTCTACACAATGAAACGCATTGTCGCTACTTGGATAGTTCAAGGAAGCCTTCCCCGAAGACATCGCGGACATCCTGAATCGTAATAAATGCATTCATATCCTCGGCGCGTACAATTTCTTTGAGCATAGGAACTTCCTTCTTGCTAATAATGATGTACAGAATTTCTTTGGAATCCTTCGTATAATAGCCATAGCCGGACAGTACGGTTACCCCGCGATCCATCTTCTCAACCACCTGACGTGCAATTTGATCCTGCTTGTTAGAAATGATGGTAACTGCCTTTTTGGGATTGAGTCCTTCAATGATAAAATCCATCACTTTGGTGGCGGTAAACAGCAATACAATCGTACACATCAAACCTTTGGCTCCGATGATGAACACGGATGAGCAGGCTACAATCAGGTCAAAAAACAACAGCCCATAGCTGATGTTCCAATCCAGATATTTATTAGTGATCCTCGCCAGAATGACGCTCCCCGCAGTTGTACCGCCCACGCGAACAATCATGCCGATCCCAGCCCCGGCAAATACGCCGCCGAAGATCGTGTTGATCCACAGCTCATTGGAATCAATGCTCCAGCCCTCCGTCAAATGGAGAAATATCGAATTAAGCACCACAGCAATAATTGTGTAGCGCATTGTTTTCTTATCCAGGAACTTGTAGCCAACAATGAGCAGAATCCCGTTCAGGATCAGGTTCATCAGCCCTGGCGACCAGCCAAACAAATAGTAGAAAATGATAGTCAGCCCCGTAACCCCGCCTTCGCCCAAATCATTGGGGATGACAAACAAATTCACGGCCAGTGCAAACAAGAAAGCCCCCACAATAAGTGAGGACATATCGGTAATTTTTTGCTTCATTCATTACTCCGTCCAATCTCTCTAAGAATCAACTCTGCAGCCTTATCGTCTCAACAGGTTGTGCATTACTGATTCTATCATGCGGATCATCAATTGAGTATATGGTAAATCATAGTCACTCAATCAATGTTTGTCGAAATCGGAAATCGGATCGACCAGCATTGTAAAAGCAAGCTGTACTCCGTCTCTCAGCCCCTGTATGTATAAGTGCTCATTTTCTACTCCCCGTTTATGATGATGCTTGTCCTCCCAATCCATAAACCCCGGAATCATTGTTCGATCCGTGCCAGAAAACATAGCCTCAAAAGCCGAGCCTTCTTCAGAACGAAGCTTACGCAGTTCAGGGCGGCGTTCGATTCCAGACATAACACGTTCCAGCCTTTCCTGAATCGCACTTTGAAGCCATAATGGTAGATCCACCGTTTATCCCCCCTTAGATATTTGGGTTTAGCTTGAACACCTTTTTAATCCATCCCGTTTGTGTTTGTGGAACTGGATAACCAGTTCATCCACTTTCCTGCTCTGAGCTTAGTTCTTATTATGAAGGACTTTAAAGTTGAATTTAATGAGTTTTAGGGGTATTTTTTAGTAGGTTTTAAGGGTATATTCAGTTCGGTAATCATTAGCTTGCCGTAGGGCAATAAAAGTAACAGCGCACAAAATAAACCCCTTCTCCGATGAAGGGGTCCTGTAATTGAAATCTTAGATAAATCTAATCATCTATAAACCAAACCACCATCAGTAATAATGGTTTGACCGGTAATATAATCAGACTGATCAGAAGCTAAGAAGGATACTAAATCAGCAACATCTTCAGGGGTTTGAAATCTTTTTAGCGCAATGCCGGAGGAGAACTTTTCAAAAGCTTCCCCTGGTTTTAAATCATCGCTATATTTAACCATTTCTTCATCAATTCTGTCCCACATTTTTGTTTTTGCCACACCAGGACAATAGGCATTTACCCTTATTTTATGTTTAGCTAGCTCTTTAGCAGCAGAATGTGTGAAGGATTTCACTGCATGCTTAGTTGCAGAATATGTGCCTAACATTTCATATGATTCATGGCCAGCAATACTACATGCGTTAATAATTTTACCTTTTGTTCCTTGCTTAATGAGTTGTTCCGCCGCTGCTTGAGTACCAAAAACTACACCATTGACATTAATTTTAAACAATCGGTTAAGCTGTTCTTCTGTAATTTCCAAAAATGGAGAAACGGATTCTATACCTGCATTGTTAACAAAAACATCAATATGGTCAAAATGCTCCACGGCTGTTTTAACTAAATTAAATTGGTCCTCCCGGATGGATACATCGCCTTTAACACCGATCACATTGAAGTTTTTGTGTTTAAATTCTGAAACCGTCTCATTCAGCAAAGCTTCGTTAATATCATGCAGTACCACCTTAAAGCCATCTTTGCAAAGTCTCTCCGCAATGCCTTTCCCTAATCCGCCAGCAGAACCAGTAACGATAGCTACTTTACTCATCATTAATCTCCTTTGTGTAATGAAATAATACGATTCATTTGGTTTCAAATTAGTATTTGCCATTTGGGATTTGCCTATTCGACTGAATGATTAACCAATTGCGTTTTAAAATTGTTCTTACTGCCAGGAAAACAATAAACCTGCCCTCATAACAGAGAACAGGTTTATTGGTACATTATGCGGCAGGTGATTCCCAAGTGTCCATGACGACAGAAAACGCCTATAGATATTGAGATCACAATTAAACGTTCGTCTTTCCTCTGGGTAAGAGCCGAGAAAGCAAATTCGATCAGGCCGACGAAGCATCATGATTTCGTAATTTCGGTTTCATCTTCCATATCGCACAAAAGCTGCGATGCCTTACAGGAAAAGACCAGCAACCGTGGCCGACAGCACGCTGACCAACGTGGCCCCGTACAGCAAGCGGAGGCCGAAGCGGGCGACCGTATTTCCCTGCTTCTCATGCAGTCCCTTCACGGCCCCGGAAATGATGCCGATCGACGAAAAGTTCGCGAACGAAACCAAGAAGACGGATACGATGCCAATCGTTCGTGCAGATAATACACCTTCTTTTGTCATGTTCGACAGATCAAGCATCGCCACGAATTCATTGGCCACCATTTTCGTTGCCATGATGTTGCCGGCATCGACGGTTTCCTTCCAAGGTACGCCCATAAGGAAGGCGAACGGGGCAAAGATATAACCTAAAATTTGCTGGAACGTAATACCAAACAAGCTCCCGAACAAACCGTTAATCAAGGCAATCAGGGCGACAAAGCCGATCAGCATCGCGGCGACCGTTATCGCCACCTTAAACCCGTCCATAATATATTCGCCCAACATCTCAAAGAAAGATTGCTTATGCTCGTCGTTAACCTCAAGAATGTCCTCTTCCTTCGACACCGTATACGGATTAATAATCGATGCGATAATAAATCCGCCGAACAGGTTCAGCACAAGCGCGGTGACAACATATCTTGGCTCGATCATCGTCATGTACGCCCCAACTATAGACATGGAGACCGTCGACATGGCGGAAGCGCACAACGTATACAGACGGCGCTCCGGTAACATCCCGATCTGCTTCTTGACAGAAATAAACACTTCAGATTGCCCCAAAATCGCGGAGGCAACCGCATTGTACGATTCCAGCTTGCCCATGCCGTTCACCTTGCTGAGCGCCAGTCCAATATATTTA
Organism: Paenibacillus fonticola DSM 21315; assembly: GCF_000381905.1. Classification (GTDB taxonomy): domain Bacteria; phylum Bacillota; class Bacilli; order Paenibacillales; family Paenibacillaceae; genus Fontibacillus; species Fontibacillus fonticola. The sequence goes on along the minus strand of NZ_KB907294.1, from coordinate 12,262 downwards.
ATAATAAACGGCAAGATCTTCGTATATTGCAAAATACCTATCAGCGCCGAAATAAACACAATCGGCAGCAGAACCATCAGAAAAAATTGCGAGACCGTTCCCTCATTCACGATTCCTCCGAACACAAAATTAACCCCTTCTGCCGCATAAGCCAGCAGCGATTCGAACACGGAGGTAAATCCCCGGATCAGCGTCTCGCCTACCGTCGTGTTCAATAATAGAAACGCCAGGACAATCTGCAAAATAATCATTTGCGCCAGCGGCCGATAACGGATACGGCCCCGGTCTTTGCTCGCTAAATAGGTGAGTCCGAATACGGCCAGCAATCCGGCAATAGCAATTATATATTTCATCTCAAGTCCTCCTTCCTCTGCTTTTGAACCCTTCCTGTATACATTAATTTTTCACGCCAAAAAATATGTGCTTCCAGCCTGTTAAGGGAGTTAATTCCAGTGGTTGACAGAAATTATCAGCAGGTCATGTTCTCCATCATTTATTATTAGCTCTTTAATGATCGATCATTCCCGCAATATAACTTGTATCCATTATTTTAATTAACCTTCTTTCCTAATGATCGACACTATGATCGCCCCCCCCTGTCCTTCTGACCTCTTAAAAACAAACAAAACTGACCATTTATGTATGGTCAGTTTTGTTTTATATTCATCTTATTCCAATTATCATAAAAAGGATGTGTACTAGAATGAAACAACATTTGAACCTAAAACACGAAATCGGTCAAGGTATATCCACTAGGAAGTTTATGGATAGCATGCAAAATCGAGCAATGGAGCTCAGTAATATCCCAGATACGAAAGAGTTATTCATCCAAACGTATGAAAATTTTACATGGACACAGGAAAATGACCGGCAATTCTTCGATGCCTTAAACAAACTCTCAGGCCTCCATTGTTTGATTCTGTGTACGGATTGGTGCCCAGACGTCATTTGGAATGTGCCTGTGCTGTTTCGAGTCATGGAGCAAAGCGGCATTCCAACGGAAGTCTTGATCATGGAGGAGCATTTGGATACGATGGATCTCTTTCTGACAAATGGAGGCCGAGCGCAGCCAATCGCAGTTTTCTTAAAAACATCCGGGGAGGTCCTAGGCAGATGGGGCGCGCGTCCCGCCTATATTCAAGCGGTCATGGATCAGTTCAAGAGCAGCCATCCAGATAAACAACATCCCGACTATGAGAAAAACATTCAGCATGTATATCGGGAGATCGGTAAGCTCTATCTTGCCGGAAAAGAATATCAGAACGTTATGATTCAAGAACTTAGAGAGCTGTTTACTGCTTTGGATTTATAGAGTTAATCTCCCGGATAACATGAATGCTTATCTCTTATTCTTTTCATACAAACATCGGCTTAACAGATATTAATCCTCAAACCATGCCTCCTGTAATAAACGAATTCCGCTCTCCATCTCTGCTAAGCTTAAACCTGCAAATCCCAGGTATACTTTAGGATATTCCGTTGAATGCTGTTTCCGATGCATCCACATTTTTTGAAAATCATAAACCTTGACTCCTGCTCTAGCCGCCGAAGACACCAATTCTTCCGGCGTCTTGGGCTTTTTTACGGCTAACTGAATGTGAAGTCCGGCGTTTTGTCCCGTGATCTCGACGTGGCAGCCAAGATGAGTCTGAATCAGTTTGATTAAGTGTTGATGCTTTTTCCGGTACAAATTGCGTACTTTGCGTATATGCCGATACCAATGACCTTGCTCGATAAAAGACTGCATCGCCCACTGCTCCAAGCGCGAAGGGGCAAAGATCAACTCGTGCGGCATCGCGGACAACTGTGCGATCAACTTAGGCGGTATTACCATATAATTCATGCGCAAAGCGGGCGTCAGGGATTTCGAAAACGTTCCGATATAGATCACTCTTCCATGCTTATCCAAGCCTTGCAGTGAAGGGATCGGTTTGCCCAGATATCGAAATTCTCCGTCATAGTCATCTTCGATAATGTACGCATTTCGTGCGGCTGCCCACTCAAGCAGGCGTTCGCGTTCAGGATACGGCATAATACTCCCTGTCGGAAATTGGTGGGATGGCGTAACGTAAACCAACTGTGCCTCGCTCGCTTCTAGCTCCGTCAATGAAATCCCCTTATCATTTAACGGGATCGGCAATATGCTGCATCCATTTAGCACGAATTGATCCCGGACTAGATTGTATCCCGGTTCCTCAATAGCAACCCGGTGAATATCCCTTAACAATTTAGTTAGGATGCCAATACTATAAGCCATTCCTGACCCGATGATGATTTGTTCCGCCAGGCAGTTCACCCCTCTGGATGCTCGAAGATAGTCGGCCACCGCGAGACGCAGCTCATATTCTCCTTGAGCATCCCCGTATTTTCCAACCCTGTCCAAATGATTCTCAAGCGCTTCCTTTAGTGTTTTGCTCCATATTCGTGCTGGGAATATATGCTGAGCGAGGGCTGTGGGATCGAAATCAATGAATTCAGCGGGCGGAACGGGAGTCCGTTTGGGCATATTGGAGGTGATTTTACCTTGAAAGCCATTGTCTTCCACATGATGAACTGCAGTGAATGGCTTATGTGAACTTTCCACGTACAGCCCGGAACGGGGGATGCTAACCACGTATCCTTCTGCCACTAGCATGTGATAGGCCGTTTCTATTGGCGTTTTGCTAATATTGAGCTGTACTTGCAATGCGCGAATAGACGGCAGCCGCATGCCGTTAGCGATACTTCCGCTTCTAATTTGATCACGGATCAGCATATAAAGTTGCTGGTATAGAGGCCGATCATCTTGATCAGGAAGAAGAATATCGAACATGGGCGCCCGCCCGCTCCTCTCTTTCTTTTAAAGTAAAAACAGTATTACATACATGTGGGAAACAATAATTATAGTTAAAAATTATGTTTGATGCATATTGAAGGTATGTTACCGTGAATGGTAATAAAAGACAAGGGGTATTAATTTGAGCCAATCATCAACAGAAATTGTTATACGTAACTTCGAAAATAGAGACATGCCTTTACTTGGCAAGTTGTACCAATCAGTAATAGCAAAAGAAAATGCAATCTTTTGGTGGGTCGGGGACGAGGATAATTGGAGTAACGTTTATTGCGCATTTGAAGATGGGAAAATGATCGCAAAGGGGCAAGTTAGCATCATTAATGTTGTACCCCCCGGCCGTTCAAAAGAGAATAATCACTCCATATACGTTAATCTTAAAACCATTCCCGAAAGAGAAAATGACATTGTATTACTCGACAGCGTCTATCAGTATCTTTTCATAAGAGCAAATCAATTAAAGGAAACATTACCTAAAGAGTATGGAACAATGCTTTGCGTAGGTAATGATTCAGCAGAAACAGCAAACAATCAATTTTTTATGCAAAAAGGATACCTTCATCTGAATAGTTTGTATGGCATGAATCGAGATTTGAATGAACCGATTCCTGAGATTAAGCTACAGGAGGATCTTCAATTCTCACACTGGAAAATGGAGACATTTGACGAAGAAAGAGATTACCTTGACGTAGATGCTGAAATTTGGCCTGACACTCCAATAGGTCTTAATCGGTTATCTGAAAACAAAAATCACAAGCTATGGACGTCCATGGTCATACGTCAATCCGACGTTATTGTTGGCGGACTGATGACATGGCAAGAAACAGAGCACGGTGTCATAGAGGATGTTTTTGTCCGCGAACCATGGAGACAGCGCGGCATTGCCAAGTTTTTGCTCACCCAAGGCCTGAAATATCTCAAAGTTAATCAGCTGCAATCTGCTAGCCTCATGGTATTAACTACAAATAAGTCCGCCTTGTCTCTATACGAGTCGGTTGGGTTCTACGCAGATAAAGAAGAAATACGGTACTTTATAAATCTGAATTAGACAGCATAAAATCAAATTCTACCTCTGAATCTCGAATGCTTTCCTGATCAAAAACGCGAAGGTCCCTTTAGAGGTACCTTCGCGTGGGTATTATGCTCTATTGATTGACTTCCAACATTCTAAGCAGCATCACCGCTGCTTCTGCCCGCGTTGCCGTATCGTCCGGAACGAAACGGTTCTCGCCGCGGCCATTAACGATGCTAAACTCACGAATCGCTTCGACCGAGCCCTTCGCCCATTGCGGAATGGCTTCGTCATCTGAAAATCCGGTTGACACATTGGTGTCAAGCTCTAGCTTGAGTGCTTTGGCGATCATTGCCGCCATTTCTGCACGGGTGATGTTCGCATTTGGCCGAAATGTGCCGTCGCTATAACCTGTAACAATCCCTGCGGCTACGGATTGTGCTACCGCTGTTTGTGCCCACGTGCCAATTTCTTGTACATCGCCAAAGCGAAACTCAGTACCCTCACCTCTTGGCTTTATAACATTCATTAGCATAAGCGTAAATTCCGCGCGAGTTACCGCGCTATCCGGCTTAAATGTGCCATCAGGATAGCCGTTGGCGATGCCTTGTTCTACCGCTTGTCTAATCTGAGCTTCTGCCCAATGTCTACTAATATCGGTAAACGTTATTTCTTCCTTTGGCATCTCTGGCACTGATTCTTCATCAATTACCAATACGGCAAATTTCGCAAAGTACTCCACTTCTACGCTAATCGTATCGCCGTCCACTTGACCACCGATATTAACCCACGTTTTGTTCTCTTCATCATAGTAGGAAATAACAGGGGATTGCCCATTCTCTACTTTAGAAGGGTCATACTTGAACGTCAAGGTGACAGGCTTGTTAAAGTTGCCCGAAATATTGCTAAGTAGTTCAAAGACCGGACTTGCAAGTACCTCCCCATTTTCCTCCAAGTGGGCTGTATCGAGCAGTTCCTCTATGGTTATTATGAGTTCTTGATCTGCTGCACCAACAGGGATAGATACGGTAATGATATCCTGCAGCTTCGTTACACCAGCACTACCCACTGGAATCCTGATCTTGCCATTGCTCGTTGAAACTAGTGTCCGCGGTGTCGTACCACTGCTAGAACCACTACCCGAATGACTTCCTGGGGTGCCGCCGTGATCGGGGGTACCACCATCGCCTGAGTTATCGCCATCTGAAGGAGGAACGGGATTTACCTCCGAATTCATGGTAACTGTAATCCCGTAAGTTCGAGTAATTCCGTTGGCGTAAACCTCTATCGGAATCGAGGTGACTCCTTCCTCCAAATAAACCGCTTGTGTCACCGAACCATAGCCTGACGCTACATTGTTGATTGTTATCAAGCTTGTCGCTTCGTCAGCTATTGCTTGAATATACACAGTGCTCGTCCCGGCATCGGTGATCGCATACGTATATTGTAATTCGTCGTTTTCCAATATCGGGCTCATTGTAGCAGGTGTCAGGCCAATCAACAACCCACTGAGCTTAGGCTCAGCTAGCCTGATCTCAATTCTCTCGGTATGTTTAATTCCTAAATAAGGATCAGATGAGTCTCTTATTTTAAATTGCATATAATTAATAATTGTATACTCGATGCCCCCTATATCATCGAAAAGCTGAAAGAAATTAAACTCATCCGGAAAAGGGTAATGAGAGATAAAAGTATTAAATTGACTTCCTTCTTGCCTCATCTCAGTAAGAAAATCATCCAAGTCCGTAAAAGAGTCCACCCATTCATTTACCAAATGAAAAAGTAAAAAGTGGGGGAGAAGTGACAAAATACAATCCTGGTTTGCAGAGCAATTGATGGGAGAATTAAAATTGAATTCAGTAACTTTTGGAAATTGTCCACTAAGATACTTTTGTCCATTAGCAAATAAGCTGTCAAAAGAATGACTTATTATATTTAGAAACTCATCATTAAATGTCAGAAAGTGAAGATTGGCATTCCCTTCGTCCATCGTTTGCACAAAGAGGGTATATTCCTCTGTCCCCCATGTATCGTGAGAAATTTTATATAAGATATAATCTTTAACAAATCCCTCTACATCGCCCTTAGCACTGCCTTCTTCAGCATAGGAAGGATCTAGCAGCCTGCCCTTATCTCCTTGTAAGGTGACTAAGACGTAGGTATCGCTAACTTCATCAAGAGGTGCTTTTAAGGAAAAAGAAAACTTTTGCAGAGCATTCGATTTGATAACGGAGGGGCTTGGTTGCACTTGAATCACTTCATCGTTGTCTTCTAAAAATATTGCTGAAACAAGAAAAGGTGTAGCATCCCCAAGGTCTCCAATGTTCTCAACACTCTTATTTTCACTTTCTACAATAAGATACATGAATGCTATGCTAGATTTTTCCGCCCATTCATCATCTGCGGCTACAATTGAGAACTCTTGGTAATCAGAGTTGTTCTCGCTAGTAAAGGCTAGGGTTAGACTGTCTGAATCACTTTCAGCAAATTTTAGCTGGTCTGGTGTAAGCTTGAGAGAAGACTGATCGGTGGTGTAAATCTTTAAATCAAGGGTATGTTCTACCTGACTAGGCAGACATGCTAACTTAGGCTTTATTCTAAACTCAAGTTGATGCTGACCATCCTCACTAACCCGTAAATCATTGATATAAGTTAGATACCACTCGAGTAAGTTCAAGTTTTTCAAGCTATCCATAAACTCAACGTAAGACAAATATTGTTGTCCAATCTTAATTTGCAGATCATATTGATCATGCCAATCCAGAACTGGCAATACTTCTATAGAGAAGGGAACATCGGGTGGATCCCCCATACTACTTCTTCCGCTTGGTTGATAACTAATCATAATCACCTGATTACATTCGATAGTATATGCACCAAGTTCTATATGAATCGTCAAATACTCTTCCCACATGTCGATAGAGCTAATCTTATCTATCGTTTTCCCATTACCAAGATCAACTTGAAATTCGTGATTATCACAATCTGCTTCGTAAGAGTTTGCCTGCCCGCACCAAATATCAAAATCATGTCCCTCTGCCCATTCTATACCAATCTCTAAACGACTTCCCGAGACAGTATACTTGCTCTTTTTAATATTGGAAAAATCAAATGAGCTTTGGGAGTTTAGTAAAGCAAACGGACTATTCTCATAGACATTTTCAGTAACAGTCACATCTGCATTCCTTGAACTACTTCTCAAATCATTTCCTCTACTCCCATTTGCCTCCGTTAAAGGCACTGCCATACTTATCAAGATGGGGGTTAGCACAAGCGTCAAGGCTAATATACGTGCCAGCAAAGAGCTCCACTTCCCAGCTGCCCTATTCATCTTACAGCTCCTTTCCATAGTTTCGTTTGAAATCATGACCCATTCATTTGATGAAATCGTGCATACGAATCCATCTTTTTAGACCTATGTACATCATGTTAATTGGACTGCTGCTGCCTAGCTGGTCATGCAATTGAATCGTTCAAGGGAATAGTTTACTATAAAAGACGTAACAATTTGGTAACAGTTCATTTTGCAAGAAAGCATGCGGCTTATGTGAAAATCTCTCATCCTGCTTTCTTTACCGTTTATATATCAACAACTACCCTTATCAACTGGGAAGAAAGAAAACAGGCAGTACTTGAGGAGCACAATGATTTAAGGGAAGCCGAGGAAGACAACGATTTGGTATATAATGAAGAAGAGATCATGCGAATTGTGCAGGAGGTTCAGAATGACCGATCGTAAATATAAAGTTGCACCGATGATTAGACTAGAAGACGCCAAGGAGACAAAATCCTTGGCGTTCTTTTTAGCTGCTTTATGATGCTAGAGCAATAAATCTAGCAACGGTTTGCTTGTTCTGTTCTTTGACGATATTAAATTACACTTGAACGATACTCAGGAGACTGCCCCTTCATTTCGCTTCCCCACCCTTAATGACAAGCCAAAACAAAGAAGCAAAACGATACATGCGAGAGTATACGGATAGTTGATATCTATGTCGAACAAATATCCAGCCAGAATCGGTCCGGCAATATTGCCAAGACTCGTATATGCTGAATTAAGGCCTGCAACATAACCTTGCCGATCCGCAGCCAGCTTCGACATTTGGGTACCGATAGCTGGACGCAGGATATCGATCGCCAGAAAGACGATGAAAGTAACGGCAAAAATCAACCAAAACTTGTGTACAAAGAGCGTCATTAGAATGAAAACACCCGCGAATAAAAGGCATACCGAGATGACGTTTTTCTCGCCAAACCGCTTCAAAATCCAGCTGAAGGCCGTAGCCTGAACCACAGCGCCGGCGATCGAGCCGAATGTAATGATAAAGGCAATATCCCCGGGCTCGAACCCGAATTTATGGTCAACAAACAGTCCAAAGACCGTTTCAAAATTAGCTAGTCCAAATGACATGACAAATACGATAATCAAACTTAAGAAAAAAGGCTCCCGGTAGGATTGAAGCAATTGAGATAGAAAGCTGCTGCCTTTATCCGTTGAAGCAACTGGAGCAGATGAGCTGGATGAGGCTTTTTTTGCAGATAATGACTCCCTAAGGACAAACATAGAAATACAGCCCGCTATAAGCGCTACAGCTCCCGCAGCATAAAAGGGAACGCGGATGCCGAACTCGGCGATATATCCTCCGATGCCAGGCCCGATAATAAAACCTGTCGTAATGGCCGCGTTAATATAACCCATTCCGGCTGCACGTTCGTCCCGCGTCGTAATGTCTGCTACGTAAGCCATAACGGCCGGCATGATCATTGCGGCGCTAACGCCGCCCAGCATCCTGGAAACAAACAGTAGCGTGGGAGCACTCGCTAACCCAAATAGCACTTCGGAGAAAGCAAACACGATCATGCCGATGACAATCATCCGCTTTCTTCCGTAAGAGTCAGCCAGCCGGCCGGCCAGCGGCGAAAATAGAAACTGCGTCAGCGAAAAGGTGGCCACCAGCAGGCCGATCGTACTCCCGCCAATGCCTAAACTATTCATGAACTTGGGCATGATCGGTATAATTAGTCCAATCCCCATAAAAACCAAAAAAATATTAAACATCAGGATCAGTACCGCACCCCGATTTTTCAACAATAACCCCATACAAAATTCCTCCAAAGTTGTATGCAAACATACTGAATATTCATTCAAAATGATGAAAAAAGAAAAACGTCTATCGACGTAATTTAATAAGTCAGACCATGGTTAAGTGGGTATTTTTTTGCAATATAGAAAAAAGATAATCTCGATTACTTAGCGATCCCATGCAAAAACACATCCATAGCCAACCGGTAAGCCTCGAGCGTTTCCCGCCGATCCATATTTCGCGAATGCTGGCTTAAACCGATCAATAGACAGTCCAGGATGATCGCTAAACCCTCCACATTTGTATTGTTAAATTCGCCGTTGTCGATCCCTTTTTGCAGCAATTGCTGATTAAAAATAAGATAGCCTTTAACGATCTCGTTAATTCGCTCCTCCACGTCCGAAGCTTTCTCCGAGTTGTTATAAAACTCGTCAGCGGCCCTCGTCAGCGGATGGTTTAGCTGATCAAACGCTAAATGCTCAACCATACCGTACAATTTATCGATTGTGGTCGGGTAAAGCGGCTCCTTCGCTAGCCATGTCTCTTCCCATTCCAGGTTCCATTCATCAATCAAATATAGAAACAAGCCTTCCTTGCTCTTGAAATGATAATAAATGTTGCCGGCGCTGCAACCGGTTGCCTTCACAATATCTTCGATCGATGTGGCCTTGTAGCCCTTCTGTACGAACAATGCTCTAGCGGCATCGGCCATCTTCTTCTTGGTTTGCTCGCTTTGCCGCTTCTTTTTATTCATTCCTGAGTCACCGCTTTCAGAATACTGAACAATTATTCAGTATTATAATCGAAAAAGGAAGGCCTAAGCAAATAAATTTTTTTAATTGTTTTTTTTACTTCCCATCAATTCTAAGGAGAACGGCCTCCCGTGCCGCTTTGGTGAGTGTGCCGAGCACCAGGTCATAGGAATGGTCGATCATCTTTTCCAAATCACCCATGGGAAGACTCCCGTCCGCGATGACCGTGTTCCAATGCTTTTTGTTCAAATGATATCCGGGGCGAACGCACTCATGCTGCTCCCTCAAATTCTCCGCAATCACGGGATCACATTTCAGCGAAATGTGCACCTCTTTGTCATCGTTAACCTTGGCAAGCAGCGCAAACATTTTGCCTCCTACCTTCATGACCAGCGGATCCGGACCAAACGGATAATCCTGAACGGCTCCTTTTTTGGATAAACAATAGACGGTTAATTGCTCGTACATGGTATCACCTCTATGCTTAAATGTATTTAACGATTGCTCGCCTTTTTTATTCGATGCACTAATCATATAAGAAACTATCTAAGTTTGAAACGGAATTGAAAATAATTGTTCACGTCAGCGATATTTTTAAAAGAAGGATATATCAAATCATGGAACGAATAGCCTAAGTTGGAGTTTTTACTTTCGAGAGGAGTGATGTGGTATGAAGAATATCCATGTTGCAATTTTGTTAAGGAAGGTTACGAAATAATCGTAGAGGATGAATTCCTCTGCGGAGTAAAATTTGGGAGGAATTTCGGATGGTAGTTGTATTAAAGCCAGTGTCTATTGAGAATTGGTATGAATGTACCCAGCTTAAAGTTAAGCCAGAGCAGCTTAGTGTCTTTCCTGCACCTGTGGTTTATTGGATTGCAGAATCAAAATATGTTGATGATTTTGCATTGCGTGCTATTTACTCAGAAGAAGTTCTAGTCGGCTTTCTCGTATTTTGTACGAATCCAGATCAGGATGATAACTATTGGATTCCTGCCATAATGATTGACGAAAAGCATCAAGGCAAAGGTTATGGTAAGGCGGCAATGGAAGCTTTGATTCAGCTTATGAGTGTTTCACATGGTATAAGAATAATGATTGGACATCGGCCAGACAATCAAATTGCGGGAAAGTTGTATGAATCTTTAGGGTTTAAAAAAGTTAGTGAAGAAGTCATAGACGGTGAAATAATACGTCTACTTCAAACTGTTTAAAAAATTGCATAGACTGTCGGCTACTGCCGGCAGTCTTTATTATGACCAAGACATAGGTTTCATTTTCATCATTTTCTACTATGTAATACTATATGAACTAATTCCTCCAGGTCGTCAATGACTGCATCAGCCTCAACAGCCGTTTCAAACTGACTATTCCGTTTCCAAACCGCTCTCATTCCAACGTCACGACTGGCTCGGATATCGTTATCCGGATGATCTCCAACAAAGAGAGCATTTTCAGCGTTTACACCAAGTTTCGTCAATGCACGGTTGAAAATAGCTTTATCAGGCTTCCGCAGCCCTTCCCATTCTGATATTAAAACCTCGTCGAATAAATATTCAATGTGTAACGCCTTGAAATTATCATATTGGAATTGTCCAAAACCGTTTGAGACTAATGCTAACTTTAGGTTATGGTTTTTTAACTGCGTAAGCATACTTAACAAGTTTGGAAATCCTATGCAATGCTTCTGGAAATTTCTTATGTAGTCATCTAAAAGCAAAGTCCAATCCATGTTTTTAATAGAAAACTCCTCAATCATCTGCTGATATACTTTATCCTTCCATACGTTACCATGATGATCAAGTTCGATAAAACGTTGGATGAAAACTTCTTTGTCAACGATTTGCAGCTCAGAGTAACGATGGTATTGGTCTCTGACAAACTTTAATAGTGATGAGTCACGGTCTAACAGTGTTCCATCCAAATCAAAAAGAACCGCATGTATAGTCAATTAAACCCCTCCTTTCCATACAAAAATTCGCCGTAAGTAAACATATCTCCTGCACATTTCTCCAGCATATTTCTCCAGCATATTTCTCCTGTACATTTCTCCTGCTTCCAAAAATCATGACCACCCCGTCCAAAGGGTAGGGGTTGCTCCTGGGGTATGCCCACCGGTTGCCAAACTGCGCCAAAAGACGCTAACCTGACCACAAATCTGTTCAGGCTCAGTGTCAGTTGTCACTTTCACTTACCAGTTAAACTAGTTTATTTCTTTCTCGCTCTTGTTGCTGCTGAACGGATCTTCATCCTCTTTTACACTCAGCTTATCTATCTATGGCTTGATCATGCTTCTTGTTCATGAATGTATTCCGCTACAGGGCTTAGATCGAAAATGTGACTCAGAACGTGAACGAAATTGTATAACGAAGCCTATGATCGCTATTTGTGTAAAAATAACCCTTCTCAAAATGTAACGAAGCTGGGTAACGTTATTTCAGGCTTTACTGCTCCAAACAGAGGATAAACGGCAAATAGAGTGTCTAAGATTCGTTGCTATGAACGTTTTTGTCAAACCCTCTATTTTTTCTGCCTGAGCACGTGGCGCGAGAGCAAAAATGCGAGCGACGGTCGGCACGCT
>NZ_KB907293.1 GCF_000381905.1 Paenibacillus fonticola DSM 21315 | reverse complement strand
GTTTGGTGGCAATGGCGGAGGGGTTCCACACGTACCCATCTCGAACACGACCGTTAAGCCCTCCAGCGCCGATGGTACTTGGACCGCAGGGTCCTGGGAGAGTAGGACGTCGCCAAGCGGATGTTCCCTGATAGCTCAGTCGGTAGAGCACTCGACTGTTAATCGAGTTGTCACAGGTTCGAGTCCTGTTCGGGGAGCCATTGCTCTCATAGCTCAGTAGGTAGAGTGCATCCATGGTAAGGATGAGGTCACCGGTTCGATCCCGGTTGAGAGCTCCACTTTCTTTGCTGGTGTACTACGAATGTGGCCCGTTGGTCAAGGGGTTAAGACACCTCCCTTTCACGGAGGTAACAGGGGTTCGAATCCCCTACGGGTCACCACTTTCATTAATGAGCTTCAGTAGGGATGAGAAGCCCTTGGGGGTTCGTCGGAGCATAAGCGTCGTTAGCAATAACATCGCAGTCTCGAACGAAGTGAGAGTATCCCTATTGGTCACCATTATCTTTAATACGAGAAGCCTATTACATATGGAGGCTTAGCTCAGCTGGGAGAGCATCTGCCTTACAAGCAGAGGGTCAGCGGTTCGATCCCGTTAGCCTCCACCATCAGTATTATTAATGGGGATTAGCCAAGCGGTAAGGCAACGGACTTTGACTCCGTCATTCATAGGTTCGAATCCTATATCCCCAGCCATTGTATGAGCCATTAGCTCAGTTGGTAGAGCACCTGACTTTTAATCAGGGTGTCGAAGGTTCGAGTCCTTCATGGCTCACTTTTTCCAAAAAATGCGCGTGTGGCGGAATTGGCAGACGCACTAGACTTAGGATCTAGCGTCTTCGGATGTGGGGGTTCAAGTCCCTCCACGCGCACCAAAATTGCGGACGTGGCTCAGCGGTAGAGCATCGCCTTGCCAAGGCGAGGGTCGCGGGTTCGATTCCCGTCGTCCGCTCCATATAGATATGCGCCCTTAGCTCAGCTGGATAGAGCGTTTGACTACGAATCAAAAGGTCGGGAGTTCGAATCTCTCAGGGCGTGCCATCTTTTTCTTAACACATCATTATCGGGACGTAGCTCAGCTTGGTAGAGCACCTGGTTTGGGACCAGGGGGTCGCATGTTCGAATCGTGTCGTCCCGACCACAATGATGCGGGTGTAGTTCAATGGTAGAACTCCAGCCTTCCAAGCTGGTAGCGTGGGTTCGATTCCCATCACCCGCTCCATAAACAAACAACACTGCCAATAGGCAGTTTTTTTATTTTCTAGCGGGTGTGGAAGAGAACCCACAAGGGTTCGACCGTCCGTGAAAGCTTCAAAAAAAACCGAGTAGGACGCGCGTCAGCCTCAACTCCTACTGGCGATCCGAAGGATCGCATTTCAATCCAGGGGCTGAGTATTCCCATCACCCGCTCCATAAACAAACAACACTGCCAATAGGCAGTTTTTTTTATTTTCTAGCGGGTGTGGAAGAGAACCCACAAGGGTTCGACCGTCCGTGAAAGCTTCAAGAAAAAAACGAGTAGGACGCGCTTCCGCCTCAACCTCTACTGGCGATCCGAAGGATCGCATTTCAATCCAGGGGCTGAGTATTCCCATCACCCGCTCCATAAACAAACAACACTGCCAATAGGCAGTTTTTTTTATTTTCTAGCGGGTGTGGAAGAGAACCCACAGGGGTTCGACCGTCCGTGAAAGCTTCAAAAAAACCGAGTAGGACGCGCGTCAGCCTCATCCTCTACTGGCGATCCGAAGGATTGCATTTCAATCCAGAGGCAGAGTATTCCCATCACCCGCTTAGTCATGTTTTTACCCTGAAACCCTTGGTGCGCAAGTGTTTTTCTTTTGCGCAAAATTCGACAAAGGACGGACGACTTTTGATTTAGGGGCAGTTCAGGGGGCAAATTTCATTCTTTCTGGATTAAGCGTTTCAAGTGGGTCGATAAGCACTGACTAACGGTTTCTGTATCATGCGTATAGTTCTCAGCTTGGCGTGGCGCAAAAACTTATGTGTGCCCTTTGGTCAGTCTCATGCTCTCACAAGGGCATGGCAGCTGTATGCCGTAGCTCGTGAACGTTCCTAGAGCCATTTCTTTGCGATATATCTTAAGCTCGTCCATGTCTGATTTAAGCAGAAGAGCCCAGTCCTCCGATATTAAAAATTAAAAGCAATCCATAGCAAAAGGTACATCAAACCAAAGGTAACTAGTATACCAAGAAAACTAATAGTAAGAATTAGCATTACTGTTTTTTTACCATTCATAGGGGCACCTCCAAATAGACTATAACATGTAATTTGGTCGTGTATCCATATAACACCAGTCCCAAGATAGGAAGAGGTATAATCCTCTCTTCTATCGACACCAGAAGGGATACAAGATATGAGAGACAACATATAAATTTTGCCGAAGCTGAAATGCCCGTATGCCTTCTCTTCTTTCTTGATCGTATATATATTGTATATAATGAAGAAAAAATTTTAATACTTCTGTTAAAAGGGGCAAAAGTGGGGAAATTCATTGGTGGATTTGATAACTTAGTTTAAACTTGATCAAGCTGGTAGCGGGAGTTCGGCCGTTCGTGAAGGCATAAAATAAACATTACAAAAGTAACCCCGCTACAACTAGGAGCAGGGTTACTTATAGGGACATTTGTGCAGCTGTTTTTTTCAAAATTGAGTTTATTGCTTGGGACATATTCCATTTAGAATAAGCCATATCGTATCACGGATTTCCTTTTCTTCATCCCAGGGCTGATCGGGAAAGACGAGGAAACGAGTAACGAACAGTCCGATCATAGCAGATGCGCTGAAGCGCAGCAAAGAGGGGGTCGGCATTTCAATGATTTGCCCTTTGCTTTTGAAGTGCTCGACAACTTCGGCGAATCTGTGAAACACTTTGGTGCCGATATGCTTTTTGAATTCTTCTTGCAACAGCGGCTGAAAAGGAATTTCTTGCAGTAAAATTTTAATGATTTTGAGATGCTTCCGGGCAAAATTCAAGCGATTGACCGCAACTGCATAAAGGAAATCTTCGATGGTTGGATAGTCCGACTCCAGCACCTCTTTGAACTCATTCCATACGAAGGGCGCAATAAGCCTGCTCATCATCGGGGATACGATCGTTATGAGCAGATCTTTCTTCGTTTTGTAATGACGGAAGATCGTGCCTTCGGCGACGCCCGCTTTTTGGGCGATTTCGCTGGTTGAGGAGGCAGCATAGCCTTTCTCGGCAAAAATCTCCACAGCCGCCTGAATGATTTTAATTTGCTTGTCTGTCAATTTACCATCATCTATTTTAATAAATTCCTGAATCCAATGTTCAATTGAATCTTGTTGCGCCATTGAAAACACCCTCCTGAATGAGCACTGAAATGAACTGCAGCTAGTTCTAACTTTAGTCAACTGTAGCCAAACTGCAGCCAACTCAACTGCAGCTAACTGTAGCTATTATAAATATTATCATAGCTTCTATTATATTGTTATATTTTCCGGTGCTTGCGGAGAGCGGCGATGTTCAGAAGTATGAAGAGCAATGAAAATCCGATCAGCACACTAACATTACCAGCAATAGCGTCCCAGCCTTTCCCACGGATCATAACGTCACTTAGCGCATGAGTGCCATAAGTCAGCGGCATAATGAATTCCAGCTTCTGCAGCCATTCCGGGAGCGTATCCAGTGGAAATAGTCTGGACAGAAACAACTGGGGGACGATAATAAGCGGGATAAATTGGATCATTTGCAGCTCGTTGTTAGCATAGGCAGACAGCAGTGTACCAAGGGTTAGTGCGGTCATTGATAATAAGAGCGTTAATAAAAGAACATATGCAAACGATCCGGTCATTAAAATGCCCAGCACTTTAATACAGAACCAGGATATTAACAAAGCTTGAATCATCGTAAAAATGCCGAAGCCGCCGATATAGCCAAGCACAAGCTCCCAGCGCCGCAGAGGAGTGGATAACAGGCGCTCCAGCGTGCCGGTAGTACGTTCTCGCAAAAAGGACACTCCAGCGATAAGAAAAACGAAGAAGAAGATGAAAAAGCCAATCAGAATGGGTCCGAATTGATCGATCGCTGTCATGTCCTCCGAACCGTGCAAGTACGAAATATTCAATTTTTTGCCCGTATTCATTTCAGAATGAAGGACATCGCCTGTTTTCTGCAGCAGCATAATGACTGCTTTGTTTACGGAAGGATCGCTGCCCTCTAGCTTCACCTGAAGGTGCGAATCTTCAATTGTAACGATGGCATCTATACTGCGATGGTCCAGCGCTTGCTCCGCAGCCTCTTTGTCCTTATAGCTTAATACTGTGGCATGCTGCTCTGTCAATTGTTCCACTAGCCTGTCTGGAGTGGCAATGACACCGATATTCGGTTTATAATCGGAACCGTTAAAGACGATATTCATTAATGTCAAAACGAAGAGGGGAGCGATGAAAATAAGCGCTAGCGTTCTTTTGTCACGGCGAAATTGTCTTAATATACGAAGTATAATAGCCCAGATTCTCATAGCTGCACACCTCCGTAATGAATAAAGGCTTCTTCGATCGATGACTTTCCGGCTTGCTGGATTAGTACATCCGGCGTATCGACCGCTATTAAATGCCCATCCCGAATCATGCCAAGCCGGTCGCATTTTTCCGCTTCATCCATGACGTGCGTCGTCATTATGATCGTCGTGCCTATGGCATTCAGCGCCTTAAGCTCTGTCCAGATCGCTTGCCGCAGCAATGGATCGATACCGACAGTAGGCTCATCCAGAACAAGCAGCGGCGGCTCATGCAGCAGAGCGATGGCCAGTGACAGTCTGCGCTTCATTCCTCCTGAATACTGGGCAACCCTTTTGTGCAGATGCTGCTCCAAAGAGACAACTTCCATGACCGCAGAGATGCGCTGTTTCTGGCGAGCGCCTTTCAGTCCGTAGAGAGCCGCGTAAAATTCCAGATTTTCAAGGGCGCTAAGCTCGGTGTATAATGCATCGGACTGAGCCATATAGCCGATTTGCGATAGCATGGCTAAGTTCGGCATGACGGTATCAAATACTTAAATTTTACCCGAGGTAGCTTCGTCAATACCGGTTAGCAGCTTAACGAGAGTTGTCTTTCCTGATCCCGAAGGGCCTAGCAGTCCGAAGGTTTCCGCTGATTGAATCTCCAGGGAAATATGCTCCAGCACTGTTTTCTTGCCCAATTGTTTGCCTACATTTGTTGCTCGGATAACGGATTTTGTTTGAGCCATTGCAGGTTCTCCTTTTATTAAAATGAGTGAGTACTCACTTTGTATTATAATTCGAAAATGGAGCAAAGTAAATAAAGAGAAAATGCAGAATAGTGCTGAAATGTGTCAAAATCTCCGAAATATACTATTGCATTTCAATGCTTTACCGTGATAAGGTAAGTAATGGATTCTATGAATGTGTAATTTAAGTTATTACGGTTAAGATGCATAATTATAAATTGATATAGAGAAATCACCATTTTTGTTTTCGATATTATACGTTAGTATGTATAAAAAGTCGTTCCAAAGAGAAATTCGCATGAATTTTCTTGAAACGACTTTACAATAAAGTGAAGATTTTCAGAACAGTTTATTGTATGATAGTAAGAAGGCTTTAGAAAGACGGAATAGGGATGAAATGGGGGAGAAACATGACTGAAGTAACAGTGACCGCAGGCAAGAGCAACTCAAATAACCTGCTTCGGCGCGACATCCGTTTTTTGGGCAATATTCTAGGAGAGGTCCTGGTTCATCAGGGCGGTAATGAGCTCTTGGATATTGTCGAGAAGATTCGTGAAGCCAGTAAATCGCTGCGGGCTGTATTTTTACCGGAACTGCATGAAGAGTTTAAAGATATGATCAATTCTCTTGAACCCGACATTCGTCACCAAGTAATCCGTGCGTTCGCTATTTATTTTCAATTGGTTAACATCGCGGAACAGAACCACCGAATTCGCCGGAGACGGGATTTCGAACGTTCTGCAGGCGAGTCGGTTCAGTCAGGTTCGATTGAAGCTTCTGTCAGAGACCTGAAGGAACGTGGATTTAATTATGCGGAGGCTCAGGAAATTCTGGAGGGCATGTCGCTGGAATTGGTGATGACGGCTCACCCGACTGAAGCGATGCGCCGGGCTATCCTTGACATTCATAAGCGGATTGCAGACGATGTTATGCAGTTGGATAATCCAACATTAACATTCCGTGAGCGGGAACAGCTCCGAGAGAAGCTGCTGAACGAAGTGATAACGCTATGGCAAACGGATGAGCTGCGGGAGCGTAAGCCTACGGTTATCGATGAAGTGCGAAACGGAATGTATTACTTCCATGAGACGTTATTTCAGGTTCTACCGGAAGTATATCAGGAATTGGAAAGATGTTTGAGTAAATACTATCCCGAGCACTTGTGGCATGTGCCGACCTATCTCCGTTTCGGCTCATGGATCGGTGGAGACCGGGACGGCAACCCGTCAGTAACATCTGATGTAACTTGGGAAACGCTGAAAATTCAGCGCAAGCTCGCCGTAAGAGAATACCAGCGACATCTGGCCGAGCTGTTTAAATATCTTAGCTTCAGCACTACGATTATAGATGTTACGGATGAGCTTGAAGCGTCTATTCAAAGAGACCGGCTTCAGGTGACATTGAACAAAACACCGCAATGGCTTAACGAGAAAGAGCCATACCGCGTCAAGCTTACTTATATGACCGAGAAGCTGCATAATTTGCTGGATGACTCCAAGAAGGGTTCGCCAGAACGTTATGCAGGAGTCAAAGACCTGATTGATGACTTGAAAATTATTGACCGCAGCTTGCGTCATCATTATGCGGATTATGTCGCGGATACACATATCAATAAGATTGTTCGCCAGGTTGAACTGTTCGGATTTCATACAGCAACTCTCGACATCCGGCAGCACAGCCAGGAGCATGAAAATGCCATGACAGAAATATTGGCGAACATGAACATTGTTAGTAACTACGCCGAATTAGCGGAAGAAGAAAAGATCAAATTACTGGAACGTCTGCTTAATGATCCTCGTCCTTTAACTTCCCCTTACCAGGATTATAGTGAAAGTACAAAAGAGTGTCTGAATGTGTACCGGACAGTGTTCCGTGCCCAGCAGGAATTCGGAACCCAGTGTATTACAAGCTATTTGATCAGTATGACGGAAGCGGCGAGCGATATTCTCGAGGTAATGGTTTTCTCAAAAGAGGTGGGTCTGTTCCGTAAAGAAGCAGATGGCACCGTCATTTGTACGCTGCAGTCTGTGCCGTTGTTCGAGACGATTGATGACCTTCATGCCGCACCTGGCATTATGCATACCCTGTTCAGTATGCCAATCTATCGCCAGTCGGTTGCTGCGATGAATGACTTGCAGGAAATTATGCTCGGTTATTCCGATAGCAATAAAGACGGCGGGGTAGTGACAGCGAACTGGGAGCTGCGGGTAGCTCTCAAGCAAATAACCGCTGCAGCGAATAGATCCGGCGTGAAGCTGAAGTTCTTCCATGGGCGCGGAGGGGCGCTGGGACGCGGAGGCATGCCGTTGAACCGCAGCATTTTGGTACAGCCTGCGGAGACGATTGGCGGAGGGATTAAGATTACGGAGCAAGGCGAAGTGATTTCTTCCCGTTACTCCTTAAAAGGCATAGCTTACCGCAGCTTGGAACATGCGACCTCAGCATTGATTACGGCAGCGATTAACGCTAAGCTTCATCGTGAGAACGATGAGAATGAACAGAAGTGGGAAGAGATTAGTGCGGGTATTTCTGAGACTTCATTGAAAAAGTATCAGGACTTGGTATTCCGTGAGCCGGATTTCCTGAAATACTTCAAGGAATCTACACCTCTTCTGGAAGTCGGCGAACTGAATATCGGATCCAGACCATCGAAACGCAAAAACAGCGATCGTTTTGAGGATCTACGTGCTATTCCATGGGTGTTCGCCTGGACGCAGAGCCGATATCTGTTCCCGGCCTGGTATGCGGCTGGAACTGGATTGTACCAGTTCTATCAGGATAATGAAGACAATCTGAAGGTTCTTCAAGAAATGTATCAGAATTTCTCCTTCTTCCGTTCGGTCATCGACACACTCCAATTTGCGATTGCCAAAGCGGACCTGATTATCGCCAAAGAGTACGCCGTCATGTGCAGCGATAGCGAAGTTAGAGATCGCATATTCAAGCAGATCGAAGAGGAATTCTATTTAACGAAGGACATGATACTGAAGGTTACGGGACAAACTGAAATTTTGGATCATAATCCGGGACTTCAGGAATCCGTTCGCCAGCGTAATCCATATATCGATCCGTTAAGTTATTTGCAGGTGCAACTGCTAAGCGAGCTTCGCGCGATTCGGGACAAGGATCAGGACGATCCGCTCCTGCTTCGTGAAGTGCTGCTTACGATTAACGGCATAGCTGCGGGTCTTAGAAATACGGGTTGATTATTCGATATCGGATAAATTTATAGGCAAGCCGGCACCGCTTTACGGGAGCCGGCTTGTTTGCAAGACCGGAACGTTGTAGGAACATTGTCAGAAGCAGATTAGGGCATGCTGTGCCAGGTACCAAAATTCTTGCTTTTTCGAGAGACATGAATTAACATTTGGAATGAAGTGCTGACGGCGACGGTAATTGCGGAATATCCGGGTGCCGATGGCCGGACAGGCAGGGTGAACGATTGAAGCCCGTCCATGGATCTGGGGGAAATTCAATGGTAGATCATTTTGATGCGAGATTAGTGAAGCTAGCCCGTCAAGGGGATCAGGAGTCTTTTGCTGACCTTGTAGATTTATATAAGGATAAAATATTTCATCTGGCCTACCGTATGCTGTTAAACCGCCATGAGGCGGAGGACATCGTGCAGGAGTCTTTTTTACGTGTATATAAAAATTGGGAGCGCTATGATGAGAAGCAGAAGTTCTCTACGTGGCTGTATCGAATTGCTACGAACTTATGCATAGACAGGCTGCGCAAGCGTAAGCCGAATTATTATCTCGATGCGGAGATGAACGATCAAGAGGGTTTGGACGGATATACGCTCATTCCTGGGGATGAACGAACGCCGGAGAGTGAATACTTGCTATCAGAGACACAGCAGACGATTCATCATGCGATCGATGGCTTGCCGGCGAAATATAAGTCCGTAATCATACTAAGGTATTTACAGGAGCTTTCGCTAAGTGAAATTAGTGAAGTGCTCGACATGCCGGTAACGACTGTAAAAACCCGCCTTCATCGCGGACGGGACTTTTTGCGCAAAAAACTGCAGCATAAAATGCTCTAGCGTTTAGCGGCGGGGGCTTAAGCCGAGGCTTAAATGGAATGGATGAGTTTTTTGAAACGTAATGTTACGTGCAACGTATTGTATTGTAGGACGACTAATTTACACCGTGGTTATAAGGTTTGTATAGATTTTACTGAAAGGACTGGCTGATATGGATTGCAAACAAGCCGCCTCATTGATGCATGAGTATTTGGATGACGAGTTGTTTGGGGAACAGGCTTTGTCACTTAAAAAGCATCTCCAAGGATGTCCATCCTGCCAGATGCAATTCAAGGAATTGGAGCAGACAGAATTAATGCTGTTTGCCACAATTAAGCGTACTTCATTAACCGCTTCCGATGAATTGGTAGACCGGATTATGAAGTCCATTCCCAGTCAGCATAAGCAACGGGCTTGGATCTACTGGGTCAAGAAACATCCTGCCATAACGGCGGCGGCGATGTTTCTGCTAGTGATGCTGTTTAGCGCTATTTCACTGTGGAATAGTGATGATCAGCTTGTAGTGAAAGGCAAGGATTTGGATCAAGTCATCATTAATGGAAATACTGTGACGGTACCAAACGGTTCCAAAGTAGCCGGCAATTTGACTGTGGAGAACGGGATTGCGGAAATTTACGGCGAGGTCGAAGGGAATTTGACTGTGATCGATGGATCCTTATACCAGGCTTCAACGGCTAAGATTTTGGGAGAAGTTAAGAGCATCGACCAAGCGCTGGACTGGATTTGGTACAGAATTACCAATACGTTTACGGAAGTCGCCTACAGGTAGTGATTTGGTTGCATTTTGATTGGCGCCTCCCTTATGGGATCAAGGCGCTTTTATTTTTTTGGGTAAGAAGGAAAATTATGTATATAGAGACGAAAGATACTATTTCGCTCGGGTACTTGCATCTGCTTTGTGAACGTTATAACCTAGAGTTTAAGGGGATTATATAAACAAGCTTTATGATGCCGGCAGTACATAATATTTCTTTGTTGACACGTAAAGTTGATGGGGAAATAAACGGGGGTTGCACCATGAACTATTTTGAAAATTTAACATGGCAGGATACCATTAAAGATATAGTTGACATACTTATAGTAACTTACATTATTTACCATCTCATTCTATTGGTGCGGGGAACCAGGGCTGTTCAATTGCTTAAGGGCATTTTGTTTCTGGTCGTCATCTGGGCTGTGAGTACCTGGTTTGATTTGTATACATTGAAATGGCTCATGAACCAAATGTTTACGTTTGGGGTGCTCGCGATATTTATTATTTTTCAGCCTGAGCTTAGACGGGCGCTGGAACAGCTTGGCCGAGGCAAATTGTTCGGGAGAAGCACGGCGGACGAGGAGGAGTTCGGTAAAGAAGTTAGCGAGATAATGAAGGCCATTAATTATTTATCACGTAGAAAAATCGGTGCGCTCATCGTTTTCGAGCGAGACACCGGTTTAAATGAATATACGGAATCAGGCATTCCGGTGCAATCCATCATCACCTCCCAATTGCTCATTAATATATTTATTCCAAATACACCGCTTCACGACGGGGCTGTCATTATCCAGGGACAGCGTATTGCGGCAGCGGCCTGTTATTTGCCGTTATCTGAGAATCCTTTTATCAGCAAGGAGCTCGGAACGCGGCACCGGGCGGCGATTGGGATCAGTGAGGTCGGAGACGCTGTGTCCATCATTGTTTCTGAAGAGACCGGACAGATCTCGCTCGCTGTAGATGGTCAAATTGTTCGCGACATTAATGAGGAATCGCTAATATCCAAGCTGTTTGAAGAACTGGGGCCTAATTCGGGCCAGGTAGAAAAACGCACGCCTTTCTGGAAGAAGAAGGAGGGCGGGAACAATGGATAAATGGCTCAGTCATAACAATGTGGCCAAAGTGATTGCGCTTATCGTCAGTATAATTTTATGGGCGATGGTGCACTTGGATAGTGGAACGCCAGTTGCGCCTACACCTATAGTGAATACGAAAGTAATCGATAACGTAAAAATTCAAGTTGTTGGTTTCGATAGTGACAATTATGTGTTGTCCGGGCTTGAGACCGATAAAGTAAGGCTGGAGGTGCGGGGAAAACGTACCGATATTACGACGAATTTTTCGGATTACCGGGTTAAGCTCGATTTAAGCGATGTCGGGCCGGGCACATCGTCGCAGCCGCTTGTTCATGAACTGCCGCCGGGAGTTCAATTGGTGTCGATGAGTCCTTCGATCGTCAAAGTGACGATTGAAGCGAAAGAGACGAAGGATATTCCCGTCAATATCATTACGAAGGGACAGCCTGCGCAGGGATTGCAGCTCGGGACGCCGGTTGTCGCTGGCTCGGGTATCGTTCAGGTAACCTTGCCGGAGAGTGAGCTGGCGGAGCTCGAGCGGGTACAAGGCATTGTCGATATTAGCGGAATAACTGATCCGATAAAGGGAAAAAGTGTGAAACTGACCGCATATGATAAGCATGGGCAGGCGATGGAAAATGCCGTTATTACGCCTTCATCTGTGGACGTGGATATTCCCGTCACGAAGCTGTACAAGAGCGTCCCGCTCGATATTACGGAAGTGGGACAGCTTCCAAACGGACTCGTTGTAGCCAGCATCGAGAGCGATGTACAAGGGGTAGCTATATATGGGTCTAAAGAAGTGTTGGAAAGTATTTCTTCCTACTCAGTGGCCGTAGATTTAAGTCAATTCAAAGGGACTAATCAAACTAGGTATACAGTGGACTTGACTCCGCCCGAAGGTTCTGAGAAAATCGAGCCTAGCTCCGTTACGGTCATCGTCAAGGTCGAGCCACCGGGCGAAAAGCAGATCAGCAGCATACCCATATCATTGAAGCTGGACAATCAGCACCTGACGGCGACGATTCTCGATCCCCCGGATAAGAGAATGTCGCTTCGGGTTCTAGGCGCCAAAGACATTCTGGATAAGCTGAAGCCGGAAGAAATTATGATTACTGCAGATCTGGCTAATCTTGGACCCGGAACGCACACGGTTCCGGTTGTAGTTACATTGCCGCTGCATGTCAGGCTCGCTGAGGGCGATACTTCTCGGCAGATTGTGATTGAACTGACGGAGAAGGAAGAGCCAGCCAATCCGGCCAATACGGAACCGGAGGGGCCATCTGATCCAGGCACAAGCGAACAAGAAACAGCACCTACGGTGCCTCCTGAAGAAAATACCGCCGGGAACGGAAACGGAGCGAATACAGAAGGGTAACAAAGATCCACATAAACTATAAGGAGTGAAATCATGGGGAAGTATTTTGGAACGGATGGAGTACGTGGAGTTGCAAATAAGGAACTGACTGCGGAATTGGCATACAAAATTGGTCGTTGCGGAGGATTTGTTCTTGCAGGTCAAGCTCCGAAGCCTAAAGTAGTGATCGGAATGGACACCCGGATTTCCGGTGTCATGCTGGAATCAGCGCTCGTAGCGGGCCTGTTGTCTATCGGGGCAGACGTCATCCGCTTAGGTGTGGTTACGACACCGGCCGTCGCTTTCTTAACGCAGAAGCTGGGAGCGGATGCGGGCGTCATGATTTCCGCTTCACACAATCCGGTTGAGGATAATGGGATTAAATTTTTTGGCAGCGACGGGTATAAATTGTCTGACGAGACTGAATTGCAAATCGAAGAGCTGATGGATAAGGAAGTGGATGAGCTTCCGCGTCCGATTGGAGACGGCCTGGGCAGCGTTACAGTCGATACAGAATCCAAGTTTAAATATTTGGAGTTCCTGAAGTCCACTATCTCTTCTTCTTTTAACGGCATTAAAATAGTGCTTGACTGCGCCAACGGGGCAGCTTATGAATTGGCACCACGGCTGTTCAAAGAGCTCGGAGCTGAAGTTCACACGATTGGCGCGGAGCCTGACGGATTGAATATTAATGACCATTGCGGTTCAACCCATCCAGAACTGCTGAAGCAAGAGGTCGTACGTCTGGGTGCCGATTTAGGCCTCGCTTTCGATGGGGATGCTGACCGGCTGATCGCGATTGACGAGAACGGGGAAGAAGTGGATGGCGATTATATTTTGTGTATTTGCGGCGATGCCATGAATCGTGCCGGCAAATTGAAAGATAGCACAGTAGTTTCCACCGTGATGAGCAACTTCGGCTTCTATAAAGCGGCTAAGAAGCTTGGACTGAATACGGCACAGACGGCTGTCGGTGACCGTTATGTTATGGCGGAGATGCGCCGTGGCGGATACAACCTCGGCGGGGAACAGTCCGGCCATGTTATTTTCCTGGACTATATTCCTACGGGCGATGGCATTTTGACGGCGGTTCAGCTCGCAGATACGCTTATTTCGTCTGGCCAGTCGTTAAGTGAGCTTAAGAAGGTGATGAAGCAATATCCTCAGGTGCTCGTCAATGTTCGCGTCAAGGATAAGAGCAAGTACGAGGGGAATGAAGCGATCGGGCAGGCCGTAGCGACCGTGGAAAGTCATCTGGCGGATAATGGCCGGGTGCTCGTTCGCCCTTCTGGAACAGAATCGCTGATTCGTGTTATGGCGGAAGGCCCGGATAAAGCAGAGCTAGAGCAGCTCGTATCGCAAATCGTCTCTGTAGTAGAGGCGGAACTGGTATAATTAATGTGCTAAATAATTCCCCACCTGATTGATGGTGATTATTTTCCAATTTGTAGTAAGTAAGATTATATCCATGGATTATATTAGGGACTATTTACGTAGTTTATAAGCTGAGCCGTTGGGACAGGGGATACCTGCTTCAGCGGCTTTTTTAGGCCGTATCGTTTGGCACAGGGGAGTGCAGAAAAGGCGAGAGTTCTTTAGCAAGTGCTGAAAGGGGGCATGTGGACCAGGACGAGATGATTATTGCCAAATGATCCGGGGTTGCATATAATAAGCATATTCAAAAAAGAAAGTGAGGATCGTGAGGTTATTGCAAAATAAGCGCCAGAGCTTCATTCGCGCGAAGCTATGATTTCGTAGTATAGGGTTATCCATACGATGCAGTTAAGCCATTCAACAGCAGGCTTATACTAAGCCAAAGGGTTAGCAAGTCCACCAGCAGCTAGTGGGATGCAACCCGTGCCCGTGGGCATCAGGCCTTGGTAGCTCTTTACGGAACCATGCTTGGCAATCGAAGCTGACGAGGTGGAGGTGTTCGAAATGTTCGGCGGGGACCTCCCGGTATTTCATCCATACCGTGATCGAGGAAGTCAAAAGGAATGGGCAACTGTTCTGACAAGCTTCCCGGAAGGATGCTGGAGATTAATGATAATTATTCATGAATGTGTGAGAGAAAGAGCGGAAGAACCGCAGTGTGCGGAGAGAAGCGGACATTCATGAAAATGCCTGGATAATTTCAGACTTTTCTTTTTGTTTTCATATATTTAATTTTTGACAATTGAATATGCTGTCTCTGTGTACTGCGGTACAATTGTTCCGTTTCTTTCATTTCGAGCACATCAATTTTGAGATGATGAAACGGAGGATATATAAATATGTGTGGGATTGTTGGATATATTGGGAAAAGAGACACGCAAACCGTATTGATCGATGGACTGAAGAAGCTGGAGTACCGTGGATATGATTCAGCCGGCATCGCTGTATTTACGCCGGACGGTCTGCAAGTCACCAAGTCGATCGGCCGTCTGGCCAACCTGGAATCGAAGCTGGAGGATATGCCGCTTGTAGGTACGGCCGGGATCGGACATACCCGCTGGGCTACCCATGGCAAGCCATCGGATGTGAACTCGCATCCGCATACCGATCACAGCCAGAAGTTCTCCGTTGTGCATAACGGGATCGTGGAGAACTATTTAGAGCTGAAGGAAGAACTGATCAGCCAAGGGTATGTGTTTGTTTCCGAGACGGATACGGAAGTCATTTCCCATTTGATCGCTCGCGAGTATGAAGGGGACATCGTTAAGGCGGTTCAGAAGGCCATCACCTATATGCGCGGCGCTTTTGCGCTCGGCGTGTTGACGGAATATGAACCAAACAAGCTTGTCGCCGTACGTCAAGCGAGCCCGCTGATTATCGGGCTGGGTGAAGGGGAGAACTTCATCGGCTCAGACATTCCTGCCATTTTGAATTATACGCGAAAAATATATATTTTGAATGACGGTGAGATGGCGGTTCTGACCGAAGATGCTGTCGAATTGATGACCATTGAGGGGAACTTTATTTCTCGGGAAATGATTTCTGTCGATTGGGATGCAGTGACCGCAGAAAAAGGCGGCTTCGATCATTTCATGCTGAAGGAAATTCACGAGCAGCCTAAGGCTTATCGTGACACGATGAGAGGGCGGATCGACGAAAGCGGGCGTAAGGTTGTATTTCCCAATTTGAAGCTGACAGCGGAGAAAATACGCAGCCTGAACAGCATTCACATCGTGGCCTGTGGTACGGCATTTAATGCTGGGCTTGTGGGCGGCACGGCAATTGAGCAGCTCGTTCGCATTCCAGTGAAGAATGATGTAGCTTCGGAATACCGTTATAGCTCGCCTCTGATCACACCGGAGACGCTTGTGATCGTCGTCAGCCAATCCGGCGAAACGGCGGATACGCTGGCTGCCCTGCGTGAAGCTCATGCGAACGGTGCTCATGTACTCGCGATTACGAACGTGGTTGGCAGCTCGATCGCTCGCGATGCAGACGACGTCATTGCCACGCTGGCCGGACCGGAGATCGCCGTCGCCTCGACGAAAGCTTACACCTCACAGTTGATTGCGTTCTACTTGCTTGGCCTGTACATGGCTCAGGTGCGCCGCACGCAAAGTGAGGAGGAGATCGCCCATACTATCGCTGCAATGCAGTCCCTGCCAGAGCAGGTAGAGAGCATGCTGGAGAAGGCTCACGCAGTGAAGGCTTATGCCGAGCAAATTGCTGATCATGAGCATCTATTCTTTATCGGACGCGGTCTGGATTACTCCGTCGTACAGGAAGGATCGTTGAAGCTGAAGGAGATTTCCTATATTCATTCCGAAGCCTATGCAGCCGGCGAACTGAAGCACGGCACGCTCGCCTTAATCGAAGAAGGCGTTCCGGTTATTGCCTTGGTCACCCAAGACAATGTGCTTGAGAAGACTGTGAGCAACATTAAGGAAGTGAAAGCACGCGGTGCGGATGTCATGGCCATCACGCATGAGGAGCATGTCGCGGACTTGCTGAAGTCCGTCGATCAGGCGCTCTCCATTCCGAAGACGCTGCCGCTGCTTACACCGGCGCTGTCGGTTGTGCCTCTGCAACTGCTCGCATACTACGCTGCTCTGGCTCGCGGCAACGATGTCGACAAACCGCGCAACCTGGCGAAGAGCGTGACGGTGGAGTAGGGGAAGTTGTTGATTATTGTCACAATGTAAAAAAGTTTGTCTTGATGAAATAAACTTTGTCCTGATGTAAAAAAGATTGTCCAAGGATTGGGGAATGCTGGAGCCAATGACCAGTGAATCCCCGATCCTTTTTTATTTCAATAAGGAAACGAGAGAGGAATGATCGATTATAAGATGCAGGGAAATTCAGGAGCGACGCGACTTTCGAGAGATGGGGAGAGGGAAGAGATCGTACGCCCTCCTTTTCTTGCTCAAATATTCCCCCCTGCTTTTCGGATAAACTTTTTTACATGAGGCATTTCCTCATCTTGTCCTCAAACTGTCCACAAACCCAGGTGTGGTAAGGGATTGAAGGGGATTGGGAAAGTGACAGCTGAGGACAAAATATTTTTCATGACTACAGATTAACATGTCTGGTGATAAAAAAGTCATGAACCAGTAAGATGTCGTGAACCAGTGATTCAACCGGCCAACAGGCGAATTAGCAGTCTTTTTCATTGACGTAGTGCATTTAACGTATGGCGATGTTTCACTCCTATTCACAGGCGACGCTAAATCAAGAAGTGAGCAAGATATGATTCAATTAAATGCGTGGCAATTTCAATGTGGGTAAAAAAATACAATGAATCTGGGTAATTCTATCCAATGCATTGCGACCGTTTCTATTTGATAATTAACTTGTTATGATTTCTTCGCCACTATATCACTTCCTTTGACCGGACTCCTCAAAAAGATTGGGGTCCGGTTTGTGTTATACTACCAATGACTTCGTGGGAAAGGCAGTGAGTTCATTGAGAAGAATACCAGGGATTTTCCGATTCATTCTGGACCCTATTCAACGCAGTATTCGAAATAAACTGATTGTAACCATGATCGGTTTTTCTTGCATTCCTTTGATCTTTGTCTCTTTGTTTGCGGCCGAGAATACTAAAAGATCGGTTGAAGCAGAAGTCATTGAGTCAAACTCGACAAAAATCAAATGGACTGCTGGCTATCTGGGAGAACGTTTTGAGCAAATGAACAATATCATCTACACCTTGCTTATAAACGAAAGCTACAACGACTATATCGGCAAGATGGGGGATGACAACCCTTCCAGTGCCTTTAATGCTCAAACAGGTTTCGTGAATGCCGTTACCTCGATTTATTATTCTAATGTCAATTACTTATCTGGTATTCAGGTCTATCTAAGAGATTCGAATAAACAATTTCTCGTCAACGGCAGTAAGATGGCAGTTTTAACACCACCGCGGATACCGGAACCGTTCGGCAATTTTTTCAGAAATCAAGGGAATTTTACCATTGAAAATAAAGATAATACGGGCACATTTTATTTAATGCGGGCTATCAATAGAGCTGAAGACCGGAAACGGCTTGGCGGCATTGCACTTGAAATCAATTGGTCCAACCTGGACAACACCCTGAATCTACTGACTCCGGGGAGCGAACAAATGGTCTTCATCTCCAATCAACAAGGCGAAGTGCTTTACTCCCTCGGAGGGGAGCCGGCTTTTTCCGATCAGTTAACCGGGATTCATAACCAAATGCACGCCGAATCAGGTTATTTTCGAATGAATGGAAATTATATATTTTACAGCACTATCCCGTCATGGAATTTGAACGTCATCAAAGTGATACCCAGCAGTTTTATTGATGATAGTGCCAGAAGAACTTGGCAGTATGCGGTCATTATCGGAACGATCTCCACCCTGTTTGCCGTTCTCATTGCGATTACGATTGCATGGAAAACATCGAAACCCATTGTAAAATTGGCCCGATCCATGCAAGGCATGGTTCCGCTGAAAGCAGAAGAAACTCCGCCCGTTGCGAGAAGAGATGAAATCGGACTGTTGGAGATGCGCTATTATAATATGTCCAAAAGGCTTAAAGAATATATCAAGACGGAGTACAGCATCAATTTAGAGAAAAGAACCGCTCAACTGAAGGCGCTGCAAGCCCAGGTCAACCCGCATTTTCTACAAAACACGTTGCAAATGATCGGCAGTATGGCATTCTCCAAAAGCCCCGATGAAATTTATGATGTCATCCGCTCGTTAAGCGACATGTTCCGCTATGTTATCCGGGATCCGGAAGAGCTGTCGACACTGCAGCAGGAGCTCGATCACGTTCACAATTATCTATACATTCAAAAGCAGCGATTTACTTCACGTATTACGACGAGCATCGTCCTGGAACCAGGTGTGGAGTCATGTGCTATCCCAAAGCTTACTTTGCAGCCTATTGTTGAAAACGCATTCATTCATGGCTTCGATAAGAAAACGGAGGCGTGGGAAATTAATATTTCTGCCAAGCTTACTGCGCAGGGCGTTGTCATCTTGATCGAAGATAACGGAACGGGTATTCAACCCGAACGACTAAGTCAGCTTCGTCATCGGCTTGAGGCACAAACTGAGCAGCTTTGGACGGGCAGTGAACGGATTGGTTTGAATAATGTGGCTGCGAGAATTCGCATGCATTTCGGTGCACCTTATGGGCTCTCTGTTGACAGTCAACTCGGGAAAGGGACCGCCATTCGTTTGCTATTGCCATTGGAAAGGAGTGTCACAAATTGATTAAGGTGCTTATTGTCGATGATGAAGAATGGAATCGGGACATCATTAAAAGGTTCGGCAACTGGGAATCCTACGGCATGCAAATTGTTGGGGAAGCCGGTGACGGACTGGAAGCGATTCGGTTCATAGAGGAACAGTCTCCCGATATTGTGATTTCGGATATGCGAATGCCGGGCATGGATGGAGCTGAATTGCTGCAATGGATCCATGATCGGTTTCCGGCAATGAAGCTAATCGTCGTTAGCGTGTATGACGATTATGCATATATGAAACAAGCGATTCTCTCGAGAGCCAAAGATTACTTGCTGAAACCGATAGATCCGAAAGAACTGAATACCTTATTGCGAATATGCAAAGATGAGATTGAGTCTGCCGCTGCGGCTGAGCAGAAGGTTGTGTCTGATATCGAGCTGATGAAGATGATCAAAAATGCGATGCCCGCTATCGCTTCTTACTTTGCCGATCTAGATACGGAGAATGTTCGAGCCGCGTTCCGGCAGTTGGAAGCCCAAATCGAGGCCTATAAACGATTGGAAGCGTTCGAATTGGCGCGTGTTTATCAAGAGTATTTATTTTTGTTGAACGAGCTAATGGTGAAAAACTTGGCTGATAGTGAACCCTTGCCCTTAGAAACATCTGAATTTGCCTCACTGGAAGCGGTCGTGGATGCATTGTCCAATCTTTATGTTTCTACAATCGAAGCCTTGATCGACCAAAGGAAGTATAAGAAGAAATTGAACCTGAATGATATTAAAGCGTATATCGAAAAAAACTTTACCAGGCCCATTACGGTGGAAAAGATCGCTGAAGTTTTCTTTATCAGTTATGTCTACCTCAGCCGAGCTTTCAAAAGTGAGTTTGCCGTCAACATCACGGACTATATCCAGCAACTGCGGATGGAGAAGGCGAAAGAATGGATTATCATCGACCAGATTCCGATTAAATCGGCAGCTGAAATGTGCGGTTATGAAGATGTAGCCTATTTTCACAAGGTGTTTAAGAAATATTTCGGAGTCTCTCCTGGAGAAATGCGGAAAAATCAAGGGTGAAAAAGTGCAATGTAAGCGGTTAAATTCGTCTAATTAACTGCTCCCATTAATCATATACAATGAAAGCGTAGTCTACTAAAGGGAGGTCGTAAAGATATGAAAAAAAGCTTGAACATCTTACTAAGTACGGTGGTGGCGGTTTTGCTGCTTGCTGGATGCGCGGCAAACAAAGCCGAGAATACCGGGAATCAAGCCTCGGAAGTCACCAAGGCGGCACCGAAAGAAGAAACATTGAAGATCTTTATTCCTCAGCCTCAATTCAAGGAGCAATACGACAAGTTCGTAGCCGATTTCGTAGCCAAGGTAAAAGCGGAGAAAAACATCGATGTCAAGGTACAGATGGAAATGCCCCCTAACGATCAAGCACCGCAAATTTTGAAAACAAGACTGGCAGCCAACGACGTTCCGGATGTGTTCGCCTTGCATGCGATCAACGATCTGCCCACCTACTATAAAGCGGGTTATGTAGAGGATCTGTCCAATCAGCCGTTCGTGGAGAAAATCCTGGACAGCGTCAAATCGGCTGTCACGATTGAAGACAAGGTACTGGCCGTACCGCTTGAAACGCTGAATTGGGGTTACTTATACAATAAGAAAATATTTGCCGATCTCGGACTGGAGCCGCCGGCAACCGTTACCGAAATGAAGGCGGTTATCGAGACATTGAAGAAAAATGACATTACGCCTTTCCAATTGACCTATAAGGAAGTGTCACCGCCACAGCTCTTCAATTCATTGACGATTGGCGCAATGGTCAATACGGATAACCAGGACTTCATTGACCGGATGAACAGTGACAAAGGATCGTACGAGGAAATCAAAACTGAACTATTCGGTATTTTCGACCTCGTTAGTGCCAATGGGAACGATCGGGCGCTTGAAGTTTCCCCTGCGGACGGTGCGGCGGCATTTGCGCAAGGAGAAACGGCGATGTGGGTGATGGGGCCCTGGTATGCGGATACGATTCTGAAGTCGAACCCGGACATTCAGATCGGTGTCGCGCCGCTGCCGATCAATGATAATCCGAACGCCACGATGATTAATATGAGCGTTTCCACTTCGCTCGTTGTGGCTACAGACAGCAAAAACAAAGAACTGGCGTACGATTTCGTGAACTTTGTGCTGGACGACAATGAAACTAACGATTTGTACAAGAGCTTGAAATTTAATCCGATTGCGAAAAATCATACGTTCGAAACCTATCCGTGGGTTAACGACGCGCTGGATTATATTAAAGAGGGCAAAGCATACAAAGATCCGTCTATGCCACCTGCCGTCAAGGCCGAAGTCGGAAAGCTGCTGCAAGCGTACTATTCCAATTCGATATCGCAGGATGACGTGATCAGCGGCTTGGACAGAGCTTGGAAGAATGCTAACAAAATCAACAACTAAACCCAATTCTGCAAACGAGATGTGATAAAGACAGCAGAAATGCTGTCTTTATTGCATCATGGAGGTGATGCTGACGTGAAAAACAAATATCTGGCCTTGCTCGCATTTGTCGCCCCGGCATTCATTGCGTATTTTGTTATGCTCGTGATTCCGACTTTAGGGGGCTTTTACTATAGCTTTACGGATTGGAACGGACTCGCCAAAAGCTATCATTTCATAGGCTTGGACAACTTTGTTGAGGCGGTTACGGACGATCCTGATTTTATTCATTCGATTAGTTTTACACTGAAACATGTTATCTTCATGGTCATTGCGCAGAATGTGATTGCGCTCCTGCTTGCGATTCTTATCGAGTCTCAACGGAAAATGAAAGGATTTTTCAGAACAATCTTTTTTATGCCGAACATGGTCAGTTTGATTATTAGCTCATTCATATGGACCTTCATGTTTTCGCAAGTACTGCCTCAGCTTGCCGTCAAGACAGGCTGGCTGTTTCTGAACCAAGAGTGGAGCGGGAATCCGAAGGCGGCCTTTTTCTCTATCGCCATCGTTTCTTTATGGCAGGGTGTCGGGTACATGATGATTATTTACTTGGCTGCTTTGCAGGGAGTGCCGCAATCTCTCCGCGAGGCTGCAATCATCGATGGGGCCAGTCCCGTTAAGTCCCTTGTTCATATCACGCTACCTATGATTACGCATGCATTCACGATTTGCTTCTTCCTCACTTTGAATAGCGCGTTCAAAGTTTTCGACGTCGTCTATGGATTGACCGGCGGAGGACCGGGCAGAGAGACTCAGGTTATCACGCTGAATATATTTGAAGAGGCATTTTCCAACAACTTCCGTTATGGTTATGCCAGTGCCAAATCGGTGCTTCTCTTTGCCATGATTATGCTGTTTACCTTTGTTCAGGTATTTGTGATGAAAAAGCGGGAGGTGGAGGCATGAGAACGGCGAGGTTGGGCTCCTCCGTCATTACCATCGTATTGTCGTTGTTTGCGATCGTTTCCTTTTTCCCTTTGTATGTGACCGTCTTGAACTCGTTCAAAACAGAGAAAGAAATGTTCAGCTCCATCTTGTCGCTGCCGAGTACTCTTCAAATTGAAAACTATTCGCAAGCACTTCAGAAGACGCAATTGCTGTCCAGTCTCGGAAACACAGTAATTGTCTCGGTGCTCGGGATCGCCGGTATCTTATTGTTTGCTGCTATGGCAGGCTACAAGCTATCCCGAACGCCCGGTAAGTTGAGCAATTTCATTTTCTTCCTTTTCATCGCTTCTATGCTGGTGCCATTCCATTCGATCATGATTCCGCTTGTGAAAACGACAAAAACCTTATCGCTGCAAGGGAGCATCTACGGATTGGCGGTCATTTATATCGGTCTAGGCGTGAATATGGCGATTTTTTTATTCCATGGGTTTGTGAAGTCCATTCCGCGCGAACTCGAGGAATCGGCTAGTATGGATGGCTGTGGTCAGTTCAGGACATTTACGACCATCATTCTTCCCTTGCTACTGCCCATTACAGTTACCGTAGGGATACTGAAATTTTTGTGGATTTGGAACGATTTCCTACTGCCTTTGCTGATGATTCAGGACACTAACGATTACACGCTCATCCTATCTACCAATAAATTATTCGGCGAATATACGAAAGAATGGTCGCTGATTTTGGCGGCATTGGTGCTGACGGCGATTCCGGTTGTTATCATTTATGCGATTTTTCAGAAATTCATTGTAGCGGGGATAGCGGAAGGCGCAGTTAAAGGTTGAGTTTTGCCAAGGTGCACACCTAAGGTTGCATGCGTTGATCATTATTATCTTTGGAGGGAACACGGATGAACCAAGAGAAAATTAGATGGATATCAACAACAGCCGAGAAAATATGGGAAGAGATGCGTATACAGCCGACTTCAGGCAATGAGGATACTCTGGAGCTGACCGGTGAGAAGAAGCAAACCATTGACGGCTTTGGAGGTTGCTTCAATGAACTTGGCTGGATTGCTCTCTCGAAACTGGATGAAGAGAAACGGGAAAAGGTTATTTCCGAGCTCTTTCACCCTGAAAGGGGCTCTAAGTTCAGTTTCTGTAGAACACCGATTGGCGCAAGTGATTATGCCGCAGAATGGTATAGCTATAATGAAAATGACGGCGACTATAGGATGGAGAAATTCTCGGTGGATCGGGATCGCTCTTACCTAATCCCCTATATTAAAGAGGCTTTGGCACTGAGACCGGACATGAAAATGTTTGCCACGCCATGGAGTCCGCCGACTTGGATGAAATTCCCTAAGACATACAACACTGGCACCCTGAGAATGGAGAAAGAAGTGTTAGATGCTTACGCGCTCTATTTCAAAAAATATGTAGACGCCTATAAGACCGAGGGGATTGATATCCACCAGATCCATATTCAAAATGAGCCTCTTGTCGACCATAAGTTTCCGGCCTGCCCAATGACTGGGGAGCAATTCAGAATCTTTATTCGGGATCATATTGGCCCATTGTTTGAAAAGGAAAAGGTTCCGGCTGAAATATGGTTTGGCACCTTGAACGGACCGTCCGGAATGCTATATACGATGAAGGGACCCGTGCTGGAGGATTATGATTCCTATGTGGACCAGGTGCTCTTCGATAAGGAAGCCCGCAGGCATATCAAGGGTGTAGGATACCAATGGGCAGGTAAAGGCGCGATTCAAAGAACAAACGAGAGCTTTCCCGAACTGAAGCTCATGCAGACGGAAAATGAGTGTGGAGACGGAAATAACACCTGGGATTATGCCAGATATGTCTTTAATCTGATCAGGCACTATTTTGCCAACGGGGTAAACAGCTATATCTACTGGAATATGGTCCTAGAGCCCAATGGCACCAATACTTGGGGGTGGAACCAAAATTCCCTCATTACCGTCCGGCCGGATACCCAGGAAGTGATTTACAACCCTGAATTCTATGTGATGAAGCATTTCTCACACTTTATATCCCCCGGAGCTGTCAGGCTTCAAACGAAGGGTCACTGGACAGGTGCTTCCCTAGCATTCGAAAATCCTAACGGAGAGATCGTTCTGGTTGTCAGCAACGCATTGGACAGAGCACGAAGCTTCACTTTTAAAGGAGCAGGGGAGAAATTTTCTTTTGAGTTAGAACCGTATTCGATAAACACATTTGTTGTGAGTTAGGATTCATGAATCAAGTTATGAAAGGGTTGAGATAAAAGTGATGGAGAAAATCAAACATATCATTTCGGAAATGACGCTTGAAGAGAAAGCTGCTATGTGCTCTGGGGCTAACCATTGGTTCACTAAACCATTGGACAGACTCGGTATTCCGTCGATTATGATGCAGGACGGTCCTCATGGTTTACGCAAGCAAGATTTAGCAGCATTAAAAGAGGGGAAGCGTGCAAATGTTCCAATGATTTGCTTTCCCACAGGAGCGGCTTTGGCATGTTCATGGGATCGTGAGCTTGTTGAGTCCATGGGCAAACTACTGGGACAGGAATGCCAAGCGGAAAATGTGGACATTCTCCTGGGTCCGGGGGTTAATATAAAACGCTCTCCTTTGTGCGGAAGAAATTTCGAATACTACTCTGAAGATCCACATCTTTCATCAGAACTTGCGGCGAGCTATATCACGGGCATCCAGAGTCAGGGAGTGGGTGCTTCATTAAAACACTTTGTTGCAAATAATCAGGAACACAATCGATATACGATCGATGAAATTATTGATGAGAGAACCTTGAGAGAGATTTATCTTGCCAGCTTTGAATCTGCGGTAAAGAAGGCGAAGCCATGGACGATCATGGGTTCATTTAATAAAGTAAATGGAACAAACCTGTCGGAAAATAAGTATCTGCTTACCGATGTTCTGAAGGAAGAGTGGGGTTTCGAAGGGCTTGTGGTTTCTGACTGGGGTGCGGTAGATGAACGCGCTGACGGTATCGCTGCGGGCTTAGATTTAGAGATGCCTTATACCTATGGTTCTGGAGAAAATAAGATCATCGAGGCAGTTAAGAATGGCACTTTGAAAGAGGAAGCCCTGAACAAGACTGTTGAGAGGATACTGGGAATTGTATTCAAGGCAGTGGATAATCGTAGGCAAGGTGTGACTATTGACAAGCTTCAGCATCATGAATCGGCCCGCAAAATTGCAAGTGAGTGTCTTGTACTTCTAAAGAATAATGACAATGTGCTTCCTTTGAAAAAAGATATGAAAGTTGCAATCGTTGGCGAGTTTGCAGAAAAGCCAAGGTATCAGGGCGGTGGAAGTTCACGTATATTACCTTACAAGATTGATTCCATATTGGATGAGGTTAAACTGAAAGTCGGATCTGAAGATCTGGTGAAATATGCAAGAGGGTATAAGGTGGATGAAGATACAAATCATGAAGATTTGATTGCAGAGGCGGTAAATGCTGCGCAATGGGCTGATGTTGCCATTGTTGTGGCAGGATTGCCTGATAGTTATGAGACGGAAGGCACAGACAGGGAACATATGAGAATGCCTGAATCCCACAACAAACTTATCCAATCGGTTGCTGCCGTTCAAAAAAATGTTGTTGTCGTATTATGTAACGGATCGCCGGTTGAGATGCCATGGATCAATGATGTAAAAGGATTGTTGGAAGCTTACCTAGGAGGGCAGGCTGTAGGCGGGGCCATCAGTGACATTATTTTTGGAGATGTAAACCCTTCTGGAAAACTGGCTGAGACTTTCCCTCAAAAATTAAGCCATAATCCGTCATTTTTGAATTTCCCTGGTGAAGGAGATACCGTCCATTACAGGGAAGGAATTTTCGTTGGTTACCGATACTACGATA
Source organism: Paenibacillus fonticola DSM 21315 (assembly GCF_000381905.1). Classification (GTDB taxonomy): domain Bacteria; phylum Bacillota; class Bacilli; order Paenibacillales; family Paenibacillaceae; genus Fontibacillus; species Fontibacillus fonticola. The sequence continues at coordinate 4,653 of NZ_KB907293.1, read as the reverse complement.
AAAAGGAAGTTGAACCTTTATTTCCGTTTGGGTTTGGATTAAGTTATACGAAATTTGAATATAGCTCCATTCGAGTGGATAAGAAGTGGATGAGCGGAAACGATACTTTGAAAGTTAATGTAAAAGTAAAGAATATTGGAGATCGGGCTGGAAAAGAGATCATCCAACTTTATGTGAGCGATATGCAGGATGCTGTTATCCGTCCAGTAAAGGAACTCAAAGGATTTGAAAAGGTAATGCTTGATCCTATGGAGGAGAAAAGCGTCACCTTCGAACTGGATAAGAGGGCATTTGCCTTCTATGATATCGATATAAAGGATTGGAGAATTCAGGGTGGCAAATATACGATCATGGTAGGCAGCTCGTCAAAAAATATCCATTTGACTGAAGAAGTCAATATTGAGCCTAGCCCTACCAAAGCAACCCAATGTGTAACTAGAAACTCGCTTATAGGTCGTTTGCTTCAAGAACCTCTTTTGGTTGAGCCTTTAAATAAAGTACTGGACATATTCTGGAAAAGCAGTACAAGTATGCAATCCATTAAGAATGATGCTGTCGACATGATCGTTCCTATTATGAAATACATGCCTTTAAGGCAATTGGTGTACTACAGCGAAGGTGGAGTTACAGAAGAAATCCTTTCAGAGCTTATTAGAGAACTAAACGATATTTTACAAAGGTCCCAAAAGGAGAAAAAAAATGAAGCAATATGTTGAAATTGGCTACCCTATTTATGACAGAATGCCTGTATATCCGGGTTTGCCGGAAGTCACGACCACCCTTCGGGATGATCTGAATAATGGTGCTGATTGGAATGGCTCCGTATTATCTACCTATCTACATGCAGGAACACATGTGGATGCACCCTGGCACTATATGGGGGGAGATGCGCCTACAATTGATAAAATACCAATCGAAAGATTTATCTACAGCTACCCGCTTCTTGTTGATGTTCCTGCTACAAAGCCAAATCAACTTATTACAATTGAACAGATTAAAGCTTATGGTAATGAATTGGAACAGGCTGATTTGCTAATATTTAATACGCATAATTGGAAAAAGCGTGCTGACGATTTTGAAGGCTATTCCAATCATTTTCCCGCATTGGCACCGGAGACTGCGGAGTGGATTCGCAAGAATCTGCCGAATCTAAAAGCAGTAGCTATCGATTCATTAAGTATTGAAAATTTATCCTTTGGGAAGGACAATGGATACAGAACTCACAAAGCACTATTAGACCCATCCATTGAAAATCATTATATTCTGATTTATGAGGATATTAATCCCCTTCCTCTAATTGGTAAAACATTAAAAAGTGCGTTCTGCACACCGTTAAGAATTGTAGGGAGTGATGCTTCTATTGCTAATATTTTTGTTGAAGTAGAAGCTTAACCTGACTTGAATATTTGCTATACAATAAAGTATTGTTCTAAATAATGATTCCTTTAAAAGTCCCGATGATAAATTTCCATCGGGACTCTTTTTAGTATCCGGATTATACGAAAAAAGAATTGACTAAATCAAAGTGAATTTTCGAATCTTATTGGAATTGAGTTATATATTATAATCCTTCATGTTAAAAAATGTTCCCAGGCACGGCACTTTTTCTCGACGTCAAGTGTTATAGGTAATATAAGGTGTAGGGGGGTGTTGACATCGTCAAAGGATTCGTTAGATGTAAAGGAACTGGAACTGTTAATTACCAGGATTCAAGAAGGAAATACGTCGCAGTATTCGCTGATTGTTAAAGCATTTCAACAGCCCATTTACCGTTATTGCTATCGTCTGCTTGCTAACAAACAGGATGCAGAGGACGCAGTACAAGATATATTGGTAAAGGCCTATCAGTCCCTTCACCAGTACAAGAGGGCGGAGAATTTCTCAGCCTGGCTCTATCGAATTGCCTATAATCATTGTTTGAACCTGCTGCGGAAGCGCCGCGTTCATAAGCAGGTAATGCGAATCATTCGATGGGAGACTCAGTCGGCAAGTCCTGAACAGGAGTTGGATAACCGGTTGTACAATCCTTCACTTGCAGTAGCCTTGTCACAGCTGTCTCCGGAGGAACGAAGTATGCTCGTTATGCGGGTTTTTGAGGAACAAACCTATGCTGAGATGAGCGAGATACTAAAGATTAGACCCAATGCGCTTATCAAAAGAATGAACCGGATAAAGCAAAAGGTACGGAAAGTGATGAAGTCGGAGGAGGAGGAGATCGATTGGAGAGAGCAGAAATTACCCATGAATACCAAGATATAATACGGGCCACCGATAAAGGGAGTCTGCCTGAGATAGACGTATTGGAACAGGTAATGGGAAGAATAACAGAACTAGAGGATCATCGTCGTCCATCCTTAAAAGGGGCAATGAGACGTACAACAGTATTGGGCAGCGCACTGACCCTGATTCTAATGATCTCTGTGACGGCTTATGCTACTTCAGAATACATTCAGATCCGCAATAAAGCTGGAACGGTCAAGGTGCAATATGTTGCACCGAGCGACGAGACGGCAGGCATGGCAACATCTTATAATAAGTATGCTATGCAGGCCCAGAATTACGCCAAGCCGGGTGAATTGATTGCTTATTATGTGAAAGATAACAATACCTCAAGCGACTCGGAGCCAGTCTTGCAATTTGAATACAAAGGGAATCGCATACCATCCTATGTCGATTTTTCTGCAGAGATTAAGCGCACGGGGGCACCTGAACTCCCTGAAGTCACAAATGGATATACTTTTGAATACGGCATCGTTAGTCCCAGTATTCCGATGACGGATGCAGAAAAGCGCGAACCCATCTATCAGAAAACACTTAGTGAGCTTACCGCTCGAGCGTCCAAGGCTACTAGTGGAGAGAAACTGTTCATGATGGCAGTTCCATGGTCTAAGCCGGCATTTGTAAGTGGGAAATATTCAAAAGGAGGAGCTCACATAAGTATTTCGGTCAATCTCATGCATGAAGGTAAAATGTTTGTGGTGCAAGAGCAAGAGAATAAGGTGGAAAAAATTACGGTAGCTGGGACCGAAGTTGTCTATAACAGCGTAAACAAAGAACAAGTCAGTTATCAATATCTAAATTGGTATAACGAAAAGCAGGATGCCTATTATACTCTCTCCAGCTATGGGGACAAAGCATTAACCAAAGAGCAATATTTGCAACTGGCTAGGGAACTGTTGGAGTAGTCATTTTCGTTCTAATTCAGCAAACGTGAACCGAAAGTTATATAACAAAAGGGCTGCCACGAGGCAGCATAGTTTTTTGGGGGGGTACTAAAAAAGGATATCGTTTAATGGGCATTAACCGAAAAACGTAGCCTATAATTGTATTAAACTAACGGGTACGATAGTACAAGCGATGGAACCGATCCATCGCTTGTTTTGCATTACTGGAAATCAGCTCTAAGCACTAAGAAATAAAAAGCTAATCCTCTATTAAGTTAAATTGAATCACTGCTATTAATTTTGATTGTTTTCCATTGCACGTCATCATCCACACGAAAACACTGACTTCGACAATACTATTCTTTTTCCGGCAAAGTAAAGGTGATTGCAATTAATTCACAATTATTCATTCTCCTAAAATCATACATTTATTACGGGAACTGTTGACGATGTATATCTTTCCATGTAAGGTAAATATAGTTCTTTTTATCTATTGTATATCAGCCGATATTATTTTTCGGCATATTTAGACACTATGTTACTAAATAACAGGGGGAGAACAATGAAGGGGTTAAAAAAGATTGGGGCGGTTATTCTCAGCTTATCTCTAATATTTTGTTATTCTAGTACAGCTACTATTTTCGCAACGGATGTAGAAGCTCAATTATTAGACCAGACAAGCGAGGGTCTTGCAGACGAAAATATTGTTACTCAACAGGAAACGGATCAAGAAGCCGTGCCAGAACCTGATGCTGTGGCAACGGCTGCAATTCAAATTGTCGATAAAAGCTTGGAACTGGCTATTCGTGAGAAATTAAATAAGTTGGACGGTACAGACCTTACGGCTGAAGAGCTTTTGACGATTACAGAGCTTCAAGTTATTAATGGTGGAATTAGTAGTTTAGATGGCATTCAGTATTTAACAAATTTGCGCAAGTTGATATTAAATGAAAATAATATTTCGGATATTTCTTTGTTATCATCGCTGCAATCGTTGGCCCATCTGGAACTTAAAAATAATCAGATTAAGAATGTTGCCCCATTAAGCGGACTAAGCCAGTTGACAGAGTTATATCTTGGAGGCAACTCCATTACAGATTATTCGCCCCTTGCAGGGATCTTTGGACAATTGAATGGGAAAGATTTTGCTCTTCCCGGAAATAATGAAGATCAGGTGATTAGTTTCGATGATCCGTACTTTGAGCAGGCAGTGAGGACTAGCATCCAAAAGCCCAAGGGAGAAATTAGGGTTCAAGATGTAAATGGAATAACGGAATTAAGAATTTACTCTAATGACAATCTATCAAATCTGGAAGGTATTCAGTATTTTACGGATTTAAAGTATTTAACCATAAGGGGAACAGATGTAAAAGATATTACACGTTTGGAACAGTTGAAAAAAATAGAGACTCTCAACCTGGGTGATAACCAAATAGAAGATATAAGTGTATTAGGGAAGCTTACGAATATAAGAACCCTCGACTTAGCA
>NZ_KB907292.1 GCF_000381905.1 Paenibacillus fonticola DSM 21315 | reverse complement strand
TGTTCTGCACCTGCAATCCGTTCTTCATACTCCAATTCGAGTTGAACTTCTTGTGCGATCTTCTGGACGGGTTCTCCATCCTGCATATGGAAACTGGTGCGCAGCGCTTCATGGCGTATGGTCAATTGCTCCAGTGCGTATTTCATGCGGTCCATATCTAGAGTCCCGTGAATGACCACTCCGGCCGGTATGTTGTAGGCTATGCCTGCATCGTCGATCTGATTAAGCAGATATAACCTCTTTTGTGCCGACGACATCGGGTACATTTCTTTTGATTCCGCCTGCGGGATCGGGACGTATTCTTTCGCTTTTGCTTGTTCTATTTCTTTGGCGAGAAGCTGAACCGTAGGAGCGGCAAAAATGGCCTTCAGCGGCAAACGTACTCCGGTCTTTACTTCAATTTGATTGACAACCCGGGTTGCACGCAGCGAATGACCTCCCATTTCGAAGAAGTTATCCTGAATGCCCACCTGGCCGATACCAAGCACGTCCTGAAAAATTGCTGCCAGCTTCTCTTCCACTATGTTTGTCGGCGCTTCATAGACAGCGCCCGTAGACATGCTTCCATCCGGCTTCGGCAACGTCTTGCGATCCACTTTCCCGTTAGAGGTCAGCGGCATCCGCTCAATCTGCATGAAGTAGGCCGGGATCATGTAATCCGGCAGCGCCTTGCCGACGTGCGCCCGAAGCTCCGCTACCGTAAGTTCAACATCCGCTACCACATATGCGCATAGAGCGTTTTGACCCTGCTCGTCGACTAGGGCTAAAACGACCGTTTCCCTGACCGTCTCATGCTTTTGCAGTTGCTTCTCGATTTCGCCAAGCTCGATCCGGTAACCCCGAATTTTTACCTGATGGTCGATCCGGCCCACATATTCGATGGTGCCGTCCGGCAGCCATCTGGCCAAATCCCCGGTACGGTACATCCGTTCGCCAGGTACAAACGGATTGTCCACGAATTTCTCCGCCGTCAGCTCCGGACGGTTCAAGTAGCCGCGTGCCAAACTGTCCCCCGCGATGCACAACTCGCCCGGCACCCCGATCGGCTGCAGCCGATTATAGCGGTTCACAATGTACAAAGCTGTATTCGTGATAGGCGATCCGATTGGCGGTAAAAGCGAATAGCCGTTATTCGCACCAATCGTGTAGGTCGATACGACATGGCTTTCCGTCGGGCCGTAATGGTTATGTACGAGCACATTCATGTGGCGTACTGTCTGTACGAAATCATCGTTCAAAACGAGCTGCTCTCCGGCGACAACGAGATGTTCTATCGTTTCCAGCAAATGCTGGCACAGACTCCGGTCGGAAATGACGTGCTTCAAATAAGCGGTCGGTAAAAAGACGGTGCCGATCTTATGGGTGCGAATGTACTCGATCAATTGTTGCGGATTGCGTTTCGTTTCTTCATCCGCGACGAACAGCGTGCCGCCGGACAGAAGAACGGAAAACAGTTCCTGCGCGCAAACGTCAAAGCTGTAAGCGGCGAACTGCAGCGTACGAGTAAACTCAAGCGCAGTTTGTCTCTTTTGAGAATCCAGCAAATTAACGATGCTTCGGTGCTCCATAACAACCCCTTTCGGGGTTCCCGTCGTGCCAGAAGTGTAGATGACATAAAGCGCATGGCTAGATGTCGACAACGGCGGAAGGCTGGATGTATTCGCATCGTATATTCGGGAATCTGCAAGATCGAGTACTGCGCCGATATACTCGGCCGGTACGGTTTCGCAGCCGAAAGTCAGAAAAACATCGGTACCACTGTCGGTTAACATATACGTGATTCGTTCCGCCGGGTACGACGGGTCAATCGGCAAGTACGCACCGCCGGCTTTCAAAATCGCAAGGATTCCGACGACCATCTCAAGTGAACGCTCCGCCATAATTCCCACGATCTTATCCGGTCCTACGTCATGCGCCCTCAGTGTGCGCGCCAGCTGGTTCGCTTTCGCGTTCAGTTCCCCGTACGTCAACCGCTCAGACTTAAATACGACCGCCTCCGCTTCCGGCGTTCGTTCCGCCTGCTCCTCGAACAGTGCATGGATCGTCTTGTCCTTCGGATACTCAACCTTCGTATCGGTAAACGCGGCGAGCTGCTGCTTCTCTTCTTCCCGCACCAATTCGATTTCGTCCATTCTTATGTCAGGGCGTTCCACAACTTGCTCCACGATTGCCGCCAGGTGTCGCAATAATCGCTTCATGCTCTCTTCAAAATACATTTCAGCATTGTAACTTAATTTAACGACAAGCTGGTTCCCCCGCATAAACATGGTGACATTCAATCCGTAGTTGGTTTGCTCAATTGCTTTAATAGCGGTAATTGTAATTTTTTTCTCTTCTGACTGCACGTCATTGCTCAGGTTCGTGTCAACAGGATAGTTTTCAAATACACAGATATGATCGAATAAGTTCGCTTTGAGCGCGCTCTTCGCTTGAACATCCGCTAAAGATAAGTAGTTATATTTTTCCGAATTCAGCAAATCCGCCTGTACTTGCTGTGCTATGCTGAGAAGTGATTCTTGACTGGCAAAGGAAATCCGTACGGGTAACGTACTAATGAACATCCCCACCATGTTCTCTATGCCTTGGACTTCAGATGGACGCCCGGAAACAACCATGCCGTGTACGACATCTACACAACCGCTATACTGATGAAGCACTGCTCCCCATATCATTTGCATGAAACTGTTTAATGTGAGTTTGTTGCGCTTGCAAAGTGCTTTGAGTTGTTCCGTGTGCACCTCTCCGATGGCGTATGTGTTTTCCTTCAACATATATCCATTTTTTTGTTCGTAATAAAGATTGCTCTTCGGAATTTCCGCCCTTTGTTCATACCCTTCCAAGTAATGGGTCCAGTATCGCAAAGCCTCTTCCTTATCCTGCCGTTCCAGCCAGCCCATATAATTCGCATAGGAGTACGCCGCGGGTAAATGAAGGGGGCGATTGTTTCGAAGTTGCTCATAAATGGTAAATAATTCATTACGCAAGATACTAGAGCTCCATCCATCAAGAATGATGTGATGCGAACTCCAAATCATTTCATATTGTTCCTCGCCGGTCTTTAAAACTGCGATCCGAAGAAGTACGTCATTCGTTAAATCAAAGCCTCGAGCTCGATCCGCTTGCTTGAACGCTTCCACGCGCTCTTGCTTACGGGATTCCTCGATACCCGTAAGATCCTCAAAGAGAAAGGAAGGAGTCCTTTCTTTTAAAACAACTTGCAGGGGCTGACTTAACTTTTTATGCGAAATCAACGTCCGAAGCATTTCGTGCCTTTCCATGAGCACTGTCAAGCTTTGCTCCAAGATTCCCAAGTCTAGCAAGCCGTGAAGCGATATGTTGAATTGACAAAAATAAGCTTCAGAGCGCTCTTCCAAAAGAGAATAAAACAATATCCCCTCTTGCATTGGAGTCAATGGGTATAGCTTGGCCACTTTATCTTTTAAACTCATCGAACATTCCCTTCCTTCATGCTTATAGGTTGCTAAATAGTTCGTTGAAATCTTCTAATGAGATCTTGGCGTACCCCAAATCGCTTGGGGTTAGCTCGGACTCAGTTTGCTGCATGCAGTGCTCGACGACTAACAGCAGTTGCTTCTTATAATTCTCCATGAAGGCTTTCATCGTGGTCGTGCGGTACTCATGCTTGTCGAAATCCACTCGCAACGTCAACTTCCCGTCGACAACGATTCCCGTGATGTCCAGCACATAAACCCTTTCCGATTGCGGACTCACTGCTGTTCCTGCATAAAGCTCGGATATCGACATGTTGTCTGTAGCTATTTTTCTGTTCAAATGCCCCATGTAGTTGAAACTGATTTCCGGCTGGGCTCCGCTTCCAAGCCCGCTCTTCTCCGCTGGCGCCAAATACTTCAGCACTCCATATCCAACGCCTTTGTTCGGAATCCGCCTCAGTTTTTCCTTGAACGATTTGATCCAATAGGCTATCCCTTCCGTCTTTTTCAGCTCGAAGGTGACGGGGTAAATGCTCGTAAACCAACCTACCGTCCTCGTCACGTCTACGCTGTCTAACACCTCTTCCCGTCCGTGCCCTTCCAAGTGGATGGCCAGCGTTTCATGCCCCGTCCATTCCTGCATGGCTAAGCCGAGTGCTGCTAGCAGCACATCGTTGATTTCTGTCTTATACGCGTGGTGAATCCCCGTCAGCAGGTTGTTCGTTTCCGCCTCGCTTAAGCTAATTGACCAGCTTGCGCTGCTTTCCACTGTGCGAATTCTCGCGCCTTCCCCGTCTTTAGGCAACGGCTGGAACTTGACGCTTTCTTCCTGCCGCCAATAATCCGCTTCCCAGAGCAGTTCCCGGCTTTGGGCATAGTTTCTCAACCGCTCTGACCATGCCCGGTACGAATGCGTCTTCGCCGGAAGCGCGATAACCTCGCCGCGCAACCGCTGCTCGTACCCGGCCGCGAAATCATCCAGCAGGATTTGCCAGGACACCCCGTCCACGACGAGGTGGTGGATCGCAACTAACAGATGGTCCCCTGCCCCCGTCCGGAACAAACCCAACTGAATCAGCGGCCCGTTCTGCAGGTCCATAGCCTGCTGGACGAGCATTGCCTTCTGCTCGACTGCGGCGCTTACGTCCTCCTCCATCGAAACGTCGAACACATGAAGGCGAAACGCTTCGCCTCCACTTCCCCGGCATATTTGTACGATGTTCCCATCTTCCTGGCGGTAAACCATCCGCAGCGCGTCATGGTGTTCCGCCAGCACCGCGATGGTTTCCTCTACCGCCACTTCCCGGAACCCGTCCGCACGGTACAGCATCATCGCCTGATTCCAGTGATGACTTTGCGAGATGCGTCTTTCGAAGAACCACCGCTGGATCGGGCTAAGCGGGGTTTCTCCTTCCACTGGACCTTGTTCTGCGGTTTCCACCAGCGTTTGGATATATTGACTGGCTTCCTCGATCGTCGGATGCATCATTATATCCTGTACCGCCAGCTTCATCCCTCCCGAGCCTAGCCTGGATGCGACCTGGATCGCTTTGATCGAATCGCCGCCCAGTTCGAAGAAGTTGTCCCGGATGCTGACAGGCTGTGAGATGCGAAGTACGTCCTGCCATATCTCCGCCAGCTTCGCTTCAACCTCGCTGTGGGGTGCCACGTACTCGCTTCCCATCTGAATCAGCCCTTGCGGCTCCGGCAGCGCCTTCCGGTCCACCTTGCCATTGGCCATCAGAGGGATTCGCTCCACTTCCACCAAGTATGCCGGCACCATGTAGTCCGGTAGGCTGCGCTTCAAATGCGCGCGCAGCCCGGATGCGCGGATTGCACCGCTGCTCACCACGTATGCGCACAAATACGCTTCGCCGCCCTCGTCTTTCCGGGCGATCACGACCGCTTCTTTCACGTCTTTGTGCTGCAGCAATCGGTGCACGATTTCGCCCATCTCGATCCGGTACCCCCGGATTTTCACCTGCTCGTCGAACCGTCCCATGTACTCCAGGTTGCCGTCCGGCAGCCATCTGGCCAGGTCCCCCGTACGGTACATCTGTTCCCCAGGCGTGAACGGGTTATCCACGAATTTCTCCGCCGTCAGCTCCGGACAGTTCAAATAACCGCGGGCCACGCCGACGCCTCCGATCGTCAGTTCGCCCGGAATGCCGGGCGGCAGCAGCCTGCCGCTCGCATCGAGAATATACAGCCGCGTATTATCGATCGGTTTGCCGATCGGTACCGTTCGAAGCGTTTCGCCGTTCGAGCAGTCGAAAACCGACACGTCCACCGTCGCTTCGGTCGGGCCGTACAAATTGATCAGTTTGGTAGCAACCTTCTCATTCAGTAAAGCGTTAAAGCGCGATGCCTGATCCGGGAGAAGTTCTTCACCGCTGGTAAAAACGAACCTTAAGCTTCGAAGCGCGACAATCCGATCGGGCTGCTTTTCCAGGTAAGCAAGGAACAGGTGCAGCATCGATGGCACAAAATGCAGCGTCGTCACTTCGTGACGCTCGATCGCCCGTACGATCGCATCCGATTCCTTCTCGGCTCCCGGCGCGAGAAAATACGCCGACGCACCTGCATACGCCCACCAGAACAGCTCCCACACCGACACGTCGAACGTAAACGTCGTTTTGTGCAGAATGACGTCCTCCGCGCCAAGCGGATAAGCCCGCTGCATCCATGCGATCCGATTAACGACCGAGCGGTGCTCGATCATGACTCCTTTCGGGTTGCCAGTCGAGCCGGACGTGTAGATCACGTAGGCCAAAGTTTCGGAGGAAGCGGCGGCTGGTAAATTACCGTCATCCTCTTCCTCGTATAACGTTTCATCATCCAATCGGAGACGGGCCCCCGTAAACGGAACCCCTTCCAAAAGCGGACCGTCCGTGAGCAGCCATCGCGCGCCGCAGTCCTCCAGCATGTACCGGACTCGTTCATTAGGTAAATCGGGAGTGATCGGTAAATATGCGCCGCCTGCCTTCAAAATGGCCAAGATACCGACGATCATGGCCGGCGAACGCTCTGCGGCAATCGGCACGATATTGTCCGGTCGAACGTCATATGCACGAAGCTTAGCGGCAAGCCGGTTCGCCTTCGCGTTAAGTTCCCGGTACGTCAACTGTTCAGAATTAAATACAACCGCCACAGCCTCCGGCGTTCGCTCCGCCTGCTCCTCGAACAGCGCGTGGATCGTCTTGTCCATCGGATACTCTACCTTTGTATCGTTAAACGCGATGAGCAACTGCTGCTTCTCTTCTTCCCGCACCAGCTCGATCTCGTCCAGCCGTATGTCCGGACATTCTATTACTTGCTCCACGATCACCGCCAGATGCCTTGCCATCCGCTCGACCGTTTCCTTCTTGAACAGCGCCGTGCTGTATTCCCATTCGAAATGCAGCTGCCCTTCCACTTCCGTAGCAAATACCGTCAGGTCAAACTTCGCCACCCGGAATTTCTGCGGATACGGCCGGACCTCCAGCCCTTCCAGCTTCCACTCGCTCATCTGCATGTTCTGCAGCACCAGCATCGTGTCGAACAGCGGGTTGCGGCTCGTCTCCCGCCGCACGTCTAGTTTCTCCACCAGCTCCTCGAACGGATAGTCCTGGTTCTCCATCGCCCCCAGCACCACGGCTTTTACTTCCGCCAAATAGATGTCAAACCGTTTGCCACTCGCTGGGCGGCTGCGCATCGGCAACGTGTTCACGAACATCCCGATCATCCGGTCCACGTCCGAGTGCCTTCTGCCAGCTACGGGGGAACCGACAACCACATCCTCCGCTCCGGCATAGCGCGACAGCAGCACCCCGTAAGCCGCGAGCAGCGCCATGTACAGCGTTACGCCTTGCTTCGCGCACAGCTGCTTCAGCCGCATCGTCTCCCGCTTGCCCCATACTTGTCCGGTGCGGTCTCCCTCAAACTGGCGTACCGCCGGACGCGCGTAATCTGTTGGCAATTGCAGCACCGGCGACTCTTCTTCGAATATCTTGAGCCAGTATTGCTCCTGGGCTTCGTATGCCTCACCCCGCATTTTCTCCCACAGCCATACCGCGTAATCCTTATAGTGAATCTCAAGCGGCGGCAAGTTCTCCCCCGCGTACAAACGCGAAAATTCGTCAACGAATACATCTACCGACATGCCATCCGCGACGATGTGGTGCATATCCAGAAGCAGCACGTGCCGCCCCTCTCCTATGCGGACCAGCCCCGCACGCAAGAGCGGTGCTATGCCTAGATCGAACGGGCGCAAAAATGCTTGCACCTGCAGCTCTAATTCCGACTCTGCGGGCTCCGTCACTTCTAGCGGCACTTCCACCACCCCGGCGATGCGCTGCATCAGCTCATCTTCACGCATTACAAATGACGTGCGAAACGATTCGTGCCTCGCTGCTAGCAGATTCAAACTTTCCCGCACGCGCTGTACATCAAGCTCTCCTGTAATCTCCAGCGCATGCGGCACGTTGTAGCTAATACCGCCCGGATCCAATTGGCTCACCAGGTACATTCGCTGCTGCGCGGGCGATGCCGGATACCATTCGCGCGGCTCCGCCTTGCCGATCGGCTCGTAGCGCTCCTTAGCCGCAGCCGACTCCAAATAGCCGGCAAGCTCCTCCACCGTCGGACCCGCGAACATTTCACTAAGCGGCACGTTCGCGTTAAATTGTTTTTGGATGCGCAATACGAGCTGCGCCGTTTTCAGCGAATGCCCGCCCAGTTCGAAGAAGTTGTCCCGGATACCCACCGGGTGCGATATCCCAAGAAGTTCCTGCCAAATCTCCGCCAGCTTCGCTTCTGCCTCGCTGCTCGGCGCCACGTACCTGCTTCCCTCCTGCACCAGCCCTTGCGGCTCCGGCAGCGCCTTCCGGTCCATCTTGCCGTTAGCCGTCAACGGAATCCGCTCCACTTTCACGACATAAGAGGGCACCATGTACTCCGGCAGGCTGCGTTTCAAAAATGCGTGAAGTACGGATGCATCAACTGCCCCGTCGCTCACCACATACGCACACAGGTACGCTTCACCGCCCTCATTTTTCCGAGCAATCACGGCCGCTTCTTTCACGTCCGCATGTTGAAGCAGACGGTGCACGATTTCGCGCGTTTCAATCCGGTACCCCCGGATCTTCACCTGCTCGTCAATCCGCCCCATGTACTCCAGGTTCCCATCCGGCAGCCATCTGGCCAGATCCCCCGTTCGGTACAACCGCTCCCCGGGCGTAAACGGGTTGTCCACGAACTTCTCCGCCGTCAGCTCCGGTCGGTTCAAGTAGCCCCGCGCCAAGGCCTTTCCCGCAATACAGAGCTCTCCAGCCACCCCGATCGGCTGCAGTTGGTTTCGAGAATTTAGAACATACACTTTCGAAGAAGGAACAGGTTTTCCCACCAATATATTTTCCTGTTTATTAGCTTCTCTCATAAACGTAGTCGCAACACTATTTTCGGTAGGTCCATATTCATTTACAATTTCAAGAGTTGGGTGCTTGCTAGACGCCTTTTTAAGGGGCGAGGAATCAAATGCCTCGCCAGCCAATGTAATGACGCGTAATGACTGGATCTGATTAGGCAAGCTGCCATCTAGAATCTCGTTAAATAGACTGGGAACCGAAATGAAATGCGTGATTTTCTCTCGCTCTATCAAACCAATAATTTCATCCAGATCGATTAGCGAACCCGGTTGCATCAAATACACTTCGGAGCCGCTGATGATAGGGGTAAAGAAACTTGTAATAAAGCCATCAAAAGCCATTGAAAACAGTTGAAGCACACAGTCCGAACTGTCGAACGCATATTCCACTTTTCTCCACTGCAAAGTTGCGGAAATGCTTGCATGCTCGACCATAACGCCTTTGGGCTGTCCCGTTGATCCCGACGTGTAGATAACGTACGCCAAATCGCTCGGGCCGCTTGCCGCAGGTAGGTTCGACGCATCTCCCGTGTACAGTACCGCATCCGCCAGGTCCAGCACCTCTCCAGCATAAACCTCCGGTACTTGTGCATTTCCATATACGAGCAGCAAATCAGCGCCACCGTCTTCCAGCATGTAGGCGATCCGCTCCTCCGGGTACGCCGGGTCGATCGGTAAATAAGCGCCGCCGGCCTTCAAGATCGCGAGTATCCCCACGGCCATCTCCAGCGAACGCTCCGCCATGATTGCTACGATCCGGTCTGCCCCGACACCTTGTCCTCCCAGCACGCGCGCTAGCTGGTTCGCCTTCGCATTCAGTTCTTCATATGTCAATCGCTCAGACCCAAAAACGACCGCCGCTGCTTCCGGCGTCCGCTCCACCTGTTCCTCAAACAAGGCTTGAATCGTTTTGTCCATCGGATAGTCGGCCTTCGTCTCGTTAAACTCGGTTAGCAATCTCTCTTTTTCGTACGCCGTGCACAAATCGAGCTCGTCGATCAATTGAAGGGGACGTTGGATTACCTGTTGAATCATATTCGCAAAGTGAGCGAACATCTGCGAAATCTCGTCCTCTTGAAACAGGTCGGTACGATAATCAAAATCCATTCTGATAGGATTCGATGCCTTCCTATGCTGTACGCGGATTAACAGTTCGTTTTCTTCGTAGCCGCCAAACAAATGATCCAATTCATAGGAAAATATGTCGTTCGCAAAAATATAACCGCTTGTGAACTCCATCGCTGCGCGGAACAATGGATCATTCGCATGATTGTAGTTTTGGCGCAATTCATGAACAAGCAAATAAAAGGGATACTTTTGATGCTCAGCAATCGTCGATTTTTTCTCGTAAATGGCCTGAATAAAGGCTAGTACGTTTTGATTGCCGTTGACTAACATCCGGAACGGCACGGTGCTGACAAACATCCCCAGCGTATTTTTTTCATTCTCATTCATACGATTTGCGTAGTACGTCCCGATCACTTGATCTTCGTTCGAGTTGATTTTATATAAATATAAATACAATACTGAAAAGAACAACGTAAACACAGAGATCTTGTTTTCATTGCAAAAATGCAAGATGCCTTCCTGAAGTTCCGAAGGTATATAAAATGATTTTCTATTCCCTTTAGTACTGGACGAACCCTGGCCATATTTAATCGCCGTATTATCACTGGAGAAAGATTCGAATTCCTTTATCCAAAATGCTCTATCTTCTGCAAAGCGGTCAGAGTTTTCATACTCCAGTTCGCTCTCGATATATTCAAAGTAAGATGGCTTAGCTTCTGCCCGCGGGATTCCAAGAGTCAATCCTCCATAAATATCCATAATTTCCTTCGCCATAAGTTCCGCGCTATGCCTATCGCAAATGATGGGATGGATTCTAAATAGAATCAAACATTCACATTCACTTATCTTAATAATCTGAATTTGGACCATATCGAAATCTTGCAATGTCATTACATTTCTAGATTTTTGAAATACGAATTGGCCAACATCCGATACCGCCCCATCGATTATTGCTAGATCGAGTTTTCTATGCTCCCGAATAAAGAATTCGGGGGCATCATCGCCAATAAACCCAGCACGGAGAATAGGATTACGTTCTATTAATTGTTCGATTGCATCTATTAATTTATTGAAATCAATAGATGTCGATTTATGTAATAATTTCAACGAAAATAGATGCGCGCATATTCCCGTATTCGACATCAATTTCTCTGTATACCAAATTCGCTTCTGAGCATTCGTTAACGGATACTTTTTATTGGAGGTCACTAACTTTCACTTCCTATTTCGATATTCTTATTAATTGCTCATGGGATGCTCCATATCATAATCTGTTGAGAAATATAATTATCATTGTGTAAATAATCCTGATCGAGTTAAATTTTATTGCAAAATGAAATAGGGTGAACCTCGCCAATAGACCAGATCATCCTTAGTCTCTCTTGGCAGAAATTCACTGAACCTTCAAATAGAAGAATGCTTTTATTTTCTGACTGCTTTGCGGGCGTAAGCGCTTACATCGATTTTATTATTAAACCTATTTCCAAATCCTATGTAATCCTGTTTAAGACTATGAAAAAATGAGTCATAAATATGAAAGAACTTTACAATCAACAAACTCTGTGAAATTTCCTTTGTTACTTTTTCTAAGAATGAATTTATGTAGAGTTTGTTAAGTAATTTTATATACTAAATGGAATTAATAATTATGATTAATAATCTTATCAACACTTTCCACAATATTCAAGTATTTTCATAAGTTACATTTATCATGATGTGAGACAGTTTTTATTGGTTTAACACTTTTGTTATACTGGTGTAATTCTCAGTAGCCGGGGCAAATCGTTCGTTCCTCTTGTAACCCGTCGCTAAAACAGGTCGCCCTACTTGCAGAAACCACGTTAAACCATGTTTAAGTTTCACGCTATGTCAACCATCTCATATCGATCAACGTCTCCAGCGTAAAACCGGCGGAAAATGAAATGTGCTCGATGACAAGAATTTTAGCCGATAAACCTAAAAAGCCTGATTTATCAGGCTTTTTAGGTTTATTGAATGTATCCACTTTTGTGTCATTAGACATACTCATTATTTCTTAAGATTGTTTCATCTTACCCTTTATCTTCTGCTGCATATAAAATTGCAGTATCCTTCGGCATATTCCCTGCTTTCACTTGGCACGTTATGTTGACTTAAAATAACAGCCCTTGAGAATCATTAGCTAAGAACCGTTCTGGGCCCACTTTCTTTATTGTCCTTGTGTAGATCAATGTCTCGTTTCATATTCCTCTAAATTTTGCAGAAATGAGCTAATTCTTCGCTCACTATCAAGTGCCCACTTTAGCCGACTTTCTGTAAACGGAATTCTCTTGAAGGGGGTAAGCACTAAATAAGTCGAAAACGGAAAACGCAACCAGACACGAATAAGCTTATAATCAGTTTTTTTCAGTTTCTCCACCTCGCGGTAACCATCCAAAATTGCTTTTGCGATCGAAAAATCCCATCGGTAATCCTTGCAGGAATTATAAATAACCCGATATAAATCATAAGCGCGTAGATCGACATGCAAAGTTTCGAAATCAATAAGATACGTCCCGTTGCCATTCAGAATAAAATTACTAGGCCCCCCATCCCCATGACACAAGACACCGTTTTTTCGGGGACTTTGTCGGTAAGACTCATATCCGCTGCTTCGCAACAATGCTTTCGCTTGGTTTGCATAACGCAGAATCTCTGGTCCATGCCGTTGGATAAATCGACTAATAGGAAGACTAAAGCTATTTGTTTTTGCTTTTGCAATCTTTTTTTGAATATATTGTTGCCGTGTATGCAGTGTGGAATACCACGTTCCAATCTGGCTGTGGGAAATATCTCCTTTAAGCGCGCTTTGCCCAGCTTTATGAAACCTGGCTAAAGCAATACCACATGCCCGCATATCTGCTAGTGAAAGTGGAGAAGGTTCTCTCCCCGAAATCCAAGGCGTCAGTACGAAGAGCTCTCCCTTTTGCGAAATTGCATAAGGCTTTCGGCCTTCCGGGTTTTGTGGATTACGCCAAGCGAGGAGTAGACCATTACGCTGGACGTGCATTAACATTCGATCAATCCAGCGTAACCGTGCAGTCTGTTTAGTCATACGCTTCAAGCTGAATTTTCGTCCGTCTGGAGTTACAATTCGATATATTCCTCCACGAATAAGTTTTTGTGAACTTGCCTCGATCCCAAACTGTTTCACGATCTTTTTAACATGGGTAGTAGAATATTCACTCATGCTATGGCCTCCCCAACTTCAAGTCCGAAAATAATGAAAGGTATTTTCTGGCGATTACAGGCCATTTGTACTGGGCTGCAGTAGTACGGGCATTGATTACTCGCTTTCTTGCTTGCTCTGGATTATTCCAAAATTCCTTGATGGCTCGGGCAATGTGAGCGCTATCAATAGAATGAATAATCTTGGCGTTTTGGGAGGTTACAAATTCCCTCATGCCTCCAGATGTTGTCGAAATAAGCGGAACACCGTTTGCCATAGCTTCTAGTGAGACCAAGCAGAACGATTCCTTTTTGCTAGGATTAATAACGGCTCCATAAGAACCGTACATCTGTTGAACTGTTTTGTAGGGGTTTTTTTCGGCCCAATGAATTCGCTTCACGACTCCAGCTTGTTTTACCAAGGTTCGCAGCTTGTTTCTATAACTCGCTTTGCCGCTACCGACAATAGTTAGATGCACTTTTCTATTTTCCTGGGCTAAAAGGCCAACCGCTTTAATTAAAGGCTCAACTCCTTTTGACGGAATCAACCTTCCTACATAAAGCAATTTGTGCGAAGCACCTATTGATGAACCCTTCGAGACAGGAGCAACGCCGTGGGGAATGACAATCATTTTCTTTCCATCAATTCGAGGATAAAGTCTTTTTGTTACTTTGGCCTGCCAGCGGCTCGGTACGATAATTCGATTTGCAATGCGTATAAGTGTTGTCTGTTGTTTACCATGAATTGATGAAATGCCTTGTGATGCCAATGAATGACAGGTGTAGACGATAGGAAGATCAAAACGGTCACCTGCTAACTTGGCAGTATCCGCAAATTCCGTACTATGCACATGAATAATATCAGGCTTGACTCCCCCTTTAGCGAATGCGCTCTTTATGATGGCTTCGGCTTTGAATGATTGCTTGGCTCGGTTAAAGTACTTTGTATTTTTTGGGAATCTGAAA
Source organism: Paenibacillus fonticola DSM 21315 (assembly GCF_000381905.1). Classification (GTDB taxonomy): domain Bacteria; phylum Bacillota; class Bacilli; order Paenibacillales; family Paenibacillaceae; genus Fontibacillus; species Fontibacillus fonticola. Next base: position 20,104 of record NZ_KB907292.1, on the reverse strand, counting down.
ATGCACAAATTGCTATTAATATTTGAAATCGTTAATCGATCCGAATTCTCGGGGCACAAAACCGTTACTTTTGCGCCAAGTTTGCTCAACATTCTCGTGAGCTGGGTTGCGACGATCCCGAGTCCACCAACAATTTTAGGTTCAAACTCATTTGACATAACCCATACTTTTATTTTACTCTCGTCCCCCATTATCCCCCTCCTAAGTGATGAGTTCTAAATACATATTATGTTACCTGATCATTTTGGTTAGTTAATTAATGTATTTGCATAGGCCCAAAGCTGAACTGGATTTGATAAAATCATTTAACTAAAGATCTCTTCCTGTTAGCCTCAAGATTACATCAGACCAGCTTCCCGTATGAAGTGCTGTACCATTTGCATTTGATATTGAATCCTTGTATTCATTTTCAGGCTCCAGCATGTTTCAACTGTTACCGCTTTCGCATGAATACTCTCGGCCGCTGCGGTACGAGAAGAGCCTTTAAGTTTGTGCAGTCGAATGTGAAACCGGTGTGAAGGACGATTAACAATCTTGTTCATTTGTTTGATGATTCTCCGGACTATGGGAACAGAAGCGTTTCCTGGGTTCGTGATTAACGTTTGACCGAGTACATCTTTGCTTTTCGATGATAAACCGTTTGCTTCATGAAGATCCAGATACCAGGCTGGTTTATAGTTTTGCATGATAATAAACAAAGCACGGGACATCTCCTGGGTTGCTTTTCGGCTCTTGCTGCGTGGAAATGTACGGTTCAGATCCGGTTTGCCCCGGACTCTCTTCTTGAAAGCGGGTTGATTTGCAACGGGGACTATAATCAGAGTCCCACGGTTGATTGTCAACTCCTGGTTTCTCAACTGCTTGACCAGTCGCTGAGCTGCACGAATACTACCCACTTCCTTGCCGTGGATGCCGGCCACGATCATAACTGTCGGGCCGGGTTGTTTGCCATGGAACAGGTGAAGCCATGTTTCATATGGTGTGCCTTTGGCGAGTTTTTGTCTTTGTGCCAGCATTAACATTCACCACCCCTGCGTAATATCCCAAGATTGGTTGGAGTACAGGCTGTAACCGGTGTCAGCAAATAGTAAAACTCTCACTACGTATAAAGTCCCCAGTTAAATCACAAAAACATTTCATACAAAGGTTGCGACTTAAAAATCCAATGAACTTATTTAAATTTCTTACGCAAACGACTATCTGAATCTTTTTACATTACTTAATACGATCCAATTCTATGCTGAGAATATTTCTGTAAAAGATTCTCCGGCGTACAAATAAATCTACGGATTTGAGCTATTGTCATTCTCATCACCTCCCTTTTGGAAGGTCATAGTAAGATATGTATATTCAAACTGCTTTGATTGTGCTTTTTACTAGTTTATAATTTTTTGGGTTTAACAATGGTAAAATGGAGCATACCCACTATACATCCTTTAACTACAACTACAGTATTTGAAATGGTGCTGTTAAAATAAAGTTATTTTTAGGTCTTTCTTGCCAACCATCCAATCGGTAATCGGAACATACTCTTGTACCGATAAAACAAAAAAGCCGCTATAATTGCGACTTTCAATGGGACTATGTTCTTGTCTCTCGACATGATACAAACATCACTACCCTTATTTACTTTTATCCATGTTATTAACTTTAATCACTAGTTTTTAACGAATCTATTAGATTAAGTCGACATCAGCTTTGGTGCTATAAGATGTCAGGACAGTTTTTAGATTTTAAACTTGTGAAATAATGTACATTCTGTTATTCTATCGCCCTACTATGCACTTAACGGAATGTCAATAAATGTTCTAATCCCATCGTAGTCTGTTATTAAAGACATAATCTCACTATTATCAACAAACCAAAATTAATGGCAGCCATAATAATTAATAGCAGTCCTCATTTTCGAATTTAGTTAGCTAACCACTGTTTCGAATGAACAACAACTCGACGATGAAAGCATTGCGACCATCAATCATTATGCGATATTGCGTTTAAACAATATCCACGTACTTATAAAATAGCAAAGCAATAGCACCATAACTGCAGCCAGCGCCGCAACGCTGCTCGTCAATACACTCTGTATTCCGATATAAGCGGACAGTTCTGCGTAAAAGCTGTCGATCATGAAAAATATTAAAAGGATGTTGATTATCAAGGCCATCAGAATCGGTGTGCCGAACCAGATCCCCATTTGTTTCAAAATAATAAGGTTTAATTGCCGCTCGGATATTCCCATATTTCTCAAGATGCTGAACCTGTATTTAAAATCCGAAGAGTCTGAAAGCTGCTGCAAGGATAGCACTGTGAAGCAGATAATCAGCAGTACAACGCCTGTATAGTTCAGCATTGCCTTTGTAGTGAATCCTCCTGCTATACTGTCGTTGATCTGCATAGTGCTTAGTCTGATCTCACTAGAATTTCCTGTAATGTCATCAGCGGTACGAACAATTTGTTCAAAAAGAGTACTTAATTGTTCTGCATCCTTATAGGTCAGCGGCTCTGCAGTATCAATGAAGAACAATTGATTAGCAGGCATAAGATCCGCACAGACATTATCAGGAAGCACATATATAGCTTCAGTGTAGGAGTTATACATATAAGGCCCCAGATCATCCTGATAAAAGGGCACGGAGGATAAGATAAGGTCCGCCGTCTCTGCACGTAGCTGCCGATGCCCGCTTAAAAATCCGTGAATCCCTTTTGGATCAGCTAGCGCATTCCACTGAGTCGTAAATTCCTCTGCACCCAGCTGGGCAGGCTCCAGATTATTCATGCTTCGCAGATAGTTATAGTCTGATAGCGAGAGTGCCAGCATAGGGAACTGATATTTGTTTCTCCTTTTGAAATCTTCACGGTTAACGAAGTAGCTGGTGAATTCAAGGGCCCTATCGATTTGGATATTTCGGTGCTTCAAAAATTCGACCACAAAGCCATAGTCGGCCTGTGCTGCGTTCCCCTCGTATCGGATATTGTTGTACTGGCTGAACACTTGAACGTCATACTTACTTTTTTTCTCCAAATGACCGCTAATCCACCCCGTCATGACCGGCTCCAAGGCAAACAGAAATAGCGACAGCGTCAATACAAGACATGTGATGGACATGGTTTTGGATGTCGTTTTTAATTTGGCCATGATCTGTCCAAAGAGAAACAGATTCTCACCGTTATATGTAAACCGGGGGTATTTCTCTTTCAAATAGGCTATCCAGCGGTTCAGGAAGTAGAAGAAGCCGCAAACATTGAACGCCACGAAAAAAAAGGCAGTTGCAATTTCAACATTCGAACTTACGGTTAAATGTGGGCTTCGGGATACCTGAAAAGAAAATACAATGCTAAGAATACCAAGAGTCATCAGAGTTCCCAACAGGCCATTGAAGCCCAACCGCTTGGGAAGGCCTCTCCCGAGTCCAAAATATAATACGGATAGGACCATTACAGCCGGGGATAAAATGCTGCCGTACAGAGATATTTGGAGGCTTTCGGGCAAGTGGGCAGAGTAGAATTCCCGGAAGATATAAATCCCCCGGAACAGCATTAATACTGCCGTGGCGGTGGCCAAAATGACCCAGACAGGCATCCATGCGCTTCTTTTGTAATCTGTTTCCACTTTCTTATCGGCTTGCAGCATATCAATAATCTTGATTCTTCGAATGGAACTGATGTTCAGGCATCCGATCAGGACAAATGCCGAACCAAAGAACAATAGGGTTAACAACAGTGTGTCGGTATATAGTGGAAATGTAAATTGGAAGGGCTGATCATAGGCGCTTAGCAGCATAGCCGTGATTAATTGAGAGAGAAAGCATCCCATCATGATCCCAAAGCTGACCGCAATCCCTCCCATGGCAAGTGTCTCTACAAAAAAAAGCCTCGCTGTAGTCTTTTGCTCCATGCCCAAAATGGTCTGAATTGCAAATTCTTTTTGTTTCCGATTAATCATGTAATCATTTACGTATTTAATCAGAAATAAGAGAATGGCTGTAATCGCCAGTATAGGCAAAGTCATATCCCCGCGGACCGAGGTGAATGTGAATTCCTCCCCCAATGAGGGATTATAGTGACGGCTTGATAAAGCCATAAATGCATAGAACAGCCCGACACAGAAAATCAGGGTGACCATATAGATCAAATAATCTTTTTTGGAGCGCTTGATATTCCGCAGGATCATTTTAGCGTACATCGATCAGATCCCCCCCAAGCAAAGCCATCACATCCAGTATCTCATTGAAAAACTGCTTCCTGGATTTAGTGCCGCGATAGATTTCATTAAATATCCGCCCATCTTTGAGAAAGAGCACTCTTTTGGTATAACTCGCAGAGAAAGCGTCATGGGTTACCATCAGAATTGTGGCGTTCAGTTGCTCATTCATGCTTTGTATCGTATCCAGCAGCATTTGCGATGATCTGCTGTCGAGCGCTCCGGTCGGCTCATCGGCAAGAATAAGCTTAGGATCGTTCACCATCGCCCGTGCACAGGCACAGCGCTGCTGCTGCCCTCCCGATGTCTGATAAGGAAATTTATGCAGAATATCGTGTATGCCCAACTGAACAGCGATTTTCTGAACGCGCCCACCTATTTCATCGACGGATGTCTTGTTGATCGTAAGCGCAAGAGCAATGTTCTCACCAATGGTCAAGGTATCCAGCAAATTGAAATGCTGAAATATAAACCCGAGGTTCCTCCGGCGAAAACGTGCTAGCTCGCTTTCCGGTATTTCCGTCAAGTCAGTATCCATAAGATAAATGTGACCCGCACTAACTGTATCAATTGTAGAGATGCAATTCAGGAGCGTTGTTTTTCCCGATCCGGATGCCCCCATAATACCAATAAATTCTCCCTGTTTGACCGTGAAACTGAGATCATCGATTGCCTTCGTGACAGAAGGACCGTTCCCGTAATATTTCTCTACATGTTCGATTTTCAGTAACTCATACATCTTTTTTCACCTCCACTCGAGTGTACATTGGGCAGGTAAAACAATGTATCCTGAATACTTTCTGAAATCTTTCATCTTTGAAAGATTTCAGTTCATGTCCGCTACACCTTGGTGAAGCTTCCTTTCGGAAATTTTAAGATAATAGAAGTGCCTTCATCTGGAAAAGATGCCGCCTCCACATATATTCCCAGCTTATCGCATAAACGCTTGCATATATATAAGCCCATCCCCGTCGATTTCTTACGGATCCTTCCATTATCGCCGGTAAAGCCCTTGTCGAATATCCGGGGTAAATCGTTCTCACTAATGCCTATACCATTGTCTTTTACCGTGAGTGCCAAGCCGCCCAAAATCGGAACGACTTGAAATCGAATTTCCGGAGAATGCTCGTTTCGATACTGCACAGCATTTGTAACCAGTTGCTTCAAAATGAACTCCACCCATTTACGATCTGTGTAAACAGTATAAGATGAAGACTCTACGTTAACATGGACATCATTCCTGAGCAAAATCTGTTTATTATCGGCAATCGCTTGATGAATCATATCGGTAACCGTAACCTCTTTCACTAGAAAACCACGTTCAGCCTCATCGCTGCGGGCATAGTACAGGGCCTGCTCGGCATACAGATCGATTTTTTGCAGTTCGGAAAGCACTTTCGATGATAGTTCCGACTTATTATTGGCACATATAATCTGAATGGCGGCGATCGGTGTTTTCACCTCATGAATCCATTGCTCAATGTAATCTTTGTACTCTTTCCGATCACGTTTCGTTGCCGATACTTGTTCCAGCATAGATTTGTTGCATGCTTTCAATATTTTGAAATAAGCCAAGCCTTCATTTGTATCCGGAACATCCATAACTTCCGACAACAAATATTTATGTTCAAGCTCCTCGAGCAGAGCAAACGTCCGGCTAATTCTTTTGTTCTTGCCACGGTAATCGAGAAAGCTATACATCACTGCACCAGCAAGCCACACCAAAATAATCAATAGGATCTCTTGAAACTGAATGTTGAGCGTGTGAAGGAACAAGGTCAAAGCCAACATGCCTAAAACATTCAGTACGCCAACTAATAGCTGATCCTTAAGATATTGGCTTTTCTTCATACTTTGTATCCTTGCCCATATTTAGTCTGAATCAAGTTATCGATACCAACCTGGCTGAGCTTGCTGCGGATCCTTGTGATATGAACACTCAAAGCATTATCATCAATATACAATTGATTATCCCATAAATATTCCACCAGGTCGGCTCTGGGGACCATTTGTCCCTGATGCTTGAATAGGTAGGTTAGTATCTTGCTTTCATTTTTTGTTAACTCCACACTCTCACCATGATAGTAAACTTTTCCTGTGTCCGAATAGATGTAGACATCCTTGTAGGAAAGGTAGTCTTTATTCTCGTTAGGGTAAGCACGTCTGAGCAATGCCGTAATGCGTGCAAGCAAAATAGAAGCATTATAAGGCTTGGTAATAAAATCATCTCCGCCTCTCATAATACCGTTTAATTCATCCATATCCGTATTCCGGCTTGTCACAAAAATAATCGGAATGCCCGATTCCTTGCGTATTAGTGAGCAAAGCTTAAAACCATCAATCCCAGGTAAGTTGATATCTAATAGAATCAAATTCGGAGTCTCAGACGCAACTTCTATATGGATATTAGAGAAGTGTACCGGAGTACATACCGAATAACCGTTAAACGTCATCAGTATCGATAACTCTTCACGAATCGTCTCATCATCTTCTACAATCATAATCTTCATTGATAACCACCTCTTCATGCAAGATTCCCAGATGCTTCCGGACTAATAAATATCCGGCATACAGCTCCTGGAAAGTCATCAAGCTGGACATGAAAGCAATCCATATTCCGGCAATATTTCTCTCGGTACTAATATGCTCTTCTCTACATATTGACTCAAGTTGAACCACGCAGTCAATTGCATTTTTGGCATCTTCTGGAGGATCTCCGCATTCTCGGATCAAGCCCGCAATATAATCGAGAGATTCCTTACCCCGCTGATAGAGTCGATTCCAAAGCAACATTAGAACTTATTTAACAACAAAAAGCCGCCATTTTGGGCGGCAAAGTGCGCATGGATTGAATTTATCGTTCCGGTTAGCGAATAGCTTATGTTATCATTGCCTCATTTTGTAGTCTCTTGGAAATTTCATTCACCGTCTCTTCAGGGGACAAATCAGATGAATCCAACCATAATCCTGTACGTGGAGTTTCATTTCGCAGCACGCGGTCTAACTCATCAACACTCCAAACGCCGTAGCCTTTCTTGCTGCGAGCAGCCTCTCTCGTTGCAACCACTGCAGAGTTTGGACAAAGAACTACTACATAAAATGGGCGGCTGCTAATATACGAGATAAAATCAGTAAGCAATGGTCCAATGACAACATCTTGAACAATAACTGTAAATCCCGCCTTTTGGTACAATTCCGCAGACTGAGCGGCTAACTGATATCGTAGCCTTAACTGATCAAACTCGTCACTTCCCGAATCTGGATGAACCTCTTTGCGATTATTTACAATCATTCTTCGAAAAATGTCTCCACGTAAATGCACCGATTTATCGAATTGTTCAGAAAGCAACTGCCCTACTGTCGATTTACCGCTAGCCATTATCCCTGTAATTAATATAATGCTTGGATCTTCCACTACCATACAATCACCATCCTCGAACATAATACATTAACATGATATTTGAAATGAAGACAACGATAAAAGGTCATCTTTAGTTATATTCATTTATTACGATCTCTTGCTCGTTATTTCAATAACCAAAGAAGGTACTGTTCCCCGTTACTTCAACAGTCCATAGATATACCAACCACTCCATACTGCTAACGCAATCCAAACGGCTATTATAAGTGTACCTGTAATCCAATTGTTAGGTTTGCCTAATTTTCTTTGTTCCTCTGCCTTTGTTCTGTATTCTTCAAGCACTTCTCTGGGAAACAGTCGTAAGGCTATGTAAACACCTAATGGTACAAGAATTAAATCATCAAGGTATCCAAGAATCGGTATAAAATCTGGTATCAAGTCTACAGGGCTAAAAGCATACGCAACAACGCAAATTGCAAATATTTTCGTAAATAAGGGTACTCGTGGGTCACGATATGCCAAATACATTACCATTAAGTTTGCTTTGAGTTTCTTTGCCATCGTTTTCAATCTATTTAATAATGATGGCTTTGTTTCATTCACTTTAGTGTCTATTGTCAATTCACCTACCCTTGTGAAGGTCCAAATTACTGGAAATATCGGAAAGCACCTCTTTAATATACGCTATTAACATTGAACATCCTGCCCATTACTTCAACAAGCCAAAAAGGAAGCTTCCGTAAAGCTAGAATGGCTTAATAACCATAAGCACCAATATGGCAATCATCAGCATTTGTGCTGCCTTCTCGATGGGTATGATTTTTTTTATCATTAGTCCGAACTCGGCGGGTATTTCATTACTCTGGTCTTGGCTATCAGATATGATCTTTTTCATCCGCGGCTCGATCCATCCGTCGATCATGACGACCATGAGCAGAAATAAAAGGATGGATACATTTAGCCACATTTGGGATAACCCCATCTTGGTTATTATCATCAGCCAAACCCCGGTTAAAATAAGTACGGCTCCGCCAATTTTAGGCATTATGGCAAGTTTGCTCGTTAGATCAAAAGCAAAGTGCAGCTGGCCGACGGTTCTAGCGGATCTGCGAATGATGGGCATCACGAAAGCAGGGCCAATGATGGCGATCAAAGCCAATATATGCAAAACGAGCAGTAATTCAAACAAACCCATTCCCCCCTTCTCCTCAGCGCACTGTAATATTGCTTTGATAGGATAGACCGACCCTTTTTCTTTTAAACGCTCCTCCGAGCTCAAGATGGTCCAGCATACAAATTGCGACATCGTCGTAAGCAACATTCAGCTCTTGAAGTCGGCTGAACAAGAGTGGATTGAATGTAAGATCATTATTTAAAAATTAACATAACAAAATTTTGGCGTTAGCGCTACAATCAGTCAAGTTTCCGTTAACCCCAAACAGAAAACAGCCATTCCTCCCCTGCGGACGGAAATGGCTGTTATGTCGGTACCGAGTGGATGTGTTTTTCGTCAATGCGCCTTGGCGAATTTCGTGCCGCGAACCGATGCCGCAGCGTATACGACAAGCGCTGTCCAGATGAGCGCGAAGCCGGTGAGAAGAATCGGCGAGACCGATTCCTTGAACACGAATACGCTAAGTAACAGCATAATCGTCGGCCCGATGTATTGTACGAAGCCGAGCGTGGACAGCGCCATCCGGGCTGCCGCTCGCGCAAAGAAAAGCAGCGGTAGCGCTGTTACCACGCCGGAAAGAAGCAGTTCGACTAACGTGGACACAGGTAGCGTCCATGCCGTCGTCTTTCCCACTGCGGCCAAATAGATCCAGTAGCCGAGCGCAACAGGCAGGACTACAGCTGTCTCTGACAGCAAGCCTACAGAAGCGTCTTGTCCGATCTTCTTCTTCGCGAGGCCGTACAAGCCAAACGTCGCGGCCAGTGTGATTGAGATCCATGGGAAACGTCCGTAGTCGATGGCGATGATGAGCACAGCGGCGCCAGCGATGGCTATCGCAAGCCATTGGCCACGGTTTGGCTTTTCACGAAGGAAAACCACAGCAAGCAGCACGTTCAGTAACGGGTTCAAATAATAGCCGAGACTTGTCTCAACGACATGGTCGTTGTTGACCGCCCAGATGAAGATGAGCCAATTGGCAGCGATCAGCAGTCCGCTAGCGGTGAGCGACAGCAGGAGCGAGCGGCTAGCCGCAATCCGCTTCAAGTCACCCCAGCGACGCTGGACTGCGACGAGAATACCCATAAAGACGAACGACCAGACAACCCGATGTGACAGAATCTCGCCTGCCGGCACATCGTTAAACAACTTCCAAAAAAGCGGGAGAACCCCCCACATGATGTACGCAATAATAGCATTGACCAACCCGTTGTTCATAATCAAATTCCCTCTTCTCACTCCGGTGTCTTAACGGATTATACGCCTCGATCATCGTTTAAGTAAAGGGATTTTTATATTTTGACCCAAGTAAACTGCCAGTTAGCTTCCTGATACTATTGAAACATTATCTTTTCATATTTCTCCAAATAATCAATTGGAATAGCAAGACCTACAGTGATAGATTGGTCCCCCTGTGATGTAATTGTTGTGGCATACACTACTGCAATAACATTCCCTTTATTGTTAATAACAGGGCTGCCGCTGTTTCCGTTATGAATTGGTGCCTGTATCATGAGCATGGGAAGCTGGCGACTCTCTAATGGGGTTAATCCTAGCACTATGCCTTCAGTGGCGATTCGGTAGAATGCTAGCGGGTTTCCGATGACATGAATAGGATCGCCCTCTTGATAGGCTATCTCTGTTTCCAATTGCAGTGTAGGCAGGTTGTTCGCATTGTCTCTAATTTTAAGTATCGAGATATCGAGCTCGCTGTCACTTACGATAACATCTGCCGAATATGTTTTCCCATTTAAAAATTGGATAATGCCAGCCTTGTCGTCATCCAAAACATGTTGATTCGTAATAATGAGTCCGTTCGGAGCGATATTAAACCCTGTACCTTTCCGACCGCCGATACTAACATTGACAACGGCTTGCTTATATTGCTGGATCTGTTCATCTTGTGATAACTGTGCATCCTTTTTCAAAAACCGTAGTGTCAGTAGATTATAAATCTGTGGTATAAAAGCGATTAGATTACCGAGTAGCAGAATGGCCAGCATAACAATAATTGTTTTTTTGATCCATGTTCTTTTGGGTCGGTGATTCAACTCATCCTCTTCAATGTCATCCTCCAGATTCCAAAATTCTTCTTCCCATTCAAACGGGACATCGGTATCATTTACTGGATCGGCGGATGTTTTGGGATCATTCAGCTCATCGTTACGGATGGAAAACACCTCCCCGCTAATGAGAAAGAGAATAAAAACATTAATTCAAGAAGATTATATCAAACCATGGCAGACTGTGATCGGAAACCAATGGATAAACCTATAATCCCTAATTAGAGGTGGGAGTCTCTTTAGGGTGTTAATTACTTTTTTTTAAACTGAATTTCAATAATTATTATAGTTGATCAATTACTTTTGTTAACTTTTGAAGTGCAGATAAAAGGTTTTTTAGTTCTTCGGGTGATAAAATTGCATAATATTTTTCGGAAATTTGCTGCATAAATCTTTCCATTTCTTTTTTATAAATTAATCCTTTTTCACCTAATTCAACTAAAACTGTACGCTTATCTTCTAAATGTTGCTTTCTGTAAATATAACCTTCACTTTCGAGTTTTACTAACTGTTGGCTGATAGCACTTTTGGTAATTTTCATTTTATCTGCTAACTCTGTAGGAGTGGATGATGGGTGCCGAATAATTAATGTTAATAACGAATATTGCTGATTATTCAATTGGAAATTCGTATAGGCTCTTTCTTTTGTTTCAAGTATCAGCCATAGTTCTTCAAGTGTTTGATTAATTTCCTCAGGTAGGTTTTTATCTTTCATCTTTTTGTTTGTCACCTCTTCTTCTCCAGTTTTTTGGGTTTAGTTTGCTTTTATATTTGGTCACTAATTCTTTGCCCACAAAGGCTACACCTATCAAAAAAAAGATTTCTCCTATTACTATACATGCTGTAATAGCAGTGGCTTTTATGTGAGTTGGAAATGGGGTAAATGGTAAGATAACTGCAAATCCCCATAGTATAGGATAAAGGATAAGAAGCGCTATTCCAAGTTTAAAAAGGAATGGTTTCTTTTTCTTATCCCCGTTTAATACAATCTCTTTGTTCAATTTATACCCTCCGTTAATTTAGTATACTTAACTAAATCATAATACATGCTCTGTTTGATTTCAAGACTTCACAAAGCATTTACTAAAAATCAAGTTGTTATATTCAATACATTTCCTTTCAACCCCTACATTTAACGTATAGTAACCCTATATTTTAGCCCGTGAATATTTGGAGACATGTTCATTTCCAGCTTTACTATAAACAGTAAAAGTTTGATCTGCTGCTGCATCTCATGCGTGTACAAACCCGCTTCATGAGGAGAAAGACAGGTTGCCAAACCTACTCATTTATGAGATAATTTGAGTTTTGCTAATAAGAATATGATAATGTCGGAGGCGTAAGCGTGGAGCGATATCCTTTCTCCTATGATCCGTCAGAACCGTTCGTCAAGCAGGTCGGCGATTGGGTTGCGGATGTTTTTTATGATGTGTTGCCTGAACATGGATTTGATGTCCGTGATGAACAAATATTTATGGCTTACCAATTGGAAAAAGCCTATGCTGATCAGAAAACTATTTTTGCAGAAGCTGGGGTAGGCACGGGAAAAACACTCGTTTACCTGCTTTATGCAGTTAATTATGCAAGATATACACGTAAGCCTGCAGTGATTACCTGTGCAGATGAGTCGCTCATTGAGCAGCTTGTGAAACAGGAAGGAGATATAGCTAAGCTTGCCCGTTATCTGGATTTACAGATTGATGCGCGGCTCGGTAAATCCCCTGATCAATATTTATGTCTTAAGAAAATAGACGGCGTTCGTCTTCAGGATGAAGATGCGGCGGTTATTGAAGACCTGTATGAAAATCTTCCTGATTTTGTTCATTCCCCAGGAACGATGCAATCTTTTTACCCTTACGGCGATCGTAAGGAATACCCACATCTGAATGATGAACAGTGGAATAAGATCAACTGGGATTCGTTTCAGGACTGTTTTGTATGTGATAAAAGACATCGCTGCGGCATGACCCTATCTCGGGACCATTATCGAAAATCTACAGACCTTATTATCTGTTCCCATGATTACTACATGGAGCATGTGTGGACCTATGAGGGAAGAAAAAGAGAAGGTCAGCTTCCCCTCCTCCCTGAACATAGTTCAGTCGTCTTTGACGAAGGACATTTACTCGAATCGGCAGCACAACATGCCCTCAGTTATAAGCTGAAGCATAGTGCATATGAAGAGATTATTACTCGTCTTCTAGATGGAGAGATCAGGGAAACACTAGCCGAACGAATTGAAGATTCCATTGACCAGAGTGAGCTTGTGTTTTCTCTAGTAGCGGAGCAAAGTACAGCGATACCCGGTTCTGATCGAAAACGAATCCACATGGATGAGAAGCTTCTAAAAGAACTCAATCGCTGGAAAAATACTATTGAAGCTATTGATGAAGAATTGGTCTTTGAGAGTGGCCTGTACACGCTTGATGAATATAAGCTGCGTATCGTTGAAGAGCATCTGGATATGATTCAAACAGCACTTCATCTGTTCCGTGAGCCTGAAACCTACATTTGCTGGGCGGAAGAAAATGAGGATGGTACTGCAACACTTGCCATTATGCCGCAAACGGTCAAGGAAGTGCTGGAGGAACGGGTATTCGGACTGCAGATGCCGATTGTATTCTCTTCAGCAACCTTATCGGTAGATGGATCTTTTGATTACGTAGCGGGAAGTCTTGGAATCAGCGAATTTTTATCCTTTTCTGTGGACTCTCCGTACGATTACGAGAAGCAGATGAAGCTATTAGCACCAAGTGAACTTTTGCAAGATGGAGAGATTCAGAGAGAGGCTGCTGCGTCGAAGAAGCTGGCCCTGGCGGCCAAGCTGATCAAACGCACCGAAGGACGAGCTCTATTGTTATTCAGAACAATGAATGAGCTGCGCGAGTTTAAGCAAGCCGCTTCGCACCAGCCATACTTCGCATCCTATACTATGCTATATGAAGGTGACCGTGAGATTAGCAGCCTCATTGCTGAGTTCCAAAATACAGAGGAAAGCGTGCTCTGTGCGGCAAGCCTATGGGAGGGTCTGGATGTACCGGGACCTTCATTATCCAACGTTATTATTTGGTCACTGCCTTATCCACCGGAAGATCCTGTATTTATGGCTAAACGGGAAGCCGCTGATTCAGCATATGAAGAAGTAGATCTGCCATATATGCTGCTTCGCTTACGGCAAGGATTAGGTAGACTCATTCGCTCATCGACGGATCAAGGGACAGCAGCCATCTTGGATGCAGAAGTTTTGCTCAATCAGCATGTCAAAGATAGAGTGGTAGCAGTATTGCCGACTGGAGCTATACTTGAAGAAGAATCGTTGTAGAACTATACTTTTATCAAACGAGCTATAACGTTTGTACGACAACTGGCGGACAAGGCTGCACAGCTCATGCTGTATTTCGAACTGCAGGACAGCTTGGTCCGTCCAGTCGAACTGTTCACAAGTCATCTGGCTGAACGTGTTATCACCCCTTAATTCGCTCCCAAGTGAAAAAAGTTTTTTAGTAAGAGAATAAACTTTTTCAGAAAACTCACTTTTCTATACAGTAAACTATGTATACAACAAAAAAACCTCTCCCAAGTTCAACAAACTTAGAAGAGGCCATATAGCGGTTATCTCGTTCCATTGTTTTTAGTGAGCATCCCGCCTAAAATTCCAGCGGCTCCAGCGGTTTCAATCTTGTCGCTCGAAATAAATCGTTTGCCAATAGAGGCGCGAATCGGGCCGCGCTTGGCAGAAGCTGCTGAACGGTAGGCTTGCTCATGAGCCATTGCAGCAGGCTGCCCCATCTTAAAGGACTGGCGAATTCCTGCCGGATCGCCTGCGTATAGCACTGTTCCCATTCCACTAAAGAAACACTTCCCCGCAAAAAACCGTCGGCAAGCGGAGCGCATAATGCGGCCGAGCGCAGTGCCATGGACATCCCGTCACCGCACAGCGGAGCGATCGTCGCAGCAGCGTCACCTACTCGAGGAAGCCCGTTCCATGGCGATGGCTTATGCTGGAGATAGACAGGTGCGACAGCAGCTTGCGTATCGTGGACGGGCACAGCTGTTGCAAGCCGCTCGGCGAGTCTCCGGTTGCGCTGAATTGCCGCCTCCAGAATGGACAACACCGATTTGCCCGCCTTCACAAATTCGCTGCGGTTAAGCAGCGCCGCAGCATTCACGCTGCCATCCTCAACCGGACATAATCCTAAATATCCACCGTGGAAGAAATACATCTCAAGCACCGGCTCCATTTTTAAACCGGAATAATGAGTTTTAACGCCAATGTAGGCTTGCTGGCGCGAAGCCGCTGCATCCGGACGATGTCCTGCATTCTCAATCCGCGAATTCGCTCCCCAGGCCGCAATGACAGCTCTGGCATGGAACAGTTTTGTATCCGTTCCCTGCTTCGTTCGAACGGTATAACTTTTTCCCTGCTGCTCAATTCCAGTAACCGTTGTAGCTAGGTGCAGCTGTGCTCCAGTCTGCGTCGCGGCTGTATGCAACGCCTCATCCATCATGTATCGGCTAAGTCCCCAGGCCGCGCCAGGGAGCGGCAGCTCGATTTCACCGCCCTGCTCGAAAATGAGCCGGGCCCGTTCAATCCGCTTTGGATGAAGAGATACGACCGTCTCGGTTAATCCAAGCGCGTGCAGCGTGCTCTTGGCTTCTGGCGATAGGAATTCCCCACACACCTTGTGACGCGGGAAGGTCCGCCGGTCGATCAAAGCCGTCTCCCACTGCTTATCCGCAAGTGCCTTAGCGATACAGCTTCCCGAGATGCCTCCCCCGATAACGACGACATCCACATCATGATTCAATTCGATCAGCTCCGTCCGCTTAAATATGAATCAGGCTTACCGATTACGACTGTATAACGGAACAACGGCCTCCAGGAATACATGATCTGCTGGATCCCCATCGCCTGTTTAAGGCGTTTCCAATCCTGTGAGCGGAAGCCTTTGGCCACAGACAATGGGCCGTCATTCAAAATATACCTGTTCGATGTCATAGCCCGGGTAGCAAGCCATACCGCCGTCCAAGCGATCCAATGCCGATGGATATCATTAACGACAACGCCAAGCCGGGCCGCCCGCAGCATGCTTGTAACGGCAAGAGGCAGCTCTTCCTCTGAAAAATGATGCAGCAGCTGTGTGCCTGTCACGATATCCGCACTCGCCTCAGGGAGTGAAAACAAATTGCCGCGTATGACCTTAACACGCGGCTCATCAAGGTACAATTGGCGCGCTTCAGCGCAAGCTTCTTCCGTCAAATCGACCAGCGTGATCGCCAAGGCAACGCCTTGCGACGATGCCCAGTGCAGAACACGCCGATTCACATCACCGGAGCCTGCACCAACGTCTGTAATGGACAGTTGCTTCGGCTTGCCCGCCTTCCGCCACAATTGCTTAATTCCGTATAACGTTGGCACGCTTGCCGCGAACAGCCGATTCAAGCGGCGAAGCTCCCGTAACGCCTCACGAAGCTCCTCGCCGCCACTTGTGAAATCGTCCATAAGCTCAGCCGCCGATGCCCGCCGATGAAGCTTAAGAAACATAATGCGAATTCTCCTTACGGCGCTTAGATGGCACGCTGGAAGCAACATAAGTAATTTGGATCATCTCCGCCGTCAAACCTGGGCCGAAGGCTAACGCAAGTCCCGATGCCCGCTCCGTACCTTGCTCCTGCAGCTGTTCCCTCATCTTTTTCATGACGAACAAAATCGTGGCAGAGGATACATTTCCAATGTCTCGCAGGACACCGAGACTTGGCGCAACCTGTTCATCCCTCAGACCATATTTCGATTGCAGCGCTTCGACAATGCCTTTGCCTCCTGGATGAATCGCCCATAATTCGGGAGGCTCGTCATTACCGAGTTGCGCTATTTCTGCTGGAACATGATCGCCAATCAATCTCGGAATATTCGGGGACAGATATAAGTCAAACCCAACATTGCCGATCTCCCAAATCATATCATCTGCGCCCCCAGGCAGCAGTACCGAACGATCATCACCAAGCTGGTATACATGCTGATGCTGCGAGGATGCCACGCCGATTACGCAAGCTGAAGCTCCATCGCCGAAGAAAGAAGCGCCGAATAAAGCTTCCCGATCCCCGGAAGGCTGAATATGGAGGGTGCACAACTCGACGCACACAATCAATACGTTCGCGTTCGGATCTCCGGACACCAGCTGCTTCGACAAACATATCGCCTTCATCCCGGCAGCGCATCCGATGAAGGTGAGCGGGATTCGCATGACCGAAGGCACAAGCCCTAGCTCTCGAACCAAGGCCGCATCGATCCCCGGAAGGAATTGCCCGGTACAGCTAACCGTGATCAGATGCGTGATCTGCTCGGCATCCATCTTCGCATCCGCTAAGGCCGCTCTCGCCGCAGATAAAGCGAGGGGGACGGATTCCCGCTTATAGACCGCCATCCGATCTGCCGTCGACGGCACTTTCGAATGATCTTCTTGCGGCATATAACGGCATACCGCAGCTTCTTGCAGCAGCTCCGGCTCGCATGTATACCGGCTTTCGACACCGCATTGCTTGAATATTCTTCTGGCCCAACGGGCTGAATCCGGGTTACTGCTCAGCGCGTTAACGATTCGTCGTGCCGTATCAGCCTGGTCCATGCGATAAGGCGGCAACGCGGTGCCAATACCTGTGATAGCAATCATTGGTCTTACAGCTGCCATAGCATAATTGCCTCCTTAATATGCGTTTACGGCTTCAACTCCACAGTATCAAGTTCATTCCAAAGCCGTTCTCATCAGCTTACCCATCTTATGAACATGACAAAACCCAGCCCGATTTGGACTGGGTTTTAAAGTTATCTAATATTTAATGACTGTTGTGGGCAAACAGGGTCCATCCGTTTATGTAGGGCGTGGGCGCAACAAGCTTTATCCGAAAAAAACAGGCGAATCGAATCACTTGATCCTCGCCACCAAATAATATATATCGAACGGAGTCTGCAGTACTGCCCGCTTTGACGGTGGACGGCGGCAGTTTGCTTAAAGCGGAGTCGTTCTCCAGGCTGCTCCTGCGGAAGTGCATCCAGGATCCTTCCGTGTTTATTTTGCTTAAAACGGTTGCAGATAATTTTCATCACTTCCCGGGAAACCGATTCATCAAGCTGCTTGCCGATTTTCAGAAACGGATCTATTTGCCGTTTGTGGAAGTGATCCGTGAAGGAATCGGTTCCGACTCACCAGAGAAAACAGCTAATCTGATATTTGGCTCGCTTGTGGGCTACACAGCATTGAACATCCACCACGATATGCGTAACGAGATGGATGTGGATGGCATCGTCAATATGATTTTTTCAGGCATACAGGCAAAGGAGAGATAAATGGAATGGTCATCCTGAAATCGAGAGCAGAAATTGAAGAGATGAGAAAAGCCGGCCGAATTTTCGCTGCTTTTCACCAAGCAATCACAGGTATGATCCGGCCGGGTGTCACGACGCTCGATATCGAGTCGTTCGCGGTGCGATTCCTGAAGGAAAATGGCGCTAAGGCTTATACGATAGGCTACAACGGCTATCCGTTTGCGACATGTGCTTCTGTTAACGATGTCATCGCGCATGGTTTTCCGAACGGGAAGCCGCTCAAGGAAGGCGATATCGTTACAATCGACATCGTCGCGGAGGCGAACGGCTGGATCGGCGATTCCGCTTGGTCTTATGCGGTCGGCGAGGTGTCGGAAGAAGCCCGTAATCTGATGCGGGTAACGAAGGAATGCTTATATCTCGGCATCGAAAAAGCTGTCGTCGGAAATCGAATCGGCGATGTGATGCACGCGGTTCAAACCGATGCCGAGCGAAACGGATTCTCAGTGGTGCGCAATCTGCTTGGTCATGGCGTAGGAAGGGAAATGCACGAAGAGCCCAATTATACCCACGTCGGGAATCCGGGCAAAGGGTGCTGCTTGAAGGAAGGGTTGGTTTTTACGATCGAGCCGATGATCAATGCCGGAAAATCGTTAATGACGATGGATGCCGACGGATGGACGGCCAGAACCGCTGACGGCTCGCTTTCCGCACAGTACGAGCATACGGTCGCCATTACTGCGGATGGTCCGATTATATTGACAGCACAACAATAGAATACAAACTTTTTATACAACTAGAAATATAAAATAACCCCCTGGCTGAACGGCCAGGGGGCGCGCAATCATCATTGTTCAATTAATTAATATCTTGATCCAAGATTCTCTCCCCTGCTTTATTCCATCGTATCCGCGGGCTCGGGTGTTACAGCCGCCAAGGACGTGAAATATGCCTGAAACTTCCGGTTCAACCATAGGGAAGCTGCAATAAACAACGCTACACCAATAAGCTCGACGGGCTGGTGGATAAAATCGGATAGGTGCGTTCCGATATAGGAAATGCAGAATACCATCACTCCTTTGCCTAGTAAGACGGCTGCCGCAAAAGGAACCGTCCGCATTCGCGTTAATCCTGCTGCCATGTTAATGACGACGAACGGTCCTATCGGGAGCAGGCTTAAGAGAAAAACGAAGCTAAATCCGTTCCTCTGCGCCCATACCATGGCCTTCTGTACTTTCGGTTTGGCCGCCCAGCGCCGAATAAAGGGTGTATCCGATGCTTTGCGAATCAGCCAGAATGTAAGCAAGCTGCCCATTACGAGACCGATCCATGAATATAAAAAACCCAGCCACAGCCCATAGATGGCGGCATTAGCACCAACGATCACGATGGTAGGCAGTGGCGGGACGAAAGATTTCAGAAAAGTTAGCAGTATGCCGGGCAGGGGTCCCAGCGAGCGAAAACGTTCCAAAAAGAGTTCGATGTTTTGCTCCGTAAAATAATCCATTATACTAATCCCAGCGCCAAACATAGAATGTGATTCCTCCTATAACTCCAAGTAATATCATTATACTACAGGATCGCTATGTTTCCGGGCGCATATATTCGTTAATCACAAAGATAGGTTTGAAATAGGGACTTCTTCAGCCCTTATGTATTTGTTTTTATGTAAAAACAAGTTTTAGAGGCTGGGACAAAACCCTCCGCTAACGAAAAATAGCCGGCAAGCTTTTACGATGAGTAAAAGTTTACCGGCTTTCATTATTTTTGACGTAAAAAAGGACACCTTCTGATAAAATTAAGTTACCACACAAAATCCAATCAGAAAGAAGTGTCCTTATGTTTAAAGATTATAACATGAATCAATTGGTTTTGCCGCTAGATTTAGAAGTTAAATTACAAGAAAATGACATTGCTTTTTCGATCCACCATCTAGTCGACAGTATTCCACCCGATGCCCTTGATTCTTTCATCCATTCAAAAG
>NZ_KB907291.1 GCF_000381905.1 Paenibacillus fonticola DSM 21315 | reverse complement strand
TAGGTCGTTACTTGCTTCACGAGAGGAAGGGGCGACTTGTGCCGGGGAAGAACTCGGCGCTCCAGCATACCCTGGCGGCTTCACCGCTTCTCTTTGCTGGCAGCTCCCTTCTGGGATATTCGGCTGTCTATGCTCTTCACGCGAACGCATCGGTTTCCTCTCTCCTTTCGGTTCGGCCCTTCCGCTTTCCGGCGTCCCGTACTCGCGTACTATGGCCTCTGCTGACTCCTGCGGGTTCAGCGCAACCTTCCGAATGCGGTTACGAAGTTACTTCGCATTTTTTTTTTTTCCCGCAGGCCTCCCCAGATAAGAACGTCATCTTTCCGCCCGCGACCACTGGAGTCTACAGGACTAGCCCTTAGCGGCTTTGGATTTCGTTGTGAATTGGCAACTCATCCGACTAATCCTGCCTCAAATCCAGTTCGTGTACCTTGGCCCGTGCTTTTGCCTCTGGCTTCCTTCAGATTCCGCCTCGCGACGGACACCCTTGCCCTTGGCTAACGGTAGGCGCTCGCCAGCCCCCGTTCGGGACTCTCACCCTAGAGATGACGCCCATGCTGGGCGTACAATCTTAAAAAGCAGTCGGCTCGTAAGCCGCTGCTTCTATTTGTCATAATATATATTTGGATTAAATTGATAGATTAAAACCAGCTGTTCTCTTCTACGCTAGACACTCTGTGCCGACGCAGACGATTGCGAAAAATGTTGCTGCCAGCCATTAAGCACTGACGGCTGCGAATACGCCGTCTCTTTACCATTACAAGACACCCCCTTCCATTTACATGACATATAAATAATCATTACCCGGGTAGATGGCGCTTGAAACATTTTTTTCATTTATCGGATCTCAGAAGGACTCTTCCCCGTATACTGCTTGAACTGGCGGCTGAAGAAAAAAATATCCTTATACCCGAGCGCATCCGCAACCTCCGTGACGTTCATTCCTGCATGCAGGAGCAGATGCTGGGCCCGCTCAATCCTTGCTTTGATAATATAGGCCTGGACCGGCATCCCGATCAACTCCTTGAATTTATTCGAAAAGTACCGGGCCGATAATCCGGCGCGGGCTGCCAGGCTGTCAACTTTATGCGGGAGGCCCGGATGCTGTACTACATAATTGGCTGTCTCGTGAATCGTTTCGGCTAGCTGATCGCTTACTTTTTTCTCCACGGGAACCTGGCGTTCCTCACGAAGCAGATGAATGATCAGCTGCTGCAAAATTAACCGGGCTTCTTCCTCTGATGCGTAAGCTTTAATCAGGAAAAGACGAACATAGCGCGACAGCAAATACTCAAATTCAATCGTGTCCGTCAGCTTGCGGTAAGGGCCGGGCACTTCTGTCACCGGCTCCGCAAGATCAAAGTGAATATAGGTCAGCACTAATGGCCGCTGCGGATTATGCGTAGCGCTTGTGTAATCGCCGCGCCGGAACAAAAAACAGCTCCCTTTGCCGACAGGGATTGGCTTGCCGTTCAATACGACCGTTCCCTCCCCGTTCCAAACATAAAACAAATCGTAATTCGCCAGCGGCTTATCCCGTTCATGCCATTTCCAGCCTGGCTCACATACGATTTTGGCAAAAGCGGGCTTCAATATGAATGAGGATGGTAAAGCATGAAGCATGTCCCTTCCCTCCCGAACCGGAATACACCAACGTATTTTCCCGATAGTTCTGACATTTCCGATAGTTCCGACATTATTATATCGCTTATTTGTGCCTGCTTGAAATTATTTTCCACACATTTCTCATTCGTTTCACGCCTTCGACCAGCTGCTCTTCACTTAAGTGGGGAAAACAGAAGCAAGCGGCCGGAGAACCAGGTGTCAGGCCATAGATTTTAGCATCCCGGAACAGTACGCCTTGAGCAGCCGCCTCCTGGCAAAAAGCATCGTATTCCGCTTCGGTTCCGTTCCAGGCAGCATATACGTGCAGGCCGGCATCGGATGGCTTTAAGGTAAACAACTCGCCAGCTTCCCTCGTCATATAGGTGCAGAACAACTCATACTTGCTGCCGTAGTACCGGCGCATGCGGCGAAGATGACGGGCATACTCCCCGCGGCGCATAAAGCGAGCGAGAGCACGCTGCTCCAGCCGCGCTGGCGATATCGGTTCGTACAGCGACTTCATCCGCTTTACCGGATCGATCAGGCTGCGGGGAAGAACGGCATATCCGATGCGGAGCGCTGCGAACATCGTTTTGGAGAAGGAGCCGACGTAGACGACGCGTTCCGCGTGGTCTAGCGCTTTAAGCGGCTCCAACGGGCGGCCGGCGAAGCGAAACTCGCTGTCATAATCATCTTCGATGATGACAGCTTCCCTGCGCGCCGCCCACGCGAGCAGTTCCCGGCGCCGCGCCGGGGACAGCACTGCGCCGGTCGGGTACTGCCGACCCGGCGTCACAAACAGCAGCCGCGCGTCCCAATCGCGCGGCACGATGCCCTGGCCGTCCACCTGAGCGGGGACGGCCAGGGCTCCGCAGGCGGCGACGGCCCGGGAGATCCCCGCGTAGCACGGGTCCTCCAGTACGGCCGGCTCCCCTTCCCCCAGCAGCAGCTGGGTCAGGAGCATGATCGCCTGCATCGAGCCATTGAACAGGCAGATTTGCTCCGCATCTGCCGCAATGCCGCGGCTGCGCCGTAGATGAGCTGCGATCGCTTCGCGCAGCTCGATATCGCCAGCCGCGTCACCGAGCGTTAACGGGGGGCCCAGCTCCTCCCTTACGGCGGAAGCGATCGCGCTCTTCCATTCGGCGAGCGGAAACAGTTCAAGCGATGGACCCGCATCACAAAAAGAAATTATACTATCCGCCGGTCCGCCAACGGCAACAGCTTCCTGCACAGGGCGCGGCATATGTATTTTTTGGTTTTCTTGAGCTTTTTGAGCTTTTTGAGCTATTTGAGCCTCTTGGGCTTTTTGAGCTTCTTGAACTTCTTGAGCTTCCTGGACACCATGGGCACTATCAACACCGATAGCTCCTTTCGACCTTCCAGACGTTCCAGACCATCCAGACCTTTCGGACCTTTCGGACCTTTCCGATCCCAGCTCCCCCTGGGCCGAAATCAGCGTGCCCGTTACCCTGCGTCCCCAGGCGGACAGCTCAATCCTTGCCGTTTCTCCGGAATGCTCATTCAAGGGGGTAACAGTACCTGTTACATATGTGCCGCTGCCTGTAACCGATTGAATATAGCCCTCTGCGTGAAGCATATCATAGGCCTGTGAGACACTCCCTCGGGATAAGCCATACAACTTGGCCAACTCCCGCGTAGATGGCAAGCGGATTCCTTCCCTAAGTACCCCTTCATTTATCGCTTCCCGCAAAGCATGATAGAGCGCCAAATATTTATAGCGATGAATTTTACTTTGCTGTTCCATTGGCAGTATAAAGTCCAAACAACCCCTCCCCTTTCTGGCAGGGTGCTTTAAAACCCAGCTGCCCGTTTAAAGTGGACCAATAAAATTAATGTAAAGCGGTTCTTTTTTATTGTCAATCTTCCCCATAAACTAAGGAACAAGATATCTATAGATGATGGAGGCACAATCGTTATGAGGAGAAAAGAATTCGCTATGAGCGGCAACAAACAAGAAGTGGAGAGCTTCTTGCATGAAATGAGCTTCGGATTTCTTGGAACGGTAGACAAGGATGGCCGGTGCAGAGTTACACCAATAAATTTTGTCTATAGTCACAACTGTTTTTATTTCCATGGCAGTCTTGCGGGAGAGAAGATGAAGCATTTAAAAGCCAATCCGCAGGCAAGCTTTACGGTAGCCAAAGAGTATGCCATTATCCCTTCCTATTTCAGTCATCCCGAGCTGGCTTGCCCAGCAACTGCGTTCTTCAAAAGCGTCATGGTTCAGGGCCATGTGGAAATCGTGGACGATCTGCAGGAGAAAGCCCATGCTTTCACGAGGTTTATGGAGAAGCTGCAGCCGGAAGGCGGCTACGCTCCCATAGACCCTGCGAATCCCCGATATGCCGGCCAATTGAAAGCTGTCGCCTTGTTCCGGCTCGTTCCTGAGACCATGAGCGCCAAGTTCAAATTTGGACAAAACCTGCAGGAGAACAGGTTCAACAATATCATCCAAGGCCTTCAAGACAGAAACGGGGAAGGCGATCACAAAACAGCTGAACATATGTATAAATACTGTCCTTTCCATGGCGGCGGCAGCATGAATTGACCGTGACGTCATAAAATCAAAGTGATATAATGTTAGGCAGTAAAATCGGAAGCTATCCATTATATCAAACTGAATTGGAAGGATGATTAAGCAATGAATCCACTGGCGGAACAGTTAAACGAAAGTATCAGGTCTGGAAATGTCCATTTATATGAGATGTTGTCCACATTAGGCAAAGAAATCTATTTTCCAAAGGAAGGGATTCTGAGCCAATCCGCTGAAGCATCCAGCCTTGCCAAAAAGTTCAATGCAACGATCGGTATTGCTACGGAAAACGGGGGCCCGATGCACCTCGCCGTCATTCAGGACACCTTATCTGCCTACAAGCCGCAGGATCTGTATCCTTATGCTCCTCCCGCCGGTAAACCGGAGCTCCGTACAGTATGGCGTGAGAAAATGCTCCAGGATAATCCTTCCCTCAGCGGTAAAAGCTTTGGCAATCCTATCGTTACCAACGCTCTTACGCATGGATTGAGCATGGTGGCAGACTTGTTCGTCAATGAAGGGGACGCCGTAATATATCCCGACAAAAACTGGGAAAACTACGAATTAACCTTCGGTATTCGCCGTCATGGTTCCATCGTTAACTATCCGCTATTTACTGATGATATGAAATTTAACAGCGAAGGTCTGCGTGATGCGCTGCTTGCCCAGAAGGACAAAGGTAAAGCCATCGTTATTCTGAATTTCCCGAACAATCCAACCGGCTATACTCCGGGTGCCAAAGAAGGGGAGCAAATCGTCGCTGCAATCCTAGAAGCGGCAGAGGCCGGAATAAACGTTACTGTCGTAACCGATGATGCTTACTTCGGACTGTTCTTTGAGACTTCCTTAAACGAATCGCTGTTTGGCAAGCTTGCCGGGCTCCATCCGCGGATTCTGCCTGTAAAAGTAGACGGGGCAACCAAGGAGGACTACGTCTGGGGATTCCGCGTGGGCTTCATTACTTTCGCTGCGGAAAGCAAAGAGACGCTGGCTGCATTGGAACAGAAAGCGCTGGGCATCATTCGTGCGACGATATCGAGCGGCGCTCATCCTTCGCAAACTTTCGTGCTTCAAGCGCTGAAATCGCCCGATTTTGCGGCTCAAAAGGAAGAGAAATTCAACATAATGAAAGGCCGGGCCAACAAAGTAAAGTCCTTGCTTGACAGCGAAAAGTATGGCGGCGTCTGGGAATACTACCCTTTTAATTCGGGCTACTTTATGTGCCTGAAGCTGAAAAATGTCCATGCCGAGCCGCTTCGCCAGCACCTCCTCCATGAATACGGCATCGGTACAATTGCTCTTGGCGATCGCGATCTCCGTATTGCTTTCTCTTGTATTGCCGAAGAGCATCTCGAGGAGTTGTTCGACATGATTTACAAAGCTGTGCTGGATTTGCAGACCAAATAAGATCTTTCTTCAACCTGGAACATTGGCCCAAGCACGTTTAATCCTCTGACCATAAAATACAGTGTATTCGCACATTTTGAAAGCCGGAAAGGAGATTTAAACATGGGCGTTGTTGAAGAAGTCAGAGGCGGCAGCTGTGCCGGTTACGGCGGTATATTTACAAGTACTGCCGCTATCCTTGTACTCTTTATTTTGCTGGTTATCGTTAGCAGAACTTTGCTCTATTAAACCTGGGCTCGTGATAAACTTAAAAACGGATCGCCTTGCTTGCTGCAAGGCGATCCGTCTTTTTTTTGAACATATCAGAAAATATAAATTTCGCAGCCAGTATCTCCGATACTGCAAGACAAACTACGGCTAATCGCGGTCTGTCTTCATGGAGAATACGCCGTTAGACGTTGTTGTCAGCACAGTTAATTTAATCCTCGTTCTCAATCGCGCTCCACTTTTTGCTCCAGGCAAGCCGAAGGATAAGAACTAGCAGTAATCCCGCTGCCAGGCCTGCGCTGCTGAGCAGCCAATCTCCACGGCCAGCAACAGAAATGAACAGCAGCGGCAGCCACAAAATAAACGTGAGGACAAACAGCAGCCGCGAAATGAAACGAAGTACTTCCTTCATCCTAATTCCTGGCATAATCGGGTAATAGGATGCAGCCGGTGAATCCCGGTGAACAAATCTTAATGCGGTCAACTGGGTTCCTGTAATAAAAATGAAAAATATATAGACGGCAATTCCCATCCAGGAATGGCCCGTCCAATAAATCAACAGCATACCTAGCAGCGCTAGCCGAACGATAATACCTAGCAGCTCGCTTCTTACGAAAGTCTTGATCAATAAATAGCGATATGCGGTGCTCCGCCTCCATGGGGTGCGGTTGCCGGCCAGCGACAGCCAGCGGCGGCGGATGACCTTCTGACCTTCAGCCGGAACCTCCACGAACCAGCCAAGAATCATCAGAGCCCGGGCGGCACCTGACCTCTCGCTTGCAATCAGATTTTCCCAAGCCACCGTATGCTTCATAGGAAAGCGCAGCGCCAAAATGTAATTTACGCTCAGCAGCAGCATGAATAGCAGACTTTTCCACCAAGCCAGCTGCCAAATCCAGGCGGCCAGCATTAGAAGGATGAAGCACCAGCGCAGCAGCCGATATCCTGTTCTGGCCCGGGAAGTCGTAATCCGCAGCTCTTGCCATGCTCCATATGCGCTTAAGCTTTTAAGAGCCAGCAGTATGACCAGCATTGCCCACAGCGGCAGGGCAGCTTCCCCGCTTCTTACAACCATCGGCCAAGCGGTAAGGGTTACAAAATAAAGGGCAAGCAGCTTGTATATTACGCCGCTGAAATATACCGGAGAGAAATATTCCTTCATCTTTGTCTCCTGCGGCAGCAGAAAAATGACGTCCGCAGGCTGAATGTAGGTCCGGAATCCGGAGTATACGGTCAAAGGTCCAAGCAGTATCAGCAAAATCCACTGAACAGGCAGATCAGGGGGCATGGCTTTAAGAAACGAGGTGTACCATGCCGAGAATACGATGAACAGCAGCAGAAGCACTACGGCTACCCCGCTCTGCATAACATAAGGAAGATACGGAATGATCTGCCCCCAGAACGATGACTTGCGCTGGCTACGCAGCGCCTTCAGTTCCATTTGTTACTCTCCATCCTTGACCAGGGAATAAAAAATATTTTCAAGTGAAGCCCCCGGCATGTTCGCCTGCTGCGCAATTTGATGCAATGTCCCCTGCGCGATCACTTTGCCCTGGTGCAATACGATAAATCGGTCACAGTAATTTTCAATCGTTGATAAAATATGCGAGCTAAGCAATATAGAAGAACCGCTCTGTTTCATTTCCAGCATGAAGTCGAGCAGAGAACGTATCCCTAACGGATCCAGCCCCAGAAATGGTTCATCAATAATATATAACGGAGGTCTTGCTACGAAAGCGCACATAATCATAACTTTCTGCTTCATCCCTTTGGACAAATGCATCGACAGGCTGTCCGCCTTCTCTTCCATATTAAACAGCTTCAGCAGCCGCTCCGAGCGCTGTAAATAATCACTTTGCCCCACATTATAAGCCCGGGCAGCAAATTCCAAATGCTCTCTTACGGTCAATTCCTCATACAATAATGGCGATTCCGGTACAAAGGCCAAGGATGACTGATACGCTTCTGGACTTTCGTCCCGCGTCTTTCCCTGGACAACAACGCCGCCTCGATGAGGCGTCATCAGCCCCAGTATATGCTTCATCGTCGTACTTTTGCCTGCTCCGTTCAATCCGATTAATCCCACCATCTCTCCAGGCTGGACCTCGAATTCAACATCATGCAGTACGGGACGACCGAGGCTGTAGCCCCCGCTTAGTTCTTCAACCTGCAATACGGGTGTTTCACTCACACTCGTTCCCCCTAACCTTTATTTTGTTTGCTCTTTAGCCATTTAGGAGCACCTTTGTTCTTGCGGTCCTGTTCGCTGTCTTTATGTCTAGCTCGTCCGGGAACAGAATTGGCGGTTTTACCCGATTGTCCCTTCCCTCTTCCTGGTCCGGGTGAAAAAGGCTTCGGCTCCCGCACCTTACCTTCGTACATTTCCCGGGGGGCGATATCAATTCCCAGCTCTTTTGCAAATTTACGTATAATAAATTGTTCCTTGGGCGTAATGATCGACACCGCCAAGCCCTTGCGCCCCATCCGGCCTGTCCGGCCAACCCGGTGCACATAATGGTCCGTATCGATCGGCGGATCAAGATTTACTACAAGCTCGAGCTCCTCAATATCCAGTCCGCGAGCCGCAATGTCACTGGCGACAAGCACGCGGTATTTTCCATCGCGAAAACGGCGCAAAGTCGTGCTGCGCGCAATCTTGTCAGCATCGCCGTATAATGCACCGGCACTCAAGCCGACATAATTCATTTTGGCTTCCACTTCAGCGATGTTGTCTGTTGAATTAATAAATACGATTGTTCTTGCTGGATCAAAATGCCTGATAACTCTGCGAAGCATATCTATTTTATCGCGTTCCTCTGTAACAAAGTAAAGGTGTTCCAAGCTTTTTGCGGTTCTTTGTTCCGGCTCAATACCGATTTTCACGGGCTGTTTCATTTCGCGATTAGCCATATTTTTAATCTCTTCATTAATCGTGGCCGAGAGAAACATCAATTGGCGATCGCGCAATGTTCCCCGTAAAATATGCTCAACATCAGCCGTGCCTCCAAGCTGAAACATCTGATCCACTTCATCTACGACAACCGCTTTCAGCGTGTGCAGCTTCAGTTTGCGGAGGGCAAGTATTTCGCGAATCCGCCCAGGCGTTCCTACGACAAGCTGAGGATGCTGTCTTAGGCGTTCGAGCTGGCGTTTAATCGACGCTCCGCCGATTAATGCTTGAACACCTATGCCTAGCCCTGCGCCGTATTTCTCTGCCTCGCGATAAATCTGCATCGCCAGCTCTTGAGTTGGCGCTAAAATAACACCTTGCAGCGTCTTCTCGGCAGCTTGGATCCTTTGCAGCAATGGTAACAAGTAGGCCAGTGTCTTACCAGTTCCAGTTTGTGATTGAGCCAGTATATCGCGGCCTTCCAGCGCAGCAGGAATACTCTCTGCCTGAACCGGCGACGGCTCCGAAATCCCGAATTCCGCCAATCTGGACAATAACGGTTCTTCAATTCCTAATCCGGCAAACGTTGTATTCGTCATGTTATTCATCCTCATCCTCAAAGTCATATGTTTCATTATATGCGATAACAGCAAATCCCACCAAATTCGCCATATTTCCGCCATGTTTTTTTAATTTCCCATTTGCATTCACGCTAAAAAACCGGCTGATTTCAGCCGGCCTATACAGCTATTTCTTATTTAACATCCGGTAGCTCAGCATGTCCGCAAGACGCGGAAACAGCTGGTAAAACTTTGCGCCCGCTCCGGCAACCCACGGCAGATTTACCTCAACTGGCCCCTTCTCTACAGCGGCTGCTATAGCTTTGGCTACCCGTTCAGGCTTCATCATAAACCATTTTACATTCTCAACATAATGCCCGCCGGGATCAGCCAATTCGAAAAATGGCGTATCGATCGGCCCCGGATTAATCGTCGTTACTTTAATGCCATATTCCCGGACTTCTTGACGCAGTGCGCTGCTGAAGCCAAGCACGGCGTGCTTAGTTGCCGTATAAGCTGTGGATTTCGCCGTGCCGATTTTGCCGGCCATCGAAGCCACGTTAACGATCCGGCCGGCGCGGGCCTCCTTCATTTGAGGAAGCACTGCCTTGGTGCACCTGACCACTCCCATATAGTTCACGTTCATCATCGCTTCAAATTCCGATGCAGGCATAGTGTCACAGTAGGAGAACTTCCCATAACCGGCATTGTTCACGAGACAATCTATGTGGCCATACTGAGCATAAATTTGTTTGAACGCCTCTGCTACCGACTTATCATCTCCTACATCAAGGGATAACAGCTTATAAGAGCCTTGAAGCCCAGCTCCGACCTTCTCCAGTTTATCCATGGAACGAGCCGCAAGAATGACGTGAGCCCCGCGCTCACAGAGCATCTGGGCCGTCAAGGCGCCAATCCCGCTTGATGCACCAGTAACAACAATAATTTTATTCATCTCAGACATGATCTTGTACTCTCATCCCTTCAAGGGGTAGTCCCTTAACACAGAAAAAAGAACTAGCCTTTATCCATCATATCCATATAAAGCGCTAGTCCATTTATTCTATTCTATGAGATCATGACTTGAATATCCAGTTCTCCGATTCCATCCATCATCAATGGGATACAAAGTGCTTTTCGTGGAAGTGTGTCGCTCATGGCTGTCGCGGTTTTGATGACTTGAGGAGGAGTAATGTCAACTGCATAGCCTTGGTTGGATAAAATCGTACTGGCATTGCCGCTAATCATATTGCCGAGCTCTGAAATTGCGCTTTGCCCCATCTCGTCCATCTCGGTCAGAACAAATCCGCCCATCATCGCTGACACAATTCGCAAGGCAACCGTTTCTTGCAAACCGAACACAACCATACCGCTGTAATGACCAGTCATGCCGATTTGGATCCATATATGATCGTGTGCTGGTAAAATATCCTTAATACCAAGACTTCCGGTGGAAGGTGAAATTTGAATAACCTGCTCGATGACTGATCGTGCGGATTCTAGGAAAGGATTGATCACTTCCGCTTTCACTGTTATATGCGCCCCTTTACACTTGGAAGTAATTAATATGTTACAAAAGTCCCGTTTTATCACTTGAGTAACATTATACTTTATTCCTAGTGATAAGTCATTAAAAATCGAACAATGCAATTTGATGTAATATACAATTTCCTCCAGCGTTCGGTTGCTGCGGTGCCTCTCATTGCGTAATTAACTGCAAATCCCCTATAATTAACATAAAAAAATGTTCGCCGTCGAGGCAGCAGAAAAGATTAGCTGCGAAAGGAGAGTTCGGATGAACATAAGCCAATTGGAAACTCTGCTTACGATTTCCAAAACCAAAAGCTTCCGTAAAGCAGGAGAATTGCTGAACCTTACGCAACCTGCAGTTTCGGCGCAAATCAAAAGCCTTGAAGACGAATTCAACACAGTGCTTGTGGATCGCAACCAGCCGGTTACTTTAACCGACCGTGGACAAGTATTTCTGGAACGGGCGGAGGCAATCCTTGATATTGTAGAGGAATTAAAGCAAAAGCTGTCTGACATGGAGCATATTCCGCAAGGGCACATCGTGCTCGGTACTACCACTTCCATCGCCATACAAATTTTGCCGCGGATTTTATCTTATTTTCAAGATCAATTTCCTCTGATCAAGACAACGATCCAGTCGATGCCCTCCTCGCAAATTTATCAAAATGTGGAGCAGGGACTGGTCGATATCGGAATAGGCTATTTAATCGAGAACAATCCCCAGGTCCTTGCTTCCGTCCTGTTCTACGATACATTTGAACTTGTCGTTTCTCCGCTTCATCCCCTGGCTGGAGCACAGGCGCCGACCTTGGAGTCATTGCACGAGGCTCCGATGATTATGCTGTCACCTGACACTGTAGGCAGACGATTTGTTGACGAGGTGTTCAAGAAGCATCATATCGAGCCGGAAATCGTAATGGAGCTGTCCAGCAGCGAGGAAGTGAAGCGGATGGTGGAAATTAACCTGGGAGCCGCGATCATATCCAAGCAATCCGTCCTGCGGGAACTGCGTCAAGGAAGCCTGAAAACCGTACGTATTCCCGAACTGGAGACGACGCACCCCGTAGGGGTAATCTACAAATCAAGCCGGTACATTAATTCCGCAATGCAGCAGTTTCTCGGGGACTTGAAAGGAATGCCGGAAACTAATTTTGTCAGCTCCGAATAATATAAGCTAAAGGAGTAACGATATGAAATTTGATTTGCACACACACCATTTTCGCTGCGGCCATGCCGACGGCAATATCCGCGACTACATTGAAGCCGGAATCACAGCGGGCTTGTCAGTGATCGGCATCAGCGACCACACGCCTTATTTCGCCAATCCAGAGGAGCAGCCCTTTCCGCGTATTGCCATGGCTAAGCAGGAGCTTAAAAATTATGTAGAGGAAGTGCTGCAGCTTAAACGCGAATATGAAGGGAAAATCGATGTCCTGCTAGGTATTGAATCAGATTTTTTTCCGGAACATGCCGAACTGTATCGTACAATATTGGCCCAGTATCCGTTTGATTACATTATCGGTTCTGTCCACAGCGTTGGTGATGTAAGCATATTTAATAAAAATCGCTGGAAAAAGCTGACCAAAGAGCAGCATATCGCGGATAAAGAAGCATATTACGCCCTGATCCAGGAATCAGCGCGCAGCGGGATGTTTCAAATATTGGGGCATATCGATGCGATGAAAGGGAATTATCCTGCTTTTTCAGACATTCCTGCCGCAGAGGCGATCGATGAAACATTGAAAGTCATCGCCGAGCAAGGGGTTGCCATTGAAATTAATACTTCAGGCAAAACGAAACTATCCGGCGGCTGGTATCCTTCCGATTCCATTTTGGAACGGGCGCTCTATTTCGGGGTTGAGGTCACTTTCGGTTCCGATGCCCATGTCCCGGAGCGCGTTGCTGATGAATGGGAGGAAGTAGCGGCCCGGCTCAAAGAAATCGGCTTTAGCGGATGGGTATATTACAAAAACAAAACGAAACATACGGTACCTCTTTAAAAAAAAGAGAACCCGTACGCTACAGCGCCAGGGTTCCAAAGACAAATATATTCAAAAGGGGGTCATGTATAAAGTGTACCCCCTCACTGTTAGAGAACGATCACAGTAATATTTCATTTGTGTAACAAACGGGAACCGAAACGGGTTTGCTTGTGGTTTCTTGCCGGTCAGCAGCGTACACTTTCATCCTGCCATTCTTCCCGCTATGTTCAAGCCCCGCTGGATTCGCTTTAACATAACTCATCCCGCATTTTTGCAGAACTCGCTCCGAAGCAGGGTTGGTACTGGCGCAGCGCGCCTCGATCCGGCGAAGTCCCAGCGCTTCAAAGCCGTAGCGAATTAATAACTGAGCCGCTTCCGTCGCATACCCTCGCCCCCAATAGGAAGGGGATATCATGTAACCTAGCCGCGCTTTGCCCGTGCGTTGTTCCCAATATTGTAGCGAGCATAAACCGATAATACTTCCAGGCCCGGTCAACTCTACTGCAAAGTGCAGGTCGCGGAGATTGTCGTAACATTCGTTAAAATAGCGAAATAGCCTTTCAGGGAACAGCAGGGTTTCCGGATGTAATCCGGTATTACTTCTAACTAGCGGATGCGTCATGCACTGGAATAACGACTCGCAATCGTCAAAAGTGACTTGGCGCAGCACAAGGCGCGGGCTTTCTAGCTTCGGAAATTTGCGGCTTGATACGCCTTCTTTCAAATTTACAGCCATCTCGCACCCCCTGTTGATATGTTTCCCTCACGAAACTTCCGCCCATGAACAGCTTCTAAACAGCGGATAGGTTGGTATCCTACCTTCCATCACCTAAAAGAAGCGGTCCGGATACACTTACCTTTTTTCAAGTTTAGTATACTGCATCGCGCCAAAAAAATAAGCAACAATGTAGCAGAACATTGAAATGAGGAATATCCATTTGCAAAATCCGATTGCATGCCGCAAATATTCCAAATCCATCAAATAAATTACCGTATCGCCAAAAATACGCAACGGATCCCGGAGGATGTCCCAGCTATTGAAACGGATGAACCTTCCCATGTACACACCAAAGCTGCTGAGCAGAAGAACAGCGACAACGAAAACCCAGCCTGTAACCCCGCCTAAATATTTGCGTACAAGGGCATGAACCGAAAGTAAGGATGCCGTGGCGATCGCCAGACCAAGCAATGCGGCGAAAAACATCGTAAACAGGTTATCCCAGAACAGATTGTCCTCCCAGAATCTCCCCGTACCAGATGCAATGGGATAGCGATGAAAAGGATGCAGCATATCCGTAATCAAATAAGCGGCATTGGGATAAAAAAACAGCCAGACCGAGCCCACCCCCAGAAAGAGAAAAAACTTCAGTACTTTTCTTTTCAGCAGACTGACCATGTCCAGAACGACAGCCAAGCCCAAGGGAATCCATGCCAGAAAAGTGTTCCACAGCATAAATAAATAAGGGGGTCTCCCGCCATCCGGCAACTGCGTCTGTACAACGTATTTCATTCCGATTAATGTGGCAATAAACAAAATCATATACAGTATCCATTTCCCCGGGTAACCGAGCTGTCTCCAACCTTGCAATTGTAATGCCTCCTCCATATCCGACGCATACCTTAAGCTATGTTATGTTAGTTCAGCCAAGGAGCTCTTTAGCTTATGTGGTCATGTCACCCTAACTGTGCTTATGTCACTTTAGCCATATGGTCATGGCACCTAGCCATATGGTCATGTCACCTTAGCTGTGCTTATGTCACTTTAGAGCTCAATGATGTTTTCTTAGCTATGTGATGTTTTTTAGGTGCGCGATGCCCCTCAGGCTTTTAACGTTCTACGAAGGAGGAAAGTTACAGTTGTGGACAAACATGTGTTTGGGAAAATAAGGATGTAACTTCTTTACTTCGCTTGCTTGATTTTGTGTTTGCTCAAAATGCTCTCAATTTCCTGATTGATCGCCTTGATATCCGGCCCAGCTGCTGGTTCGTCACGGAGTGCGTACTTTTCCTTCAGCTGCAAAATAGAATGAACCCGCTCATCCAGCATGTCTGACGTAATTTCTCCACTGTTCACCGCTGCGGTTAGCGCATCAATTACCGCAAGCTGCCGATCCTTCTCATGCCCGACCAGCACAATATTGCCCCCGCCTTGAATGAACTTCACGGCCGCTTCCCCGATGTCATAGTGCTTTACGATCGCTCCCATCGTCATATCGTCGGTCACGACAACGCCTTCGAAGCCTAGTTCATCACGCAGCACATCTTGAATGACCGCTTTGGAGAACGAGGCGGGCTGTTCGGCATCAAGCTTTGGCATCAGCAAATGAGCGACCATTACGACGTCCGCTCCTTCTTCAATCGCTTTAGCAAAGGGCACAAGCTCCAGTTTCCGCAATCTCTCCATATCATGCTCGACCACGGGCAATCCCAAATGGGAGTCCACCGAAGTATCGCCATGCCCGGGAAAATGCTTGACCACAGGGATGACTCCCTCCTGCTTGATCCCCTGCAGCATGGCAATCCCCATTTCGCTGACGACCTTTGCGTCATTGCCGAAAGAGCGGCTGCCGATCACCGGATTATCCGGATTGCTGTTGATATCCAGTACAGGGGCAAAGTCCATATTCAGGCCGAATCCCGCCAGCTCTTTGCCGATCACGGCTCCGAGGCCGGAAGCCAACTCGGCGCTGCCGGAAGCGCCGATAGTCTGCGCAGCGGGCAGCGCTTGGAATTGCTCCGGCATCCGGGAAACCCGGCCTCCTTCTTCGTCCACGCTAAGCAATAATGGCACCTTGTGATGCGCATTCATTTTCTTAAGCTCATTGATGAAAGCGACAGCCTGCTTGGTATCGCTAATGTTGTTCTTGTAAAAAATAAATCCGCCAACATAATAGGATTCAATAAATTGGCGAGCCGTATCATCCGGTACCGTGCCTTCCACGCCGACCATAACCAATTGGCCGATCTTCTCCGCCGTACTTAGCTGCTTCAGCATGTCCCGGACAGAATCCTTCTCCTGTCCGTGATTGTTATTATTGCCGCTCTCCTGCAGATTTGCTCCGTTCTCAGGCTGCTGGACATGCCCCCCGGATTGCCCCGGCGCCTCCGAGCCCTGATTGGCATTTGGAGCTTGCTTTGGCGCGCAGGCTGCCGACATAGCAAGCATCAATATGATTATGGCCATTAAGGTTATACGCATCACATGCTTCATGGACCTTGCCTCCTGTCTGTTCGTTAAGTCCCGATCGAGTCCAGCCACAGGATGACGGCGAACGCGATTTGCAATAAACTGAGCACGCCGAATAAAATCACGATGACGATAAAGCTCGTTCGTAAAAGCTTTTTTCCAAGGCTCCTGCCTTTACGGCAGGCCTCCCGAAACAGGTTAACGCTGCTCCCCATGCTTCTCCTCCATCTGGGCTATATGGTGCCGGTCATGCGGGATGAAATCCTTCAAATATTGCGCTACGAAAAACGGATGCCCGTCCGCATCTATATATTCTTTATTGTAGGACTCGTCCGTTAATGACCGGATGACGGCTATGATCTTCTCTCTATAGAGAATCGCCTGCTCGGCCAAACTCGTGATGCTTGTCTGTTCACCATACAACTGCGCCTTCCGGTTGAATTCATCATAGTCGGTATGCCGAAGGGTCAGCAGCTCCTGTCTATATATCTTGTCGATGGCATGTTCATAGAAATATTTATCCCACAGCATGATATGGCTGACAACCGCTCGCAGCGGCCACTTACCCGGAGCGACCGGCTGATTCCAATAGGGTTCCTCCCGTTCTTTCAGCTGGACTGCAAAAGTAATCCAATCCTGGAAGGCGGCTAAAAGCTCGTCCCTTCCATCCTGGTACATCAGTTTTTCCATGAAGACGAGATTTAACCGCTCATGTATCGGTTCGGTGCGATAAATACTGTATCCGAGCTTCTGATACAGGTACAGATTTCTTTCGCTCCGATGTCCGGTAAACAGCTCGAATCTTGCGCAGTGCGCGAATAGCCGCTCAAGCTCCCGAATGAGCGCTGTGCCGATCCCCCGATTCTGGTAATCGGGGTGGACGATGACTTTTCCAATATAACATGTTCCATTACCCTCGCGAGCTCTTGCCGAACCGATAATCATACCGTCCTCCAGAACGGCTTTCAATATCGTATGCGACTGCGATTCTTCTATGAAATCCGCCAGCGTTTGCGTTAACGGCGGGATTTGGTCATCCTGATAAATATGGGCTTCACCCTCGTAAGCCTGATATTGAAGCTGCAAAATTTGCTGTAAATCAGTTCTTTCGGCGGCAGTTATCCTCATGCGCATGGAGCCTCCTTTAATCTTGGTAAGATTATCCTTATTCTACCACGAAGATGCATAAGTAGGCTGCTTCAATCATGCCTGCATCCTCATTTGTGAAAAGGTAAGAGGTTGCGGTATATTGGCATCAGTTGGATTGTCATTTTACAGTTCTATCTTTCTTAGTTCAGACAAGGAGATGCATAATACGTGATTCATATTCTCATTGCCGACGACGACCCGCATATTCGCGAGCTTGTCCGTTATTATCTGCAAGCGGAGGGCTATTCTGTCGTAGAAGCAGCCGACGGAGAGGAAGCATCTGACCGTCTTGCCGCCCAGCAGATCCATCTGGCTATCGTTGACGTGATGATGCCGAACAAGGACGGGTACCAGCTATGCGAGGAGATTCGGGAATACTACGACTTCCCCGTTATCCTGCTTACGGCCAAAGATCAGCTGGTCGACAAAGAGAGGGGCTTCGCTGTCGGAACGGACGACTATTTGACGAAGCCTTTTGAGCCGAAAGAGCTTCTATTCCGCATCAAGGCATTGCTGCGCCGTTATCAGATGGTGAACGCCGAGACGATCCGGCTGAACGATACCGTCATCGACCGGCGAAGCTATGAGGTGCACAGCAACGGCAAGCTGTTCATGATCCCCATGAGAGAGTTCGATTTGCTGTCACAGCTCGCGAGCTATCCAAACCGGATTTTTACACGGGAAGAGCTGATTCAGCTCGTATGGGGTCCTGATTTCGATGGGGATGACCGCACGGTAGACGTGCACATCAAACGCCTTCGCGACCGCTTTGCGCACAGTCATCGGGATTTCAGCATTACCACAGTGCGTGGCGTAGGCTACAAGCTGGAGGTCGGGCCCCGATGAAATCG
The DNA here is from genome assembly GCF_000381905.1 of Paenibacillus fonticola DSM 21315. Classification (GTDB taxonomy): domain Bacteria; phylum Bacillota; class Bacilli; order Paenibacillales; family Paenibacillaceae; genus Fontibacillus; species Fontibacillus fonticola. The sequence continues at coordinate 18,051 of NZ_KB907291.1, read as the reverse complement.
CTATATCTGCGCATCGTCATCACGACGATCTTCGTCATGGTTTTAAGCTTTTTCATTGCGTTCATCGGCTCCAACCTGTATTATCAGCATCTTCTAAAGCCGTTCAACGATCAGAAAATCACGGCGATGGCCATGAGCATCAGTACCTTCTACGAGCAGAACCCAGAGCTCGACCCGGCATCCTACTTCGGCCATGTAGGCGAGCTTGGCTACCAGATGTATCTGGTTCAGTCCCCGGAGCACGGGAGCTTCTTCGGCGACCCATTCCGGGAGACGAAGCTGGATGACGCCGTCGTACAAAGCGTTCTCCGGGGTGAGGAGTACCATGGCGTGTCCAAATTTACAACGGGGCCGTTCGTCACCGGCTTCTTTGACAACGTGCTGATCAATACAGTCGGAGTCCCTCTGCACGCTGGAGGTGAGGATTACGCCTTGTTCGTCAGGCCTAACGTAGGCGTCCTGTTTGGGGAGCTGCGGATTTTTTTCGCCGTGCTGGTCGTTCTTTCGATTCTGCTGAGCATTCTGTTCGTCATCGTCAGCACACGCTACATTGTAAATCCGATCGTGAAGCTGACCGAGGCGACCAAAACGCTGGCCCGGGGCAAATACAACATCCAGCTTGAGGTGAAACGGCGGGACGAAATCGGCAAGCTGGCTGGAACCTTCATGCAAATGGCCAAAAGTCTGGAGCAGCTCGACCAGATGCGCCAGGAGTTCGTGTCCAACGTATCGCATGAAATCCAGTCGCCGCTCGCTTCGATCCAAGGCTTCTCGCACACCCTTCAGTCAGCGGATTTGCCGGAGGAGCAGAGAAGGCGCTATTTGGCCATCATCGAGAACGAGAGCCGCCGCATGTCCCAGCTCGGCAAGCAACTGCTGATGCTCGCCTCGCTCGATAAGGAAGAGACGATTCTGGACAAGCAGATGTTTGATGTGTCCGCCCAGATCAGGCAGGTGCTGTTCATGCTGGAATGGAGCTGGCGCGAGAAGGAGCTGTCTGTGGAGCTTGACCTCCCTTCAGCGTTTATCAAGGGAGATGACAAGCTGCTGCATCAGTTGTGGATCAACCTCATCACGAACAGCATCAAGTACACGGAGCCTGGCGGCACTATCGCGATCCGCCTGCGCCAGACCGAAGCCGAGTGCCATGTGGACATCGAGGATACAGGCATCGGCATTGCTGAATCGGAGCTTCCCTACGTGTTCAACCGTTTCTATCGGGGAGACCGGGCCAGGGACCGCAAGGAAGGCAGCAGCGGCCTGGGACTGGCCATCACGCAAAAAATCGTTGAGCTTCATCAAGGGCGCATTGAAGCGGACAGCGAGCTTGGCAAAGGTACGACGTTCCATGTCACCCTGCCAAGATATTAGAGAAACATCTATCATCGTAACTCAAGACATTCAGTCAGACCAAAGAGGCAGTCAGACCATAAGACCGCATTTAGCCGTACATAACCCGTTCATATTGCGTTCATAGAGAACTCTTATAGTTGATTCAGAACCTGATAGACAGACTATAAGAGATAGGAGATGAAGCTGTCATGTTTCTTGCTTTACGAGAGTTGAAACACGCCAAGATGCGGTACATGCTCATTGCGCTAATTATGGTGCTGATCGCCTGGCTGGTGCTGTTTGTATCTGGACTGGCCCAAGGCCTGTCCTCCGATAATGCCTCCTCCATTCAGAACATGAATGCGGATTACTTAATTGTACAAAAAGATGCGGATCACCGCCTAACCCGTTCCACAGTGCCGGAGGCACAGCTTGCGGATATCCGCGATTTTGCAGGCGGGTCATCCGCTGCCCCGCTCGGCGTGCAAATGACCGCCGTAACCAAAGCGGGCGAAACAAAGAAGCTTGACGCCACGCTGTTTGCCATCGAAACGGAGGGCATGTTGGCCCCGCCCATCGCCGAAGGCCGAATGGTGGATGAGATGGCGCGGGACGAGGCTGTTGTCGATATTTCTTTTAAAGAGGCAGGTATAGCGCTCGGGGATGTGCTGGAGGAGCAAATGTCCGGTCAGCAGCTTAAGGTCGTCGGGTTCACGAAGGGGCAGTCCTTCAGCCATTCTCCGGTTATCCATGTGAATTTCAAGGTATGGGGCTCGATAAAGTCGGCTGTCTCAAGAGGCGGCACCGGCGATGGCCTCCAATATAACGCCGTCGCGCTGCAAGCCGGAGCTGCCAAAGCGGATCAAATCGGCGAATCGATTTCGGGGATTGAGGTCATTACGAAGGATCAGGCGCTGCAGGGCATACCCGGATATAAGGAGGAACAGGGCTCCCTGCTCATGATGGTGGCTTTTCTGTTCGTCATTGCGGCATTCGTGCTGGCCGTATTTTTCTATGTCATCACAATTCAGAAAATGAACCAGTTCGGCGTGCTGAAAGCAATCGGCGCAAGCTCCAGATATTTGGCCCGCAACATTATATCCCAGGTCATGACGCTCTCTGTCGCAAGCCTGGCTGTCAGCATAGCGCTTACCTACGGGGTAGCCGCCATCTTACCGGCTGGCATGCCGTTCGACCTCAGCCCGCAGCTCGTTGTCCTCTGCTCGGTGCTGTTCCTTGCCGTAGCAGTCATTGGCTCCTTGTTGTCCTTATACCGGGTCGTCAAAGTCGATGCTATTGAAGCGATCGGGAGGGCTGCGTAATGAACGATAAACTGCGAATGGAGAATGTAACCAAGGTGTATGGGGATGGGGATATTTCAGTCAAGGTGCTGACGGAGGTTTCGCTCGAAGTGAACGCCGGAGAGTTTGTGGCGGTCGTCGGTCCATCTGGAGCGGGAAAAAGCACATTCCTGTCCATCGCGGGAGCGCTGCTGTCGCCGACTAGCGGACGGATTGCCCTGGGCGGTGAAGACATTACCGAGCTGACTCCCCCCGAATTGAATCAGGTTCGCCTGGACAAGATCGGTTTTGTGTTTCAATCGTCCAATTTAATTCCTTATTTGACAGTGATGGATCAACTGCTGCTCGTTGCCAAGCTGGCCAAGACGCCGCGCAAGCTAGCAGAAGCCAAGGCTAAGGAGCTGCTGCAGCGGCTGGGACTTGCTCATCGGCGGAATCATTATCCGGACAGCCTATCTGGCGGAGAGCGCCAGCGCGTGGCCATCGCCCGGGCCTGGATGAACGACCCGGAGATCATTCTTGCCGACGAGCCAACGGCCAGCTTGGATTCCGACCGCGGCCGGGACGTCGTGCAAATGCTGGCGGATGAAGTGAAACTGCATGGCAAAGCTGCCGTTATGGTCACGCATGACCAGCGGATGCTGGATCTTTGCGACCGGGTCGTCCAGATCGAGGACGGAAAATTATTCGAGTAAGAAAAACGTCCATCGACTTACTTTCTGAGGAGCCAGGCCGATCTCATTATGAGATCGGCCTGGCTTATTTTTTTCCGATAATGGAATGGCCTTTGGAGAAATCACGGCAGGTCCACTGCTTTAGCGATTATATTTTACTTCACAGGCTCCTCCAGTTTCTTTATTCCAATCGGCCGCAAAGTGAAAGGCGTATATTGAATCGTATAGACCTCGCCTTTCTTTAGGCGATGAGGAAAAATAAAATGGACGGTTACCTCGCCAAAATGAACTTTATTCCACGTGGAAGCTCTTCTTCCTGTATTGTTGGTGATGTCCATAACGATTCCGCTAATCTCCCTTGGCCCTGGAAATATTAATAATGCCATACCTATCGACTCACGCATGCTGAAAATAAGCACCAGGCAAGCAACCAATATTTTGAACCATTCCGGCCATTCTTTTTTCCCCTTCTCTTTCGCCTTAGCAGTGTCCTTTGGTAAAGGAGGTTGCGGCGCTTTCCCCGCTTTCCCTATCAGATACAACAAAGAAACGAGGAACAGCAATAAAGTCATAATTAATAGTGCCCAAAAGTGAAATCGATCCAAGCCGTACACCCTTTCAATTCACTGTTTTTTCCTGTTCATCTTTAAATATTTTATCAAAGAACTTCTCCTGCCCCATCCCCTTTTCATAGCCACCGAAAGTCGCAAAGACCGAAGACTTACACCCGTTTTCCGAGCTAATTCACTAATATGAATGACAATCACCTCTTAACATGACTTAACTATAAACCATCACATCTTGTGAAGGTCAAGTATCATATTCAATGATTGACAAATCGAATGCAAGTTAGTGTAAAGGCAATATTCCACACGAAATCCGAATACACAAATTGTTTTAGCTAGTTTATTTCTACTAAATATACCTACTTATAATGAACCAAATATAAATAGAATCCTGCAAGTATATGGAAATTATTTTAATTTAATGGTAAAATATTCTATGTTATTACCTCTATTAATCTAGCACATGGATTCTCTATCAATCTGTCTTATGAGGAGGCTGATACGTTCGGTCTGCAGCTCAGCAAACTGACTCAAATCGAAGGGTAAAAGAAGTCCAATCTAGCAACTAAATGGAGGGATTATGTTGAAGAAAAGCTTAATGCTTCGCAAGTGGTTTGCCGTTATTTTGGCTTTTGCAATCATCATCGGAGCTTTTCCTGGCTACAGTAACGCCACTGAACTTGAACCGCCCTCATTACCTGCTCTTAGTGAATTAGTTTCGCAGTCCGAGACGGCGGAGGCGTTTATATCGCCTGAGATTGATACGAACTCAAGCGATAAGGTGCGCGTCATCGTGCAGTTGAACGGCCAACCCGCTGCAGTCGGCAAATATGCCGCAAGGCTCGGCATTCGTTCACTGGCCTCGGCAGCTACGGAGTCCATAGTTCGCCATGAGCAGCAGAATTTTCTCAACGAAGTACAGGATCAAGGATTAGAGCTGCAAGTAAACTATCAGTACAATACAGTATTTAACGGCTTTGAAGTTACGATTCCCGCTGATGAAATCCCCGCACTAGCCCAAATACCGGGGGTAAAATCGATTCAGGAAAACAGCATTTGGTATCCGCTGCCGATTACCCCTTCCACAGACGAAGCGATCAACTTTGACAGCATCCCGTTGAAACAAATCGGCGCCGACCTGGCTTGGGCTGAAGGCCTCACAGGAAAAGGACTCAAAGTAGGCGTCATCGATACAGGAGTAGACTACACGCACCCGGATCTGCAAGAAGCCTATAAAGGGGGTTACGATTCATTCTACAAGGACGATGATCCTTATGAAGAAATTCCGCTTACTCCGGCAGAGGACCCGCTTCACGTCGGATATGGCGGAACTTCGCACGGCACGCACGTAGCCGGGATTATCGTAGGAAGAGCGGCCAATCCGACTGCCGATATTGTGCAAAAAGGCGTGGCTTATGAAGCCGAGCTCTACGTCTACAAAGTGCTGGGACGGAGCTTGACGGAACCTTATCAGGCTTCCGGAACGTCCGCACAACTCATTGATGGCATTGAACGGGCCGTCAATGATGGCATGGACGTCATTAACCTCTCGCTTGGCTCCGATATAGAGAAGAACGTCAACTCACCTGACGCCATCGCCATCAATAACGCTGTATTATCCGGAGTAACGGCCATTATCGCCAACGGCAATGCCGGGCCTGGTTATTATACGATGGGCTCGCCAGCTACTTCCCAATTAGCATTGGCTGTAGGTGCTGTCACAAGCGAAGGCACCCTGTATAAAACTGAACTAGCCCCCGCTTTAGTGAACAGCCCGCCCTCAACAACTGAAGCGACTTATACGGCCCCTCCAACATCCGTCACGATAGCCACCTATGACCCATTACAGCTGAACGTCATTGGCTGGCAGAGCGGGCATACCGATTTCGCAGCAATTTTGGGCACGGAGCCGTTAGATGTAGTATATGTAGGGCTTGGGGGTATTGCAGATTACACTTCCGACGTGAGCGGCAAAATCGTGTTGGCTTCCCGGGGCAAGCTCTCCTTCACTGAGAAAATAGTTTATGCCCAGCAATTCGGCGCTAAGGCGATCGTTATTTTTAATGGGACGAACGATGGGGATGACGCGGATTTAAGCGAATCCATTGCGGATAGAGACGGTTATATCGATACTTTACTCGCCGACAACCCGCTATTTATTCCTACCTTCGATATGAGGGGCACAGAAGGGCGCGCTTTAGCAAGAGCGGTCCGGGATAACCCCGATTTGTCGCTCCAGTTCACCTTCGGAGCAGAATATGAACCCTCAACGATCCCCGGGGATACTTTGGCGAGCTTCTCCGCCTGGGGGCCTAATGCAGATGCTAACCTAAGCATAAAACCGGACGTTTTGGCGCCGGGGGTAAATATCTTGTCTACTTATCCAGCCTATGGCAAATACAATTCAGGCATTTCTTATGACAATGCTTATTTACGTTCAAATGGCACAAGTATGTCTGCCCCCTATGTATCCGGTTTGGCGCTGCTCTTGAAAGAGCTGCATCCCGACTGGACGCCGTTCGATATCCGTGCTGCCCTCGCCAACACAGCGGATGTGATTCGCGGTGAAGACAAACCTGTATACGACGTATACCAGCAGGGAGCCGGACGCGTCAATGTGGCTAATGCAATCAATACACCCGCAGTGCTGCAGGCGCTTGAACCCATCACGATTCTGGATACGAATTTTTCACCGCAAAACGTTATCAATTATAATTCATCGGCAAGCTTCGGCATCGTTGCCCCAGGTGGTGTATCGGCTAAAAATTTGCAGCTGAAAAATACGTCCCAGCAGGATGTTAGCTACGAAGCCTCGGTAGAATGGCATCATGATCATCCCGGTGTCGCAATGACACTCGACAAGAGCCTGGTCACGGCTGCAGCCGGCACGGCAGCAGTCATAAAGCTTGATCTTCAAGTGAGCACTGATGCACAGGAACGCGCATACCAAGGGCAGATCAACCTGGTTAGCGCAGGACTGCCGACGCTCCATTTGCCTTTTACCGTGCAAGTAGGTTATGAACAGCCTGTAAACGGATTTGGTATTCAGGAATTGATGCTGACGCATTCGACAGTCTATCCGAATCGCAGCGCCCAGCAATACACCGACTTGTCCTTCAAGCTAACCGCGGAGGATACGAACTATTTCTCCGTTGAAGTGGAGAACCTGGACAATGAAACACTGGGCTTCTTTGTGAGTGAAATTCCTAACGACTTGAGCGAACGCTTTGAACCAGGAATTTATACCATCCCAGGAATTGGCGGTTCTTATCACCCTTACGACGAAAACGGCTACCCGATTCTTCAGGACGGACTGCCCGTTTTAGCACAGCTTAACAATGGTACGTATAAAATCACTGTCACTGCCGCGCAAATTACCCCGGATGGAAATTTAGCCTATGACGGGGGCAGACCCATTTATTACCGGGCGGTTTCCTCTTATCGTGTAGATAATAGTGTGCCTTCCAGCGATGACTGTATCCTTAAAGAGGCTTCGGATAATCCATTTACAAGCTTCCGGCCTCATCAGCCGGTGTCTCAAGAAGCTGCTGCCGCCGCTCTGGAAGTTCTGCCTTAAGCAAGATTGATAAAATAACGAGTACAACTAAAGTAATAGAGGATATTTCGTTCTGTTTCTTGAACAAATATCCTCTTTTTTTACGCCCGTCCGCTGTATGAAATTCAAGCTTCGGTGCAGACTATACCTAAAATGAAATTTTGGTGAAATGATGAATCCAATAAAGGTGCTAAACAAACTGCTGCGGATGGCCTTTTTAGTTTGGGCTATGATCGTGATTCCCACGGGTAGCCTCGTGCCTGGGCTTGGGCGGCAGGCTATCGCTTATGGTGATCCTGCATTGCCGATCGTGTCGGACGCAAGCATTTACTCGATTGAGATTTATCCGCATTATCATCAGCTTATTGTGAAGACCCAAGGGCAGAAGTTCAAGACGTATCCCGTTGCCGTCGGGAATCCTGCGACTCCTACGCCGGTCGGCGAATATAAAGTCATTTATAAGGGGACGAATTGGGGGCCGGCTTTTGGCCCGCGATGGCTTGGACTGAATGTCCCCTGGGGAACCTATGGCATACACGGTACAAACAGGCCCTATTCCATTGGTCAGAATCTAAGTCACGGCTGCATACGCATGCGCAACAGAGATGTGATGGAGTTGTATGAACTGATTCCCCTCGGCACCAAAGTAACGATTTATGGTCATATCCTCGGCAATTCCAGGCAAGATCCACGGGCTTTGGCTGCAGGAGATATTGGAGGCGACGTGCAATTAATCCAATCCCGGCTAAAAAGCGCAGGTTATTTCAACGGAGTTTGCAATGGCAAATTTCGCGCGGATACAACAGCCGCCTTGAAACAGTATCAGCGCGATCATGGGTTAATCCCGAACGGCGTCGTTTCGGTCAAAGTATATGAATCATTGGGCCTGTTGGAATGAAGCTTATGCAAAAAAAAGTCTATCGGCATATTTTCTAAGAAGACAGATCAGACCGCGATAGTTTTTCAAGCGATATGAGGTTCTAGCTGCAAATTTCTGATATTAAAAAAACAAGGCTGCCGTCTGTTCCGGCGGCCTTGTTTTCGTTAATTCCCCTGAATTTTCGCTAATTACCCTTGATTTTAGTTTGATTTTCGCCAATTATGCTTGAATGATAAAATCCTTCATCGACCTTACCTCAAGCAACCCTGGAGTTCCTGGAATAAAGGGTGCTTCCCCCATGCTGCGGCGGTGGAAGCTTACGGTGTGAGGAACGCCAGGAATCAGATCGAAGAAATTGTCCGTAAATATCCCTTCTTCCTCAGCGCACAGCCACACTTGTTTAGCCAGCGCGTTCGCTTGAAGCTTGAAGGAAGTCCCTCCGCTGCCCGGCACTTCCTCGACAGTAATGACCGTCTCAGGCCACTCTATTTCACGCAAGGAAGCAAAATAATGATGCTTGCTATCCAGTTCAGCTCCATTCTCCTCCAGTTTGGCGAGCAGTACGGTCTCCTTCGGATTGCGATCCCCGAGCAGTTCTTGAACCTGAATTGAAAATGCTATTTCCGCCGTATCAGCACTGACATTAACTTCTTGCTGAATGTCCCGCAGCAGCAGGCCGCTGAAATCATAAAGCTGCAGCTTCAGTTTTGCCTGCACCGGCTGCTGCCGATCAGAAATAATATGAACAGCCAGTTCCCCCTCCTCTGCGCTAACGATGGAAAGCAGCACATCGCGGAAGCTTCTGCGCACTGTATACTGCAGTGCCTTCCAGCGGCCATAATAATCCATCCCCGCCCAGGAAGCGACCGGCCAGCAGTCATTCATTTGCCAATACAGTGTTCCCATACAATACGGTTTATGACGGCGGTGCGCCTCGATCGCTGTTTGTATTGCCTGGGCCTGAAGGATTTGGCTCATGTACAGGAAAGATGCAAAATCCCTCGGCTCCGGCAAATATTGCTCCATATATTCCTTTATGAGCTGATTGCCTCTGCCATTTTTCTGGTGGGCCAGCATCACTTGCGATTCCAGCTCAAGCTGATCTTCCGCGGCGTATTTCAATACCGTATTCCATTCGGGAAAAGACTGAAACCCGTATTCACTCATAAAGCGGCCGATTTTTGTATTGTAGTGATCAAAAGGTTCGACGGCATGCCATACGCCCCAATAGTGAACGTCCCCTTCTCCGGTCACTTGGATTGCATGTTGATTGTCATCTCCCGTCAGGCTCCGTAAAGGGGAGGATGGCCAATAATCTACGCCGTGGGCAAAGCTCGCTACAACCTCCGGCAAAATTCGGTGGAACACCGCCTCATAGTCATTCCATATTTTTTCCCTGACGTCTGAGCTGTACTTTTCCTTCCAGCCCCAGCCGCTGCCCCAGGCGTAATTAGCCCAGGCCGAGTCGATTTCATTATTTCCGCACCATAATGCAATACAGGGATGATTGCGCAGACGCTTCACATTGTACTCTGCCTCTGCAGCGACATTGCTCAAGAACGCGTCGTCTCCCGGATACATGCTGCAGGCAAACATGAAATCCTGCCACACTAACAATCCATATTCGTCGCACAGCTCATAGAACACATCTTCTTCATATATTCCTCCGCCCCATACGCGCAGCATATTCATGTTGCTGTGTGCAGCTGAGGCTATTTCATGACGGTATCGTTCTCTTGTTACTTCCGTTATGAAGCTGTCATTCGGAATATGGTTAGCTCCTTTAATGAAAACACGGCTCCCGTTTAGTTCAAAATAAAACGAAATGCCTGCCTCATCCTTATTTCGAATTAGACGAATCGTTCTGAGGCCTGTTCTCACCTCTCGCTGGGCAACAATCTCTTCCTCCTGCAGCAGAGCTGCATTGAATACATATGTGGATGGCTCACCGAGCCCGCGGCACCACCACAGTTTCGGACTGGAAATTTCGAGATCAAGCGTAACCACTTGTAAGCCAGGCTGAAGTGACACTTCTTGCTCCCAACTCATGCCTTCCGCGGCGACTCGCAGGCGGCCGCTCCAAGCAGATAAAGCCTCCACTTCTACTACTGCTGCCAATTTGGCCTTCTCTGCACTTACTTCGTCCTGCCTGATAAATAAATTATTAATTTTAGGAACGGACCATCCCTCCAGCCGGACTTCCCGCCAAATTCCGCTGGTTACAAAACGCGGTCCCCAATCCCAGCCGTAATGATAGGGGGCTTTCCTTGCGAATACGCTGACACGCCGCTCCTCCAGTCCGCCTAATTCGGATTGATCATTAGATGCTGGCAAATCATATCCAAGCTGATCCAGCTTGGGGAGGTCCTCCATAATCGGCGAACGGAACCGGACCCGTATTTCGTTGTTTCCAGCTTTAAGCTGGGCTTTTATGTTTGCCCGCCAGGCCCTGAACATATTGTCTGCGGAAAACACATATTGTTCGTTTACATAAACGTCCGCATAGGTATCCAGCCCGTCAAATACGATATCCACCCGGGACTGGTCCTTAAACCCTTCCGGCAGCTCGAAGCTTGTCTTGTACTCCCAATCCTTCTTATCGATCCACTGCAAATCATGCTCATTTTTGCCGTAGAATGGATCCGGAATGAGGCCGCACTTCAGTAAATCGGTATGTACCGTCCCGGGTACAGCGGCAGGCAGCCAAGCGTCTTCATCACAGGATTTAAAGCGCCAATTGTCCAGTACATGTTGTTGAATGTTCATAAGCCCTCCATCAGTTCATCGTAGTATACTTTTGAATTTTCATTTATTATATTACATTATCGAAGTTATTTGTTATTATTTTGTTATATTTTTTATAAAACAAATTAAACAAACTGTGCAAACTCATCTCCCTTTCTTCCTAACAATAAGCTAAACAAAGACAATAAATAACAATTCAGTGCATTTAAACCCAAACGATAAAACGCTACAATCGAACTGTAAGCGCTATCAAATTAAGAAGAGGGGCGACAAGCATGAAAAGAAAAGGCTTTTTACTTGTATTTATGATCGTCTTGGCATTAACCGGCATCCTAACAGGCTGCAGCGGAAACAAGAGTAATAGCGGGAATAGCGCCGCGAATAATGTCACAGCAAATACTCCAGAGCAAAATACAGCAGAACAAAATACCACAGGGCAAAACTCCGCTGAAAAGCTTAGCGGGAAAGTCACTTTCCTGACCAACCGGACAGACATGATCGGCAAGGAGTACGACGACTACGTCAAACGCTTCAACGAGAAATATCCTGACATTCAAATCGAATTTGAAGCAAGTCAAACGGACTATAATCAGCAAATCAAAGTCCGGATGGCCAGCGGCGAGCTCCCGGATCTGATGTTTATCCCAGATATCCCCAACTCCGATTTGCCGAAATATTTTGCTTCCCTGGACGATCTTGGCCTGAGCGCGGACATTACTTTCAAAGACTTCAAAGCATATGACGGCAAGCTATATGGCATTACGACCGGCAACTCAACGTCCGGCATTGTGTATAACAAAAAGGCGTTTGCCGATGCAGGCATTACAGAAATTCCAAAAACGTGGGATTCATTTCTCGAGGCATGCGAGAAGCTGAAGCAGAATGGCGTTATCCCGCTTTCCTCCAATTTCAAAGACAAATGGCCGCTTGGCAGTTGGGTGTATGATATGCCGAGAGTCATTGAGAACAATCGAGATTTTCCAAATACCAGGTTAAATATGGATGCGCCATTCACTATGGATAACGGGTATGGCAAAGCGATGTCACTGATTCGAGCCCTTAATGAAAAGGGCTATCTGGAAAAAGACATCAACTCCACCAACTGGGAGCAGTCCAAGAAAGATGTCGCTAACGGAAAAATGGGTATGTATTTTCTCGGCAACTGGGTCATTAACCAGGTCATTGGCGTAGGCGCCGATACGGAGAACATCGGGTTCTTCCCGCTTCCCTTCGACAATTCAGGCAATCTTAGAGCTGCGTTCAACCCGGACTTTTTCTATGCGGTAAATAAAAACAGCAAAAACCTGGAGGCGACAAAAGCTTTTCTGAAATGGATGCTCGAAGATTCCGGTTACGAGGATTTTGCCGGATTTCTCTCTCCGCTTGAGGGCAGGGAATCTAAGCTGGCTCAACTCGCCGAATTCCAGGCTACCGGTGTAGAGCTGCAAGAAGGAATGCCGGATGATCTGCAAGTGATTGAGATTTCCAATAAAGCTCAAATCGATCTGCCGGCTATTGCCCAGGAGTTTGTACTGGCCAAAGATCCGCAAACCGTTCTCGACAAATGGAATAAAGCGTGGGCCAAAGCGAAGCAGGATCTTGGATATTAATTAATTCAGCCGCATCTTGAACATCATGCAAAATGGGTTATCGATTTGGGCGATAATCCATTTTGCTGTCAATCAACAGTTAGAAAGAAGGGATAATGGAATGTTTGGAACATTATCATATAAAAAGCAAAAAAGCGTCATTATCTTCTCATTTTTACTCGTACCTGTAGCTCTCCTCCTGCTGTTCACCTATTATCCGGCAGCGAAGCTCGTCTGGTTCAGCTTTACCGATTGGGACGGCTACAGTCCAGAGAAACCCTGGGTAGGGTTCGATAATTATAGGGAAGTGTTCTCCAACCCCGATATTTTTGGAGTGTTCACCCACAATTTCGCTTATTTTGTCATGGGAATTATTCAGAATATCGTAGCCATTTACTTTGCGGTTCTTCTGAATGGAAAGCTGCGCGGGAGATACGCTTTCCGCCTGCTGCTGTTTCTTCCCTATATTATGAACGGCGTAGCCGTAGCCTTCATGTTCGGCTACGTATTCGATACGACCCAAGGATCGCTTAACCTGCTGATGCAAAGCCTCGGACTGGCAAAGCTCGGCGAGACCAGCTGGCTTGGCACCCCCGGGTTAGTCAACTATTCGCTCGCCTCGACAGGACTATGGCGATTCATGGGCTACAATATGGTCATTTACATTGCTGCTCTGCAGGCGATACCCCGCGATATATATGAAGCTGCCACCATTGATGGAGCCAACGCCTGGCAAAGCTTTTGGCGCATCACACTGCCCAATATGAAACCGGTCATTCAGCTCAACCTGTTCCTGACGGTAACCGGCGCACTGGAAGTATTCGATCTGCCGTTTGTGCTCACCAAGGGCGGTCCGGCTGGCGCCTCTCAAACCTATGTGCAGCGTGTCGTGGAGACTGCCTTTGCCTTCAACCATTACGGACTCGCCTCGGCGATGAGCATTGTACTTCTGTTCTTTGTCATCATCGTCGTGGGGCTTCAGCAGTTCGTGCTTAGCAGAGGAGGAAAAGGCAAATGAAGAATCAAAAATTTAGCGGCCTGGAGCTCATTAAATACTTCTCCCTGTTGATTGGAGTATTCGTCGTTTTGTTTCCTCCCTATATCATTATCGTGAACTCCTTTAAATCCAGCGAGGAGTTTAACACTGCAAATACAATGGCGCTGCCCCACAGCTTTTTCAATTTCGACAATTTCAAAATCGTATTTGAGCGCGGCGGATTGCTGAACGGGTTCGGCAATACGTTGATCATCATCATCGTCGCGCTGTTGTTTAACATCGCCTTTGGCACTATGGTCGCTTATGTGCTGGGCCGATTTTCTTTTAAATTAAAAACAGCGGTGTTCGGCGCCTACTTGTTTGCCACGGTAATTCCCAGCATTACGACCCAGGTCGCCACCTTTGGCATTATCAGGCAGTTAGGACTGTATAATACGCTGGGTGCCCCGATAATTCTTTACATTGGAGCTGACGTCATCCAAATCATTCTGTATTTGCAATTTATCCGCAACATTCCGGTAGATCTCGATGAGAACGCTATGGCGGAAGGTGCTTCCCTGTTCAGAATCTATCGCTCGATCATATTTCCATTGCTTACTCCGGCCACGGCAACTTTAGTTATACTTAAATCGATCAGCATTTACAATGATATGTATACGCCGTATCTCTACATGCCCAAGCAAAGCTTAGGCGTAGTCACGACCGTTCTCATGCGCTTTCAGGGGGTGAACATTGCCGACTGGAATCTCATCAGCGCCGCTATTCTATTAATTTTGCTGCCTACCGTTATCTTATATTTTGTGCTTCAGAAATATATATTTGAAGGAGTGACCAGCGGCGCAATAAAATAATGGCAGCCTATGCGGAAAGGACGGTAACCTATGCTTTCATTCATTCACTCCTGTTTTCGCAAAGCCTGGGTGTTCTTCGCCAATCTGTCGATGCAGAAGAAACTGGTTATCATCTTTGTATTCCTTATTTCTCTGCCGATTACGTATGTCAGCTATTCGTTCTATCGGGCGAATTCCGAGTCCGTGCTCAGCGGCATGACTCATTCCGCCGGGCAAATGACCGATAACGCCATGGACAAAATCGACCGGTATATCGCCGACTTAAAGCGGTACACCATCCTGCCGCTCTATAATAAGGATGTGCAGAAATACTTGGATCAACGCGGGACAGATTGGGATAAAAATATGAGCATCGAGATGTTTCTTATGTATTTGGCCAATACGAAGGACGAAATCACCGCGGTTTATTTGACGGATCGTTTCGGCACTATTTTTTATAATAAAAAACCCGGAATTAATGAATTATTTCCCGAGGAACGATTCAATGAATGGGAGAGGCGGACGCAACTGGCCGACGTCTCCCCTATTCTGCTCGGGACACATCCTATTCGGATCAATGCCTCGGAGCAGCGGCAGGTGTTCACCGTCATCCGATCCATTCAATCCGTCAGCACGCTTAAAAATATCGGCATGATCGTCATCGACGTGGATATCCGGCTGTTCGACGACATGATCCAGCCCCTGAACACTGTTACTCACGGCAGCACCCTGATCGTCGATGAACGCGGTAATGTCGTATACAGTAACGATCCAGCCAAGCTTGGACAAGATTTGAGCACAAGCCCCCTGCTTGCAAAAGCAACTGAGCCTCGCGGGCATTTCAACCTGGACATCGACGGAAAGCCTTATATTTCGGTATATAGCATCTCCGAAAGCACGGGCTGGAAGACGCTCACCTACATCCCATCAACCGAATTGCTGGCTCCAATGAAGCAAAATCGCAACGCCCTGATGATTACAACGCTGCTTATTATTTTTTTCGCCCTGCTGGCAGCCATTTTTATTTCCTATGCCCTGACAATGCCGCTCAAACGGACGGTTCGATTAATGAAGCAGGTGCAGCGCGGCAATTTGGACGTTCAGGTTCAGGTCAAATATAACGACGAAATCGGCAGACTGGGCAGTCATTTCAACCGGATGATCGCTCACATCCGCGATTTGCTGCAGGAAGTATATGAAACGGAAAAAAGCAAACAAAAGGCGGATATGCTTGCTCTGCAAAATCAGATTAATCCGCATTTTATATACAACACGCTGGAATCGATCCGCATGCTGGCAGAGCTGAACGACGATGACCGCGTGGCGGAGCTTACTTATTTGCTCGGCCTGCTGCTACGATACAGCATCACCCGCAGCGATGAAATCGTAACAATCCAGCAGGAGCTCGATCATGTCTGCAACTACTTGCAGTTGCTGCAAATCAGGTTCCCGGACAAAATAAGCTATCACATCGCTGTTCCGAAGAGCTTCTGCCAGCTGCCTATTATCAAACTTGTTTTCCAGCCGATTGTGGAAAACGCCGTGTTTCATGGGCTGGAAAAGCAGGAGAAGCCGGGGACCATTGCCATTCATGCCTGGAGCGAAGGGAAGAGCGTGATTTTTACTATTCACGATGACGGCGCTGGGATGGAGGAAGAAACCATGAAACAGCTGAATTCCGCCTTAACGGACGGCAAGACAGATCAGTACGGCATCGGGCTCTGTAACGTAAGCGAGCGGATTCGCCTATATTACGGGAATAACTCAAAACTGACCGTAAATAGTAAGCCTGGTGAAGGAACCACTGTAACATTAAAGATCACCGGTCTTCTGGAAATATGAATAACAGCGCAATCGGGAGGAATCGCTTATGCTGCGTATTATTATTGTGGACGACGAAGCTTCAATCCGTGAAGGACTGGCTAAAATGATTGGTAAAGAAAACGATAGCTTTCATATTACCGGCACTTTCTCAAATGGACAGGATGCACTAAGCTTCGTTCAGGCATCAGACATCGATGTTGTGATCACGGATATTCGTATGCCGTTCGTTGACGGGTTGGAGCTGATCAAGCAGTTGAAAGCTTTACAGCCGGCAGTCCGCTGCATCATGATGAGCGGATTTACTGATTTTGAGTACGCTAGGGAAGCGTTGCGCTATTCTGCTGTAGATTACTTGCTCAAACCGATCAGCAAGAAGCAGCTGTTCAAGCTGCTCTACATGCTGGATGATGAGAAAATAACCAGTCTGGAGAAAGAACAGCGCTTCCGCTCGGGTATGCTGCTTTCTTACCTCAGAAGCTCCTCCTCACAGTGCAGCACATTCCCCGAGCTGAGCTTATTACGACCGTACTATGCCGTGTATGTTTTTCGTTCCACGAATATGGAGATGCTCAGGGCGCAAGTGAATTTGCTTAGCCAGCAAATGACGGTCCCCCTTGATATTGTCGATCCAGGAGATGGCATGCTGGTGCTTATCAGCTATTATTCGGTTGAGCCGCTGCCAGAGCTTATTCAGCAGCTTCCGGATCAACTGCGGCCAAGCCTCGTTCCCGCCGGGACCGTCCATATCGGTGTAAGCCGCGGGTATGATCGGATCACTCGGTTAAGCCTGGCATATGATGAAGCCGTTTGCGCCTGCGATTGCGGGTTGTACAGCCAGTCCAACTGGAGCTGCCATCACATTGGAGATTTGCCCCAGCCTGAGCTGAATATTACGGATTGGTTCGCGCATATAAAGGAGCCGCTTAAGCGGAACTTGCAAATATTAAATATCCCCGCCATTAAGTCAGAGCTTAAGGAGCAGTACAATCAATTGCAGCAGGCCAAGGCTTCCCGCCAAGCCATCACCTCCCTTTGCCGGTTAATCAACGATTTGGCACTCGCTGAGCTCCCGGAGTGGAAGAAGCTGCATCTTCCAGCCGCTGCTGGACAATGGGCAGAAGAGCTATCCTCCTGCTTTACTTTCGAAGAGATGAGAGAGTTATTCTTAGGCCGGTTTCTGAGTGGTTTGGAGCAGATCCGCGCACAACGGCTGAATATGGCCGACCGTTCCGTCGAAACCGTTAAGCGTTGGATTACGGAGCATTACGATCAGCAAGCTGAGTTGAGCAGCTTGGCCGCCTTGGTCTATCTTACGCCCAGCTATCTCAGTAAACTGTTCAAAAACGAAACCGGCATGACGATTACCGACTATCTGATCGAGGTACGAATTGAAAAAGCGAAGCTGCTGCTGAAAACATGCTTGGACATGAAAATTCACGAAATCGGCTGCCAAGTAGGATATCCCGACCCGGCCTATTTCAACAAACTGTTTAAACGAATCGTCGGCATAACGCCCAACGAATATAAAAAAATTAATC
Organism: Paenibacillus fonticola DSM 21315; assembly: GCF_000381905.1. Taxonomy (GTDB): domain Bacteria; phylum Bacillota; class Bacilli; order Paenibacillales; family Paenibacillaceae; genus Fontibacillus; species Fontibacillus fonticola. The sequence continues at coordinate 219 of NZ_KB907291.1, read as the reverse complement.
CTTATTAATTAATCCTAATTTAGGAATGAAAAATGGATTCAAGCTATTCCATAGCGATCAGGCCGCTTACGCGAGTGGTTTTGTATGATTTTTCATATACAATCCTAGCATCAAGGCGGTACGGGAGTGGTTTTATACGATTTTTCATATACAATTCCGGCATCATACTGCTACACGAGTGGTTTTATATGATTTTTCATATACAATCCTAGCATCATA
>NZ_KB907290.1 GCF_000381905.1 Paenibacillus fonticola DSM 21315 | reverse complement strand
AGAAGCTTTCAGAAGAAGAAACGGCTACCATTTACCGTCAACGGAAAATTGATGTAGAGCCTGTTTTTGGATTCTTGAAAGCTAATTTAGGTTTTACTCGATTTTCGGTTCGCGGAAAAGCGAAGGTCGAAAATGAAATCGGACTTGCGTTAATGGCTGTTAACTTAAGAAAATATGCGGTAAGGGGCTAAATCCTTGCCTGTATTTCTTTAAACCACATTAAAAAAGGTGAAATCGACGAAGCGATTTCACCTTTTTACTTCTAGAGACTAGTTATGTCCCAGCCTCTTCGACATTTATGGAAATCAGGTGATAGGAGGAGATATGGAAGATTGATAAATCATTGACTTCGCGAGAACGAATTTGTATGATTCACTCAATAATGGCATCAGGGGAGGCCTAGGGACAAATGAGCAGAAAATTGATGATGGAGCGGCTCAAGCAAATTACATTTAAGAACCGGATCATTGCCATATTTTTGATCAGCAGCTTGATTCCGTTCATATGTCTTGGCTTTATATCCTTTTATACGATCAATTCGATTCTCGGTAACAAGGTGGAAGCGGCTCTGCAGAATAACCTCAATCAGGAACTGATCGTTCTGGAGAATACGCTGAACAATATAAACCATGTCTCGCAGCAGCTTGCATTCGGAGGGGGGACGAATAAGCTTCTCGAAGAATTGGTTCACGAAACAGAGTCCTACAACCAGATACAACTGCGCAACAATATCAAGGCAGAATTGAACATCATTTCTTTTTCCAACCCGAATGTGGGCTTGATTATGTATTATTATCCAGAGGTGGGTACCTACGATTTCGAGAATTTCCGACTGCGCAGCGAATTCCTTCCAGACCAGCTTCCTCTTATGGCTAAATACTCGGAAATCATTTATTTCGGCCCTCATAAAAGCTACAACGGATCTATGAATCAATATGTGTTCAGCGCGATGCGCAAAGTCAATTTGCCGGATCAAGACGTATATTTGTACATCGAGACGGGTCGCAACGCGCTGGAAACGTTATTTGCTCCCGAGAATCGGAAGAGCGATTCCCGTAGACTGCTCATTTTAGATAATGATGGGCGTATTGTTTTTAGTGAAAATGAAGGCGCTTTCCCGGTGAGCAGCATGTTTCCGGGCCACAGTTCGGCGGCGACTGCCTCATCAGGCACATACGAGGCCTTTTATTGGAATAAGGCGACAAGCAATCAAGGCTGGAGCATCGTGTCGCTAATTCCGAAAAATGAATTGAATCAGGAGCGCAATAGCTGGCTATTGCAAATGGCCCTCATTTTTGTCGTATTTATTTTTGTGGCTGTAATTATTGCTTGGCTGCTGTGGAAGATGGTGTATAATCCGTTAGATAAATTCAATAAGGAAATCAAAACCTTAATCCAGACGAATACAAACTATACCGGGCTAACGAAAATTCCCGAATTTGATTATTTACTCTATCAGATCAGGGACATGAAGACGAAAATTTGGGATTTATATGGGGAAATCGAGCGGAAGGAAAAGCGCAGAGCTGATTTAGAGGTGGAGAAGCTGCTCTATCAAATCAACCCGCATTTTCTAATGAACACGCTCGATACCGTGCATTGGCTGGCGGTCTTCAGCGGCCATGAGAAAATTGATAAGCTAGTGCTCTCGCTGAATAAGCTTCTCAGTTATAATCTGGGCAAAATGGGGGAAGCGACGACGATCGACAAAGAGATTCAGGCGCTGAAAGAGTATTTGCAGCTGCAGCAAATCCGTTATGATTTCCAATTTGATGTCGACATAGAGGTGGATGAGAGCACGATGGGACTGTCGATCCCCCGCTTTATTTTGCAGCCGCTCGTGGAGAATGCTTTATATCATGGGGTAAGCGATGAAGGTTATATTCACGTTGACATTAAATTAAATCAGGAGCTGGAAATTACGATTCAGGATAATGGCTCGGGGATGACGCAAGCGGAAATCGATGCTTTGATGCTGGATGAATCGAAGGAAAGTCAGAAGGTAGGGATGGGAATTGGTATGAGGTATGTGAAGCGAATACTTCAGGCGAATTACGGGGAGCGGGCACGGCTGGAGATTAAGAGCGAGGTTGGAAAAGGGACGATCGTCACTTTGCGTATTCCTGTTACAGGAGGTGAGCAGGCGTTATGATACGTGTACTAGTCGTAGACGATGAGAAGATCGTGCGCAAGGGCTTGGTTTCTTTTATGCCCTGGCAGGAATTTGGAATGACGGTAGTGGGGGATGTAAGCAATGGCGAGGACGCACTGCAATTTATCGCCATGAATAAAGTGGATCTACTGCTGACGGACCTCTCCATGCCGTTGATGTCGGGGATTGAGCTGATGAAGGAGGTGCGTGCTAAATATCCGCATATTCAAGTTGTCGTACTCACCCTGCACCAGGAATTTGAATATATTCAGGAGACCCTACGGCTTGGCGCGATTGATTACATTGCCAAAACGCAGCTAGAAAAGGAACAGTTTGAGGATGTGCTCGGTCGCATCGCTTCACTCATGGCGCAGAAGGCGCCATTCAATACAGTACCGATTCAGCAGGATAATTTAGCTGATGCTGAGGAACTTCTGGTGCTTTACGCCTTGAATCAGCAGACCGATGAGCTCCAGGCGGATATCCCTCTAGCGGAGCAGGCTTATGAGGCGGATATCGGAATTTGGTGCTGGATCGATCCCGAGGGGCAATCAAAGAAGAGAATAGCCGCATGGAAGGAACAGACTCGGACAGTCGATTCTTACTCGGACTATGCCCTGGTTTGTCTGCGGCATCTTCATGGGCTGGATCGTAAATCGGTATTGCAGCTTCTGCGCGTCTATCGAAAAAATGACCTGTTCTACGATTACGATCCATCACAGCCTTATCAGCAGGTTGACGGCAAAGAGATTCTGAACAAGGGGAAAGGGGAGAATGCACATGATTCGAACCGGATTAAGGAGATATGGTTATCCGCAGAATGGCTTTATGATGACGGAATGTTTGAGAATATGGTACTTGATCTTAAAGCAAAGAGGCTTCCTCCCATCCGCTTGACCCGCATTTTTTTCTCGATTACGGATGAATGGAACCGCCTGTATCGTCAAATGCTGCCATCGTCCATTGGGATTGAAGACTTTATGAGCAGTTGGATACAATTTGAACATTGGCTCAGGGAGACTAGGGCAATGATCAAGGGCGTGAATGTCCGGACGTCTTATTCAGAGGAGATTCAGAACAGTATTATGAAGGCGGTTAATCTGGCTCAGCAAATGATGAGTGAGCCGCTGACGGCCAGTGATATGGCGGAGATGGTCAATATGAGCAGCAGCTATTTCAGTCAATGCTTCAAGGAGATCGTCGGGCAGACTTACACCGATTACTTAAGGGAAATTCGCATGCAGCGGGCTAGGCAGTATTTGCGCAATACAACGAAGACGATTCAGTGGATCGCTGAGCAGGTCGGGTATAACGATGAGAAATATTTCAGCAGGTTATTTCGCGAGCAGGTTGGCATGCTGCCTAGTGAATATCGCCAGGCTAACATGGGGTAATCTTTTAGCTGACCATAAGACAAAGGTAGAGAACGTTCGGAAAGAGGGTAGAATCTTTTCGAACGTTTTTGGCATGTTTAGAAAAAATTCACCCTTATTGGCAATCGTTTTCTATCTCGATAGGGGATAGCTTCGCGTTATATTAAGAGTGTAATCGATATCGATGTCAATATGGATCAAGGGGGCAAACGAATGAAGAGAAAGATGGCAGCCATTTTGGCAGGGATATTCTTAATCGCGAGCTTAAGCGGATGCGTCTCGAAAGATGCGAATAGCGGAGACGGAAACGGTGGAAGCACCGGGAACGAAGGCGGAGCAGAAGTAAGTATAGATCCGTTGGGAGCTTACAAAGATCCTGTTAAAGTCTCTATTGGCCGAGCGGTGGATCCGAATTATCAATTCGATAACGAGGATACGGCGGAGAACAATGCTTATACCCGCTGGTTAAAGGATACGTACAATATTGTAACCACGCATGCTTGGGAAGCGGCACAAGGCACGGATTATGAGCAAAAAGTAAGTCTGGCCATTGCCAGCAACGACCTGCCGGATGCGATGATGGTGAATGAGACACAGCTGAAGCAGATGATCAAGGCCGATCAATTGGCCGATTTATCGGAAGTGTACGAGAAGTATGGGGCGGAACGGTTGAAGGATATTTACAACTCCAATCCGGGACTGCTGGATAACGTCACCTATGACGGTAAAATGTATGCGTTTCCAGAGACGACGCTTCCTTCAGCGCCGCTTACTTGGATTCGGAAAGACTGGTTGGATGAACTCGGGCTTGAGGCACCAACAACATTAGAAGATTTGCAAAACATTTCCAAAGCATTTATTGATAACAAAATCGGCGGGGAAGGCACGGTAGGTATTGTCGGAACCTCCCAGGGAGGATCACTGTATTCCACCTTCCTGTCATCTGGTGATCATTACATGAACTTCTCGCCGCTGTTCTTCGCGCACAATGCTTATCCAGGGATTTGGGTCAAGGATAAGGACGGCAAAGCGGTGTACGGTTCGACGACAGAGGAGACGAAGCAAGCGCTGATCATGATGCGTGATTGGTATGCGCAGGGGATTCTCGATAAGGAGCTGGCTTTGCGCAAAAGTGCCCAGGAGCTGATCACCAGCGGGAAATCGGGCATTTTCTTCGGGCCATGGTGGTCTCCTTACAACCTGCAGGACAACATTAAGAATGATCCGAAAGCCAATTGGCGCCCTTATATTGCTCCGCTGAATGCCGAGGGCAAGTTCAATTCCAATGAAGCGACGGGAAGTACTTATATCGTGGTGAGAAAAGGCTATGAACATCCCGAAGCCGTGGTAAAAATGCTTAATATCCACGTCAGCGAGAAGGATCCAAGCTATGAGGAGGTTCTAGCCGATAAGCAAATGACCTCGCAGGAAATCCCGCTGTTCATCGTTGCGGGGCACGGGGATCAGCTTGAGTATGCGGTTAATTCCACGGAAAAATATTTGGCGGGAGAAATTAAGCTTGAGGATATTGATAAAGTGAACTACGGCTTCGGCTACGAGGTAGCTGAGCACGCGAAAAATGTGAAAAAAGAGCCCTACGACAACTACGATATCCAGTATTGGGACATCAACGGGGATGCCGCCTTCTTCGCCCATGTCTACTCGCACTTAAACGGCGGTTCCGCGTTCGTTAACGCAGACGTCAACTATACTCGCAGCATAGCAACTTCGAAGACAAAAACAATGGAAGCTAGATGGACTAATCTCGAGAAACTTGAGGATGAAGTTTTCTTGAAAATCATTATGGGCAGCGCTCCGATTGAGGAATTCGATACCTTTGTCAAGAAATGGTATGACCAGGGTGGGGAACAAATTACTAAGGAAGTCAATGATCTGCAATAATGCCGAAATACTCAAGACGGGTGCTCTATCACTCGTCTTGATATCTTCTTAAGGAGATTAGCGTATGAGAAACAAAGGGGTAGTGATCCATTATTATTTGATGCTGCTGCCGGGACTGGTCTGGTTATTCTTTTTTAACCTGTTGCCCATGTATGGAATATTGATGGCATTCAAGGATTTCAATCCAGGGATCGGCCTGTTGAAATCGGAATGGATCGGCATGGAGAATTTTAAATATATGTTTGAGCTTGATGACAGCAAGGAGATCTTTGCCAATACGATTACGATCGCTTTGGCCAAAATGGTGGGGAATTTGATTGTGCCGCTGGTGTTCGCCCTGATGCTTAATGAAGTGAAGAACAGACTGTTCACTAGAACTGTGCAGACAATCGTTTATTTGCCTCACTTTCTGTCCTGGGTTATCGTAGCGGGAATTATGCTCGATCTGTTCTCGTATTCAGGGCTCGTGAATCAGTTGCTCGCGCTCTTTGGAGTTGAACCGATTTTATTTTTTGCCAGTCCGCAAATATTTCCTTCACTCGTGGTCGGCAGCGACATTTGGAAGGAGTTTGGCTTCGGAGCCATTATCTATTTTGCAGCCTTAACGTCGATTAATCCGGAAATGTATGAAGCTGCAGCCATTGACGGGGCTTCTCAATTTAGGCGGCTCATCAGCATTACACTGCCGAGTGTGCTGCCGGTTGCTGTATTGCTGGGCACACTGAGCCTTGGGAATATTTTGAACGCGGGGTTTGACCAAATTTTTAACCTTTACAATCCTATGGTGTATTCGACGGGGGATATTATTGACACCTGGGTGTACCGGGTCGGTTTGATTAATATGCAATATGGCTTAGCTACCGCGGTCGGCTTGCTGAAATCCGTTGTCGGTCTGTTCCTGATTTCGATTTCGTACACCTTGGCCTATCGATTTGCCAACTATCGGATTTTTTAATAGAAGGAGGGGATGAGGATGGTAGAGGATCGATCGGTTCCTTCCAGAGTGTTGAATGGTCTTAACATATTATTGCTAGTTGTGATTACGCTGCTATGCGTCTATCCGGTATGGTACACGTTTGTCATCTCTTTGAGCGATAAGGCTGCCGCAGGGGCGGGAGAAGTATTTCTTTGGCCCAAAGGGTTCACGTTATCCTCTTATGAAATGATTATAGCGGACCAGCAATTTTTTAAATCGTTTTTCATATCTGTGCAGCGCGTGCTTTATGGAACGTTAATCACATTGTTCGTCATCGTTCTGATGGCGTATCCGCTCTCGAAGACCTCCAAGCAATTCAGATCGCGGAACATTGTCATGTGGATGCTTATTTTTGTCATGCTGTTTAACGGCGGGCTCGTGCCGTGGTACATGACGATGAAATCCCTGGGGATGGTCAACAATATTTGGGGCTTGGTGCTGGGCGGAGGACTGCCGGTGTTTAATGTCATTCTGGTCATGAACTTCTATCGGAATTTGCCGAAGGAAATGGAAGAATCTGCTTTGGTGGACGGGGCTGGACCATGGCGCACGTTGTTTAATATATTCCTGCCTTTATCCATGCCGGTCATTGCCACAATTCTCGTTTTCACCATTGTTTATCACTGGAATGAGTTTTTTCAAGCTTTAGTATTGATGACGAAAAATGAGAATTATCCGCTGCAATCCTATATCCGTCAGGTCACGGTTGTGGTCGATCCATCGAAGATCGATGCAGAATCAGCTAAGCGCTTAAGCAGCTCATCGAACCAAACCTTGAATGCAGCCAAAATATTTATTTCGATGCTTCCGCTGCTTGTCATTTACCCGTTCTTCCAACGATATTTCATTAAGGGTATTACGCTTGGCTCCGTCAAAGGGTAACGGGTTAGCCCGGTTAGCGCGGCTTATCATCGCCGGTACGGGCTGCATCAGGCGGTATTAGGCTAGCATCAGGTAACGGGAATAAAGCAATCATTATCGATTAGAAAGGGACTACTTACTATTATGAAAACTAGTGAAACGATTCATCCAGATAAAGTGGAGCTGAAATCTATTGCGTCTGTTGTTAGTGATGCAGGCTCTATGTTTCTTGGCTCTATTAGTTCATATCGAGAGGTACAGGGTGCCTACTTATTTCAGGGCGAGAATGCGTCGATTATGATACAGCCCGTCAATGAACAGATCATTCGGATCAAGCTGCTGCTTGATCATCAAATGGATTTGCGCTCTACGATCGCTATTCAGCAGGAGGCTTATAGGAGTGTTAATGTATCATTGGAAGAGACCTTAGAGGCTTACAGATTGGTGCTGCCCGAGCTTACGGCGGTTGTTCACAAAAATGATGGACGCCTCGATTTTTTTAATGCGGCTGGAGAGCTTATTTCCAGTGAAATCGAAACCTTTCGGGCTGCGCGTGGGGAATTTGGCTCTCGGAGAAGGATGGAGCCGGGCACGCATATTTACGGATTGGGTGAGAATACAGGCTTCTTAGATAAAAATGGCGAGAGCTATGAGCTATGGAATTCGGACGTTTATGACCCGCATGTCCCTGACATCGGCAGTCTGTATGTGTCGATTCCGTTATTGATTCATTTCCGTTACGATCGTCCGGTATACGGCATTTTTCTCGATAATCCAGGCTGCACCTCATTTGATATGCGTTCGGATCACGAGGCTTATACGTTTAAAGTAAATACGGGAACGCTTGATTATTATTTCATTCATGGCCCTGAATTGAAGGATGTCGTCTCGAGGTACAGCGAGCTGACAGGACGGATCGAACTGCCGCCCGCTTGGGCTATCGGATACCATCAATCCCGTTATAGCTATATGAGTCAGGAAGAGGTAATGGAGCTGGCCCGAACGTTCCGGGATAAGCGAATTCCTTGCGATGTTATTTATCTGGATATTCATTATATGGATGAGTATCGGGTGTTTACGTTCGATCCGACCCGTTTCCCTAATCCGCGAAAGATGATACAGGAACTGCGGGAAATGGGAATTCGCATCGTGCCGATCGTCGATCCAGGCGTCAAGCGGGATCCGAATTACCTCCCGTATCGGGAAGGGGTTCAAAGGGGGTATTTTTGCCGCAAATTAGAGGGAGAGCTGTTCATTGGCGATGTCTGGCCGGGAGCGAGTGCGTTTCCCGATTTTACGGAGGAAGAGGTTCGCTCATGGTGGGGGGATCAGCACAGCTACTATACAGAGCTTGGAATAGCCGGCATTTGGAATGATATGAATGAGCCGTCAGTGTTTAATAGTCCTTCCAAAACGATGGATCTTGATGTCGTCCACGGGAATGACGGCGATGCGAAAACCCACCGGGAGCTGCATAATCTGTACGGCATGCTAATGTCGATGGCTACACAGCAGGGGCTGAAGCGAAATTTGCAAGGGGAACGTCCCTTTGTTGTCACACGTGCAGGTTATGCGGGTGTCCAGAAGTACGCTGCGACATGGACTGGCGATAACCGCAGCTATTGGGAGCATCTGGCTATGTCAATTCCTATGGTGTTGAACCTGGGCTTATCGGGCCAGCCGTTTGCCGGGCCGGACATTGGGGGCTTCAGCCATGATGCGACCCCGGAGCTGCTGGCGCGCTGGATGCAGGCAGGTGCATTCTTTCCGTTCTGCCGCAATCATAGCGTCCTTGAATCGGTTTACCAGGAGCCATGGGCCTTTGGCCCGGAAATCGAGGAAATTTGCCGGAAGTATATCCGCTTGCGTTACCGCTTCCTGCCGTATCTCTATACCCTGTTTTATGAGGCATATAAGACAGGCTTACCAGTGATGCGCCCGCTCATCCTGGAGTATCCGCATGACCGCAACGTTTATAATCTCTGCGATCAATTCATGGTCGGAAGCAGCCTGCTCGTAGCTCCCATACTCCGCCCTGGTACGGAATCTCGTGCGGTATATCTGCCTGAAGGGGAATGGATCAATTATTGGAGCGGAGAGAGATTGACTGGCGGCCGCCATATATTAGCACTGGCTCCGCTTGAGGTGATGCCGATTTACGTGAAGGCGGGGGCGATCATTCCGGAGCTGGCCGAGGCCGAGCAGCATTGGAAACCAACGCTGGACGAGCAGGCAGAGATCGCACTTAGCGTATATGCTCCAGCACATCGAAGCGAATCTTCAGGACAATGGTATGCAGATGATGCCCGGACATACGCGTATGAGAGCGGATCGTATAACCTTCTAACGGTCAAAGTTAAATCTGGCGAGGATATGCTATCATTGCAGCTGAAGTATGAGGTGAAGGAATTACCGATAGCGAAGCGGGGAGCTGCGTCAGGAGTAGCAGAGCAGTCTCAGTCTGCTGCAAGGGAAACCCTTGCCTTGAATGTGAAGCTGATGAAATTTGTACCTCGAGATATTTTTGTGAATAATTCCAGTGACCAGGTTAAATTGACTGAAGTAGGAGGGGAGTGGAAGTACGATTCTGAAACTCAGGAATTGAGGCTGCAAGTGCCTCATACATTTATTGATAAAGAGATCATCGTGAAGGGATAAAGATTGGATGAGCCTGGATGCTGCTGTATAGCTTGGAAGGTTGAATACTGCTTGAATACAGCTAAATACATAAACTAACTGGATTTGTTGTATTTAAAATATGCAGTATATCGCCAAAAGCATAATTAATTGGATTGCTTGCAGGCCTGTTGATTATCCGTATTTTGGAATCCTGTATTGATAGAGCAATACAACCCAGTCAGCAGGCAAAAGTTGCAGACTAAGTCGGCGAGTAAAATTGACAAAAGAGAGAGTGTTAAAGATAGGCACATTCGGATGAATTTCATCATAAACACTCTTTAACAACACATAGACCAATAAAGCGATTTATAGTTGGCTGTATACCGCATTGGGCGTCGTACCGAATAACGCAGGGACATCTAAATGCTGTTTAATCCAACGGAAGAATACTTCAATTTGCCAGCGAAGCTTATATATTTCAGCGATTTTCCCAGCAGAAATCCGCTTTAGGCTGGTTGCTAAAATGACAGGGTTGTTCATGAGGTCGCCTCCTAGGTCGAGAGTAGTGGTATACAATCGATTACCCAGTTGGCGGCCCTTTTTATCCATTTTTTGTTAAATCAACAGGCCTGCTATAAATCCATTTAGATAATTGAACAATTAAAATAAACATGAGTACAATATGTTCGCTCATCGCCATGGCCTTGCCGTGCCATGCCCTTACCCTCCCATGCCATGCCGTTCCGCCCCATCCCGTACCATGCCCTAGCTTGCTATACCTTGCTATACCTTACCTTACCATACCTTACCTGCCCTCCCATGCCGTGCCGCGCCATGCCTTTGCCTTGCCCCTTGCCATACCATAATGCTCCTTTTCTGTTGCTATCCGCCCAACTGCTGGCCCCTCCCGACTGTTAAGGTGACAATTGTCACCTGAAATTCATGACAGTCCATACTAACGGCCTTCCACCGCATTCTTCTATCATGAACTTAAACAGGAATACCGCATGATAAAAAAAAGCGAGGCGATCCTTCATGAATGCAACGAATGCGAATGCAAATACAAATGCAAATATCATTATTGAGATGAACCATGTCACCAAATCGTTTAAAGACAAAAAAGCCGTTGACGGCATATCTTTTCAAATCGCCAAAGGCTCCATCGTCGCCATCCTCGGACCAAACGGAGCAGGCAAGACGACGGCCTTATCCATGATGCTCGGCCTGCTGGAGCCGACGGAGGGAACGGTCCGGCTGTTTGGCGGGCAGCCGAAAGACCGCAAAATACGGGAAAGAATCGGCACGATGCTGCAGGAAGTCAACTTCATGGATAAGCTCAAGGTGCGGGAATTACTGGCATTGTTTCGGTCCTATTACCCCGCTCCCCTGGATATGGATTCTCTCATCGAACTGACGGGACTCAGCAAATCCGATCTGAACCGCTACGGGGAGAAGCTGTCCGGCGGCCAGAAACGCAGTCTCGGCTTCGCCTTGGCAATGGCCGGCAATCCCGAGCTTGTCTTCTTCGATGAGCCGACCGTCGGGCTCGACATTGCCGCGCGCCGCCGTTTTTGGGACCATGTCGGACGGTTGGCCGATGAAGGCCGTACGATTCTGTTCACCACCCATTACCTGCAGGAGGCCGACGATATCGCAGACCGCATCCTGCTGTTCAACCAGGGAAAGCTTGCGGCCGACGGCACGCCGGAACAGATCAAGTTCCAAATCGTAAAGCGCACCATCTCTTTCACATCCAACGAGGACAGCCCCGATCTCCGTGAACGGCTGATGAAACTTCCCCCTGTTCTGGACTGCTACGACAAAGACGGACGCATCTATGTCAGCACCGATGATACGGACGAGGCGCTGGCGGCCATTTTCGCCGAACAGCTGCCGGTTCACGATATCCGGATCGACCAGGGGCGGCTGGACGAAGCTTTTGAACAATTAACGATGTCAGCTGGGGAGGCGAAATCATCATGAAAATTATCGGACTGCAATGCAAGGTAGAAATGATGCGGATTTTGCGAAATCCTTTTTATGTATTTTGGTCTTTGGCGATGCCTATTGCGTTTTACTTCATTTTCACGAGAGTTTTCAACACCGGAGCCGATGACGTCCAACTGTGGCAGGCCCATTATCTCATGTCTATGACCACTTTTAGCGTGATGGGCTCAGCGATTATGACCCTCGGTATCCGGCTTGTCCAGGAGCGGACGAACGGCTGGGATAAGTTCATGAGGGTCACCCCGCTGCCGGGCACGACCTACTTCTTTGGCAAAATGTTCGGTCAGACCGTCATGCATCTGTTCTCGATCATCGTCATTTTCCTGGCCGGCTTTCTCATTAACGGCGTCTCCCTCGCACCAAGCCAATGGCTGCTCAGCGGGCTGTGGATTATAGGCGGCTCCCTGCCGTTTCTCGCGCTCGGCACCCTGGTTGGCACGATGAAACGGGTCGATACCGCAAGCGGGGTCAGCAATGCCGTTTATATGATTCTTGCCATTTGCGGCGGCATGTGGATGCCGATCGATATACTTCCGCGGATCATGCAGCGCATCGCGCACTGGCTGCCTTCTTTCAACTTCGGCGGCGGCGCTTGGGCAATCATTCGCGGCCAAGCGCCGGAGTGGAGCAGCGCGTTGATTTTGCTGGGCTATTTTCTCCTGTTTATGTTACTATCCACCTATATCCGAAAAAAACAGGAAGCGGTGTAAACAGCCATGTCGCGCAAGCCGTTCGAGTTTCTTCCTAAAAAATTAGGCTTCTTCCCCTACGTGTGGCTTATTTATATTGCCATGCCGATCTTTAACCTGCGGGGTTATACCGGAATTCTGCTCCTTGGGGGATGGCTCATGATCGGGCTGTTCGTCATCAGCTATCGTCAGCTGTATTTTGTTACCGGGCGCGCCTTTAATGGGTGGCTTGGTCTGCAAATGGCGATCATTTTGGCCATGAGCCTCCTATACAGTCCCTATAACCTGTACATGGGCTTCTTCACGGCCAACTTCATCGGCTGGTATACCGACCGGAAGAATTTCAGAATAAGTATGGCGGCGTTCCTTCTAATGCAAGCCCTATCCATTCTGCTGAATCTGCCGCGGTTTAAAGGAACGGATCTGCTGTTCCTGCTCCCCTTCCTGGTCATCATGATCGCCTCTCCGTTCGGCATCCGCTCCTTAAGCACGCGGCAGCAGCTCGAGAAGGAGCTTGATCGGGCCAATGAACAAATCGAGGCGCTGATCAAGCGGGAGGAACGCATGCGCATCGCCCGTGACCTCCACGATACCTTAGGCCATACCTTATCCCTGATTACGCTCAAAAGCCAGCTTGTCGAGAAGCTCGCTCCCCTCGATCCGCAGCGGGCTCAGGAGGAAGCCCGGGAGATACAGCGCACCTCCCGGGCCGCACTGCGCCAAGTCCGGGAATTGGTGTCGGACATGCGTGCGGTTACAGTCACCGAGGAATTGTCCGAAGCTGCGGAAATTCTTCGCATCGCGGGCATCAAGCTTGAGGTAGACGGAGATATGGGCAGCGTGCAGAACATTCCCGATTTAACCCAGAACATCTTGAGCCTCTGTATAAGGGAAGCCGTTACGAATACAGTGAAGCATAGCCGGGCCGTTTGCTGCCGAATCTCGATAGGACGATTAGAAGAAAGCATCGAAGTGGCCGTCGAGGATGACGGTATCGGCATCGGCCTGGACAATCCGGATGCTGCCGAATTGACGACCGGTAATGGGTTAAAGGGCATGGCAGAGCGGCTGTCTCTCATTAACGGGGCATTGACGCTATCGCCGGGGCGGTCGGGTGGGACGCTGCTGCGCGTCGTCGTCCCGATCATCACGAAAGACGGAAAGGAGGCTGGACAGCATGATCTCCATTATCATCGCTGAAGACCAGCGCATGCTGCGGGGAGCGCTCGCCTCTCTGCTCGATATGGAAGAGGATCTTCAAGTCGTCGGTCAAGCGGAGAACGGAGCGGAGGCGCTGGCTTTAGTCGAACGCGTCCAGCCTGATGTCCTGCTGATGGACATTGAAATGCCTGGCCAGAGCGGGCTGGACATCGCTGAGCTTCTCAAACAGCGCTCCTCCCCCTGCCGCGTCATCATTCTGACCACCTTTGCCCGACCCGGGTATTTTGAGCGGGCGGTACAGGCTGGCGTCCACGGCTACCTGCTCAAGGACGAGCCCTCCGACAAGCTGGCGGAGTCCATCCGCCGCGTCATGTCCGGGCATCGCGAAATATCCCCTGAGCTAATTTTCGGGGCTGTGCGCGAAGAGAATCCCCTGACCGCTAGGGAACAGGAAATCCTTAAGCTCGCGGCAGACGGGCTAAGCGCCGGCGAAATCGCCTCATCCCTGCATCTGTCCTACGGAACCGTCCGCAATTACATTTCGGAGATATTGAACAAGCTCGAAGTGAAGAGCCGGATTGAGGCCGTGCGCCTCGCCGAGGACAAGGGGTGGCTGTAGCTCCCAAAATAACATAAAGGCTGTTCTTAGCATCATCCAACTGAAGAAGATCTAAGAACAGCCTTTGCTATTTTCAGGGATTAAGCGTCTCGCTCCAATCGCGCACCATGACACCCTCCAGCAGCTTCTCGCAGTCCATCGCTGCCATACAGCCGGAGCCCGCCGCCGTAATCGCCTGGCGATAACGCCTATCCTGCACATCGCCGCAGGCGAATACACCTTCGATATTCGTGATCGTCGTTCCCGGCTTGACGAGAATATAACCTTGCTCGTCCGTTTCAATCTGTCCGCCAAGGAACTTTGTATTCGGCGTATGGCCGATCGCAACGAAGACGCCGTCCGCTGGAATCAGTTCTTCCCCGTTCGTGGCATTGTTTCGCACCTTAAGGCCGATAACCTTGCCCTGCTCGTCCGTGGTTACCTCAAGCGGGGTTCGATTCAGCGCCCATTCGATCTTCTCGTTATTTCGAGCACGATCCTGCATGATCTTCGAAGCTCGAAGCTCGTCGCGCCGATGGACGACAGTCACGCTGGTGGCAAAGCGCGTCAGGAAGCCCGCTTCCTCCATCGCCGAGTCGCCGCCGCCGATGACTAGGAGTTTCTTGCCGCGAAAGAAGAACCCGTCGCAGGTTGCACAGGTGCTTACCCCGCGCCCCACGTTCTCCATCTCTCCGGGAATCCCTAAATATTTAGCGGAAGCCCCCGTGGAAAGGATGACGGTCTCCGCCTCCAGAACTTCGCCGCCCTCTATGGTTAATTTGAACGGCCGCTTGCGAAGCTCCACCTCCTGCACCCATCCGCTGCGGAACTCGGCGCCAAAGCGTTCGGCCTGCTTCCGCATCTGATCCATCAGCTCTGGCCCCATAATGCCCTGCGGGAAGCCGGGGAAGTTCTCGACTTCCGTTGTGGTCGTCAGCTGCCCCCCGGGCTGCATACCCTCGATCACGAGCGGATTCAAGTTGGCGCGGGCCAAGTATATCGCTGCCGTCAGTCCCGCCGGACCCGTTCCAATTACAATCGTTTTGTACATCATCCTGACCTCCCTGGTATCCTTCGGTGAATCAATCAATCCATAATTACTTCAATAAAGGTTGTCCAAATCGTTTGTTCCAAAAACGTCCCTTAAAGAACCCTTCATCATTATGTAATTGATCCTATACACAAGTTTTACCCAAGTCAGCCCTGATTTACCCGCATGTTCCCTAGACAGTCTACTTGTAACGTACTATTGCGGCAAAACATCATTGCACGAAGGGAAAAATACGCTCCGCCTTCTCTTTCATGTTGCAAACTTTATCTACCCGCCGGGCGTAGCGGCTGGCCGTGGATGCAGAAATACCATATCGCTTGGCCACTTCCTCATAAGTCATCGCTTTTCCGTGCATTTTAGCCGTTAAATAATCCAGAGCTGCCGCCCAGCCTTCGATGTGAGCGATAGCCGGGGTGTCCGGATATAAGCGGGTCAAGTAGTCCACCCACAGCGTCTCGATATCATGCTGCAGCTGCAGGTCCGAGGATTTCCCTATATTTTTGACCGCCAAATCAACGACAGCTTGCCATTCACTGCGCCATACCGGTAAGCTGGAGCATACCTTGCTGGGATCAACCATCAGGATGGTCCCATCTTTACAGACGGGAACCGGGCCTTTAACGCCTAACGATCTTAGTACTAGAACAGCCATCTCTTTTAAATAGCTATCCTCCTCCGGCTCCAGCAAAAATGCCAATAGCGCCTCCTCTGCCTCCGAGTCAGCAATCAGACTAAATGCCTGGATAACTTGAAGCTTTGTGCGGTGATCTCCGTGTCGCAACGCCCAAAAGAAGGAAGAGCGAATCAGGGGGTTGTCCCGGATTTCTGAGGGGAATCCATTTTCCCATTTTTCCGGGTGCTTCAGCTGCTCTTCAAAAGGAAGGTTATAATGATAACTAATCCGAGGATATTGTCCTTGTAAATCGCAATCATCCATCCGGCTCAAATAAAATGATGATATATTCGAGTCCGGATCCAGCTTCTTCAACTGGCTCCATAACGCCCGGGCAGTCGAATAGCGTTCCGTATTATACGCCGCTACAGCCGTGTAATGATACAGATAGGGATCACCCTGCACCTCTTTATCTCTAAGCAGCCGCCTAAAATGACCGTATGCCGCCTCGTGCTCTTCCAGTATTCCCATCGTCGTCGCCAGTTTGAACAAGTGCTCCTGATGGAACGGAACGACTACGCGCAGCCCCTCCCTCAGTCTATCCAGCTCCTGCTCATTTCCTTCTTGCTGCAGCAATATGGCTAGATTGCACAATCCGTGAAGGTTGCCTGCATCCTGCTCCAGCACTTTATGAATCATATCCATCGCCTTCGGGAACTGACCGGTATAGTAATAACCCAGCGCTAAATTGTTGTAGGCGGCCAGAAAATCCGGGTTCTTCCCGATGATCTCCTCCAGCAGCTTTACGGCCTGGACAAACTTGCCTTCCTCCAGCATCTCACGAGCCATGTCGTGTTCGACCATGCCTTCGCGTGCCTTGATCGTGCTCAGCTTTGCCGGACGGTGCAGTTCATACTGCAGAAGATCCATCATCTCCTCGGCTTCCGCAAGAAACAGCCCGTCTTCATCTTCCTGTAAATACTTCATTAGCGCTTCTTCAGCCGCCTCAAACAAATCCATATTGGCATAATTGTTAGCCATATAGAAATAGCATTCCGTCATCGACGGGTCAATTTCCTGTAAAATGACGGCCAACGCCGCATTGGATGCCTCATAATCGCCCATTTCGGACAAAATCCCCGCCATATTGCAATGATTTACCGGATTATCGGGCTCATATTCCACCGCTTTGCGAAAATATTTCAATGCCTTGTCGTAACGGTTGCGATCCAATGAGGAGACAGCTCTCTCAAAGAAAAAATTCGCATCCATAGAAAAAGGCAGCACATTCGTCTGAGTGCCCTTCATCTGGATTTTATTCCTTTTCACCAAGGCACCTCCTTCTATCCCTATCCCTCCAACACAGTATACCATAGTGAGGACGCTCCTCCCACGGGGAATCGAGAAGGTAAAATACGGATTAAAGCCACCAGCTTAGAGGAGAACGGCAGCTTGTGCCGAACTGTAAGAAAGATACAAAACTTCAAATTAGGAGTGTGTGGTTTGGTTATTCTCTGGGAAAATATACTGATTACTATACTTGCTCTATTCATCCTCTCAATTCCCCTGCTACTCATCGCCGGACTAATTGTTTGGCTGATCGCAGGCGGCAAACAGCGCAAATCTTAATCATGGCGATTGACTGGATCCCAAGACGGTACTAGGACAGGATACTAAGACGGATACTGAGACGGATACTGGGCAGAGCCGGCCGTAATCAAAAAGCAGCTTGCCCTTTTAGAGAGCAAGCTGCCTTGTGCTTCACTTGTATTTCTTCTTGGCGTTTCATTGTACTTCTCTTGTACTCCTCTTGGTTTCCTTAAGGTCCCTTGAACTCCCTTAGATTCCCCGATCTCTAAACAGTGCCGCTATGGATCCGCCCTCCATAATAAATTGCGTAGCCTGGGCCAGCATAGGAGCTACAGAAAGCACTTTAAAATGATCTGGCGGCTGCTTGGGCAGCTCAATCGAATCCGTTACGATCACTTCCCGGATGTTCTCATGATGAAGCCGCTTCACCGCCTGATCCGAAAACAATCCATGCGTCGCACAAACATACGCATCATTGGCCCCGCGTTCCTTCAGGCCTTCCACTACATTGACTATCGTTGTGCCGGTATCGATAATATCCTCAATGATAATCGGCGTACACCCGGCAACATCGCCAATCACATGCGTAATGACCGACTCGTTATGAGCCGGCCGCTTTTTGATCATGATGGCGAAGGGGGAATCCAGCCCGCTAGCCAGTTTTTCGGCCATCGAGGCACGCCCGGCATCGGGCGATACGACGACCGGATTAGGAATGTTCTGTGCCCTCAAATATTCAGCCATTAAATCAAGCGCTGTCAAATGATCGACAGGAATGTTAAAAAATCCTTGGATGGCAGGCGCGTGCAAATCGATCGTCACAACCCGGCTTGCCCCGGCGGTGGTCAGCACATCTGCCAACAGCTTAGCTGAAATAGGCTCCCGGGGAGCTGATTTGCGTTCCTGCCGCGCATAGCCATAATACGGCATGATGATATTGACTGTACGTGCAGAAGCCCGCTTGGCCGCATCTATCATCACCAGCAGCTCGACGAACAGCTCGTTGATCGGATGGGAGAGAGACTGCACCAGAAACACATCGGAGTTGCGAATGCTCTCTTCATAATGCACGTAAATCTCTCCGCTTTTGAATCGGGACAGCTTCACCTTCCCCGGCTCAACACCAAGCCGCTCACAGATTTGCGCTGTCAATTTTGGATTGGATGAACCCGCAAAAATTCTCAGCCTGGATTCCATAACATCCTCCTGGATCATATTGTAGTAATCGCTGGTCAGGCAGGTTAGGAAGGTTAGACAGGTCCATCCTGCCCTTGTCCTTAATCCTGTTCCAAGCGAATCATGCTGCGCTTCCGCTTTGTGAACGTGGCAAGCTCCCTGACTCCAAGCTCATACAGCGTCGCGCGCGCCACGTCCAGATGCTCGCTCAGCTTCAGCGGATCATGGGCATCGGATCCTACAGTAAGCGGGATTCCCAGCTTGATCGCAAATTCCAGAATCCGCTGGCTAGGGAACATCTCCGCACAAGGCTTGGACAACCCGGATGCGTTCAACTCCATGGCAATCCCGGCCTCCGCAATCGCGGATAAAGCCGCCTGCTCCAGTCCCCTTGTTTCCTCTTCCCGAGATGAGCCGGGAGAATAATTAAATCGCTTGATGACGTCCAGATGCCCGATTATATCATAAAATCCTGTTTTGGCGGCCTGACCGATCGCCTTATAGTAACGCTCGTAGACAGCAAAAATATCCTGTCCCTCCCAATTGTGGACCTGACGGTAATCAGAAATATCCCATTCGCCTAAAAAATGCACCGATCCGATCACATAATCCCACGGGTAGCCCTGTACGATCTTCTCAATCTTTTCTTCCCAGCCCTCGATATAGTCCCCTTCCAAGCCGACCTTTACATCGATCTGGCCGCGGTACTTCTCTTTAAGAGCGAGAGCTTCTTCTACATAACGCGGCAATTCGTCCAGCGTCATTGCTATCCCTGGGTAATACGTATCCGGATTCACATGCAGCAGAGGCATATGATCGGATAACCCGATTTCGGACAAGCCGATCTCAATCCCACGGATCACATATTGCTCCAGGGTGCCTACCGCATGACCGCAGCGGGCATGGTGCGTATGATAATCGATCCAATAATTGCTCTTTTTGGCCATTGAATATCCCTCGCTCTATTTTTGGTCCCAGCTCAGTCACGGCGCGGACGCTCATGACGCTGCTGCAGCTCCTGCATAATATCATCCAGCGGCAGCCCACGCTCCTGCAGCAAGACAAGCAGATGATAGATTAAATCACTAACTTCATAGCGCAGCTCGTCATTATCTCCGTTTTTGGCGGCAATGATCGATTCTGCGGCTTCTTCGCCTACTTTTTTCAAAATTTTATCGATGCCCTTATCAAATAAATAAGTCGTATATGCCCCTTCAGGTCGCTCCTTATACCGCTCCGCGATCAACTGCTCCAGCCCAGCCAGCACGGCAAAGCGCTGATCCATCCCGCCGTTGGCCACTGTGCCTGTACCTGCGGTCCGCTCTCCCGCCGCCGACTCAGCTGCCCCTGACGTCGCCGCGACGCGATAGAAGCAATTGTCCTCCCCAGTATGGCAAGCCGGCCCTTGACGCCGAACCTCTACCAATAACGTATCGCCATCGCAGTCATAACGAAGCGAGACGATCTGCTGCGTATTGCCTGACGTCGCTCCTTTGTTCCAGAGCTCGGAGCGGGAGCGGCTCCAGAACCAGGTCTGCCCGGTCTCCAGAGACTTCTTCAGGGAATCCCGGTTCATATAGGCCAGCATCAATACGTCCTTCGTATATGCATCCTGCACGATGGCCGGGACGAGACCGCCAGCGTCCCATTGTATGATCTCTTCCAGCTGCTCCAGTGGAAGCTGTTGATTAAGCTGTTGCCCAAGTTGCTGACTCATCGTATTTCCACTCCTCTGGACTTCAAATCCTTTTTCAAATCGGGTATCGCTATTTCTTTATAATGAAAAATCGTCGCCGCGAGTGCCGCATCCGCCTGCCCTTGCGTAAACACATCATAGAAGTGAGACACTTTCCCCGCTCCGCCCGAAGCGATAACAGGAATGCCGACGGCATTGCTTACCGCTTTCGTCAGTGACAGATCAAATCCATCCTTCGTGCCATCGGCTTCCATGCTCGTCAGTAAAATCTCCCCTGCACCTCTCGCCTCGGCCTCTTGAACCCATTGAATCGCCCGCAGTCCGGTCCCCTTCTGTCCGCCATGGGTGTATACTTCCCAATCCTTCAGCTCTTCATTGTATTTCGCGTCAACTGCGACAACGATGCACTGGGAGCCGAAGTGCTTCGCACCACCGGAAATCAGGTCAGGGTTGAGTACGGCTGCCGTGTTAATACCGATTTTATCGGCTCCGGCCCGCAAAATCCGCTTCATATCCTCTACTTGGGAAATACCTCCGCCCACCGTGAAGGGAATGGATATTTCCCCTGCGGTCTGCTTCACCACTTCAACCATCGTCGCGCGCCCTTCGTTCGAGGCGGAAATGTCCAGAAAGACAAGCTCATCTGCACCTTCCTGGTCATATAACGCCGCCAGTTCCACCGGGTCTCCGGCATCCCGCAGATTGACAAAATTTACGCCTTTTACAACCCGCCCATCTTTCACATCAAGGCAGGGGATAATTCGTTTTGCGAGCATGATGGATCATTCCTTCCTAAATAAAAGAGTCTCAAACCTCACATGACCTTATATATTGCTAAATACCTTTGACTTTGATAACCGGAATCAGCCTTGAACCTTGAATCTCGTCAACCGTCAATTGATTCAACTCATCCGCTGATTTAATGATTAAGTGAATTAGTGATTCGATAATTAGAATTCGATTAATCCGACAAAATGCCTAACCCTTAATCGCCTGAATCGCCGATGCAAGATCGATATTGTTTGTATAAAGGGCTTTGCCGACAATCGCGCCGCCTACGCCTTCGTGCGCGTGTGCGGCAAGGCGCAGCAGATCATCCTGCACCGTTACGCCGCCCGAAGCTATTACAGTTCTGCCTGAAGCCTTTGCCAAAGAGACAATGGCGTCGACATTCGGTCCCTGCATCATACCGTCACGGGAAATGTCCGTGAAAATGAAAGTCTCAGCCCCTTTGGCTGCCAATTCCTTAGCCAGCTCCTCAGCCTGAACCTCGGAGGTTTCCAGCCAGCCGCGCGTTGCAACAAAGCCGTTCCGCGCGTCGATGCCAATGGCTGCCTTATCGCCATATGTTCCAAGTACCGTCTCCGTGAACTGGCGGTCCTCAATAGCCGCCGTTCCGAGAATGACCCGGCTGACGCCTAGTGACAACAAACGCTTCACGTCATCCAAAGTACGCAGGCCGCCTCCCACTTGTACAGGCACCTGTACACTGCGGGCGATTTCGCCGATCAGCTCATCGTTCACAGGATGGCCAGCCTTCGCGCCATCCAGGTCGACCAGATGAATAAACGAGCCGCCTTGCGCTTCCCAAGCTTTGGCAACCTCAACCGGGTTGTCGTTATATACCGTCTCACGTCCATAATCGCCCTGAACGAGGCGGACACATTTGCCTCCCCGGATATCGATCGCCGGGTAAATGATAAATGAAGACATAAATTACGCTCCTCCGCTCTATACATTTCCTCATGCTATGCATGTCATCTAACCTTACCCACTTTTCATTATTCAGCCGTAGTCAGCTTAAGCCGTCCCCTTGCGCCAAAGCGAGGAAGCTGCGCAGCAGCGACATGCCGAGTTCTCCGCTCTTCTCGGGATGAAACTGCATGCCGTACACGTTGTTACGGCCCACAATCGCCGTGACCGGATGGCCATAATCCGTCACGGCGAGCAGATCGGCCGCAGCTTGCGGTTCGACATGGTAGGAGTGGACGAAGTACACGTATCCTTCATCCAGCCCCGCAAGCAGCGGGCTCTCCGGCTGCAGGAACGCCAGCCGGTTCCAGCCCATGTGCGGCACCTTATAGCTGCCGCCGGCAAAACGCACCGCCCTGCCCGGCAATAAGCCGAGGCCCTCGTTGCGCCCATGCTCTTCGCTTTCGTCGAAGAGCAGCTGCATGCCGAGGCAGATGCCGAGCAGCGGGGTGCCGTTTGCGGCAGCCTGCCGCACTACGGTGTCGAGCCCGGTGCCGCGCAGATGCGCCATAGCGTCGCCGAAGGCGCCTACGCCCGGCAGCACGACGCCATCGGCACCGAGAATCGCCGAGGCACCGCCGGTGACGAGCCCCTCGTAGCCGAGGCGCTCGACGGCTTTGCTGACGCTGTGCAAATTGCCCATCCCGTAATCAACGATGGCAATGGCCAAAGTTAGAGCACTCCCTTCGTTGACGGAACGCCGCTTACGCGCGGATCAATGCTTGTCGCTTCATCAATGGCACGCCCCAGCGCCTTGAACACGGCTTCGATCATATGGTGCGTATTTTGTCCGTAATGCACGATAACGTGCAGCGTCACGCGCGCCTCTAGCGCCAGCTTCCACAAAAACTCGTGTACGAGCTCAACATCAAAGCTGCCTACCCGGCCAGATGGATACTGCGCCCGGTATTCCAAATGCGGGCGATTGCTGCAATCGATCACAACCTGAGCAAGCGCCTCGTCCATTGGCACAAATACGCTCGCATAGCGTTTTATTCCCCTTTTATCCCCTAACGCTTCCCGCAGGCACTGTCCAAGGCAAATGCCGATATCCTCCACTGTATGATGATCGTCAATTTCAATATCGCCATGCGCCTTGACCGTTAAATCGAAATGGCCATGCTTCGTAAACAAGTCGAGCATGTGGTCCAGAAACGGTACATCCGTCTGCAGGGAGGCTTGCCCGCTGCCGTCCACCGCAAATTCCAGCTGAATGTCGGTCTCATTCGTCTTGCGGCTAACGCTCGCTATCCGCTCTTTAGCTTCTTCATTAAATGTTGTCATCTTTTTTCCCTGCCTCTCCTTCTTTACGAATCCGTATTTCGACGGCCCGCGCGTGGCCTTCCAGTCCTTCGCGCCGCGCCAGCTCCATAATCGTCTCACCGTTTGCCAGCAAAGCTTCCTTACTATAATAAATCAGACTCGATTTCTTAATGAAATCGTCCACATCGACCGGGGATGAATAACGTGCCGTGCCATTGGTCGGAATAATATGGTTCGGACCGGCAAAATAATCGCCAACCGGCTCCGAGCTATACGGCCCAAGGAAAATAGCCCCGGCATTTTCTATCCGTCCCAGATATGCCATCGGATTTTCCACAATGAGTTCGAAATGCTCCGGGGCCAGTTGATTAATTACGTCGATCCCCTCTTCGATCGTCTTCACAAGAAGAATGACTCCGTAATTCTCGATCGAAGCGGCAGCGATATCCCGGCGAGGCAGCTCAGCCAATTGGCGCTGCACCTCCTCCCGGCATTCCCTGGCAAAAGCTTCCGATGTCGTCACCAGTACAGCGGATGCCATCTCATCATGCTCAGCCTGCGACAACAGGTCGGCGGCCACATAAGCCGGGTCAGCACTGTCGTCAGCCAGCACAGCAATTTCACTTGGTCCGGCAATGCTGTCGATATCGACCGCGCCATACACTTCCCGCTTCGCTAAGGCCACATAGATGTTGCCAGGCCCGCATATTTTATCGACGGGAGCGATACTCTCGGTGCCATAAGCAAGGGCAGCTACCGCCTGCGCCCCGCCGACCCGGTAAATTTCATGGACGCCGGCTTCCGCGGCGGCAACCAAAATGTACGGATCAATGCCTTCCTGTCCGTTCGTTGCTGGCGGAGTCACCATAACGATCTCCGGTACGCCCGCCACTTGCGCAGGAATCACATTCATCAATACCGAGGAGGGATAAGAGGCCTTGCCGCCGGGGACATATACGCCAACCCGCTTAAGCGGGCGAATGATTTGCCCCAGCATGCTGCCGTCAGGCTGCAGATCCATCCAGGAATTCCGCTTCTGCCTCGAGTGGTAAGCGCGAATGTTCTCCGCTGCTGCAGAAATGGCGGCGACGAAGGAGGGCTCTACCCGGTCATAGGCCGCGCGCAGTTCCTCCTCAGTCACCCGGAGGTCGCCCGCCTTTAGCTTCATACCATCCAACTGTTCCGTATATTTAAGAAGAGCTGCGTCCCCTTCATTTTTTACAGCGCTAACGATTGCTTTAACAATTTCGTTCTGCTCCGCTGAACCGTAATCGACTTCCCGCTTCAACTGAAATTGTCCCGCTGATACAATCCTCATCCCTGACTGCCCCCTATCATCCGCTATCATCTGTTATCATCCGATCTCTTCCAGGCTGATCTATGGCCCGCCCGCTTAACTTCCGATTCCCGTCCCTTGAATGACACGGTTCAAAGCGTCGCATACAGCCTGAATTTCACCATTCTTCATCCGGTAGCTCACTCGATTAGCGACCAGCCGGCTCGTAATATCAAATATGCTCTCCAGCTCAACCAATCCGTTCTCCTTCAGCGTCCGTCCCGTCTCCACCATATCAACGATCCGGTCAGCCAGGCCGATCAGCGGCGCCAGCTCAATCGAGCCGTTCAGCTTGATCACCTCAACCTGTTGGCCTTGCTCACGAAAATATTGGGAAGCTACATTCGGGTACTTGGTAGCCACCCTTTGATGAATACCCGGCTTCCATTCAGGAAGCGCAATGACGGACATCCGGCAGCGGGCGATGCCTAAATCAAGCAGCTCATATACGTCGCGGTTCTCCTCCATCAGCACATCTTTCCCTACAATACCGATGTCGGCGACTCCGTACTCCACATAAGTCGGCACATCGACCGGCTTGGCCATAATGAACTCCATGCCGATTTCCGGCAAAGGTATGACGAGTCTTCGTGATTCATCTACATCAGTAGGTATCGCCAGTCCCGCCTCGCGAAACAATGCAGATGCCTGTTTGTAAATACGCCCCTTTGGCATAGCCACCTTAATAATCTCTCCCAAAGCTGGTCCCTCCTTTCTTGTATCTTTAAAAGCTTACATAGCTGCGAATTTCACCAAACGCAGGTCCTAATGGTCCGCTTCGGATATGATGAGCTGTCGTTTCCGATAACAGGTCATCTATAGTATCCACATGCTTCATCAGTACACTGCGGCCTTCATCGCGTAAACGTGCAGCCTCTGTAAATGCCAGTTTGCGATTTGCGGCATCATACTGCAGCAGGATCGGTAATTGCCGCTCTACCTGAATGCCGTTTACCCCATCCAAAATCCGGTTCGTCTTCAGCGAAAATCCTGTCGCCGGAGCCGGGCGTCCAAACTGCTGGAGCAAATTGTCGTAGCGTCCGCCGCTGCATACCGGAAAGCCAAGTTCGGCAGCATAGCCTTCAAAGGTCATGCCTGTATAATAAGAAAAGTCGCCGATCATGGTCAAATCAATCATGACATGCTGGGCAACCCCATAATCCTCCAACGCATCCCATACCTGCCCCAAATGCGCAACAGATGCCTGCGCAAGCGGATTGCCGCTAAGCTCCAGCGCCTGGCTGCAAATTTCCTTGCCTCCACGCAGCTTAAGCACGCCCTCCAGCTCGTTCCTCTGCACTTCGGACAGGGGCAGCTTTGCGAGTGTCTCCCGGTATCCAACGTAATCCCGGTGCATGAGCACCTCTTTTAAGGTTTCGCGTACTTCCTCGCTATCGGGGACCGCCTCTTCCAGCAGCCCGTTCAAAAAGCCTACATGGCCCAGCGCAATTTTGAAAGTCGTTACACCGGCAGCCTGTAATGAAGACACCGCTAGCGCCACAACCTCCGCATCCGCCTCGGGAGAATCATCCCCAACTAGCTCAACACCGGTCTGAAAAAACTCGGCCTCTTTGCCCGCTTCTTCTTCAATCGCTCGAAATACGTTCGCATGATATGACAGTCTAATCGGCAACGGCTCTTCCTTCAATAAAGAGGAGACCACGCGCGCAATCGGAGCCGGCATATCGGAACGAAGCACCATCGTCGTTCCCCGATTGTTAAGCAGTTTAAACAGCTTCTGGTCTGACGTAGAGCTTGCTACGCCTACCGTATCGTAATATTCCATCGTTGGCGTCATAATTTGACGATATCCCCAGCTGGACATACAATCCAGTACACTACGCTCAATTGCCCGCAGCTTCTCTACCGCAAAAGGCAAATAATCGCGCACACCAGCCGGTTTTTCAAATCCTTTCGGTTTAGACAAGACTTTCACCTCTCAAGCAGATAAACTCTGTTTACTTTATCATATTAAAGTGCTACCATACTACCAAATTAAAGGGTATGGCATATTTTATCATACTTTCTTCCAAACCGTCAACGTACCTTTTTTTGATTCACTAGCTGTTACAACAGCTCAACATTCCTTTAATCTTCTTCATTGCTTCTTCATTGCTTCTTCATTGCTTCTTCGATGCTTCTTCGATGCTTCTTCATTACTTCCTCATTACTTCCTCAATGCCTTTTTAATGCTCTTCAAAATATTTCCCTAAATAGTTCTCGAACTTTCGGTACTTTCAATGATTCTCGATACTTGTATGACATAACTGTATCATATTAAGTTGGGACGGTCATATCCCACGAAACACCGTTTCCCCTCCAATGCCAACTGTTTAACGGACAATCAAATCTCCTATTTTTAAAAAATAAAACCGTTTGCGCCCCTGCGGCGTCTTAACTAATGAATAGTACTTAGTCGCTGCTTTATGACCTGATCAGGTATTGGAGCTAATTGCAGATATAAGACTGAATTAATACATAGGAAGGAGCCCGGAAGTGGAGGAGAAACAATGGGCTGATGCCGCATGCCGAGGAGACGAAGAAGCCTTTCACAAACTGGTGTCTTCTCAGAAGAGAAAAATGTACGGAATTGCCTACAGCTACTTGAATAATGAGGCAGATGCATTGGAAGCGATCCAGGAGACCATCTGCCGGGCCTGGGTCAAGTGCTCGCGTTTGCGGGAACCAGCTGCCTTTGTGCCCTGGCTGATCCGGATTTTAATTAACTGCTGCAACGATGAACTGAAACGCAGGAAAAGAGACATCCCCCATTATATAGAGGCTTCAGCTGCACAGAACAAAATCGAAATGATCAGTGTCCATAAGCTGGATCTGGAGCGGGCCATGCAGCGGTTAAAACCCAAATATCGAAATGTGCTGATGCTGAAATATTATCAGGACATGACCTTAACCGAAATTGCCAGGATTCTCGGTAGTCCTGAGGGTACCGTAAAAACATGGCTGCATCAAGGACTAAAACAGGTGCGAAAACATATTAGCGGAGGAGTTGAGGGATATGCAGGAAAAGCCGAATTATAGACGGGAAGAAGCTCTGCTGGCAGACTATTATAAGCCGTACCAAGCTGCTGCTGAAAATATAGATGAACAGAGGCTAGAAAATGCGATTATTACCGGGATATCGGCCGGGCAGATCCGTAAACAGCGCCTAATCCGCTACCGTCCGTGGAAGTTCGCCGGTGCCCTGCTCGCTTGCTGCCTCATCTTGATCGCCGGCTGGCAGTTGTGGGAGCTGGAGCTGAAGGAAAATGCTATGTTCCACGCTTACCGTGCGGATATACCGGACTATGCATATAACCGAATGACCTCCACACTGAAGGAGGCGGCTCATCATGGCCTGTATCAACCCATCAACAAGACGGTGACACAAGGCGATTATGAAGTAACCCTAAACGGGGTTATCGCCGACCGTTCGACCGTGGTTGTATTTTACACGTCGGTGAATTTACCCGGCAATACACCCATTTACGCGAGCGACGTTAAATTATTTGATCAGCAAGGCACTAGGCTCAACGTCGACATTCAGCATTCTGCAACTGAACCGGAGCCTGGAACCTCCACCAACGTCCAGCACGGCGAATTTACCTTTACTGCACTTGACTTTACTGCACTTGAAGGCTCTATACCCGATAAGTTGAGCTTGACTGCAAACTGGGGGCATCGGCAGGCTTCGAATGAATTACATGAGCTCATTAAAATTCCCTTTCAAATCGATTCCAGCAAGTATGCCGGACTAGAGCAGAGAATTGAAGTTAACAAATCGGCAGCGATCAGTGACTATACATTCACGATTACGGAGGCTATCCTTAACCCTCTGACATCGCGAATTTACCTGCAAATCGATGGACCGGAAGAAAATCTGTATCAATATCTTATCCGGCCGGTGTTATTAACCTCCCGAAATGGTTCTATTCATTCCCTGCCTGTGCAGATGTCCATGACCGGCCCTGATCATCTTATGATGCAGTTCGACAGCATATCCTTCTCGGATTGGGATGAGCTGGCCTTCGGCGCATCTGGCATGGCAGAAGCGCTCGGGCCGGATTTAAAGCTGGTGCTTGATACGGAGAAACAGGATGTTTTGTCTTCTCCTGATAGCCGGGTCAGGCTGATGCGTATTATACAAAATGAAGAGTATATCGATCTACACTTTGAAATGGATTTAGATGATGATGACCGCCGCTTTCTCCGCTTTGAGCTGGATGAAATGTTTACCGATGGCAGCGGAGGGCAGCACTCACTTATTTTGGGCCGCTCCAGCTCCAGCTCCGGTTCGATTGAGACAATCAGCTATAAAATAAAGCCGGATAATTATATCCAGCCGCTTACTTTTAATATTCGCAACTATCCCGGCAGAAAGTTTAACCAGCCCATTCACATTTCATTGCAATCGAAGCTCGTCTCTGGGGATTAATACTTCACCTAAAAACGGAAGTTGTCGCCCTCCATGTCAATCCAAGCGCACCCATTTGTACCCTCATTCGTACCTGAACCAGCAAAGGATCGCCCTCCCGGACGATCCTTTGCTGTACAGTTCTTCATTCATTGTCATGCTCTATAGTTTGCATGGTCTTGGGTCCAATTACCCGCAGCGGGTTACCGCCGACAAATGCTCCTGGAGCTACGTCTTTGTGAACTACGGATCCAGCGGCAACAACCGCCCCGTCTCCAATTGTGACTCCGGGCAAAATCGTCGTGTTCGCTCCAATCATGACTTCATGACCAATGTGAACCTCACCGAGCCGATATTCCTTAATTAAATACTCGTGAGCAAGAATGGTCGTATTATAACCAATGACGGAATTCCGCCCGATCTTAATCAGTTCGGGAAAGAACACATCAACCATCACCATAAGACCAAAGGCGGTATGCTCTCCAACCTCCATGCGAAGAATACGCCGATATATCCAGTTCTTTAATGGAAGCACCGGACAGTATCGGGCAATCTGGATGAAAATAAAATTTTTAACACCCTTCCATGGGCTTACTGTCCGGTACAATTGCCATAAGGCGTTCGGCCCTTCAACTGGATAGCGCTGTACCCTTCTCACTTGTTTTGCAGCTCCCATCCCATTATTCCATATAGATCCGTCATGTCTTGCAGCACGTAATCCGGATTATACTTCTGCAGCTCCTTCGCTCCCTTAAGCGACCACGCCACCGCAGCTGAATGCACCCCGGCAGCTTGGGCCGATTTAATATCAGCCGGGCTGTCCCCGATCATTAACGTCCGCTTCGGATCAGCTTTCAACTGCTCGACGGCTGTAAGCACCGGCTCCGGATGGGGCTTCGGATGGGTAACGTCCTGCACCGTAACGATCGTATCCATGTATTCAAGCAGGTTGAACAATTCAAGAACCCGCATCGTCGAAGGCCTGATCTTCGTCGTAACGATCCCGAGTTTGATTCCTCTTTCCTTCAAAGTAGAGATCACTTCATTTACATGCGGAAATCCTCTGACCATGGTATCGTGATGTATAGTATTGTATGAACGGTAATCGGCAACGTATTCCGTGACGTCCTTCCGGCCGGAAAAAGCTTCAAACTGCTGCTCCAGCGTCATTCCCATAAAAGGGATAATCTGCTCCCGGGTTCGCGGCTGGTTATGCTTGTCCAATACGTGCTGAAAAGACGCAATAATGAGTTCGTTTGTGTCGATAATCGTTCCGTCCAGGTCAAATAAAACCGTGTCTATCCTCAATGTAAGCTACTCCTTTTTCTGTTCCTCATCTTCTGTCGCAGCATCCACACTCTGTTTATCCGCATCCTTATTGAGCGATTCCACATTGTGAGAAACCTTGCTGTCCGAAGTTTTACTTTCTGAAGTCTTGCTGCCTAAAGTCTTATTGTCAGCAACTGCTTTGCTTGAAAGGCTCTCAATCTCCCGTGTCTTGGTCGAAACGATTGGATCGCTATACCGAGGTAAATCAGCAATAGTTCGGCGACGGATGACCACTAGAACGATCGCGATAACAATGATGAGCAAAGCTAATAGTTGAGATATTCGTACATTTCCATAACTCGGGTTCAAATACCCGTGCTCAAAACCAATCCATTGCATTGGCGACCACAATCCGTCTACAAAAGAAGCAAGCCAAGCCGGCCCCTTGAAAGCCAGGCTGTCCGTCCGCAGCGCCTCAATAAAGAAACGGCCGATGGAATACCAAATGAAGTAGGATAAGAACAATTCTCCGGCCCGCAGAAACTTCCGTCTTCTCAGTACGAAGAGCAGCAGCAAACCGACCAGGTTCCATAACGATTCATAGAGAAATGTCGGGTGATGGAAGACGCCATCTATGTTCATCTGATTGACGATGAAAGCCGGCAAGTGCAAATATTCCCTTAAAAAAGCTTCCGTCGTCGGGCCGCCGTAGGCTTCTTGGTTCACGAAGTTCCCCCACCGGCCGATCATTTGGCCAACGAGCAGCGAAGGCGCGCAGATGTCAGCGATGCGCCAGAAGTTATAGCCGCGTCTTCGTACCATAATGACTGCACATATAATAGCACCAATCAACGCACCGTATATAGCTATGCCGCCTTCCCAGATTTTGAAAACATCCCAGAAGTTATCCTTGTATTGATCCCAGGTAAAAGCGACAAAGTAAATTCTTGCGCCGATAATAGCAGATGGAACGCCTAGCAAAAGCAGATCCATAAAAAATTCCTGAGGAATGCCAAAACGCTTTCCCTCTCGAATGGCCAGCAGCAAGCCGACCAAAGCGCCGGTTCCGAGAATCAAACCGTACCAGCGTACAGATATAAAACTCCCGATTGAAAAAAAGACCGGGTCAATTAACAAAGTGCTCATCATTCACGCTCCTAGTCCAAATCGTCGATATCTTCCGCAATCGTCTCGGTGAGCTTCGTCGTAAACTGCAGCGCTGCATTATATCCCATCCGCTTCAAGCGGAAGTTCATAGCAGCTACTTCAATAATAACCGCCAGGTTCCGGCCAGGACGGACCGGAATTGTAGCGAGCGGTACATCCGTATCAATAATTCGCGTTGTCTCCTCGTCCAATCCAAGGCGGTCATACTGCTTCTCCTGCTGCCAGGCCTCGAGCCGAACGACAAGTGAAATCCGCTTATTGTTGCGAATGGCACCTGCGCCAAACAGCGTCATCACATTAATTATGCCGACTCCCCGGATCTCCAACAAATGACGAATAAGTTCGGGTGCGGTGCCGTGCAGCTGATTGTCCGAAGTCTGACGGATTTCTACAGCATCATCCGCAATCAAGCGATGGCCGCGTTTAACTAACTCTAGAGCTGTCTCACTCTTGCCTATACCGCTGGAACCCGTAATAAGCATACCTACCCCATACACGTCTACAAGTACGCCATGGATTGTAGCCGTTGGAGCCAGTTTCCTCTCCAGGAAGCTGGTAATGCGGCTGGACAGAATCGTTGTAGCCATACTGCTTCGTAGAACAGGGATATTCTTAACGGCGCTGATGTCGGCCAGCTCCTGCGGTACTTCCCAGGACCTTGTTACAATAATGCAGGGCGTCTCCTCGCTGGCACACAGTCTCTCCATTCGGTCACGCCGCTCTTCAGCTGGGAGCATTTCGAAGAAGACAAGCTCTGTCTTCCCAAGAATCTGTACCCGCTCTGGCGGATGATAGTCGAAATAGCCGGCCATTTCAAGGCCAGGGCGATACAAGTCATCTACCGTAATCATTCGCTTCAACCCTTGTTCTCCGGACACGACCTCAAGTCCGAACTGGTTGACCAATTCTGATACTTTCACATTTTTAGGCATGGTGTTCTCCTTCTGCAAGCCCGCTCCGCTTTAGATGCACTGCTTCTGAGACAGTCTTGCGCATATGTAAATAGAATCCAGCAGCAATTACATTCAATTCATTGTATTCATCGTAAAGGAAAATACGCCGTAAATCAATTGTAAGGCCTTTCCTATTTAAAAAAACCGCCCACTAGGGGCGGTTTTCATGATCAAGTTATGATCAAGTAACGATTAGTTGTAAAATACGTTTTGCTCTGTTTCTTTATCGAAGATATGAATTTTGTTCATATCGATCGCAAGCTTGACATTGTCTCCTTCACGAGTGTTGGAGCGTCCATCAACACGAGCAATCAGAGGAGCCGTGCTGTTCAAGTACAAGAGCATTTCGTGACCGAGGTTTTCAGTTACGTCTACGCTAGCAGTGAAGACCGTATTAGGCGATCCTTCCAGGAAGATTGGCTCCTCGTGGATGTCTTCAGGACGTATGCCCATGATAACTTCCCTACCGCCTACGTATCCTTTCTCCTTCAGAGTAACTGCTTTACCTTGTGGTACTTCTACTTTCAAGGTATCGGATTGGAAGAATACCGCACCATTCTGCTCTACAATCGTACCGTTGACGAAGTTCATCGTCGGTGAACCGATAAATCCGGCAACGAAAATGTTATTCGGTTGGTTATACAGCTCTTCAGGAGAAGCTGCTTGCTGGATAATACCGTCTTGCATAACAACGATACGGTCACCCATCGTCATGGCCTCTGTTTGGTCATGCGTTACATAAATACAAGTTGTTTCGAGACGTTTAACCAGCTTTGTAATTTCCGCACGCATTTGACCGCGCAGCTTAGCATCCAAGTTGGAAAGCGGTTCGTCCATCAGGAAGACTTGCGGGTCACGAACAATGGCACGTCCCAAGGCAACCCGTTGACGCTGACCACCGGAAAGAGCTTTCGGTTTACGGTCAAGCAAATGTTCGATATCAAGAATTCTCGCTGCTTCACGCACACGCTGATCGATTTCTTCTTTCTTTACTTTACGAAGCTTCAAACCGAACGCCATGTTTTGATAAACGTTCATATGAGGGTACAAAGCGTAAGATTGGAAAACCATCGCAATGTCGCGATCTTTAGGAGCCACATCATTAACAACACGGTCTCCAATGTACAGTTTACCATCGGAAATTTCTTCGAGACCAGCGATCATACGAAGCGTGGTCGATTTTCCGCATCCGGATGGACCAACCAATACGAGAAATTCTTTATCCGCAATATCGAGATTAACGTCAACAACTGTTGGTTTTTCAGCGCCTGGGTATGTTTTATAAATGTGTTCTAAGCGTACGCCTGCCATGAGTTCTGCCTCCTAGAATTAAATTAATATAAAAGCTTTATCCAAATGTAATCGGATTCATTTCGTATCTTTATATTAACCTACTAGAGGAACTGGGCGCTATCCACAAAATGCACAAAAAACCTATCCCCTATTTGTCACTTTATACAATAGCATTCCAAGCTTGACGACAACAGCGTCATGAAAGCTCCGTACGTCCAGCCCTGTTTCCTGTTTATACTTGTCGAGCCGGTACAGCAGCGTATTCCGGTGAATGTACAATCGCTTCGCCGTCTCGCTAACATTACAATCCAATTGAAAAAAAGTTTCCAGCGTCATCAGCGTTTCCTCATCCTGCAACAAGCGGGTTTGGTTGTCCGCATCGTCCATAAATCTTTGGCGCTGAGCTTCGGGGATGCTGTAGACGAACCGCTCCAGACGCAGCTCCCACGGCAGATGGATCTGCTCTGACACATGGAAAATACGTCCGAGTGCCAGTGTTTCCTGCAGCAATAAAGCAGTCGCCACAAGAGACTGAGTTATGTCAACCGGATTCCCCGCCGCCAAATGAAATCCGCCGCCGACCCATTCATTCGTAACGAGTTCGTACATGCCCTGGCATAGAGCGCCGAGCATATCCTGTTCTGTATCCGGTCCTTCTTCATTCTCATCACGCAGATCCACTAGCAATTTCTCCCCAACCAGGACGAACCACTCTTCCTTAAGTGGCAGTATTACAACGTCACCACCAAAATAACTGCGAAGCAGTTTAGTCAGCTTATTATACGAAATGCTCATCGCGGAATGATTTTCCGAACCAAGCAAAAAGGGCAGCATCGTTCCGTGAAGCTTCGATTTCCACGCTAAAGATTCGGGAATACCAGCTCGGTACTCCTTTTGATCCAATTGTTCTTGCACCCAAGTCCCCAACTGCTGGCTGCGATATTCATCATCCTTCTTTACCACAGGCCGCATCGCGGAATCTTCTGCACCCGCCGCAGTTATTAATAGCTCAATCAAGCTGGCTTCCGTCTCCGTCAAATCAGATGTGGCAGCTTCGAGTACTTGAACGGTATCGCTATTCGTTTTCCATAACCAAAGAGAACGATTCGGCAGCACAACCCAACGAACAGGGGCTGCAGCTTCATTTAATTTTTCCCACTCCGCCAATTTCATGCTCGATAAATGGACAGGAGTCTTAATTATGAGTTCCAATTGCTTCTTCAGTAAGTTAATTTCCATAAAACAAGCCTTTCTGGAGCGTTCTGATTTTGGATTATAATCAATATTGTATCATGACCTTGAGCTAATATTAAAATTTACTGTTAATGAATCAAAATAACATCATTGTGTAAAGAGGCAGCTGCTTACAACCTCAGCTCCATAAGCTCTAAAAGACAATTTTACAATCATTCCGGGCGTTCCTTCTTTACGAACCTGTATCGTACATTTGTATATTTCTATATTCATTCCCAAATCAACACAAAAAAGCCGCCAATCCAAAGATTGACGACTTTTAAGATGAGCCATGAAGGACTCGAACCTTCGACACCCTGATTAAAAGTCAGGTGCTCTACCAACTGAGCTAATGGCTCGTACTGGTGGAGGCTGATGGATTCGAACCACCGAACTCGTACGAGAACAGATTTACAGTCTGCTGCGTTTGGCCACTTCGCTAAGCCTCCGTATATTATGGCAACTCAGATCGCATATCTGAGAGCATATAAAGTGGCTCGGGACGGAATCGAACCGCCGACACAAGGATTTTCAGTCCTTTGCTCTACCGACTGAGCTACCGAGCCATATCAATTTTAGTCAAAAAAATAAAGTGGTTAAAGTTTATAACTTTCCCACTTTCTGTGGAAACACTATATTGATTACAGCGAGTCGAACCTTCATCCAAAGATGAAATGGCGGAGCCGACGGGATACTCTACGCTGCGCTCCGAGACTGCGATGTAATGCTAACGAAGCTAATGCTTCGACGAACCCTTGACGGATTCTCATCCCTTATTCAAGGAAGTAGTGATGGAGCCGACGGGATACTCTACGCTGTGCTCCGAGACTGCGATGTAATGCTAACGAAGCTTGTGCTTCGACGAACCCTTGACGGGTTCTCATCCCTTATTCAAGGAAGTAATGGCGGAGCCGACGGGATTCGAACCCGCGGTCTCCTGCGTGACAGGCAGGCATGTTAGGCCTCTACACCACGGCTCCGCAATAACAAGCTCCATAAAAAATGGTGCCGGCGAGAGGACTTGAACCCCCAACCTACTGATTACAAGTCAGTTGCTCTACCAATTGAGCTACACCGGCACAGGAAAATATATAAGTATGGTGGAGGCTAACGGGATCGAACCGCTGACCCTCTGCTTGTAAGGCAGATGCTCTCCCAGCTGAGCTAAGCCTCCGAATAACTATGGTAGCGGCGGAGGGGATCGAACCCCCGACCTCACGGGTATGAACCGTACGCTCTAGCCAGCTGAGCTACGCCGCCAAACCTATATGCTTGTACAAATGGCGGAGAGGGAGGGATTCGAACCCTCGCACCGCTTACGCAGTCTAACCCCTTAGCAGAGGGTCCCCTTATAGCCACTTGGGTACCTCTCCAAGCCACGAATCAAGGAAATTAATCCCTGAAAACTGGATACGAAACTTCATTTGCGTCTGCCCTTCATCTCTTCCGGGCCCCGCCAAAGTAATCGGACTAAGCTTCGTCAGCTTCTCGTCACTTTGGTGGGTAGTATTTGGATAAGCCCTCGACCGATTAGTACCTGTCAGCTCCATACATTGCTGCACTTCCACCTCAGGCCTATCAACCTCGTCGTCTTCAAGGGGTCTTACTAATTGGGAAATCTCATCTTGAGGAGGGCTTCACGCTTAGATGCTTTCAGCGTTTATCCCATCCGCACGTAGCTACCCAGCTATGCTCCTGGCGGAACAACTGGTACACCAGCGGTGCGTCCA
>NZ_KB907289.1 GCF_000381905.1 Paenibacillus fonticola DSM 21315 | reverse complement strand
TGATGAGTTTACGAAGTGCCGCCGCCGAATGTGGAATGCTCCCGTAATAGCGAGGGGCTTCCCCGGTTGAATCCGCAATGGCCACCGAAATTTTTTCTTTGGATACATCTAAACCGACGAATTTTGTGATAGACTGCATAGTATCAGCTCTCCTTTGCTATGTAGCTCTGAAATGGTTGGTCTTTCCACTTTCCATTTTAACCTACGAGATGTAGCAATGTGGAGGGCTGTCTGTTTATCGTTCATCATAGCTAGAATCAAACAACAGTCGCTGATGACTAAATCCAATCTTTGCAAGGAATAACATTCTCCAAAACCGAAGAAACGTGGTTTTCCAGCGTGACTTCCTGCGTGACTCCGTGGCCATTCGTAAATACTTAGTATAGGATGCAGAAATCTGTAAATTCTGCAGGGTGAAGGACAATATAGGCGTTATTTTCAGGCCTGGGGCTTTCACTGTAATTTTCGGGTAAATAAATCATGACCACCCGTCCTGAACTGCACCCCTAATGTTAGACACCATCTAACATATTGGGGGTGCAGTTCATAGCGGGTCGTTTTTTGCTTCGCGCGTTTCACGCACTCAACTGGCTAAATCCTAAAAAATGAAAAAAAGCCGCGGGAATAATTCCGCAGCTTGTATCATAATAACTCAGTCTTTATACGGATCGAACTCGTCCGCTCCCGCCATACATACGCCGATCGGCTTCAGCACATGCAGTACCTCGATCGTCTCCTGATGAGCCTCCAATACGTCCTGCAGCTTGCGATACACGAAGGGGCTCTCGTCAGTACCCGCACCGCGAAGCTCAACGCCGAAGTCCCGTACGGCATCCCGCATCTTTTTGGCGGTAATTTGGCCGCCGCTTCGTGTACGGGTTTTCCAGTTCATTTTGCCCGCCGCCTGGGTCCGGCTCATTATGCGCCCCGCTCCATGCACAGTACTATAATAAGCGTCACGATTCTCCGCCGTATCCTTGCCTTTGACGATTACAGAAATGTCCCCCATGCTGCCGCCGATAAAGCCCAGTTGCCCAGGTGCGGAAGGGGTCGCTCCCTTTCGGACAATAATGACGTCCTTCCCGTTATGCGTCTCCTTCCAGGCATAATTATGATGATTATGCACCTCGAAATCCGCTTCGGCTCCCAGAATCGCCAACACTTCCTGCATAACATAGTCTCTGCCTGCATAAGCATAACTTCCAGCCAGCTTCATCGCGCGATAATACATCTCGCCAAGCTCACTGCTCAAGTCCAACAGCACCGGAGACTGATCCATCGTCTCGCCGGGTGCTTTACCCAGAAATGGTCTGTTCGCTGCCAGATTTAGAAATCCGCTGGCCGTCTTATGCCCAAACCCGCGGCTTCCAAAATGGTTGCCCACCCACAGCCGGCCTGTATCCTTTTCTTCGAATAAATCGACGAAATGGTTGCCGCTGCCAACCGTGCCCAACTGATCGCGGGCCAGCGCTTTCAGCTTATCATGCTCCTGCCGGCCGATCGCCTGAAAAACGGCCCAATCCGGGTCATCGAACAGCTCATGATCCAATCTGTCCCGATTGACCCGGCCAATGCCAAATGAAATTTTACCGGCAATCTCATCCATAATCTTGCCCAGTCTTTGCTTTATGTCTCTCGCGTACATATTCGTCCGCACTGCCTTATTCCCGCAGGCGATATCGTAACCGACACCGGAGGGAGAAATTTGCCCGTCATACACGACGACCCCGCCGATCGGCTGGCTGTATCCTTTATGATGATCCGCCATCAACAGCGATTGAATGACCCGGCCCGTGGCAGCGCACATTTTAGCTTGTACAAGCGCACCTTCATCCGGCTTTCCCCAAACCCGTACACCGTCTATATTTTGATATGCCATAATTTCCTCTCCTGAATAAATATTCATGAAGTAAAATGATAAAATGCTATACACAAGCTTACCATAATCTACAGCCTTTAGCCCCTCTAAGGATGCTTGACTAAACTTCCCCTTACCAGCTCTCCCCTGACAGGAAGCTGAAAAGAATACACCTGTTCAATATAAATCTGGTGCCATAGCATAAACATCAGCACCGTCCATAATTTACGGCTGGCATCTATTTCCCCCTTTTTGTGCATCTCAAGCAGTTGCAAGACATAGGTCTTATCCAGCCATTGTCCAACATCAGCGGTAACAATCAGCTGTTTGGCCCAATCGTACCATTCGTTTCTTAACCATACTCTGGTCGGTACAGGGAATCCCAGCTTCCTCCTGCCCTCCACTGCCGCAGGCACAATGCCCTTCATCGCATGGCGGAACAGCATCTTTGTCGCCTGTGGCGTAACTTTGTACTTTGCCGGAAGCGCAGCCGCAAATTTAAACACTTCCGTATCGACATACGGGACTCGCAGTTCGAGCGAATTCGCCATGGACATTTTATCCGCCTTCATTAGAATATTGCCCCGCAGCCAGGTATGGATGTCGATATACTGCATTTTGGTAACCGGATCATACCCCGAGGCATTATTATACAGCGGTGCCGTAATAGAGGTCGATGGCACAATTCCGCCGGATTCCATCCACCTCCGGGTGAGCAGCTTCTTTTTCTCCTTATCCATAAAAATTTTGGCATTGCCAAAAAATCGCTGCTCAAGCGGCTGGCTCCCTCGTTCCAAGAAGCTCTTCCCTTTCATTCCTTGCGGCATAAGCATGGCCAAATAACCGATCATGCGCCTCATATCACCCGGTATTTTATCAAAAAAACGCAGCGAATGCGGTTCACGATAAATGTTATAACCTCCAAAAAACTCGTCCGCTCCTTCACCTGAAAACACCATCTTCACATGCTGGCTTGCCAACTTAGATACGAAGTACAGCCCTACGGCAGACGGATCGGCCACCGGTTCGTCCATATGCCACATCAACGAAGGCAGCACGTCCATATATTCCTTCGCGCCAATGCATATCTCGTGATGCTCCGTTCCTAAATATTGGGCTGTTCTCCGGGCCTCGTCCAATTCGCTATAGCCGGATAGATCAAATCCGACGGAGAAGGTTTGGGTTCTCCAAGTTATGCAGCAGCGCAGCTAAGCCACTGGAGTCAATTCCTCCGGATAAAAACGTCCCCCGCTTCGTATCCGAGTTTCTGTGCAGACGGACCGATTCGGTGATAACCGCCCGGGCTTCCTCAACTAAATCCCCAAAAGACCGGGCTTCGTCCGGATTAAACTGCACTTCAAAGTAGGGGTGGATCGTAAGGCCTTTTTGCGTAATCGTCATCGCGTGCCCCGCCTTCAGCTTGTTGATCGACTTGAACATCGTGGCAGGCTCGGGCACGTACTGAAATGTCAAATAATGATATAGTGCATCTTCGTCTACCTCGCGCGCGCATTGTTCTGTGGCGAAGAACGATTTGATCTCCGAACCGATAATATATCCCCGAGGAGTATCGCTATAATATAGCGGCTTAACGCCAAAATGATCACGGGCGGAAAACATCAGCTGTTGTCTTTTATCCCAAATCGTAAAAGCAAACATGCCTCGCAAATATTTCGGACATTCCGTTCCCACTTCCTCATATAACCGTAACAATACTTCTGTATCTGATCGTGTATAAAATACATGGCCTTTAGCCGCCAACGACTGCTTCAGCTCTTGATAATTATAAATCTCGCCATTGAACACGACCCACACTTCTTGAGTCTGATTTCCCATTGGCTGTGCCCCCTGCTCAAGGTCAAGCATGCTCAAGCGTCTGAATCTCAGGCCGATATGCTCTTCCACAAATATCCCTTCATCGTCTGGTCCGCGATGGGCAATTACGTTCGTCATATTAAAGAGCTCTCCAGGGTCTACAGGAACCTGATTTTTATTAAAAATGGATACGAATCCACACAAAGTGTATTTCCCCTTTTCAGTTAATTTCCAGGTGCAGTATGCTTGCTTAGTATAAACGAGTGTTATAAATAAAATTTCTCAAATTTGTAAATGAATTGTTTCCAGTTGGAATGAACACCTAGAAGGATTAAGCAAATATTTGTTGAATTATATATTTTGCCTATTTTTCCACAACTACACAATGAAAGGGAGTTTAATGATGGATTGTAAAAAATGCGGGATGCCGCTGCAGGAGGACAGTTTGTTTTGCAAAAAATGCGGGGCAAAAGTCGGCAGCCCGGATTCAAGCGGAAAATTAAAAACGAATAAAATGAAATGGCTAATTATGGGCGGTGCTCTTGCAATTGTGATTGTTGCAGGCGTGCTGTTTTTCATTTTTTCCCAAAGAAATAATTCCGTGAGTACTTTTAAAAATGCAATACAGGACAACAAATATGGAGAGGCTATTGAAGTTTATGTGAATGAAATCAAGGGGGATCTGAATAAGGAAACAGAGGTTGTGGCCTTTCTGCAAGCGGAAATCGGGCAAATCAAACAAGACTTCATTAACAAAAAGGCGGATTTCAATGCGGCAGCAAGCAGACTAGAAGCGATTAAGAAGACGAACCTTCTTACCGCAGAAGTTAGTGCGGCTCAAGCGGAGATGAACGATCTTAATGATTCGAGGGTCGCATTTAAATCAGGGGAAGAGCTGATGCAAAATCAGAACATGAAGGGAGCGATTATGGAATTCACCAAGGTGATCGACTCCGATCCTCAATATGATCAAGCCCAGGAACTGATCCGCAAAGCATCGTCTGATTACCAAGCGGCCGTCTTGAGCGATGCACAGCAGCTTGCTTCCGAACAACAGTTTGAGCACGCAATTTCTGCCATCAATGATGCGCTAGACATTATGCCAAACGACTCGGAGCTGGCGGCAAAAAAATCGGTCTACGAAAATCAGAATAAGGAAAAGCTGGCGGTGGAACGCAAGGAAAAAGTAGAAGAATTAAAGGCGAATCAAGAGCTTAGCGTTGTAGAAACGCGGATTGTAGATGACTATATATTTGATCAAATGGCCCAAGTGATCGTCCAGAACAACACGGATAAAGTCGTTAAAAAGTATAGAATCGGGTACATGGGATTTGATAAAGATAACTATCCTGTCAAATTCGGTTTGCTGAACGAGTCTTTTTTAAGAGAGGGGGTTGCTGAAGCTACGATACAACCTGGAGAAAAACACGGAAGCAATAAAAAGTGGGAATTGTTTGAATCCAAAATAGTAAAAATCATTGCTTGTGTTAAAAATGTTGAATATTTCGACGGTTCCACATGGGTAAATGAATACTACGATTATTGGGTTGAAGATCATAAAGATAAACCGCTGCAGCCCTAATCATTCCTAAGTCACCATAATATATTGTCATTTTTATCATAGGCATCCTTTAACAACTGGTTATAAAATGAAATTAATCTAAAACAGAAGATGGAGAACGTATTATGCGGAATAACCTGCGATTGATTTGGAAATATAGCAGGCTGTTTAAACGCCAAATGGCTGGAGCTTTTCTTATTTTAATTGTTCTCACTTTAATAGGCTTGATTCCGGCTTTTCTAATCCAGCGGATATTTGATGATGGCCTGCTGGGGAACAATTACAGGATCGTGCTGGGCTATGGCTTGCTTCTGGGCGCCGTCTATATATGCAGGAGCATTTTGAACTATATTTCCACTTTTATATTTACTAGGATGAGTCAGGGAATTATTTACAATATCAGAGAAGAGATTTCACAGAAATTGTTCAAGTATCCCTTAGATTTCTATAACTATAAAGAGAGCGGCTATATTACCTCCCGGTTAAATGAAGTGAACCATTTAACCGGGCTATTTTCAGCCAATACTTTTAAAAGCGTGCTCGGTTTTTTTGAGTTAGCGGGCGTGCTCG
Source organism: Paenibacillus fonticola DSM 21315 (assembly GCF_000381905.1). Classification (GTDB taxonomy): domain Bacteria; phylum Bacillota; class Bacilli; order Paenibacillales; family Paenibacillaceae; genus Fontibacillus; species Fontibacillus fonticola. Next base: position 32,422 of record NZ_KB907289.1, on the reverse strand, counting down.
TAATTTTGTTTCTGTACAGCGTTCCGTTAACTCTGATTATGTGCTTGCTCATTCCACTATACTATTTGATTTCCACCCGGCTGATGGGGTCCATCGCTAAAATCACCAAAGAAATTGCCGAGAAAAGCGCACAGCTCAACAGCAAAATCCAGCAATCGGTCAGCGGGATTGAAGAGGTCAAAAACCTGTCGCTGGAGGATAAGGAAGCGCAGCAAATCAATGCAGCTACGCAAAGCTTAATGAAAGCCAATGTAAGGCAGTCCCTTCATTATTCACTGGGCCTGGAACTGTTGATCCTCCTCGGCTCCCTTTCAACGGTGCTGTTGATTATCGCCAGCGGACCGTGGATCATCAACGGCAGCTTGACGATCGGGGTGTATATGATTTTTCTAAGCTATTCACCCAAGCTGTATACGCCTATTCAAACCATTTCCAGCACTGCCCTCACGCTGCAGCCCGCTCTGATCAGCTTGCAGCGGCTTAAAATCTTTCTTGAGGAAACGATCGAAGATGAGCAGGATGCCGGCAAGCCGCAAATCGGTGATATTCACAGCGTAGCTTTCCTCCGTACAGGCTTTGGATATACGCAGGGGGCAACGCTTTTCCGTGATCTTTCCTTCAGATTGGGGAGGGGCGACCGGCTTATGATCAAGGGAGAGAACGGCACAGGGAAAACGACCATTTTCAGATTGCTTATGGGTTTGTACGATTGTACAGAAGGGGATATTCTGCTGAACGATATGAACATCAAAGAGATCTCCCGAAAATCATTAAGACAGCGCGTTGCTGTCGTTTCACAGAAAATATTTCTGTTCAATGACACGATTGAAAACAACATTAAATACGGCATGGAACACGCCGATGAAGCGAAGCTCGACAAAGTAATTCATCTAACGGGACTGGAGAAGACGATCGCCAAAATGAAGGACAAGCCGGATGCCGCCATCGGGGAGAACGGCAGCCAGCTCTCTGGAGGGGAAATTCAGCGTATTGCGATTGCCCGGGCTCTACTAAGGGATGCACACATCTTTTTGTTTGATGAGATCGCTGCTCATTTGGACGTTGCTGCCAAGCAATGGATAAGAAATCTCCTTGCTACCGAATTCAAGGACAGCATCTGTATTTTTATTGATCACGAGGATTACTTCGATGACCTGTGCAATAAGGAGATTACTCTGGAAAATTACAAAACCTCCCCTGCGTAATAGGGAGGTTTGTAATATGATTAATGCCACGCTTCGCCGTCTAACAATTTTGCGATATTGCGTGATGATTTTTCGGCTGTAGGGCCAAGCAGTTCCTCTATATTAAAAAATTTCGTTCCCTGCAAAGGATATTTGCTTGCTTTGGCAAAGTTGGTTTCCACAAATTCATCCACACAGAAAAACTTATGATCCTTCTCCACCTTCCACCCATATCCCCGGGAACTGTTAATGGCTTCCAGAATATTATTCTGTTGCTCTGGAGTGAGGGCAGCGGTTTGCGATTTAACGATTAGCTGCCCGTTCACTTCATCGGCTTCAACAATGTTGACGATTTTACCGACGGCTTTAATCGCTTTCTCCTTATACAGCGCGATATATCCATGCTCTGAATATCCTCTGGCTGCGGGATCGTAGTATAGCTTGTATTTTAAATTATCATCATAGGTCCTGCCTACCGGGACTGTTCTCATCATCTGGTCGCGATTGGACAACAGACCTTCATGCGAACAATATTCCCTGTAGTCGTTAAGAATATCGTTGAATTCATAGTCGCGCTCATCTATCACATCGCTTACTAATGAAATGATGCGTTCAAATGTGGAATGCACATGCTTTATATTTTTATGAAATGTTTGGTTCTCGGTCTCAATCGCCTGCCGAATTTCCGTCTCCTGCTGCGTTGACAGCGGATAGGGGCTAAGCGTGAGCATAACTTGATAATCCTCTTCCTTGAAAGTCTTCAGGTGTTGTTTCACCTGGTTGATGTCGAAATCCTTGCCCAGTTTGGTTTCAATGACAACATTGAAACTGTTCTGCTTGATTTGCCCATCCGGCACAGAACCCTTGCTTTTAATTTGCATATCAAAAATAATGCCCGTTTCGAAATTTTGGATATCGCCGCCAACTAAACTTTTAATGAACGTATGAAATTTACTGGACGAAAAATGATACAGCCTCGATAGCAGCAGCATGGCATTTCCCGTCGTGACATTTTCTTTAGAGTGGTATCTTTGAAAATAATGAATTTTCATATGATTTTCCGTCCTTTTCGGCAGGTCGTCATGGCCTGCTGCATCGATGATTATTGTTTCTTTAGCTCGGGCATCTTCATGTCATAGAATCTAATGATCTTATCGCTTTCATTATAATTAAATATTTTCTCTGCTGTCGTCCCCCCAGTAGTCAAAATAAGTGTATGGGGAAAGAGATCGTCTTCGTAATCATGTTTCAGCTTGTAGGTTCCAGTTTCTTTATGGCCTTCGTAAGACATCGAATAGGTCCCGTCTGATTTAAAAACATAGGTCTGATGCAGCACATTCCCGTCCCTTGCCGGATCAACCGATCCTTTCCACGTTCCAATGAAGCCTTTTTTGATAGCGGCTCTTTCTTCCTCAGTGACCACGTTCGGCACCACTGTCACCTTTCCTTTATACCGGTTGGGATCTGTCAAAGAACCGCTTATGGCTACCGGTCCCGACTTATCCAACGTATCTGCATAAGGAAAAGATTTGTTATAAAGTGTGTATGAACCTGCTTCGTTCTCGAAGATTTTGATGTGTTCTAAAGTGAAGGTTTGCTTGTGATCGAGATCGGTGACGTCCATCGTGACGAGATAGTGGGATTCTGTAGAAGTGATCTCCGTGATGGTAAATGCATAATTAGCCTTAGGTACGGCGTTCTTATCTGCCTTTTTTAATTTCCCCTCATAATCTTTTACAATGAAGCCTTGGGCGGAGAAAACAACCTCCGTCGTTTCGTCGGTACTAATCCAGCTTCCGGGAAGAAGCTGGTTAATGGTCTCCCTGTAGTATTCCTGCAGCGTCCCGCCATCGGGTTGTTTCCCCTTCAAGCTTTGCTCAGCCAGTTCTTCGGTCATATAGTATGTATGCGAATAGGTCTTATTATCTGAAAAAAGTACGATTGCCGCGCCCTGCGTTTTTACGATGAATTCCTTGGCCGTGCCGAAAGTGTCGGTCAGGGTAATGACCTCCCCCTTAACCTCATATTGGCCAGGAGCCAGCCAAGCGGACGAAATGTAGCTTCCATCGTCAGAAAATGTGATTGTATCCTTATCCGAGCGGTCGCTATACCAAGTGCCTATCACTTTGACCTCACCGTTGCTGTCCTTCACAGCTTGCATGGTATTGGCGGTGGCATCAGCTTCCGCCGCGTCAATTAAACCAGCAGTTTCACCTGCATTACCTTCTGAATTGATTCCTGCATTAAGGTCTGCGTTAATTCCTTCATTAACGCCTGCATTGAGGCCAGTGCTTTGGGCATCATTCGTAATGTTATCTCTCCCATTTTTGATGATGGCCACCACAAGCAGGACGATAACGGCTAACGCCGCGACAGCAGCGATAAATATTGCCTTTGTACGATGCTGCATATTCTCCTCCTCAGTAAATCATTTGCGATCAACTTGCGATCAACGTTCCTAGGTTCACTTCTTCTAGTCGTTATCTCCGTAAATATCGATATGATCAAATCTTATACCCTTCGCTTCTAAAAAGGGGACTTCCCTATACCGAATAGTGATCATCACCTTGGGCGAATGCCTTAAATTGATGGAAGAAGTTATGGAGCCCCAATCATATTGGAACCACAGTTCATTGCTTTCTCGATGATTCCCTTGGATTTGATGCTGCAAGAATTCATCATTATATTTTTTAATGGCGTAAGCGTAATCCTCTTCTGTAACATCAGTTGGCCAATCCGGCCAATCGTAAAAATCCGGGCGCGTAAGTTTTATTTCATCGACATAATTATAATGTGAAACATGGATGTTGATACTCATTTCAAACCCATCTATCATTTGGGTCTTTAAAAAGTAATTGGGTTTCTTGGGATTATCCTTATCTGATTCATGATACAATTCCGTTTGATATAAGGGGGACTTGAAGAAATCCTCCCTTGTCATGCCCGGATATAATTCGACTCCTTCTTTTAATACAAATCTTCCTGTTGTTAAGTCGATCATTAAAAGCCCCTTTCGAAAGATCTCAATAAACTATCAGTTTCATTTATTGTGATTTGTATTTCCGAAAATATCGATATGTCCAAATGTCATACCTTTCGCTTTTAGAAATGGAACTTCCCTATAGCGAATAGTGATCATTACTTTAGGCGTATGCCTTAAATTGATGGAAGAAGTTATAGAACCCCAGCTACTTCTGAAGCTTATTTCGTTTCCTTCACGTATACTTCCCTGAACTTGATGCTGGAGGAATTCATCGTTATATTTTTTGATGGCGTAAGCATAATCCTCTTCTGTAACATCGGTTGGCCAATCCGGCCAATTGTAAAAATCCGGGCGCGTAAGTTCAATTCTTGTTACATAATCATAGCTAGAAACAACAATATTAATACTCATTTCAAAACCATCGATGTTTTGTGTTTTTAAAAAATAACTGTAATTCTTCAGGTCATCTTTATCCGATTCATGAAATAATTCCGTTTTATATAAGGGAGACTCGAAGAATTCCTTTCGTGTCATACCTGGAAATAATTCGACTCCTTCTCTTAAAACAAATCTTCCTGTTGTTAAATCAATCATTATTACATCCTCCCTCAATTTATCTTTCTATGACCGAGCCTTTTGCTAAGGAAATAATATTAATTTTACTAAGTCCTGTATTATTTCTAATGATATCCTTTTGCATGTCTAACAAAGATGAACACTTTTTGAATAACTCCATTCGCCTGACTATAGATGATGTTGAATTAATATGATTCATTTCAGCTTCCAGATTACAAATTTTTCTGCTAACTTGAATAAAATGATTCAAATTATATGGCTGTAGCAGTTGGTCGACTTTCATTTTTCTTTGATCAGCGGGTTTAAGTAACTCTCCTTCAATTTTTTTCATTAGATTCTTGTTTAATTCATCTATTTTCTTCTCAGTTTGTTCTCCGCTCTCTCTATATATTGTTTTACTATTAAGATAACTATTCTTCTCATCATAAGTAGGGGCATTTAAAAGGCCGATAATCTCGTTGCTTTGTTCTATGTCTTCTGTGTATTCACTAATACATGAATTTATTTCTTGTAATTGTGTTTCACAGAAATCTCTTACACTAGCATCACTGGTTTCATACATCAGAGCAGACAAATCATCTTTACATTTCTGATAACAAAACAGATCACGTTTTAGTAAATGTTGTTCATGTTTATCTTGAATAATTCCCCATTCTTGTTTACTAATAACATTATCACTCAGCTCTTCACTGCCAATCTCCTTCAGCCCAAAACTTTCATTATTCTCTCTGTTGACACCATCATAGCCTGCTATGTAAATTTGAACAAATTTGCCTTCGCCATACTCCTGGTTAGCCAAAGTTTGTTCTCCGTAAGCTGCCACGATATCGTGTTCCAAAACCGTAAAAGAAACTTTAGACCTGTATTCATACTGATTGGTTCTTGGGTTCATCCAAGGCGCCACCTGCAAGCCTTCGCTCATTTCAATCGCTGACACTTTTCCTTCTTTTCTAAGACTCTCATACACTTCGCGGGTCGTAAAGTACCCTGACCTGGAAGGCTCCAATTTAACCAATTCGGTTCCAGCCTTGATGATTGTATCTTTATATTGATCGATACCGGGGAAATCGTCGTATCCCTGCCATGCGACTGCTTCCTTGCTTGGGCTTTCGGTGTATTTGTATACTCCGTCTACTAATTGATAAGCCAACAGCTCTTCACCTCCAATTACTCAGCAGGGCTGACTTTATCAAATGCAACGCTATATGGAAAAGAGTTAGTGGCAAATCTATAAGAACCAGATTTATTTTTAGTAATTCTCATTGTATTGATTCTATAAATATGCTCACCACCTATTTCTGTCAAATCCATCTTTACAAGATAGTTAATTTCGTTAACATATCCAGTGTTTGTGTTATCTCTTTGATAACATAAGAATACAAGACAGTTTCAGCACCGATGAGTTCTCCGCTTTTCAATTTTGCTCCATGATAATTCAGGGTTATCTCCTTATCCGTAATCACAAGATCGGTGCTCTCATCGTAACTAATCCACTCCCCCGGGATGATCTCCCCAGCCACCAATGTCTGAAGCTCTTCTGGAGTTAGCTCCTTCGGCTTGTTGGCCTCCAGGCTTTCCTGGGCTAGTTCCTGCGATGAGAAGTAAGTACGCGACAGCGGCTCATTCTCATAAAATAGCACCTGTCCAGATTCATGCGATTGGATAAGCAATTCCTTCGTTGTACCGAAGGAGTCAGTAAGCCGAAGTACATCGCCCTCTACCGTATAGGCTCCTGGTGCAAGCCATACCGAAGAAGTGTACCTTCCCTCTTTGGATAAGGTAAGGATATCGTTATCCGGGCGGTCGCTATACCAGGTGCCGACAATTTTGGAGCTGCTCCCCTTGGAGCATGCGGTAATGATTACTAGGAATACAGCTGCTATAAATATAAGTAAAATTGATTTCTTATTGTGATGCATAATGCGCCTCCTATATATCTTGGAAAGTTATTTCAATCTTCCAAACACCGGATTATACTTTTGCCAATAGGAAGTATGGAACGATGTGTACTGGATCGGGTCTCCCGCATGGAGCATCTGCCCATTCCCTACATAGATTCCAACGTGTGTAATTGGATTCGGACTGTCATACGTATTATGGAAAAATACAAGATCCCCCGGCTGAGCCTCGCTCTCCCTAATCGGGGTAGTCTGGTTGTAAATTCCCTGCGCTGTCGTCCGCGGCAAGTTGCGGGTTCCGGAGTTCGTGTAAACCCAGCATATAAATCCGGAGCAATCGAATCTAGGCGGTGCAGAACCGCCAAACAGATACGGCAAACCCAAATACTGTTCGGCATACGCGATCAGATCAGAATAACCCTCGCTTGGTATGCCAGCTCCAGCCGTTGCTCCATCCAGGTAAAATTGAGGATTTAGAAGATATCCTTTTTTCTTATATTCAATATGAAGGTGGTTTCCGGTACTGCTGCCTGTGCTGCCGACATATCCAACGATGTCCCCTTTAAGGATCGTCTGTCCTGCCGATACGGCAACGCTGCTCATATGAGCGTACAGCACTTCTCTTTCGCCCCAGGTTACAACTACGTAGTTGCCGTACCCGTTTTCATCATAAGCGACGGTAGTCACTTTGCCGTACAACACATTATTAATAGGCGTACCGCCTTCCATGGCGATGTCAATCCCATTATGCTCTGACAGCTCGCCTGAGATCGGATGCAACCGCCAGCCAAAGCGGGATGAAATCCCCCAGGGCTTATCCTTGAACGGGTTGCCGAGTTCTTTTTTGACAGTGTAAACTCCAACGGTTTGCAAGGCTTCCATTCTGGACTGCTCGTCTTTGCTAAGCAGGGTGTCTATGTTCCTGTTCAAGTATGTACTGAAGCTTTCCATATGTATGTTAACGTCCAGATGCCAAATGGTTTCAGTGTAGCTATACGATTCTCCGTTCTCATCGGTGCCTGTATGCTCGATTTCCTCTTTCCATCTTTCCGTCGTATAGTTGTAAAGGGTATTATGGAGTTTATCGACCTCCGACTGAACGTTGGTTCCTCCAAAAAGGCCGTATATCCACTTATCAAAAGCGTAGTCATCATATTTCGTATCAAAAAATAACAGGATCAAATCAGCTTCGGTGGAGAAAACGATACTTGCAGGATTAACTTCATACCCGTTCACATAGTAATGAAACTGATCGACATTTCGAGTCTCTTTAGGGATGTCCTGTATTTCTTTCGTCAATCTTGCATCCAGCTCGGTAACATATTTATATGTTTTGGTAAGCTCCTTATCCTCGCTTTTCAGTGAAATCGCAGGAATAATCGAAGAAACCGCTGACGCAACGCTCATGACCAGGGCCGCAACGAAAATAATACAAGCCAGCAGACCGGCGGCTTTCACAAATACGGGATTGGCAACAGCCTTTCTAGCTACGGCAGCGATATATTTGGCTGCCTGTTGTACTTTGATCGCACTCTTTTGCACCATTCTTGCCGTTCCCTTGACGCCGGTTTTGACGGACTTCGCTGTTCTTCTTCCCGTATGCACAGTGCGCTTCGTTTTTAATATGGCATCTCTTGATTTGGTGAAAGCCTGAATCCCCAGATCGTCCGAGCCTTCGAATTCTTGAACTCCCTTGACTGCCTCAGCTTTAACAACTTTGCCGATGGAGGCCATGCCGGTGTATAGAGAGCCTGCTCCCCGCCTAAGTCTCAATAAATTTGCTTCCTTGCCCGTAAGGTTGCCTGCACGCACTTCCTTGGATAGCTGCCTGGAGTATCTGGCAAACCGATACGCTCCCCTCGCAGCGTTTTTGCCAGCCTTGACCGAATATTTGCCTGCCCGATAACCGTATTTGGATGCTTGCTGACGTGTTTTCCCCGCCATATCTTGATCCTCATCCACTACTGCCGATTGAATCCCCCTCGATAATGAGCGGCCTGCGGATCGGATGATTCCTTTAGATTCCTGTGTTCCAGATACTTTATGCTGGTGCGCTTCAGATGCAGTCGCATTGATCATCTTTTTGATCACAGTTTCCCCGAATGCATCATTTACCAGGGTGCTGTTCATCCCGCTCTTGTCGGGGTTAATCAACGTATGGATTGTTCCGGCTACGGGGGCTCCGGCCGAAGCTCCGCCGATGCTGTTCCCTCTATTTCTATTATTATTAGTAGAATAGCGGCGGGCTGTCCTCGGGGATTCACCCGCCTTGTTAGGGGATGACTCGGCTGAATAACCGTCCTCTTGCCGGGTGTCGTTGCTTGCACCGCTGCTCTTGAAGCTTTTGTATTTCCGGTAACTCCCGGCTGATCCTGCGGTCCTCGTTGCCCTGCGTCCACCCGTATAATGGCGCGTCTTGATCATCTGGTCTTTCACAGAATGATTCAAAGAGGTGCGGACGGCTTCCTTATGAATACCGGTTTTATCCTCATGAATAGCTTGGTTGCTATCAACCACCCTGAATACCTTATTCATACCTTCCTCCCCCTTTGAATGCTCTAACTTGGCATAAATGTGCCTTCATATGAAGCTGCCGTTGCATGAATCTTCCATAGTATGAATCTACCGTTGCACGAGTTTCTTACAATAGGAATCTGCCACTGTATGAATCTGCCTTTATCCGACATCTTCACCGGCTTCTTCATTGTCCTTGCTCTCATTTGCTTCAATCACTTCTTCGATCTTCGTGGTCATCATTCTGTACAGTTGTGTCTCCCTAGGGAAATTATCGATAAACGGAATAATGCTCTTTCCGGCAAACAATAGTCCATGCCCGGCTTCACTATTCGTTACATAAGACAGCTGTTTGTTACTGATGTTCAGCAGCCCTGCTAGTTCCATCCGGTCCGATGTCGCCTGATTCAGCATCATGATGAAGTCACTGTTGGACAACATGCGGCGGGCAAGATCAGATAGCAGCAAGGTCTCCACGTTTTGAGTAATTCCCGTCGGGATCGCTCCCCATTTTCTTGCCCGTGACCATAATTCGAAGAAATAGTTCGCGCAATATTCATTCACTAGCAGCAGCTGGAATTCATCGATATAGATCCAGGTTCTTTTCCCAATCGCCCGGTTCTGAGTAATCCGGTTCCATATCTGGTCCAAAACAATCAGCATTCCCATTGTCCGCAGCTGCTTGCCCAAATCACGAATATCGTATACAACAAGCCGTTTTTGGGTATCGACATTTGTCGGATGGGAAAATACAGAGAGTGTACCGTTAATATACAATTCCAAGGACAAAGCCAGGCTCTGCGCCTCCTGCTCCGGCTGATTCAAGAGCGTCTGGTAAAAATCTTTCAGCGTAGGCACCGGGTTTTTGGCCGGATTCATGAAATGAGGCTGATATGTAAGCTTACATGCCCGGTCAATGACCGTCTTTTGCGCGGCCGTCAAGCCCTGCTTCCCGCCGACAAGCAGTTCGCATAGCGACAACACAAATTCTGCTTTAAGCAAAATCGGATCATCCTCGTCCGCATAGTCCATCGTAATATCCAGCGGATTGATGTGAGCCTTGCTGCCGGCCGAAATATGAATGACTTCACCGTCAAAGCCTTGCGCCAGCGATGTATATTCCCGCTCCGGGTCAATGATGAGCACTTCGGAGTTCGGGTCATTGAGCAATACGTTAACCATTTCCCGCTTGGCGGCGAAAGATTTACCGCTCCCCGGCGTACCGAGAATGACGCCATTGGGCGCCTTCAGCGTCTTCCGGTCAAAGAAGATCAGGTTGCGGGATAACGCGTTTAATCCATAGTACATCCCGCCATTTTGAAACAGCTCCTGTGTCGTAAAAGGGATAAAGATGGCCGTACTGGCGGTCGTCAGTGTACGTTCAATCTCCACATGATTGCGGCCGACGGGCATGACGCTGTTCATCGCTTCACGCTGCAGGTAGTCCAACCGTGACATTTTGCAATTGTTTTTGCGGGCGGTCGCCATAATTTGATAAACATTATCGTTTAACGTATCCACATCTTCCGAAAAGGTGTAGACGGTCAATGTGACCTTGAACATCCGCTGGTTCTTGTTCTGTAAATCGTCAAGCAATTCTTCCGCTTCATTCAAGCTATACCTTAACTCGTATGGAATCATATCGACGTCATAACCGGCTTTGAGCGCCTTTTTTTGCTCATCGATTTTTTGCTGTTCCATGAAGCTGATTTTTTGTTTCACAAGTGAAAAAGCCTTGTCCTGCTCCACACTTTTGATGTGTATGGTCACGGTCATATCGATGGGCAGGTCTGACAGCTCGGAGATGAGCTTATCCGACAAGTCAGGCGGCAGGTCTTTCAAATAAAGTACTTGCCCCGAGTAATTTCCAAACTCGAAAATATCTTTTTCCGCAAAGTTCAGACTGTCCGGTGCAATCGCATCCTTCGTAGTCAAGCTGCTCTCAATAAGATGATCATATGTAAACATAAACCGCTCATCCGGCCTCAATTGATTATGTAGAAGCTCCAGCCGTTCCATCCCGGATAAGGTTTGGGTCTCGCAGCCAAGAGCCTTGAAATGTCCGACCAGATCCGTTTCGAGTCTCGCCAGAATAGGTATTGCTGTATGATACGCCGTTGCATACGTGGAAAAGGTTAAGTACTTCTCCCGCAAAATACTGTTCTGTCCTTCCAGCGCTTTGTCCGCAAGCATCGAGTTCATTTCTCTGCGGTATTCATCAAGAGCGTCCCCGGTAAAAGTAGAGAACATATTTTGTTTGAACACATCCTTGTCGATCCGTCGGTTCAAAATAGTGATCTGCAGCATGACCGAAGGATCGCAATAATTCAATGCTTCGCAATAACGGCTAAAAATGTCTACTTGTTCTTCGCGTTTGGCCGTCTGATAGTTAATGTCGGAAAATTTGAACGTCTTGCTGTACAGCCCTTCAACAATTTCGCAGATACCGTCCTCAAACATTCGCTTATATTTAATTTGCTGTTGAACCGATTTCGGAGCGGCTTCTTTCTTTAGCCTCTTTCTTAAGTCTGCGTTTTGCTGCTCTATAGTCCTGTCGAGCTTTCTTAATTTTTCGGATTGCTGCTTTGCTCTTTGCTTTGCGGCCTGCTTTTGTAACCGTAAAGATTTCGCACTCTCTGATGGTTTTGTTGAGCTTTTGCTCTCTTCGGTTTGGTTTTGGCTGTCCGCTGACTGCACCTTCTTCTTTTTCAAAAATCCAAGCATATTTCGATTTCCTTTCTGATTCCTTATTGGGGTCAGTAATTTTGTCAATCAACAGCTCCGTTCGATACAGTAGTTTATTTCGGCCAATCCTGTGCCTTAGAAACAATGCAAAATACTTTTCAAATGGAAAGCCGTTTTTCTTCACGAAACCAATGGCCATCAAGGGAATCGATTCGATAATAATGACATAGCTTGCCGCGTCCATCGATAGATAGAACACCTTAGTCAGCAGCATATAAGAGCCGATGGACAGTACAATGGCGGCACTGAAACATATAAGCTGCCGGATGGACAGGCCGAATAAAATCTTTTCCTTATACTCCGTAATTTCTTTAGGTATTCTGACTTCAATGGCCAACTTGCCCCCTCCTATCCTACATCGCGTTAGATATTGCCTTTGCCCATCTTCCGGTCGACATTATGGCTATGATTAGAACAATCGCATATCCCAATACACCGATGAGGCTGCCCCAAAGGTTCGCATAATTATCTGCTCCCGAAGCCATCGCATTGAATATGGCCGGCAGGAACGATAGAACGAGAAAAATAAGCGTCCCCTGCAGGCACACCGCTGCAAATGATTTCAGGAAGCTCTTGCCGATCTGGGACATTTCTTCGTTAGGCAAAGTGGCAAGAGGTATCGGTGATATGGTGAAATAAACATACAACTCGATAAACCGGGCTACGATGATAATGTAAGATATCGTGACGGCCACGAGTACGACCAAAAATATAATCATGCAAATAATTAAAGTGACCAGCTGCTTCCAAAAGCCCAATTCATCAATCATCGGTTCTATGGCAGCGAGATCAATCCCGCCGGACGGAGTGCTGCTCCCTACTACACCCGCAATCCCCGTAGTGAGATGGGTGGTAGCATCATATATAGCATTCAGGATCAGCGAAACGCTATCTACCGCAAGCTTGCACAGCACCATCCTGAACAGGACACGAAATACAATTTCCGCCCCTAAATTGTTGGCGCTGCCCCCCATGCCGTCCGTGCGGATGCTCGCCTTGTACAATTCAAGGACGAAAAACAAGGCTAGCACCGTGTAGGCCACTGGCTTCACCACATTATCCATAATCGTAACGCAATATTTATAAAGTTCAGGCATAAATGCATTCAGCGTCCCGGTTAGATCTGAACCCTCTGTCGCCATGCCCAGCAGCATATCATTGATCCACTTCAACACCTCTAAAATGGCATCTGTCAACTTAGCACCAACTCCTCTGCAGTCATAAAAAAGGGGCGGCCAGCAGCAACCAGCCTCCCCCAATATCTATTTGAGTTGTTTAGGCTGCTGTAACGTTCGCAAAGAGAGCTGCTGCAGCAATGATCATTCCTCCGCCGACAATTTGCCAGATCCCGGACTGCAAAGCAGGGCCATTCTTATCTTTTAATCCGCCGGCCAGAACGACAACGCCCCATACCAGCCAAAGGCCGCCGCCAATAATGGCGAATTTGGTTACCAATTTCAGTACATCATCAAGTAAATCCATAATTTTTTTCTCCTTTTCAATTCATCTTTGATTGATTTGTATTCCAAGCACCTGAAAAATCGTTCAACCCCTCGGCGCTAACGACTTCATGGCCAACAATTTCAAATTTCCCTTGCTTGCCGCTATCGGCAAGATAGCGAAATCTTTTATGTTTGGCCGTATTGTATTTTAAGCTTTTGAATGGCGGCAAGCCGGACATCAGCACAAGGCATTCCTCTCTTCGCAAACGCCCGATTTCAGATGCATCGATCAAGTCTCTGCCCAGTACTTGATTGTTAAGGCTGTAGCTGGCATTTTGCCCTTTTGTTTCATTCACATTTTGGTTGTCGATCGTCGTCTTGCCGATCATTTCCGAAATGCTCTTGGTCGTTTTAGTCGACTTTCCGCCAAGAAACAACAGGGTGTCACAGCAGTCGATAATCGTCTCTGCATCCTCTTTATAAATCGAATTCAATTGGGACAAGGACTGTAAAATAATAGTCGCTGATATTTCCCTGCTGCGGATCGTAGAGATTAATTTCTCGAAATTCGGAATTTTCCCTATATTCGCGAATTCATCCAGCATGCAGCGGACATGAACCGGCAGCTGTCCTCCGTACTGGTCATCCGCTTTATCACACAGCAGATTAAACATTTGATAAAACAGCATGGCCACAATAAAGCTGTATGTATTGTCTGTATCGCTCATGATAACGAAAAAGGCCGTTTTACGGTCGCCGATTTCATCAAGCTGCAGTTCGTCATAGCTCATGATCTCCCTCAGCTCTTGAATGTCAAAAGGAGCCATCCTTGCGCCGCATGAGACCAGTATGGACTTTAGCGTTTTTCCGGCAGCCTGTTTGAACTTATTGTATTGTCTGACCGGAAAGCAGTCCGGTTTGCGCCTCTCCAGCTCCTCGAACATAAGATCCATCGGGCTTCGAAAATCCTCGTCATGCTCTTTGGCCCCGCTCATGTCCAGCATGCTTACGAGCGCCGGAATATTTCGCTCCTTAAGCGGTGCTTCATAGAACAAATATCCGATCGCGGCACTATACCAAAGCTTCTCTGCTTTGACCCAGAAATCTTCGCCGCTCTGCTGGCCTTCGCCTTTCGTATTTTCGATCAACACATTGACAAGCTTCAAAATATCCTTTTCATTGCTTATGTATGCAAGCGGGTTATAGTGCATCGACTTCTTAAAGTTGATCGTGTTGAAGCTCCTTATTTCATAACCATTCTCGGCAAACAGATGACCGGTATCGGGCAGCAGCGTCCCTTTCGGGTCGGTCACAACATACGAGCTGTGAAGCTGCATAAGGTTCGGCTTGATATGGGAAAACGTTTTTCCCGAGCCGCTCCCGCCAATGACCAGCACATTTTTGTTGCGGTCATGCTCAAACTTCCTGGCTTTGGTCATACTGAGTTTTTCAGTGGCTGATAAAATTATGTTTTGGTCCTCATCGTCCTTATTCACGAAAGAAGCGATGTCCCTTTTCGTCCCCCATTTTGCCGATCCATGCTCGATCCCTCGCATATATTTCTTGGATCCTATGACGTTATACAAAAAAGCCAACCCAACAAGAGCCGCCCCGCACAAACCTGCCAGCAGGCTTGGCTTGGTGATCCCAAGCATAAAAGGTTGATTCGTAAACGAGTTTATGATCGCGTCGACAGTAGAATTCAAGTTTTGGGCAATATTCCCTTGAGTTCCTTCCAAGATAAGAGCAACCCTGTTAAAAACATAAAAAACTAGCATTGAGATGACAAAATAAAAGATGATCGCCGGCTTTATCGAGCTTCTCATATCGTCCCCTTTCTTTGGCTGCCAATTCATAGAAAGATACTAAATTAAAAAGTAGTATTTTGTCAAACAAGGTACTTTTTACCTATACACTGTTCAATTATGTATCTTTGAATAAATAAAAGATTTAATTTATTGTCTTATTCTAACAATCCAATGTAAATAGATTGAAAGGGGCATTTTTCCAAACAAAAAACTGGAAAACTTGGTGCTAAAACACTATGAAAATTAAGGAAGTTCGTCACATTTTCTGCCTATCAAATTTTGTCGAAATTTAGGAATCGGGGAGCTCTCCTACTTTTGGAGGAGATATAAGCAAAAAGAGCTATCCCTTCGTCTAAAAAGAAATGTTTTTACAATAGTTAAAGAGCTACTAGAGGTTGCATTCTATGAAGGAATTTCCCATATTCTGCCGAACAGTACATATAGACTATGATTAATGATAATATGCTGGAAAAGGGGATCTAAAATGGAATGCAGAAAATGTGGGACGCCAATACCGGAAAACAGTTTATTTTGTAATAAATGCGGTACAAAAGTAAAAACAGCTCAAGCAGAAACAAAAATAACGATTAATACGAAGTGGCTGATTATTGGGGGAGCTCTGGCCATTTTGATCGTCGCAGGAATCCTATTCATTGTTTTAAGCAGCAATCCGGTCGCTGCATTCAAAAAGGCGATACAAGATAATAAATATGGAAATGCCGTTGAAGTATATGAACAAGAAATAAAGGGAGATTTAGAAAAGGAGTCCGAGATCGAAGCGTTTCTAAAAGCGGATATCGAGAAAATAAAACAAGATTATATAAACGAAAAAATCGAATTCACTGCTGCTGCAAACAGATTCGAGGCGATTCAGAAAACAAGCCTTTTGTCATCTGAAGTCAGTGCAGCTCAAAATGAAATTAATGAACTCAATGATTCAAGGATAGCGTTTAAGAGCGGAGAAGAATTTCTGAAGAGCGATAATGTAAAGGATGCACTTGTGGAACTCCAAAAAGTTATAGAATCGGATACATATTATGATCGAGCTCAGGTGTTGATCAGCGAGTCCTCATCCAGCTATAAAGCAATTATCCTTGCCGATGCCGACAAGCTTTCGTCTGAGAAGCAATTCGAACAAGCGGTGAATATTATTAATGAAGCTTTAGCTATCATGCCAAACGATTCGGAACTGACAGCTAAAAAATCGGTATACGAAAAGCAGAATGAAGAAAAACTAGCTGCTGAGCGCAAGAAAAAAATGGAGGAATTGAAGGCAAATCAAGAGGTTAGTGTTGAAAGTTCTCGGATCTTCAATGATTGGATTTATGATGAAATGATAGAAATTGTAGTCCAAAACAATACCAATAAGGTGGTTAAGGAATATACAGTTGGCTATATGGTATTTGATAAAAATAATTATCCTATTAAAGTCGGTTGGTTAAACGAAGATTATTTGAAAGAAGGACGGGCCGAATCGAATATACAACCCGGTAAAACAAACGGCAAAAACGACGGGGGATGGGATTTGGATAATTCAAAGGCTGCAAAAGCCATTGCTTGTGTTAAAGAGGTGGAATACTATGATGGTTCGAAATGGGAGAATGAATACTACGATTATTGGGTTGAAGAATATAAAGAAAAGCCATTAAAATAATATTTAAAATGAAGAAGCCCGTAAAAAACGGCTTCTTCATTTTTTCACTTCAAGCCAGCCTCTTCGTTTGCCGGCGCAGCTTGTCGGCCTTCATTTTACGGCTTCTCTCTTTCAATAAATGGCTCAAACCCTTGAAGAAACGGCCGTTGGCCATTATCAAAAGGCCATCCACCATGGCCATATTCACCACGCCGCCTGTCATTCTGGCGATTCCCCTAAACGGCGTATGGTAAACGGACATCATGATCAGATTTGCCGTGCTTCGTTTACCGATTTTTCGCAGGAACCAATAAGCGAACACAATCAAATGGTAGGCCAGTCTGGCAACGGCTCCCTTCGCATACTGACATTGCTCGATCGTATCGTTATAGCCGAGCGGCTTGGATCTATCCCAAGTGGCAACCGGCACCTTCCGGCCGATCAGATGCTCAAATTCGTCAACACCGACATCGCTGACCCGGCCAGAGTAATAGGACGGCAGCTTTTCCTTCTCATAAGGAGCGGGCGCCCCCGTACCCATCACATGAAGGTAACCGGCCAACCGGATATCCGCACTGGAGGCCCCGACCATGATCGTATATTCCGCCTCTTCGATTTCCCACTGTTTGGTCTTGATGTTGTAGTAGCGAAAGGTCTTATCGTCAAAAGGAATCGTCACCGTCTTGGACTCTCCGGCATTGATAAATACTTTAACAAAACCCTTCAGCTCTTTCTGCGGCCTGAATATATCGCTAGACTCGCAGCCAACGTACAGCTGCGCGATTTCCATGCCGGCCCGATCACCCGAGTTGGTTAATGTAAAGGTGACCCCCGACTTGCCTACCTTAATATCCGAATAGTCAAAGGTCGTATAACTAAGTCCGTATCCAAAAGGAAACAGCACATCGATATCCGCCGTATCGTAATAGCGATACCCGATAAAGACGCTCTCGCGATATTCTGCCGTCAATTCGTTGCCCGGAAAATGGCGATACGAGGGAGTATCCTCATAGCGAAGCGGATACGTCTCGGCCAGCTTTCCCGAAGGGTTCACGTCTCCGGATAATACCCGGAGGATGGCTCTTGCTCCTGCCTGCCCTCCCAAATATCCATGCAGCAATCCTCTCACTTTGCCGATCCAAGGCATTTCAACCGCAGAGCCGCAGGAGAGGATGGCGATAATATTCGGATTTACCCCATGCAATGCATGGAGCAAGTCGATCTGGTTCTCCGGAATTTGCATGCTCTGCCTGTCCAGACCGTCGGCTTCTGTCACTTCATCCAGACCGAGGTACAGCAGCACGGCATCCGCTTTCTCTGCTAACGCGCAGGCTTTGGCGATTTTGCGCGGATTCTTCTTGCCGTAGCGCTCAAAGCCCGGCTCATAGCCGATGCTAACGATACCCGATTCCTCGAAACAATCCAAAGTATGATCCAAAATCGTCGGGTTAACGATCGACGAACCTGCCCCTTGATATCGTGCATCCTTGGCAAAATCACCGATAACAGCTACCTTCTTGCCAAATTTAAGCGGCAGGATGTTCCCCTCGTTCTTGAGCAGCACGATGGACTCCTCCGCCACCTTCTGCGATACCCGATGGTGCTGCTGCACGTTGAACTCCAACCGTGGTCGCTGATATACAGCCTCCGTCGAAAAAATAAGGTCAAGGAGCCGGTCCACGCACTCGTCCAAAACCTCTTCTTTAATTCTCCCGCTTTGAACAGCTTCGGCGATTTCTTGATCGGTCTCCCCAGACGTTGTCGGCATCTCCAGCTCATTTCCAGCCAGCAGCCCTAACACCCGGTCATTGCTGCCGCCCCAATCCGTGACGACGACGCCACGGTAGCCCCATTCGCCGCGTAAAATATCCTGCATTACATACATGTTCTCATTAGCGTATGTACCGTTTATTTTATTATAGGAAGACATGATCGACTTCGTCCGGCCTTCCTTTACTGCAATTTCGAAGGCGGTCAAATAGATTTCCCTAAGGGCTCTTTCGTCGACGATCGTATCGATCGACATCCGTCTCTCTTCCTGATTGTTCACGGCAAAATGCTTGACGCAAGCGGAAATCCCCTGCGACTGAATGCCTCTAATATAACTGGCCGCCATCTTGCCGGCTAGATATGGATCCTCGCTAAAGTATTCGAAGTTTCTTCCGCATAAGGGATTACGCTTCATGTTCACGCCAGGGCCGAGCAAGACATTGACCTTCTGAGAAATCGCTTCTTCCCCCAGATACTCTCCTACCTTTTCCCCCAGCTCCACATTCCAGCTGTTGGCTACTGTCGCCGCCGTCGGATAACAGGTTGCGGGAACCCCGGCATTGAGGCCCAGCTTATCCGCGGCCACGGCCTGTTTCCGGATGCCGTGCGGTCCATCGGCAAGAAACATGCTGGGTATGCCCAGCCGGCTAATGTCCTGCGTTTGCCAGAAATCCTTGCCTGACATTAATGAAGCTTTTTCTTCGATCGTCATCTTTTCGATTAATTCTTTATACTTCATTATCTAAACCTCATTTGTATTCTAAACATATTCAAAAAGAAAGACCGGTAGCATTTTTTAAAGTATATCATATAATAATCCCTGAGACTTAACGGTTCCCCTTAAAATCAGCGTCGACGAGCAAAAAATATGGCGGCACCTCAAGTAGAAGTACCGCCGGAAAAGAGCTCTATTCCTATCGTGTTATTGCATTTTCCAAGTGCGCGAAACAGCGTATAAGACGTTTTTGCTTACATTGTACAGACTCTTCGTCCCGCCGATTTTCGTCGCCGGATCCTTGGCGACTGTAAGCATGACTTTATTGTGGTTGTCTCCGCCCTGCCATACGGCCATAACGTCAAGAGATACGTCGCCGCCGGCATAGATCATTTGCACAGGATTCATATGCGGATACATATTGGCATCGGTAATGACGAGCCCTTTGAAGCCCCATTCATTGCGAAGTACCTCCGTCAGCAAGCCTTTATGTCCACCGGCCCAATTCAAGCCGATATAGTTGAACGAGGACATGACGCCAAGGCTGCCCCCTTCCTTCACCGCAAGCTCGAAGGGCTTCAAATATACTTCGCGAATAGCCTGCTCGTTAGACCAAGTGAAGAGCTGATCACGAGTGCCTCTTTCCTTCTCATTTAATGCAAAATGCTTAATATAAGTGATGACACCCTTTTCGGAGGCGCCCTTCACGACTTGTGCAGCGATTTTACCGGATAGGACACCATCTTCGCTATAATACTCAAAGTTTCTGCCGTTAAACGGTGTACGATGAATGTTCATAGCAGGCGAATACCATCCGCTATATCCGAATGCTTGCGCCTCTTGTCCAACGCTTGTTCCCATCAGATAAGCCGCATCATCGTTCCAAGTAGCAGCTAGAATGCCTGGTGCTGCATACGTCACGCCGACCCCCTCGGCTCCCATAATCGGGCCGGAATAAATATTGGAGGCGATGGCCATGGAGCCATCGGGCTGCAATGTCTTCGGCACACCCAACCGCTGTATCTCAAGCAACTGGTAAGCACCTGTACCCGCGATGTTCGCCATTTCCTCGAGCGTTAATTGCGATAGGAACTCGTCCCAGCGCGGATCATCGTAATCTACTTCCACCATATCAGAGAGCATTATCGTTTGATTCAGATTTTTGCCGTACTCCGGCATATCCGCATCGGTGTATCCCAACTCTTTGTCAGTAGGCACCGAATAATTCAATGCATCCAGTATGTCCTGGGTAGCTGTAAAATCCGACTCTTGAGGACCGGTAAATGCCCGGCTCTCCGGGTTCCATTCCCTTGTAAGATAATCATCTATATAATACGCATCCTCGAATTGATTGGTCGCAACCTGTTGATCAGTAGGTCGTATACCGTCATTTTCCTCGTTATAAATGATGCTGTCGCGAACCGTAAATATTTCCGATCCGATTTTCGCGTGAGCGTTCTCCATCAGCATCAACTCGTAATCACCGGCTTCCACGACATAAGCCTTATTCACTTTATAATCGTAAGATGCCAAATCTTCGACGTTAAAGGATAGCGAGTAATTCTCCGTATTGCCAGGTTCGATGATGTTGGTCTTTTTGAAGGTTACAAGATTCACAGCTGATTTCTCGATGGCTCCGGTGTAAGGAGGATTCGCATAAATCTGAATGACATCTTTACCTGGCACCTCGCCCGTATTCTTAACGGAAACACGAATTGTAATTACGCCGTCCTCTTCTTTCATACCTATAATACTCTTGGCAAACGTCGTGTAACTAAGACCATGGCCGAACGGGAACATCACGTCAGCTTCATAATTATAGCTTTCATCTGTCGCATGGCGCGTCTCATAATACTTGTATCCTACATAGATGCCCTCATGATATTGATTGAAGAATCCCGACTTTTCGGGCGCGTTGGCATATTTGAACGCATCCTTCATCATCTTTCCACTAGAATCGGTTGCTTGATAGTTGTTCGCGGCCGGATTGCTCATGATGTCCGCAACCCATGTATCAACCAAACGACCCGATGGATTTACCTTTCCATTCAAAATTCTTGCCAACGATTTCGTGCCTGTTTCCCCAGGGTATCCGATCCAAATCACGCTCTTAATCGATGGGTAATCATTCAAGAAGTCAAGCTGCATCGCGTTAACCGAGTTAATGACCAAAATAACGTTATCAAAGTTTGAGCTGACCACCTCAATCATCGCCGCTTCTTCTTCCGACAATCCAAGCTCCTCCGGGGTCAAGTCAACCATTTCTCCACCGCCGCGTCCCACAACAATCATCGCCGTATCGGAGAATTCCTTGGCATGCTCGATGATCGTTCTTCCGTCGCTATACAGTGAACTGTCTTCATAAGCTGTCTTCGGCACTTCAGGAAGTATTAGATTGCTTGCTTCTCCTAAAATTTCGGAATCGCTGCGATTCTTAGGTGCAGCCGTTGCATTTATGGATAGCTTACCGCTCTTATAAAAGTTGTAATGCAGGTAAAGCAATTCTTGGTTCAACTCAAAATTTCCGTCTTCTCCACTTAGGGCCTCTTCAAGCTTTACCGCTTTGGTAACATCTGTTGCCGTGGAGCCGCCCGAGTTGAATAGCGTAAGAACGGATCGGGTTCCGAATACGTTCAGTTTGGCTTTATTATCCTCGGACGTGGCAATCGGCAGGAAATTTTCGTTATTCTGCATGAGCACAAAGCCTTCGTCGGTAATTTTCTCGATCGTCTCAATCGCCGAGGAGTACGAAAGCTTCTGTTCTTCCGTATCCGGCTTGAATTTGGCCAGCAGCCAGTAGCCTGACGAGGTCACTACGAAAGCATAATAGAGGACCGCACCCAGCAAAAGAACCAGGGCCCCTAAGCTAATCAGTAAATTTCTTTTTTTCTTGCTCATTTTACTCGTTGTTTTCTCGCTCATTTCCAGAATTCCCCTCTCAAATATTCAGCGAACTGCAAGTTTTTCTTTTCTCTTT
Organism: Paenibacillus fonticola DSM 21315; assembly: GCF_000381905.1. Classification (GTDB taxonomy): domain Bacteria; phylum Bacillota; class Bacilli; order Paenibacillales; family Paenibacillaceae; genus Fontibacillus; species Fontibacillus fonticola. Next base: position 10,177 of record NZ_KB907289.1, on the reverse strand, counting down.
TCTCGGTTTCCATATTTATACAAGCGCTTTCATTTACGATAATACTTACCCCCCTTTTTTTGCTTACTCCTAGCCTAACTGATTATTACTGGAACCACTATCAACCAAATGTTAAGGGGGTAAACTTTTAGTTTACGAGGGTCCCTTTAATTAAAGCCATATATTCTCTGCGAAATTTTATACGCGCCAACGGAAACGAGCCGGCCATATCGTCCCGGCAAACTAATCAGCCGGCCCAGAAACCCGTATTTAAGCCGGTGATATAACCGTACATCCTTGGCCTTGATATATTTCCACAGTTCCTTCTTCTTCTTGAAATTTTCTTCTGCCCCCGAGCGGATGAGCAGGATAGAAGAAATGACTGTGACGATTTCCAGATGGCGAAGCAAATAATGCTCCAGCATGGGATGGGCAATATTGTCCGCTTCGATCTGATCGACCATGAGTTTATTTACTTTGATCTGCTGATCGATTCTGCGGATCATCGTGCTTTCTTGAACCGACTGATCCTGCCTGCCGATAAAATATCTATAAAAATCGACATTGGCATAATACATTTTCTTTACATGCTGAAGCGGGATGAACACGTATAAATTGTCGACGTAAAAAGTATGCTTCGGAAGCGTTAATCCTGAATCCTGAAGCAATTGCGTTCTGAAGATCAGCGAATGCATCATCAGATACCGGCCTTTGCGAAAACGCTTCATGTCATCCCAAGTGAAGATCCTCCCTTCCGGAAGAGCATGGTCATAATTCATAACCTTCTTGCGTTTGAGTCCTTCTTTTTCATACACGAAATTGCTGATTAACATATCGATTGATTTTGCCTCTGCCACAAACTGATTTAATACTTTCAAAATTTCAAAATACGCCGGAACATCCACCCAGTCATCGCTGTCTACGACTTTAAAATACAGGCCCGAAGCATGCCGGATCCCTGCGTTGACAGCTTCTCCATGTCCCCCGTTTTCCTGATGGATTGCTTTGACAATCGTCGGGTATTTAGCGGCATATTCATTGGCGATATCAGCCGTTTTATCTGTCGATCCATCATTGACGATCAATATTTCGACGTCTTCTCCCCCCGGCAATAAGGACTCTATGCAACAACGCATATAGTCCTGGGAGTTATAACACGGAACGACAATCGATAGCCGTTTCATAATCATCACGCCTTTACTTGTCTGATGCTGTCGCCTGTCCGGCGGTTTGTTCTGCAGGTTCTTGCTTAAAAATGATTTTAAATATCGGGAAAAATACCCAGAATGAAATTGCGCTATTAATGATCATCGTAATGACGTCTGCCGTCGTTTCCCCAGTTGAGCCCATGCCCCATGTGTTCATCAACAGATTGTAGATCGGCGCTTTATAGAAGCCTTGAGCGGCAGCGGCTCCGATCGATATTACGAAGTAAGCCACTACGTACCAGAATGCCGCCTTCCAAATGTTGCTGTTTGATTTGAACGTAATATTTCTCTGGGCAAAGAAATTGATGATCTGGGCCATCGCGATAGAAATTTGAATCGCCAGGAAATAGGCAAGCCCGCCCCCGCCGCCGGAGGACAGGGTCCCCGCAGCATAATCAAATACATAATACTGGCTGCCGTCAAAGTTGCTGCCGATTTGTAAAATTTGAAAGTTCATGCCTACTAATGCCGTTTTCGCAAATATTGACTTAAAGAGAGGCATCACCACTATCTGCAGTACTGTCACACCGTTGCTTAGTATAAAAAAGACTAAAAATTGAGTCATATTGGGGTGCTTGTCCTTGTAATTTTTCCACCAGGATTTGAGTCCCATATTACGCTCCTTCATTGTTTAAGCTCCTTAGCTTAGCAGCCTTTATCAGCTTTTTTCTTTCTTTCAAAAAATGAGCCATGCCTTTAAAGAAATTGCCGTTAACCATCAGCAAGAGCCCGTCCAGCATGGGCATATTCACGATCCCGCCCGTCATTCTGGCAATTCCTCTAAACGGCATATGGTAGACGGACATCATGATCAGATTCGCCGTGCTTCTCTTCCCTATTTTTCGCAAGAACCAATAGGCGAACGTAATCAGATGGAAGGCAAACCTCGCCAGCCAACCTTTGGCATACTGGCACTGGGCGATCGTATCATTATAGCCTAGCGGCCGTGTCCGGTCCCAAGTGGGAACGGGAACTTGGCGGCCAAGCAGATACTCAAACTCTTCTTTCGTGACATCTCTTACTTTCCCAGCGTACATGGAAGGGATGTTCTCTTTATCGTACGGCAATGGCGCATCCGTCCCTTCTACGAAAAGAGTACTTTCTAACCGGATATCCGCGCTGGAAGCACCGATCATGATGGCATAATCCGCCTGCTCGATCTCCCATCGGTTCGTCTTTACGTTAAAGTAACGGAAAGCCTTATCATCGAACAGAATACGCACAGTCTTCGTTTCGCCTGCCAGCAGAAATACCTTAGTAAAGCCTTTGAGTTCTTTGTTCGGCCTGAAAATGTTCCCGGAACGACACCCGACGTACAGTTGTGCAATTTCCATCCCAGCTATAGTTCCGGTATTTGTGATATTGAAGGTTACTCCGTCACGATCGGCCTGAATATTGGAGTATTCAAAGGTGGTATAGCTCAGCCCATAGCCAAACGGAAACAATACATTTACGTTCGCTGTATCATAATAACGGTAGCCGATAAATAAGCTTTCTCGATATTCTACGCTAACTTCCTTCCCTGGAAAACTTCCGAAAGCAGGGGTATCCTCGTAGCGAAGCGGATAGGTTTCCGCTAGTTTTCCTGAAGGATTGATCTCTCCCGTCAGTACCCGCAAAATCGCTTTCGCTCCGGCCTGGCCGCTTAAATAGCCATGCACCAAACCTTTTACTTTATCGATCCACGGCATTTCAATTGCGGAACCGCATGACAGGACGGCCACAATATTCGGGTTCGTTTCATGCAGCGCATGAATAAGCTCTATCTGATTTTCGGGCAGCTTCATATTGCTCCGGTCGAGGCCTTCAGCCTCCGTCGCTTCGTCGAGACCGATATATAGAAGAACTACGTCCGCTTTTTTAGCAAGCGCGCAGGCTTTGTCGATTTTTTTTCTGCTCTTTTTTCCATATCGTTCAAAGCCCGGCTCATAGCCGATGCTATCGATTCCGAATTGTTCGAGAGAATCCAGGGTATTCACCCTAACTGTCGGATTCACGATGGATGAACCTGCGCCTTGGTAGCGTGCTTCGCTGGCAAAGTCCCCGATGATTGCAGCTTTGACGCCTTTCTTAATCGGCAGTATACGGTCTTCATTTTTCAGCAGGACGATGGATTCCTCCGCAGCCTGCTGTGCCGCTTCGTGGTGCTTCTCCACATTGAAGCTCTTCTCGTTACGATTCTTGTAAACTTCCTCTGTCGTAAATATAAGGTCAAGCAGCCGGTCTACGCATCTGTCCAGCACTTCTTCTTTGATTTGTCCGCTCTTCACTGCTGTTATGATATCTTCATTCGTTTCGCCTGCCGTGGTGGGCATTTCCAGTTCATTACCGGCAATCAGCCCGGCCACGCGGTCATTGCTTCCGCCCCAATCCGTGACGACGACGCCTTCGAAGCCCCATTCCTCCCGCAGAATTTCTTGCATTAAATGCAAGTTTTCATTCGTATAGGTTCCGTTCAATTGGTTATAGGATGACATCACCGTCATCGGCTCGCCTTCCGCGATGGCTATTTCAAAGGCCGTCAGATAAATTTCCCGCAACGTCCTTTCGTCGACGATCGTGTCGATGGACATTCGCCGTTCTTCCTGATTGTTCACGGCAAAATGCTTGACGCAGGCCGAAACGCCATGAGACTGAATTCCTCTGATGTAGCCTGCTGCCATTTTTCCGGCATGGTAAGGATCTTCGCTGAAATACTCGAAATTTCTGCCGCATAACGGATCTCTCTTCATATTGATCCCCGGCCCCAGCAATACATTCACCTTCTGAGCAGCGGCCTCTTCGCCCAAATATTGCCCGACTTTCTCGCCGAGCTCCACATTCCAGCTATTGGCAACGGTTGCAGCAGTCGGAAAGCAGGTGGCCGGAATACTCGGGTTAAGTCCTAAATGATCTGCAGCGGCCGCTTGTTTCCGGATGCCATGCGGGCCATCTGCAAGAAAGATACTGTGAATTCCAAGATGTTCTATATCTTGTGTTTGCCAGAAATCTTTTCCTGACATTAACGAAGCCTTCTCTTCCAAAGTCATTCTGTTGATGATCTGCAAATATTTCACGATACAGCCCCTCTAGTTTTAGTTGATGAACACTGCTATACACAAGACAGATTGGTTAAGTAAAGGTTAATTGATTTCAAATCATAAAGCCATCAACCAAAAGTTAAAGGGGGTAACTTTTAGTTTAGATCGAAAAAAGCCGCTATGACGGGCATTCGCACATCAAAGCGGCTTTCTCTTCCGTTTAATATAACTTTGTAATAAAGAAATGACCTTGGAATTAATCCCGCTTTTTCTCCAAACCAGATACACATTTTGCGGGATTTTCTCTTTCAATCGAATTACTTTTAAGCTTTCGTGATCATATTCTTCCTCCACAAAGTCTATCGATATCGCCACGTATCCGTTTCTTTCGCATAGTCTATGTGCCGTTGCCATGCTGCCGTATTCATGCTTCACGTTGGGAGTAAATCCATTCTCCTGGCACTTAGCCAAAAAACTGTGCTCCTTCTCGTTCTCGATCGGCTTGATGACTAAAGACTCGTGCTCCAACTCCAAGATGGAGATTTCGTCTTTAAGGGCCAGCGCATGGCTGTTAGAGACGACAGCTACGCTCTCCCCTGAAGTAATTAACTCGAATTCGAAGTTTTCCAAGTCCTGGTATCCGAGCACCAAACCAACATCCACTTCTTCTTGAAACAGCTGCTCGATCGGGTATTCATCAGGATACTCTTTGATCTTGATCTTAATATCGGGATGTATTTCGGTCACTTGATATAAATAATCCACAGGGAGCAATGCGGTAGCCGAATAATTGATGACAACGTTCAAGACGCGCTTTCTGCCGCCGATAATGCTGATTTCCTTCTTGATATCATCCATCAAGTACTTGATATGTTTGGCTCTCGCATACAATAACTCGCCCGTTTCAGTCGCTTCCATCCCACGCGGGCCCCGGTAGAACAGCTCCGTCTCCAATTCCATCTCCAGCTGCTTGATCGTCTTACTTATGCCTTGCGGGGTAATGTACAGATCCTTGGCAGCCCCGGTTATACTTTTTTTCTCATATACTTTTATGAAATAATCCAGTCCTTCTGTATTCATATAACCTCCTTGCTGCAGGCGTACACACCAGCTTTTATCGCTTCGGCTATTGATCGGTATTGCTACTAAGATATATAGTATAATACAACTAATTTAAAAAAGGCTATTAAGGAGACTCATCATGTATCACTATTTGATTGTGGGTGCAGGATTATTTGGAGCAACATTCGCTTATGAAGCGGGAAAAAGAGGAAAGAAATGCCTAGTCATCGACAAAAGAAACCACATCGGCGGGAACATATATACGGAAGAAATCGAGGGCATCCACGTACACAAGTACGGGGCTCATATTTTTCACACGAACAGCAAGGCCATATGGGATTATGTGAACCAATTCGCCGAATTCAACCGGTACACTAATTCACCCATCGCCAATTATAAAGGGGAGCTATATAATCTGCCCTTCAACATGAACACCTTCAATAAGCTGTGGGGTGTCGTCACCCCGGACGAAGCCAAGCTCAAAATCGAGGAGCAAAGGCAGGCCGCCGGCATCACCGAGCCGAGAAACTTGGAGGAACAAGCGATTTCGCTTGTCGGAACCGATATATACGAAAAACTGATCAAAGGCTATACCGAGAAGCAATGGGGAAGATCGGCCAAGGACTTGCCTTCCTTCATCATCAAACGGCTCCCCGTCCGCTTCACTTATGACAACAACTACTTCAATGACCGCTACCAGGGTATTCCGATCGGCGGTTATGGAACGATCATCGATAAGATGCTGGAGGGTATCGAGGTCAAGCTGAACGTCGATTTTTTTGATCGCAAAGAAGACTGGCTCCAATGCTCCCATAAAGTCGTGTATACCGGTATGATCGACCAATATTACGATTACGAATACGGCGTGCTCGAATACCGGAGCCTGCAGTTCGAAACGAAGGTGCTGCACGATACGGCCAACTACCAAGGCAATGCCGTCGTCAATTACACGGACCCGGAGACGCCGTATACGCGGATCATTGAGCATAAGCATTTTGAATTCGGCACGCAGGACAAAACGGTCATTACCGAGGAGTACCCCACAGAGTGGAAGCCGGGCGACGAGCCCTATTACCCGATCAATGACGATAAAAACAATGAAATCTACAGGAAATACAAAGCGCTAGCCGACAGCGAGCAACGCGTCATTTTCGGGGGACGCCTTGCCACCTACAAATACTATGACATGCACCAAGTCATTGGAGCGGCTTTGGCCGAGGTGAGCAGGGAGTTGGGGGAGTGAGTGACAGTCAATTGATACGATTAGAGATAAGAAATAATCTAGAATACAACGAGCATAAAAACAAGGATTCTCTGGCGAGGATCCTTGTTTTATTTCGTTATGTCTTTCATATTTCAAACCGTTGCAACTGTAGCTGCGTCTTCGTCAATTACCAATTCAAGCTTTAAACCTAGAGCCTTAGCAATTGTCTGGATCGTATCTATCTTAGGAACAATCCGAGCACTTTCAATTCGAGCAATTGCTGATTGCTTAAGACCAGTAAGCTCAGCTACTTCCTCTTGAGTAAATCCCAGTTCATGACGTCGTTGAATTAGATTAGAAACTAAATAAGCGGTAAATTCAAGTCCATTTTTCTCATAATCTGGGAGCGACGAAATATTTTTCTTTACATCGTCCCAACTTCTCATGGTTTACCCTACCTTTCATTTCTAGTTTATGTTGCATTAAATAATGCTATTTTAGTATGTTTACTAAGTTAAGTAACGGGTATTCCAGCTTTCCATTTCTTGCTTAGCCTTCTCAATTTCAAGATTAGGTGTCCTGTTTGATGTTTTTCTGAAACCATGCAGTAAAACAATATGATTCCCATTCCACATAAAGAAAAATACTCGGTAATCATCTGGCCGCAACTCCCAAAGTTTCCCGTCAATCTGCTTGGTAAACTTTTCGCCACATCTTGTACCATTTTGTCTAAGCAACTCTACGGAATAATAAAACTTTTTTAATAAGTTTCGTGCAGCTTTATCCGTAGGCGCCTTACGATCTAGCTCAGCAATAAAGTTAGCAAGCGGACTATTCCCACGGGCATCTTCGTATAACAAAATCTTATACAATCTAATGCCCCGCTTTCTATACACTATATTCAATTATAACAACTTGGTTATAATATAACACAAACGTTATAAACAATCAATCTACTTTGACAAAAAATCACTGTAAAAAAATAAACAACATACTTATCAAAGTTCCTTGTTGAAGTAACCGCCATGAGTCGCACACTAAAACAAGGATCCTTGCTCTTATTTCATCTATTCGTTATTGATTCTTTCCAGAATATGCACTTGGTGCAATATGGATTTTATTTACTGAGGCGGAATTTTCCAGTCCGTGCATCATGTATTTGAATCCGTTTCCGTAATTACTTTTATTTAGATGATAAAAAGCCAGATCGTATAAAAACTTATTAAAATTATCGGGTATTATTCACGAACGAACTCTAGTGTAAAATCCAGTCCTAAAACAATATGATCTCCGAATCTCTTTTGTACTTCTATACTTCAAACCCTTTCTTATATAAACGTATAATTATTCAATCTCAAAAGTAATAGATTCTATGAATTGTTTGGAGGCTTTCAAAGCTTCGCTAGCATTACTTGCTTTTGTAACAACATATCCTAAAAGGTCTGCATTACACATAGGCACTCGCACTTCTTGTCCTATTTTCAATGGAATGTCGTATTCCTGTATATCTGCTTTGTCCAAAAAGGATAGATCTGGAAGCGTTTTAATAACTCCGTTCTTTGGGCTGGTGAGCTTGTAAATAGCTGCTCCATATTCCTCATGTACATCCCATGTCGGTGACATACCTCGGGCGATATCTATAACGATATCTAAAGGATTGATTCCGGTTGCTAGCTCAATGACGTGGCTGCCAATACCTCCGCCAGCCAATCTAGGATTAATTTCAATAATTACCGGCTGACCATTAACAAACTTCACTTCAGAATGACATGCGGCAGAATGAATTCCGAGTATCCTTAATGCTTTTGAAACAGCGTTAAACAACAAATTCTGTGGATCGGGAACGGGAAAAGAGTGACCAACTTCAATAAAATGTCCTCTTGAAGTACCGATTAAGAACTTTTTTGTTATGCCCATGAGCTGTATGGGCTGATCGTCTGCCCCTTGAAATGTTTCCACACTGTACTCTTCACCAGAAATATATGCTTCAAGAAGAAGGCCCCCGGAAGCCTTTACTTGTCCTGCCCGATTTTCCGATTTAGATGTTATGCGGTAAAAGTTTTGCAGTAACTCATTTTCATTATGTATTAAAATAACGTCCAAACTGTCATTCTCATCTTGAGGTTTCATTATTAACGGATAACCTAACAATAAGGCTTTTTCTAAAGCTTTATCAGCAGTATCAACTAAAAAAAAGGGAGGATTTAATTCTGGCGCATTTTTTTTCAGTTCCATTCTCATTTTATATTTATTTCTCGCCTTAAGAGCAGCTTCATATGGCATGGAGGGTAGTTGTAAAAATTCCGCCATTGCAGCCGCCTGCGGAACATAAAAATCGGCTGTTGTAGTCACAGCAGTAATCGGATGTTCCTGATGTAATTGATTTGCTGCTTCACATAAACTAGAGATATCGTTTGTGTCCACATCTATAATCTTATCAAGAAACTGCAATATTCCGTTCTGCCCCAGTTCTCTTTTATAATATTCCTTTCCTTTCTTTGTGAATAAAGTCACATAAACTCCCTTGTTTTTAGCAGTTTGAGCCGCCTTTAGACCAGCGCCAGTTATAGTAGCCTCAATAAAAATAATATGTTCCATTTTATGAAGTTTACCTCCATTTATTACTTTTAGTTCATTATTATATCCCCCCAAAAATCCTAGTCAATGATTAATATACAAATTCCCGGAAAATAGTTACATATAATTCTAATTGATCATACATTATTAGCTCGGCTATATACTATGTTCGTTTGCCCCACAAAAAAACTATGACAGCCCATTTCACTCCCCCTAGCATAAACCCGATTGCATGAATTCTTCGCTATTATAACAGTAGCATTATGGGATTATGTTATTTTCTTCAAAAGCCATCTCTCCAAACCGTTAAAAGACATGTTATTTTCCTAAGATAAGCATTTAACGGAAGCCATAGATAAGCTGAGTGTAAAAGAGTATAAAGATCCGTTCAGTAGCAACAAGAGCAAGGAAGAAATAAACAAGTTTAACTGGTAAGTGAAAGTGATCATGTGCTTCTTGTTTACGAATGTATTTGGCTACAGTTGCTTCATTTAGGCTCACTGTACATAATATCCTTCTGCCCAGAATTTTCGATTCCCATATTTATACTTTAATTGCGCATGCCTTTCAAAGATCATTAACGAACCCTCCACCCGCAACAAATAACACTGAGCTTGAACAGATTTGTGGTCAGGCTCGCGTCTTTAGGCGCAGTTTGGCAACAGGGGATTATCCCCCACAAGCACCTCCCACTCTTTGGACGGGTGGTCATGATTTAATTACCCGAAAATTACAGTGAAAGCCCCAGGCCTGAAATAACGCCTATATTTTCCTTCACCCTGCAGAACATATACAGATTTCTGCATCCTATACTAAGTATTTACGATGGCCACGCAGTCACGCTTATCAGCGACTGTTGTTTGATTCTAGCTATGATGAACGATAAACAGACAGCCCTCCACATTGCTACATCTCGTAGGTTAAAATGGAAAGTGGAAAGACCAACCATTTCAGAGCTACATAGCAAAGGAGAGCTGATACTATGCAGTCTATCACAAAATTCGTCGGTTTAGATGTATCCAAAGCAAAAATTTCGGTGGCCATTGCGGATTCAACCGGGGAAGCCCCTCGCTATTACGGGAGCATTCCACATTCGGCGGCGGCACTTCGTAAACTCATCAAAGAAC
>NZ_KB907288.1 GCF_000381905.1 Paenibacillus fonticola DSM 21315 | reverse complement strand
CATCTCCGATGAGGAAAAGGAATAGTGTGGATCTGAACACTCGCTTGTCAAGAAAGGCACTTGACAAGCTCACGCCGGAGCACGAGGCCCGGGAGCAAACGAAGGTTCGGGAGAGAATATGCGTGATTCGTTTGCACTAGGTTTGCCAAGAACTGAACGTGCGTTTCTAGCTTGCAAAAGCTCTCCTTGACGAAGGCATAACATGTGGTACCCAACCCACGGATAGCAGCGTGCCGACCGTCGCTCGCATTTTTGCTCTCGCGCCACGTGCTCAGGCAGAAAAAATAGAGGGTTTGACAAAAACGTTCATAGCAACGAATCTTAGACACTCTATTTGCGGTTTATCCTCTGTTTGGAGCAGAAAAGACTGAAATAACGTTGCCCAGCTTCGTTACATTTTGGGAAGGGTTATTTTTACACAGATAACGATCATCAGCTTCGTTATAAAAATTTCGTTCATGTTCTGAGTCACATTGTTCACGTTCTGAGTCACATTTTGGATCTAAGCTCTGGGAAAGGAACAGTCTTGGATGGCAAATAAGAGCTATAGCTAGCTTTTAATGATCTTTGAGAAGCATGCGCAGTAAAGTATAAATATCGGGAAATATGGGAATCGAAAATTCTTGGCAGAAGGATATCATGTAAGCACAGTGGGCCTAAATCAAGCCACCCGCTGTAGCGAAATACATTTGTGAACAAGAAGCACATGATCAAGCCATAGGTAGGCTGAGTGTAAAAAGAGTATGAAGATCCGTTCAGCAGCAACAAAAGCAAAAGGAAATAAACTAGTTTAACTGGTAAGTGTAAGTGACAAATAAAACTGAGCCTGAACAGATTTGTGGTCAGGCTGGCGTCTTTAGGCGCAGTTTGGCAACAGGGGGTATACCCCAAGAGCAAACCACCCGCCCAACGGGTGGTCATGATTTGGCTATTAATTTAAGCTATTATACAGTATAAATTCCTTGATACAACTTCCTGATATCGCCAAAAAAACTACTGTAAATCGCAGTCTGTCTTCTTGGAATAACGTCGACAGACGTTTCTCTTCTAGGATGAACCTGCATTAAAATTGCGGGAAACGGACTGGAGTCCTGCTTGCCTAGACTATGGCAATGACGTATATTCGGTGGAGTAAGTAAGCGATCCGTAATTATTGGGCAGGAGTTAACGGGGCTATGATGTCTTACAAGCAAATCAAATAGATGATTTTAATTCTTTATCAATCGATGGAAGTGGATAAAGCGTTGCTTTGCTGCGAATAGTTTGCGAGTGCACGAAGAAATGGGCTGTGTGCTGTTCGTAAGCTCTAAGCCAGGAGATAATAACGCTAGCTATCAATAGAGGAGGAAAAGGCTATGAAGGTTAGAGTTCTTGTCGTCGACGATCATCCACATGCCCGTGAGGCGATCGGTGAAATTTTATCGGATGATGATAATTTTGAAATTATAGGCTATGCCGAAAATGGTGACGATGCGCTCGTCCAAACGGAACTATGGATGCCGGATCTGATACTGATGGATATTCATATGCCCGGCAAGGACGGGCTGGAAACGACGAGGGAGATCAAGCTGAAATATCCTTATGTCAAAATCGTATTAATTACGGTATCCGATGATGCCGCTCATTTATTCGAGGCGTTGAAGCAAGGAGCGCAAGGTTATTTGCTTAAAAATCTTGAGCCGGGCACCTGGCTGCAGTATTTGCGCGCGGTAGCGAGCGATGAAGCGCCGCTATCCAGCGAACTGGCCTACCGGATTTTACAGGAGTTTCCGTTATCGAAGAAAAACAACTCGGACGATCATCCGCTGACGAGCCGGGAACGGGAAATATTGGACTGGGTCGCCAAAGGAATGACGAACCGGGAGATCGCTAAACAGCTGCAAATATCCGATCAGACGGTGAAAAACCATCTGAAAAACATTTTGCACAAGCTGCATTTGGAAAATCGGGTGCAATTGACGAGATACGCCTTGGAACAAGGCTGGGTTGACCGCTAACCTGACCATTAATCTGACGTATATCATTTAAAAAAGAAGAACCGCCTCTTTATTAAAATAATACAATTTATAAATTTTCAGCGGGGCTGGACCATTATATAAGCGCAAGAAAAACGACCGCGAATGGCGGTCTGTTTTTCTGGAAATGGCGTCGACCGAAGCTTTTTTTACAATATTTCACTATGTGAAAAATTCACAATAAGAAAGCAATTATCGCCGTATCTTTCGACTATGTGCACACCCTCACTTTCCCTGCGGCCTTGACACCCGCTCCCTCGTTAAAAATGGCAACTAGCCTCTTATTGTGAAAATTTCATAACTGCTCTATACTTTGAGGAAAGAGCGGCGTCAGGAGGTAATAGAATGGCTTTTATGATTGCGCAGAGGGCTTATATTAAGCTATATTTAATTTCGATGGTGGAGCAGCGCCGAGGCTATGGCTACCAGATGCTTGAAGAGCTTAAGGAGGAATTTAAGCCGTTTGGTTACGTTCCTCCGCAGAGTGAGATTTACCGGGCGCTTCATGAGCTGGTACAAGAAGGGGTCTTATACCGTACGAAGCAGCTTAAGGGGAATGATCCGAGCGTCGATTTTCAGGAAATTGTCCTCTATCATTTTACCGATGATGGCCATGAGAAAGCCGAATTATATAAAAAACAAGTGAAAACCGATCTCGATCGTTGCCTTGGCATGCTGAATAAAGCGGTAGCTGACAACTATTGAGCCGCTTCGTCGCTTAAGCCGCTTAATATGCATATTTATTCGCTGACTAATCCGATTTGTATTGTATTATTTAGCAACTTGAAGTAACATAACTTTATATTCCAAATCGAATATTGTGGGAACAGGTGCTTCATTCACACCCGTCTGAAGCTTAAAAGGGAAGTCCGGTTCATTCCGGCGCGGTCCCGCCACTGTAACAGAGGAGCTGGGAGTTACAATGCCACTGATGATCGTCCATCGGGAAGGCAGCTGTCCAGCTATGATTCTGAAGCCAGGAGACCTGCCTGTTCTGCCAGCACTGTAGTACCTACGGGAGATAGGGAGGTGTTAAAGATACGAGCCATCGCATATCTATTCGAGGGTCCTCTTTAGCCAATCCAGCTATAGGGGCCTTTTTTAATGCATTAACACATATCGGGGAGGTTAAATACAATGAGCTATACTGTAAAAAGTGGAAATTTGGGTTATCCGAGAATCGGTGGACAACGGGAATGGAAAAAAGCGATCGAATCGTTCTGGGCGGGAAAGCTGAACGAGCAGCAACTGCATGATGAGCTAACGCAAATTCGTTTGAATAATTTGCAGCAGCAGCGGGATAAAGGGATTGAAGTTATTCCTGTGGGCGAATTTACGTACTATGATCACGTATTAGATACGGCGGTAATGTTTGGCCTTGTGCCGGAGCGCTTCATTTATAATGGCGGTGAAGTTCCGCTGGAGACTTATTATGCCATTGCCCGGGGAAATAAGGAAGCAACGGCTAGCGAAATGACGAAGTGGTTTAATACGAACTACCATTATATTGTTCCGGAGCTTGGCGGAAGACGGCCGCAGCTTACGGTAAACCGTCCGCTGGCCGCTTACCGGGAAGCGAAAGAGAAACTGGGAATCGAAGGAAGACCCGTGCTGATCGGCCTGTATTCTTTCCTTAAGCTATCGAAAGGGTTCAATGAAGCGACGGAGTGGGATCAATGGGTTGAGCAGCTGCTGCCTCTATATGTACAAGTGCTTAAAGAGCTGGCCGCAGAGGGCGTAGCTTGGGTTCAAGTGGACGAGCCTTATTTGGTCACATCGATTGCCAGCGAGGATATCGCCCGCGTAAAAGCTATTTATGACGCCATTCGCCGGGAAGTTCCGGGAATCTCCATTCTGCTGCAAACTTACTTTGAAGCGGTTGCCCACTATGAGGCTGTCATTTCCTTGCCAGTAGATGGAATTGGACTGGATTTCGTTCATGGCGGCGAAGCTAATTTAGCTGCGCTTCGCAAATTTGGATTTCCGGCTAACAAAACATTGGGAGCGGGCATTGTCGACGGGCGTAACATTTGGAGAACCGATCTGTACCGTCAGGAGGAGCTTCTGAAAGAGATCATTTCGTTGGCTCCAGAAGCGCATATTGTCGTGCAGCCATCCTGCAGCTTGCTGCATGTCCCTGTATCGGCGAAGCAGGAGCAAGCATTGACTCCTGTACTGCGAGATGCTCTGGCTTTTGCTGAAGAAAAGCTCGATGAGATCGTCGCCTTGAGCACTGCCCTTACTAAAGGGATCGACAGCGTGAAGTCCGCCTTCGAATTGAACAAAGCCGCCGTGGACAACTTGGCTAAGGATCCGGCAAGGAACCGGGCAAACGTATCGGAGGCTGTGAAGAAGATCGCGACAGAACCAGCTGCAAGAGACAACGAGTTCGCGATTCGCCGTAAGAAGCAGAAGGAAAAATGGCATTTACCGTTCCTGCCGACGACGACGATCGGAAGCTTCCCGCAAACAGCGGAAGTCCGTTCAGCTCGTCAGAAATGGCGCAAAGGGGAATGGAATCAAGAGCAGTATGATACGTTTATTAATGAGCATATCCAGCAATGGATTTCCTTGCAGGAGGAAATTGGCATTGATGTACTCGTTCATGGTGAATTTGAGCGGACGGACATGGTTGAATTTTTCGGTGAAAAATTGCCGGGGTTTGCTTTCACTAAAGGCGGCTGGGTTCAATCGTACGGTACGCGCTGCGTAAAACCGCCCGTCATTTATGGAGATGTCGATTTCGATCAGCCGATGACTGTAAAAGAGACCGAATATGCGCAATCACTGACTACCAAACCGGTTAAGGGAATGCTGACCGGACCGATTACGATTCTGAACTGGTCTTTTGTCCGTAGTGATTTGTCTCGGGAGCAGGTTGCATATCAAATTGCACTGGCGCTTCGTAAAGAAGTTGAGGCGCTTGAGCAAGCCGGAATTGAAATGATTCAGGTGGATGAGCCTGCGCTTCGCGAAGGGCTGCCTTTGAAGCGTGAAGATTGGGAGCAGTATTTGAATTGGTCCGTTAAAGCGTTCCGGGTTACGACCTCGACCGTTCGCGATACGACGCAAATTCATACACATATGTGCTATTGTGAATTCCACGATATTATCGACTCCATCCGTGCCCTTGATGCAGACGTGATCTCGATTGAAACTTCCCGCAGCCACGGCGAACTGGTTCATAGTTTCGAGGAGCATACGTATGATCTGGGAATTGGCCTTGGCGTTTATGATATTCACAGCCCTCGAGTTCCGTCGGTAGAGGAAATGACCTCTATGGTGGATCGTGCATTGAAGGTACTGGATCCGGAGCTGTTCTGGATTAATCCGGACTGCGGCCTGAAGACACGCGGCGTAGAGGAGACGGTCCAATCCTTGAAAAACATGGTGCTCGCAGCCCAGCAATACCGGGCTAAAGAGGCAGCTGTCAGCTCCAAGTAAGTTACTGGAATAATAGAGAGCAAGCGAATAAATTTAGTGATGATGCTAGTGTAAGATGCACACTATAAGATGGATGTTAACGATGAAGAGACTCCCTCAACCAGGCTTGTTAACCTGGGCGGGAGTCTCTTTTTGAATATAAACGTTCAAAGCTTGGAATACAATAAAAAATGAATTTGATAATTACAGCAGTTACACTTATACTCACTCTATACGTAGGAGGGGGATCATGGATGTTCATGGATTGGGAAACGATCATAAAGCTGTTCACTGCGCTATTATTCGGCTTGTTCATTGGTATTGACCGCCAATTGAAACAGAAGCCTCTAGGTATAAAGACCAGTATGGTCATTTGTATCGCCAGCTGTCTGGTCACCATCGTATCCATCCAAGCATTCGCCAAATTTGCCGGACCGAACCATCCGAATATGGACCCGATGCGCCTGGCGGCGCAAATTGTAAGCGGCATTGGGTTTTTAGGCGCAGGGGTTATATTGCGAAGAAGTAATGAAGGCATTTCTGGACTGACGTCCGCGGCAATGATCTGGGCGGCTTCAGGCATAGGGATTTCTATTGGCGCCGGATTTTATCTGGAAGCTGGACTGGCGGTAATTTTGCTTATTCTAGCCGTTAACTTTGTGCCTTATATGATTAAATGGCTCGGTCCGTATAAATTGAATCAGCGTGACGTATCAGTCAAAATCGTAATGGAGGACAGAGGCAACGTTACGGATTTAATTCATATTATTGAACGGAAGGATGAGAAGGGACCCGGCGCGAAAGAGAACCGTCATCGGATTCGACGCTTGAAAATTAAAGATTTGGAAGAAGGCCGCCAGCGCGTCGATATGGTGATTTCCGCCTCGGAGCGGGAATATACGACGGAAATATATCATTTCATTCGTCAAATCGATCATGTCATCAGTGTGGAAGTAGAAAATTTGTAAACCCGGCGACTTTCCAATTTCTTAATCCTTTCTTAACCTTTTTTATATAATTGCATGATTGCGCCATGATATGATAGAGGCAGTTATACTATATGGTGATTAACCGCACCGCCTAAAGGATGGATTTATGGAATGAGCAAACAAATTTTAATCGTTGATGATGATGAGAAGATCGCGAAGCTGATCGAAATTTATTTACTAAATGAAGGTTACGTCGTATTCAAGGCAGAGAATGGTTTAAAGGCATTGGACATCGTGGAGCGGGATCAGATCGACCTGGTCATACTGGATGTGATGATGCCGGGCATGGATGGCATTACCGTATGCATGAAAATCAGGGAAACGCGAACGACGCCGATTCTGATGCTTAGTGCAAAAGATGGAGATATGGATAAAATAACCGGTCTGATGACCGGGGCGGATGATTATATGGTGAAGCCGTTTAATCCGCTAGAATTAATCGCCCGCGTCAAATCGCTGCTGCGGCGATCCTCTTATAGTGCTCAGCCTGTGCAGCCGCCGCAGGATCATATTATTCATTTGGCTTCGCTGCAAATAGATAAGGAAACGCATACGGCGACAGTGGATGGCCGGCCTGTCAAATTGACGCCAATCGAGTTCGGCATTTTGTTCCTGCTCGCCAGCCACCCGGGCCGCGTGTTTGGGTCGGAGGAAATTTTCGAGCTAATATGGAAGGACAAGTATTTTGAGAGCAACAATTCGGTTACCGTTCATATTAGCCGGCTGCGCGACAAGCTGGAGAAAGAAATGGATGGGGAGAAGCTGATTCGAACCGTTTGGGGGGTCGGCTACAAAATTGAAGGCTAGCCTCAGGTTTCTCACATGGTTATTTTGGACCGTTGTCACGTCGATCGCCGCATTGCTGGCCTTAGTTTTGCTGGCGAAGTTATTTTACGCATTGTTCCCTGGGGTAACCCTTGGATATGTATTGAGCTGGGTGAACCGGAATATCGGCTATCCAGATGCTTATTACATTGCAGGCGTCCCGATTTTGCTGCTCTTTGCCTTGTATTTCTATCGGCGGAGTATCCGCCGCCACGAACAGAAATATCTAACCCTATTAATTGAAGAAGTACATAAAATTGAGGAAGGCTCGACCCATAAAATTCCGGTAGAAAATGTAGGCCAGCTTGGTCAGTTGGCTACCGACATTAACCGGATGGTGGACCGGCTAAGAATATCGATAGAGGAAGAAAGACGAGCCGAGCAGACAAAGAATGAGCTCATTACGAATGTTTCACATGATCTGCGTACGCCGCTCACCTCAATTACGGGTTATTTGGGGCTTGTTGAGCAAGACCGCTACAAGGACGAGGTCGAGCTTCGATATTACGTCGGGATGGCGTACGAAGAATCACTTCGCCTGAAGCAATTGCTTCAGGATTTGTTTGAATTTACCCGTCTGCAAAATAAGGAGATGAAGCTGTACAAGAGCCGCATAAATTTAGTAGAAATGCTTCACCAAATAACAGCCCACTTTGGCTGGCAGCTGCAGGAGAACAACATGGAGTGCCGGCTTTCCTTTGGAGAGCAGCAGCTTTTTGTTATCGCTGATGGGGACAAGCTGAGAAGAGTGTATGAGAATTTGATCGCTAATGCGATCCGCTACGGAACGGAAGGTAAATATATTGATATTCGCGGTCATATAGATGGCGATCAAGTCGTTACCGAAGTAATCAATTACGGCGAACCTATTCCCGAAGCGGATCTGCCACATCTGTTTGACCGGTTTTACCGGGTAGAGAAGTCTCGCGCTGCGCATACCGGCGGCTCGGGAATAGGACTGGCGATTGCGAAGCACATTGTCGATCTCCATTACGGAGAAATTTCCGCAGACAGTGATGATGACCGAACAGCCTTTACAGTCAAATTATCAAGAAAATCGAAGCCTTAAGCATAATTTTGAAGGAGCACATTTATGATGAAGGTAATCTTGGTAGATGATGAAAAGTTAGCCTTGAATTATTTAGAGCGTCAGCTCCTGAAGCAGGACGGGATTGATGTCATCGGCAGATTCACGAATCCGCTGCTTGGCAGAGAACAGATTTTGCAGCAGGATGTGGATGTTGTTTTTTTGGATATCAGCCTGCCTGAAATTAACGGGATTGAACTGGCGGAACAAATATTGGAGAGAAAGCCGAATATGCACGTTGTTTTCGTGACAGCTTACAATGAGCATGCGGTAAAAGCCTTTGAGCTGAACGCGCTCGATTATATCGTGAAACCGATTGCTGCCGACCGGCTGGTCAAAACGATTGACCGGATCCGGGACAGAATTAAAACCGAATCCAGGGAGGCTGATTCAGCAGATCGAACGATTCGGATGAATGTCCTGAAGCAAGTTGCGATAGAAACCTCTCCCGGCGAATTTTCGATTATGCAATGGCGGACGACCAAAGCGCAGGAGCTGTTTTTATATCTGCTTCAGCATCGGGGGCAATTAGTTCGAAAGTCCGCGTTAATCGAATTGCTTTGGCCTGAGTATGAGATGGATAAAGTATATTCACAGCTCTACACGGCGGTATACCATATCCGCAAAACATTAGAGCCGCACGGAGAGCGATTTCAAATTACGAATACGACGGAAGGCTATATTTTGAAAATTCAGGATGTCATGCTGGATGTTGAAGAGTGGGAAATGAAATTGTCATCGCTTCTCCCATTGACTGCGGACAACATTGACCGATGCCTGGAAATGATGAAATTATACACGGGACATTATTTGCAGGAACATGACTACTGGTGGGCCGAAAGCGAACGCCAGCGCATTACAGGGCTTTGGCTCGAGGCTGCATTTGCCATCGCCAAACAATATGTACAGCAAAATAAGTTCGATCAGGCAATCACCAGCTATAATACTATATGCAAGCAGCATCCCTTGGAGGAAGAAGCCTATTTTGCCCTCATGAAAATATATGATACGTTACATAATTACTACATGGTTCAGCGTCAATATGAACAGCTTACGGATGTTTTTGTGAAGGAGCTGAATGAACAGCCGAGCAGTTATATTACAGAATGGTATAACCTATGGAAGGTAAATATAGTGCAGCCTTAATGCTATTTAATTATCATTCTATTTGTTGTGATTTTATTAGAGCCGCCGGGTCATCGGCGGCTTTTTCGTATTCACAGGTCAATGAGTTGTATAGAAATTGTTCAGAGTACTATTTTACAATAAACCTTATTGACAATACAAATGGGGGACTGGTTGTACTATGAAATTAATTCGAAACTTTAGGCACCGTTCTATATACCATTCAATGGGTTTGGATTTTTCAACTATGACAGAGGTTGAAATTGTTAGGGACAAGCACGCACATTATAGACGAGGATATTACATTAACTGTCAGGGTAAATTGCTCGGCATTGTAGCGACATCGAGAGGACCGTTATTTTTTTGTGACGGGGATACGTATTTGTTGCAGGATAACTTTAAATTTCAGCTGCTGCATCATACGGAGGAGAACACTTTTATGTTCACATGGGAGGGGAGCATAAAGCTGCATATTGTTTACCCGCGTATGCTGTATAAAAGAGGCGATGTTTGGGTCGACGATATGGTTCAGGATTTTTTCACTTGGCTTGTTATGGCCACAAAACGAAAAAAATTTTATTCCTTCTATACGCTAGACGAAAAGGAGCAGGAAAGCGATATGAAGCTGCTGGAGGCGGTTCACTCCTAAACAGACTGGGTGAAAATGAAATTGTTGAGAATTTGTCTAGTAGAGGACTGTAGTATAATGATGCCGCTGCAGAACGAAGAAGGGAGGGAATTGTTGAATAGCTGTCGCTGTATCTACTAGTTAAATATAGGAGAATGAGTCGAAGTATGAGAAAAAAAGTATTTATGGCTTTGCTCGCAGTAATGCTTCTTATGCACAGCCTTGTCGGTGCAGGGCTTGCTCCAGTTAGTGCAAACAATCCGGGGAATAATAGTATTTTGACGCAGGTCCATCTTAAAGATCGAGCGGGCAGTGTGATTGATGCCGTGTATAAGTCTGATGCTGAGCGAGTGCCCCTTGGGTCCCCCGTTACGCTGGAATATGAATGGGAGCTGGAAAACGGCCATAGCTTTACAGCTGGAAGCACGTTCGAGTTCGATATTCCGCGGGAGTTCGAGTTGTATAATGAAGTTAAGGGCCAGCTCATTGTCGACAACGGATTGGATATCGGTGAATTCGTTGCTTCAACGAACGGCCATGTTGTAATCACCTTCAATGGGGATGTCAATCAATTCTCTGAAGTAGCAGGTACGCTAATATTCCATACTAACTTCAGCAGAACAACGATAACAGGCAACACCGAGGTACGGATTCCGTTTGATATCCGCGGCGGGCAGCAGGTGGCTATAGTTAACTTTAAGCCGGAAAAAGGCTCGCTGCTTGATAAGAAGGGGACTAAAGCCGGTGATCAGCAAATCAACTGGTCTATCGATGTAAATACATCGCTGGAACAGATTGAGAATGCTTCCCTTACCGATTTGACACCTCAAGGTCTTACGCTTGACGAAGGCTCGATCCAGGTGCATAAGCTGGAGGTCAATATCGACGGAAGCACCCAGCTTGGAAGCCTGGTGACGACAGGATACACGCTCGACACACAGTCTATCAACGGCTTTAAAATCGATTTTGACGGCATTCTGGATTCGGCATACCGAGTAACGTATACGACGGATATCGGCAATGGGGATGAAACAAGCTTCACCAATACGGCGAACTTGGCAGGGAGCAAGACGGCTTCTGCAAAGGATACTATCACCATTCAGCGTCCCGATGTTCTAAGTAAAAGAGTCGGGGGATATGACGAGAGTACTCGTACGATTTCCTGGATTATCGAGTATAACTTCAGAGAGCGGTATATCCCGAATGGAGTTTTACAGGATCGTTTTAACGACAGTCAGGAACTTGTGACGGC
Source organism: Paenibacillus fonticola DSM 21315 (assembly GCF_000381905.1). GTDB lineage: Bacteria > Bacillota > Bacilli > Paenibacillales > Paenibacillaceae > Fontibacillus > Fontibacillus fonticola. The sequence goes on along the minus strand of NZ_KB907288.1, from coordinate 27,332 downwards.
CACTCTTGCCGTTTATGATCGAAACACGGGAACCCTGCTTACGGAAGGAGCCGGCCAAGATTATACTTTGACGCTTGTCCCGGCACAGGGAGGAAAGGCCGGATTCGATTTGGAGTTCAACGCTCCGGTCAGCTCGGGGTACGAAATTAAATATGACACGGTCGCAAAAGACCGGGTTTATGCGAATGAAACGATTGATAATACTGTGACTACCGCTGTTTACGGTTCGAGAACGGCATCCCAGCCGCTTCGAAATTTAGTTATTCAAAAGCGCCATATGGGGACGAATTACAACACCAAAGAAGCATCCTGGAGCATTAAGATTAACGAAGATAATTACGTGATGCAGGATGTGTTGATCTCGGATGAATTTGTGAATAGCGGCCAGCAATTCAAATCGGGATCACTGGTGGTCAAGGATCATGCCGACAGAGTGCTGTCTGAACCTGGGGATTATGAGTTTGCCTCTGCGGATTCATACAAAGGCTTTACGATTCAGTTTAAAAATCCGATCAGTACGGCGCACACGGTAACTTACTCCACTTATTTTAATCCGGAATGGAAGGATAATAACAATAAGTCACTGTTCTTGAACCGTGCTGTGATTACAGGCAAAGAAATTGATGGCACTTCTATAAACTCTAGATCAGAAGCTTCTTTTAATGCCGACGCCTTGACTCGGGACAACGGGTCTAAAACAGGGACGTACGACGCGAGAAGCAAAGAAATAACGTGGACGCTGCGCTCCAATTACATTAAAAGGTCTATTACGAACGCGACGATCGTCGATACGCTGAAGCAGGGGCAGAAATATGTTGAAAATTCGCTCCAAGTGTATGAAATGACATTGTCTGGAAGCGAAAATGGAGCTGGCAAAGGCGCTTTGGTCGATCCGGCGAATTATACGCTGACGCCACCTTCCGAAGCAAATGGAAACGAGCTGAAGCTGGAATTCAATAGGATGAATGACGATACCCCTTATTGGATCGAATTTAAGACGTCCTTGCAGGACAATGTGATCATTGATCAAGGTACCGTTCAGAATGAAGCTGTTCTTCAAGAGGGAAACGATATTTTGGCTACGTGGAGGAACAATGTCACCATCCCGCAAGGCGGTGAGTTTGTATCCAAAAACGGTACGCAAGTTGGCGGGAAGATTGAATGGGAAATCTATATTAACCGTGGACAATCCTATGTGGAGAACGCCAAAATCATCGATGAGCCGACTGCGAATCAGGTGCTGGTGGAGGATTCCTTCCGCTTGTATAAAGCGAAAGTTAATGCAGGCGGAGTTAGTACGGATGTAACAGGACTCACTCCATTACAGGAAGGGATTGATTACACGCTTGTCATCGCTCCTGACGGTTCGGGACAATTTGAACTGCTGTTCAATGAACCGATCATAGACGCTTTCATATTGAAATATGATGCGCTCATTGATGCGGAGGACGGCGACCCCGTCAGCAATACCGTTCACTTCGAAGGAACAGGAATTGTAACGGATAAAATGATCTCAAATAAGGAGATTATCGTTAGATCCTCCGGCGGCGGGGGAACGGGTTCCGGTGTCCGAGGCAGCTTGGAGATTACCAAGGTAGATCAGGATGATACAGCCCAGGTACTGGAAGGCGCTACTTTTGTATTACAGGATACAAGAGGCAGAAGACCAGCTATTACGGAAACTACGGATGTCCACGGACAAATCCTGTTTGCTAATCTGCTGTATGATGACTACACGCTGGAGGAAATTACAGCTCCAGATGGGTACAGCCTTCCTGATACAGTTATAACTATTACGATCGATTCCACTATTAGAGCGAATGGCAACGTAAAGCGGATCACGATAACTAACGAAAAAACACCGGCTCCGCCAGTGACTCCTCCGGTTGAACCACCGGTCGAGCCACCAGTAACACCACCTGTTGAACCACCGGTGACACCGCCAGTTGAACCACCGGTAACACCACCGGTCAACCCACCGGTCGATCCGCCGGTAACACCAGTGACACCGCCGGTCAATCCACCGGTCAATCCACCGGTAACACCGCCGGTCGTTCCGGAAGAAACGGAGCCAAATGAGCCTGATCATTCAGAGAGTCAACCAGGCCCAGACGCACCGGGAGAAGATGGAGACTCCTCCGGCGGTATTCCAGCTGAAGGGGGCAACACTACGAATTCAGGAGGTCCTGGTCAAGGCAATAACCTGCAATCCAAAGCGGATGGCGGCGGCAAAGCATCAGACCAGGCTCTTGAAGGCAAGGAGACTGCAAGCAAAGCCAACTTAGGCGTCGCGACGCTCCCGAAAACCGGGGAAAGCTCACCTCTGCCGTACTTTGTTGCAGGACTGGCAGTTATAGCATCTGGCGTTTATTTAAGGTTTAGAAAAGCCAAAGCTTAATAAGGTTTACAACCATTACTTTCCCGGTGAATTCCGGGAAAGTTTTTTTTACGCCCATTCGTTGAGAAATTGTAGAGAAGGACAGTGTATACTTGTCAAATCAAAGAATCACTATCATAACAGGAGTTAATAATTATGCGTAAAATATCGTACATACTTATTGTTTTAGGAATAGGTATTGCTTTGTACCCTAAACTAGCCGGATGGTATAGCGACTACAGACAGGAGAAGCTGCTGGAGGAGATCGAAAGGAAAGAAGCAGGCCACGGGCAGCCGTTCAATTCGGACCAGGCGGGCTTAGTGTCCGGCTTCATTCAAATGTCCCGATTACTGGAAGAAATAGATGAAGAGCCAGAACAGCACGAAACACAAAGCGCGGATACGCAGGATATTGATGATGAAACCGGCATAGGTACGATTATCATTGATGCTATTGATTTAAAGCTGCCGATATTGGAAGGGGCTACAAAGCAAAACTTGAAGCATGCGGCAGCACATATGTCGGAGACGGCCCCAATCGGGCAAACCGGCAATGCGGCAATCGCTGCTCATCGGTCCCGGACCACAGGGAAATTGTTTAATCGGCTGGACGAGGTGGATGTAGGGGATGAGATTATCGTACGTTCTCAAGGTCAAAAGTACGTGTATTCAGTATATGACATTACGGTCGTCAAGCCTACGGACGTGTCTGTGCTGGAGAGCGATGGGCTCGATAGCATCCTCACATTAATTACTTGCGAGCCGCTTGTTAACCCTACTCACCGGTTAATCGTTCATGCGAAGCAGGAGAGCACGGATAGTACGAGATAGCATTTATGGTGGGGCTTAAGTTTAAGTTTCATCATAAATATAGCGACAAAGGAATTAGAGGGATGCTGAATTCAACAAGGGTAAAAACGATGTCGAGAAGGAGAGTTCTGCTCTACCTAGGTTTGTTTTTACTAATATTGATAAGTTTACGGCTGTTGTGGTTTTCTTTCCGGATGGTCCCCGAGCACCCCAGGGCACATCAGGGCGAGCTGGATCTGCGAACATGGAGATTCAGCGATAATCAAATTGTTACATTGGATGGGGAGTGGGAGTTTTATCCGGGTCAACTGATCAGACCCGGCAGCATGAAGAGTATAAATGCTGGTACTGACCCACATGAGCTCATTGAGGTGCCAGGCAAATGGAACCGCGCGGTTAATACCGGATACAAATACGGAACATATCGTCTTCGGGTGCTGATCAGCGATCCTAGCACATCATATACGATTCGTCTTCCCAACGTCCAATCGGCATCCAGGCTGTATATTAACGGTCAACTATATGGGGAAGTCGGTTATCCTGCTGAAACGAAGGAACAGAATAGAGCGAGAAATATCCCCTACTTTGCAAGCTTTCATGTGGAAGACCCCGTGATCGAAATTATGATCCATGTTTCTAACTATCAAAGTTTCAGGATGGGCGGTATTATTCAATCTGTACAATTTGGAACGATGTCAGCAATGGTGCAGGAAATTTTGTTTTCCGAGCTGATGCAAATTATTGTATGTATTGTACTTCTGCTGCATGGCATGTATGCGTGTATTTTATTTGCATTGGGACATCGGAGTAAAGAGCTGCTGTTTTTTGCCGCTACTATTTTCTTTGCCATCCTCTCGGTTTTATCCGATGACGATAAATTGCTTCTCGTCTGGCTGCCTATAAATATGGAATGGACAGTAAAACTTAAAATTATCATATATATTTGTCTTGCGATGTTTCTGATGCTATGTACTAGAGCGCTGCTGGGAAGAAATGAAGCCAAAAAAATACTTCGCGCACTTACTATATTCAGTATCGCCAGCGTGCTAGTGACGATAGGCTTGCCTGAGCAATATGTAGGTGCAGCCAGCAGCTTGCTCCTAATGATTATGCTGGTTGTTATTTTTTTAATTCCCTTATTTGCTTTCAATGCAATCCGGGAGGGGCACAAGCCAGCTATCTTCATCCTGCTGGCGGCAGCGGCGGTATCCAACAACATATTTATCGGCGGAATTATCAAGAACCGATTTTGGATGGACATGCCTTACTATCCGTTCGACTTGCTCATCTCGTTTCTCGGTTTTGCGGCTTTTTGGTTTATCCGTTTTTCCCAAGCTACGATACAGGCCAGAAAGCTTGCGGGTCAGCTGCAAAAAGCGGACAAGCTGAAGGATGATTTTCTCACCAACACATCTCACGAATTAAGAAATCCGCTGCACGGGATGATTAATATGGCGCAAGCGGTGCTCGATAATGGCAAAAACCAGCTGGAGGACAGACACCGCAGCGATTTGGAACTGATGATCAAAGTCGGCCAAGGGATGTCCCATCAATTAAACGATCTGATGGATATTACCTTCCTAAAAGAAGGACAGATCCGGCTGAACAAGCAAAGCATAAATTTGCAGGCTGTGTCCGCCGGGGTGTTTGACATGCTCCGTTACTTAGGCGATGGAAAAAAGCTGGACATGGTGCTGGACGTTCCGGATTCTTTTCCGCACATTATTGCGGATGAGAATAGACTTGTTCAAATCCTGTTCAATCTGCTGCATAATGCGATTAAATTTACGGAAGAAGGCTACATTTTGCTGTCGGCAGAGTCGAAGGACAAGCAAGCGGTCATATTTGTTCGGGATACCGGAATCGGGATGGATGAAGACACACAGCAAAGAGTATTTCTGCCATATGAGCAGGGGGAATATGGCATAACCGCAATTGGAGGCGGACTTGGTCTTGGGTTAAACATCAGTAAACAATTAGTCGAACTTCATGGAGGAGAATTAACGGTGCAATCCAAACTTGGAGAAGGCTCTGTATTCAGCTTTACATTACCGTTGGATGAAGCGCAGCTGAAGGGGGGAGGCACAGCGCTTACCGTCCGGGACACTATTGAAGCCGCTGATCCAGCGGTGCTGAGTGATGTACAAGGCGAGCCGCTGCGATTAGAGGACGATTATATGCATGACAGGTCTTCTGTGAGCAAGCCAAGAATAATGGCTGTGGACGATGATCCAGTCAATTTAAAAATTTTAAAGCATGTTCTCTCGGCAGAGCCGTATGAAATTACGACTGTTACCAGTGCTGAAGAGGCATTGGCGCTGCTTGATCTGGGGGAATGGGACCTGGTCATTTCGGATGTGATGATGCCGCGTATTTCGGGCTATGAGCTAACCCGGAAAATACGTCAAACATATTCCATTACCGAGCTGCCGATTGTTCTGTTGACCGCGCGAAGCCGCTCTCAAGATATTTATACCGGATTCATGGCAGGCGCCAACGATTACTTGACCAAGCCGATGGATAGTCTGGAGCTAAAAACGCGTGTGCGTGCGTTAATTGAATTAAAGCAGTCAATTATGGAGCGCCTGCGGATGGAGGCCGCTTGGCTGCAGGCCCAAATTCAACCTCATTTCCTGTACAATACATTGAATTCCGTCGCTTCACTCAGTGTTTCCGACACGGCAAGAATGGTCACGCTGCTTGAAAATTTCGGCAACTATTTGCGTACAAGCTTTGATGTGAAAAATTTGCAGCGGGTCGTTCCTCTGGAGCACGAGCTTGAATTGCTCCGCTCTTATTTATATATAGAAAAGGAGCGGTTCGGCGACAGGCTGCAAGTGATCTGGGACCTGCATGAACATAGCGATGTATTGATTCCTCCGCTATCGATCCAGCCTATTGTAGAAAATTCCGTCAGGCATGGGATATTGGCCCGGGTAAGTGGAGGTACGTTAACGATCCGGATTCAGAACCATGCGGAGTATACTGAATTTATTATTGAAGACAATGGCATTGGCATTGAGGAGGACAAGCTGAAAAGCCTGCTTCATTCCGAAATTCATCCGCCAAGAGGAATTGGTCTGATTAACACGGACCGGCGCTTAAGGCAATTGTATGGTCAGGGGCTGCGAATCAAAAGTGTGCCTGGTGAGGGAACCATGGTTGCATTTTCTGTCCCGAAAGTGAAGTCCTAACCATAATCATAACCATAACCATAATGAAAGCTAATAACCTAAGATCGTAATAAAAGTTCTTTCTAGTGAAATAGGAGGTGAAAAAGAAGATGACAGCCCTAATAGGAAATATTTATCTCATCATCATTGGTCTATTGAGTGCGGCACTGATTGTCAGTACAATAAAACTCCGGTCGCTGCTTTTCGAGAGATCCGCACTTAGGAAGCTCGCTTATACCGATGCAATTACAGGACTCATGAATCGAAACGGCTTTGACCACTTTTGGGCCAGTTACAGGGGGAAAGAGAGTCTTGCCGTATTGTCTCTCGATTTGGACCACTTTAAGGAGATAAATGACACGTATGGTCACCAAGCGGGTGATCAGCTGCTGTACGAAGTCAGTATAGGATTACGGCAAATCACGAATCAAAATCAGCTCGCCTACCGTATTGGCGGTGATGAGTTTGTGTTCATTATGAAAAATTGTGATCCGAATAAAGTAGAAATATTGGCCGCGCTTATTTTGGATAAAATCAGCAAGCCGGTCAAAATTCAGAGGCGGAAAATTACGGTGACGGGAAGCATCGGAATCAGCATCAGCGAAGGCCGGCTTGCGGAAAGGGATAAAATGATGGCTGAAGCGGATATGGCCATGTATCATGCCAAGAAGCTGGGCAGAAATCGTTATTCTTTGTACCGAGAAGATCGTCATAAATATTTACAGGCGCTTGAGCGCTCGTTAAAGAAAAATAAGCCTAAATCGAATATATTGCGATTGGATTGAACGTAATGGGACACGCGCTTCCTCAATTAAGGAATGACGCGTTTTTGCTTTATGGCCCTAAATATGCTCTGAAGTGAACGAATTTAATGTTTTTGCAGTGAAATCTTAAGGTTTTCTTAACCTTTTCTTAGACGGAAAGAAAACTATAACCGCCATAATGTACTTACTTGAACATAATTGGGCAGCATCCAAACCCGCTGAGGGTCAAAATGCTGTTAACGAGATAGAAGTGAGGAGATACTATGACGGTTTTATCGCTGGATAGAGCATATGAACAATATAAACATGATGTATACCGCTATTTATTTTATTTGTGCCGTAACCACCATACCGCTGAGGACTTAACCCAGGAGGCGTTCTGCCGGGCCTGGGGACATCTTGAACAATTGCCTGAGAAAAAAATAAAGCCCTGGCTTTTTCGCGTTTCCCATAACGCATACATAGATAAGCTGCGCAAAGAGAGCCGGTCTTCCTCCTATGAAAATGAATATTTCTACCGCTTCGCTACAGAAGAAACGCCGGAGACATGCCTGCTTCGCGAGGAGAGCCGGACCGAGATGCACAATACATTGTCATTACTGTCACAAAGCCAAAGACAGGCCGTATTATTATATGACATTCACGGCTACAGTTACCAGGAGGCAGCAGACTTGATGGAGATTTCGCTGTCAAAATTCAAAATCACATTATACCGGGCAAGGCAGCGCTTGCGGCATTTGCGGGATACGGCAAGCGCCTAGTTTTTCGCTAGGGGCGGTCATTTTTATAAACAGGATAAGGTTATCTGCGAGAACTTTTAATCATAACTTGCAGGTAACCTTTTCTTTGCTTTTGTTGTTTATGATATGTAAGCGCTTTTAAGGACGATATAAAGACGTTGTCATATATTCCCGCCACTTCTAGAATAAACGTAACAGGAGGTATTCATTTCCAAATGATATTTAAAACTAGTAGAGGTGAGAATTGTGAGAACTACAAGCGAACTGGAGAGTAAGTTAAGCGAGCCTTCTGAGCGTTTAATACAGGATTTATCCAAGCTGGAGGGAGATATTGTTATCCTCGGCGTCGGCGGCAAAATGGGACCGAGTCTCGCGAAGCTGGTGAAGAGAGGTGTCGATGCAGCCGGGCTGAGAACGAAGGTAACCGGTGTATCCCGATTCTCCTCGGGAGATTTGCAAAATGAGCTGGAAGCCGCGGGGATTCATACGATCGCTGCCGATCTGCTGGATGAAGCAGCGCTGGCTGCGCTTCCAGATGCGAGCAACGTCATTTATATGGCTGGCAACAAATTCGGAACAACGGGCCGCGAGTACTTCACTTGGGCGATGAATGCCTATTTGCCGGGCCGCGTGGCCGAGAAATATAAGCATTCGCGAATCGTTGCTTTCTCTTCAGGCAACGTATATCCGCTAACTGATATTACGTTAGGCGGTGCTTCGGAAGAGACTCCACCTGCTCCTGTGGGGGAATATGCTCAATCGTGTCTCGGACGGGAAAGAGTGTTCGAATTTTTCTCGCGGAAAAATGGAACACCTCTTGTAAATTTCCGGTTAAACTACGCTATTGACCTGCGCTACGGCATACTGCTGGAAGTAGCCAAGGCCGTGAAGGAAGGGAAGCCGATTGATTTGAGCATGGGCCAAGTCAATGTCATCTGGCAGGGAGATGCCAATGAAATGGCGATCCGTTCCCTGCTGCTCTGTGATTCCCCGCCCCTTACATTGAATATTACGGGACCGGAGACGGTGTCGGTTCGCTGGCTAGCCGAGCGCTTTGGTGAAAAGTTTGGGGTAGCTCCTCAATTTAACGGCGTGGAGCAGCCAACGGCATTACTGAACAATGCATCGACCTCGCATCAATTGTTCGGCTACCCTTCGATTACATTACGGCAAATGATCGAATGGACGGCGGCATGGGTGGAAGCTGAAGGGGATACGTTAGGCAAACCTACGCATTTCCAGGAACGGGCAGGTGCGTTTTGATGAAGCGATTCCCTGATTTGCGGCCAGAAGCCGAGAAGCTGCTGCACCGTGGAACCGTCATTCCGGCTCATCCGCTTGCGCTCGATGCATCCAGACAGCTGGATGAGCGCCGGCAGCGGGCGTTATCCCGGTATTATCTGGATTCCGGCGCAGGCGGAATTGCTGTTGGCGTGCATACGACGCAGTTTGAAATTCGCGATGCCGGGATCGATCTATATGAGCTTGTCCTGCGCATGGCAGCTGAAGAGGTCGAAGCGGCGGGGCTGGAGCGCACCTTTATTAAAGTAGCCGGTATTTGCGGGCCGACGGAGCAAGCTCTGCGGGAAGCGGAGCTGGCTTCCGGACTTGGCTATGATTTGGGGCTAGTTAGTACGGGCGGGCTGGATGACTGGAGTGAGCAACAGCTGCTGCAGCGAATGGAAGCGATTGCAGCTGTCATTCCTATTTTTGGCTTTTACTTGCAGCCTGCTGTTGGCGGAAAGCGGCTAAGCTATGAGTTTTGGCGTGAACTGGCTGAAATACCGGGTGTAAAAGCAATTAAAATGGCGCCTTTCAACCGGTATCAAACGCTTGATGTCGTTCGGGCGGTATGCGAATCCTCACGCCGTGAACAAATTGCGCTCTATACCGGCAACGATGACAACATTGTTGCCGATCTGCTGACGACATACCGCTACCTGGTTAGCGGCGAAGCAGTGGAGAAGCGGATCGTTGGCGGACTGCTCGGGCATTGGGCGGTGTGGACCAGCAAGGCCGTTGAGCTGATGAATGAAATTATCGAGCTGCGTGAGCGCGGTGAGAGCATCCCCGGGGAACTGCTGACCCGTGGTGTGGAGATCAGCGATGCGAATGCTGCCTTCTTCGATCCGGCAAATGATTTTCACGGCTGTATTCCGGGCATCCATGAAGTGCTGCGCAGGCAAGGTTTGCTTGCCGGACGCTGGTGCCTGAACCCGGAGGAACAGTTGTCTCCGGGACAAATGGAGGAAATTGATCGGGTATACAAAGCATATCCGCATTTGAACGATGACGAATTTGTCCGCAGCGGCCTGTTCAAATGGCTGGATCCGTCATGAAATATCGCTCGGTCTTTGATATTATCGGACCGGTCATGATCGGACCTTCGAGCTCTCATACCGCGGGAGCGGCGCGGATTGGCCGGATAGCCAGGCTGCTGTTCGGCAGCACGCCGCACCGTGCTCATATTGAATTTTGCGGTTCATTTGCGCAAACCTACCGCGGACATGGGACAGACGTTGCGATCGTTGGCGGGTTGATGGATTTTGACACCTCCGATCCACGAATTAAGGACGCTCTCACTATTGCCAAAGATATCGGGCTGGAAATTTCAATTGCTGTGAACGATTCCCAAGGGGAACATCCGAATACAGCTTGGATTCATCTTGCGAATGAGACGCGGGGCATAACGGTCAAAGGAATATCGATAGGCGGGGGAAAAATCGCCATATTGGAAACAGACGGGTTCGAAATGAATTTGACCGGTGATGCCTGGACGACGCTCGTCTTTCATAAGGACCATTTCGGGATGATTGCCTCGGTAGCCCGTGTGCTAGCGGATCATCGGATTAATATCGGCAAGATGGAAATGTCCCGTAAGGCGAAAGGCAAGGATGCCCTTCTCATTATTGAAACGGACCAGGAGGTCAATGAGACAGTCGGAACGGAAATGAAACGGTTCAAGGATGTCGCCTTAGTCCGGATATTACCGCCTTTATGAGAGGAATACGAGACACAGGAGGTTCACTTGGATGAATTTCAGCACGATTGAAGAGCTGGTGCAGCTGGCAGAGACGCAGGGCAAATCGCTGTCCGACATTATGATTGAGGAGGAAAGCGCGGCCGCCGAGCTTCCCCCGGAGCAAATTATAGCGAAGATGCGTGTTCAATTGGAAACGATGGAGCAGGCCGTACAGCGCGGCTTGACAGAGGAGGTCAAATCGCGCAGCGGCTTGACGGGCGGTGATGCACGCAAGCTGGAAAGCTATTTGCAGCGGGGGCAAGCGGTATCCGGCCTGCGAGTGATGCGCTCCGTCAGCCGCGCAATCGCTACGAATGAAGTCAATGCGGCCATGGGGACGATTGTCGCTACGCCAACCGCGGGAGCAAGCGGGGTGATTCCCGGCTGCTTATTCGGACTCGCGGAAGAACTCGGGGCTGATCGGGATGCGATGACACGTTTTTTGTTCACCGCAGGGGCGATCGGCTATGTCATCGCCAACCGGTCGTTTATTTCTGGCGCGGCCGGCGGCTGTCAGGCAGAAGTAGGCTCAGCTTCGGCCATGGCTGCAGGAGCGATTGTAGAGATGGCCGGCGGCACGCCAAGGCAGTCAGCCCATGCGGCAGCCATCGCGCTCAAGAACACGCTGGGCCTAGTCTGCGACCCGGTCGCAGGGCTCGTTGAGGTCCCTTGCGTGATGCGCAATGCGATGGGGGCCGCCAATGCGATGGTAGCCGCGGACTTGGCGCTGGCGCAAGTCGAGAGTGTGGTTCCGGCTGATGAAGTGATCCTCGCCATGTACCGGGTAGGCCAGGCGATGCCGGGAACGCTCAAAGAGACCGCGCTGGGCGGATTGGCGACGACGCCAACAGGGGAAAGGCACAGGCAGCGCTTGTTCGGATCAACTGCAGAGCAACATCCACTGCAGGACAAAGGAGAGATTAAGGAATGAGTATGATTTCAGCGCAAAACCGGCATTTTTACTGGAAGGAAGAGGACCGGCGCTTTATCGTCGACGCTTGCCGGAAACATTGGCCGGAAGAGGTAAATGAAGTTGTGCACCGAGCGGATTTGGCCTGCCGGAACACGTTTATTTTTACCCATCGGTGGGATATGGAGCGGTGTGAGGAAGAGGTTGTATTTCAGGACGGCATCAACTGGTATTACCGGCATAATGACGACCTGGAATGGCTGGTCATGCTGAATCGCGCCAGATATATGGGGGAACTGGGGCAAGCTTACTGGTTAACGGGCAAAGAAAAGTATGTGGAAGGCTATATTCGCCTGCTGAAGGACTGGATGAGACAAAACCCCTTAACAGAGGAAGAGGTGCTGTCGGCGGCCGATCGTGCCTACAATGTCAAGGATACGTGGCGTAAGCTGGATAGCGGAATCCGCATTACCCACTGGCTGAAAGGCTATTATTGCGTCCGCAGCTGTTCACTTTGGGGGACCGCGGAAGAAGAGCTTTTTAAGGAAGCGGTTAAACGGCATGGCATGTATTTAAATTTGGCTTATGTTTCGCACGATCGCCAGAGCAATTGGGGTTTTCTGGAGACCAACGGATTGTTCCAGCTTGCTCTTATGTTCCCGGAGCTGGAGGAGTCCACAGCTTGGCTGAATACGGCGCTGGAGCGGCTTGTGGATATGTGCCAAATTCAAGTGTTCAGTGACGGCCTGCAAAATGAGCAGTGCACGATGTATCATCACGAAGTGCTGCATTGCCTGTTTGAATCAATTTGGCTGGGCCAAATTAATGGAATCGATATACCCGATGTGATGAGTGATACGCTGAACCGGATGTATACCGCTTCACTTGCCTTCGTGCAGCCGGATGGACATCAGCCGATGCTCGGCGACAGCGACGGGACGGATATGCGCGACGTGCTGTGCCGGGGAGCCGTGCTGTTTAGCCGGAGCGATTTGAAGCGAATGGCTTATGAGCGGCTGGATTATGAAGGAATTTGGTTTTTTGGCGAAAGAGGTTATGACCGGTTTAACCAATTAGCCGCCACGGACCCGGATTTTACCTCAATTCATTTAAAAGATAGCGGCTACTGCTTCATGCGGAGCGACTGGAGCGCGAAGGCGCAGTACCTTGTTTTTGACGGCGGTCATATGGATGTGATCCGGGCCCATGGCCATGATGATTTACTGCATGTCAGTCTCTTTGCTCATGGCAGGGAGTTTCTTACCGATCCCGGCCGATATACGTATATGGAAACGGAAGACCGAAAGTACTTCATGGAATCGCTTCAGCATAATACTGTGTCGGTGGACGGACGGACGATTTCAACCTACGTCGATTCCTGGAAATGGGCCGATGCTGCTGGACCGCTTGACCGCTTTTGGAATTCAGGCCCTGGCTTCGATTACGTGCAGGCCGGTCATGACGGTTACTGGAGGCTGGAACAGCCTGTCCAGGTGCTGCGCCAGGTGCTGTTCGTAAAGCCTGATTATTGGATCATCGTAGATACTTGCCGTTCGAACGGTGAGCATGAATATACCCTTCCTTTTCACTTTGCTGAAGGATTGGAATTGGCGGTTCAGGAGAACGGAGCGATACAAGCTGCTGCTGCTGCTGCCGGAGGGCCGGTCTTGCACCTGATTCCGCTGACGTCTGTCCGCACGGAGACCGGCACCAGCTGGGTTTCCCGCAACTATAACGAGAAGAAGCCAGCGGTTAAGGCGGCTTTTGTGCAGAAGGGAAGCGGTTTTACCAAATTTGTAACGGTACTCTATCCGAGCAAGGAGGCGAATCAGAAGCTTCCGCTAGTTCAAGAAATTGCCGTTCTGGACAGTTACGGGGCTCCCGTTCCTTCCCATTTGGCTACGGCAGTGTCGGTGCAAAGGGAACAAAGCACAGAGGAAATCGTTTTTTCGCATCAAGGACCGCGGGGCTACATGTTTGGAGACCAGCATCTTAGCGGCGAAGTGCTTTTTGTTCAAAAAAGCGCATTACCCGGGAATGAAGTGAAACGTTACATCGTAAAAGTTTAATAAGGACTTTTTAAGGACATTGACCTTTAATAAAGGGATACAGTAATTTAAAAGTAAGTTCACAGAACATACACACATTTTGGAAAGCGCTTTAATTAGGTGAACAATCCAATCATTAGGGGGTTTTAGCTTGAAAAGTAAAAACAAAAAATGGGGGGCACTTCTGCTGGCTGTGATCTTGGTTTCTGCGCTTGTCATTTCCGGCTGCTCTTCGAACAAAAAAGAGGGCGGCGGGAATGTGGAACTGAAGCTCGGATTTTATTCCTCTGCCCAATCGGATGAAAAAATGCAAGAGCTGATTGCTAAATTCGAGGAAAAGCACCCGAACATTAAGGTTAAAACGGAATCATCTCCATATAATCAATTTTTCCAAAAACTGGATACGCAAATCGCTGCTGAAAGCGCTCCCGATTTATGGCTCTCAGACGGAGTGCTTGTACCCAAATATGCTGAGCGCGGCGTCTTGAAAGATTTGACGGAATGGATTCAGCGTGATTTGAAATCGGATGAATATTACGGACTGGATTTTAACAAAGATGCGGACGGAAAATATTGGGGAGTACCGCAAGGGATCCAAATCGCCGTGCTGTATTACAACAAAGACATTTTCGACGAAGCGCAGGTCGATTATCCAACAGAAGACTGGACCTGGGATGATCTTAAGGCTGCTGCAGAGAAGCTGACGAAAGACTCCAACGGGAAGTACGCAAACGACTCCGCATTCGACAAAAACAAAATCAGCCAGTATGGACTCACTTTCTTCAGTATTACGGAAGGCTGGATGACCGTGCTGAAATCTTACGGCGGGGGAGTGCTGGATGAAAGTTTAACTCAATCGATTATCGACTCGCCAGAAAATAAAGCGGCTTTGGATTGGATCGTTGACGGCATGCAGCGCGAACTGCTGCCGACCCCTTCTGACCTGAAGAGCTTCCAGAGCAACATGGCTCCATTTCCAAGCAAAGCGGCCGCGATGAGAATCGGAATCTATGCACGTACGATAGATGCGAATGCCGCAGAACTTAATTATGATGTAACTTTGCTGCCGAAAGGACCTGAAGGCAAGCGCTTCTCTCCAGTGATCGCCAACTCCTGGGTGATCAACAAGAAGGTGGATGGCGCGGTGGCTGACGCCGCGTGGGAATGGGTCAAATTTTGGGCGACGGAAGATGAAGTACAGAAAGAATGGGCTTCGCTTGGTGAGGCTGTGCCTGTAAAGAAATCCGTAGCCAACTCCGAACAGTTCCTCAGCGGCACACCAGCCAATAAGCAGGCTTTCCTGGACAGCTTCGAGTTTGCCGGAACGCTCGACGTCAATGCGGTATGGAGCGAATGGGTCGGCAAGTTCAATGACAACATCAACCGGGCTTTTGAAGGGGAAATTGCTGTAGACCAGGCGATGAAGCTGGCCGACGAGGAAGTACAGAAAGTGCTGGATGAATTTTATAAGAAATAACTTTAACTTCGGCGCAAACTAATTCGTTTTCCGGGATGAGGCAATACGCGGAGGCAGGACTGGCACGAATCGTGCCAGTCCTCAAGTTTCCGCTGTCCTCATGTTGTATATATAAGCTGAGCTAAAAAATAGGATACAGGCAAGGGAGAAAAATGATTCCGAAGAAAACGGAAAGCTTTCTGAAAGAAAGCTGCTTTGAGAGTATACGCTTGTGGTCGCCTTTGTGAGCGAATTTCTACCTTTTATAAATCTATACCATCCAAGAAATCTGGGAGCAACAGGGATCGTAGGAACATTTTACGTACTGCCCCACATCCATTTCAATTGCTCAACTTATATAGAAAGTTGATCTGCTCGGGGAATTGCGCTCGAGTTACAAACGTCAAACAGAAAGTGTGATAACCATGATGGAAAAAACGGAAACCGTAAGGGCGGGAAACAAACCGTTATCAACCCGCTATAAAAGGAGACGTTTCAATAGCGATAGTAAATGGGGATTGCTCATGGTAACCCCATATATCGTTCATTTTCTCGTATTTGTACTTGGTTCACTGCTCGCTTCCTTGTATTTCAGTTTTTCTCATTATGACATTTTGAATCCTCCACAATGGGCGGGCTTAGCGAATTACAAAAAGCTGTTCCAGGAAGCGGTTTTCTGGAAAGCGATGTGGAACACCATTTACTTCACCGTCCTCTTTGTGCCGCTTCAGACGATATTGGCTCTAATCCTGGCGACGGCACTGAATCAGAAGCTCCGGGCGCTAAAATTTTTTCGATTGGCGCATTTTGTGCCGGTCATTTCGTCATGGACGGTCATTTTGTATGTATCTGACGCGATCTTTAACCCCCGCTTCGGCATGGCGAACTCGTTCCTGATAAAGGTTGGCCTCGATCCGCAAAAATGGCTGCAGGATGAACGCATGGTCATCCCGCTGCTTGTCATGATCGCGGTCTGGAAAGGGATCGGGTATATTATGGTCATTTTCCTGGCTGGATTGCAGAATGTGCCTAGTGATGTGTATGAGGCCGCAGAGATTGATGGGGCGGGGACATTCCGCAAATTTATGCACATTACTGTCCCGCTTATTTCGGGGACGACTTTCCTTGTACTTATTTTAAGTACTATTTCCACATTCCAGGCATTTGAGCAAATCTATGTAATGACCGGGGGAGCGCTGGATGCTTCGTCTGCGGGCGGACCAAACAAGTCGAGCCTAGTGTTGATGATTTATTTGTATCAGGAAGGCTTCTCTTTCCTGCGAATGGGATATGCTTCCGCAATAGCCTGGGTACTGTTTGTCATCCTGTTTATCCTTACCGCAGTACAGGTCACGCTTCAGAAAAAGTGGGTGCATTACGAATGATTCGTTGCTGCAGCATTAAGAGAGGAGAACCTCTGCTATGAAATTAAACCGGGTTCGTAAAACGGCAGGCTATGCCGTCATTATTATAAGCTCACTCGTCATGATTTTGCCGTTTCTGACTACTTTATTCAACTCACTGAAAACGTACGCGCAATACACGGCCGTTCCGCCAAAATGGTTCCCGAATCCGATTCAATGGAGCAATTATTCGGAAGTGTGGAAGCTTGGGCCGTTTGGTCAATATACGATGAACAGTGCTATTGTTACGGTGCTTTCCGTCGGCGGTGCGCTGATCTCCTGCTCCATGGTCGCTTATGCCTTTGCGCGGCTTCGTTTTCCGTTAAAAAATACGCTCTTTATGATCGTGCTCGGGACGATGATGATTCCGCCCGTAGTTTTGATCATTCCGCAGTTTGTCATTTTTAAATACATGCATATGCTGGATACGCTGACACCGCTGTGGATTATTGAATGGCTGGCACAGCCGTTTGGCATATTCCTGATGCGTCAGGCATTTCTCGCCATTCCGAAAGACTATGAAGAGTCTGCCAAACTGGACGGATGCAATCCGTTTCAAATTTACTGGAAAATCTTCCTGCCGATGTGCAAACCGACCTTCGCTACACTGGCCGTCTTTACATTTATGACAAAATGGAACGAAATATTGTCCCCGGCAATCTTCCTGACCTCGAAGGAAAATTTCACGCTGCCGATCGGCATTTTGTCCATGGCCGGGCAGTGGTCTGGAAACGAGCAGTATATGGTGGCTGCCGCGTTGATGAGCTTGGTGCCTATTCTTTTCGTGTTCCTGTTTGCGGAGAAATACTTTGTGCAAGGCGCAAATTCCTCCGGGATAAAGTAACGGAACAATTTGTGCCAAGGCGCAAATTCTTCCGGGATAAAGTAAACAGAACAATTTGTGCCACCTAATAGCGAGGAGGGAGAGCCGATGCTGTATCGGGTTGCGCTGATCGGCGCGGGAATTATATCCCGGAATCATTTGGACGCGATCAGACAAATGGAACAGCTTCAGGCTGTTGCAGTAGCGGACATAGATGAATCCACGGGCCGGACGGTAAGTAAACAATACGGAATTAGGTATTATGCGGATTACCGGGAAATGATCGTCAAGGAGAAGCCTGACATTGCGATCATTGCGCTGCCCCATTATTTGCATGAACAATGCGCAGTATGGTGTGCTGGGCATGGATGCCATTTGCTGCTGGAGAAGCCTATGGCTCTAAGCACGGCGGAATGCGATACGATTCTGGAAGCGGTCAGCAAGGCGGGAGTCCAGTTGATGGTAGGCCATACGCAGCATTATTTGCCAGCGAATTTGCAGGCCAAGGCACTGATCGAGAGCGGGGAGCTGGGAAAACTCATTGCGATCCATGATACGCGGCATTTATACTATTTTAATGAAAACCGTCCCGCCTGGTTTCTCGACAAAAAGAAAGCCGGCGGCGGGATTTTGATGAATTTAGGGGCCCATTCGATCGACAAAATACAATGGCTTACGAACAGCCGGATTACAAAGGTGAAAGCTGCATTGTCATATGAAGGAGAACGGGGCAATGTAGAAGGCAGCGGGTGTATTTTTCTGGAAACGTCTAATGGCGTGCCGGCAGTCATTGTGCAATCCGGCTATACCGGGGTGGCGAAGGATGAGACCGAGCTTATTTTCTCCAGGGGGATGATCAAGCTTATTTCAGCCAAGGGAGTTTGGGTCAGCCGCGAAGGGCAATATGAGGAGCTTGAGCCAAGGGAGGCCTCCGATCCGTTTGTCCTGCAGTTTAAAGATTTACTGCAGGCGATTCAGAGCAAGACAGAGCCCGACAGCTCGGGCCAATATGCGAGATCGGTAATTACGGCACTTGAAGCGGTATACCGGTCAGGCGAGACAGGAGTGGAGCAGCAAGTTGACAACTAATCGAAGTTTTACAGCGCCGATTCAATTCAGCATGTGCACGACCGGATTGAAAACGCTGCCTATTGAAGAGATCATTGCGGAAGCCCAGCGTATGCAGCTGCAAGGATTAGAAATTTGGAGCGGCCATATCGAGGATTATTTGAACCGGGGCGGGACGCTGGGCGAGCTGCATGCGCTGCTTGCAGCCGGTGGCCTATTCGTACCTGCCATCAGTGAATACACTTATTTTACTAAGGGCCTGGAAGCGTGCAAGGAGGATATTGCCCTTGTTCAGCGGGCGGCTGAATGGGCTAAGGCGCTGCAATGTCCGCGGATTCGTACTTTTGCCGGACATATCCCGTCCAGGGAAGCAACGAGCGAGCAATGGGACCTTGTAATGGAAGGTTTATATGAGGCCCTTCAAGCCTGCAAACAGCAGGAGGTTGCCCTGGCCATCGAAATTCATAACAATACGCTTGCGGATACGGAGGACAGTTTGCAGAAATTGATGACAGTGTCTTCATCCACTCCAGCGAACGCTGATCAAGATCATACCGTAAATGAAACAGTCCCAAATAATGGCGCACCGCTCGAATTGATTTACGATGGCTTTAATTTATTCGTGGATCATTTTGATCAGGCGTACCGCTTGGGTATCCTCGAGCGTTTTTACCCCGTTATTTCACACGTGCATTTCAAGGATTATCACTGGAATCATGAGGATTGGAGCAAGGGTGAGGCGGTATCGGTGCTTCAGGGGGATGCCGGGCATGCGGCTATTTTGGATAAGCTGCTTGAATTGCAATACACAGGGTTTATTTCTTTGGAATATTTCAATGAGCGTGTGGTGGAGTTAGTGCAGCAATCGTTAGCGGAATTGTCCATCTATATTAAGGAGCGGCCGCCGAGGACTCCAAGCCCGGAATAAGTGTCCGATCCAGATCGCGGAGGTGACGAGCATGTCGATGAACATGAAGGTGGCAGTAATCGGGCCGCATGACCTGGTCGATGCGGTGCTGCGTATTGGATCTATATATTCAGAGCTGTCCATGCTCCCGGCCCCATACCGACATGAACGGGAGACGCTTGAGGTCATAGGAAAAGTAAGGGATCAGGCCGACATTTTACTTTTTACGGGTCCAATTCCTTATCAGATTGCTCTGGACGCCTCCCCGGACATCCCGATGGTTCACGTCTATTATTCCGGAACGGCTTTATATAAAGTATTGTTTGATTTTTATCGCCAGAAACTGCTGTCTTTCGACGAAGGCCTCCCGATCAGCGTAGATGTCCTG
The DNA here is from genome assembly GCF_000381905.1 of Paenibacillus fonticola DSM 21315. GTDB lineage: Bacteria > Bacillota > Bacilli > Paenibacillales > Paenibacillaceae > Fontibacillus > Fontibacillus fonticola. The sequence goes on along the minus strand of NZ_KB907288.1, from coordinate 7,443 downwards.
CGGCGCAATGAGGTAGAGGAGCCGCTCAACGAGATCGGTCTGCCTTTTCACGAAATTTATATTAAATCTTATGAATCCGGCATGAGTTATGAAGAACTCGTTGCGTTTCATTATGATTTGTGGCAGGCGGGGAAGGTGGCGGTAACGGTAACTTGCGTCACTTCGGTGTATCACAGGCTGAAGGCCCTCGGGGTGCCGGTCTTCCGCGTCGTGCCGACCCAGTCCTCAATCCGGGATTGCCTTAATTGCGCCCTGCTTGAAGGAAAAAGCCTTCGCTACAGCAGCACGCAGATTGCAGTTGGCATTATGAATATCGATAATTTTGAGAAATTTACCAAGGAAGCATCGTCCGAGTACGAAATTCAGCGTAAAAAAATCATTCTGCAGCAAATTTTAATTGACTTCGGTGAAGAAACCCAGTCGCTTATAAAATGGAGCAATTCCGACGAAGTTTCGTTCATCACCACCCGCGGAATTATTGAACAGGTTACCCGCAAATTTCAGGATGCGCCGCTGCTGCTGGAAATTATGGAGCGCCTGCAATGGAACGCCAGCATCGGTATTGGGATCGGGCGAACGGCGAATGAGGCGGAGGGCAAGGCGAGAGAGGCTTTGCTCAAAGCGAAGGCTGGCGGTGGCGGCAACTGTTTTCTCATCATGCAGGATGGGATGGTTTACGGGCCAATGGGCTCGGAGCTGACGCTGGAGTATTCGGCGCGAAGCGAAAATCCCGAATTAATCTCGCTGGCCAAAAAAGTCGGCCTTAGCGTCGGCACGATCAATAAGCTGATTTCGCTGTGCCGCCGGCTTGGGACGTCAACGATTACCGCTGCACAGCTGGCAGAGGGCTTTGGAATTACGCTTCGCAGCGCCCGGCGCATCATGGCTGCTCTGGAGAAATATGAAATCGCCCGCATCGTTGGAGAGGAGCAGCCTGCTGGCCGCGGCAGACCTAGGCAAATCTATGCTCTGGACCTAGAAGGAGTTGACTATGAATAATAAAAGTCTGCGGCAAGCAGCCGTTTCGCTGGAAGAGGAGATTATTTCCTTGCGCCGGCATTTGCATCAATATCCGGAGCTTGGCTTCCAGGAGTTCATTACTTCGCAGTATGTGGCGTCGTATTTGGAGCAGCTTGGCCTGAAGGTGCAGCGCGGCGTAGCCGGCACCGGCGTTGTCGCGCTGCTCGAGACCGGGCGGCCCGGCCCATGCATTGCGGTCCGGGCCGATATGGACGCCCTGCCGCTAGAGGAGCGGACAGGGCTGCCCTTCGCATCGCGGCATGAAGGCGCGATGCATGCCTGCGGCCATGACGGCCACATGGCCATGGCGCTCGGCGCTGCCCGGATGCTGACCGGAATACAGCGGGAGCTGGCCGGGACGGTCAAGTTCATCTTCCAGCCGGCGGAGGAAATGCTGGGCGGAGCCCGGCATATGATTGACGCCGGAGTGCTGGAATCGCCGCGCGTGGATGGCATTATCGGCCTGCATTTATGGCCGGATTTGCCGACGGGCCGCTTCGGCGTGAAAGCGGGCACCGTTATGGCGAGCATGGATCATGTCGACATAACGGTGCATGGCCAGGCCGGGCACGGCGCCGCGCCGCATCAGGGCGTGGATGCGATCATCGCCGCCGCGCAGGTGCTCTCCGCGCTGCAGGTGCTGGTCAGCCGGGAGAGCGATCCGGCTGACGCCGTCGTACTGAGCATGGGCTCGATTCACGGAGGAAGCTTACCGAACATCATTGCCGATCAGGTGGAAATCCGCGGTACCGTCCGGGCCATAAATGCTGCCGCGCGTGAAAGAATGCGCTCAAGAATTACCGGGCTTGCCCAGGCGGTAGCGGCAGGTTTGAATGCCCGGGCAGACGTGCGTTACGAATTCGGGTACCCCCCGACGGTAAATGATGAGTTATGGATTCAATATGCGGAGGAGGCCATTTGCGGCTTGTTCGGGACTGAGGCAATCCACAGGCTGCCCCATTCCCAAATGACGAGCGAGGATATGGCGTATTACATGGAGCATGTTCCGGGTGCATTTTTGCTGATCGGTACAGGCGGTACAGGGCAGGGACGCTACCCGCTTCATCATCCCCAGCTGGCGATCGACGAACAGTCGCTGCCCTATGGGGCCGCATTTCTCGCTCAGTTTGTACAAAATTTTTTGCAGGGAAAGAAGGAAAAAGATTTTACCCAGGAAGGACAGTAGCCGGACATTGTTGAATAAACTCTTCAAGGACCTAAACTACAGGGGGATGAAGATGACTAACGGCCTTATTCTGCCTTCACGGGCTCTTATTCAAAGTGAGGATGCCTCCCGCATCCGTCACGATTATGAACGGTTCCGCTGCGGAATGCCCGGGGAAATCGAAAATTATTTGCTGGAAACGTATAAGCTCGATGTATCTTCCCGTTATGGGGCCCGGCGGATCAAAAATCCGTTCGGCAAAGCAGCGGGACAGTTGTCGTTAAATTTAAACCAAGTCCAGGGTGATATTACAGCTGGTCTTGGTTTTGTCGTGCTAAAGACGGTCATCGCCGAAGATGACAAAGGCGTCCGCTCCATGAAGGATTGGGCTGTGAAAGAGTCGAAAATGGTTGTCAGCCGCATTACAGGCAAAGAATCAGGGGAGCAAGGCTGGAATGTGACATGGCAAGGCCGAGGCTGGCACGGTTCGCTCGCCTCCTATATCGAGTTTTTTAAAGCCGCACTTGAACTTGGCCGCGGCGGAGGCACCGTGATTGTGCCGTCCTGCAAGTATCACTTGCCTGGTCCCGAGGAGCGCGATTTCCAGATGGAGGAGTATGCTTATACAACCCGTCTGCTGGAGCAAATCTGGCGGGCAGCCGGGCAGGAGGGGCCCCTGCAAATGGAGAAGGATTTCAGCCCGACATTAGCAGGCTCCGATAAAGCAAAGCAGCAGGAGACGGTTTTGAATTGGCTGCGTGAGGTGCCCCGGCGTATTAAAAATTGTCTTCCCAACGGTTCGATTGTCCTTGGCATCAAATTAATGAATACGATCTTTACCGACAACTTCCAGATTCGGGCGTTCCGGGCTCTGCTTGAGGAGGGCGAACAACGTCCGGATTATATCGTGTATGCCAATCGGTTATATGATCAAGGGCGAAGATTTGCCGGAAAAATGGGCGCAGCCTACGGAGGTCCAGACTTAAGCGCGCGCAATTTGCGCATTCTGACCGAGCTGCGGTCGATGGAGCTGCGGGGACAACTGGCCGCTCCCATACCGGCATTATCGGGCACAGGCAATGTGCATTCCGGGAAAATGGCGCTGGAGTACGCTTTGCGGGGAGCGGCCAGCGTGCAGATGCACACGATGTTCCAAAAACCCGGAAGCGCTTACGGAATGCGGATCGGCACCAAAACAGAGCGGGCGCTGCATGAGCTGTATTTTCATCCTGTTACCGGGCTGGTCCCTTGGATGCTGCATTTACGCGAAGCAAAGGAGACTCCCGACCATGACGGGGTTCTGTCATTTCAAGCAGTGACGGAATGGTACCGGAACAAGGGGAAGGATTACTTTCTTGCCTGAAGGCATGGAAAGTATTGTGGCCGACCGGCCGTCATCATGCAGTGCAACATCTGTGTTGGGATGCTGGATGTTGAGATGTTGAGATATTGAGATATTGAGCGCGGCGTGCGGCAAGAAAACTTTGGTTCAAGGCGAAGGGGAAAGAGGGGAAATCATACTATGCATCTGGAAGAGAAAATCAAGCGGACGATGCGGGGCGGACTGATCTCTGCTGTCCCAGTGCCGCGCTATGAAAGCGGACAGATTCATGAGGCGGCGCAAGCTGCATATGCCCGCTATTTGGCAGCGCAGCGGATTGCTGGAGTTGCGGTTTGGGTACATACCGGGCGGGGCCTGTATTTGAGCCGTGAGCAGCGGCAATATATTTTACATTCCTGGAAAAGCGCATTGCATGACAGCCAAGTGGTCATTTGCGGGGTTGGTGCGCTTCAGAATGATGCGCTAAAGGGCAGCGAACAGTTAAAGAAATGGCAGAGCGACAGCATAACTATGGCCAAAGATGCGATCTCGGGCGGCGCGGACGCCTTGCTCGTATTTCCGCCGGTCATTTTGAATCCATTGCCGGAGCGTGAACGGGAGGATGCCGTTGTCGCTTATCATTCCGCTTTAGCGGCGCTTGGATGCCCGCTAATTTTATTTTATTTATATGAAGCGGCAGGGGGGATGGCCTATTCTTTGGAGTTATTGCGCAGGCTGTTGGCTATCCCGGGGGTGATCGGCATCAAAATAGCCACTTTGGACAGCGTGATGACGATGCAGCGTACCGCCCGTCTTCTCGAGCAGGAGTTTCCAGATCAGCTGCATATTACCGGAGAGGATCGCATGTTCGGCTATGCGCTGATGCGCGGGGCGCAAAGTGCTTTGGTCGGCCTCGGCGCGGCATTTCCGAATGTGCAGGCTGATTTAATTACGGCATTCCAGGAAAACAGATATGCGGATTTCATCGATTTATCGGCCCGAGTTGATGGCTTTGCCGAAGAGACCTTTACTGAACCGATGGACAAATATATTTTAAGAATGCTGCATTGCCTTGCCGCCGCGAAGGTGATACCGGAAGAAGCCGCTTTTGATATTGCCGGATATGAAATGACGAAAGAAGAACTGGCGGAAATTCGCAAGGCCATCGGCGACTATCGTTTGTATTAATGGAGCAGCCCTTGGGAAAGTTCGTTTGTCCTGCCCATCCCAGCCGTCAGCATTAAAAATGAAAAAATCCCTTCATAATAGAGTTGTTAGTAGAGTTGTGGGTTGCTGCCAGAGTTGCGAGTTGTTGATAGAGTTTGCGCCGGATTTTTCCATAAAATTGTTGGTGTTAGATCACTTTATTAGAGGAGGTATTTGTTATGCCTAATCATCTGCAGGATACGGTTACACTGAATAACGGAGTTAAAATGCCCTGGTTTGGTCTTGGCGTTTACTTGGCTAAGGAAGGCGCCGAGGTGGAGAACGCTGTAAAAGCCGCTATTGATTACGGGTATCGGAGTATTGATACCGCTGCTGCCTATCATAATGAGGAAGGTGTTGGCCGGGCGGTTACACAAGCGATTCAGCATAACGGATTGTCCCGCGAAAATTTGTTCATTACGACCAAGGTGTGGAACTCGGATCAAGGTTATGAATCCACTTTGGAGGCTTTCGAGAAGAGCCTGAGCCGATTGAAGCTCGACTATGTTGATCTGTATCTTGTTCACTGGCCGGTAAAGGAGAAGTATAAGGACACGTGGAAGGCACTCGAGAAAATTTATAAGGAAGGCAAGGCTCGTGCGATCGGTGTTAGCAATTTTCAAATCCATCATTTAGAGGATCTGCTTCAGGACAGTGAAGTGGTGCCGACGGTCAACCAGGTCGAGCTGCATCCGGAGCTGACTCAGAAGGAACTGCTCCAATACTGCCATGATCAAGGCATCCGCCTTGAAGCGTGGTCTCCGCTCGGACAAGGAAACTTGCTGGATCACGAAGTGCTGCAGGGCATTGCCAAGAAGCACGGCAAGTCTGTGGCCCAGGTCATATTGCGATGGGATCTGCAAAATGGTGTGGTCGTGATCCCGAAATCGGTAAATCCGGACCGGATTGCCCAGAATGGGAATATTTTTGATTTCGTGCTGGACGCGGATGACATGCGGACGATAGATCAATTAAACCGGAATCGCCGCTTTGGCTCAGATCCGGATAACTTTAATATTTGATGCTGCCACGTTTTTAACGCAACTTCGATTTAATGCTATCACGGTTTGTCACTGTTTTCATTTGACGTTACAGCGGTATACTGTTCTCCACAGCATAAATATAAAGAGGCGGTCCCCAAAACTACTTTTGGGGGACCGCTTCTTTGTTTAGGCGCGTGCCCAGCTAAGCACGTATCTTCTAGCCGGTGAAAGTCCGGTCGCGGGAGGAGCCAAGACCCCACGTAGCTAGGATACTTGCGTATGGCGAAATCTGTACGTAAAAGCGTATCGACGAAAGTACCTGTCAGAGACAGGGCGAGCAACATACCAGGCCGTAACATAAAGTGAATCCTGCCGCGTCGTCAAAAAGGCCCCGCGAGGGGGAAAAGAGGAAGCCGAGTCCCGGTCTAATGGACGAAGGCCATGGAAACTGTCAGGAACTTGGAGCGGCAGTGAAGAAACCTCCGGCGTAAGGGGATCGGCATGGTATGAAAGAGGATGCAGTGAACTGGGGAGACCCTCCCCTGCACGGAAAGTTTTTTTTCGTAGCGAGATACTCTATAAGCCAACAGGCGAAGTGAGATATCTGCAGGAAGGGAGTCCGAGGGGTGAATAGTACCGGGGAACGCAGGACAACACAACCTGCGGGAGGAAAGTCGCCCTGCTTTGTTCATGTTTTTTTTTTAGGAGGTACGAGTCAGTGAATGCCAAACGGCTAACGACACCAAAGGAAAACGTTCAACAACTCCAGGAAAAACTAGGTCATGCGGCCAAGGAAAATAAGAAGCGAAGATTCCACGCACTGTACGACAAGGTCTATCGAATGGACATCTTAGAGGAAGCCTGGCGGAGGGTACGAGCCAACAAAGGGTCGGCCGGAATCGATGGAGAAACATTATCGGATATCGAGAAGCAGGGAGAAGCGCATTTCCTGCAAGAGTGCCAAAGACGCCTGAAGGAAGGCAAGTACCATCCACAGCCCGTCCGTCGGCACTACATTCCTAAGAAAGACGGGAAACAAAGACCGCTGGGAATCCCGACCATCCGAGACCGTGTCATACAGATGGCAACAAAACTAATCATGGAACCGATCTTCGAAGCGGATTTTCAGGAATCATCATTTGGGTTCCGTCCGAAACGAAGTGCGAAGGGGGCGCTGGACCGAATCCGAAAGGCCTGCAACCGTAAAGGGAATTGGGTGGTCGACGTTGACATCCAGGGCTACTTTGACAACATCAACCAAGAGAAGCTGATGAAACTGGTAGAAATGCGAATCAGCGACAGACGCATCTTGAAGTTGGTGCGGAAGTGGCTAAACGCGGGCGTGATGGAGGAAGGGAGAGTCAGGCGCTCGGACATGGGCACACCGCAAGGCGGTGTGATTTCCCCGCTGCTTGCGAACATCTATCTGAATTACTTCGATATCCTATGGGAACGACATGGCAGTGGAATCGGGGAACTTACGCGCTACGCGGATGACCTCGTCGTCGTATGCAAAACGAAGAAAGACGCAGATCGGGCGTATGAGCTTATCCATGCGATCATGGGGCGTCTGGAACTTACTTTGCATCCAACCAAAACACGTATCGTCGGGCTATGGACGGGAGAAGAAGGGTTTGATTTTCTAGGCATGCACCATCGCAAGACGAAAGCCGAAACCTCACAGGGGAAAGTGTACTACACAACGCAGCAATGGCTATGTCGGAAAGCGGAGGAACATATCCGGGAAG
>NZ_KB907287.1 GCF_000381905.1 Paenibacillus fonticola DSM 21315 | reverse complement strand
TTTTTCATATACAATCCTAGCATCATACTGCTACACGAGTGGTTTTATATGATTTTTCATATATCCTAGCATCATACTGCTACACGAGTGGTTTTTGTGACTTTTTATATTTCATCCCCCCCTACGCCGGACTAGGCAGTTGCTTAGTAGCAACTTCGAAACGTCGACCTCTCCGGTTTATTCTTTTCGAGGCTTAGTCACTTTCTGGCGTGCCATCTTGCGTACTATCTTTCGTACTGTCTTGCGTACTATCTTTCGTACTGTCTTGCGTACTATCTTTCGTGCTATCTTGCGTACTATCAGGCCGCTTACAGGCCCACTATCTGGCTGTCTACGATTAACGTCCGAACTTACTTCAAGTCATCCAAGACACGCTATTGGTGGCTTGGCTTTAGCCTTTCCGAGCAGGTTTTCCACTTGCTAAACTTCACAACCTAGGCTTGGTCATACCGAAAGTTGAATTAATAATATCGCAAAAAAAAGCCAGGGTTAGCATGCTAGCCAGCCCTGACTCTCTGTACAATCAATTTAAAGCATAAGTTGCTCATCTCGGACAAACTGCCTATTGCCCGGATGTACTGCTTGTTAGCGGCAAGTTACTTGCTAACGACAAGTTACTTGTTAGCGATAAAGTACTTGCTTGCTAACGACAACGACAAGCTACTTATTGGCGATTAGCTGCTTGTTGCCGGCAGACTGCTTACTGCCAAGTAAGCTTGTTAGCGGCAAGCTAGTTGTTGCCGGATGCGCGATCCTTGCCCTTATCCGCCTCGCGGGCGTTCTTGTTCGCCGCGTCGCGATCCTCCTTCATCTCATCCACCGTCTTGACGTGCAAGCGTGCTGCCCCGGCATAGCCTTCGCGCGTCGGAATTCGCTTCGCAGAAGCCTGGCGCTCCTTCGCTTCAACGATCGCCTCCTGATACTGCGGCAGCCACGCCTCCTGGGCGATAAGCATATCGTCCACCATCTGCCAGATTTCCGGCGGACTGCAAACCGCTCCGACCAGCGGGTCCATCATGAAGGCCTGACGAAGGAGCTTGTCATCGCCATGCACCGCTGCCTCAACAGCCAGCCGCTGAACAGAGATACTTACGCTGCACACCGCTGCTGGTCCGAGCGGCAGATCACCGACGTGCGGCATGGATATGCCATTGCCGTCAACATATCCAGGCGCTTCAATGATGGCATCATCCGGCAGGTTGGAAATGATTCCCCGGTTCAGCACATTAAAGTGTCCGCGGTATACCCGCCCCGTCTCCAGCCCTTCAATAATATAAGAACCGTGTTCCTCGCTGCGGTCTTCCGGATTGTATACCAGCGCCGGCTCCTTCATCCAGTTCGGAAAATCGGTTTCAAACCAATTGCGCCCCTCTGTACATACGCGCAAGTATCCGCCTGTCTCTCCGTTGATCCAGCTTCCGAGATCAATCCAATCGTTAATCTCTTCCGGACGCTTCCGGTACCAAGGAACATATTCGCTTAAATGTCCATTCGATTCCGTGCTGTAATAACCGAAGCGGCGAAGCATATCAATCCGAACCTTCTCCGTCCGGGAGAAATCAGCATGCTGCTCGAACGCCTCCAACAGCTTGCCGGTCAGATCCTCCCCATTGTGACGGATGCTGATATACCATGTCTGATGGTTTATCCCTGCACAGATGATATCGACTTCCTCTTTCGGCAGCCCGAACACTTCTGCGATTTGCGAGTGTCCATGCTGAACGCCATGGCATAGTCCAATCGTGCGCACACCGCCGTATTTGTTGCAAGCCCAGGTCAGCATCGCCATCGGGTTCGCATAGTTCAGCAGCAGTACATCCTCCGCTGCCACCTCACGGATGTCCTTACAAATATTTAGCATCTCAGCGATCCCGCGCTGACCATACATGATCCCCCCCGCACAGAGCGTATCACCGACACATTGATCCACGCCGTATTGCAGCGGAATATCTACATCCGTTGCAAATGCCTCTAGTCCGCCGACCCGGATCGTACAGATGACATATTTCGCATCTTTGAGCGCCTCACGGCGGTCCGTTGTGGCTTGAATGCGGATCGCCAGTCCGTTCTCCTCTATATCACGCTGGCACAGCTTCGTAACCATCTCCAGGTTGTCTTCATTAATGTCTGTAAAAGCAACCTCAATCTCACTAAACTCTTTGACGGACAAAAGATCGCGAAGCAACCCCCGAGTAAATCCGATACTGCCCGCCCCGATAAATGCAACTTTGAATGACATTACGCTTCATCCCCCTAAGTGTTGGAATAGGAAGGTTTCATAGGAATCTTCCGAGTGATAACCTTATGCCTCATTCTAGCAGGAGTGCGAAAGCAAGCGTTATCAATTTTCTGACTTCCTTACGGAAATTTTGTCAAAAATCCTCACTTGTTCCTTCATCATTTCTCTTTTGCGCATCCAGAGAATTTCGGTATTGGACTGGCGTATGCCCCGTGTGCTTTTTAAATAATGCATGAAAATACTGCCGGCTCCCCACCCCTACGTAATCAGCGATATCCGCGACCGGAATGTCGGTATGCAGCAGCAGCATCGCTGCCTTGTCCATCCGCAGCCGAGTCAAATATTGCATTAGCGTCTCGCCCGTATGATTTTTGAAAATGCGCTGCAAATAGCCAGGATGCAAATTGACGATTCCCGCTACATCTTGTACCCGGATATCTTGGTCATAATTTTCATGAAGGTATCCGATACACTGCTTTACATAAAAATCATAGTCCTGCTGTCCGCTGCTGCTGTGCTCCAGACGAAGACGGCCCAGTGAAATCAGAAGCTGGGCGAACAACAGGCGGGCCATGGCCTGCCCTTGTTCCTGCCGGGATCCTTTCCGTCGCTCTGTGCTTTGCAGAGCATGACTATCAGCAGTCTCTCCTGGCCCGACCTTGGCAGCAGGTATTTCGTGGCCGGTACGGTCGAGCTCCAGCACTAAGCTTTTCAACGTATAGTAAATATCCTCGGGATCCCGCATGACAATATAGTCAAACGGGGTGGATGTCATCACGGCAACATCCTCCCCGCCATCTTCGAGGTATTGCCGCAGCGATGGATAACTGCCCTTATAGGCGGAGAAACGAAATTCGATGTTCAGCATCCTGCAGGGGCTTCCCTTCTCCACAATCAGCCTATGCGGCACGTTCGCATCAATGAGAATAAACTCGCCTTTCTTGAGGCTGACCCCATCAGCGCTAGAGCTGCCCCGCTTCGTATTTCCGGCGAGAACTTCAACCCGGCAAACACCGGAAATAATATACATAATCTCAGTAGAATCGTGGCGATGAAAATTCATATACATTTCGTTCCATTGCTTAAAATAATACGCGGTAATATCCGGCTGGTAATCTCCATCCAACAGTCCGGTTCGAAACAAGCTGCCCCGCTCCATACACTCGCCTCCCGACGCTTACTGCCTTCAAACGGTCTTTCTTTTAATGTAGCTTGTGTGCGGCCCTGCTTTCAAGCCGTCTCATCCGATGTTTACATTATTCATAGTACACCCTTATAAAAATATCCTGGTCATAGTTTCCGAACCCTCGCCCAAATACCGTCAGCCCCCCCCTCCTGCGCCCCGCTGTCTCTGCTGTAATGCGGAAACTCCACTGGTCTGTATTCCACATGACATCTTCCAATGTAATGTCTGAAATTTGCTGCCCATCGATGTACGTCCCGCCGGAATGAATCCGCAGCACCTTCATCATCCCATATTGGTTAACATCGGAATGCCACCAGGCTGGGGTAAAACGGCCTTTCGTTTTGCCGAAATCGCCAGGACTAGTCCATACCCCCAAAGCTATGCCATTTAGGGTGAACGTAATGTCAGAAGGCCATTTCTCATTAATGTGCGGGGCCTCAGAACTGATCTCCATAGATATTTCAATTTCTTTAACCACCTGATCCTGGGCCAGATAATTCGGTATTTTATATTCTACATACCCTTTGGAAAACCATAAAATTCCGGCATGAATACGTTCCGGGTCAAGGAAATACCGCGGATCATCATAATACCCGATTATCTTTTCCCTTGTAGCAATTCCACATGTAGGCGCTGCCTCAAAATCCGTATAATGGCCGATTGGAATCGAAAGCTCCATGACTTTGCGGGCGATGTCCCGGGAGTTGGAGAGCTTGATTTGCAAATAGTTGGCAGACAGTGAACAGTACTTGTAAGTTGCCCCATCTATCCTTTTCATACGGCTGCTAACGAGCCCCGCTTTCTGCAGCTTAGAAACGTGCGAGCTAACAATCGCGCTGCTGAGATATAACTCGGCAGCCAGCTCTTTAATATGCATTTCCCGTTTGTCCAACAAATCAATTATTTTTAATCGTACCTCGCTGGCCAGAGCTTCATAAACGAGCAGCGAATTGGCATCGGTTGTAAGATACATCCACATGCACCGCCTTTCAATCTCTTCCTTAGGATTACTATTTATATTAATCCTATAACTATTCATTGTCCATATAGCTGTGAGTAATCTATGATTATTGTAAAGAAGCCTATAATTAGGATTAACATTTATATTAAATCAAAGAAGGAGGAACTAGTCATGTCAAATCGGGCATCGATGATTGTTGATAAGGATTTTACAATAGGGCAGGTAGATGATCGGATTTACGGTTCATTTATTGAGCATTTGGGAAGAGCAGTTTATGGAGGCATTTATGAGCCTGGCCATCCAACCGCTGACGGAAACGGCTTTCGGCTTGATGTGCTGGAAGCTGTACGGCAGTTAAACGTGCCCATTATCCGCTACCCTGGAGGCAATTTCGTATCGGGCTATAATTGGGAAGATGGTGTAGGCCCGCGCGAAGAAAGAAAGCGCAAGCTGGAATTAGCGTGGTGGACAACGGAAACCAATGCGATAGGAACTAATGAATTTGCCGATTGGGCCAAGCTGGCCGGCTCCGAAGTCATGATGGCAGTCAATCTTGGTACACGCGGCGTGGATGCCGCAAGAAATCTAGTAGAATATTGCAACCATCCCTCCGGGTCTTACTGGAGCGACTTGAGAGTGTCCCATGGATATAAAGAGCCCCATGCCTTTAAAACTTGGTGCCTTGGCAATGAGATGGATGGCCCTTGGCAGATCGGGGCCAAGACTGCGGTAGAATACGGACGATTGGCCAATGAAACAGCCAAAGCTATGCGCTGGGTCGATCCCGGCCTTGAGCTGGTCGCTTGCGGCAGCTCCGGCAGCTCGATGAATACGTTCGCCGAATGGGAAGCTACCGTACTCGACCTTTGCTACGATAATGTAGATTTTCTTTCCCTGCACACATATTACAATAACAATAAAGGAGATACCCCAAACTTCCTGGCCAGCTCGCTTGATATGGACCATTTTATCGATAGCGTTGCAGCCATTTGCGACTATATCCAGGCGAAGAAAAAAAGCAAAAAGAAAATATACCTTTCCATGGATGAATGGAATGTATGGAAAACACAAGGAAGCAGCAGGGCCGAACAACGCTGGCAAGTCGGACCTCCGGAATTCGAGGATGTCTACAATCTAGAAGATGCGCTCGTCGTGGGCTGCTGCCTGATTTCATTGCTTAAGCATGCGGACAGGGTTAAAATGGCCTGCCTAGCCCAACTGGTCAATGTCATCGCCCCGATCTCTACAGAAAATGGCGGTCCGCTTTGGCTGCAGACAACCTATTTCCCGTATCTCCACGCATCACTATACGGAAGAGGAACTGTTCTCCACCCGATGATTTCTTCTCCGAAATATGATGCTAAAGATTTCACGGACGTCCCTTATCTCGAAGCGGTGAGTGTCTATAATGAGGAATTGCAAGAAGTCACCGTGTTTGCCGTGAATCGTCATTTAACCGAAGGGCTGGACCTGACGGTCGACTTGCGCAGCTTTGGCAAAATATCTGTCCTGGAACATCTTGTACTGGAGAACGAAGATTTGAAGGCTGCCAATACGAAGGACAATCCGCACAACGTCCGTCCTCACAGCCGCGGCAACGCGATCCAGGACAACGGACAGATCCGGGCTCTGCTAGCCAAGGCATCATGGAATGTCATTCGTTTGAAAATTTCATAACCCATGTAATTTCATAAACTCTTTAGGGCTCATTCCTGAAACTTGCCGAAAGACGGAGCAGAAATAACTAGTATTCTCAAAACCGACCATTTGGGCAATTTCATATACCTTCTTGTCTCGTTCGTTAAACATGAGCTGCTTGCTGCGGTTGATGCGCTGCTGATTCACATAGACCATAGGCCGGAGATGCAGCGTGTTCTGAAACAGGCGGCAAAGATACTGCGGGGATACGGGGATCACCTCGGCCAAATCTTTGAGCTGCAGCGGCCGGTGAAGATTGCCTTCCACATACTGGAGCACGGGCTTGATCCGCTCCATGTCCTGATCCTGGCTTATCGGCAGCTGCAGCACCCGCTTTAGATCCAGGAGCAGAGCGTAGAGCAGCTTGGAGTGCTCGAGATTGGTGTATGTCTCATATTCATCCAGCAGCAGCAGCTCTTTCAAAACGTGCAGCCACTGGTCCTCCTTCAATTTTCTTGGCCCGGATTCGCTGATGCCTGCATACAGCAGCATGTTCCCCGCCTCTCTTCCATTGAAGGAAACCCACGCCACCTGCCACTGCTGGCTGATCGGCGCGTAACGATGCTCAACGCCGGGGAACAACAAGAATATATCTCCAGGTCCAACGATATAGCTCTGCCCTTTAATGATGAGCTCGCCTTTGCCGTCGATCACCTGATGAAGCTGGTAATCCGGGAAGCCGTCAGGCCTAATGGTCTCCAGTTGATGCTCCCAATAGCCAATCGTTGTTGGGTACAGAGGCAATGACATCGTTTCATTTAAATTACAGAAAATCATCTTACTTTCCATGACACCCGCTCCGTTTCATATTTTGATATAAACGAAGAAAATCCTTGTATATTATTCCTTATGGATTGAATCTATAATATGAATATATCAACATTATATCAATAAGGGAGTTGTTATCATGCGTCAAAAACTCGTATATCAACCGCCTGCCAACGGATATCCTGAATGGAACAACAACCCGGAGATTTTCCAAATCAATCGTCTCGATGCGCATGCTTCCATGATGCCTTTCCATACAGTGGAAGAAGCTCTAATCGGAGATAAGACAGCCTCTTCCTACTATCAATCGCTGAACGGAACCTGGAGGTTCGCCTTTGCGGAAACGCCGGACGAGCGTTGCAAAGACTTTTATGAGTTGGACTATGATTACAGCAGCTGGGCGGAGATGCCTGTTCCCTCCCACTGGCAGTTTCACGGCTATGATTATCCGCAGTATACGAATATTCGTTACCCGTGGTCGGAATCCGAACCCGAGCTGAAGGCGCCCTTTGCACCAACACGATACAACCCGGTAGGCTCTTATATCCGGACATTCACGGTACCTGAAGCGTGGAAGGATCAACCTGTATACCTTAGCTTCCAAGGGGTTGAATCCGCTTTCTATGTATGGGTAAACGGGGAGCTCGTCGGCTACAGCGAGGACACATTTACACCCGCCGAGTTTGATATTACCGCCTACTTAACTGCAGGAGAGAACAAGCTGGCTGTAGAGGTGTATCGATGGTGCGATGCCAGCTGGCTGGAGGATCAGGACTTTTGGCGGCTAAGCGGCATTTTCCGCGATGTGTATTTATACTCGGCCCCGCCGGTTCACATTGCCGACTTTTTCACGCAAACCGAGCTGGATGAGCAATATGTGCACGCTCAACTGAAGGTAGATGTGCGGCTAGAAGACTATTTTCTATCCAAAAGCAGTTGTAAACTCGAAATGCAGCTTTACGACGCAGACCAGCGGATCGTGTGGAATACTCCTTATACTGCACTCGTCTCTTTTCAAGAGGGGCATGAGCAAGGTTTGCAGCTGTCAGCTCCTGTAGAGCATCCGTTAAAATGGAGTGCCGAAACACCGCATCTTTACACGCTCGTTCTTTCCTTGAAAGACGACGCCGGCCGGCTGCTGGAAACGGTCAGCTGCAAAATCGGATTTCGTACATTTGAGCTGAAGGACGGCTTAATGAAAATTAATGGAAAACGGATCGTATTTAAAGGCGTTAACCGGCACGAATTTTGCTGTGACAAAGGCAGAGCTATCACGAAAGCTGAAATGATCCGGGATATCGAGCTGATGAAGTCCTACAACATCAACGCGGTCAGAACGTCCCACTATCCGAACCAGTCGGCATGGTACGAGCTTTGCGACGAATATGGATTGTACGTCATTGATGAAACCAATCTGGAGACGCATGGATTGTGGGAGTACGGCCAGATCGAAATCAATGACCGCAATCTGCCAGGCAGCAGGCCGGAATGGCGCGCTAACGTGCTGGATCGCTGCAACTCTATGTTCCAGCGGGACAAGAACCATCCTTCGGTCGTGATCTGGTCGCTTGGCAACGAATCTTTCGGGGGAGACAATTTTATCGCCATGTATGACTTCCTGAAGCAAACCGATCCGACAAGGCTCGTTCATTATGAAGGAGCTTTCCATCACCGGCCTTCCGACGTGGCATCCGATATGGAATCTACGATGTACATTAAGCCCCAGCATGTGGAGGAATACGCCAGGAACAAGCCGCAGAAGCCGTATATTCTCTGCGAGTACAGTCACGCAATGGGAAATTCGTGCGGTGGCCTTCATCTGTATACTGAGCTATTTGACCGCTATGAAATATTGCAGGGCGCATTCATTTGGGATTGGGTCGATCAGGCAATCCGTACGCAAACCGCCGACGGCACCGAATATTTGGCTTATGGCGGAGACTTTGGCGAATCACCGCATGACGGGAACTTTTGCGGCAATGGTTTAATATTTGCCGACCGTACCGTAACGCCGAAGCTGGATGAAGTGAAGAGATGCTACCAGAACGTCAAGTTCGAAGGTGTAAATTTGTCCGAAGGCCGCATTCGGATCCTGAATCAATATTTGTTCACAGATCTGCGCGACTATGTGCTGAAATGGGAAATTCATTTAAATGGCGAAGCGAATCAAAGCGGGGTTGTCGAGTTGAACTTGCCGCCGGGAGAAAGCGCAGAGGTCGTCATTCCTTATCTTCCTGTCAGCGAGCATAAGCAAGAAGCGATTCTGACGCTCTCTCTTGTGACGCGCCGAGCGGAGAAATGGGCCGAAGCGGGTCACGAGACAGCATGGGAGCAATTTATGCTCACCCCTTATTTTAGAAGGGAATCCCTCAGCCTGGACAGCGCCGCAGCATTAGCCGTTGACGAGCAGGACGAGGAACTGATCGTCTCCGGGAAGGACGTCGTCGTACGGTTTAGCCGAGTTACCGGAGATCTTGTCTCCTATGTCTCGTCCTGCACCGAGCTGTTAGCCGAGCCAGTCAAGCCGAACTTCTGGCGGGCGGTAACGGATAATGATTTGGGCACCAAACTGCACGAACGAAGCCAAGTTTGGAGGAGCGCGCCCGAGAACAAGCAGTTGAACGAATTTTCCTGGAAGCAGGAAGGCCCGGCTTGCGTTATAACGACCCGTTATGTTCTTGCGACAACTCCGTTGTCCACGGTATCCGTGGAATATCGCCTCCTGCCGGACGGCACGATGGACGTTCGCGAAGAACTGGTGCCGGGCAGCGGTTTGCCGGAACTTCCCGAGGTCGGCATGATGTTTATGCTGAGCAGCAGCTTGGATACGATCACCTGGTACGGCCGCGGCCCTCATGACAACTACTGGGATCGCAAAACAGGAGCGCGGGTAGGCCTCTTCACGGGAACCGTGCACGAGCAGTTTGTGCCGTATCTCCGGCCGCAGGAATGCGGCAACAAGACAGATGTCCGCTTTGCTTGCCTGACACAAGGAGCAGATGGTCCGGGACTGCGCCTAGAAGCTTCCTCCCTTATGGAAGTCTGCGCTTTGCCTTGGACGCCGCAGGAGCTTGAAGCCCACGATCATCCTTATAAGCTGCCCCCTAGCGGCAAAACCGTCTTGCGGGTCAACTACAAGCAAATGGGTGTAGGCGGCGACGACAGCTGGGGAGCCCCTACGCACGAGAAATTCACTCTTCCGGCGAACCGGACTTATAGCTTCCAATTCACGGTGCAGCCTATAAAATAATATATAAAAGCGCGGACGATGTTCAGGGTCCGCGCTTTTTTTCAAATCAGAATCAATTATTATATCCCGTCAGACAGATTATAGACCGCAGGTCCGCAGCCAGGCTTCGGCTATAAGTTCATGACCTGCTGGCGATGGATGAACGCCGTCACCGGCCCAGAAGGACGGCTCCGCCTTGCTGCAGGCGGCGGCAAAAAGACCGTCCAGCGGGACAAGCAGCGCCTCGTATTCGTAGGCCAATTGACGTATAACCTGGATTTTCGGGTCCAAATCTTCCCTCCAGCTCTTCCGGTCTTCCGGATATGGCAGCACAAAGGGCTCGACAAGCACTAACCTGGCATCGAGAGATTGCCGGGTCCGTTCAAGCAGATCACGGTAGGAGGACTCGAATTGCCGGGCCGTTGTAGCCGAGCCGCTGTCATATCGGCGCCAGGTATCGTTGATCCCGATATAAATCGAAACGACCGTAGGGTTCAGCGCAAGACAATCTTCGTTCCAGCGCTCCTGCAAGTCGGCTGCCCGATTTCCGCTAATTCCCCGGTTCAGCACGATTATATTTTTCCCCGGATAACGATGGCCCAGCCGCCCCGCGATCAGCAGCGGATAACCGGTACCGAGCGAAGCCGGATCACTGTAATTGCGGCCGGCATCCGTAATGCTGTCCCCCTGAAATAAAATAACGTCATCTTCTTTCAAGAACATGTCACAAACCTCCCAGATTAAGTAAACGGAGCAATCCACCAGGCAAAATTATGTATGCCGCCGCCGTGGTATAGCATGGTACTGCATGACAGGCAGGGCAAGGCGTAGAACGGAATGCTCCTTGTGAACATTAGTCCTCCAACCTGACTAATGCCTTAATTACATTAGATTCCGGTTTAAGCCATTTGTCAAATTCGCCAATCATCTCTTCGAAGGTGCAATGGTGTGTGACGTAGCGGGTTAGATCGACATCTCCCTTTTTAATCGCATGCAGTACATCATCAAAATCTTCCTTTGTCGCATTGCGGCTGCCCATTAAAGTTAACTCCCTTTTATGAAATTCCGGGTCGTCAAAGGTGATCTCATCCTTCACCAATCCGACGAACACAAGCGTTCCGCCATGCGCAGCCAATTGGAACGAACTGGTCATCGATGCCGCATTGCCCGTTGCGTCAAAAACGACCGTGGGAAACTCCCCCTTAGTCAGCAAGGACAACTGCTCTCTCGGTTGTTCTAGGGCTGACACAGTTTCGTCCGCCTTTGCCCAGGTGCGGCAAAATTGCAGGCGCCCTTCATGAACATCCATGGCAATGACCTTGGCACCCAGCCCTTTGGCCAGCGCCATAATGCCAAGTCCGATCGGCCCCGCCCCGATCACAAGCGCCGTCTCCCCGGCCTTTAGCCCGGAGCGGCGAATTGCATGCGCACCGATGGCCAAAGGCTCCAACAGTGCAGAATCGTCCAGCGACAATCCTTCGGTATGGATTAGATGGCTGGCCGGTACGGCCAGCCGCTCGACCATCCCGCCGTCCGTATGAACGCCGATAACTCGCATCGAAACGCAGCAATTTGTTTTTCCTTCGCGGCATGCAATGCAATGGCCGCAGTGCAAATAGGGGATGATGCTGACCTGGTCGCCGATACTCAGCCCCTGATCATTTGCCCCCACCTGCTCAATCGTGCCTGCAAGCTCATGACCGAGTACTCGCGGATAGGTGAAATAAGGCTGGTTGCCTTGATATGCGTGCAAGTCCGTACCGCATATGCCGATTCTGCGCAGGCGTACAATCGCTTCTCCGGCCTGCATCACCGGCTCCGGCAAATCTTCCCGATAGGTTAATGTTCCGATGTTCTCACAAATAATACCTTTCACTGCCATCCTCACCTCTTCTTAGTCGGTACTTTCGTTATATTGGGGCAGCCCGCTTGGCCACGTTTCATTATGAACCGGGGCCAGGATAGCCAGCACTTCTGCTAACAAAGCCTGGTCTATCGGCTCGTCCGTCCAGGCGGCGTTGCTAACAATGTTGCCTCGATTTGCCGTGCTGACCAGGGTTGTAGGTATTTGTTCATTTCCTGCAGCGAATTGAACAGCCAGCTTGGCAATGTCTTCCCCTTGAGAGGCGCAATATTCCGCAGCCTGTTTGCAGACGGTCTTCAACCTGCTGCTAGCCGGGTGCCACTCCGGGGTACCCCGAAGGCTTAACAAGCCCATAGCTAACGGGGATGCGTTAACAAGACCGATGCCTCTGGCCTCGACAAGCGGCAGCAATTCAAGCAGCGAGGTGTCATTCAAGCAATAATGGCAGTAGGATAAAATCAGATCGACGTCGATCTGCGGAAGAATGCTTTGAAACAGCCGCAGCGGCAGTCCGCTGATGCCCCCGAAACGAATCGTTCCTTGTTCTTTTAACTGATGCAGAGCAGGCACCGCTTCCTCCACAATGATTTCCGGCGGGACAAACTCGATATCGTGCAAAAACAGCATATCCAGATAATCCGTCTGCAGCCGCTCCATACTTTCCTCCACACTGGCGAAAATCCGCTTGGCGGAAAAATCAAACGTATGCGGCCCATAACGCCCTGCTTTCGTCGACAGCACATATTTGTCACGCGGCACCTCCTGCAGCGCTCTGCCGAGAACGGCTTCCGCTTTCGTCTGTCCATAATACGGCGATACGTCGATATAATTAATGCCTGCATCTATAGCCGCATGAACAGTACGAATATTTTCCTGATCATCCGTTTCGTGAAACACAGAGCCCAGCGACGAAGCGCCAAAGCTAAGAACCGATACGTCCAGCCCGGTATTGCCCAATTTGCGGTATTTCATATACTCGCTCACTCCTTCCCAGCCATGTGAAATTCAAGCTCTTCCCTCATTCTGATTTATAGTTTATAAAAATGCTTCGCATTGCCTCCAAACAAACGGGCAAGCTCCGCTTCGCCCCACGCATCCGGCAGCGCTTGAAGCAAAATATCCATCATCTCGCCATAGGTTGCGGCCAGCAGACAGACGGGCCAATCGCTTCCAAACATCACTCTTTCCGGTCCGAACAGCTGCAAAATATGGTGAATATACGGCTGAAAGTCTTCCGGCTTCCACTGCTCATGGTCTCCTTCCGTAACCATCCCCGACAACTTGCAATAAATGCCCGGAAAACGTGATATTTCTTCCATATAATGAAGCCACGGCTCAAGCTCCCCGCGCTTGACCGGAGGCTTGGCAATATGGTCGATGACTCCCCGCAGGCCCGGTACCTGTTGTATGAGCTCCAGCGTATGCCCTAGCTGCTCCGATACAACGAGCAAATCGACCGGCACCTCTTCCGCAGCATAACCCCGCAGCGCTTCCACGAAATTGCGGTCAAGAATACGAGAGCTGTCCGGCATGTCCTGAATCATAATCCGGAATCCGGCGAATTTCGGATGACGGCGGAACCGTTCATAATGCTGCCGGTGATCATCCTGGAACAGATCAAGCCAGCCTACGACCCCGAGAACGGATGCGGTTTGCCCGGCAAGCGATAAAATATATTCTGTCTCCGCAATGGTCGGCGCTGCCTGCACAAGGATCGTTCCGTCTATCCGATGCTCCTTCAATGCCGGCTCTAAATCCTCAGGCAGGAAATCCCGGTAGAGGACTGGAATTTCAGGCGTAATCCAGCCATAATCTTCCCGGTCTATCCGCCAGTAATGCTGATGGGCATCAATACGCACCTTTCATCACACCTTTTCCATGATCAATTTTTAGGCTGCTATTGTGAGCCAGCCTCGACATATCTTCATTTTATCTATAAAATATGGTTACGTAACGGTGAATTCGTGCATTTTTATAACTTATTTTGATATTCCAGCAGTTCAAGCTCGGAATGGAGGGATTTGCTATGCAGCCCCTGCGCAAGCCTTTCTTTGGCGATCCATTGTTTCCTTTTGAAATCGCCTACAAAACGGTAAAAAAGCGGTATAACGAACTGCCTAATCATCTGCATGAACGCTATGAACTCGTATATATTCACCAGGGAAAGGGTACTTTTTTTATCAACAATACGCTATACGAAAAAAATCCCGGAGATCTGTTCGTCATCCCCGGCAATACCCTGCATCACGCTTTGCCGGATCGAGATGAGCCCATTATGTCCACCGCCCTTTATTTCGCACCGGCTCTGCTGACTACCGGCTCGCTAGACGATTCCTATTCTCATCTTCTATGCTATGAGCTGGCCCGTAGAGGAAAGGTGTACAAGTTTACGCTGCCCGGCCAGTTGAGATCGATTACGGAAACGGTCCTTAAGCAAATCAACGAGGAAATGACCCTGCAGCATTTAGGCTATCGCGATGCCGTCCGGCTGCTTACTTGCCAGCTGCTGCTGCACATTAACCGGATATCCCGGCTGGATCAGCGGAGCATAGCTGAAGACTCCCGTGTCGGGCCTCACTGGATCAGGGAAGCCCTGCGTATCATAGACGAGCATCCCGAGCGTCATGTCGGGCTGGCCATGCTTGCGGACAAAGCCAACGTTTCTCCGCCGCATTTCTCCCGGGTATTCAAGCAACTGACAGCGATGAACGTCACGGATTATGTCAATGCGAAACGCATTATCAGGGCCAAGGAATTGCTGCTGCAATCGGAGGATAAAATCAGCGTTATTGCAGAGCGCTGCGGCTTTGACACGACCGCTCATTTCCATCGTACATTTAAAGCGCTGACTGGCACGACGCCTAAAGAATATCGAAAAAGCCAGAAAATAAAAATAGAGCCATTCCCGTCTGCTTGAAGCGTCATACTGTAATCCAGCACGCTTGAAGATCAGGAAATGGCTCATATTTAGACTACCTAGTTAGGATGTGCCCCTATTTAGAATATGCTCTAGTTAGGATAGCTCCTAATAGGGCACGCCCTATTCAGGATATGCTCTAGTTAGACTTCTCCTAGAGGACATGCCCCTATTTAGGATGCGACTCCTATTTATCGTAATTCAGTTGCAATTGCTCCGCTAAAAACAGCTGCCAGCAGGCCCACCGGTATTTTTACGGCTTCCCGTTCATATTGTCGTTTGAAGGCGCGACGGTGACTTGCTCCACCAGCTTCTCAGACTGTTTGGTGTTTCTAGATTCGCAGTCCTTAATCTCGGTTTTTTCGCCGTTTTCGATGTAAAAAGCAGGGCCTTCATGGTTCTCGATCGTCACCCGGTTAAAACGAACATCCCGCACGTTGCCTAAATAAAACCCCCGGCGCTGCATTTTCTCGATCCCTGCCATCATTGCAGGATAGCCGGGAACCGCTTCCTCCGCCATCGATATGTCGATATCCGTAAACGTAATTTCTGCGACATATTGCTCCGCCAGCCCGTACAGAAAGCCGGCTGCCGCATGGACGCTGCGCGCGGTAATATTCGCAAAATGAATGCGTCGGAAGCACGGGGTCTCTTCCGTGACCGGATAAGGGTGCTTGCCCCATACATATTTGTCTTTGCCGCGCGGGCCGCAGAAATAGTACAGCTTCAATATAAACGGGCAGATGACGTCCTCCATTACGATGTTGCTGATGCGGATGTCCTCCACAACCCCGCCCCGTCCGCGGCGAGATTTCAGGCGAATGCCCCGGTCCGTCTGCTTAAACACGCAGTTGCTGATCGTCACATTGCGAATGTCCCCGCTCATCTCGCTGCCCAGCACGACAGCGCCATGGCCGTGAACCATCGTGCAGTTCGTAATCGTAATGTTCTCGCACGGAATCCGTTCCGCCGTATCCTCCGTCCCCGCTTTGATCGCGATGCAGTCATCGCCCACATCGATGTTGCAGTTGCTGATCCGTACGTTCGTGCACGATTCCGGGTTAATGCCGTCCGTATTCGGCGAATCCGCCGGGTTCAGAATAAATAAATTGTCGATCGTCACGTTGTAGCAGCAGATCGGGTTGATCGTCCAGCTCGGCGAATTTTTTAAAGTGATATCTTTTATCGTCACCCGCTCGCAGCGGTCGAAGCTGATCATTTTCGGTCTTGGATATTCAAGCTCCTCCGGACGGTCCCGGTGCTTGTCCCACCACGGCTGACCGTTCCCCTCCAGCGTTCCGCTTCCAGTAATCGAGACGTTGTGCAGATCGCTTCCGTAAATACAGGAGGCATGCACCTGCCTCTTGACACCCTCCCATCGCGATTCCACCACAGGATAATCCGCCGGGTTCGTGCTGAACGACAGGACAGCGCCCGGGCTTAAACGCAGCTCGATATTGCTTTTCATAAATATAGCGCCCGTATGGTACGTTCCCGCTGGAACATAGACCGTTCCGCCTCCCGCTGCACTCGCCGCATCGATAGCCCGCGCGATCGCCTCAGTCGATAAATCCTCGCTATGTTTAACCGCTCCGTAATCATCAATGTTATACAGATTCATTTCCATGCTCCCCCGCTTAATAGCTTAATTGTTCGTATTCGCTGCAAGCTTGCAAAAATGCGCCTACTCCCTTTAGATCATTGGTGATGATCGGTTCGCTGATATAATACGCATAGGTTCCATCCCGCTGATCAGCTCCGCCTAGGCCGGCGACTTGACAATTTTTGTTTAAATTGACCCAGCCCTCTTTCGTTTCAAGTACAAATTCCGCGATCAGCCCGGAGAATGCAAAATCGAGCGCCTGCCTCCAGCTGGAATCCAATACGCCCAGTCTGATCCCTTTGGCCATCGCATAAGTGATCATGCTAGAAGCGGAAGCTTCTAAATAATTGCCCTTGCGCTCTGCCAAATTTACAACCTGATACCAGACTCCCGTCTCTGCATCCTGATACTTCCTCAATGCGGTTAAGGTATCGTTCAAAATACGTACCAATTCCTTATAATCCCGATGCTCTGCTGGCAGCAGCTCTAATACATCGACCAGTGCCATCAGGTACCAGCCAAGGGAACGCCCCCAGAAGTTGGCGGATAAACCGGTCTCAGGATCGCACCATGGCTGCACGCGCTTTTCATCCCAAGCATGAAACAACAACCCCGTATTGGGATCCTTCGTATGCTTCTCACAGATTATAAATTGCTTCGTTACATCGCTGATATCTTGATCCTCTCCGCCAAAGGTGAGCATATATTCCAAATAAAACGGCGCCCCCATATAGAGACCGTCCAGCCAAATTTGATAAGGATAAATCTTTTTGTGCCAAAATGCCCCTTCCGACGTTCGCGGGTGGGTTTCAAGCTGCTTCCTTAATAAGGCCGCAGCCTGTTTGTATTTCTCTTCCCCGGTTTCCTTGTATAACAGAAATAACAATTTGCCGTTGTTAATATGATCGATGTTGTACTCTTCCAGATGATAGTTGCGAATACCGCCGTCTTCCTGGACAAAATAATCCATATTGTCTTTAATAAATTGAAAATATTGACGGTTTCCAGTTTGCTGCCACAACAGTTGAAATCCTTTTAACACTACGCCGTAATCATAAGACCATTTTCCATGATAGACTTTATTCTCATACAGCCTCGGTGTACGTGCCATGATCGAATCCGCTGTTTTTATTGCCCATCCTTTGTCCACAAGTTTCCCCTCCATCTATTTATCCCTCCAACGAGTCCAGGAGATATCTCCTCCAAAGCAATGGCTCAGGGTGAATTTGGTCAAATCCTCTTCTTCTAGCTGTTTGGCCCAGGGCACACGCCCGCTTACGTTTGATCCTGGTCCCACCGAACCGTACTCTCCATAATAAACCGTTGTATTTACGCAGACTTTCTCCCAATCATGCCAGCCTTCCGGATGCACATGCCGATCCATCCAGCAATCAATAAATACTGTTTTCGCATAATCTCGCCAGGGTCTGCCCAAATAAACCGTGTGCTCATCCGCATCACTCAACAATTTGCACTGGTTAAAAATAAAGCCGTACTCCTTATCGATTGGAGTCGCCGCAGCGGTAATGTATCCATTTATCGCCTTGTTCCGGTTCAAACTCACGATTTCACATTGATGAAAATAAGCGGTCGCTGATCCAAAAATAAAATCAATGTCACCGACAATCCGGCAATTTTCAAAATAGTTCCGGCCGCTCTGATTCGTGAATTGTTCTTTCGGCCTTCCCAAATACAGCGTATCCTGGGCTGCAATAAAGCGGCAATTTCTGAAGGCAACCTGATCCGCATCGACATACAATGCTACCGCTTGACCAACAACGTCACCGTCGCCCGCCGGGTTTTCAAAAGTAATGTTGTCAATTTTAATGTTTCCAGCCGTGATATAGGTACTGCTTGATGCAAATGTACCTATCGGTTGACCGGATGCGCCGGGTTTCTTCGCAAAGTCGTCATAAACAATGCTTACGTCTCCCACTCCGCGCAAATGGAGATGGGGCTTGTTGATCTCAAGCTTCTCTTTGTACACTCCGGATTGAATCGTAATGCAGGTTTCATGCGGCATCTGTGCCGGAATGCTATTTATCGCTGCTTGGATCGTATTAAAATCGCCTTGCCCGTCTTGACTTACCCTTATAGTTGTTATCATAGGCTCACCTTTAAGCAAATGATTTTCATTTTCGGAGTTAAAAGTGACCCCACCCGAAGGTGGGATCAACTAAAATAGATGCCTTATTTTTTCGTTTTTTGATAAGCTTCTTCATATTCGCTGATGATTTTTGATCCGCCGGATTTTTTCCAAGTTTCCACGGCTTTTTTGAAGTCTTCTTCATCGCCTTGGCCCATGATGAACTTGAAGGTGGCATCCGTAATAAGTTTTTCCAATTCGGTACCTTGCTCATTGGCTGTTGCTGAATCCAGTGGAACGGTCGGATCAAACACGGCAAATTGATCATTTTCCCGGATCAATTCATTGGCCAGCTGTTTCTCCGGATTGGCATCTTTTAAAGTATAGGTCACTTCGCTTGGTCTGCTGCTGGAGAACGGCTGTGCATCAGCCTGCCACAATTCCGAATCAATGACTTTATAGGCTCCGTTCTCATCAAACTCATAGTGAACGCCTTCGATGCCGCCTGTCATTAACATATATACTTCTTCATCGATTAAGTTATCCACGAACTGCAGCAATCTTTTCAGATGGGCTTCCGTTTTTACTTCTGATTTCGGGAACGCCAGCAGGCCGCCGACTCCGCTTCCTTCTGACCAGATGCGGTACACCCCGTCACCGTTGGAAATTTTATTGACAGGAACTAATTCTAATTCGCTCTGTAATCCTTCTGCCAAGTTTCTCAAACTGCCAATATCAACCATTCCCGTATAAATTCCTGCTTTACCTTGAGCTATTTGCTGCTGCTGGTCTTTTTTAGCCGTAACCGCAAAATCTTGCGCTAAATAACCGTTTTCATATAACTTTCTAGAGTACTTCAATGTTTCCAAATATTCCGGCGTATCAAATTCAGGCGTAAACTTTCCATCCTCGTCTACTTTCCAGCCATTCGGCGTGCCGAAGTAGGAGCTTAACGTTTTAAAGCTGCTGTATCTTAACTCGCTTCTATCCGCGAAACCGATTGTATCATGCTTGCCGTTTCCATCCGGATCGTCCTCGGTGAACGCGCGCGCTATTTCATAAAGCTCGTCCAAAGTAGTCGGCACCTCAAGCCCTAAGTTGTCGAGCCAATCCTTGCGCAGAATCAAACCTCCGCGCGCCAGGTTTTTCTGGAATGGCACCCCATAAAGTACGCCCTCAATGGAAGCAGCCTCTCTGACTTCCGGCTTAATATTTTTTAGATTAGGATAGTCGTCCAGGTATGGTCCTACATCCCAGAACAAGCCGGATTTCAAGGAACTGCGCACAGTCGAGTTCGTCATCATCGTCAGTGTAACGATGTCTGCCAGTTCTCCCGATGCAAGCGCCGTCGTGATCCGCTCCTCTTTGGATGCGTCAGGAACCCAATTGAACGTAATTTTTGTGTTCGTATATTCTTCAATCTTGCTCTTAATCGTATTTGTCGGAGGAGAAGGCGTGTGCAAAATATTCAACCAGGTAAATTCAAGATGGGAATTCGGATCGTACTCTTGGCTGGCATTGGTGCTCTTGCTGCCAGCTTTGCCCGCACTCCCGCTATTCGCGCTTTCCTTGCCCCCGCATGCACCTAATATAGAACTCATTAAGGCCACGATAACGACACTACTAATTAGTCTCTTTTTCATCTTTTTTGCTCCCTCTTTTTAAATGTTCTATATATTGTTTAACTTAGTACACGCCGTCTTCGCCCATCTTTTTCGCCAGCTTATTCGAGGCCATGACTAAGACTAAACCAACCACACCTTTGAACAGCCCTACTGTTGTACTGAAGCTTAATTGCCCATTCTTCAAACCTGCGGTGTAAATATAAGTATCAAATATTTCAGCGACTTCACGGTTTAAGGAGTTGAGCAGCAAATACATATGCTCGAATCCGAGATCCAGCGTGCTTCCTATTTTCAATATGAGCAATGTAATAATGACTGGACGTATCGCCGGCAGTGTAATATGCCACGTTTTTCTTAATCTTGCCGCTCCATCCATCTCTGCTGCTTCATACAGCTGCGGGTCGACTACCGTAATAGCAGCCAAGTAGATGATGGTTGACCACCCTAGCTCTTTCCATATGATTTGGCCGATATAAATCGTTCTCAGCCATTCCGGGGAAGTAAGGAAGCTTATTTTTTTGCCGCCCAGACTTACGATGAATTCATTGATAATCCCGCCGTCCAAAGTTAAGAACACATAGGTAATAGATACAATAATAACCCAAGACATAAAGTGCGGAATGTAAATAATCGTTTGTACGGCATTTTTAAAATACTTGTTTCTGACCTCATTCAGCATTAACGCCAAAATAATAGGCATTGGGAAAAATATGACAATATTCAGTGCAAACAGAATCAATGTGTTGCGTAATAACATAAAAAAGGTGGGTTCCGTGAATAAACGGATAAAATGCTTGAATCCTACCCAGGGGCTGCCTGTAATTCCCAGAAACGGCTGATAGTCTTGAAATGCAATGACCAGCCCGCCCATCGGGAAATACTTGAACACAATAAAATAAATCAATCCAGGGAAAATCATTAAGTATAGCAGCTTGTACTTTTTTAAGTTAAAAAGGAAGGATCGTTTCTTCACCTTCGTAATGCTCATGTTGTTCGGTGCAATGGTGGTTGAACCTTTCACATCTTTGCCTCCTTTATCGTTGCTGATTACGCTTTCATATTAAGGAAATATCCAAATTACGTATATAATCATTATATGACCTGTCCGTTTAAAACCGCGCAGCGACAGGCTTCCTGAGTGCTTCGTAACTTCTCATGATTATTTTACAACAAAATGATACCCCGCTATTTCGAGCTCGTTTTACTCCATTATTTCATCTTCCCTCAACAACTCATGATCGGATTATATACGTAATCCCCCACCCTTGATAAAGTTTAAATGTAACCGATTACGAGGAGGATAACACATGATACAGAAAGCAAGAAAAAAAGAGCCCATCGGCAGCCGCATCTTTACGATCGTTAATAACTCATTGCTTGCACTGCTTGCTATTATTTGTCTCTTTCCTTTCATTAACATCATCGCCAGCTCTTTTGCTACTACGCAAGAAGTGATGTCAAAAAAATTCGTCTTGTTTCCGACAACCTTCTCCTTAGACGCTTATCGTTATATTTTATCGACTCCAACGATTTTTAAGGGACTGGCTGTTTCAGTTGGCGTGACCTTGGCGGGAACGCTGATAAGCATGATATTTACAGCTACGATGGCTTATGGATTATCCAGAAGGTATCTCCCACAGCGAAATATCATCAACTTTATCGTCGTTTTCTCGATGTTGTTCAGCGGTGGAATGATCCCTACATTTCTAGTAGTCAAAAGTGTAGGCATTATAGATTCGTATTCGTCCTTGATCCTTCCGGTGGCCATTAATGCGTTCAACCTGATCATTATGCGGAACTTCTTTCAGGCTCTGCCTGAAAGCCTGGAGGAATCGGCTAAAATTGACGGCAGCAACGATTTTGGCGTATTCATAAAAATCATGCTTCCGCTCGCACTGCCCTCGATTGCAACGATCTCATTGTTTTACGGCGTGGCCTATTGGAATACGTACATGAATGCCATCCTTTATCTTAATGATTCAGCAAAGTGGCCGATTCAGGTTTTGCTGCGGCAAATCGTTATCGTCTCCAGCGGCATGCAGGCTGATAGCTCCTCTGTGGATGTGATTCCACCTGCTCAGACGATTAAGATGGCGGTAATCGTAGTGGCGACCGTTCCGATGCTGCTCGCCTATCCTTTCGTACAAAAACACTTTACTAAAGGGGCTTTGCTGGGCGCTGTAAAAGGCTGATTGCAGCTAGCAAAGCTATACTTCATAACGGCTGCCTGCAAAATTACGGGGCAGCCGTTTGTCGTTACGAATTTATTAATCGTAAGCCACGAAAAAGGCCAGCCTAATTTTCGGCTGACCTTCTACGGTTGTTTTTTATAGCTGTTTTTACGTCTGTATTGCTTGGACTATAATCGCTATGAGTTCTTTAATTGCTCTGTTTCATCTTCCGATAAGCTCCTGGTGTCATATGCTCCTTCTTCCGGAACGAACGGATAAAGTTTTGCGGGTTTTGATATTGCAGCCGTTCGGCGATTTCCTTAATCGTTAAATCCGTTTCTGTCAGCCACTTCTTTCCCGTCTCCAGCCGATAACTGACCAAGTATTCGCTAAAAGGAATGCCAAATTCCTTCTTAAAAATGCTGCTTAAATAATTAGGGTTATAATGAAGCCGTTCTCCGATCATTTCCAAGGTCAGTTCCTGATCGAATTCTGCCCGGACAATGGCAGCTATTTTCTCGGAAAGAGAGCGGAATTGTTGATTCGTTTTCTCTTTCATGCATTTTACCATCGGATGGATGACTTGCTCCACCAGCATGCGTTCGATCTCTTCCGGATTGCGGATATCGAGCAGCTTATGATACAACGCATAATTGTTTTGCGTCAGCAGCACTTCTATGCCTAGTAATTGTTCCAATTGGATCAAATTGTTGACGAACCGTACCAAGGCTACTTCAAAGTTCATCGAGTTGTTATTTTTCTTCATAATTTCAGCCAATAACGGGTACAGGGCGCTGGAGACCTTATCCTCATCGCCTAGGCGAATCGCATCGAACAGCTCGGATTCCAATTCCACCGGATAGTACAGCAGTACGGGCCCCGATACAACCATGGAGATGTCTTCATAGAAAATGATCGATTCTTTGCCTAAATTTAGACGATGGTGCAAAGCTTGCTTGCTCATTTCAGAAGCTTCCTTGCTCTGCAGCAAAGAACTATAAGTTCTACTGATCCCTACACTGATCGATAGGTTCAAATATTCCCGCACGGTTTTCATCAGCTTTGTGGCATCTTCCAGCACCTGCTTTTTGATTTCCTGCTCACTTTTTCCTTTGAACATCAAGATGGTAGCTTGGGTACCATCGTTTAGAATGATAGGAAGCATACGCTGATGCTCCGGAATAATCTCTTCGACGATTTTGTTAATCGCCAGCAGCAGAACGTCCTTATCGGAGGCGTCCCTTCCCCCGAGAGTGTCTAATTGCACCAGCATCGTAACATAGGTGTTATTGTCCCACTGTTTATATCCGAGACGCGGCATTTTCCGCGATAATTCCTCTGTGGAAACCCGATTGCGGAACAAATTCAAAATCAGCTGCGTTTCCAGCTGAGGGATTTCAGCTTGCATCAAGTCTTCCAGGTTTTCCTTCTCGGCCAATATGGTATCAATGGAATAAATAATCCAGTCAATTTCATTTTTGGGGTTAAACTCTGAGTCGTTAGGCAAACTCCGCTTGATTTGTTGGATCGGTTTCGTGAAATAAATGGAAATAACGTAAGCTACGACCGCGATCAGCAGCGCCAGCGTAAACCCTAATGCGATCAACCCAAATTTGGTCGTTTTCAGGGCACTCGCTATTTCGCCTTGATCGAGCACGATCAAATAAGTCCAATTGTTGTAGGCAGATTTCACATAAATGACTTGCGTCGAGTGATGGGCGGCTGTCTTTCCTAATGTCAGAATACCAGTCGTATGCTGGGCGCTGATCTCTTCTGATATTTCATTAAGCTGCTGGTCGGACAGCAGTTCATTCATTGGCACCGTTTCATACATCAATTCGCCTTGTTTGTTCAAAATAAAGACGGCCGTGTTGTCGTCTGAACGAACGGTATCATTCAACGCCCGCAGCGAAATGTCCGACAAGGCGATTCCCTGCTTCTTGTTGGAAAACACGGGCAGCGTGTTCACAAAGCGGATCCCTGTATCCGTCTTGATCCAAAATAATCCCTTCTCCTGGTTGTCAATGTACTGATCGTACAATTCCTCGATCTGCTCCTCGCTCAATTTGGACAAAGTTCCGTCAGAAATTTTCCAATGTTGCTCCAGGCTGATTAGAGAATAGGTCACACCCTCGAGTCCCATTGAAGCGATATAATTAAGCTGAGAGTTGACATCCCGATAAGCAATAAAGTCTTTTTCCGTAATCGGATTGCTTACAACCTCTTTAAATGAACTTGTGGTACTGTAAGTATTAAAGGCGTATTCGATGGTCTGTATCTTTTGTTCCAGATTATTTTTGATTTGTGTGATATAACTTTGTTTACTGTTAGAAAATCTTTCGATTACGGATTTTGTCGTGCTAAAATAAATATAACTAATAAAAGTGACTACCAGCCCCACGCCTAACACCAGAATAGGAATAAACACCTTGTAGAACATTCTGCCTCTGTTCATTGCAATACTCCTTTGTATGCTGTATCATCACCTTGTAGTATAGCGCTTTCAAGCGGGGAAATCCAATGATATTTTTCACGTGTGCAAATAATTAAATGCTTGATTTTAGCGGGAATTCGATTTAAAATGAAATCGATAACAATTCTATTCGGGTAGAGAGGTTCTATGATAACGATTAAAGATATCGCACGTGTCGCCGGCGTTTCCCATACTACCGTCTCCCGGGCGCTTAACGGCAACCCGCTCATCAAGAAGGAGACCCGGGATCGTATCGAGAAAATCGCTGCTGAACTGAATTATGTGCCCAATTACAATGCCAAGAGCCTGGTCATGAAGAAGTCTTATACGATTGGCCTATTTTTCTCCAGTATTGATCAAGGGACATCAGCCAGTTTTCTCGTGGAGGTCATCAAAGGCATTAATCATGTGCTGGATGAAAACTACAACTTGTCCGTCAATGGAATCGACAGTATCCATAACCTGGACAACATTATCCCCCAGCGTTTTGACGGTATTCTGATGATGAGCCAAAGCGATGAAGACAACGCTTTTATCTATCATGTGAAGAGAATGGGCATCCCGCTGGTCGTATTGAATCGCCAGCTTGAGGACCCGGGTATTATGAATGTCATCGCGAATGACCGCGAAGGCGTTAAGGAAGCGATCGATTATGCCATTTCCCAAGGTCATCGCAAGCTCGCTATGATTGAAGGCAAGAAAGGCTTCAAATCATCGACAGAACGCAAGCAAGGATTTCTGGACAGCGCGCTTGAGCATGGCCTGCCGCTCACTTCGGATTATTTTATTGCCGGAGACTACAGCATTGAAAGCGGGTACACGGCAATGTCCCAGCTGCTGGCCTTACCCGAACCGCCAACGCTCGTATTTTGCAGCAATGACGATATGGCCATCGGAGCGATGAATGCTTGCTTTGCAGAAGGGGTAGCTATTCCGTCCCAGCTCTCTTTGATCGGATTCGATGATATCGTATTTGCCCGGTACACGAATCCCGCTTTGACGACAGTCCGCAGACCGATTGCCGATATTAGCGAGCTTGGCACACAGAAGCTGATCGAGCTGATGCAGCAGCCGGAAAGCAAGCCGGAGCAATTGTTTGTCAAGACAGCCTTAATGACGCGTCAAACGGTGGCCCAGATTGAAGGTTAAGAGCCAGTACGATGTCTGATGCCACAAATGATCACCTGTCTTTAAAAAAAGAGAATTCTCTTTTTTTAAATAAAATTGTTAACGTGTGCATTTGACGTTGACTACAAAAAGGAGCCAATGATTACTTATGACACAACAACAACTTTCCCGTGCAACCCATCCAGAATTGCCTGTCTATCCTGAACGAATGATCCAATTTGGTGAAGGCAATTTCATGAGAGCCTTCGTGGACTGGCAGCTGCAGCAAATGAACAAGCAAGGGCTGTTTCAAGGCAGCGCCGTGCTAGTGCAGCCGATCGAGCAAGGCCTCGGCGAGATGCTGGCAAAGCAGGATTACCTATATACCGTCCTGTTAAACGGCATTATGAACCAGCAGACAGTAAATGATGACGAAATTATTACAAGCGTTAGCCGAGTCATTAATCCTTATACCGATTATGATGCTTACCTGGCCCTGGCGGATAACGATGAACTAGAGTTTATAACTTCGAACACGACCGAGGCGGGTATCGCCTATCGTGCGGAAGACCGCCTAGCAGACGTTCCGCCAAAAAGTTTTCCCGGGAAATTAACGGCCCTGCTTTACAAACGTTTTCAATTAGGCAAAAAGGGCTTCACCATTATTCCTTGCGAGCTGATCGACCGCAATGGCGAGAAGCTGAAGGAAATCGTACTGCAATACGCAAATGACTGGCAGCTTGGAGATGCCTTCCTGCAATGGCTGGAGCAAGAAAACACGTTTTGCTGCAGCCTGGTCGACCGCATCGTTCCCGGCTATCCGCGCGACAAAGCGCAGGAACTGGCGGAACAATTGGGCTATCAGGACAACTTGATGGTTACCGCAGAGCCTTTCCTGTTCTGGGTCATCGAAGGTCCCGCATCTTTGACAGAGCGCCTGCCGCTGGCTAAAGCCGGATTAAACGTCGTGGTGACGGACGATATGACGCCATACCGTGAGCGTAAAGTTCACCTGCTGAACGGTCCGCATACAGCAATGGTGCCGCTCGCCCTTCTGGCCGGCCTGGAAACGGTCGAGGATGTCATGAACGACGAAACCTTCTCCGTATTTGTGAAGCAATTAATTGAGAACGAATTAATCCCGATGCTCGATTTGCCGAAGGAAGAGCTGCAATCTTATGCGGAAGCTGTACAGGAACGCTTCAAAAATCCATTTATCCGTCATGAGTTAACGTCGATTTCTTTAAACAGCATTTCCAAGTTCAAAACGAGACTATTGCCTGTGCTGCTTCGATATCAGCAGGAAAAAGGAGAGCTTCCAAAGCTCACTACTCTCGCCTTTGCTGCTTTACTGTTTAGCTATCGGGGCGACAAGGTCGAGCGTCAGGACGGCGCTGAGGTTATTGCCGTCTTTGATGAAGCCTGGAGCAAACCGGAGACATTTGCGGCGGCGATTTTGAAAGATGAGAGCTTGTGGGGCGAAGACTTGACCCAAGTACCGAACCTCGTTAATGCCCTTGAAGGTTATATTCAGCAGCTGGACGCTTCGGGCAGCCGCGCTGCACTACAACAATTGATTTAGGAGAGATGATGAGGATGAAAAGACTAACGAAAATGAATCCCCGCGATACCGTTGCTGTTGCCTTAAAGCCGATCAGCGCAGGGGAAGAGCTGAATTTCGACAATCAGGTGCTCAAGGCGCTTGAGGATATTCCGCAAGGTCATAAAATCGCCTTAACCAGCTTCGAGCCTAACGATGTAGTGATCAAATACGGCTACCCGATCGGGCATGCCATTTCTGCGATTCAGCGCGGCGGCTGGGTGCATACGCATAATTTGGCGACGAACCTGGCGGGCGAAGAGGAATATGAATATGTTCCTGACCTCCACCCAGTGACGTACCCAAAACGTGACTTGACCTTCCAGGGCTATCGCCGCAAGAACGGCAAAGTCGGTATTCGCAACGACCTGTTCATCGTTCCGACGGTAGGCTGTGTCAACGGGGTTGCCGAGCTAATGATTAAAGAGTTCAAGGCGATCCACCCGGATCTCGGTACCTTTGACAATATTACCGTGCTGAAGCATCCTTACGGCTGCTCCCAACTTGGAGACGATCACCGGATGACGCGCAGCATTCTGGCGGATGCAGTCTATCATCCAAATGCCGGTGGCGTGCTCGTCTTTGGCCTAGGCTGCGAGAACAACATCGTGTCTGAATTCCGCAGCATATTGGGCGATTATGACGAAGAGCGCGTCAAGTTCCTCGTTGCCCAAGAGGTCGGAAATGAGGTCGAAGCCGGCTTGCAGCTCCTGGAGGAGCTTTATGTTGCAGCGCAAAATGACCACCGTGAGCCTGTACCACTCTCTGAACTTAACGTCGGCCTGAAATGTGGAGGATCGGATGGCTTCTCGGGTATTACGGCGAATCCGCTGCTGGGCGCCTTCTCGGACTTCCTGATCTCTCAGGGCGGAACGTCAGTGCTAACGGAAGTGCCCGAAATGTTCGGCGCGGAGAAAATGCTGATGGGCCGTGCGGAGAACAAGGAGGTCTTCGAGGACATCGTACATTTGATCAACGACTTCAAGCAGTACTTCCTGTCCCACGGGGAATCGGTCTATGAGAATCCTTCCCCGGGCAACAAAGCCGGCGGTATCAGCACGTTGGAGGACAAGTCGCTTGGCTGTACGCAAAAGGCCGGAACCGCTGCAGTCGTCGATGTATTGCAATATGGCGAGAAGCTGCGCAAGAAAGGGCTTAGCCTCCTGCAGGCACCGGGGAACGACCTTGTCGCCTCCTCTGCGCTCGCCGCATCCGATTGCCAGCTCGTTCTGTTTACGACCGGCCGGGGAACACCATTTGGCAGCTTCGTGCCAACGGTAAAGATCGCCACCAACAATGACATTTATAATAACAAGAAGCATTGGATGGACTTCAATGCCGGCTCGCTGCTCGATACGCCGATGGAACAGGTTCTCGAAGAATTCATCGATTACCTGATTGACGTAGCCAGCGGCCAGCCAACCCGCAACGAGCAGAACGAAGTGCGTGAGCTGGCGATTTTCAAAACTGGGGTTACATTATAAACGAACCACTGTAAAGGAGCCTGAAGGAATGTTTCTAAACGATAACTTCTTATTAACGACCGACATGGCCGAGTCCCTGTTCCATGACTACGCCGACAACATGCCTATTATTGATTATCATTGCCATCTTGACCCGAAGGAAATTTACGAAGACAAAAACTTCAAGAACATTACCGAAGCCTGGCTCTACGGGGATCACTACAAATGGCGCCTGATGCGCGCCAACGGCGTACCCGAGTCCCATATTACCGGAGACGCTTCCGACTATGATAAATTCCTAGCATGGGCCCGGACGGTACCGAAAACGATCGGCAACCCGTTGTTCAGCTGGACTCATTTGGAGCTGCGCCGTTTCTTTGGCATCGACGAGCTCTTAAATGAACAATCCGCGCCGCGGATTTGGGAACAAGCCAATGCGAAGCTCGCTTCTCCGGACTTCCGGCGCCGCAGCCTGATTAAGAACTCCAAAGTGAAAATCATCTGTACGACGGATGATCCTATCGACTCCCTGGAGTATCATCAGGCATTAAGCAAAGAAGAGCAGGATTTTCAAGTGTTCCCGACCTTCCGGCCGGATAAGGCGCTCAACATCGATGCGCCAGGCTTTAAAGACTGGATCGGATGGCTGGAGCAGGCTAGCGGAGTAACGGTCGCTTCATATGCCGGGCTGATCGAGGCGCTGAACAACCGTGTACAGTTTTTCCATGAACACGGCTGCCGCCTATCGGACCATGCGCTCGATGTTCTCCGTTACCAGGCTGGCGATGAAGGTACGGTTGAGCGGATTTTTGCCAAGAGATTGGCCGGGGATGACCTGTCCAAGGAAGAAGTTACGATTTACCGTACTGAGCTGCTGTCCGCGCTCATCGGCATGTATCGCGAAAAGGACTGGACGATGCAGCTGCATATCCACGCCTACAGAAACAACAATACGGCGATGTTCAACAAATTAGGCCCTGACACAGGCTACGACGCATTAAACGATCTGCCGCTGACCGAGTCGCTGTCACAGCTGCTGGACCGTGCCGAAAGCAGTCAAGGATTGCCGAAGACAATTTTGTATTCCTTGAATCAGAACGACTATCCTGTTCTGCTGACACTGATGGGCTGTTACCAGAAAGAAACGGCAGGCAAGCTGCAGCTCGGATCCGGCTGGTGGTACAACGATACGCGCAGCGGAATGCGCCATCAGCTCACCATGTTTGCCGACCATAGTGTGCTGGCCAACTTCGTCGGAATGTTAACGGACTCTCGCAGCTTCTTGTCCTACACTCGCCACGAGTATTTCCGCCGCGTATTGTGCGAGTTGATCGGCGAATGGGTGGAGCGCGGCGAAGCGCCGAATGACGTTGCGCTGCTCGGAAAGCTGGTCGAGGACATTTCCTATAACAACGCAGCTAACTATTTTGGCTTCAGCACTGCCAAGTAAAGGAGACGACGCTCATGCTACTAGTTTGTGCCAACAACGAGCGGCTGAGCAAAGAGGAAGGGAAGTTTCCGCCGGAAACCTCCCTCCTCTTTCTCTATCCTGTACAGGACAGCGAAAAACATGACACTGCTGCGGCTCGTCCCTTTGTACTTGTGCTGCCCGGCGGCGGTTACAGCCATCTCGCTCAGCATGAAGGCGAGCCCATCGCCCGCTGGCTGAATGACCTGGGCATCCACGCTGGCGTGCTGCACTATCAGGTCGGCGATTTCGAGTTCGCCGACCTGATCAAGGATGTGGAGGATGCCCTCAAATGGGTGCGGGAGGCGCCGAAGGATTGGAATGTTATCCCAGGCCAGGTCGGGATGATCGGTTCCTCTGCGGGAGGTCATTTGGCTTCCATCGCTGCGACTACAGGAACGGTGAAGCCGAATCTGCTGCTGCTCTGCTATCCTGTAATCTCGCTGCATGAACCGTATGTCCATCAAGGAAGCCGGGATCATTTCCTAGGAGCCAACCCTGAACGGGAATTGTTGGATGCCTGGTCATCCGATCAGCGCGTTACCGCCGAGACCCCTCCTACTTTCATCTGGATGACGGCCAACGACAGCGTCGTGCCCGTCGAAAACAGCCTGCTATTTGCAGGGGCTCTGTCCCGTCATAAAATTCCGTTTGAGCTGCACATATTTGAGGAAGGGCGCCACGGTCTTGGGCTCGCAGACGATCATGCCCACGTGCGGCAATGGCTTGGTCTTGCCGAAAATTGGCTGGACCGATATCATTATGTAAAGAAGGAATATGCATGAACCATACATTGTTTATTGCCGGCGATTCCACAGCCGCTCTGAAAGGAGCGGCCGAGAAGCCGATGACAGGCTGGGGCGAATACATTCAAGATTACTTCCAGTCTTCCGTGCGTGTAGACAATCGCGCGATTAACGGGCGCAGCACGAAATCGTTTCTGGCTGAAGGGCGGCTAGCTGCGATTGAGCAGGACTTTCGGGCGGGCGACTATTTGTTCATTCAGTTTGGTCATAATGACGAGAAAACGGAAGATCCAAGCCGCTATACTGATCCGAATGGGGCGTATCGCCTCAATTTGAAGCGGTTTATCGACTCGGCCCGCGAGCGCGGCGGAACACCAGTGCTGCTGACCTCAGTCAGCCGCCGCCGCTACTTGGAGGATGGGGAGCTCGATCCCTTCGCGGTAGGCGAGTATCCCTCCGCTATGCGGGAAGTCGCGTCGGAGACCGGCACGCCGCTGCTCGATATTTTTACAGCTTCACAGCAACTTTACAAGGCGTTCGGCGTTGAAGGATCGAAGCGGCTCTTAATGCACTTGCCGGAGCAGGCTCATCCGAACTACCCCGCCGGCATTGCCGACGATACGCACTTCTCGGACGCAGGCGCCCAGCAAATCGCCAGGCTCGTGGCCGAAGCTATCCAGCAATCGACAG
Organism: Paenibacillus fonticola DSM 21315; assembly: GCF_000381905.1. Classification (GTDB taxonomy): domain Bacteria; phylum Bacillota; class Bacilli; order Paenibacillales; family Paenibacillaceae; genus Fontibacillus; species Fontibacillus fonticola. Next base: position 7,456 of record NZ_KB907287.1, on the reverse strand, counting down.
AACTATCTGCTCTAAAGCAGCATTTAAAAGGAGAGATCACATGACGGTTCCACTTCATCTTGGCGTTCGCGCCCATGATTTCGGACAAATTCCATTGACGGATCTTATTCAGAAGCTGCAGCAATACGAGTTCTCGCATATTCAATTTGCGATTAAGAAGTCTTTTCCGGAAAGCGCTCCCAGCTTTTCCGCTTTGAGTCCGGGCACGGCGGCTTACTACGGCAACGCCTTCCGGCGGGCGGGCATTCAAATTGCCGTGCTCGGCTGCTATGTCAATATCGTTGCTCCCAACCCTGAGGAGGAGGCTCAAGCGCTGGCCGATTTCAAGACCAATCTCCGCTTGGCCAGAGATTTTGGCGCCTGCCTTGTAGGCACGGAGACGGGGAGTGTCGGCAAAGGCTACACCACCGATAACTTCACCGAGGAAGCCTTCCAGCGGGTCATCGCTGCGGTGCGGGAGATGGTTGCCGAAGCTGAACGCTTTGGCGTCACGGTAGGAATCGAAGCGGGGTTGAATCATCCCCTCCACTCCGCGCCCTTAGCCCGGAGGCTGCTGGACGCGATCCCGTCGAACAATCTGCAAATCATTCTCGACTGCGCGAACCTGATGTCGCCGGACAATTATATGCGGCAGGATGAAGTTGTCGCCGAGGCATTGGAACTGCTAGGCAACCGGATCGCGGTCATTCACCTAAAGGATTTCGTCGTGCAGGACGGACGTATTGAAATGGTCCCTATCGGCCAGGGCCTGCTCAAGTTCGAGCCGATTCTCCGCTATATGAAATACGAACGGCCTCATATTCAGGGCCTCATGGAGAGTACAACTGAACCACATTTGGCGGAGAGTGTCGAGTTTCTGAAGCGGTTGTATGACGAAGTGTAGTGTAAGTAGTGTACTTGAGGCTGCATGATCGCAAGCACGCCGGGAACGGCTCTCGGCACGTTAAATCCCCGGTTCAACCCGCGTTAAGGCGGTAAGCTGAACCGGGGATTTTTATTGGTCGTGTGGTGGGCTAACTTAAAGCTCATGAGCCGGCAGTACATAATAAATCGTCATGCTTAGCCGGACTAACATTTCCCCAGCATTAACGTAAGCATGCGGCCTGTCCGCCCTGAACCGAATGGAATCACCCTGCTGCAATTTATACTCATCTTCATTAACGCGGAGGATAAGCTCGCCATCATAAACCATGATGTATTCCTCCGTTCCCTCTCTGTGGGCCTCCGCCTGCAGCATCCCCCCAGGCTCAATATCCACCTGGTAAAGCTCAAAGCGCCGTTCCTCCTGAAAAGGAAAGCAGGGATACACTTTAAACTTCCCATTATCCTCTGTCAATGCTTGTAGTTCATTTCGTATAACGACTTCCGTCTCCGGCTGGGACTGTTGGACGAGCGCAGTAAAAGAAACCTTCAGTCCATTCGCAATTTTCCAAATGGTCGTAAGGGTCGGGCTTGATTCACCTCGCTCAATTTGTCCGATCATCGTCTTGCTTACGCCGCTTAGCTGAGAAACCTTCTCCAAGCTTAACTTTTCCTTTTCTCGAATGGCCTTTAAATTTCTCGCAAGAATAAGATGGATTTCCTCCATGTGCCTCCTCCTTATATACAATATAACGTCCAATGTGTATAGTATAAAGCACGACGGTCGTTATAACGTCCGTTAAGTATATTTTAACATATATTCATGCGAAGGAGATCTTTATGCCCGTCATTTCGTTTTTACTCTTTGTATTCATATCCAGCTTCACCCCGGGCCCCAACAATATCATGGCTATGGCCATGGCCCACCGGGGACTAAAAAGAACCGTGAAATTCAGTATTGGCGTGGGCAGCGGATTTTTCGTAATTACCCTGCTATGCTGCAGTTTCTTTAACCTCCTGCTTGCCAGCGTAATGCCCGTGATTGAACTCCCTTTAACCCTGCTTGGCGTTGGCTACATGCTGTATTTGGCTTATAAAATATTGACCAGTAAAAATACGGGAGAATCCAGGGAGAACGAAGACGGCAATCTCTTCATCACCGGCGCCCTGCTGCAATTCGTCAATCCAAAAGGCATCTTGTTCAGCATTACCTTAGTGGGGACCTTTATCGCACCCTATTATGCTTCGCACTTAAGCTATTTTCTTTTCTCCGTATTGTTAGGTGTCACGGGTTTCCTGAGTACCTTCACCTGGAGTCTGTTCGGCTCTATTTTGCAAAAAGTCATCATGCGCTACAGACGGCCGTTTAATTTTACTATGGCTGTTTTATTGGTTTACAGCGCTTTTTCGATACTCGTTAAGTAGTAGGCTTGAAAGATTTTATGAAGACAAAAAAGCAGGTCGATTAATGATAGTATCTGACCATTCGACCTGTTATGTATAACATTTTGGTTTACGTTTTCTATTTTCTATAACAAAAAAGTTACTCTTTTATCTCCCATTCCGGGTTCCAAACTACTTCCCATAAATGACCATCTGGGTCTTGAAAATAACCAGAATAGCCACCCCAAAATGTGTCGTGTGCCGGGACGGTGATGATAGCACCAGCCTTGTTCACTTCTTCCATTACCTTATCAACTTCCTCCTTGCTACTTACATTATGACCAAGAGTAAATTCAGCAGGGTTAGGTTGGGTCTGATTAATCTTTGCGTCAAGGGCAATATTATTACGCTCAAAAATTGCGAGCCTTAAGCCAGCTTCCAAATCGAAAAAGGCGACGGCGCCATGTTCAAATTCTGTGCCAATAATACCTTCTGTCGAAAACCCTAATCCATCTCGATAGAATACCAAGGATCGCTCCAAGTCATCTACACCCAGTGTAATAACCGAAATTCGTGGTTTCATTTTAGTCCTAGTCCTCCCAGAAAATGTAATTTGAATTAATACACTATTATTTTAATAGATTTGAAATACCTATTGATTGTAAAAATCGGACATGTTGCCAAACTCTCTAACAGCAGCACTCAGCGAATCACCATAAAAGCGTTTGAAATCACGTATCATGTGGGCTTGATCGAAATAACCATGATTATAGGCAAGGCCCCGGTCTACGCCCGGCGAACTTTGTATAACGTTAATTATCGCTTGAAACCTGACCACTTCACAAAATCGCTTTGGACTAGTTCCGATCCATCGATAAAAGATGCGGTTCATTTGACGTGTGCTTATCACTTCTCTTTTGGCTAATTCCTGTACGCTAGTTTTTCCCTCAGTCATAAAAATGTGATACAGCAATTTATTTATTAGGCTATCGTCCACTATAGCTTTGGTACGCATGTAAGAGAGCAAAAAATCCTCCATGATCTTCACTTTTTTTTCGAATAACGGCTCTGCGAAAATCCGATCTTCTATCTCATTAGTCATACCCGCCCAAACCAAATCAATATCAAAATGCGAATTAGCAAGGTCTTGTTGTGGTATACCTAACAATGAATAGATTCCACCTGGAAAAAATCGCACACCGAACTTCTGCACAGGGTGATGCTGGTCGTAGGTAATTGTAAAGGGCTCGTCAACGAATCCATAAAACAAAGTCCTGTATTTATTTCCCTTAAGATCATGTTCAAATATAATGTCACTGCAGCCGTCTGGCAGTACCCGATCGACACTTTCCACACAAAGCGCTTTGAGCGATTCGGAAGAACCCGGTTCCTGATTTTCTGTTACCGGTTCGCTTAACCAATAGCAAGACACATACGGAGCTAGTTTCGGAGATGGTGTGATTTCAATATATTTGTTTGATGCTACTCTACCGTTTGCTTGTCTTGGCTGAAAAAGAGTATGGATTCGCAACTGCAAGAAGCATTTCTCCCTTCTGATTCAGCATTTTTCGAGCATAAGTATAAGAAGTCTAGCCCCATAATAATTAGGCGGCATCATTCGATGCAAGATGCTCTGCTTTAACTCCTTGCTCACTTGGTTCATTGTCTTCCACCTTGTTCTCGTTTTCCTCACTATACGTTCTTTTGAGGGGGACGACAACTATTCTGACACAGGGGGGGCCTTCACCTAGACCTTCAAGTTCAATGACTTTGCTATCGTCTACGATTTCAATCACAAAGCTCCTATTCAATAGTTCAGCTTATATAGCCTTGCCTCATGACGAAAAAGCCTCTTCCTACTAAATCAAGGTAGAAATAGGCCTTTAGTACACCGCATATTTTTTTTAAAATATAATTACTTCAAACCATACAAAAGTTGTTCCTTAGCCGCGTATATATCTATCATCATTAACGCTCCAAGCTGAAACCCGTTGGCGAAAGTAGCAGTTACATGCAGCGACTCAGTCTGACTGCGCAAATCGAGCATAATTTCAAGCTGGTCGAAATCATCGGTAGATAGCTTCTCTTTCCACATTCCCATTGCTTCGGATACTTTTCTGCTTATTCTACGATACTCAGGATCTCGCGAGACGATATTTTCTTCGGGGTGGATTTCACCATAATATAGTGCTTCCAGAAAACTTTTCATTTTCATCTTCCTTTCGTATGGATTGCAACGCCGTGAAAGAACACATGATAGATTAAATGTGCAGTCTGCCCCTTAGACAATTGCGTTGAGAAAGTAGCAAGTTCTTTTTCCAGAGTCGCTTCCTTTTTTACTCACGATTATCCAACTTCCCAGTACTCCGCCTGACAGCCTCGTGTTTCGTAACTTTATCCTTGTGGCCATACTCAGAAATAAATGATTACATTGATACCTCCTCCTATTACTACGATATAACGTTATTTAGTCATTTCCTCTCTCCCAACGTTACGATAATTGAGATTTTTGTAACGCTATTCCGATATTATCTAAATTATATATCGGAACACAGATACATTCAATAGTTTTCTTTGAATTTATTTCTGTAACTGTTTATAGTTATAGTTAAAAACGGTAGGGAGCAAGTGTCTTATGCCGATACGACTTAGATTAAAAGAAATCCTTAAGGAAAAAGGAATGTCTCAAAGGGAATTGGCTCGGTTAATGAATGTACGCCCTAATACAATTAGCCATCTCTGTTCTGATAAAGTAAATGCCGCTTATTTCGATACGTTGGAGCAAATTTGCCGGACACTCAATATCAGCCTGAACGAACTTCTTGTACTAGAAGATGATTAAACTTGCCGGATAGAATGGCACAGGAGAGCGTTATCGCCTCCTGCCATTGCTCCGCCGCCAGTTCGTTCAGGTCTAGTACATCCTGCGTTCTCATCTGTTCTTGGATTTGCCTACGGTAATAAGGAGTTGTATTCTGCGGTAGAAGTTCTCCTTGCTGAATTTCCTGAACAAGCCGCCTCACCTTCGAGTCGAACTTGGACAATCCTCTTTCTCTACCGTCATCTAAACCCCGTAATAATGACGGATTCGTTTATGGAATTCATTAAAGAAATCCCAATATACGTCTGTAAAGTCGATGACAATGCGGTCAATGGATACAGTGATCCATTTTATGTGCAGCCCCCTCCCGATATTACGACATAACGTTATTTAGTAATATATTAATTGTAATTCCGCTATTTCGTAATGTCAACATTGCGTTATTGCGTCATATATCAATTTATTCTATGATTAATTGTTAGAGGGGGAGTGTTTTATGCATCTAACTATTCGGTTGAGTGAAATTTTAAAGGAACGTGGGATGACTCAAAAGCAACTTTCAGAACTTACAGGTATCCGACCTGCGGCAATTAGCGAAATCTGCAACAACCAGAGAACCTCAATAAATCGTGAACATATCGAAAAAATTGCTGATTGCCTCGGCATATACGATGTTAGAGATATTATCCGCCTTGAAAAGTAAACTACCGCTTTAATTATCACGCCGCCTGGATATAAGCATCTATATGCTTCCCACGATAATTCTTTATGCACTACTCAAAAAAGAACAGAATGCCTGAAAAAGCTTTCTCCCCGTTCTCAGTACCATCGAGAACCGCCCAACGTACAGGGCGGAGGGGCGGCGTATTCTACAGTTACATAGCATTTTGAAAATCATATGAGAAAGCGAAGATAATAAAAAACAGATCAATCATGGTAGTATCTGACCATAATCGACCTGTTCATTGCAACGGAATAGCTTTAGATTATAAAATTTCTTCAAAAGGTCATTACATGGGTCATACGTGTTATTGGTTGAATGATGGGTTTATTCGGCACTGGGTTGCCCCACAAAAGAGAAACCTTGAAGGGCATTAAGCCAATCAAGGTTTCTACATTTAGTTATTCAAAAAATCGACGGTAAATCGGTCTACCCTTATTTGAACATATTGTTCATGTAAATAACCATACTCCATCAGGAACTCACTATCAATTTCAAAAGTTATACCACCTACCTCTAAAGCCCCTTCATCAATATCTAGTTTTCCTTGTAGGCTGTAAGCGAAACTATTGTTCTCCTGATGTATCTTATACTCATCCAAGTCCACTTGCTTAATAATAAATTCATCAAGTATGGTCACATCGAGTTCAATCTGATAGACCTCTCCAACAATGAGCCCAAACAGGCATTCATTTGCGAACGCAACAATTTGAATTCCGTCAATTTCAAGCGTAACCTCTTCTTCAATTACGGGGCTCATCTTAATAACTTTTGCCGTGTACTGAATGGGAATTCCTCCTCTTCTACTCTAACGGGTTAATAGTTTTATCATGCTTGTTTCCATTCAATAATTTCCATAAATCTTCTCCACGTTTTACATGATAGGTGGTTATATCTCCGTTATTATTTGTACCAACAAACTCAAATTTTGCTTCGCCTTTCTGAGTGTTACCCATAAATTTAGCATAACCAGTCCTTGTTTCAACTGTCCCATTCTTTAACTTATATTCGTATTGAACTTTAGTGCCGCCGTTCATTACATCATTTGCCCCTTGAAGGTACTCATCAGCGTTTTTATACGAACCTTTAAATTCTCCACCATGCTTCTCATAATGCCCCTCAAGAAGTGTTCGGTCTGCAAAGTTTGATGAAGTTTTACCCGTCCCCTCATCCCTTCTCCGTCTTTCTTCTTCATCCCTTCTTCGTCTTTCCTCCTGTTCCCTTCTCCGTTTTTCTTCTGGGCTCTGTTTATTCGATTCAGGGGTCTTATCCTTATTTGAAAGCTCCTTCTTCTTTGCCCCCGCATCGTCCAACTTATTTTTTACTTTCACATCGTTGTCGAGCGACTTCCAGAAATCGATGCCGCCTTTATGTACTATGCCATCTCTAATATGATCCTGATTCATTTTACGAGCCGCATCGTTAAGTAAATCACTCAAGTCTTCGATTGGCTTTGGTGCTCGCAGCGCATTTGTTTTTAACTTACCATCTCCTAGCTTTGCCAAGCCAGATGCACTTCTCTTGCCCACAAAACTCTTTAATATTTTAGGGGCATTTTTAACCAAGCTTGCTCCTCCGGCAAGTATCCCCACAGTGTCAAGAATACGTTCCGATGCTTCAATACTACTATAGCCTATCCGATAGCTTTCTTCTCTTGTATCCGTTAATGG
>NZ_KB907286.1:29569-43505 GCF_000381905.1 Paenibacillus fonticola DSM 21315 | reverse complement strand
TTTTTTTTTTTCCCGCAGGCCTCCCCAGATAAGAACGTCATCTTTCCGCCCGCGACCACTGGAGTCTACAGGACTAGCCCTTAGCGGCTTTGGATTTCGTTGTGAATTGGCAACTCATCCGACTAATCCTGCCTCAAATCCAGTTCGTGTACCTTGGCCCGTGCTTTTGCCTCTGGCTTCCTTCAGATTCCGCCTCGCGACGGACACCCTTGCCCTTGGCTAACGGTAGGCGCTCGCCAGCCCCCGTTCGGGACTCTCACCCTAGAGATGACGCCCATGCTGGGCGTACAAAAAAAGAAGCCCCGCGCAATGGCTGCGCGAGGCTTTTCTTATATTTCAACTTTCTTGCTTATAAGGTAGTTGATAACAACCAACATGAGCGCAATGATGACCGCTTCGAACAGCAAGGGTCCCCAGGTCATTATTGGAGCAGATGACGTCACAGTCGTACTCACCTCTCCATCGGGCAGGGATATCCCTACGTTAAACAGCATATCGTTAAATGCCCCGAACAGTTGGCGCTCCACCCAGGACAATACGCTCGAAAAGATGAAGAACGACAAAATGCCAACCCATGTCCCCGCTTTCCCCCGAAGGCTGATGCTTGCCCCAATCGTCATAGAGAGAAGGATAATCATCATAAGAAAAGTTATCCCCCAGCCTATGAGAAATACAAATAACAGTAAATCCTTCACATTCAGTGCTGTAAGCTCTAATTGTTGCCACCAGGAAACTCCAACGATGTTTTTATAGAGCACCCCGTGCAGTAACGCAATCAGCGCAAGAATCGGAGCAGTGATCCACCCGATGATTATACAGGACACTGCCGTCCACATCGGCCGAATAGGCAGCAATCTGCGGCTGTAAGCTTTGATGTTGTTCTCGTAAGTCTTACAAATTACAATGATCATAATAATTCCTGTCATCATATATAAGGAGAACGTTAATCCTATTATAATCGACTGTTCCCAATTTTTCGTATTGCCTACAACAGACAGCAGGATTTGCAAAAATACGAGAACGGCAAGAAGCCCTAGCGATACATTGGCATTTCGCTTCAAATCATATTTAAGCAGTTTTAGCATTACGCATACACCTCTTTGAACATGTCATCCACGCTTTTTCCATACTTCACCCGCAGCTCCTCAACCTCCTGCTGCATCACGATTTCACCCTCGCGGATAAAAATCACTTCATCAAAAATCCGTTCGATATCCCGCACGAGATGGGTAGAGATCAGCAGACTGCTGTCCTCGTTATAAAATTCCACGATCGCATCCAATATTTTATCGCGCGCCACCGGGTCTACTCCGCCAATCGGCTCATCCAGCAAATATAATTTGGCGTTTCTGGACAACGTCAAGGTGAGATGCAGCCGCTCGTTCATTCCTTTGGACAAGGAGGTAATCCGCTCCCCTTCGTTCAAATTCATAAAATCGAGCATTTTCCGCGCCTTTTCTTCATCAAAATCATAGTAGAAGTCCTGATAGAACCTTACTGCGTCGCGGACTTTCATCCACGGTTCCGTCAACGGCTGATCCGGCATAAACGACACTTCCGCTTTCGTCTTAAGACCCACAGGAGTGCCGCGCACCGCAGTTTTTCCCTGAGATGGCTGGATCAGGCCGGCTGCAATTTTCATAATCGTACTCTTTCCGCTTCCATTCGTCCCCAGGAGACCGACGATTTTACCAGCCCCTATAGTGAATGAAACCTCGCGCAATGCTTTCTTGGAACCATAGGATTTGGATACACTTTGAAATTCGAGTATATTTTCCACTATATTCGTTCCCCTTCTCATACTGATGATTCTATTCGGATGATCCTAGGCTGTTGATCCTGGACTGTTGATCCTATATTATCGATCCTGCTAATGATCCTGTACTATAGATCCTACACTAGTGATCCTATAAACATCGATCTTACATATCGATCCCACACTATTGATCCTTTACTATCGATCCCACCTGATCCTATGCTAATGATCCTGTCCGATCCTTTTAATCGTTCGATCGATTGGATTCTTTCACCCCATGTTGAACCGCTTCGGCAACGATAGCGGCGATATCCTCGCTCGAGAATCCGAGCTCCTGCATCCCGTGGATGAACCGTTCCAGCAAATCTCCCGCCATTTCCTTTTTGATCATCATAATTTTCGATTCCTCACTTGTCACGTATCTTCCTAACCCTCTTCTGGTCTCTACAATCGCTTCCCGCTCCAGCTCCTGGAACGTCCGCTGTATAGTGTTCGGATTGATTTGCAGCTCCGCAGCCAGTTCGCGAACCGACGGAATCTTATCGCCCGCCTTCAGCTTGCCCGTTACGATCTCTCTCTTGATATAGTTCATGATCTGCAAATAAATCGGCAAATTGTTATCAAATTCAATGCCCACAATAAGTCGTACTCCTTTCCGCCCTAGCCTTCAGGGGGTCATCCTTGATTCATCCTTGAGTCATTCTGAATTCGTCCTGAAGTCATTCTGGAGTCATCCCCCTTAGGAAGTCATCCCTTTGGGAAATCATCCCTTTAAGCAACGTCCCGTTTCTTAAACGTAACAAAGCTGGCCCCGAGAAACAAGAACATATAAATAGCCAATACGATGAGCGAAAAAGTCATGGTCATTCCCTGATATGGTGGACGGCCATTCGCATATACCGTCAAATCGGCATTCGTAAACAGCAAATATTTTACGAATGAATATTTGGACAGCAGGGTTACGATCAGCCCTCCCAGCATTAGCATCGTCATACCGATGCCGATCGTCGCTCCGCTAGACCGGGTAAGCGTCCCGATCATGAACGTAACCGTTGCATAGGTCACCATGTATACCCCATGGTACAGTGCAGCAGTAAACAAATTTCCCAGTTCAGCCCCACCAGAGAAACCGAACAACACGCTTCCCGTTACCAGCCCTAACAAGAGCGAGAACAGCGTTAGTGATAACGAAAACAACAGGACGACCGCATACTTGGAGGCGAGAATTTTATTGCGGCTAACCGAGCGAATCAACAACAGCTTGATCGTCCCGCCGCTATACTCCTTGGAAACGATGCCTGCCGTGCAGATAATGCTAAGTATGACCAGGAGCTGTCCAAGACCCTCATTAGACACGATTACCTCTGTAAATTGTGGTGCGGTCAAAGCATCCTGCAGGCCCCCCAAAAACTGGGTCAGATAAGCAAAGAGCAGAATAATCACCATAATGATCGCATAGGGCACAAAGAAGCTGCGCTTCTTGAACATTTTCAGCCATTCATTCCACACTAATTTACCAAAGCTAAGCAATGTAGTTCCCCCCCGTCCATTTGAGGAATTCGTCTTCTAGCGAATCCCGGCTCTCTTCCATACGATACAGACCGATCCGTTCCTCGCCCAGCGCCTGCACCATGCGCGGAATATAGCGGTCGCGCACGATTACCGTAATTTCTCTCAGCTCTGGCGCGATGCTGGCAATGGTAACCTCCTCCATCCGCTGCAGTCTTTCTTTTGCCCGGACAGCATCGTCGATCCGCAGCTTCAGCTTCACGTACTCCATTTCATTTTGCGGTGTCTCCAGGTTTCTTACCGTCACGAGTTCCCCTTGCTGGATGACGATGACCCGGCTGCACATCAGCTCCATCTCCGACAGCAAATGGCTGGATACGAGAACCGCAATCTCTTCATCGCGGGCAATCTGCTTCAAATAATCCCGCATTTCCCGGATCCCCGCCGGATCGAGGCCGTTCGTCGGTTCATCCAGGATGAGGATCGATGGCCGGTGCAGCAGCGCCTGCGCAATGCCGAGCCGCTGGCGCATGCCGAGCGAATACGCCTTTACCCTTTTATGCAGCGCCTGCTCAAGACCGACGAGCTTCGCTACCTCCATAATCCGTTCCTCCGTAACGCCCTCTGCCATGCGTTGATACTGCTTCAAATTATCATAGCCGCTCATATAGCCGTAGAACTCGGGGTTCTCAATGATGCCGCCGATATGGCTGATCGCCTCTGTAAAATGCCGGCGAATGCTCTTTCCTTTAACGAGAATATCGCCTTCACTCATCGAGATTAATCCCACGATCATCCGAATCGTCGTCGTCTTGCCGGCCCCATTAGGACCGAGGAGCCCGACGATCTCCCCTTTGTTTATATCGAAGGACAATCGGTTTACAAGATGCTTGCTCCCGATCTTCTTGCTGACCTGATTCACAGAAAGAACCGTAGGATATGTCTCCAATTCGAGTTCACTCATCATTCCACTTCCTTGTACTAGTGTTATAGTTAAATAGTACACTAGTGAAAAGTTACTGTAAAGCCCTTTTTTCCATTTTCATAAAAAAAATCGCTGGAGAGTTGCCTCTCCAGCGCATATGTTAGCCTATTTTGTTTTTACCCGCTTACAGCTTCGGATAAATCATGACCTTGATGCTCGTTTCCTTCTCAGTGCGTGCAACTTCGACCGCTTCTTGAATATCCTTGAGCGCATACTTATGTGTAATGACCTGCTCAATATTGATATCGGACTTGCTCAAAGCCTGAATGGCTGACGGATACGTGTTCGCGTAACGGAACAACCCGTATACATCGATCTCCCCGTCGATGATCGTGTTGATATCGACCGGGATTTCCGATGCTGCCGGCATGCCGACCAGTACGACGCGTCCGCCGCGGTTGACGGCGCCAAATGCATCCGCAATCGCCCGGCCGTTCCCGGACGATTCCACGACGATGGTCACGCCTTGTCCGCCGGTCAGCTCGTCTAGCCGCTCCTTTAAGTTCTCCTTCGATGGATCGATGACGGCGGCAGCGCCCATTTTGAGCGCAAGCTCCTGGCGGAATGGAACGACGTCCGTCGCATAAATTTCCGTGACGCCGTAAATTTTTGCAGCCTGGATCGCCAGGAGTCCGATCGGGCCGAGCCCGGTCACGAGCATCCGGTCCGCCGGACTCACCTTTCCGCGAATCATCGCGTGCATGCCTACGGACAGCGGCTCCAGCAAGGCCCCCTGCTCAAAGCTCATCTCGTCCGGCAGCTTGAACAGAAAGTCGCTGCGCACCGCTACGTATTCCGCCCATGCTCCATCCACCGGCGGAGTGGCCATGAAGACGACGTCCGGGCAAAGATTATAACGCCCCGATTTACAATATTCGCAGCGACCGCAAGCCACTCCCGGCTCTACGGCAACCCGGTCACCTACCGAGACGTTGTCGACCTTCGTCCCGACCTGGACCACTTCCCCGGCCAGCTCGTGGCCGAGAATGATTGGCTTCTCTACGACATAGCGGCCGATCCGCCCATGCTCATAATAATGGACATCAGAGCCACAGACTCCGATGCAGTATACTTTCACCAGGGCTTCATCCTCTTTGATGCTTGGAACGGGCACCTGCTTGATTTCGATATCCATCGGTTTATTTAGTACGGCTGCATCCATCACATTTGGTATATTGTTCGACATAGTCAGCTCTCCCTTAGCCTAAAAGTTGTGCCTATCCACTTCTGCATTAAACAATCCTTTTATGATCTATGCTTCGCTTATCCCCGCCAGCCAAGCAGTATGCAACTACTCATCCAGCTCACGGTACGTGAAATAATCGAAATCGGCATACAACTGACGGCCGCTCAAATCCTGGGCGCAGATGCCGATAAAAGCCCCGGTAAAGCCCTGGTCGAGTGCGATGCCATCCTTAACCAGCTCCGCATTCTCATCCGAGAGCTTGGTCGCATCCAATTCCCCGCCGATCGCGAGCCACTCCTTCCCGTCTCGGGAATAATAGTAACGCAGCGACTCCCGGCGGATAACTGCTTTCATGTAACAGCGCTCCCAGCCTTCGATCGAGACCGGAGTCTCCAGAGGCTCGTCATAGACGCCGCGGTCTCTCAACATGATGCCTAGGCATTTGCCCAATTCCTCATCCCAGCTGATCCACAAATAATAATAATTTTTCGTATTATAGTAATAGATCAGGCCGGCCATCTGCTGGTAGGTGTCAGGTGAAAATTCAACAACGGTCTCCGCTTCCACGAGAAAAGACTGCTGCCGGCGCGCGACCAGACTTTGGCGGTGATGCGAAGAAAGCGACTCCCGGCCTCTCAGCCGCAAATAACCGGGGCGCTCCTTCAGCGACGCCCATGCCTCAGCCAGCGGCTCGCGCAGCGTGCTGAAGTGGCGGCTGATCTCCCCGCTGTCGAAATGCTCCGTCTCCGGCTCCGGTGCAAAAGGATGCTCCGGCAGGCTCGGCCCCGCCACATACACCTGCGGCTCATGATCACCCGTCGTCAGGCGCAGCCAGCCGTCCTCCGACCATTCCACCTTCTGAATGGCCGTCTCCCGGCCAAGTGTGCAGCACATCGATGGCCGCAGCGGCCGCCCGCACAGATGCACAACGTACAGCTCGCCATGCTGCGTCTCCACTAGACAGCCGTGGCCCGCCCGCTGCAGCGCCGCTTCCGGACGATCGGCCGAGGTTAGCATCGGGCCATTGGGGTCAGCCTCGTAAGTGCCGAGCAGCGTGGCCGAACGAGCCATCGTGATGGCATGACCGTACCGGGTTCCGCCTTCTGCCGTCATCAGATGATAATAGCCGTTGGCTTTATAAATATGCGGACCTTCGGTTAACCCTAGCGGCGTCCCCCTAAAGATATTATGGATCGGCCCGACCAGCCGCTGCTCCTCTTCCGAGTACTGCTGGATGACGATGCCGCCGAAGTGGTTTTTCCCCTTACGGTGATCCCAGACCATGTTCAGCACCCATTTCGTGCCGTCCTCTTCATGGTACATCGATGGATCGAAGCCGCTGCTGTTCAGATAGACTGGCTCCGACCACGGGCCGCGGATATCCTTCGCAGTAACCAGGTAGTTATGCGTGTCCTTGAAGGGTCCCATATGGGCTTTGACATCGGTATATATTAAATAATAAGTTCCTTCATGATGGCTCAGACAAGGAGCCCACACCCCGCCAGAGTCGGGGTTCCCCAACATATTGAGCTGGCTTGTCCGGCTCAGCGGATGGCCGATCAGCTGCCAGTTTTTCAAATCCCGGGAATGATGAATCTGGACCCCAGGGAACCATTCAAACGTTGAAGTCGCGATATAGTAATCTTCGCCCACCCGAATGATCGATGGATCCGGGTTAAAGCCTCTCAAAATTGGATTGATAATTTCAGACATCGCATATTCCTCCATTTCCGTTCTAGTTTGACTGCATCGCTGCCTACTTCACTGCACAACGAATGGCTTGTGCTCATGCAGTTAATTGGCTGTATCTATAAGTTGCCTGTATTTCATCTTTTAGTTCAACTTATACAGTTCGCCGTCCTTACTTGATTTTCGCCAGTTTTTGCCTTCACGTCATTGTTGCTCTGACCGACGATGACACCCATGAAATCAAGGTACTTGTCGGTCCGTCTCGCACCAAGCGTCTGGTCGAAGCAGCCGAAGATGTTTCCAGTTTGTCGATAATTGAGACCAAAGAATCCGTTTACACAATCATTTCTGTCAACTGTCAGTTCTCTATGCATCCCTCAGTCAGTTCTCTATGCATCCCTCCGGCCTGCACGAAGCTGTCCTTCGTGAAATCGGCTTCATGACTTCTCGCCTTCTCCAACGGCTCCAAGTTGATCCACCATACTTTAAAGTTCATCATATGTCTCAGGCGGAGTCAAGCCGATATAAGCGAAGATTTCTTTATTGTACCAGAGCGATACGCCGCTGGATAAGACGGAAATCGCATAAGTTTTGTTCTCATAGGTGAGGGTATCCAGTCCGACCAGGAGCATGTTATCCTGGAATTCCGCATCCTGGGCCAGCTCGTCCGTAATATCGCCCGGCATATTCGTGGACACCAGGGACGCTATCTGTGACAAAACTGCTAAATAACCATGCTTGGCGGACACAGAAGACGCTATTTGCTGAGAATCACCGTCCATAGCTCTCTTTTTTATCTGAATAAGGTATCCTTGGTCCGTTAGCGTGAGTTTATGCTCCATTTTGCCAAAATAGCGGATCCTCGGTCCGCAAGCAGCTTGCTGACTACCAAAAAAGCAGCCCAACCAGCTCACTGAACAATGACCCATTCCACAAATCGGATCTGAGCACAGTCCTGCCGGCCGCTGTAGGCTGCTTTTAATTTGCATTTTTTCATATTCACTGCTACACATTAATCAACAATTGCCGGTTTATCCGGGTATTCCAGAAATTGGAACATCAATTTGATCTGCTCCTCCGTGTTTCTTTGAAGGGACAGCTTCGGAAGCTGAGTCTCCTCAAAGAAGGCAACGCCGCTCGTCTCGAGACCCTCCGCAGCTTCACCGCCGACAATTTCACATTGAATAAAAAATTTATAAACGTGATACGGCTCTGGAGGATGATGATGAAATTTTTTATCCAGAACAGCGAGCAGACGAACCGGCTTCACTTCGTAGCCGGACTCCTCCTTGATTTCCTTCACCGCCACTTCGGTAGGAGACAGCCCGATATCTCCCCAGCCTCCAGGCAATGCCCAATCACCGTCAAGCTTCTCCTGTACGAGCAGTATTTTGTTATCCTCAAACACAACGCCGCGAATATCCACCTTAGGCGTTGCATACCCGCGCTCATTGGCGAATGACAGCTCAACAATCTCCCGGTCCACCGTTGTATATCTGTTCATGATGTCAATGCTGATTTCCCGGAGTGCCTCATAACGCTCCGCATCGTAGACATCTTTCGTATAGGCAAGCCCGGTTTGAGCGAGCGCCTGAATTTGCTTCGCCCATTCCAGCCATTTTGGATCTATGACCATCTGCACCGACCTCCGTTCCTACAACCAGATTATTCCGACAATGATTAAAACTCTCCAACTTAAACCCAAGTCCAAGCTCCAACTCGAACCTAAGCACTAATTCAGATTTAAGCCCAACTTCAGGCTCAAATCAACAAATTAAACAAATTCAAATCCCGGTTCAGCTCCGTATAGGTAATCCCTTTTGCTTTCATGCGGCCGATCAAGGCTTCATAATCCGCCGGATCGCTCAGCTCTATGCCCACCAATGCCGGCCCGTTCTCCTTATTATGCTTCTTCGTATACTCGAACCGGGTAATGTCATCGTTTGGCCCCAGCACGTCCTGCAGGAACTCGCGCAGCGCTCCAGCACGCTGAGGGAAGTTCACCATGAAATAATGCTTCAATCCTTCATAAATGAGCGAGCGCTCCTTCATTTCCTGCATGCGGTCGATATCATTATTGCCCCCGCTGATGACGCAGACGACCGTTTTGCCGCGGATCTCGTCCTTATATATATCAAGAGCGGACACCGCAAGCGCTCCGGCAGGCTCTACCACGATGGCACTATCATTATATAAATCAAGAATCGTCGTGCAGGCTTTGCCTTCCGGTACCTTAACGATATCGTCCAGCAGCTCTGCACAAATGTGATAGTTCAAATCACCGACCCGTTTCACAGCCGCACCGTCTACGAACTTATCAATCGTCTCCAGCGTCACCACTTGCTTCTGCTGGAACGATTCGCTCATGGATGCAGCCCCTAGCGGCTCAACCCCGATTAATTTCGTATCCGGACTCATCGCCTTGATATAAGCCCCGACGCCCGATGCCAATCCGCCGCCGCCAATCGTTACAAACACATAGTCCGCCGGAGTATCCAGGTTCTCCATGATCTCCATGCCGATCGTTCCGTTGCCTGCCACAATCTTCGCATCGTCGAACGGATGAATGAACGTCATGCCGCGGTCCCGGCACGCCTTCATCGCTTCCTCATAAGCGTCGTCATACGTATCACCGGTTAAAATCACCTCCACATGCGATCCGCCAAACCGTTTAACCTGCTTCACCTTCTGATTTGGCGTCGTACTCGGCATATAGATGGCGCCTGGAATTCCCAGCGCATTGCAGGAGAAGGCTACGCCTTGCGCATGGTTGCCTGCACTCGAACAGACGATACCCTTCTCTAGTTCCTCCGGACTCAGACTGCGGATTTTATTGTAGGCTCCACGGATTTTGAAAGAACGGACAACCTGAAGATCCTCCCGTTTCAAAAACACCCGGCATCCGTATTTCGCCGACAATGTCGCATCCAGTTGCAGCGGCGTGCGCACGACGACTTCCTTGAGCACATGATGGGCCCGAACGATCTCTTCCATGCCTACCGTACGTTGTTCTGTCTCTTGTTCCGTTTGATTCATCTTTTCTCCCCGCTTCTTATAAACAAAATTAGATTCATCTATATGAAAATATAATGCAGTCCTGATTGGTCTCTAATCATTTTATAGTGCAAATGCCTGCCTGAACCAGGCGGCGGCAGCGTCAATCTCCGTTCCGGTCAAGCTGTGTCCCGCATTTTCCCAGTGTACCGTCAGCTTGGCCCCCGCTCCTTCCAGCAGGCTGCTCAGCTCCTCCGTCTCAGCTGGGAGGCACATCCGGTCATTACGCCCCGCCCCGATGAACACAGGAACATCCTTCAAATCCGGCAGCACTACGCTGCGCAGCGGAACCATCGGATGATGCAACACGGCCCCGCTAAGGGCATCGTTATAATGAAACAATAGGCTCGCTGCGATATTAGCCCCATTCGAGTATCCTACAGCAACATATTTGCGCCGATCAAGCCCATATTTCACGGCCGACTCATCGAGAAAATCATACAGCTCCCGAGTCCGCAGCGCCAAATCCTCCTCATCAAACACGCCTTCGGCCAACCGGCGAAAAAAACGGGGCATCCCGTTTTCAAGCACATTCCCGCGAATACCGAGAACCGAAGAGTCCGGCGACAGAGCCGCAGCAAGCGGCAGCAAATCGCTCTCCGTTCCTCCCGTACCATGCAGGAGCACTAGCACCGGCGCAGACTTATCCTTGCCTTCCTGAAAAACATGCCTCATTCTTCTGCCTCCTCCTCGAATTCTAATGATCGTACCTCGAAGTTGCTCAAATGAGAAAGTATTGCATTGCGATGCGGCTCATAACGGTCTGGAAGCATCAGGTTCTCACCGAGATGCATCAGCGTTTCATCAATCGTGAATCCCGGCGGATCCGTAGCGATCTCGAACAGGATGCCGCCCGGCTCGCGGAAATACAGCGCTTTGAAATACCCGCGATCCATGATCGGCGTTGGATGTAGACCACACTGTTCGATCATCCGCCGCCACTCTTCCTGCTCCTCGTCATCCTTCGCCCGCCAGGCGATGTGGTGAACCGTCCCAGCTCCTCCTCCGCTTCTGGGGATATTCTCTGCATTCAAGTCGATCCAATTACCCAGCTCGCCTGTCGCCTGATACCGAATCAGCCCTTCTTCTTCGCCTACCTGCTTCATATCGAGAATCAGCTCCAGCACTCTTGCCGTACTTGCACTATCGCTGCTGAACAGCAATGCGCCGCCGAACCCCTTAATCGCATATTGCAGCGGCACTCCGCCAAATGACCATGTACTAGCAGGCCCCTCGGCCCGCTCCACCAGGTCGATCAACAAACCGGAATTATCCGTGAATCGTATATATTCCTCGTCAAAGCGCGTGATGTCCATATAGGGTATATCGAACTTTTTCATGCGTTTGCGCCAGAACAACAGACTCCCAGGCGGTACGGCATACACCGTTACCCCGACCTGTCCTCCCCCGATCATCCCGCTTTCTACGCCATCCTGTGGAAAAAAAGTTACAATCGTTCCCGGCTCACCCGATTCATTCCCAAAATATAAATGATACACCTCTGGTGCATCGAAATTTACCGTCTTCTTCACCAATCTCAAACCGAGGACGCCTGCGTAGAAATCCACGTTCCCCTGAACATCTCCCACAAACGCCGTAATATGATGTATTCCTGCCGTGGTTGGCATGGCTCGTCCTCCCGAAAAAAACTTCTTCTCGTTATTATACGTAACCTGAGCCAACAATTCATCTTCTATCGCAAAATATGGGCCAAAAAAAAATTCAAACAGCGCCAGATTTTATCTGACGCTGTGGCTGATACTGTCTGCTCATGGCTGCTAATGCTGTATGCTCATGGCTGCTAATGCTGTATGCTCATGGCTGCTTATGCTGTCTGCTCGAGGTTGCCTTTACTTCTCTTTACTTCTGCACGGTCACTCTACTTGGCCGCTACGGCGTTTCCCCGCATGCCCCGTGTTCTCGAAGTCTTCTGAAATATCACGCTCGGCAGGATCGTCGGCCAGCTCTGTAAGCTTCCACTCCGTCGACCCCATAATGAGGTCCGCTGGAAACTCCTGTCCGCGGTACAAATACTCCGAACGCCCCCATTCATCCGTATAAAGACCTTCCACTTCCACCCTCTCACGCGAGATGGGGAGCATATCCTTCTTTTCCTTGCTCATAATCGATTCGACGCCTCCATTCCACAATAATAGCGAATGCTCTAAATCGTTAGCATACATTCGCAAATGCTCTTATTGTTAACATGCGTCAGAAAGGATCAGGCTATCCGGATTTTTTATGGATGACGTCGCTATCCTATCGTAGCGCTTTAGCTGCAATATCGGAGCGCTGATGCTTGCCCTCGAAAGTGATGCGCACAGCAGCCGCATAGGCCTTATCGCGGGCTTCCGCAATATTTTGTCCAAGCCCGACGACGCCTAGTACACGCCCGCCGTTCGTAATCCACTCTCCCGCTTCATTCTTGGCTGTTCCAGCGTGGAACACAAGCGCGTCCCCGGCTGCGTCCAACCCGGAAATCGGCAGTCCCTTCGGATATGTTGCAGGATAACCGCCGGAAGCAAGCACAACGCATACCGCGGCTTCATTGCTCCATTCAATTTCAACCTTATCCAGTGTGCCGTTAACGGCAGCTAAGAAAATTTCCAGGAGATCGCTCTTCAGCCGCGGCAGCACGACCTGAGTCTCGGGATCCCCAAACCGGGCGTTGAACTCGATCGTCTTCGGTTTGCCGTCCGGTGAGATCATCAATCCAGCGAACAGCACACCGCGGAAAGGACGGCCTTCCGCAACCATCGCCTTGGCTGTCGGCTTAATAATTGTCTCGACCGCTTCATCGATAATGGAATCCGCGATATGCGGCAGCGGTGAGTAAGTACCCATGCCGCCCGTGTTCGGTCCCTTGTCGTTATCATAGACCTGCTTATGATCCTGCGCTGCCGACATCGGACGTACAACTTCTCCATCCACAAAAGCAAGGATCGACATTTCCTGCCCTTCGAGGAACTCCTCGATAACCACCTGGCTGCCCGCATTGCCGAATACTTTGCCAACCATAATATCCTTCAAAGCCGCGCCCGCTTCCTCACGCGTGAAGGCTACCGTTACCCCTTTGCCTGCAGCAAGCCCGTCCGCCTTTATGACGATCGGCAGCTTCTGCTGGTCGAGGTACGCCTTGGCCTCCTCATAATCGTCGAACTTCTCGTAAGCGGCTGTCGGAATGTTGTATTTTTTCAACAAATCCTTCATGAACGTCTTGCTGCCTTCGATATGCGCCGCATTTTTGCGCGGCCCGAATACCGGAATGCTCTTCGCTTCGAACGCATCCACGATGCCATCCGCCAGCGGATCATCCGGTCCGACTACAACCAGGCCTACCTCTTTCTCCTGAGCGAACGCCGTCAGCTTATCAAATTCGTTCACCGCAATCGGAACGATCTCCGCTACTTGAGCGATCCCTGCGTTGCCCGGCGCGCAATAAATTTTGCCTGCCTTCGGGCTCTTGGCCAGCGCCCAGCAAATTGCATGCTCCCGGCCGCCGCCGCCAATCACTAAAATGTCCATACCGCTGCTCCTCCTCATATCCAGACAGCAAACGGCAGGCCGCCGCCGCGGTCCACCGTCCCTGTCCATTCTGCATTGTTAATTCAATTGCTCGATCAAAGGTTTATCTGCTTAACTACCACTACAATAAAAGTTTTAAAAATCAGGTTTTCAGCACCGAGAAGCTTGGATGAAACTAGGGGCTGAGAAACGGAGCGTAGGAGAAGCCTACGTGAGTACCGGAAGCCCCGGT
>NZ_KB907286.1:0-29299 GCF_000381905.1 Paenibacillus fonticola DSM 21315 | reverse complement strand
TGAGTACCGGAAGCCCCGGTTGAATTCAAGATTCGACGCCGATTTCGCTACTTGAACTACTTCGTGATCAAAAGATGACTTTTTGAACTACCTCTCTAGTGCTTGAAGTGGCGGATGCCGGTGAAGACCATAGCGACCCCATACTTGTTCGCCATTTGGATCGATTCCTCGTCCTTGACCGAGCCGCCCGGCTGGATGATCGCCGTCACACCGGCTTTAGCCGCGGCTTCTACCGTATCGCCCATCGGGAAGAACGCATCGGAAGACAGCACGCTGCCCTTCACTTTGTCGCCGGCCTGCTCGATGGCGATTTTCGCCGAGCCGACTCGGTTCATTTGTCCGGCACCTACGCCGATCGTCATGTTGTCATTCGCCAATACGATCGCATTAGATTTAACATGCTTAACTACTTTCCAGGCAAATAGAAGCTGCTTCAATTCTTCTTCGGAAGGAGCACGATCGGTCACAACCTTCAGATCGGACTCCTGCAAGGAATGAACGTCGCTGTCCTGAACGATCATGCCACCGTCGATCGAAGTGACCACGAGCTGGCTCTTGCGACTGGCACCAAGCTCCAGGCCGTTTACCTTCAACAGGCGGATGTTTTTCTTCTGCGTCAGTACGGCCAGAGCTTCATCCGTAAAGCCAGGGGCAAGGATGATTTCCAGGAAGATCTCCTTGAGCAGCAGAGCCGTCGCCTCGTCGATGATGCGGTTTGCCGCTACGATGCCGCCGAAGATCGATACCGGATCAGCCTCATGCGCTTTGCGGAATGCCTCGTAAATACTTTCCCCAATGCCTACGCCGCAAGGATTCATATGCTTAACGACTACAACTGCCGGCTCTTCGAATTCCTTCACGATTTGCAGAGCCGCATTCGCGTCATTGATGTTATTATAGGAAAGCTCTTTGCCATGCAGCTGCTCGGCCGAAGTGAGCGTATCCGCCGCAGCCAACGGCTTGCGGTAGAATGCTGCCTTCTGATGAGGATTCTCGCCATAACGAAGATCCTGAATCTTCTCGTAAGTAACTGTAAGGCGTTCAGGAAGCGGATCCCCGTTCACGTTCGACAAATAATCGGAAATCAAGGCATCGTAAGCCGCCGTATGACGGAAAACTTTGGCCGCAAGCCGTTTGCGCGTATCCAAGGTTGTGTCTCCCTCGGCAGCAATCTCATCCAACACCTTGCTGTAATCGCCGGAATCCACGACGACGGAGACGAAAGCATGGTTTTTGGCAGCAGAACGCAGCATGGTCGGCCCGCCGATGTCGATATTTTCAATCGCATCCTCATAGGTGACATCCGGCTTCGCAATCGTCTCCTGGAACGGATACAGATTGACGACGACCAGATCAATGTAATCCAGACCAAGCTCCTTCATTTGCGCTTGATGCTCAGCGCTGTCCCTTACCGCCAGCAGCCCGCTATGAACAGCAGGATGCAGCGTCTTCACGCGACCGTCAAGCACTTCCGGGAAGCCCGTGACATCGGAGATGCCGATGACAGGAATTCCTTCCTTCGACAGCAGGTTTTTCGTGCCCCCCGTTGAAATGATTTCTACTCCTAATTGCGACAGCCCGCGGCAAAAATCCACGATACCCGTTTTATCCGAAACGCTGACCAGCGCTCTTTTGATACTCACGATTGGCTTCCTCCTCTATGATTATGGCAAGAATAACGCCCCGGCTTCAGACCGGACCGGCTAATGGCAATAATTCTTCTCTATTCGATCATCCAGATCCATGACCCGATATTTCTCGGGAAATATCGAAAACGATACAAATAACCACATGATAAAAACGTCAATCGACATCCACTCTAAGAAATTAGACCGCAATTCGCGGCTGTACCCTCAGTACGACAACGTAATTTCGCTAAACATGCTCGGAATCCGCAGCTAAGTTCGTTTTAGCTTGCAGCGAATCCTGTGTACCTGTCATTATCTGCGGCTGGTCTTTGCTCAGCCTACCGTAATGCGCCGCCCATCGATCTTGACTTTGCCCGCGGCAAACCAGCTAACCACCTGCGGATACAAATCCCGTTCAGCGGCGTGTATCTTATCTTCCAGAGATTCTACTGTATCCTCCGGTGCGATTTCTACGGCCTTTTGGGCAATAACAGCCCCCGTATCCATGCCGCCGTCAACCAGATGCACCGTCACCCCGGTGATCTTGACGCCGTATTCCCAAGCCTGCCCGATCGCATCTTTCCCTGGAAAAGCAGGCAGCAAGGACGGGTGGATATTGATCATACGTCCTTGATAAGCGTCAACCAGAACCGGAGTCAGCAGCAGCATATATCCAGCTAGCACAATCAGGTCAACGCCTCTGCGCTCCAGCTCCTGGGCGATTTCCGCCTCATAATCCTCGCGGCAGGCATAGGCTTTCTTCTCGAACAGGAAGCATTCCACGCCGGCACGGCGCGCCCTTTCGACAACGGGAGCCTCTGGCTTGTTGCAGACGAGCAGCACGATTTCCGCTCCGAGCTTGCCCTCACGGGAGGAGTCCAGCAGCGTCTGGAAATTGCTGCCCTGCCCGGAAGCGAAGACCGCGATCCGGTATGGCCTTTGGCTCCCCACAGTTTTGTCCGTCATTATGCGTCCGCTCCCGTAAATTTCACTTCCCGGCTGCCTTCCGTAATCCGGCCGATCACATAAGGCGTTTCTCCAGCCGCGCGCAGCGCCTCAACCGTCTTCCCGGCATCTTCCTTCGCTACGACAATCACCAGTCCAACTCCCATGTTAAAGGTCGTGAACATGTCGCGGTTGCTGACATCGCCCTTCTGCTGAAGCAGCTCGAAGATCGGCAGGATCGGCCATGAGCCATGATCGATCTCAGCATTGACGTTGTCAGGCAGCACGCGAGGAATATTCTCGATGAATCCGCCGCCCGTAATATGCGCCATTCCTTTCACCTGTACCTGCTCCAGCAAAGCCAAAACCGGCTTCACATACAGCTTGGTCGGCGTAAGCAGCACATCGCCTAACCGTGCTCCGTCAAGCTCAGTCAGCGTATCATGCAGACTGTAGCCGCATTGCTCCAATAGAAGCTTGCGAACGAGCGAGAAACCGTTGCTGTGCACGCCGCTCGAAGCCAGGCCGATTACCGTATCACCTGCAGCAATCGTGCTTCCGTTGATGATCTTGCTCTTATCAACCACGCCTACCGTAAAGCCAGCGATATCATACTCGCCTTCAGCGTACATGCCCGGCATTTCCGCCGTTTCTCCGCCGATCAGCGCGCATCCAGACTGGCTGCAGCCATCCGCGATACCCGATACGATCGCTTCGATTTTCGCAGGAATGACCTTGTCGCAAGCGAGATAATCCAGGAAGAAGAGCGGCTCCGCGCCTTGAACGACAACGTCATTGACGCACATCGCCACCGCATCGATTCCGATCGTATCATGCTTATCCATTGCGAAGGCGATTTTCAGCTTCGTCCCTACACCATCTGTGCCCGATACCAGGACAGGCTCCTCATATTTATCTTTGTTCAAGCCGAACAAAGCTCCAAAGCCGCCCAAATCCGTTAACACTTCAGGGCGGAACGTCCGCTTGACGTGACTTTTCATCCGCTCTACCGCTTCATTGCCTGCTGCGATATCCACACCGGCATTTTTATAGGCTTCAGACACGAAGGACACTCTCCTTAAACAATCATTTTATTTAATCACATTAACTTAATCGCATCAGCTTCATTGTATATTCATTTAACAGCTGCAGTCGAACTTCTATTCGCCCGCAAAATCCGTCCGCGTCGGATAATCGTTATCAAAGCAAGCCATACACAGGCCGCCTTTATAATCCTTTGCGTTATCCCCTTCCACCGCGCTGATCAAGCCTTCGGCGCTTAAAAATTCCAGCGAATCTGCATTGATCTCCTTGCGGATCTCTTCAATGGACCTCGAGGAAGCGATCAGTTCAGCCCGACTCGGCGTATCGATGCCGTAGAAGCAAGGATTTTTGAACGGTGGCGAGGTAATCCGCACATGCACCTCCGTCGCTCCTGCTTGGCGCAGCAGATTGACGATGCGGCGAGATGTCGTCCCCCGGACAATGGAATCGTCGATCATGACGACGCGCTTGCCCTCAACGACCCGCCGTACGGCGCTCAGCTTCATCTTCACGCCCTGTTCGCGCAGCTCCTGGCTCGGCTGAATGAAGGTGCGTCCCGTATATTTATTTTTGATCAAGCCAAGCTCGTAAGGAATGCCCGTCTGCTCGGCATAACCGATGGCCGCGGAAATACTGGAATCCGGCACCCCTGTTACGACGTCGGCATCGACGAACGATTCCTGAGCCATGACCTGGCCCATCCGTTTACGGGCCGCATGCATATTGGAGCCGTTCATGTCGCTGTCCGGACGGGAGAAGTAAATGTACTCCATGGCGCATAACGCCTTGCGCTGAGGCTCTGCATAACGATCCTCATGCACGCCTTCCGCATCCAGCACCAGCATTTCACCCGGCAAAATATCGCGGATCGACTCCGCTCCAACCACCTCGAACGCGCAGGTCTCGGAAGAGAACAGATAGGCATCGCCGAGACGGCCCATCGTGAGCGGACGAAGCCCGTGCGGATCGCTGGCGATGATCATTTTATCGTTCGTCAGCAGCATGAACGCGAAGCCTCCGACCAATTGCGCGAGCGCGTCCCTTGCCGCCTCGACGAATTCCTTCGGCGAGCGGGCGATCAGATGCGCGATCACTTCGGTATCGCTCGTCGTCTGGAAGATAGAGCCGCTCTGCTCTAGTTGATGACGGATTTGTGGAGCATTGACGATATTGCCGTTTGTGGCTACCGCGAGATCCCCGTCCCGGTACTTAAAAATAAGCGGCTGCGCGTTCATCAGGCTGGTATCGCCGTTCGTAGAATAGCGGACATGCCCGATGGAGCGGCTGCCATGCAGCGAAGCGAGCAGGTCCCGGTCAAACACTTCCTTCACCAGCCCCATGCCGCGATGGTAATTGAACTCAGCGCCGTTCGTGACGCAAATTCCCGCGCTCTCTTCTCCCCGGTGCTGCAGCGCATGCAGCCCGTAATAGGACAAAGAGGCGGCTTCGGGGTGCCCAAACACCCCGAAAACGCCGCATTCCTCTTTTAACGTGTCAAAAATATCGCTCTTGCCTGTTCCTTGATTATAATAGTCTCCTGTCCAAAGCCCTTGCGGTATTATTGCATCAGACATGGAATTACATCCTCCCAGACCTGCTTCAGCTCGCTTACTGGTCTAGCCAGCACGGAGCGGGCATTCACAGCAATCTCCAGTTTGTCGCCTGTGACTTGACCGATCTTTTGAACTGGAACGCCATAGGACGCGATCAATTGCTCGAGCTCGGCAGCCTTGTCCGGCGTAGCCGACAACAGGATGCGGGATTGTGATTCGCTGAATAGAGCAAAGTCAGGACGAAGCTCAGTCGCGAAGTCGACCTTCGCGCCAAGGCCGCCGCTGATGCAGGATTCGGCCACAGCTACAGCCAGACCGCCTTCGGACAAGTCGTGAGCCGATTGTACCAGGCCTTTTTGGATTGCGGCCAGTACGCCGTCCAGCAATTTTTTCTCCACATTCAGATCCAGCGCTGGCGGGCGTCCTTCTGTAACACCATGAACTACTGCCTGGAACTCGCTGCCGCCCAGCTCTGCGAAAGTCTCGCCGAGCAAGAATACCACGTCACCCTCAGCCTTGAAGTCTTGCGTTGTAATGTGATCCGTATCATGCACAAGACCGACCATACCGACGACCGGCGTCGGATAAATCGCGCCTTTGGCGTTCTCGTTGTACAAGCTGACGTTACCGCCGATAACTGGAGCGTCCAGCACGCGGCAGGCTTCGGCCATGCCGTCAACCGCTTTTTCCATCTGCCAGAAAATATCCGGCTTCTCCGGGCTTCCGAAGTTCAGGTTGTCCGTGATCGCCAGCGGCTCGGCTCCCGAGCATACGACGTTGCGCGCCGCTTCACTGACCGCGATGCGTCCGCCGACTTCAGGATCCAGGTAAACGAAACGTCCGTTACAGTCCGTCGTCATGGCCAGCCCTTTACGCGTTCCGCGAATCGTCACGACCGCCGCGTCGGAGCCCGGCTGAACCGCTGTGCTGGTGCGAACCATGTAATCGTATTGGTTATATACCCACGCTTTGCTCGCTACGGATGGGGAGGACAACACTTTATCCAGCGCTCCGCTCAAATCCGTTACTTCGTCATAGCGCAATGTATCTACATTTGCATTTTCTTCATAATAAGCCGGTACAGCGGATGGCTTGTTGTAAATCGGGCATTCGTCGACCAGCGCCGTTACCGGCATATCGCCAACGACTTCCCCTTGGTGGATCAGTCTGAGGCGTCCATCGTCGGTCACTTTACCAACCTTGGCGCAGATTACGCCCCAACGCTCGAAAATTTCCATCGCTTGGGCCTCATCCTTCGGCTCAACGACGAACAGCATACGCTCTTGGGATTCGGAAAGCATCATTTCATATGGCGTCATGCCCTCTTCGCGTTGCGGGACCTCATCCAGGTACAGCTCCAGGCCGTTCCCAGCCTTACTTGCCATCTCCGCGCTGGAGCAGGTCAGTCCTGCCGCGCCCATATCCTGAATACCAAGGACGATGCCGGAATTAATCAGCTCGAGACAAGCTTCCATGACCAGCTTCTCCATGAATGGATCGCCGACTTGGACGGCCGTCCGCTTCGATTCGGACTCCTCCGTCAGCTCCTCGGATGCGAAGGTTGCCCCGTGGATGCCGTCACGGCCTGTCGGAGGCCCAACGTAGAATACCGGGTTGCCTACGCCTTTTGCTACACCTCGCTGAATCTTGTCATGCTCGATCAAACCTACGCACATTGCGTTGACTAGCGGATTGCCATCATAGGCATCGTCAAACACCACTTCGCCGCCGACGGTCGGAATGCCGATACAGTTGCCGTAGCCTGCGATCCCGGAAACGACATGCTCGAACAAGTATTTCACACGGTCGCTCTCCAGCTTGCCGAAGCGCAAGGAGTTCAGAAGTGCCACCGGTCTTGCGCCCATCGAGAAAATATCGCGAATAATGCCGCCAACGCCTGTCGCCGCGCCTTGGTAAGGCTCTACCGCGGAAGGGTGGTTATGGCTCTCGATTTTGAAGACGACCGCCTGGTTGTCGCCGATATCCACGATGCCGGCGCCTTCGCCCGGTCCCATCAGAACACGTGGTCCGTCGGTCGGGAATCTGCGAAGCAGCGGTTTGGAATTTTTATAGGCACAGTGCTCGGACCACATGACACTGAATACGCCGATTTCGGTGTAATTCGGTTTGCGCCCCAGAAATCCGCAGATCAGCTCGTACTCACTGTCGGACACGCCCATTTGTTTGTAAATTTGCTGTTCAGCGATTTGCTCTGCATTTGGTTCCTTAGCGGACACTTGCTGACTCATGCCGATCCCTCCAAGCCTTTAATATCGATGTAAACATACGTTTGCCGTCCTCAGACCCCAGCAGGCTATCCACCGCACGCTCAGGGTGCGGCATCATGCCGACGACGTTGCCGCGCTCATTGGAAACGCCGGCGATATCCTCTAAGGAGCCGTTCGGATTATCTACGTAGGTGAAAATAATTTGATTGTTCGCTTTCAGCTGCGCGAGCGTCTCTTCATCACAATAGTAGTTCCCCTCGCCATGAGCGATCGGAATATGAATCTCCTCGCCCTTCTGGTATTGGGTCGTGAACGGGTTATCGTTGTTCTCTACGCGAAGCACGGTATCATGGCAGCGGAACTTCAGCGACGTGTTGCGGCGCAGCGTGCCTGGCAGCAGCCCCGCCTCGGTCAGAATCTGGAATCCGTTGCAGATGCCAAGAATATATTTACCTTGTTCGGCGGCTTTGGCGACCTCGGCCATCACCGGAGCAAATCTCGCAATCGCTCCGCAGCGCAGATAGTCGCCGTAAGAGAATCCGCCTGGAACTAGGATGCAATCATAAGCAGAAAGATCTGTGGCTGTGTGCCACACATAATCGACTGGCTCGCCTAGCGTGTCTTCAACGGCTTTGTAGCAGTCAATGTCACAGTTGGAACCGGGAAATACGAGTACTGCGAATTTCATGGATTAACCCTCCAATTCAAAGCGGTAATCTTCAACGACCGTATTGGCCAGCAACTTCTCGCACATTTCTTTGACGCGGGCTTCCGCCTCGTTGCGATCATTGGTATCGAGCTGCAGCTCCAGATATTTACCGATGCGGACACTTCCAACCTCTGCAAATCCCATGGAATGCAGTGCACCTTGTACGGCAACCCCCTGCGGATCAAGTACGCTTTGCTTGATGGTGACATAAACGGACGCTTTAATCATATTCCTCGTGTTCCTCCTAGAAAATAATAATGATTGAAATTTGAACTATTATTGCTATTACTACTTTTTACTGCTGATGTTGCTGTATATAGTAAAAGCCTTAGTACCCGCTTGAGCATGTTCATAAAATAACTTTTCAACTTCGCTCGCAGGCACTTCCAGCCTTGATACTGTAATAAAAACTGCTCATCTCAAAAATAATACGCATTTAAAAACTACTCATCGTCAAACTGATTTCTGATCCGTAAGACGGTGATATATTTCAAGATAGCGCCGGGCCGTCTCTTCAACAACGAACCGGGGAAGCGGGGCTGGCTTACTGTTTCTGTCCCAGCCGGAGCGGGAAAGATACGTGCGGACTGGTTCTTTATCCATACTGTCGATCTCCGTGTCGAGAGCGTAATTCTCTTTTGCCCAAAAGCGTGCTGCATCCGGAGTACATATTTCATCGATCAAAATAAGCTCACCGCCCACGGAACCGAACTCCAGCTTGCAGTCTGCGAGAATAATGCCCCGCTGTTCGCAATATTTCCGGGCGAACTCATACAGTTCAAGGCTCCTCGAACGCAGCTGTTCAGCAAGCTCTGCTCCAATCAGCCCGCTCATTTGCGCAAAGGAAATCTCCTCATCATGACCGACATCATTTTTGGCTGAAGGGGTAAATATCGGTTGAGTCAGCTTATCGTTCTTCCGCAAACCATCCGGCAGCTTCGTTCCATTAATCTCGCCGGTCTCTTCATACTGTCTCCAGCCGCCTCCTGTGATATAACCGCGTACGACACACTCAATAGGAATTCGCTCCGCCCTGCGGGTCACCATGATCCGATCTCGCAGAAGCTCCTTATACTCGGCCTTAATGGCATCCCCCAGACGTTCGACATCCGCATGAACGACATGATTGTCGATTAAATGACCGGTAAGACCGAACCAGTGAGCACTCAGACGATTGAGCACATTCCCTTTGTCAGGAACCGCCGGCTCAAGCACATAATCAAAAGCGGAGATGCGATCCGTCACCACGATCAGGTAATGCTCTCCCAAATCGTATAGCTCCCGGACTTTACCTTTGTAGAGCAGCGGTACGTTTATCAGATCCACTGCGGTAGAAATCGCCGGTGATGCCATATGTGCCCCTTTCCTCCCCTTGCTTCGCATATTATTCAGCCAATCCCAGCCTGCGGAAAATGGTATCCACATGCTTCAAATGCCAGGATGGATTAAAGGCATCCTCAATATCATCTTTGCTTAGGACTGCGGTAATTTCCGGCGTCTCCTCGATCAGCTCGCGGAATTGACGCTGTGTCTCCCAGGCCTGCATCGCCCGAGGCTGTACCGTATCGTAGGCCTGCTCGCGGCTGAATCCCTTGTCGATCAGCTTCGTCATGACACGTCCAGAGAACGGAACGCCGAACGTGCGGCTCATGTTGCGCTTCATATTCTCCGGGAAGACCGTCAGATTCTCGACAATATTGCCGAAACGGTTCAGCATGTAATTGAGCAGCATCGTCGCATCCGGCAGAATGACGCGCTCGACCGAGGAATGCGAGATGTCGCGCTCATGCCACAGCGTCACGTTCTCGTAAGCGGACACCATATGTCCGCGAATGACGCGGGACAAGCCGGAAATGTTCTCGCTGCCAATCGGGTTGCGCTTGTGCGGCATGGCGGAGGAGCCTTTTTGGCCTTTGGCGAAGGCTTCCTCTACTTCCCGGAACTCGCTCTTTTGCAGAGCGCGGATTTCGGTCGCGAATTTATCGAGCGATGTCGCGATCAGCGCCAGGGTCGCCATGTATTCAGCATGGCGGTCACGCTGCAGCGTCTGCGTCGAGATCGGCGCCGGCTTCGTGCCCAGCTTCCTGCAAACATATTCCTCGACGAACGGGTCGATGTTCGCGTAGGTACCGACGGCTCCGGAAATTTTACCGTACTGGACGCCGTCCGCTGCCCGGCGGAAGCGCTCCAGGTTCCGCTTCATTTCCTCATGCCATAAGGCCAGCTTCAGGCCAAAAGTTGTTGGCTCTGCGTGTACGCCATGGGTGCGGCCCATCATCGGCGTATTCTTATAGGCTATGGCTTTTTCGCGCAGGATTTGAATGAAGTTCAGCATGTCTTTTTCCAAAATTTCATTCGCTTGTTTCAACAGATAACCTAGAGCAGTATCGACGACATCCGTGGAAGTGAGACCGTAATGCACCCATTTGCGCTCTGCTCCGAGGCTTTCTGATACAGCCCGGGTAAAGGCGATGACATCATGACGGGTCTCCTGCTCAATTTCATAAATTCGGTCTATGTCGAACGATGCATTCCGGCGAAGCTGCTTGGCATCCTCTCTCGGAATAACGCCTAGCTCAGCCCAAGCCTCGCAAGCACAGATTTCTACTTCCAGCCACGCTGTGAACTTGTTCTCCTCAGTCCAGATCGCCCTCATCTCGGGTCTGCTATAACGTTCGATCATATGGGCTGACTCCTCCAAATCGCAGTTTGCTGTATAAAATCAATCGCCTCCTGCACATCACTGCACAGCACGTTAACATGTCCCATTTTACGTTTGGCAGCCGATCCGGCCTTGCCGTATAAATGTACCTTCGGTACGATGTTTGCCGATGCAATGCGGTCTGATTCCACCGCACCCCATCGTCCGGTTGCCACCGCTTCCTTTACATCATCGACATGCTCGCCGAGCACATTCACCATGACGACCGGGGTGAGCAGTTTCGCTTTCCCGAGCGGCAAATTGCAAATCGCCCGGACATGCTGCTCGAATTGCGACGTGGCGCAGGCCTCCATCGTATAATGCCCCGAATTATGC
This sequence comes from Paenibacillus fonticola DSM 21315, assembly GCF_000381905.1. GTDB lineage: Bacteria > Bacillota > Bacilli > Paenibacillales > Paenibacillaceae > Fontibacillus > Fontibacillus fonticola. Next base: position 18,155 of record NZ_KB907286.1, on the reverse strand, counting down.
GGGCGCGGCGCCAGCTCATTTACGTAAATCCGTCCGTCCTCCGTCAGGAACATCTCGACAGCAAGCAGGCCGACGGCTTCCATCGACTCCGCAATCCGCGAAGCCATCCGTTCCGCTTCACCTTGTACTTTCTCATCAATTCTCGCAGGCACGATAGACGCGTGCAGAATATTATCGACATGAACGTTCTCGGCAACCGGGAACGTTCGGATTTCACCGCGCGGGCTGCGGGCCGCAATGACGGACAATTCCTTCACGAAGGGAATGAATTGCTCCAGCACTAGCTCGGTACCCGCTTTACTTAGCTCGGCATAGGCAGGGCCGATTTCCGCTTCAGAGCGGATCACCCATTGGCCTTTGCCGTCGTAGCCGCCCGTTGCCGTCTTCAGCACGCTGGGGATGCCCAGCCGCGCCACGGCCTCGCTCAGCTCCTGCTCACTGCCGATCTCCGCGTAGGGAGCTACCGTAGCTCCCGCCGCTTCGACGGCCCGCTTCTCGCGCAAACGATGCTGCGTCGTATAGAGCAGCCGGCTGCCTTGCGGCACGTGCGACAGTTCCTCGAGCAGCGCTGCCACTCCGGCGTCCACGTTCTCGAATTCGTACGTGATTACATCCGATCGCTCGGCCAGCTTCTTCGCAGCCTCCTGATCATCGTATCCGGCGACGATTTGCTCGGCCACATGACCGCAAGGCGATGACGGCGTCGGATCGAGCGTGATGAACCGGTAACCGAGGTTCGTCCCTGCCAGCGTCATCATCCTCCCGAGTTGTCCGCCGCCAAGCACGCCGATCGTCGAGCCCGGCGGAATTACTTTTTTAGCGCCCTTGTCCTGAGCGCCATTTACTGCATTAGGGGATCGATCCATTACTTGATCTCCCCCAAGCCGGCCGAACTGGCCAGCACTTCTTCGCGAATCCGATCGCGGCGCTCCTGCACACGGGACGCCACTTCCGGATCGAATGCTCCGATCATTTGCGCTGCCAGCAGTCCGGCATTAGTCGCGCCAGCCTTGCCGATGGCCACCGTAGCCACCGGAATTCCACCCGGCATTTGCACGATGGAGAGCAAGGAGTCTAGTCCGTTCAAAGCCGCCGATTTCACGGGAACGCCGATCACGGGAAGCACCGTCTTTGACGCGACCATCCCCGGCAAATGCGCAGCTCCTCCGGCACCGGCGATAATGACCTTCAACCCGCGGCCAGCCGCCTGCTCCGCAAACTCAAACATCAAATCCGGCGTGCGGTGCGCGGATACTACCTGCTTCTCGTAAGGTATTTGAAGCTCCTCCAAAACGGAGCAAGCATGGGACATCGTCTCCCAATCTGATGTACTGCCCATGATCACTGCCACTTGTGCCTGTGCTGACATGCCTCAACCCACTCCTTCAATCCAAATATTTGGTTACTTCTTATTAGTCATTTTTACGTGCTTATTTCCTCTTACCCCGGTGAAGCCCATAAAAAAAGTCCGGAGCATTCTGGAAATAACGAGTATTTTCAGATTACCGGACCACGAGTGAATACACCCTTACTACAGGTTTGCCTGATATTGCAGAATGAATGTGATTCCCGTACGACCGTGGTTCCTCTAAGGTCGATTCTGCAATCAAACGAAGAAAGAGTCTCCTCTTGCATCGACGGCTTCCTTCTGGCGTATTCGCTCGTAGTCCGAAAATTTACGGTTTTCAGGTAGAGACTTCCGGGCCATATCCCCAGATTTATACGAGTTCAAAACATATTGGCGGGTTGCCCGCCGTCCTTTACCAGTGTAACAATCCTGGATAGCTCATGTCAACTAAAACCCGAACATTAATAAATTGAACAAAGGGAATGTTCGCTTTTTGGCATTATCCAACCCGTTGGATCGACAATTAGACGGGTTTGCTTGTCCCACTTACGTTGCGAGATTCGCTTATGAAGTCCCTTTGAACATCATTAACGAATAGTAGTCCCTCTGAACATCACTAACGAATAGTAGAAGCGCTATCTGCCTTTTTTAGTGAAGCTAAATATGCTAACGAATATAGAGGACCTTATTAACCGAAAATCCACACGATAATTGAACTTTTTAACATATAGCGTCTCCTGTAATCGTTAGCTTCACAAATTCCTGCATTTTCGCCAAATAGCGCCTCCTGTATTCATTAGCACCTATGTGCCTCCTATTTATAACATTCTCATACCCGCGCACCGCTCCCAAAACACGACACTTCACTGCAAACTCCCTTCGTCCGCCTACAGTCGTTCGGTCGCCCATACCCGCGTAACCTCCTATTTGCCTTCCCCAAACGCCAGCCAACAACAAAAAGAGTGCCCTAAACTCCAAGGACACTCTCTCCATATATACTATTTAACAACCAGCACAGGCACCCGGGCATGCTGAACAACGTTATGACTGACGCTGCCAAGCACGAATTCGCGGATTCCTCCGAGGCCGCGGCTGCCGATAATGATCATGTCATTATTGTGCTTTTTCACATAATCCAAAATAACTTCTGCAGGCGCTCCCTGAATCAATTCGACCTTGCCTTTCACACCTGCTTCGTGCAAGCGGTTCCTTGCTTCCTCAGCCGTCTTCTCCGCCAGTTCATAGAAATCCTGGTTCACGGAAGCCGGTACGGGGGCGTATCCCTCCGCCACATAGAAACGCGGAAAATCAAATACATGCACTACTTCAAGGGTAGCCTCCGGCGATAACTTCACCAGTTCAATCGCTTTATCCAGCGCTTTGGTAGCCGCCTTCGAACCATCATAAGCTGCAACGATTTTGTTAAATAACATAAGTCAGCACCTCTCCTTGTCTATTTAATAATTACAAGTGAAGCGAGATCGTGCAATAAACTGTACTTGAATTAAATAACCAATTAGAACAAAAAATAACCCAGCAGCACCGCATTCAGCAATAGCAACAGCGGAATACCAACCCGAAAGCTGGCATGCTTCGTTTTGTGCCGCTTCACGTTCATGGCCGTCAGCACGCCGAGCGCCCCCCCGATGGCTGCCAAGAGAAACAATGTCCGCTCAGGAATACGATCGCGCCTCTGACGGGCACGGCGCTTATCGTCGGCCATCACTAGATACGAAACTACATTAATGATAAGAAACCAGAGCAGCAGCCCGGATCTCATGCTCACCGCCCCCATCTTCGTCCGACTTTGGCAACTTGTTTCCCTTAGCTCTATTATAACGCTATCCGAATAAATACAAAAGGCTCCCGCTAAGCCCCCTCTAAGGGAGACTCTTTACGGGAGCCTTCTTAAGTGCTATACGTTGCCTGCTCGATCAGAAAACTGGTTCCTTCATTGTATTATCCGCCATCAGCTATTTTATAGGGCACCAGCATTGTCGATTCGGCAATTTGATTTAGACGATGAATCTTAGCTAGTCAGCCAATGTCTTATAAATGACTCATCTTTTCATCCACTTTACATCTTCGGGACATTATTCAGGCTAGGCGGCCTCTTGGCCTGCTTCTTCTGCTTCGGCTCAACCGCTTCTTCCATAATGCTGGATTTGTTCTGCTGATCTCTAATCTTGGTTGATTTGTGATGGGGCATGCTCTTCACCTCCAATCCATAGGTTCCCGAGCATGCCGGTGTTTTATGCGAAAGCTGCAGCTGCTTTCACTTGTTCCGATTTTCACTCGTTCTGATTTCACTTATTCTACTGATTCTTGTCCTTTTTACTTGTTCTTGTTCTCCATGGCCGCCTTCAGCAGTTCTCCCAGGTTGGAGCCGATGGATTCCTGCTTCTTCGTATATTGACTTACAAGCCTTTGCTCCTCCCGCTTGTTCATGCGTTTGGGATCGTTATTGCTTAGCGTTTCCGTAATGCCGCAAGGCAGACATTGAACATAGCGGCCCGCTTTGCCTTCCTTCAGTTCCATCTTCTTATGACACTGTGGACAACGGCGGTTGGACAGACGCTTCTCGCCAGAACGGCGATAGCCGCAGTCCTCGCTTGGGCAGACAAGCATCAGCCCGCGCCCCGTCTTCTTTTCCAAAAGACGAGTCCCGCAATCCGGGCAATGGCTGTTGGAGACGTTATGCGGCTTGTAGGTCGCTTCGCTGTTCTTCACGCCGCTGACGAGCCCCTGCGCCATATTCCGTATTCCCTCCAGGAACGGCCCTGGCTTGCCCTGCCCGCGAGCGATGCGCTCCAGTTCGGCTTCCCATTTCGCCGTCAGGCCCGGCGAGCGCAGATCGCTCGGAGCCAGCTCGATCAACTGCTTGCCTTTGCCAGTCGGATGCAGCAAGTTCCCTTGCCGTTCGATCGTATCGGAGCTGACCAGCTTCTCAATAATGTCGGCGCGAGTAGCAGGCGTCCCCAGCCCGTGCTTCTCCATCTGCGACAGCAGCGCCGCTTCACTGTAGCGTTTTGGCGGCATCGTCCGCCCGCTTTGAATACGGCAGCGCTTCACAACTACAGCGTCACCTTCATGCAGCTCAGGTAAAGCAGCGCTGCCCGTTTCGGAGAAATCCCCAGTCCCTTCCTCCGCCTCTTCATCTTCATCTACAGCCTGCCCGTCATAGACCTCTCTCCAGCCGCTATCTTTCATCGTTGTCCCTTTGGCCTGAAGAATCTCCCCGGCCACCTCCAAAGTGACGGCGACGTTGTCAAAACGAGCGGCCGGATAGAACAGGCTGATGAACCGCCGGACGATCAGGTCATACAATTTGCGTTCCTCCGTGCTGAGCGTATTCAACAGTACCGTCTGCTCTGTCGGAATAATCGCATGATGGTCAGTGACCTTGCTGTCGTCGATGATCCGCTTGCTGACTGGAAGCGGCTTGCGCAGCAGCGGCCTTGCCAGCGGGGCATAAGGGCCGATGGCTACGCTTGTCAGTCTCTCCTTTAGCGTATCCTTCATATCAGAAGTCAAATAACGCGAATCTGTCCGCGGATAAGTAACGAGCTTATGCTGCTCGTACAGCCGCTGCAGTACATTCGACGTCTGTTTGGCGGAAAATCCAAGCAGGCGGTTCGCATCCCGCTGCAGCTCCGTTAAATCATAAGCCAGAGGATGCGGAACGTTCTTCTCGCTTTTCTTCAGCTTTACGATTTTGCCGCTGCGGCCATCGAGCTTCCCTTGAAGCTGCTTCACCTTCTCCGGGTCAAAAATCCGCGCATCGTTATTCGCTCCCCGCCACATCGCTTCGAACGAGCCCAAATCGACGCGCAGTGTACTGTATTCTTCCGAGCGGAACGAGAGTATTTCGTTCTCTCGCTGCATGATCATGCCCAGCGTCGGCGTCTGTACCCGTCCCGCAGATAGCGGTGATCCGAATTTGGTAGTAAGTGCCCGAGTTACGTTCAGTCCGATCATCCAGTCCGCTTCCGCCCGGCATCTTGCCGACTGATACAACCTGTCATACTGATGCCCCGGCTTCAGCGCTGCAAATCCTTCCTTAATCGCCTTATCCGTCTGCGACGAAATCCACAGCCGCTGGAAAGGCTTGTTCCATTTAGCCATATCCATAATCCAGCGGGCAAGCAGTTCACCTTCGCGGGCAGCATCCGTTGCAATGATTAGCGACTCAATGTCCTGCCTTCTCATCAATTGCTGCACAGCCTTGAACTGGTGGCTGCTCTCGCGCAGCACTTTCAGCTTCATTTTTCCAGGCAAAATCGGCAGATCCTCCAGCGCCCATGAACGAAACTTTGCATCATAGTCCTCCGGCTCGGCAAGTCCAACCAGATGCCCTAGCGCCCAAGTCACGACATACTTCGGTCCTTCCATATAACTCTTATGCTTATCGCGGCAGCCCATCACTCGTGCAATTTCCCTTGCTACAGATGGCTTTTCCGCTAATACTAGTGTTTTCATGAGTTCACAGATGCACTCCTTTCAAAATTCATTATAACATCCGCAGGAGTGGGTAACGAAATCTTCAATCTATAATAGTACATTTAAAATTAATCAGCTCAAGCAGGTCTGCTTGAGCTGGTGTCATGGCTTTATTTATTTCCCACGTCTGCAAATTGTTCATGTTTTCTTCATTGTTCATGTTTGCTTCATTGCTCATGCCTATCTTCGCTGGCTCATGTCTTTCTTAAACCTTCAAAACACTCTCCCCTGCTACTCCCGCACAAAACGGAACCAGCCGAAGTCGAAGTTGCTTCCCGGCAAAAAGATAAATGTCACTTTTTGCACCCCTGTTACCTGTTCCAGCTTAAATACCCGTTCTTCGTATCCAGCGGATTTTTTAAATTCCACGAGTTGATTGCTTTCCCCGTTCTCGCCGGCAAATCGGATATGGATCGTGTTGTTATCGATCGGCGATCTCCCGTTGATGACCAGTTTCGAAACGCCTTCGCCGGTAAAATCCATATGCTCAAACTCAAGCGAGACGTTATTTCCGATGCCTTCCACCCGATCCTCAACGAGAGTAAACGTGTCCCCATAAATCCGGTCACAGGAAGCTGCCGTATTTTGTTCGAAAGCCCGGTTCTGGCGTTCAAAAGAAAACCCTTTAATGTGCACCTTCTGACGAAGCACGAAGCTGATCGAAGTAATTCCGCGAAGTCTTTTGGTCAGGCGGTACGTTTCCTCTTGATATACGTTCCACTTGGAAGGCTTCTGATAAATAACATCAGCAATTAAGGAACTGTCCTTTTCACCAGGCATCCCCTCCCAAATTTGTATCGTATATTCTTCGCTGGATAAGGCGAAGATCGGAAGGGTAATCGTGTCAGAGCCATAGGGACCGAAGTCGATATCGCGGAAGCCTACGTGCGTTTCACCGTCTCTGCTTGTCGCTACGCCTCTTTCGTTGCCGTTCCCGACTTCTCCTTTGCTATAATCATACAATCCTGCCGAGATGAATCCGTACGGATCCTTGTAGGCCGTTCCCAGGCCTGTTGCTTTAAACTCCAGCTGAGAGATCAGCTTTGTTTTGTCCGTGCCGTTCTTCGTCATACAGCGCAGGCGGAATGCACCATCCCCAATTGCGAAAATCTTCGCCTCAAGTCCGTTCGCTTCAACCTTGGCAATATTCGAGTCGATTCCTTCGTCCGTTACGGCACGCCACTCGACGTCTCGGTACGTACAGTTTTCCGGCCATAATTTAGCCCGAACCGTGATCTCCTTGGTGGATTCATCTAAGTGTTGTCCCGACTCGCTGATAATCTCGATCTTACGAAGCGGTATTTCATCACAGTCCCCTGTCACGCACTGCAGCTCTTGATTTCTTGTGTTCGCTGAAATCCCTTCCGGTCTTCCCTCTTTCACGGGACGCGACTCAAATTCCGCGACTTCTGTCCGCATCCCCTCAGAAGACACTTCGATGCGGATTTTGCCTGGCTCCAGCGTCGCGCCGATGATCGCCATCAGCTTTCCGCTGAACAACCTTCTGCTTTTACCCTTGTACGGATCAAAATCCGTGCTGTCGCCGTTATCAAGCCCAATCAATCGGCCTGTCCCTGTCACCTCGACGTGCACGCGATTGTTCGCGTTGTCTACCGGATGGCCCTCACTGTCCAGCATGCCGATTTCTACAAAAATCAAATCCGTACCGTCCGCCACAAGCACCTCTTTATTTGCATGGAGACAAATCCGTTCCGCATCCCCGAAGGATTTTCGAATGTCGGTCGCAATGACTTTGCCTGTTTCGTCGTAAGCAATCGCCTTGATTTCCCCTTTCGCATAAGGAACTTTCCACCATCCTACAAGCTGCGTTCCATGCTCGTGATCGATTTCATGGGTTCCAATCGTAGCTCCGTTGAACTGCAGCTCGATTTTGGGGGCGTTGGAGCATACGCGAACATCGATGATTTGCCCATCATTGAAATCCCAGTAAGGGAAAACATGCACCATCGGTTTCGTTCTATAATCGGTCCAGGCCGCTTGGTAAATGTAGAAGGAATCCTTCTTGAAATTAGCCGTATCGATCTGTCCGAAATAGGAATTTTTCGTATGATATGGCGTCGGCTCCCCGATATAGTCAAATCCGGTCCACAGAAATTGGCCAAGAGAAAAAGGTGTATCCCTCTCCGCCAATATACAGGCTTCCGCCGATTTGGCTCCCCAGCTTGTCGAGCTGTTCCCCAGGGCGGAGCACTGCTCGTCATCGTCGGCGAGAATCGACTTCTCGAACGGAAAATGATAGACCCCTCGGCTCTGGACGACCGAAGCGGTCTCGCTGCCGTAGATGATCCAATCCGGGTGCTCTTCATGATGCTTATGGTAATATTTCTCTGCATAATTGTAGCCGGCAACCTTCACGATATCGGCGCATTTCTGCGCATTTTCCCACGGCATATAGTTCGACCCGATCGTAACCCTAGCATTCTGCTTCGGATCGAATTCCAATACGTATTCCATGAGCATTCTAGTAACTTCCTGTCCCCGTTCATCCGCATGCGTGTCGTAAATTTCGTTTCCGATGCTCCACATGAGCAGGCTCGGGTGATTCCGGTCTCGCAGCACCCAGCTTTTCACGTCACGATACGCCCAATCTTTGAAAAATCTTGCATAATCATAAGTTGTCTTCGGCCGCTCCCACATGTCAAAAGCCTCGGAGACGACGAACAATCCCATTTCGTCTGCCAGATCCATCAGCTCTGGTGCTGGCATATTATGCGCCGTGCGGATGGCGTTGACGCCCATTTCCTTCAAAATCTCAAATCTTCTGCGCAGCGCATGAATGTTAAACGCCGCTCCTAAAGCGCCCAGGTCATGATGCTCGCAAACGCCATTCAACTTCAGCTTTTTCCCGTTCACCTGCAGCCCCTGCTCCGGGTCGAGCACAATGCTCCGGAAACCCAGCGGCGACGTGATGGACTCCAGTTCTTCGCCCGCCTGCCCCTCTGCCGATCCCGCTCCTTCCCGATGCATTTGTGTAACGATCCGGTACAGATTCGGCTCATCGGTGCTCCATAGCAAGGGACTTTTTACGGATAATGTTTGACTGTTTTTCGCGACTGGGCTGCTGCTTGATGTTACCCGCTCCGAGGAGGCAGCAACCGTCCTGCCCTGATAGTTGATATGATGCGAAATAAGTACGTTTTCCTCGATTTTTACGTCCGTGTCGATCTCAACCAGCCAGCCATCCTCCCGCTGTTTTGCGGTGACATAAATACCATCGGTGAGAATATGATTTCTGTCCCTTTCCTTCAACCAGACGTTCCGGTAGATGCCTGCCCCCGAATACCATCGGCTGTTTGGACTCTGGTGCACGACCTTCACCACGATTTCATTTTCCCCTTCAACCGCTACGCCCGTAATATCGTGTTCGAAGGATGAATATCCGTACTTCCATTCGCCTGCAAGCTGACCGTTGACGTATACGGAAGAATCCATGTACACCCCGTCGAAGCAGATCAGGAGCTCCCGATCGCGGCCTGTCCACATAAATTTCTTGCGGTACCAGCCGATACCGTTTTCGTAAAGCGCCAATGTATTATAAATTAACCAATCATGCGGCAGGTCCACCGGTTCGAAGCGCAGTCCGGCATGATCCGTAGCGTCCAGACCGCTTTTGGCAAATTCCCAGCCGTCATTGAAGAGTATTTTCGTATTCATGGTCGAACAGCTCACTTTCGTTAGGTTTGAGATTATGAGATAGAACTAATAGATAAGGCGATTTTGCAAGTCCGCGATGCCCGACTTCCGATAAAAATACGTATTAATGATATCCCGCCATTCTTTGGCGTGTTCGCGCTGCTCTAATAACCGGGAAGCCACAAGCTCGAAATAATCCTCATTGATTTTTCCTTTGATCGATCGCCAATCCTCCAGCAAGGCGGCCGCTGCTTCTGCACCTTCAAAATGACTGTCGTAAATATGTTGGATTACCGTCTTGCCGCTATGCAACACATGGGTGTACGGAACATGATGAAAAAACAACAGCAATTCGTCGGGACAGCTTTCCAATGAATTGTACATCTCGCGGCGGGGCGAATGGTATTGTGCAGTATAGCCAGTCCCTGTTTCAATCGTCCGGTCGACCCCGATGCCGCGGCAATCGGCAAAATGATACGTCCCCCACTTCGAATACTCGTATCCGTCTACGTTCGGTCCGTAATGATGATTCGGATTTACCATCCAGCCGACGCCAAGCGGAGCGGTATAGTTTTCATATATGCCCCAAGATTTCATTAAGATGCTCGTGACTACTTCTTCGACCGCCGGATCGGAACCAAGACTTAGCCGAATCCATTCCGATGTGATCCGTTCCGCAGACAACGAAGGGCTCCACGCCAGCCTTCCATAGCCGTATAGATTTGCTTGAGCCAGCGGATGTCCCGTCCAGCAAGCGTCATCCCCAATGTTCGACACGGCCGCCATTCCACCATACGGACGGTTGAAAGTGGCGCCTTTCGCAATCCTCGCGACGGTAGCCCCTCCGCCGGCGGCATACGTTTCGCTATCGAGAATTTCTTTCCACTGTGGTACAAGATAGCAGACATGTCTCTGCTGTCCAGTATATTCCTGCGTGATTTGCAGCTCAAGGACTTGGTTCGTATCACGAAGTCCACCGAACAACGGCGATACCGGCTCGCGAACTTGAAAGTCCATCGGCCCGTTTTTGATTTGCAAAATGACGTTATCCGCAAAGCGTCCATCGAGCGGCATAAAGTGGTCATAGGCCGCCCTAGCCCGATCCGTCGAGCGATCACGCCAATCCTGAAGACAGTTGTATACGAAACAGCGCCAGATGACCAGCCCGCCATGGGGTGCGAGCGCTTCGGCCAGCATGTTCGCTCCGTCCGCATGATCCCGTCCGTACGTAAAAGGACCGGGCCGGAACTCAGAGTCTGCCTTCACTAGAAAACCGCCGAAATCGGGGATCGCCTGGTACAGGCTGGATGCTCGCTCATGCCACCAGTGTCTGACCGATGGATCCAAGGGATCTGCCGTAGGCAAACCGCCAACTGTAATTGGACTTGCAAAGTTAATACTCAGGAACAATTGAATGCCATACGCTCTAAATACATCTGCCACTTTCGTTAATTTGTTTTCATAAACCGCTGTAATTAATTTCGTCTCTTCCTCATGCACGTTTACATTATTGATAGAGATTGCGTTGATCCCGACAGAAGACAGCAGCCGGGCATATTCCCGAATACGGGTCAGGTCTTCGACGAAACCGTTGTTTTTATAGAAAATAGATTTCCCCGCGTAGCCGCGTTCGATCGATCCGTCCATGTTGTCCCACTGATTGATCATTCTCAGCCCGTTGGCAGGCGTCTCGACGATATGCAGATCGTGGATCGGTTCCCTCATCTGCATCAAGCGGATCAAGTGAAAGGTGCCATATAATGCGCCGCGGTCCGACTTCCCGATGACTACGATCCGGTCCGCCATTCCCTCTCGACCAGCCATCGACCGGATTATGTACCCTTCGTCGCCAATCCTTGCTGCTTCGGCTCCGACTTCAAGGTCGGCCCCGGTGTCCTCGCTGCCTAAAACTCCAATGATCACGCTTGGAATCTGACGATCCCGCAGGTGAACTACCTCCGGTGTATGCCCGGTCATCGCCTGTAAAGCTTCTGTCAGTTCTCTTTCCGCAGTAGACAACAACTCGGTCCGCCCTGTAACTGCAATGGCCGAGCAGCGAACCTGATACTCCTTGCGCAGCGTTTCATCCTCGACAGTGTTGTAGTAAAGCCACGCTTCATTCCCCATCGTTGAGCTCAACCTCTTCACCTATCCATACCTCCATTCAAATACAAACGGCTTACCCAGGCTAAAGACATAGACATAGAAATAAAATTAGAAATAAATCACTCTTATCTTTTAAAAAAAGGGTCAGGTACACCCTCCAACGGAAGACGACGTACCCAGCCCTTTTTTGCAAAAATTAATAACCTAACAAGCTTTTCGTCTTCTGGAAAACCTCATTCGCCATGTCCGTAAATCGCGCGCTGCCATTCGCTTCAACCTGAGCTACATATTTGTCCCAGTTGTCAAAGCTTTCCTGGCCGATAATGAACTTTAAGGTCATCGTTTTAACGTAATCCATCAGCGGCGTTGACATTAATTGCATCTGTTCGTTTTCCTCCGGTGTAGCCATGATCGGCGGCGGCAGCTTGCGCGGCTCTCGCGTTGACTTGATGCGGTTAACAAAGTCCTTCTCCCCATCGGTCATCTTGGACATTCTCAGCTCGTCTGATCCACCGTATGCGAACATCCCTCCAGCGAAGCCGAAATCAACGTTCAACTGCTTCGGTGCGCCTTCATTCATTCCATTGAAGTAAATCTCCGGATTGAGCACGACATTTCCGTTTGCATCCAAGGTATACGTTTCGCCTTCAACGCCCCACAAGCTGAGCATTTGCCCTTCCTCGGAATACCAGAACCAGTCGATGAAGCGCAGCATTTTGATAAACCCTTCTTCGCCCAAATCATCGAGCGCGTTCTTGCTGATCATGACTCCATTCTCCAAACGTGAAGTCTCGACCTGAAGCTTTCCTTTCGGTCCGCCTGGCTGTGTGATCATATACAACTCGCTATCCGGAACTTGCATTTTGCTTTTGAAATCGGACAGCACCTGATAAATTCCGCTGATCACGTACGTATCGCCCTTGAAAAACTTGGCCCTCGCTGCTTCGTCTTCTTGCGTAAAAGATTCAGGATCCATTATGCCTTCGTTAATCAATTTATTGAAATATTGAAGATAGCTTTTGAAGTCTTCCGACGTATCGGCAAATGAAAACTGCTGCTTGTCATGATCGAAATCGAGGCCGTTAGACAGTCCCCATCCTCCGGTAACGCCGTATTGAACAGCAGCAATATTCAAAGCGGATTCTCCCCTGAATTGATCAGAGAAGACGTAATCCGCACCGGTATACTCCTTGACCTTCTTCATCGCTTCGTAAAAGTCCTCGTACGTCCAATTCCCTTGTTGGCCCTCAACGTCCACGCCTGCCGCTTCAAACACATCCTTGCGTATAATGTAAGAGTAGCCGCCTGCAGCGTTCTCCCACATGCCTGGAAGGACATAATACTTGCCGTCTTCTTTTAACTTGGCCTTCAGATCTTCTTCCATTCCCCAATCTTTCACGGCTTTCATATAATTCGGCATGTATTGCACCCAATCGCTGACCGCCACAATTTGACCTGTGGGAACGAATGCGGATTCGTCGTATGTCTTAGGAATAATGTAAGGCGCATCGCCACTGTTGACCAATAGAGACTTATGATTTTCGTATTCTGTTCGAGCTGTAATGGTCAAATCAAAGGTCACGTTCGTTTTTTCTTGAATGGCGCTCCACAGTCTCCAGTCTTTTTTATAAGGATAATTCTCATGATCGCTGTACATCATAGAGTAGGATACCGGCTCGCTGGAATGAAACGTCTTGTCCTCTCCAAATGTGTAATCCGCCTCGTTAGCTGCCTGATCCTTAGAACCTGCTGCATCGGATGCAGCCGGTGAAGAGCCTTTGTTCCCGGACGAACATGCCGCCATAAACACGAGCATCAACGTTAGCAATACCATTACAATTGACTTTCTGAATCTCATCGTTATGCCTCCCTTTTTAAGTGCGAGCTGTATATTTATATAACGGAAACGGCTGCAGCCCTTCCGGTTATATCGATTGAATTTTAACGCTTACCTTATATCGAATATCGATTTCCTCTATCGATCGTTTCTTTATCAATGGCCTTATTTCAATCGCCTTATTTCGATTGCCCCTGGTTACCCCTTGACTGCACCGATCATCATTCCTTGTACGAAGTACTTCTGTACAAAAGGGTAAATACAAATAATAGGCAGCGCGGTGAGTACCATAGCCGTAGATTTGATGCTTGCTGCGATTTGGCTGGTCTCATCGGACGAAGCCCCGACCTCAGTTGGACTGACCGCATTATCAATAATTTGCTTCAGATATAAAGCGACAGGCCATTTCTCCTTCGATTGCAAATAAAGAGAGGGTCCGAACCAGTTGTTCCACATGCCGACAATAACGAACAACATAATCGTTACCAGAATCGGCTTCGATAGAGGAAGTATAATTTTTGTGAAAATCCCGAACACACCCAGACCATCGACGCGCCCTGCTTCTTCCAATTCATGCGGCAAACTGGCGAAGAAGGTTTTCATCAAGATGACATTGAAGGCGCTAATGGCCCCTGGAATAATGATGGCCCAGATTGTATCTCTCATGCCTAATGCCTTCGCTACCAAAATGTAGTTCGGTATTAGACCGCCGCCAAAGTACATCGTAAACAGCACGAACGGGATAAAAAATTTATTGAGCCGCAGCTTATCTTTCGAAAGCGGATAGGCCATAACGGCCGTCGCCGCCACTGCGATAAACGTTCCTGTTACGGAATAAACAATCGTATTCCAGTAAAAACGGAAGAAATCCGGTTTGCTCAATATCACTTCGTAGGTCTTGGTTGTAAATTCCACGGGAAAGATCGTCACCTTGCCGGCGTAGATCGCGGCTTCCGAACTAAAGGACTGCGCCACAAGATAAACAAACGGGTATAAGGTAAATAAGACGACCAAAATCATGATTAAACCATTTACAATATTAAAAGCGCTGAAGGATGAGGCTCTCTTCACTGAATCGGCTCCTTTCTACCACAAACTGGCTTTCGTCGTCCTCTTTGATATGGTATTCGCGGTCGTCACCAGAATCAGTCCAATGACACCTTCGAACAACCCTACCGCTGTCGCATAACTAAAGTTGCCGCCAGTGATCCCCATTCGGTAAACGTATGTAGAGATGACGTCCGCCGTTTCATAAGTAAGAGGGTTGTATAAGAGCAGGATTTTCTCGAAATTCGAACCCAATATGCTGCCGATATCCAAAATCAAGAGCACCATAACCGTGGGCAAAATGCCGGGAATCGTCACATGCATCGCCAATCGCAACCGGTTGGCGCCATCGATCTTCGCTGCTTCATAAAGCGCCGGATTGATGCCAGTCATCGCCGCCAAATACAAAATTGTTCCCCAGCCTAAACTTTGCCAGACGCCGGAAGCAACATAAATCGTCGGAAACCATTCCGGCAGTGAGATAAACGGGATTTTCTCAAATCCGAATGAGGCTAACAGATTGTTGATCGGTCCCGTTAAGGAGAGCATCTCTTTGACCATCCCCGCCACGATAACCATGGATATAAAATGGGGAAGGTACGATACCGTCTGAACAAACTTCTTCCACTTGACCCTCCGCAATTCGTTCAGCAGCAGCGCGAATATCAGGGTGAGGGGGAATTTGACTATGAGATAGCTAACGCTTAGGTTCAGATCATTAAAGAAGGCCCTCCAAAAAGACTGATCCTTCATGAACATCTCGAAGTACGAGAAGCCGACCCATTCCGATCCAAAGATATTCGGCCCGCCTCTATACTTCCGGAAAGCGATAATGTTCCCGATCATCGGCGTATACTTGAAAATAATGAAATAGATTACGGGTATGACTAGGAACGAATACAGCTTCCATTCCTTTTTAACGTGCCTCCAAAGGGAAGTATTTGCAGCCTTGACTTGTGTACGAGCTGCCTGTGTACGAGCTGCCATTGTGTCATCACATCCTTACGAAAAATTTACCCTTACAGGACTCGAACTTGCTGCGCTGTTACTCCATCAGCATATTGGAGAGGCCCTCGGCCCTCAATGTTCAATAACGAAACTGATGTACAATAACGGGAAATAATGATCGTCAATTTGAAATGGATAAACGGATTCTCAATTCAGGTTGGATAGAGTGGAGTTTTTAAGCTCATCTTTAAGCTCATCATCGTTATTTTTAAATGAGCGTGATGGATTCATTAAGCATGTTAACTGAATAAGTGTAGTGCCTTTTTGGGATTTTAATGGAATGGTTCATGTTCAGTGCAGAAAAAGCTATACAACGGGGTTGGAGTGTTATATATTATTACCAGGTACTAATACTTGATAATAGTACTTACTAGTAACATTAAGCAAAATCCTAAGACTACATCCCAGATTTTCATTAAATGTATTAGCAGCCTGTTTCTCACAAACCCATTTCGACTAAGAAGGAGTGATTCAAGTGGCTATTGCCTCCAAAGCGCGGATTACCGCCATCGGCACCTATATTCCCGAGAAAATTTTGACCAATGAAGATCTTGAACAGCTTGTAGAAACGAATGATGAATGGATTGTCCAGCGGACGGGGATCCAGAAACGGCACATTGCGGCCGAGGAAGAGTTTACTTCGCATTTATGTATCCGGGCGGTAGAGAGGCTTCGCGATACTTATAATGTTTCATTGGACGATGTAGATCTTATTCTCGTAGCGACGACGACGCCGGACTACGCTTTTCCCAGTGTAGCCTGCCAAATACAGCAGCATTACGAAATGGCAAGCACAGGCGCCTTGGACCTGAATGCGACATGCGCCGGCTTTACTTATGCCCTTCATCTGGCCAACGGACTCATCACTTCGGGACTGAACAGAAAAGTGCTGGTGGTAGCAGGAGAAAGCATGAGTAAAGTAACGGATTACACTGATCGCAACACATGCATTCTGTTCGGGGATGGGGCTGGAGCGGTTCTAGTGGAATTTGATCCCGGCGAGCCGGGCTTTGAAGCGGCGGTCATGGGAACACAGGGCAGCGGGGGCATCCATGTGTATCGCTCCGGATTAGCCGAAACTATGAACGGCATACCGCTGGATGGAAACGGGAAAATTGTGCAAAATGGACGCGAAGTGTTTAAATGGGCGGTGCGTACCGTCTCCGCAGGGATCGAGCAACTGCTTCAACTGGCTGACGTAAGCCAGGAGCAAATTGACTGGTTTGTCCCCCACAGTGCGAATTTGCGCATGATTGAATCGATCTGTGAAAAATCAAATATCCCCTTGGCCAAAACACTGCAAAGCGTACAGCTAATGGGCAACACCTCCTCTGCTTCAATACCGCTCGCCCTTCAGGCCGGCATCGATGCCGATCAATTAAAAACGGGCGATCGCCTGTTGATTTACGGTTTCGGCGGGGGGCTTACACACGCAGGCCTGATTGTACGCTGGGATGTTCCCGCTATATAATATAACTGGACGTTAACAACCCAGATGGAGACGAAGGAGTACAGGAATGGCGCAGTTATTTTTTAAATACGGGGCGATGAACAGCGGAAAATCGATTGAAATTCTTAAAGTGGCCCACAACTACGAGGAACAGAATAAACCAGTGATGCTCTTCACCTCGGCTCTCGACGACCGGGATGAGGCAGGCTGCATTTCCTCACGCATTGGCCTGCGCAGGCCAGCGATCCCGATAAAGGACAATACCGACATCTTCGGCATGGTCAGCCGTCAGGAACCACGGCCCTATTGCGTGCTCGTAGACGAGTGCCAGTTTCTGAACAAGGACAACATCGAGCAGCTTGTCCGTATCGTGGATGAGCTGGATATCCCGGTGATGGGCTTCGGCCTCAAGAACGATTTCCAGAATCAGTTGTTCGAGGGAAGCAGGCTCATGCTTATTTATGCGGATAAAATAGAGGAAATGAAGACGATCTGCTGGTTTTGCGAACGAAAGGCGATTATGAATCTGCGAGTAGAAAACGGCAAACCCGTCTACACCGGGGAGCAGATCCAAATCGGCGGCAACGAATCGTACTATCCGGTATGCCGGAAATGTCATCGCAATCCTCCTTTATAACAGCATTAAAAAAATAATGACCACCCGTCCAACGGGTGGTTTGCTCTTGGGGTATAACCTCCTGTTGCCAAACTGCGCCTAAAGACGCTAACCTGACCACAAATCTGTTCAGGCTCAGTGTTATTTGTCACTTTCACTTACCAGTTAAACTGGTTTATTTCATTTTGCTCTTGTTTGCCATCCAAGACCATTTCTTTCCCAGGGCTTAAATCGAAAATGTGACTTAGAACGTGTACGAAATTTTATAACGAAGCTTATGATCGCTATCTGTGTAAAAATGACCCTTCCCAAAATGTAACGAAGCTGGGTAACGTTATTTCAGTCTCTACTGCTCCAAACAGAGGATAAACCGCAAATAGAGTGTCTGAGATTCGTTGCTATGAACGTTTTTGTCAAACCCTCTATTTTTTCTGCCTGAGCACGTGGCGCGAGAGCAAAAATGCGAGCGACGGTCGGCACGCTGCTATCCGTGGGTTGGGTACCACATGTTATGCCTTCGTCAAGGAGAGCTTTTGCAAGCTAGAAACGCACGTTCAGTTCTTGGCAAACCTAGTGCAAACGAATCACG
>NZ_KB907285.1:2130-47210 GCF_000381905.1 Paenibacillus fonticola DSM 21315 | reverse complement strand
GAAGGTTCGGGAGAGAATATGCGTGATTCGTTTGCACTAGGTTTGCCAAGAACTGAACGTGCGTTTCTAGCTTGCAAAAGCTCTCCTTGACGAAGGCATAACATGTGGTACCCAACCCACGGATAGCAGCGTGCCGACCGTCGCTCGCATGTTTGCTCTCGCGCCACGTGCTCAGGCAGAAAAAATGGAGGGTTTGACAAAAACGTTCATAGCAACGAATCTCAGCCACTCTATTTGCCGTTTATCCTCTGTTTGGAGCAGAAAAGACTGAAATAACGTTACCCAGCTTCGTTATATTTTGGGAAGGGTTATTTTTACACAGATAGCGATCATACGCTTCGTTATAAAATTTCGTTCACGTTCTGCGATTCCGCCAAAGATATCTGTGTCGTCCTTTATGGGACATCTAAAGGGGAAAAGTTCGTTAAGATCTTTGAGAAGCATGCGCAGTTAAAGTATAAATATGGGAATCGAAAATTCTGGGCAGAAGGATATGATGAAAGTACAGTGGGCCTAAATGAAGCAACTGTAACGAAACTGTAGCGAAATACATTCGTGAACAAGAAGCACATGATCAGGGCATAGTGAAGCTGAGGGGAAAGGGCGATCCAGCCCGTCCTCCCCCCCGTCCGTATGGATGGACGGCAAAGAGGTTGATATCAACAAGCTGTCGGGCGGTGCAAATAATAATCACTCGATTCCTTTTACGGGCTGACTTCTGATCCGCTTGCCGTATTGGGGAAGCCAGCTGGAAATCATAAGGAGAAGAGAGCTGGTTTTACAGCAGCACAATGGGCGAGAAAATAACAAGGCTGCCGCGACCGTGTTTACGGACGCCAGCAGCCTTTTATAACGTCAATAAGGATCAGCTTCGTGGCTTTTCTCCACAGCCTCTTTGGTGGCCTCGTTTGCGGCTAATGAGCCTTGGCCATATTTCGTCTGGCCGGATTCACGGCCAGGGAGCTGTTCATCCTTCTTCATACCCTGTATTTCTTTCATGACCCTGTCGATCCCTTCCTTAACGCGGCGGCCATAATCTTCATCCGCCTGTGTGAAATGATGGATCATGGCCTCTTGAATTCGTTTGTCGCATACCGCAAGCGCTTCGGATAGGTTCTTAATCAGCTCATCGCGCTCCCATTCCTCAAATGAGCGGTATGTATCGCCTGCCTGCCCATAGTTATTGGGCCGATCGATCGGTGCGCTCATGGCCGCCGCATTATACGTCGGACGATGCTGTGGACGGTCCTGCTGACCGGCTTCCTGATAGCCGCCAATCATAGAAGGCTCGTAATTAATATGCGGATTTTCTCCGGATTCCTTCGGGTCACGGACATCCATTTGACCGCGATGCTGATTCGTACGCACCGCTGTCTTCGGCGCGTTCACCGGCAATTTCAAATAGTTTGCGCCCACGCGGTAGCGCTGCGTATCGGAGTAAGAGAAGGTACGGCCCTGCAGCATTTTGTCGTCGGAGAAATCCATCCCATCGACCAGCACCCCGGTACCAAAGGCGGCTTGCTCAATTTCCGCGTGAAAATCGACGGGATTGCGATCAAGTACCATTCGGCCGAGCGGCAGCCATGGGAACTTATCCTCTGGCCATAGCTTCGTATCATCGAGCGGATCAAAATCCAGCTCCGGATGATACCCGTCCTCCATGATCTGGACGAAGAGCTCCCATTCCGGATAATCTCCGCGTTCAATCGCTTCATATAGATCTTGCGTTGCATGGCCGACATTTTTTGCTTGGATTTCATTTGCTTCTTCTTGCGTCAAGTTGCGGATCCCTTGCTTTGGCTCCCAGTGATACTTCACGAGTACAGCTTCGCCCTTGTCATTGACCCATTTGTAGGTGTTGACGCCAGAACCCTGCATGTGGCGGTATGTTGCCGGAATGCCCCATGGAGAGAACAGGAAGGTAATCATATGCGTTGCTTCAGGCGAACGGGAGACAAAGTCAAACATCCGCTGGGGATGCGACACGTTCGAAGCAGGGTCTGCTTTAAAAGCGTGAATCATATCAGGGAATTTCATCGCGTCACGTATGAAAAATATTTTGAGATTGTTGCCTACCAAATCCCAGTTGCCGTCTTCGGTATACATTTTCACAGCGAACCCCCGCGGGTCACGTGCGGTTTCCGGCGAGTCCTTAGCTCCTGCTACCGTGGAGAATCGAACCATCAGCGGTGTTCTTTTTCCGGCGCCAGAGAAGACCTTGGCTCGGGTATATTTCTCTACCGGCTCATCTCCAACTTTCCCGTAGGTTTCGAAATACCCGAATGCTCCACTCCCGCGGGCATGTACAACCCGCTCCGGCACCTCTTCGCGGTCAAAATGGGAAATCTTCTCGATAAAATGGTAATTCTCAAGCATGGCTGGACCGCGGTCACCAATCGTGCGGATGTTTTGGTTATCTTTTACCGGATGGCCTTGGCGTGTTGTCAACGTCTCACGCTTTACGTCGTGTTCGTGAGGTATCTTCATGTCATTATTCTCTCCCAAATGAAACCCTCCTTTAAGTAGTTAAACTAATTTTAACCAATATCGGATAAGCATATTCAATTACAGAACGATACGTAGAATAACAGGAGACCAGGTGCACGCCCGAATAGCAAGGCAGATCACTAGGCTGAAGCGAGTAACCCCCGCAGTCCGTGACGGTGTGGTGAAATGCAACTGTCGTTACACTAAGCAAGGTCGGGCAAAACGCTGTGTCGTAGACTAAGCAGAGGTAGGCATCAAGCTCTGTCGTGCACTAAGCAGAGGTAGGCATCAAGCTCTGTCGTGCACTAAGCAGGGTTAGGCATTACGTTGTGTCGCAGGTTGGGCAATTACGTTGTGTCGTAGACTAAGCTGTGTTGAAAACTAAACTATGTAGTACACTAATTGGAATTCATGTATCTAATTATGCTCCAAACAGGTGTTTCACGGGATTAGATGGATTTTACGTACCTAGAATAAGAATCCAACCCATGATTGGCATTTCCTCTTCACCTAATGACATGAAATCCATTTAAATCTACTTTCTCTTCTTTGCCACATTAACTAACTACTATAAATCCATTTAGATTAGTAGTTGAATCCGTTTCCCACCCTTCCATCCCTATCTAGTCATTCATATTATTCCGAAAATTACGAAATATGCCTTGGCTGATCAGTCGCTATTCTGTTCCTTATTTCACAATTGACGGATCAAGAAAACGAAGGTACAATTCGATTATTAAAACACTTTTAAAAAGTACTATTGAAAAGGGGTGTGCACAGTGCAGCCTGTCTCGTATAATACGAGTCAAGTGAAAAAAATGAACATTGAGCTAGTAAAAAATGCGTTGAAAGCGCAGGGGACGGCAACCAAAGCATCCCTTGCCAACTTAACCGGCTTAAGCGTGGCCACATGCGGGACCATCTTAAACGAACTTGTGGCCATCGGTGAAGTCATAGAGATGGAACCGGATGAATCAAGCGGCGGCCGGCCAGCGATGCAGTACATGTATAACGCTGACTTTGGCTGCGTCGTATGTTTGTTAATCAAGACGGAAGGAGGCATCCACTCGATTAGATACAGTATCGTTAATCTAGTGGGGGAGACTGTCGAAGATGCCATATTAGAACTAAAGCATATCGATGTCGACGTGGTCGACAACCTTATTGGCAAATTACTCAACAAGCATGGCCATGCACAGGCTATTGGTATTGGCGTGCCCGGGGTCGCCCATTGCGGCGTAATCGGTGTATGTGATGTTCCCGACCTTGCAGGCAAATCATTGGGGCCGTATCTGGAAGAAAAATATGAAATTCCGGTTATGATTGAAAACGATATGAATATGACGGTCTATGGATTTTACCATTTACAAAACTATGAAGAGGAAAAAACATTTGCCGTCGTTACGTTTCCAAAAAATCATTACCCCGGTGCGGGTTTTATCGTAAACGGCCAAATTCTATCCGGTAACACGAAGTTCGCTGGAGAGGCTTCTTTTTTGCCATTTGGAATTTCGCGAGAGGAGCAGCTGCTGCAATTACACACCGATGAAGGCTTTGTCCGGCTGGCCGTCCAAACGCTCACCTCCATCATTGCATTGATTAACCCGGTATCCATAGCGATAACAGGGGATCTGCCCCGTGAGACACAGCTGGATACAATCTATGAGGGTTGTGTGAGACACATCCCGCAAGAGCACATGCCTAAGCTTTTTGTTAAAAACGACACGAACGAGGAATACATGAAAGGCATGGTGACGGAGACGCTGGAGAGCCTAGCCTATCACCTGCGAGTCATTGAAAAAAGATAACCGATAAGGAGCAGCTAAGAGTGGGGAAACGATCAGGTAAATTCAACAAAATATATGCCATGCAGCTCGCAACAATATTTATAGGATTCGTTATATTCGGATTTTCGGAAAATATCAAAGGACCTGCTATCCCGCGAATTCAACTGGACTTTATGCTAAACGAAGGACAACTGGGGACCTTGCTGTCCCTGAATGCGCTCGGCTATTTAATCGCTTGTTCTTTCACAGCCTATTTGACAAAGATATGGGGAATTAAGCGGGTAACGATAACAGCCTTTGCGGCGATGGCTGTCTCGGGTATATTTATATTTTTCTCGCAGTACTATTCCTTGTTTTCGGCTTCTTATTTTTTAATGTATATTGGAAACGGGATGCTGGAGATCGGGCTGGCTATTCTAGGTGCCCGCATCTTTGTGAAAAATACGGGAACGATGATGAATTTAAGCCACGGCTTCTACGGCCTGAGCTCGACGGTTGCACCGCTCATTGCGACGGGTCTAATGAAGGTTACGATTAACGGTCATACGCTGGACTGGCGAGGCATGTATCTTGTTATGCTGCTCTTGTCCGTTATACCGATTGTATTTGCATTGTTCAGTACTTTTCCTGGGGATGACATCGATCATGAAGAACGTGTACCTCTAAAAACATTGCTTAGGGATCCCGTTCTATGGCTAATGGTGCTGGTATTAACCTTTGGCGTCGTATCCGAATTGGCTGTTGGAGGCTGGCTCGTGAACTTTCTGGAAAAAGCTTATGGCTGGAACACGGTTTCCGCATCAGGAATGTTATCTGCCTTTTTCTTATGCTTTGCCCTTGCCCGGCTGTTGCTTGGACCGTTAACCGACAAAATTGGCTTTACGTTATCCTTGATTGTATTCTCGGGGTTATCGGCCGCATGTACTTTTGTCGCTATCTTTGGCGGAGAGAACTTAGCCTTTTTATTTGCTGCCGCCGGTATTGGCATTGCGATGATCTATCCGACGGTCATGGCTTTTATCGCCAGAAGATACCCGAAGGGCAGTGATACTGCTATTACGTTTACCGTCACACTAATGGGTCTCGGCAGCGTCATTGGCAACTATCTGATCGGGGGAGTTATCGAAATTACGAAGGGCATTTTCGGAGCGGAATCGCAAGTTGGCCTATTCCGGGGGCTTCAGGCGGGTTATGGCGTTATAGGTTTATGCGCAGCGTTAAGCTCAGTTGCGGGAATCATATTGTTTACTTATTTATACAAACGGAAAGAAGTTATATAATTAAGATTGAACGGGCAGCCGAGGATCCGGCTGTCTTTTTCACATGGAAGGAAAAATCTGATTGTCTGTTTTCTAGAAAAGTTTTGTTAAGGTTATAGGGATGGTTGTTGCAAAAAGGAGGCCCACAATATGAAATTACGTTCCTCTGACCGTATTAAAATGCCGCCAGGATTTTGGGCAGGATTGAATCAACTAGGAATTTCCGCCCGTGACGTTGCTCGTAAAACCCAGCTTCCGCTCAGTATTATTACTGAACCGGAAGTCACGGGCGCCCAATATTTCGCGATTTGGCAGGCCTATTCCGATCTCATAGGCGACACTGCCAAAGGAATCACCAAGCTTGCGACCGCCTTTGAAACAGCGAAGTATCCACCGACCGTCTTAGCGACTTACCACGCTCGTGACTACCGCGACGCTTTAAGCCGAATGGTTCGGTACAAGCAGATGTGCCCACCCGAGAACTTGTATATGACCGAGGAGGGTGAGCACTGTACGATCGAGCTGGGATGGCAGGATACCGAGCAGTCCGGTCCGCCGGTGCTGGTTGGCATCACGCTGGCATTCCTTCTGGAGCTTGGGCGCCGGGGCACAGGTTACCCTTTAACAGCAAAGCTAGTCGAATTTTCGCACTCTATGGGCGATGTACAAGCTCTTGAAGCTTACTTCGGCTGCCGTATTCAGATGAGTGCAAAGCATAACCGGTTGACGCTGCATCGAAGAGATCTGGATCGCCTTTTTGTCTCATACAATGAAGAGTTGCTGGAGATTCTGACTCCCGCTCTGGATCAATCGCTTGATGAACAACAGCGCAGCCCTTCCACTTCCGAGATGGTCAAATGGATCATGAAACGCAGCCTTACGGGAGGGC
Organism: Paenibacillus fonticola DSM 21315; assembly: GCF_000381905.1. Classification (GTDB taxonomy): domain Bacteria; phylum Bacillota; class Bacilli; order Paenibacillales; family Paenibacillaceae; genus Fontibacillus; species Fontibacillus fonticola. The sequence continues at coordinate 40,788 of NZ_KB907285.1, read as the reverse complement.
GCCCCAACATTCAGGCTGTCGCGAATGAGCTCAGTATGAGCGATCGCACCTTGCAGCGCCGGCTTACTGACGACAACACGAGCTTCAAGCAACTGTTGATACAAGCTAGACATGAGCAAGCACGAGAATACTTAGCAGACCCCGCGTTCGATATTAAAGAAGTAGCTTATTTGATTGGGTATGCGGACCAGAACTCGTTCTATCGGGCCTTCCGCCTTTGGGAAGGGGTTACCCCATCAAAATGGCGTACTCAGCATTTAGGAACGAACTGATCTTCATTTGGCGTGTAAAACAAGAACTTTGGCGCAGTAGGCTAGTTACCGGGCAATTCAGACAAGGTAATATAATCACTATCCAAAGCACAAAGGAGATATGGATTATATTATGGATATGGGATTAAACAATAAAACCGCTTTAATTACGGGATCAACGAAAGGCATAGGTAAAGCCATTGCCATTGAACTTGCCAAGGAAGGCGTTAATGTCCTTATTAATGGACGAGATTACGAGGAAGTAGAACGAATTGTAAATGAAATCAAGTCGGATTTCCCGGCTACCTTTCCACAAAATGCTACAGCCGGTATAGTAGATAAAGAGCAGAGAGAAGCTCTATTCGAGAAATTCCCCCATATTGATATTTTAGTTAACAACATGGGAATATATGAAATCATGCAATACGAGGACGCCGACGATGAAGTATGGCATAAATACTTCCGTACTAATGTTCTTGCTGCGAATGGCTTAACTAAATATTATTTGCCTAAAATGCTGCAAAATGATTATGGCCGCATTATCTTTATGGCGAGTGAAGAAGCCATGATGCCTTCGGGGAAAATGCCCCAGTATGCAATGACCAAATCCGCGCTATTATCCCTGTCAAAAAGCTTATCTAAGTTAACTATAGGAACAGAAGTGACGGTTAATACGATCATGCCAGGACCGACACTTTCTGAAAATGTGCAGCAAATCATTGGAGGGATATACCCTGATGAGAATATGTCTTTTGCAGAAAAAGAGAAACAATTTATGGCTGCAAACCTGCCTCAATCTGAAATACAGCGATTTATCAGGCCCATCGAAATAGGCAGACTGGTTGCATTTATATCTAGTCCGCATGCATCCGCCTTTAAAGGTTCTCCTATCCGAATGGATGGGGGCATGGTGCCGACGATTATCTAGTGAATACCGTGCGACATTCATGTAAAATCAAGATTGTATGGCAAATTTCCATCTGAGACAATTGCTAAAGTTATCGATAAACCTTATATTTCAATGATCCGGGCGCGGGAAATCAGCGCTTGATCCACGCCCGGTTTAAATCCATTTCCCGAATGCATTCATCGGTGTCATGCCTGTTGTTCTCGATCAATGGCGTTACCGCATAAGCATGCATTTCTGCAGCCGAATGAGGTATTAGAATCGGATCGAGGGCATCGAGGTCGTTCGTCCGCTCATCGAGCCACCGGGCCATGTTCTCCGGAGACAGAATTGCCGGCATGCGGCTCTCAAATTCCCCAATCAGCGGGTTGGCATCCGTCATGACCAGCGTGCAGGTCCGGAGCGGTTCCCCGCGTGCATCCCGCCAAATTTCGTATAAACCGGCGACCCCAAACATACTGCGGTTTTTCATGACCACTCGCACCGCGTATGATCTTTTTCCTTCCTGCTTCCAATAATACAATCCGTTGCACGGAATGACGCAACGCTGTTTGTCCACCATTTTGCGATAGGCCGGATTACGATGCACGTTCCTAAGATCCGCGTTAATCGCATCTTTGCCCCAGTAAGGAATGAAGCCCCAACGAAATTCATCCAGAATTCGCTCCCCGTTTTGTTGCAGGACGACCGGTATATTTTGCGTTGGGCTGATATTATAGCGGTTCCTATAGTAATACATGACTCTTTCTATCTGAAAATGCTCTTGAACCTCCGGCAGCTCGGCTGCCATCGAAAAACGTTGACACATGAATCATCAGCCTCCTCATAACCCATAGTTTTTGGTTAAAGGAGGAAATTTATTCATGCTCTCGGCGATATCTGAATGAAGTGTGAAATGGTAATTGGATAGAAGGGAGTATAATATGGATATAAGAACAGCTAGATAAGGGAGAATTTGATCATGAACGATAAACAGTTTGAACATATTTTCGCGCTGCTGAAAGCCTCATTCCCAACAAGTGAACGAAGAAATTACGCCGGACAGAAGGAATTGCTGGCCGATCCGCATTACCGTCTCATTACGGAAACAAATAGCGATAACCAAGTAATCGCGTTTATGGCCGTATGGGAATTTCCTTCGTTTCGGTTCATCGAACATATTGCTGTTGATCCAAACACGCGTGGGAGCGGTATAGGCGGTAAAATCATGGCGTCCTATATGGAAGAGTCATCCAAGCCCATCCTGTTGGAGGTAGAATATCCTGATACTGACATGGCACAACGGAGAATAGGCTTTTATGAGCGCTTGGGGTTCCGGCTCAATCCTTTTGATTATGTGCAGCCGCCGCTTCAGAAAGGGGAGACCTATTTACCGCTGAAGATTATGAGCTATCCTCAAATTCTCACGGAAGAGGAGTTTACCGATCGAAAAGAAATTTTGTATACAAACGTGTATAAGGTTACTGAGCTGCCGAGTCAATGATGATTCGGCAGCCTTTGCATCTATTGGTCTGGCTTCATTTATAATCTGTCAAGGTTCCTCTTGTTTACTCTAGGCCAAGCATGGCGCGGCACATATTGAGCCATTGTTTTATAGATCATCTCCCATTGATTTTCGTCAAGCAATCCGATCGGGGCCGATGAGCTGCATGTAGAAAAGGGTTGCTATGCAAAAAAGCTGCTTCATGCATGAGCAGTTCCCTGGTATGACACCATAAGGAAGTGGTATACAACTCATTTTCCAAAGGAGGATATGTGCTATGGCTCACCAGAAGCGAAGGAAAGAAGCTGCATGGAAGTCTCGAAAGCAACACCAGCATCCTCATGGTAAAATCAAATCGCTTAAGGAATTGTCCAACGAATAGGACAAGGGGTATACTACATGTAAGTGAAAGACTGTCGGAAGAGTTTACCGGCAGTCTTTTTTACGCAATATTGACTTGCTCTGCAAACATCGGTTGAATAACGGATTTCAAGTCTACAGAGCTATAGATTTGTATATAGAACTATAGAACTAAAGGACTGCATACCTAAGGAGTGACTGAAATGGCTCGTGTTCTATTTATTAATGGCGGATCAGAGGGACATATCAATCCCACGATTGGACTTGTAGAAGAGCTTGTTTCGCGTGGGGAAGAGGTCGTGTACTTTTGCATAGACGCTTTCCGAGAGCGGATGGAGAAAGCGGGAGCAACGGTTCGAACATTTGACGATCAGAAATTAATAAAAGCCTTTGTCTCAGGTGGAAGAACTTATACCCTCGAAAGAGTCAACGGACTTTTACTTACAGCAGATGTCGTCATACCTAGCGTTCTTGAACAGATCCAGGGAGAGCATTTTGATTATATCATCCATGATTCCATGTTTGGTTGCGGACGTTTGCTCGCTCAAATTATGAAGCTTCCGGCAATCAGCTCCTGTACTACTTTTGCGCAGACAAAAGCATCATTCGACCAGATGCTGGAGCAATTTTTCAAAAATGTCCCTGCGGAAATAGTTCAACCTATAAACGATCAATTTCAAAGCCTGACGAAAAGGATTCACGAAAAATATGGGGCGGAGGTCGCTTCCCCTTACGAAGTGTTTTGTAATCCCGCCCCGCTTACGATCGTTTATACAACAAAGGAGTTTCAGCCTGATGGAGAAGCGTTCGATTCAACCTATAAATTCGTAGGCCCATCCATCTCTTCACGTATGACTCAACAAAACTTCGACTTTGCGGCAATCCAGGGGAAAAACCCTATTTACATTTCATTAGGTACAGTCTTTAACCAGGCCGCCCATTTTTATAAGCTTTGTTTTGAAGCATTTGGGAACACGGAACATACGATTGTGATGTCTATCGGCGGTAAAACCCCAATATCTGATTTAGGGGAAATCCCTAAAAACTTTATCGTCAAAAATTATATTCCACAAACCGATATACTTCAGCATGCTAAATTGTTTATTACACATGGCGGAATGAACAGTACCCATGAAGGTCTCTATTATGGCGTTCCGCTCATGGTGATTCCGCAAAGCGCGGATCAGCCGGTCATAGCGGAGCAAGTCGCCAAGACCGGAGCCGGCATGCGATTGCAAATGCAAGGCTTGACTGTTAATCAATTGCGTGAGGCCGCTGATCAGGTGTTAAGCTCATCTTATGTGGAAGCCGCTGCGAATATAAAGAATTCCTTCCAAAATTCGGGCGGGTGCCGTCAAGCTGTGGATGAAATTTTCGAATTTATAAGTCTCTCTCTCTGATTACCCATAATGAAGAATTTTCTAAAAGATGGGCTAATGAGAACAAATCATGCTCCCGTCCCTTGGCAGACATGATTTGCACACCTAAAGGCAATCCTGTCTCGGTAAGAAATACCGGAACACTCATGGCCGGCGTCCCGGTCAGGTTAGCCAGTTGAGTGAACGGGGTATAGGTCAGACTTGGCTCAAACATGTCGTAAATTAGCTCCTGCTGTTTTTGTTTGGAAAGCTCGCTTACGGTAAGCAGATGCTGAATCTGCTCCGGGCCCGGTGTTAATTCACCGACACGCGGGGCAGGGAAGGCTGTCGCCGGCGTAATATAAAAGTCGTACCGATCCCAAATCGTATTCATTTGGGCTGCAGCTGTGTCCCAATCCGCAAGGCTGAGCACATATTCAGCGGCGGATAGCTTGCGCCCGGCTTCCAGCAGCACCCAGCCTTCAATTTCGATATCTTCCGATGTAATTGCTCTTCCGAGAGCGCGCTCGATATTCAGCGCCATGGCAGCCATTTCGCCGCTGTTCATAATACAGTAATTTTCCATAAGCTGCATTCCGTTGACGGGGCTGGATTTCTCATCGATAAAGTGACCTTCTGCTTCCAGAAACTTAACCAGCTGCAGCACGGCTTGTTTGGCATCATCACTGACCTCCGTACCTACAGGAGAATCGGTAGTATAGGCAATACGATATGTTCTATCCTTATTCCGGTACATATCTTCGAGATATTTCCCCGGATACAAGGGGAACTGGAATGCAGCTTCGTTCTGCAGCACCTGGAGCACATCAAGGAGGGCTGCACTGTCTCGAACTGTTTTGGACAAAGCAAAATCGATTGAGGCGCCTTGCCACTGTCTGCCAAAGCCGGGGCCTACCGGAGTCCGGCCGCGTGTCGGCTTTAGTCCAAACAGGCCGCTGAATGAAGCCGGTATGCGGATGGATCCGCCACCGTCGCTGGCGCCGGCCATCGGGACCATACCGGAAGCGACGGCTGCTGCGGAGCCTCCGCTGGAACCGCCAGGCGAGTGGAGAGGGTTCCATGGATTGCGTGCAGGGCCGTGCAATTTCGGCTCTGTAATATTTTTCAGCCCGAACTCGGGGGTGTTGGTATGACCAAGGGGAATAAACCCGGCTTTGCGCAATTTGGCGACAAAATGGGAATCCGACGGGGCTTTATGATGCTGGAACAGACGAGAGCCGGAAGTCAGCGGTTCACCGCCGATGGCTTGGGAAATATCTTTGAGCAAAATAGGTACACCCGCAAACGGTTGTTCGCCGATATTGACTTGACCAGCTTCATGTAAAGCTGCTTCATAGCGGGTATGCACGACCGCATTTAGTTTGGAATTATGGTGATTGATTTGTTTAATAGCAGCATGTACGAGTTCAATAGGCGAAACTTCTTTATTTCGAACAAGTTGAGCCAGCCCTACAGCGTCATAGGATGTATAAGGGAAAATAGACATTTAAAACTCTCCTTTCAGATTGTCCATTGATAGAGCATTACGAATCTCATCCATAGATCGATCATATATCAATCGTCCGTTTTAAAGTCATGTTTGTTATAGTATATATGAAATGCTCGCATAAGCATAAAGGAGAGGAATGTTTCTTGGCAATTGATTCGGCAAGGTCTCCCATGAAAAAGAGCCATATTATTTTATTACTAGGGTTATTACTCGTCATTTTGTCCAGCCTGCGTATTTTTTGGATGGATTTTTTCTCTGATCAAAAACAGGTCTCCATTCAGCAGGGGCAGCTGGATTTACGAGATTGGAATGCCAAAGACGGCGATGTTCTTTTGCTGGATGGGGAATGGGAATTCTACCCTTCACAATGGTTGATGGACGTCACACCGCGGCAAGGATTAAACGAAAATAAGCCACAGCTTATTCAGGTTCCGGGAGGATGGAATGAAGCTTTGGATGCGGACAAGCCAACTCCATATGGCTATGCTTCATATCGCTTGCTTCTTTATGTAAATCCGGAAGAGGAAATTAATTATAGTATTCGCGTGCCTAGCGTGCGCACTTCATCAGAATTATACATAAATGGCCGGCGGGTTGCTCAATCCGGACAGGTGGCGGAAACGAAAGATGATTATATTTCCAAAAACCTGCCTTATTCCGCAACCTTTACGGCAGACGAAAACGGCGTAATCGAACTCGTGTTACAGGCGGCGAATTATGTAGATAGCCGCAGCAGCGGCATTGCCCGATCCATTAAATTTGGCTCAGAAGAAACGATCATAAAGGAAATGAAAGTCTCCATTTCTATGCAGCTTCTGGCAGCTGTTATATTTCTTATGCATTCTATCTATGCGCTGATTTTGTTTTTGCTGGGAAATAAAGAAAAGAGGCTGCTTTATTTTTCTTTGGTGACATTATGCATAACACTGACTAGTGTATTAAGTAATGATGAGAAGTTGTTTCACCAATTATTTTACATCGGAAGTGATTGGGATTTCAGGTTATCGAATGTGGCTCTCGTTATTGGGACTTATGCTTTGCTTGAGTGTACGAATCATCGCGAGCTCCCTTACTGGAGAAGGATGTACCCGGTATATAAAGTTATTAATTTAGGGACTGCTGGCATCACGTTGTTGTTAGCTCCCCATCAGGTGATTATGCTCTTCCCAGTTTATTATTTGCTGGGCGGCATTGCTGCGGGAATTACGATGGTGGCATTTTTTAATAAAGCGATCAAGGATAGAAAAGGAAATCTTTTACTGCTTGTTTCAATTTTTGCGCTGATGCATCATTTTGTTTGGTCATTATCCTGGCGGGAAAGCGGTTTAAGTCTTGTCTACTACCCGTTTGATCTGATTCTTTCGATGGGTTGTCTGGCTTCTGTATGGTTTAAGGATTATTTTATTATGCATGCAAACACAAAGGTGCTTGCTTCAACATTGCAAAGAATGAATGACCATAAGGATCAATTTCTGGCCAATACTTCTCATGAATTTAAAAATCCGCTTCATAGCATGCTTAACATGTCCCAATCCGTCTTAAATAGGGAACGGCATTTGCTGCAGGAAAGAAGTATCAAAGATTTAGAAACCGTTTTATCGGTAGGACGCCGGCTGACCTTGATACTAAACGATTTGATTGATGTGATGAGTTTGCGGGATGGCCATCCGCGTCTTCAGAAACAAGCTATACGGATTCAGCCTATCGTGACCGGAGTTCTGGATATGCTGCAATTTAACGTCGAAGTGAAGTCCGTAAAAGTTGCAAATCAAATTCCAAAGGATTTCCCGCCCGTTATGGCCGATGAGAACCGGGTTATTCAAATCGTCTTCAATTTACTGCATAATGCTGTGAAATATACGAATGAAGGAGTCATTTCGATTCAAGCTACTGCGAAGGACGGATGGGCATATATTGCTATTACCGATACAGGGATCGGAATGGATGAAGAGATGATAAAGCGTCTATTCCGTCCGTATGAGCAAGCAGGTACGAACGAGACGCTGATTGAAGGCGGCTTTGGGTTAGGCTTAAGTATAAGCAAGCAGCTGGTTGAGCTTCATGGCGGTGCGTTAGATGTGTCCTCTGTTTTGGGAGAGGGCTCAAAATTTACATTTTCGTTAAAGCTAGCAGATCTAAAGGCACAGGAAGAGAACAATGTTTCTGACTCATTCGAACAGCTGGCATTACCGGTCATGCCAATTCATAATGAAGCTTCTGCCGGTTTGGAAATAGCGGAAATCCCGCCAGCTCCGAAAGAAGCAACTTTAATACAGTTAAACCGTGATCGGCCGCTCGTATTAATTGTTGATGATGATCCTATCAACCTTCAAGTACTTGAAGCCATACTGTCCCCGGACGAATATGATGTCACGCTGGTAACGAGCGGTAAAGAAGCGTTGGTTGAACTGGATACAAAGGAATGGGATCTCGTTATTTCCGATGTAATGATGCCCCAAATGTCCGGTTATGAGCTGACACGAATGATTCGTGAGCGATTCACACTGACAGAGCTTCCTGTTTTGCTGCTTACCGCAAGAAGCCAGCCGAAAGATATTCAAAGCGGTTTTTTGGCGGGAGCAAATGATTATGTGACCAAACCAGTAGAAGCGATAGAAATCAGGTCGCGGATCAAGGCGCTAACTACGATCAAACAAGTCGTTAAGGAACAATTGCAGTTAGAAGCCGCCTGGCTGCAAGCGCAAATTCAGCCTCATTTTTTATTTAATGCATTAAATGCAATAGCCGCTTTAAGTGATGTAAATTTGGATAAGATGCGTGATTTGCTTGCCGAGTTCAGCCATTTTTTACGGAATAAATTCAGTTTTCAAGATATGGACGGACTTATCCCTATCGAAGAGGAGCTAAATCTGGTGCGCTCTTACCTATACATTGAAAAGGTTCGGTTTGATGAAAGGCTGCAGGTGGTTTGGGAGATCAATGACTGCGAGGAATTAAAAGTCCCGTTTCTTTCGATCCAGCCTTTAGTTGAAAATGCGATCATACATGGCATTATGAAGCGTGCCCGCGGAGGAAAAATATATATTCGGATTTCTGTCGATGAAAACGATGCAGAGATTACAGTAGAAGACGATGGAATCGGAATGGACGAAGTTCAACTGCAGCAAATATTGGAAAGAAAGGCTGACCGTCATTCAGGAGTCGGATTGATCAATACGGATCAGCGCTTAAAACGGCACTTCGGAACAGGACTTCAAATTAAAAGTATGTTAGGTGCAGGCACAAAGGTAACTTTTCACATACGCACTCGCCAAATTAATAATTTAAGAAAAACTTTATATTAAACTCATATCTTCTTAAACAGTTTTCTTTATCCTATAAGGATAAGAAGGATTAGGAGGATGCGAAAGCATGAAGAAATGGATTTTCAGTATTATCGTTTTGCTGCTGCTGGGCTATGGATTTATGAAGTATAAGGCGGGCATCATCGACCAGTCCAATGAATGGCAACCTCCCGCCACAAACATAGACATTCCTGAAGCGGCTTCTCAAACGGGCGGGTTTACGATAAAAGTGACGAAAGAAATGGTTTTCCAAGGGGACCTGCTGCTTGTCAACAAGGACTATCCCGTTCCAGAAGGACTAAACCCCGAGTCAGAAGCGGTGAGTCTGGTGAAAAATCCCGAGCTGATCGACGGATTCGGCGTGCTCGATAATACGATCCAGCTATCACCCCGGCTGGCGGACAAATTTCGTACCATGGTCAAGGCCGCAGCACAGGAAGGGGTCAGCCATTTCTTAATCAGCAGCGGGTATCGGAGCGAAGCCAAGCAAGACGAGCTGTATCGCGAGATGGGGCCGCAATACGCTTTGCCGGCAGGGTATAGCGAGCACAACCTCGGTTTGTCGATGGATATCGGCTCCTCCCTGGCGGAAATGAATCAGGCCCCGGAAGGGAAATGGCTGAAAGATAATGGCTGGAAATACGGGTTTATTTTGCGTTATCCTGAAGATAAAACAGCGGTGACGGGCATTCAATTCGAGCCATGGCATTTCCGTTATGTCGGTTTGCCGCACAGCGCGATCATGTGGGAGAAGAATCTTGTCCTGGAGCAGTACCTGGATTTGCTGAAACAGCAGAAATCGATGAGCGCGACGATCGAGGGGGAGAGCTATGAAGTCTTTTACTTTTCGGTAACCGAAAATAACACGATCAACGTGCCGGCGTATGGAGAATACGAGATTTCCGGCAATAATGCGGATGGCATTATCGTTACGGTTCGTAAATAACCGGATGCCGGAATTTTTTTCGAAAGACGGGAAAAGCGTTCTCACAGTGGGTCTATTGTGAAGTCCACGCCCTTTTATGAGGTGCTGGAGAAAAAATTCGAGGCCAAGCATCCGGACATCGATCTGTAGGAATGATATCCGTAGTCTAGAGTAGATCGAATTGAACGTCTAATGCTAACCGAAGGGCGTTGGGAGATCTTTGCGAACATTGGTTTTTTAGGACATTATTTACAAGAACGGACGTATGATACATACATATGTACCTTATTTACTTTTACCGTACGGTAAATCCATTCAAGTTATTGAGCCATTAAATCTAAAGAAAGGACTTATTGAAGTTCTGTTGGAATTAATAAAATTTCATCAAGTATGATAATTCTTCCCTGACGTTAGCTGTCAGGGAAGTTATATTATCATTGGCTATATCAATTGTGAATGGGAGTGTTATTGGATGCAAACAAAAAAAGTTTATCTATATGTATTTAACACAATGTCAGACTGGGAATATGGATATTTAATTGCTGAACTAAACACAGGAAGATATTTCAAAAAAGATATAGCACCTTTAAAAGTAGTTACAGTAGGAGCTAATAAAGAAATAATTACTACGATGGGGGGACTAAGCATAAAACCAGATATTTCCCTTGATGAATGTACTCTTGAAAGTAAAGATCTTTTAGTTTTGCCTGGGGGGAATACTTGGGGAGAAGTTATTCATCAACCCATCTTGAAAAAAATTGGCGAAGCTTTAAAGCTCGGTACTATTGTTGCTGCAATTTGTGGTGCAACCGAGGCCCTTGCGAACATGGGATACCTAGATTCTAGAAAGCATACAAGCAATAACTTAGAGTATATTAAAACGGTTTGTCCTAATTATAAAGGAGAAAAATTTTATGAGATGGAACCTGCGGTATCTGGTGAGAACTTGGTTACTGCATCAGGAGTAGCTCCTCTGGAATTTGCGATGGAAGTGCTGAAAAAATTAGATGTATTTGCACCAGATACGTTAGATTCATGGTATAACCTAAATAAGACTCACAAGCCTGAATACTTCTTCCAGCTAATGAATTCTATAAATAGATGAATTTAATTATATATAAGCATTATCAATAGGAGACCAGAATCCAATCTACTTCTGTAAGTGTGGATTCGTAATTTCATAGCATGATAGAGTGAAGGGCTGCCAGCATGACCGGCAGCCCTTCGATATGTTGCTTGTAGGAACTGGAAACACACGCGATTCTGTATAAAATCGGCTGTTTCAACCATAAAATAACAGTAAAACAGCCGGGTTCATTCCACATATACAAAGGAGCAGATGAATGTGAAAAACAAAAGGTTGCTGGCATTGCTGTTAACCTTGGCGATAGTTTTTAGCATGATCCCAGTAGGATCTGTGAAAGCAAAGGCAGGAGAGGGCAAAGATATGTCTTGCCCAAGTTCCAAAATGGTGAAGCTAAAAGTCGATATGCAGAGACTAAGAGGATCAAAAGGTGGGCAGCTGCTGGCTGCCCGCCTTAATTTATAAATTTTCTAATTGCGTCGATGTATCGGGTACAATGTATTGAACTGCTTCGTGGTAAGATCCTTTTCATATCCCCTTAGGCCATAAATCAACCCTGTGCTATACGAAGCTGTTGGCACATCTATCATTGTGATAGCCATCGCATTTTTGATTACATCAAAGGAGGAATAGCAGTATGAAAATCGTTGTTACCAGTATATTCGTACAAGATCAAGACAAGGCGCTGGCGTTTTATTTAGAAAAGCTGGGCTTTGTAAAAAAGGAGGACGTTCCTGTCGGAGAATTTAGGTGGATCACACTTGTTTCGCCTGATGATCGTGACGGCCCTGAGCTGTTGCTCGAACCGAATAACCATCCTGCCGCAAAGGAGTATCAAAAGAAGATATTTGCTGATGGCATTCCAGCAACTATGTTTGGCGTTGCAGATATTCGCAAAGAGTACGACCGATTAATGGAAAAAGGCGTGAAGTTTACGATGGAACCGACAAAAATGGGTGACGTCACAATAGCTGTCTTCGACGATACATGCGGCAACCTTATTCAGATCGTACAGAAATAAAATATAGCGAAAAAAATGTTGACATGCCACCATTTGGTCTCATATAATCAACAAGACACCAAATGGTGTCTTGTTCAGGTCAATCCGAACTACTTGGAAATCATGATGAAGATGTAAAAAGTGATGCGAGGAGAGATAGAAATGCCCTATATCGTTGATTTAAAAAATGTTTCCACGGTTGGTTTAGAATCTTCACCAGTAGCAGAAGCGCTTGCTGGTTTACGCGCGAATGAAGCCCGCTATTTTATGAACAAATACAAGCATGAATTTACGGTTGTGCCCGCCAGCGAAAGCCAGGAGACCCTGGATTATGTGAGCCGGATTTTGAAAGAAGAACGGGATATTGAGTTTTCAAGCAAACCTTTAGAAACGTCGCGTCTTCAAGTGGAAAATATCAAATGGACCTTCGTTTTTTATGAAGATGGTCTAGGGGTTAACGTCCTGTATACGATCGATGACCCTAAAAAGCGGGCCGTTGGTTTTAAGCTATCTGAGGGGATGGAAATCCCCAAGGAGTTAGAGGGGAAATTTAAGTTTGCCAGGCAGAAGTCTAAACTAGCTGGAACCATCCGGGGCTCGTTTTTTGTAATTAAGGGAGAGTATTGAACCCTGTGTGTTCTCATATCGGGATTCGAAAGCATAATAAACAATTTGAGCCGGGTACTCTTTCCTTAACGTGGAACAACCGGCTCTTTATTTTCAAAAAAAATGTCTTGTCGGACGAAATCCTCTGGATCATTTGATTCCATATTCGTTGATGGCAATATTCCCAATTAGGTATTAATGGCGTCAGAGTAGGGAGCTGATCTGTTTGATTTTTCGTATAGAATCGTCAAAATATACGCCAAATGGTGAATTGTATACGACTTTTCATATAGAATGCTCCAATTTTCGTTAGTTCAGCGAAATCTATTTGATTTTTCATACACAATTTCAGGAATCTAAATTGACTTAAGACCCTTATATCAAGTAACGATATCTGATTTATTTTTAGAGCCTTTCAAAAAACGGTGAATCCTCAACAGGCCTTCCGTAATTTCCTCTTCAGTCAGATTTCCATATCCCAACACAACCTTACCCGGGTGATTTCCTTTACTATTTGCATAATCATCGAAAGTACTCAGGCGAACACCGAACGTTTCTACCTGTTGCCAATCGATCCCCCCATAGAGATCCGGTCTAAATACGATTTGCGCATGCATACCTGTTTCATCTCCTAATATTTTGGCGTCATCGCCGAAAATACGGTAGCATTGTTCTACCAGCAGGATGCGTTTCTTTTTGTAAATAGCTTTCATTTTTAAAATGTGCCGGTCATAATGACCATCCTCAATGAACCGGGTCAACACCGACTGTGTAATGCCCGAAGCGGTTAGATTCAGTTCCATTTTCGTTTGCAGGATACGTTGTATTAAATCAGGTGGAACGATAAGATATCCAATCCGCAGCGCTGGTGATAAGGTTTTGCTGAACGTACTGGCATAGATGACCCGTGTTGGAGCTAAAATCTGAAGGGGCGGAATCGGACTCCCTTTATGGCGGAACTCGCTATTATAATCGTCTTCCAACAAATAATGCCCCGCTGTTTCCGCCAATCTTACGGCCTGCTGTCTTCGTTGAATCGAGAGGATACTGCCGGTCGGATATTGGTGGGAAGGGGTAAGTATGATTAAACCTCCTGACTCCGATGCTGGAATACGGTTGATTATCATCCCTTGTTGATCGACATCGACATGATGAACCTTATATTTCCATTTCTGAAATATATCCGTGACAAATCCAATTGTCGGATCTTCGACATAAACGGTTCGAAACAGGTCGGATAAGGATGCCGCAAGCAGCAGAAAAGCTTCGGAGGTACCCGAAGTTACAATAATCTGATCGCTGCTGCAGCGTATTCCCTTCACACGGTATACATATTGGGAAATCGTTTCCCTCAATTCTTTCGTACCTTGCACGTCACTGTAATCAAATACAGTGTCTGGATCGTTATTCGTAATTTCCCTTACATATTTACTCCAAAGCCTGCGTGGAAAATGCATAAGATCGGGTGAGCCTGCATCAAAGTCGATCAGATTTTCTTGCTTTTTACTTGCTGGGACACGAGAAGTTTGGGAGATCTGGGAGGAGGGAAGAGGTCGCAGTGGCCGGGACTGGATGCCGTCAGAAATATAAGTGCCCGAGCCAACGCGAGTCGTTAAGTAACCTTCGGCCGTCAGCTGCTCATATACCTCGATCATAATGTTCCGTGCAATGCGCAGCTCTTGGGCAGCCTGACGCGTAGGCGGTAGACGGAGGCCGGGAGCGAGGGCTCCGGTTTCAATATTTTCGCGTAAAAAGCTGCATAACTGTTTGGTAAAAGAGCCGCCATCCGTTGTGGGAATGAAGCCGAACATTTCTCTGTACCTCCTAATTGGTTCTTCGAAATCATTCATTTTTGGTTCTATAAATTACCAATACCACCTATTATACTGAATGTGAATTAATCGTCAAAGGAGTTGAGCAAGTGTTTAGAAGAAAATTGGGAAAATCGGGATTGGACGTAAGCGCTCTTGGAATGGGCTGCTGGGCGATCGGCGGGCCTTGGCATGATGCGTTAACGGGTGAACCTTACGGATGGGGGAAGGTTGATGACCGTGAATCAATTGCAGCCATTCACTGCGCGATCGACTACGGGATTAATTTCATTGATACATCCGACAATTATGGGGCCGGACACAGCGAAGAAGTAATCGGACAAGCGTTGCAAGGAAGGCGAGATCGAATGATCATTGCCACCAAATTCGGTCATGTTACAAATGAGCACACCAAAGAAGCTTTAGGGCAAAACGCTAGTGCTGAATATATCAGATTGGCTTGCGAAGCTTCACTGCGAAGACTGAACACCGACTATATCGATCTGTATCAATTCCATATCGGGGATTACCCCGAACATCTGGCCCAAGAAGTTAAGGCTGTGCTTGAGGAACTTGTTCAGGAAGGCAAAGTCCGTTATTTCGGGTGGTCAACCGACTTCCCTAACCGCGCCGAAATATTCGCGCAAAGCCCGTATTGTACGGCGATTCAACATGAGTTAAATCTATTCCGCAACAATACGGATATGCTGAACTTATGCGAAAAGTATCATCTGTCGAGCATCAATCGGGGGCCTCTTGCCATGGGGCTGCTGACCGGGAAATATTCGGAGGAAATAACGGTGGCAGATCCTAAAGATATTCGGCGCAGAAACAACTTGGACTGGTTGGAATACTTTAAAGACGGAATTCCATCCCCGGTGATGACACATCAACTGCAAGCGATCCGGGATATTTTGACTTCAAATGGCCGGACGCTGACCCAAGGAGCTCTTGCGTGGATTTGGGCAAAAAGCGATACGACGCTCCCCATTCCAGGTTTCCGTACTGTACAGCAGGTAATTGAGAATGCGGAGGCAATAAAATTCGGACCGTTAACCCCGGTTGAGATGGCGCAAATCAGCCAGTTGATGACTGATTCAGCTGAGTCATGGAAGGAAGAGCGGACGTAAACTGTAATGAAGGAAGCGAAGGAACTTCAGTATTTCCTTATGCTGAATGACTGAGCCCGGCTCGAACATGGTTGTACTCGTGGAAAATCACAAAAAAAGAACCTGGTCATATTCACCAGGTTCTTTAATATTGCATATGAACAGACACGATGATACAATCAGATCATCACTGTCTAATTTTAAATAGACATAAGTATCGTATCTTACATTTTAAGTGTACCACGCCGGTAAACTCTTGTCAAATGATTTTTTCTCAATCCAATGGTTAGGGGAGATGTTGTATGAGTTCTTTGGTTCTCGGCTTCCAGGAAATCGAAAAAAACCAGCTTTGGCTCGTTGGCGGGAAAGGGTTAAATTTAGGCACATTATCAAAAATGGATGGAATACATGTGCCCGTAGGATTTTGTGTGACCACCGTGGGATATCAAAAAGCCATCGCAGAAAACGAAACGTATCATGCTTTATTGGATCAACTAACCAAGCTGAATGTAGAAGATCGAGGCCAGATTGCTGAAATCAGCAGGGAGATCAGGCAAACCGTTATGGAGGAAGAAATTCCTTCCGATATTGTGGAAGCAGTGACAGAATATCTCTCCCGGCTTGGCGAGGAGCATGCTTATGCCGTACGTTCTAGTGCGACTGCTGAAGATTTGCCGCATGCCTCTTTTGCGGGTCAACAAGACACGTACTTAAATATTATCGGCACAGAAGCCATTCTGAAGCATATCCGCAAATGCTGGGCTTCCCTGTTTACGGATCGCGCGGTCTTCTACCGTATGCAAAATGGATTCGACCACTGTCAGGTTTACTTGTCCGTGATCATTCAAAGGATGGTTTTCCCGCAGGCTTCGGGAATTTTATTTACCGCTGATCCAATGACTTCTAACCGAAAGGTGTTATCTATCGATGCCAGTTTCGGACTCGGAGAAGCGCTGGTCTCGGGTTTGGTATCTGCCGATGGTTATAAAGTACAGGAAGGTAAAATCGTCGAAAAGATCATAGCAGCGAAATCATTGGCAATCTATGGCTGAAAAGAAGGCGGAACCGAGACACAGCAAATCGATCCTGATCAGCAAAAGGCACAAACACTGACGGAACAACAAATTTTACAACTGGCACGCATCGGGAGACAGATCGAAGCATATTTCGGCCAGCCACAAGATATCGAATGGTGTTTGGTCCACGATACCTTCCACATTGTCCAGAGTCGACCCATCACGACGTTATTCCCGATCCCTGAAGCGAATGATCAAGAAAATCACGTCTATGTATCTGTCGGGCATCAGCAAATGATGACGGACCCCATAAAACCATTGGGACTTTCTTTTTATCTGTTAACGACTCCGGCACCGATGCGTAAAGCTGGCGGAAGGTTGTTTGTCGATGTGACACCTATGCTGGCTTCGTCTGCAAGCAGAGAAATAATATTAAATACGCTGGGCCAGTCCGATCCGCTCATTAAAGACGCGCTTCTGACCATCATTGAGCGGGGGGATTTTATAAAACTGCTGCCAAATGAGAACAAAGACCAGAGTTCCAGCCCAAGCCATAACGCTACATCGTCAGCGGGTGTTCAAGCACCAAGCGAACCCGATCCGTCCATGGTTCCTGATTTGATTAAGCAGAGTCAAACCTCGATCGAAGTATTGAAACAGCACATCCAAACGAAATCCGGAGTGGATTTGTTCGATTTTATCCTCAAGGATATCCATGAATTAAAGAGAATTTTATTTGATCCGCAAAGCTCGGCTGTAATTATGGCTGCTATGAATGCTTCATCATGGATTAATGAAAACATGTACAAGTGGTTGGGTGAAAAAAATGCAGCCGACACACTTTCTCAATCTGTACCGGGCAATATTACTTCAGAAATGGGCCTGGCGTTATTGGATGTTGCAGATACGATCCGCCCTTATCCGGAAGTCATTGAATATTTGCAACATGTTAAAGAGGATGACTTTGGGGATGAACTGCTTCAGTTGAATGGCGGGCTGGAAACCAAAGAGGCGATCGACGCTTTTCTGGACAAATACGGCATGCGATGTACCGGTGAAATCGATATTACCAGAACCCGCTGGAGCGAAAAACCAATTGCACTTGTCCCGTTGATTCTTAGCAACGTCAAAAATTTTGGACCTCAAGAAAGCCATCGAAAATTTGAGCAAGGACGAAAGGAAGCTTTGGCAAAGGAACAAGAGTTACTAGATCGCTTGAAACAGCTGCCGGATGGCGAACAAAAAGCCCGCGAAACCAAACAAAAGATCGACCTCATCCGGAAATTTATCGGGTATAGGGAATATCCCAAATATGGCATGGTGAATCGCTACTTCGTTTATAAACAGGCTTTACTGAAAGAGGCCGAGCGACTTGTGCAAGCTGGCGTTATTCATGACAAGGAAGATATATACTACCTCAGTTTTGAGGAATTTCACGAAGCTGCACGCACCAGCAAACTGGATGGCCAAATCATTAGTAAACGAAAAGACGAATACCGATTCTATGAAAAATTATCTCCGCCGCGGGTGATCACATCAGATGGTGAAATCATTGCAGGGGAGTACAAGAGAGAAAATCTTCCAGCCGAAGCTATTGCAGGTTTGCCTGTTTCCTCCGGAATGATCGAGGGACGGGCACGTGTCATCTTAAATATGGAGGATGCAGATTTAGAAGAAGGAGATATATTAGTCACCGCCTTTACAGACCCTAGCTGGACACCATTGTTTGTATCCATCAAAGGCCTAGTCACCGAAGTAGGTGGATTGATGACGCATGGAGCAGTTATTGCACGTGAGTATGGCTTACCAGCTGTTGTCGGTGTAGAAAATGCCACCAAGCTGATCAAGGAGGGGCAACGTATTCGCGTGCATGGAACAGAAGGTTATATTGAAATATTGTAACGGCTGAAGAGCAAAAATAGAGCAATTCCCGTTCAGTTCGAAGAACATGTGCTAACGCCTATGCATACTGTAGCGTAACGATGTATGTCGATGCTGAAGTGGGAGGATGAGATTCATGAATAGCCACAGAGCGTTCGCTCCATTTTCGCCTTTCTTTCCGTCACCTGGGGGAGGGCCTGGAGCGGGATTGCCTCCAGGTGTTACGCCGCCACCGCCTCAATTACTGGGTACGTTTCAGCAGCTATCGCAGTCTCCGGCTCTAGCGCAGAACTTCGTATTTCAGCAGCCGGCCCAAGGCGCCGTGTCATTTGCTGCAGGCTGTCAGAACCGATGGACGCTAATTGTCACTCGTACCTTTAACGTTTTTCTTATGTTTGTCACATCTACCAATCCATTTGGTTTTACACAGGGCTTTATATTTCCGACGTATTCGTTCGGAAGCTTTCCTTCGTCCGTTATTTTATGGTATACCTGCTTCTAAAAGTATATGTAATGGTGAACAGGTCCCCCTATATGTCTAACGGGGATCTGTTCTGTACACTGCTAAAACTGTTTATTAAAACACACTACGTACTAATCCTCCGTCTATTCGTAACGCGGAGCCATTAATAGCCGAAGAGAGCGGACTACTTAAGAAGGTAACAAAATGTGCAATTTCTTCCGGACGAATAAGCCTTTGGATAATGGAGGTTTGCCGGTTCTCTTTCATAAATCGTTGTTCTGCTTCGGCTATGGTCAATTTCTCATTAGGATAAAGGGTATTTAACATCGTTTCCACGCCTTCTGTTAAAGTGGAACCAGGCATAACCGTATTGACCGTCACAATTGTTCCTGTAGTCAGCTCGGCCAAACTGCGGGAGAGCGAGAGCTGCATCGTTTTGGTCGCGCTATAATGAGCCATTTCTTGAGATGGCATAATCGCTGCTTCGCTAGCGATAAAGATGACTCTGCCTTCTTTTTTGCGAATCATTTGTTTCAGATAATGGCGAGTCAGCCGGACACCACTCATGATGTTGACTTCAAACAGTTTGAACCAATCTTCATCAGAGATATTAAAATATTGTACAGGCTCAAAAATGCCAAGGTTGTTAATAAGAATGTCTACTTCAGCGTACTGTCTAATAACCTTTTGGCATCCTTGCTCTGTTCCTAGATCAGCGACAACGGACTTAAGGATAGCTTCAGGATACTTGGCTTGAATTTCTTGTATCGTCTGATTCACTTTTTCTTCGCGGCGTCCATTAATAAGTACTGTGGCGCCTTCCGAGACTAACGACAAGGCGATTGCCTTTCCAATTCCTGATGTAGAACCCGTCACCAGCGCCGTTTTTCCTTGCAAATTCAATTGCATATTTGTGCCTCCGAAAATGTTTTAGAAGTCAAAATTGTCCGGGTCAGGACCAACTCGGTAGTTCTGATTCAGTTCATTAATGCGCTTCATATCTTCGTCCGTCAACTCAAAATCAAATACCGTTGCATTTTCAATAATTCGATGTTCTTGTGTAGATTTCATAGTTCCATAGGCACTTTCTAGTTCCTGCTGTTAAAAGAAAGACTGATACGTTGCAAAAATACCGGCAGGAAGATATAAATACTATCCAACTAGTGATTGGGATAAACGTAGCGGGTGATTCTCAGGATCATATGGCCGATTGGGGTCAACTTCATGAAAATAGAACGGGGAGATCTTGATCGATATGCTGATTTTTTCATGCAGAAACAAATCTGGCGGACAATATCTCATATGATCAAATCGCGCAGATCGCCTGTTGTTCTACTTATCATTATCAACGAATGTTTCCGTTTATTACGGGAGTATCGTTATCTGAGTACATTCGACGTCGGCGGTTGACATTAGCAGCTTTTGAACTGCAGACAACAGATGCCAAGGTTATAGATGTAGCTATGAACAGGTGGAAGGCCCTAGCTTTTATGGAATGGCTGGGCATGATGCCGGGGAAATTTGGATACCAGTAAGGAAAAAATAACTTTTTACTCCTGCGACACGTAAAGATGTCCGAACGAGGTGTCTATGCCTGTTGTTAAATCTTACATTCACGTTTAAACCCGGCTTTATTTTTACTATAATAAAAATAAAAAAATCATATAAGCGAGGGCGATCATGACCAAACATCGGATTTATACAACAAGTGTCGCAAGTGTCTATCCCCATTATGTTACAAAGGCGGAGAAAAAAGGCCGTACGAAAGCAGAAGTCGATGAAATCATCCGTTGGTTGACAGGGTATAGCCAGGAAGAGTTAGAAGCGCATCTGGAGAAAAAAACAGACTTTGAGACATTTTTTGCGGAAGCTGCCCAAATAAATCCTTCCCGTACTCTAATCAAAGGTGTGGTCTGCGGTGTTCGAGTGGAAGACATCGAAGAGCCCACGATGCAGGAAATTCGCTATTTGGATAAGCTGATCGATGAGCTTGCCAAGGGAAAAGCGATGGAGAAGATTTTGAGAAAATAATAATTACAAACACAAAGTTAACTATATACGCGAGATTGAAGAGAGTAAAAGAGAAATACGATCCGCAAAATGTATTTAACAGCCCGCAGAGCATTCCACCGGCTTAACGAGGTGAAGAAAAAAGCTCCTGTATACTAACAGGAGCTTTTCTTCAGGGGGAGTATCTATTATGGGGTCTCATAATTTTTTAACGGCATACCTACGTATTCACGGAAAGAGCGGACTTGCTCTGCCTCAAACTCAAAGAAGATCACAAGCTCATTGCTAAAAAATCGCCCGTTCAACGGACCCTCCGCGTGAAACACCACCATCCCATTGTTCTCATTCTCAAGAACGACAAGTGGGATTAATTGCATCTGAAATAGAGAGCGCTCAAACTTAACCAATTCCTCGAACCGTACTTTGCCTTTCTGCTTGTGATTCCACCCCTCAAGCGGGAGCGGAACGAAGAAATGAAAATCTTCCGTGACTATCTTAAGAAAGTCGTCTGTATGTCCTCTCTCTAAAGCCTGTCTAAAAGCATCAAACGCTAAGCGAGTCCGGGATGGGGCTGAGTCTGCAGATTTCTCCATGAAAGAATCCTCCAATATAGTCTACTAGTCACTTCAATTACTGAGTTTTTCATTGGCTAACGCGATAGAGTCTTTAGCTGACTCGAAATGGTTCCTAAGTGTATGGCTTCGTGAATCAGAGCGAAGTTGAACAACTCGCCAGCGATATTGAATTGGAATGGCCCTATTTCAAATAGCGATACCAGACTTTTGTCTAGTAATTCGGGTTTCAGCTCAGAGAAACTAGACAACTGTTTCATTAACAATTGGGTCAGCTCATCCTTTGACGGCGGAGCAGTCGTCCAATCCAAGGGCTTTGTTCCAGAGTTAAACAGTTCCTCATATTGAGCGGGAATTGAAGACGGGAATCCGAAGGATAGAGTGGAGTATTTATCCATCCAAAAAATCATGTGACCGATGTTCCAGCGAATTGTATTATTGAAACCTTCGGGATGAATGTCAAACAGTTCCTCAGGGATCGCCTGCACCTGCTGCAGCACAACTTGACGTACGATTCTTGCTGTGTTGATAATCGTATCTGACATATTAACTCCCTCCTTTGTAATGAATACCGCTTGATTTGTTCCTAGTATAGGTTGCATGGAACTCTTCATCAATGCAGTCGGTATTACCAGAATGTTAAGTAAAAGTTAACGATTATCATTGACAGGAAAATAGATGATGTAATAATAATCATTAAATTGTATTCAGCGATTCACTTGAATAACAGGGGGGAGAGCAGTGGAGTTAAAACAACTACAGTATTTTATGGCTATTTGTGAAGAGCTTCATTTCACGAGAGCAGCCGAAAAAATGGGAGTCAGTGCACCCAACATCAGCCAGCAGATAAGAAGATTGGAAGAAGAATTAGGGGTGTTATTATTCGATCGTATAGGTAAAACAATTGTCCTCACAGAAGCTGGGGCGATTCTACATGAACATGGAGCTGCCGTGTTCGGGCATCTGCAACAAGCGAGCGATGCCATTGCTGATCTGAAGCAGATGCGAGGAGGATCGTTGTCCATCGGCGTCTTGCCCGGTGATGCAGATCTGGTGTTTAATGACTTGTTACTGAACTTCCATCAAACCTATCCCGCCATCTCGCTGTCCCTTCTGGAAACCACGAAAGTAACAGAACAAGTTTTGGATCGAAGCATCGATATCGGCATAACCATTGGACCAGTTATCGATGAACGTCTTACATCCATTCCCTTGTTTCACGAGGAGTTCTCATTGGCGGTAAGTACGAATGATCCTCTTGCTGCGGAAGAATTCATCTCCTTAAGCAGGCTACGAACCATGAAGATGGTCATGTTTCCCCCTGATCATCAATGTCGCAAGCTGATCGACCGATTTTGTATGGACAACGGGTTTACTCTTAAGCCGCATATGGTGACGACAACGTTATCCTCTATCCTTCAGATGGTGCAGAACGGAGTTGGTGCCTGTGTTCTGCCGCGTTTGCTACTGGTTAATCTCAACAATACAGACATCAAAGCAGTTCATTTGAGGAATCCTACACCTTCTCAGGATATTTGTCTGATCTACCGCAGCGATAGATATATCGGATACGCCATGCGCACGTTTATCAAGACCTTAAGAGCATATATCGAAACAGCTAATATTCACTCAAAATCTTGATAGACAGTAAATCTACTCAACATAAGATATGGTATACCGGTAAAGTAAGGAGGGCTTTACTGATGGAGAATCTATTGGGATTGTCTGTGACTTCCTTCACTCATGCAAAGTCTGTATTGGAAAAGCGTCACTTTGCATGGGGCGAATTTCTTTCTAACGCTGACATCTTTTGGCTCCAGTGTTTCCGATTGCGTATTATTCTCAAGAAGGCGCCAAATCAAGTGATATGCCTTACTGAAAGCTCTGGAGTTACTTTGATTTATTGTACGAAAATAAATGAATAAAGGAGCAGATTTGTCGATGACAAGTGCTCCTTTATTATTGCAGAGGATTTTCAGCCTTTTATGTCAATTGCATGGTTGTAATGCAGGTGTCGTCACTTTCAAACGTTGAAAACTTGGATTCGACAGTTCTCTCATTCTGGGTAATCGAGATGCGGTATTCTTTATCTCTCGGCAGCCATAAATCAATAAATCCATGGGAATTTGACATTAATTTTTCATCTCGTATAACGTTTCCTTCGCTATCTTCAATATATACCTCAAACTCTTTATTTACCAATTCTCCTCGGCAACCAGTCAAGCTATGGGTTGCGCAAGGATGTGTTTGTTCAATGTATGGGGCAATAGAAACAAAGAACTCATCTTTCGGCAGTGCATAGGTTAACTGAGTATTATCCTGGTTTGTAACTATTAGCTGCGTTGAATTAATTGAAGCAGATTGGTCTTCTATATTACCACTACTATATTCACTAACTAACTGTTTAATATCTTCGTCACTTTTTATGAGCCCTTTATTGTTTTCTGATTGTTGGCTTACACACCCACTTAATACAAAAATTGTGACAACACAAATAAAGAACAATTGTTTTCTCATTGAACGATTTACCTCATCTTTCATAATAATCATAATTAGTATAGATGCCGTAATTTGTATATACACTATAGATGGCATTTAGTAAATGATTTACACCTTTACAATCTGCTGAACTTTTTTGATTGCAATTGAGAAATTTGATGTGAATATGGAATCTCGCATGGAAATAGTAGATACTTATATGTACGTTTATGTTTTAGGAGGTAAGATATGGATTCTATTTCACAGAAAGAAGCGGAATTTATGATAAAACGGTGGCCTAAAGTTACTATAGCGGCAGGGCGTCGTCATTCCGTTGGGCTTAAATCGGACGGCACGGTGACCGCTGTGGGTGATAATAAATATGGCCAATGCGATGTAAATGACTGGCGCGATATGGTGGCAGTCACGGCGGGAAATGTTCATATGGCTACGAACACGGGTAACGCTCATACCATCGGGCTTAAATCAGACGGTACGGTAGTGGCCGTGGGTTGGAATGAGCATGGCCAATGCGATGTAAATGATTGGCGTGATATTGTTGCGGTAGCGGCGGGTTGGCGTCGTACTATCGGTCTTGAATCGAATGGTACGGTGGTAGCTGTGGGTCGAAATAATGAAGGCCAATGTAACGTAAGCGACTGGCGTGATATGGTGGCAGTCGCAGCAGGTGACTGGCATACTGTCGGGCTTAGGTCGGACGGTACGGTAGCGGCTGTGGGCATTAATCGGTATGGCCAACGCAATGTAAGTGATTGGACTAACATCATGGCGGTAGCGGCGGGTTATCTCCATACTGTCGGTCTTCAATCAGATGGCACGGTGGTAGCTATGGGTTTGAATAAGCATGACCAATGCGATGTAAGCGGATGGAGCGGTATTGTGGCGATATCGGCGGGGAGTTATCATACCATCGGTCTTAATCCAGACGGTATGGTGGTAGCTGTGGGTTGGAATGAACAGGGCCAATGCGATGTAAGCAGCTGGCGGGATATTGTGGCGGTAGCGGCAGGTTGCACTCATACTATCGGTCTTAAATCGGATGGCACGGTGGTGGCAGTGGGAAGTAATGAATTTGGCCAATGTGATGTAGGCGGCTGGTATGGTATCCAAATACCCAGTAATGCGTCGGGGTGAATTGGGTAAACCACCAAGTAATATAAATCATAAAATGATTCGTAGATAATAACATATCGTTGCAACATAAGGCAGTGGTAGATCGTTGATTTATTGTACACATAGAATATGCAGACCCGTAGTGTCAAGATCAAAAGGAGCGATCAAATTGAAAAATCGGTATCCCCTTTGGATAAGCATTCCCTTTGTCGTCTTGGTTTTCATACTTTCCGCTTGTACAGGAGAAACAGAGTCTTCAGCTCCCCCGGAAACAGCAGCGCCAGAAACTGAATCGGCTTCATCCCCTTTATCCGGGCAGGAGCCAGTCGAAGAGGCAACTCGCCCAGAAACCGAGAGCTTTGAGCTGATGACGACCGAGGGAAATCAATCATTGGAGGCGGTCCTGCATCAGGGTGAAGGATTTTCCTTGTATGTCTTTGAAAAATTTGCATTTGATGCAGCTGCGGGCCGCTTATCTTTAAGCAGCAATCCGGATTATTATGTGGACATTGAACCGCTGCCTTCCGATTATGATTCGGCTCAGCTTAAAGCTGCGGGTAAGGAAGAGTTAAGTCAATTCGGAGAGGTATCCGATTACAGCGGCGAGTTGGTTGAACATCCTCTTGTTTCCACAGAACTATACCTTCAAGCTTCCGGAGCGGAAGGCATAAGCGATTATATAGTGTGGGCATCAGAAACAGGGGCCGTTTTTCTGTTCCGCATTCATAATCCGAAAGGCGAGGACGCTTCCGATTTCGCCGGACCGGTTCTTATTTCACTATCTACCGTACTAAGTGATACGTAATTAGGGAAAGCCACCGTCCGATGGGATCGACTGCAAATGTGCATTGACCGGATACTGGTATTTGATCAAGGCGAAATCGTTGAGGATGGCTCACACGCTAACTTAATCAGGCAAGACGGAAGATACAGCCGGATGTACAAGAAGCAGACTAAGCAATATGTATAGCGGCCGCTTTGCGCCCGTCATAACCGTTTTCCAGAAAAGCCTTCATTTTTAAGTGAGTCTGCCTTACAGCAGACTCTTTCCAGAACGGACAATTAGCTGAAGCTGTCGCCTCCAGGTACTTATAACTTACCAAGTTATATTATTAAGGTACATTGGATTATATAGTATACTAGTGTTTTCTTGCTTTGAATACAAAAGTTACAGGAAGCATCTTCGCTTTTTTTGCAAATTCATTGTTATCTCCACAAGATTGTATTATTTCCTCATCAGATTGTTCAATCATTTGCTCAATGACAAATCCCGCTTTTGAGAGCGCATTTACATAGGTTGATAGTTTACGGTCCGATAATGTCAGCGTGCCTTCATTGAGAGACACCGAATACCAAGATTCATCGAAATAATTTTTTTTAAAAGCAAGCGTATTATTTTCTGCAACAACACATTTGTGTATAGGGTGAGACCAACTGAAAATAAATACGCCGTCTTTTTTTAGGTAAGAAGCAATCCGGGAAAAAGTACCCTCAAGGTCGGTGGTCCAGCCTATGGCATAAATCGAATAAACAAAGTCAAAATAATCCTTAGGTATGCCGCATTCTTCTTCCATGGGAGAACAGACCAATTGCGCTGTAAGACCGCACGCCGTCAAATGCTGCCTTGTCTTTTCGATTTGGTTTTCTGATATATCCATACCCCACAGTTCAGATGCTTTGCGTTCCCCGTGATATTGCAAGGATTGACCGCTTCCACAGCCGATCTCCAGCAGCTTTTTTCCTGAGACATCACCAAAAAGCTGGCACTTTTCTTCTGAGACAAATGCTCCATATAGAGGAAGTGAGGTCGCCCCTAAGATTTCATTTCCTTTTGTGTCCCAAAAGTTGCTGTTCATTTTATGAATAGAATGCTTATCCATATCGACCGAGATAGCGCTGCCAACCTCGCCAGCGCCTATAATGTTTGTTCTATTAACAGAATTGTTGTCCATGCCGATGCCCTCCCGAAATATAAATAATATGAGCCTAAACGTATATTCCGACTTGCACATTATCCTAATAACACACATCGATAACGAACACATGTGCTGTTTCATCCATAATAATGTATCATTTTCCCATGAACAAATCTATCCCAAATGTTCCACCTACTTTTTCAACTTCCTTAAATTCAGGTTCATAGCGTACCGTAATCGCTTATCTAAGATGAAATTCATTATCAGAACAATCGCTTTGACAAACTCAACTACTTAGTGTTACTATATAGCAGTAGTTAGTAGTACTGAATATCGGCCATACTGAATAGCAAGGAGTGATTGTGCTGGAAAACCTAACAGAAATGCTCAAAGGTGTGCTTGAAGGCTGCGTCCTTGAAATTATAAGCCGCAAAGAAACCTACGGCTACGAAATCACGCGGCGGCTGAACGCCCTCGGCTTCACAGATGTTGTGGAGGGAACAGTGTACACCATATTGCTCCGGCTTGAAAAAAACAAGCTGGTACATGTCGCTAAAAAGCCATCTGACAAGGGTCCTCCGCGAAACTTTTTTACTCTCAACGACGCGGGGCGCGAGGAACTGCGTCAGTTCTGGGAAAAATGGGAGTTCGTCGCATCGAAAATCAATCAATTAAAGGAGGAGCAATCAGATGTCTGAGTTTTTCGACAACTATTTGAATATCAAAAAAATGATTGAGAGCAAGCGCGAGTACAAGCAACAGATGGCAAGGGTGGCGGTTCTGCCAAAAGACTATCAGTACGTATTTAAGAAAATCCAGGGACACATGTGGATGTTCGCGGCAGGATACGGCTATGACATGATGAAGATCCATTATGGCCTGATAGAGCTGTTCGAGGCCGGCGCGGCGGACGGCAAGCATGTTCTGGAGATTACAGGTGAGGACGTGGCCGCGTTCTGCGACGAGCTTCTGCGCAGCTCCGAGACATACACGGAAAACTGGCGCGAGGCGTTAAATCGCGACATACTGAAAAAACTCGGAAGGGGGAAGGATTCAAGGTGACAGAAACCGCAATTCAAGTGAAAGATTTAAGAAAATCGTTCAAAGATACGGAAGTCCTGAAAGGCGTTGATATCGAGGTGCGGCGCGGCGAAATTTTCGCACTGCTCGGCTCCAACGGCGCGGGAAAAACCACGACCGTCAAAATTCTCTCAACGCTTCTTAGGCCTGATGGCGGCACAGCGAGCGTCTGCGGCTTTGACGTCCAACGCCAGCCGGGCAAGGTGCAGCAATCCATTAGCCTGACGGGACAATTCGCTGCAGTGGACGGTATTCTTACCGGGCGGGAAAACCTTGTTCTTATTGCTAAATTGCGCAGTATTTCTGATCCCGCCCAAGTTGCCGACAGCCTGCTTGAACGTTTTGGACTCCGCGATGCGGCCAATCGACGGGCTGGAACGTATTCCGGCGGCATGACGCGCAGGCTCGATATAGCAATGAGCCTCGTGGGAACGCCCCCCGTCATATTCCTTGACGAGCCGACGACCGGGCTTGACCCGGAGGGACGGCTTGAAGTCTGGAAAACCATTAAGGAACTTGCCAGCAGCGGCGTGACGATTCTGCTGACTACGCAGTATTTGGAAGAAGCGGAGCAGCTTGCTGACAAAATCGCAATCTTGCACGGGGGTAAGATCATCGCAAACGGGACGCTTGAGGAATTAAAAAAGCTGTTCCCGCCCGCGCAAGTCGAATACATCGAAAAACAGCCGTCGTTGGAGGAAATATTTCTTGCAATCATTGGCAAAAAGGAGGGCAATTAATGAAGAACAAAACAGGCGTTCTGTTCGGGCGCTCCATGCGCCACATTCTACGCAGCCCGGATACGATTATTACGGTCGCAATTGTACCGATCATGATGATGTTGTTATTCGTCTACGTATTCGGTGGTGCGATAAAAACGAGCATGGACGAAAATGTGAACTATGTGAGTTATTTGCTGCCGGGTGTGCTGCTGATGGCTATCGCCAGCGGCATATCCTACACCGCTTTACGGCTGTTTATGGATGTACGGGGAGGACTTTTTGCGCGGTTTAGTTCCATGCCTATAAAACGCTCGTCGATGCTGTGGGGGCATGTGCTGACCTCGCTTGTTTCCAATGCGATTTCTGTCGTTGTAATTATCCTTATTGCCCTTATTATAGGATTCCGTTCCAGCGCGGGCATCCTCTCCTGGCTTGCCATAGCGGGGATAATCTCGCTGTTCACGCTGGCGCTGACATGGGTCGCGGTCCTGCCGGGCCTCACGGCAAAATCCATGGAAGGGGCGACCGCATTCTCTTACCCGATAGTATTCCTGCCGTTTATCAGCTCCGCTTTTACCCCGACCGAAACCATGCCAGCCGCCGTCCGCGTGTTTGCCGAAAATCAGCCTGTATCTTCCATAATCGAAACGGTGCGCTCGTTGCTGAATTCCGAGCCTGTCGGCAATAATATTTGGATTGCTCTCGCATGGTGCTTAGGGATACTGATCGTCGCATATATGTTTGCGATGCGCGCATACAAACAGAAAATAGCTTAATGTTTACAGGGATTAAAAACAGAATTGAAATATTCCTTAAACTTAGAGCAGAAATCTATCGCGTAGGGGAATACGAACGGATTTGCTCTATGAATCGATCATATCCGCTAAACCTAAAGGCAGCTCATCCCTATGATGAGCTGCCATTGTTGTTAAGCAACCATACCTCTTGAACTTTATGGCGGCAGAGAGAAGACTATCCCATAACCACAAAATCATCGTGCAGTCGGCGGAGTCGGTACGCGTTCATGGCGAATTCGCGCAGCTCCTCGAGAATGGTGTAATTTGCCCATGCGCCTGCGAAAGCGCCGATCCCTGGCAGCATCTGCAGCAACTTCCGGAAGTCGATGGCGTCGCGGTACTCGATTTGGAATGTCTCCCAGTCCATATTACGGGAGTATTCGGCGTCGGAGAGCCATTGTTCTTTTTCATTATGCCAATTTTTGATAGAGGAGAGCAGCCTCGCACGATTTTCCGGCCCCGAAAACGTCATTTGAAATACTTTGAGAATGAACACCCGCTCAGAAAAATGTTTGGTGTCATAGCCATAAACATGCGCTAGCTCGAACAAAAATTTCATCTTAATCGCAATTAACGCCGGAAAGTCTACCATGCTAAGCACAATGCCGCCTGCTCCAGTGCCGGCACCTTCGGCAACCGCGATTTTTTGGTACAAAGCAAACAACTCTTTCGCTTCTTGATCGGCAGCCTCGAGCTCAGGAGAATACTTTACCGAACGGCTAGGCGTATATTCCGCGCCGAACAAGGCCGTGCGCACGATCGATCGGATGGTGGTCGTAATGATGTCGTGTACCTTCGGGGGAATGAAGTGGTTTATTCGATTTCCGATTGTTTTCGATGTTTTTTCCAGCCATCCCGGCGGTTTGAACATTTTTTGTTCCCAGCCGGCAATTTCCCTCCGTATTTTATGTTCGTAATTCATCAACCATCGCTCCTCCAAGAAAACTTGGTTATATTTTAACGAAATCCTCAGTGATTTGGAACAGACCGCGGGAGGTAGAAGGCCTCGACTAAAGTCCAGTTTCATACGGGTCGAGGAAACAAAAGGATAGGTTGACAAGCTAGGGTTATTTTGGAAAATGGAATTATGAGTTTATAAACCTAGGAGGTATTCGTATGGGGAAGCGTTATTTATTCATATTTTTAGCTTTTGTTGTCGCAATCTCCTTAATGCCAGGGATTAGCCATGCAGCAAAAAAACACAAGGTGATCATGGTTAAGAATGGTGAAGAGATCCCATTTAACGGCGATACGTTCTACCGTAATAATCGCCTCTATTTACCGTTGTCGGAAATAAGCAAGACCACTGGCGTAACGTTTAAACAGCAAGACAACAACAGCTATACGTTGGAATACAGCGACATCATCAGCGAAGGGCTGGTTGAATTATTTGTTGATAAGGTTCCATATATTGACCTTCAGCAGTTTTCAGACAAGCTTGAAATAGAACTCAAGACAGATTGGGTCCATAACTACTACTACTTGATTATGGATGAGGCTTCGCGTGAGGATCAGGGTATTCAGGAGATGGAGAACATTTTCGGATTTAAAGTGAATTACACGAGATACAGGACACATTACGAAACAGACTCTCGATTTACTTTTAGCAGAGGGCCGTATGATGTCTTAGGAAATGACTATACACAACTTAGTCTAGACATAAATTTAGACCTGGAAAATGCAAATTTACAGAAGCAATATAGCGATGTTGAAAAAATCATGAGGCAAAAAATTAACGGTAAAGTCGTAGATTCCATCATGAATTACTTGAGATATAACATGAAAGGGGAGAAGAATGAATCAAAAGACTTTAAAGACAACAACTATGTCATAAGTGTGTTCTCGTCCTATAATTACAACACACATGATTATTCTAATAAATCAATAAATATATTTAAAAAACCTTCATCTATCATATTAAAAAAAGAAAATGTTCACGGTTTTACAATTACATACGATAAAAATTCACGCTATACGAAAAATCGTTTAACTATCATGGATGGACCCTTTGAAAGCGAGGAAGGGCAAGATGGCCGTTTGTTCATGATCGGTGTAGCTTATGATGAAAAAACAAGCAATTTTTCTACTCAATGTGCGGAAACCAGTATCATCTTAAAACAACATCTTGATCCTAAGGTAGTAGACGAAATCATAAAGCAAGTGAAGTTGGTGGATAAGAACTCTAACACAGGAAAGCTTGGATTCTCGACACCACTAAAGGAATTTAAATCAGGTTCTTACCGAGTCGCTGTTAGTAACGGCCCCCATTACGGTGTTGAAATTGTAATCTATAAAAAGTGAATTTGCCTCATTCATTCGACGCCATTACATCAACATGAATAATGGTACCGGCAGATGATGCTCACGATGCAGCGCTACGATGTACAAAAGCTCATTGAATGTCGGAATACATATTACTTTGACCAGTCACAAAAGTCGTTACTATAAAACAGTAAGTAAACTGAAGAATTTCTCTAGTCTAACCAATGAACATGGATACTTCTACGATGAGGGATCCGATTTTGAAAAAAATGCAAACCCAGATGAAGTAAGAATAGAAGTCGAGGCCCAAATTCAGTCGGCTATTTCATTTATCACAATCGCGATTTTTTGAAGTTATTTTTGACTTATGCAAAAGGTACGCGCTTCCATTTTGTTTACCTGTCAAGATACTGGAACACCCAAGTTTTAGCTCAGAACAAAAAAGATGTTTAGACAAAGGATTCATTTAGCAAAAAAGAGTTAATAAAGCAAATAAAATGACGAGTTCCGTAAAAAGTTTATTTTCTTACTGAACCTTTTTCCGCTTGGGAGCGAATTAATAGTTGTAACACGTTCAGGAGGGGCCCCCATGAATGATAAAGAGTTACTTCCGTGGCTTGAGAAAGCGACGCTCGGCGATGAGTCAGCCTTTCAGCTTGTCTATCAGGCGACTCACCAAGACGTCTATCGGACAGTTGCTTTTCTCGTCTACAACAAACAGGACATTGAGGATATCGTGAATGAAGTTTACATGCACATGTGGCGGTCGTTTCACAAGTACGATCCGAATCGGCCGGTCCGGTTTTGGTTGCACGGGATTACTGTCCGTCTTGTCCAGGATTGGAAAAGAAAGACCTGGCGGCGAATTCGTCTCTTTGAACGAAACCGCCAGATGACATGTGAACAGTTCGAATGGACGGACAAAGCTGTCCTGCAGTCCGAAATGCAGTATGAGCTGTTCAGCCTTGTTCGCCAGTTGTCGTACAAACTACGAGTGGTCGTCATCCTGCGCTATTTTCACGATTATGCTCTGGACGAAATCGCAGACATTCTGCAGATCCCCGTTGGCACAGTGAAATCCAGGCATCATCTGGCACTGAAAGAACTCCGGAAACGATTTGAAATGACGGGAGGAGATGCGTATGTCCATTGACAAGGATTTGCGTGAAGAGCTTCGCCAGGTGGCGGATTCGATGCACTGCCCACCCGATTTGTATGAACGCGTCCAACAGTCCTATCAACACTATGTGAATGGAAAGAGAGGTAGATTTTCGATGAAAAAACGCATACTCACAGGTATTATCGCAGCAGCAATCCTGATTCCGTCTGCCGTATTTGCTTCTTCCTATCTTGCCGATGAAATATTCGGTTCCGTTGAAACCATTGAACAGCACGGCGGTTCACAGGAAAGTTATCAAGAGATAGAGGAAATGCTTCAAGCAGCAAAAGGCAAGCTGACGGAAGACGAATTTGAGGAGTATACAGAGTTGTTCAAGCAGATGGTGCAACTAAAGCTGAAGATGACCGATGAAAAAGGAATCAAACATGAGGAAAAGCTGACCAAAGAAGAACAGCAGCAGTTTGAGCAGCTCGGCTCCAAGCTGGCTCCGTACTTCGAGAAGATTAACGGAGATTAACGGAACCGCCAAGCCGCAAACAAAATGAAACAGGGACCCGTCCGAGGTGGATGGGTCCCTGTTTTCTCGTCCAGGGAGCTTATGGCTATGAGCCTTGTATTATGACAGAGCCAGGAATAATAACGTTGTCTTCACATATGATTGTATGCAAATCCCCTCTTTTAGGGGATACCATATGGTATAATTTTCTTCAAATATAATTATATGGGAGTTAGATCATATATGAGCGTAAAAATAGCAGACAATGTAAAAGGATTGAAAATCAATGAATTGCTGCAAGATTGCATTGTAGCTTAGGGAGGGGAGGTGGTAGCTTGTGACCTGCAGATTGGTTCAGGCCTTGCGCGGATGTAATAAAAATTCATAACTAAATTACACGATTTAGTCTCCTAGGAGAGAAAAGATAGGGAGTCGAGATTATGTTAAATCGGCAAGAACTAAGCAAACGTGTCCTTGAGTGTGTTGGTTGGCTAAAAAATTATATAGAACTAAACAATGTTAATAGACTAAATGACATTAACAAATATTGCGAGGATTTCCTTGTTCCAGTTCTTAATTTAACTTATGATATGCGTTTAATGAATTTGAACCAAATAAAAGTTGATTTTCCTGCCGTTGATTTAGGAGACTTTGATTCTCGTATTTGTTATCAAGTGACCTCGACGAATGAAATTAGAAAGATAGAAGAAACGTTAAAAATATTTCAAAAAAAGGCTCTTTATAAGGATTTTGATGAGATTAATGTATTTATTCTAGGGAACAAATCAGGTCATAGGAAGCAACTAAAATACGAAGAATTTCCTTTTGATTACAAGAAAAATATAAAAGACCTAAATGACCTATCATCAGATATTTTAAAGAAAGATACACCTAGACTCAAGGAAATTGTGGACTTGTTGGATAGAGAAGTACGGATTAGTCCCAATATGGATAACCAAATCGAGCTTTTAATAAAGGACGAATTAAATTCTAATTTCGCAAATTTATTTAGACAGAAGGTCTCTTATATCGGGGGAGACATAAGGTTAAGAGATATATTAAACGTTATAACTCCTGATGACTTTGGAACTGAGAAATTGCATTTTATGTTACTATTTATGAGGATGGAGACAACTGTCTATGATAAACATGAGCAATTGATATTAGATAACCCATCCGAATATACTAGGAAAATTATTGAAATATATAATCAGTTTAAAAAACTGAACAAGTATGATGATTTGTTCCATATGAGAAGAGACGAATACAGGGATCTTGTTCGAGTTCTTGGCCCTATATTAAATAATATTGAGGTGAAATTTTAAAAAGTACATTATGGAAGAAACAAACTAAGAAGCCAATAGATCAATGCCGACAACACAGCTGCCGCTGGAATCGTAATGATCCATGTGCGAACAATTTTGCTGGCCGTATCCCATTTGACGCTGGAAAAACGTTTTGCAGAACCCACGCCCAGAATTGAAGAAGTTATCGCATGCGACGAACTAACAGGATAATGCATTAACGTTAATGCCAGCATAACCGATGCGGAGCTGAGATCCGCAGAAAATCCATGAATCGGCTCAATTTTGAATATTTTTGTCCCCACCGTCTTGATAATTTTCCAACCTCCGACTGAGGTGCCGAGCGCCATAACGATCGCCGTGCTCACTTTAACCCAGAAGGGGACTTCCAATTCTGTCAGGTTACCGGAAGCGACCAGCGCCATCGTAATGATGCCCATCGTTTTCTGAGCATCATTTGTGCCATGGGTAAACGCCTGATACGCAGCGGTGAACCTTTGTCCGGTACGGAACCACTTATTTGTAAGATGAGGACTGGCATTTGCAAAGAGGATTTTTAAAAGAGACATAATGCAAAAACCGACGATAAAAGCAATGACTGGTGATAAAATCAGCCACAGCACGATTTCTGTAAATCCGCTAGCATTGATGCCGTTCCAGCCGTTTGAAGCAACTGCTGCTCCAGCAAGTGCACCAATCAAGGCGTGCGACGAAGATGAGGGTATTCCTCTCCACCAGGTAATAAGGTTCCAGACGATCGCGGCGATTAGCGTAGCAATGATAACCGTTAGACCGTGCTCCAGCTTGAACGGGTTAGTCACTTTGCCACCGATCGTCTTGGCTACACCGGTAAATAAGAGTGCGCCAATCATATTCATGACCGACGCGAGGATAATTGCTTTTCGCGGACTCAACGCACGGGTTGATACAGAAGTGGCGATGGCATTTGCTGTATCGTGGAACCCGTTAATAAAATCAAAACTGAGGGCAAGCACTACGATAATGATAACTAGTAATAGGTTTATTTCCATATATGTATCTTTCCCCTTGCGAAGTTAATATTATGAATTGCGCATGATGATTATCAGCAACGTGTTGGCCACATCTTCGCAGGAATCGGTTGTTTCCTCTAAGCGCTCGGTAAATCTCCTTGAAGTTGATTAGATCGATGGGATTCTTCACATTCTGAAATCAGTGATGGATACCAAGGTGTCCGCCAATTCCTCAAGTGTCTTGAAAATATTATTTTCTGCTTACAGATTGAAACTCTTCTTCCCGGTTAAATATTCCAATATGTTGAAAATAATCACAATCTTATCATAAGTTTAACAGGATGGATATAGGATGAAAGTAAATTTTTGATATTTTATCTAAAAATAATTTAAATAAGTACTTAACTCTTTTTAATTCTACAAATTTCTGCAACTCAGGTGGTTAACCCCCGCTTCTATAATAACCCATTTTATCTCATTATTTGACACTAAAACTTTTGAATGGTAATTTTAGCTATTATATTAATTTTTCGTAATTTTAAGTTTAGAAGAGAGGGGATTGTAGACATGTAGTTTAGGTGAAATTCTTTATAAGGAGAGATAATGGAATGAATGTGAATGGGGTCAGATTATTTCCACTAACGAATGCTCAGCTAAGACTATGGTATACAGAATTACTATATCCGAATACAACTTTAGGGACGCTTTCGGCCACAGTCTTCATCCAAGGCAAAATAAAAATTGATATATTACAAGAATCCATTCGTTTAGTTATCCAGCAAAATGAGGCTTTACGAACCCGTATTGTAGAGCATAGTGGCGAACCTAAGCAATATGTTGAGCCTTATGCAGAGAGGGAAATCGAATTCCAGGACTTCTCAGAATTACATAATAAGAACGATGCTGAGGAATGGTTGGATCTATATAATAGGAAGCCAATTGAACTGATTCAATCTGAACTATTTGAGTTTGTTTTGTTTAAAATGTCGAATCATCAATACGGGTACAACTTTAAGATTCATCATATTGTATCTGATGGCATTTCCATGAATCTCGTAGGGAATCAGATTGCCCAAAACTATACTGCGTTAATAAACGAAACGTGGACTGCAGGAGATCAAATAGAATCTTATTTCGATTATATAATCACAGAACAAGAGTATTTGAATTCGCAGCGATATCAAAAAGATAGAGCATATTGGTTAGATAAGTTTCAAACTATACCTGATGTCATCAGTATAAAACCATTTAATCCTCTGTCGTCAGATACCGTAGCAAAAAGAAATAATGTTATTATAAACAGCGAACTTTATAGCGCTTTCACGGCATTTTGTCAGCAGAATAAGATTAGTATGTTTACTTTTTTCTTATCTGCTTTCTACATTTATGTGCATAAAGTTACGAATCAGAATGATATCGCGATCGGAACCGTGTATGCAAATCGAACGACGAAGAAAGAGAAAGAAACGGTTGGAATGTTCGCCAGTACGGCAGCAACAAGGCTTTTCGTAGATCCGGAAACGGATTTATTTTCTTTTTTGCAGCGGGTCGCTAAGGAACAGAGTGCCATTTTACGTCATCAAAAATATCCCTATAATCAATTAATTCAAGATATAAGGGAACACAGCGGCAGTAAAGACCTCAATCGATTATTTGGAATTGCAGTAGAATATCAACTGCTCACTTTACTCGATGTAGGTCAGATGAAAATTCAAAGTAGAGTCAATTTCTGCGGCCATGAAGGAAATGATTTGACACTTCATATTAAGGAAATTTTGAATGATCAGCTTATCATTCTCGACGTACATTATCGATCCTGCCTATTCTCTGAGGACGAAGTTCAGCGAATGCTCGAACAGATTATAATGATTGCGGAAAAAATGATTCGTTATCCCCACCATCAAATAACTGAGGTTTCCCTATTAAGCATCGAAGAGAAAAATACAATTTTGAACAAGTTCAATGCTTCCGCAGCCGAATATCCGCGGGAGAAGACCGTTCATCAGTTGTTCGAAGAACAGGTTGAGCGAACGCAGGACAAAGCAGCTGTTATCTACGAAGGCAGCCAGCTGACGTATCGCGAGTTGAACGAAAGAGCAAATCAGCTGGCGCGGACACTACGGGCGAGAGGTGTGCAAGTGGATGATCGGGTGGCGATCATGGCTGAGCGCTCATTGGAGATGATCGTCGGTATATTCGGGATTTTGAAAGCGGGTGGCGCGTATGTTCCTATCGATCCGGAGTATCCGGCGGAGCGTATTCGTTACATGCTTGAGGATTCCGGGGCCAAACTGGTGCTGTCGCAGCGCTGTCTTCAAGACCGGATTTCGTATGTCGGAGATACCCTCTTCCTGGACGAGTCAATATACGATACGGATAGTTCGAACCTGACTCCGCTTGCAGGCCCTGATCATCTGGCGTATGTCATTTACACGTCGGGATCGACTGGACAACCCAAAGGGGTGCTTACAACCCAGCAAAATATTGTTCGGACGGTCGTGAATAATCATTACTTGACGATAACGCCGGAGGATCGGATTCTCCAGCTATCCAATTATGCTTTCGACGGATCGGCATTCGATATTTTCGGTGCCTTGTTGAACGGAGCTTTGCTCGTTCTCATACGAAAAGAGCACATATTGGATATTGCGGCTTTGTCGCAAATTCTAAAAGAAGAGAAGATTACGATTTTCTTCCTGACAACAG
>NZ_KB907285.1:0-2030 GCF_000381905.1 Paenibacillus fonticola DSM 21315 | reverse complement strand
TGGCGTATGTCATTTACACGTCGGGATCGACTGGACAACCCAAAGGGGTGCTTACAACCCAGCAAAATATTGTTCGGACGGTCGTGAATAATCATTACTTGACGATAACGCCGGAGGATCGGATTCTCCAGCTATCCAATTATGCTTTCGACGGATCGGCATTCGATATTTTCGGTGCCTTGTTGAACGGAGCTTTGCTCGTTCTCATACGAAAAGAGCACATATTGGATATTGCGGCTTTGTCGCAAATTCTAAAAGAAGAGAAGATTACGATTTTCTTCCTGACAACAGCATTATTCAATACGATCGTGGATTTGGATGTAGAGAGCCTTTCGCAAGTTCGACATGTTTTGTTCGGTGGAGAAAAGGTGTCCGCGAGTCATGTAGCTAGAGCCTATGAAGTGCTTGGAAAAGGCCGAATCATCCATGTCTATGGGCCGACGGAGAGTACGGTGTTTGCGACGTACTATGCCGTGGATCATTTGGAATGTGGAGAAGCGACAGTACCGATCGGCGTTCCACTCGCGAATACACGTGCATATATCGTGGATCAGGATAACAAATTACAGCCGATCGGCGTCCCGGGCGAGCTATGTATCGCCGGGGATGGCCTGGCGCGTGGGTATTTGAATCGTCCAGAGTTGACGGCGGAGAAGTTTGTGGCCAACCCGTTTGGGCCAGGAGGGCGAATGTACCGCACCGGAGATTTGGCGCGGTGGTTGCCTGGCGGCAGCATCGAATATTTGGGCCGGATCGACCATCAGGTCAAAATCCGCGGGTATCGCATCGAACTGGGTGAGATTGAGGCGCAGCTGCTGAAGGTCGAATCCGTCCGTGAAGCGGTTGTGGTAGCGCGCGAGACAGAAGAAGGGCAGAAGGATTTATGCGCCTATGTTGTAGCAGGGTGTGAGCTTGTGGCAAGCGAGATCCGTGCGGTACTTTCCCAATCGCTGCCGGGGTATATGATCCCTGCGTACTTTGTCCAGATCGATCGGCTGCCGCTGACGCCTAACGGCAAGATCGACCGTAAGGCATTGCCTGCGCCAGCAGCACATCTGCATACCGGAGCCGAGTATATCGCTGCACGCACGCCGGTGGAAGAAACGCTGGTGTCGATTTGGGAAACAGTGCTGGGAGTAAGCCCGATCGGGATACAGGACAATTTCTTCGATCTTGGCGGCCATTCGCTGCGGGCAACAACGCTGGTCGCAATGATCCATAGAGAGCTAGGTGCCGAGATCCCGTTGCGGACCGTATTTCAGGAGCCGACCATTGCACAGATGGCCCGAATGATCGAAGGTCGCGATTCGTTTGTGTATGCAATGATCCCTACTGTTAAGCCGAGCACCTACTATCCGGTTTCTTCCGCTCAAAAAAGATTATATATCCTCAGCCAGATGGATGGTGGGGAACTTAGCTACAATATGCCGGCCGTCATTACCATAGAAGGGGAATTGGACCGGGAACGACTGGAAGAAACATTCCGGAAGCTGATCCGCCGCCATGAATCGTTGCGGACCGGATTTGAGCTGGTAGAAGGGAAACTGGTACAGCGTGTTTACGAAGATGTCCCGTTTGCAGTGGAGTATACGAAGGCAAGCGAAGAACAATCGGCGGAAATGGTTCATACCTTTGTACGTCCTTTCGCTCTGCAGCAAGTACCGCTCCTACGGGTGGGACTGCTTGAAATCGTGCAGGATCGCCATCTGCTGCTGTTTGACATGCACCACATCATTTCCGACGGTGTATCGATGAGTCTATTCATTCGGGAGTTTGTTCAGTTGTATGAAGGAAAGAACCTGCCGCCGCTTCGGATTCAGTACAAGGACTATGCAGCATGGCAGCAAGCGAACATGGAAAGCGAACAAATGCGCAAGCAGGAAGCTTACTGGCTGGATGAGTTCAGCGGCGAAATGCCTGTACTGGAGCTGCCGACAGACTATGCGCGGCCTGCGGTCAGAAGTTTCCAAGGGCGTACGTATGAATTTGTCATCAGCAGCCACAAGAGTGAACAATTGCGTGAGCTTGCA
>NZ_KB907284.1 GCF_000381905.1 Paenibacillus fonticola DSM 21315 | reverse complement strand
CCCAGTTCTTTGATGAGTTTACGAAGTGCCGCCGCCGAATGTGGAATGCTCCCGTAATAGCGAGGGGCTTCCCCGGTTGAATCCGCAATGGCCACCGAAATTTTTTCTTTGGATACATCTAAACCGACGAATTTTGTGATAGACTGCATAGTATCAGCTCTCCTTTGCTATGTAGCTCTGAAATGGTTGGTCTTTCCACTTTCCATTTTAACCTACGAGATGTAGCAATGTGGAGGGCTGTCTGTTTATCGTTCATCATAGCTAGAATCATAAAACAGCTCTTGTTGCTCCT
Source organism: Paenibacillus fonticola DSM 21315 (assembly GCF_000381905.1). GTDB lineage: Bacteria > Bacillota > Bacilli > Paenibacillales > Paenibacillaceae > Fontibacillus > Fontibacillus fonticola. Next base: position 48,848 of record NZ_KB907284.1, on the reverse strand, counting down.
GAACGGATCTGCATACTCTTTTACACTCAGCTTATCTATGGCTCGATCATGTGCTTCTTGTTCACGAATGTATTTCGCAACAGCGGCTTCATTTAAGCCCACTGTACATAATATCCTTCTGCCCAGAATTTTCGATTCCATATTTATACTTCAACTGCGCATGCTTCTCAAAGATCGTTAACGAATCCTCCACCCGCATAGCGGGGCGTTTCTTTGTTTCGCGCGTTTCACGCACTCAACTGGCTAAAGCTTAAAAAATAAAAAACCTCGCTCTACGCGAGGTTTGTTCATTATCGGTTCGGCATCGTAAATTTGTCAGGCAAAACTGACCCATCGCTAAACCGGAAAAATTGATAGTAGTAGTGCTCTTTCTCTTTGTAAAACAGCTCCCATACATATTCGCGGTCATGGATCGCCGGTACAAGTCTTACGATTTTAATGCCAGGCAGCGTTTCCTTGATAATACTTCGCATCTGACTCTCCGACTTTCCGTTCGCCAGAAGCTCTTCATGCGCCTCTCCATTTGCCGGCAGCCAGACGATCAATTCTTCTCCCGCTTCGTTGTTCCCTTGGACGACCCAGCACACATCATCCCAAACCGATTTCCAGGTTTTCACCACTTCAACGATACCAGATTGCTGTTTAGCTTGCTGAATCGCCGTTTTCTCCTCGCTCCAGGTATCTTGCAGAATATATACATAGTAACGATGAAGGCCGAAGAGCAGGAGCAGCACAATGAGGATGGAAAGCAGAATCCATTTGGTTCTCTTCTTCAACCTTCTCTTCCTTTCCCAGGCAAAAATTCATTCTATTTGTATCTAGCAGATTAGCACAATTACGATCTGGCCAGCAGCCCCTCAAAAGCGGCCTGCGCCTCATGACGGATGCGTTCCTCATCCAAAGTAAGGCAGGCGCCGTGCTTTACAACCTGCTTCCCGTCTACCCATACGTGCTCGACATCTTTTGGCCCTGCTGAATATACAACATGGGATATATAATCCGTTCGCGGCACAAAATGAGCCTGCTCCGTATTCAAAGCGATAAAGTCCGCTTTCATCCCCGCGGCAAGCTTGCCCGTATGTTCCAGGAACAACGATTTGGCTCCGTATTCCGTGCCCATGCGCAGCGCTTCGATCGCAGGTACAGCCGTAGGATCGCCCGATACCCCTTTATGAATCAATGCCGCCAGACGAATTTCTTCAAACATATCGAGATTGTTGTTGCTAGCCGCGCCATCCGTTCCTAAAGAAACCGTTACGCCAGCTTTCAGCAATTCCGGCACCCTTGCCACGCCGCTGGCCAGCTTCAAGTTGCTGCCCGGGTTATGTGAAATGGCCACCTGATGGTTCGCCAGCACCTCGATCTCATCGTCCGTCAAATGCACGCCATGAGCAAGCAGCGTTGGACGCGAGAACATTCCGAGTTTCAGCAAATGCTCTACCGGCCTGACGCCGTAATCCGCAACGTTTTGCTCCACCTCTGCCTTCGTCTCGGACATATGAGTATGCATTGGCAAATCGAGATCATGCGCCGCCTGTACGAATTGCGCAATATAGTCCGGCGGGCAAGTATAAGGCGCATGCGGCGAAATCATCGTCGTAATCCGTCCGTCCGCCTTGCCATGCCAGGTCCTAGCAAATGCAACGGCTTCATCCAGCTTCTGCTTCTGTACATCGGCAGGACATAAGCCGATCGCGCCCCGCATCAGCACTCCGCGGATTCCAGATTGCTCCGTCACTTTGGCAACCTCGTCCATGTGGTCATACATGTCCAGAAAGGTTGTCGTCCCGCCCTTGATCATTTCCAGAACGGATAGCGCTGTACCCCAGTATACGTCACTGCCGGTAAACTTCGCTTCCATCGGCCACATTTTTTCCTGCAGCCACTTTTGGAGCACCATATCGTCGCCGTATCCGCGCAGAAGCGACATCGCCGCATGGCCATGCGTATTGATCAGGCCCGGCAGAAATAACAAGCCGCTTCCGTCAAATATAGTTACGTCGTCTGTAACCTCTGGCTTCTCGGAGCCAACATAAGTAATAAGATCGTCCTCGACCAGCATAAATCCGTTAATGACGGATTTATCCTGCTCCAGGACAGCAAAGCTTCCATTCGTGATAAGCAATTTACGACTCATCTGCTACGGTTTCCTTTCCATTATCCAAGTAATAAGCAAGGCTCAGCAAATCCGTTGTGAAATCCGCCGCATGGATTCTCACCTCTGCAGGCACTTTCAAAATAGTAGGGGCAAAGTTAAGAATCGCCCCAATGCCTGCGGCGACCAGCTGATCAGCGACACGCTGGGCTTCAAAATCAGGAACGGTAATTATCCCGATCCGGATGCCCAGGGCCCGGACCGTTTCTACGAGCTCTTCAATCGGCTGGACGGTAATGTTGTTGATTTTGGTGCCGATTTTAGACGGGGCTGCGTCAAACACAGCCACGATCTTCATGTTGTCCTTCAAATAAGCGTTATAGTTGGACAGCGCCTGACCTAAATTACCGGCCCCGACAAGCGCTACGTTAATCTGCTGATCCAAGTTCAAAATCTGTCTTATTTTCTCAATAAGATAAGATACATCGTAACCGATCCCCTTCCGCCCGAAATCCCCAAAATACGCCAAATCCTTGCGGATTTGAGCCGGATTAAGATCGAGCTTCTGACCTAGCTCCTGAGAGGATACCGTCGGTACTTCGCGAAGGCTCAGCTCATTGAGGAAACGCAAATACACTGGCAATCTGCGTACAACCGCATCCGAAATTTTTTCTGATTTCATTAGCTTTTCTCCCCTTATAATAGCGCGATATGAACAACCGTTATTCCGTCTTTCCTTCCTCATCCCGGCCGGCCTGAACATCGAGCCATTCCGAAATTCTCGGTACCATTTGCTCTGTCGGCATATGTTCGATTTTGGGCCCAGGCAAGGAATATAAAAAATATTTACCGTAGTAAGATTCCAAGATGCGTGTGTCATAGACAACGACGATGCCGCGGTCCTGTGAAGAGCGTACCAGGCGTCCAAAGCCCTGTTTGAAGCGAATGACCGCTTGCGGTACAGACAATTTCATAAACGGGTTCTTCTTCTCCTTCTGCAGCCGTTCGCCCTTCGCTTCTACAAGCGGGTGATTCGGCGGCTGAAACGGCAAGCGGACAATCGCCAGACTCGTCAGCGCTTCTCCCGGAATGTCCACCCCTTCCCAGAAGCTGCTCGTACCCAGCAGGACGGACGCTTCCTGACCTTGGAACCTGCGGGTCAGCTTCGTCCGGCTGCCGCTGTCCATCCCTTGGCCGATGACGGTTATCCCCGCGGAGGATAACTGCTCCTTCAGCGGCTCATAGACCTGCCTCAGCATCCGGTAGGACGTAAACAGCACGAGCATCCGGCCACGGGTCGCTATAGCGGTATCCGCCAAGGATTGCACGAGCGTATTTACAAAGTGTTCATCCCCAACACTGCCTTTGACGCTCGGAAAGTTGCGGGGGAGGACCAATAGCGCCTGGTCCCGGTAATTAAACGGTGAAGGGAGCATCGAGGTAAGCAGCCGGTCGCCAGCCGCTGCCTCCTGCAGCCCAAGCTGGTCGATCATGTATTGGAATGATTTATCGACCGAGAGCGTCGCTGAAGTCATCACCACACTTTTCTTCTTATCGAAGAAATAATTTTTGAGCTGCTCACTTACGTCGATCGGCACTGCATAAAATTGCAATGAGCGGCTGCGATAATTGCCATTGCCTTCAATCCAATAGACCGTCTCAGCATCATCAAGCTTAATAAAGGCGCGGATCGCCTCACGTTCGGCAGCCAAATCCTTGAACAGTCCACTGATATCCGTCAGCAGACTGTCTGCCCCGAACTCCTCCTGCTCGTCCCGGATGTCGTTCACCATGCGCTCCCCTTTGCGAAGCGCTTCGCCAAGCAATACGTAGATATGATTCTCCATTACTGAAAGCGAATCCCAATCCTTAGGCTTCTTATGCGGAAGCAGGCGGAGGACAAACTGCCCGGGATCGCCAGGCGCAGCATCGCTGCGTTCCGGCATAAGGGAAAAAAGCATCTCACACAGCTTATCCCAGTGCTCCTTCACATCCACTAAAGCCGGATAAATTTCATCGATCGTGCTGCACCAATCGGCTGACTTCTCGCTTTGTGCACTTTGCATCATAGCTCTAAGATTGGGAAGCTGTCCCGTTTTGCTATCCTTGAACAAGCGGGTTAGCGTATGCACCACGGTGAAATATTTCATATTCAAGCCAAGGTGCTTGCCTGCAACGTCCTCCAGGTGATGCGCTTCATCGATGACGAGCCGCTCATAACCCGGAAGGAGCTGATGCCCTGCCTGAATATCAGTGAACAGCTTCGAATGGTTCGTAATCACGACATCCGCCACGCCGGCCTCATGCTTGGCCCTATGGTAATAACATTTACGGAACCAAGGACAGGAGCGTCCAAGGCACGAATCGGAGTCGCTGGCCACCGTCTCCCAGAAGTCTCCGCCGCGATTTCCGAGGTTCAGTTCCTCATCATCGCCGGTCACGGTTTGAGTCAGCCACACAATCATTTGCGCAGCAATCATTATCTCTTCCTTAGGTGAAGCAAAATCTCTTCTACTTATTTTATGTTCAAATTTGCGCAGACACAAATAATGCTGCCTTCCTTTAAATACTGCCGCGCGAAAAGGAAACGGCACGGCCTCTGTCAGGAGAGGCACATCGCGCTCGCGAAGCTGCTCCTGCAAATTAATCGTATGCGTGCTGACCATAACCTTCTCGTCATGCTTCACGCCATGATAAATGGCCGGCAGCAAGTATCCAAGTGATTTGCCGGTTCCCGTACCAGCCTCCACCAGCAAATGCTTATCTTCATCGAATGCGCGCATGACTTCTTCCAGCATCATATTTTGCGCTTCCCGTTCCTCATATTGAGGCAGCTTGCTCCGGAGCCGCTCCCTCACCTGCTCCAAAAACTGCCCAAACGTCACATTTTCAAGCGGATTGTCGTACATAGTATCCCTCGCGGGCACGATATCCATCCAGTCTTCCACCTGCAGAGCATACTGACGATAGTAAGTAAATCCGTCGGTGTCCTGCTCGCTCTCCCGCTCTCTTTCCTGCAGGGCAGCATCGAAAAACCAGCTCAAATCGCTGTCCTCTCCCGCAAACAAGTCGGCTAGCCGCTGCAAAGTCAAAAGCGGAAGGCCAGTCAGCTCCTCCAGGCATTTCAAGAACACATGGGCGGTTGCAAGCGCATCGCTGTCTGCCTGATGAGGACGGTCATGCTCCACGTCAAACTCAATGGCAACAAGTCCCAGCTGATAAGAGCTAAGAGATGGGTACAATATTTTCAGAAAATCCATCGTATCCAAAATACGTCCTGTAAAAGGAAGATATCCCGTCTTATCGAGTGCGCTCTGCAAATAATTGAAATCGAAAGCTACGTTGTGGCCAACGAGCACCACATCGTTCAGGAGCGGAACCATTTCCATCATCACTTCATCCAGATCAGGCGCTTCCTGCACATCCTCCTCGGAAATTCCCGTTAGCCCTGTAATAAATGGAGGGATCGGAATCGTCGGCTTAACAAAGGAATGGTACACCTGGGAAATGGTCAAATCATGATCTATTATGGCAAGTCCTACTTGAATGATTTCATCAGTGGACTGGTTACCTGTTGTTTCAAAGTCAAGTACAGCATATTTCATTTGTGATCAATGGTCCCTTTCGTTCCAGTCTCTTTCTTACAAAAACGTTCAGAAGTCAAAGGCTGATGCTGCGGCCCTGACACGTAACTTATTGAACAATCTCTTAACAGCATAACAGAAGATGGCCGATTTGAAAATTAATACAGATAAACACAAAAAGAAGCGATGCGCTCCCAAGGCGGGTCGCGCCTCGCTTCTTATGGCCTGGGCTTCCGCCTACAGCAAAAATGTAAGCTGGTTGCCATATTGAAGCTTTCCTGTACTGTGCAGACAGGCTTCCCAATTTGCTAATGGCTCCGGCAAGGTGGGATCGCTATGGTAAGCCAAAGTGAAATATTCCCTTGCTTTACTGCGGGCGCCTCGTTTGGCCTCAATGCAGCCGAGCGCATTGTAAATGATGGAGCGCAGCCTTTTATTGGCAGCAACTCGGAGCACTTCTTCGAAATAATGAACAGCCTCTTCACTTTCTTCCATATGAAGATAACACATCGCCAAATAAGTGCGGCCAATCACGCTGTCAGGATATTGCTCCAGAACGTCCATAAACTGTGCCATCGATTGCTGGAACATCAGAAGCTTATAGTAGCCTTGCCCCTTTACAAATGCTTCGGCGTTCATTTCCGGATAATCGAGATCCAGCTTCTCTTCGAGACAAAATCCCTTTTGTCGCAGCGCACCCATTTTCTCCTCAAAATTCAGCCATTCCTCAATAATGCTATCGCTCATATGCCGCAGAAGATGCCATTTCTGCGTAAGCTCATGCTTGTGAGCGCCTTGGGCGATCGGGTAATGCCGGGTAATCTCATCCAACATCTCATTCATTTCCGCAAATACATGTTGAAACATCATCCGCAACCCACCCTTTAACGAAAATGAAATCAGTGCGAGGCCTTACGTTCATTTTTTGTTCCGGACGGCCTTTTCATTCCCGCAGGCATTAATTGCATAACCAAAGCATCTTGCTGGATTATAATGCGAGGAGCCTTATTATCGGATCGTTGCGTGAACTTCCTCATGCATCGTCTCTACAGGCCGATTATGCTCATCAACGAACACGACGGTCGGCTTGTGGCTTCTCAGCTCTTCTGGAGACAATTGCGCATAAGAAATAATGATGACGTTGTCTCCCGGCTGAACGAGCCGCGCTGCCGCTCCGTTCAGGCATATGACTCCGCTGCCGCGCGGACCCGGGATCACATACGTTTCAAGGCGGGCACCATTGTTGTTGTTCACAATTTGCACCTGCTCATTTTCAAGCAAATCCGCTGTTTCCATTAAATTCTCATCGATCGTAATGCTGCCTATATAATTTAAATTGGCCTCCGTCACAGTGGCCCGGTGGATTTTGGATTTCATCATCGTTCTAAGCATGGTCAGCTGACCTCCTTCGCTAAAATAATATTGTCGATCAATCGTGTTGCACCGAACTTGACCGCAACTGCGATTAATATGTCGCCTTCGGCATCTTTTACGCTCATCGAGTCGGGCAAAGCTATTAATGATGGGAAATAACTAATTTCCACATAATCAATTTGAGCCGCAGGCTCTAACGCAATGGAACGCGTAATTTGCCGGAATATTTCCCCCGCTGTTATCTGATCGTTCTCACGAACCGTCTGCTCCGCATCGCGCAATGAACGGGACAATACCAGCGCAGCCTGCCGCTGCTCGGGCTCAAGGTAAACGTTGCGCGAACTTAGAGCGAGGCCGTCCTCTTCCCTTACAATAGGGCAGGGAACAATTTCTACGTCCATATTAAGGTCGTTAACCATTTGGGCCACAACTGCGGCCTGCTGGGCATCCTTCTGACCGAAATAAGCGCGATTGGGCGAAACGATGTGCAGCAATTTGCTTACGACTGTCGTCACGCCATCAAAATGGCCTGGACGCGCCGCGCCGCAGAGCCGCTCCGTCAGTTCCTCCACCCGCACGATCGTCTTCGTTGGCTGCGGGTACATTTCCTCGACGCTCGGCAGAAATATGACATCGACGCCTTCCCGTTCAGCAAGGTGCTTATCTTTATCGGGATCGCGCGGATAACGGTCAAAATCTTCATTCGGCCCGAACTGAATCGGATTGACGAAAATGCTCAGCACAACCAAATCATTATTTTTTCGGGCATACCGCAGCAGACTGGCATGCCCCTCATGCAAATACCCCATCGTCGGCACAAATCCGACCTGCAGCACTTTCCCCTCATGAGCTGCAGCGAACCGCTCGGTCCGTAAATGAGCCTTTAAAGCAGCGATTTCCGTAAAAACGATCATGACTGCGAATCCACCTTCCCTTTTCCATACAAGCTGCCAAGCAGCTTCTCATCCGCTGTAAAAACATGCTGCTCCGCAGGAAAGGCCCGCGTCTTCACTTCTTGCACATATGTTGAAATGCCGCTGCGGATTTGTTCTCCGAGATCGGCATAAGTTTTCACAAATTTTTTCTCACGGTATTCCGATGTGTATTTCAGCACGTCATGGAAGACAAGCACTTGTCCGTCACAGCCCCGGCCTGCACCAATGCCGATCGTCGGGATCGTAAGCTCCCTTGAAATCGCCGCCGCTGCCTCTTCGGTCACCAGTTCAAGAACTATGGCGAATGCCCCCGCCTGCTCTAGTGCTTTGGCATCCTCCAGCAGCCGCCGCGCATCGTGCTCATCCTTGCCCTGAATGCGGTATCCGCCGATTTGGTTAACGGATTGTGGTGTCAAACCGATATGACCGAGAACAGGCACTCCCGCCTGGACGATCGTTTGGACCGTAGAAGCAATTTCGGCGCCACCCTCCAGTTTTACTGCATGGGCATGGCCCTCCTGCATTATTCTCCTCACCTGGCGAAGCGTCTCATCGGCGCTGCCATGATAAGTCATGAACGGCAGGTCCGTTACGATAAAAGTATGCCCTGCCCCGCGGGCTACAGCCCGGGAGTGGTAAACCATGTCATCCACCGTAACCGGTATCGTCGTGTCATAGCCCAACACCACATTGCCAAGAGAATCTCCGACAAGAATGATATCGATCCCTGCCTCCTCCGCCAGACTAGCAGAAGGATAATCATAGGCGGTGATCATCGTGATCGGGATGTTATCCTGTTTCATTTTTTTCATTTTAACGATGTTTAACGCATGTTTGGACGTCATTACCTTCATCTCCTTTGGTTTACATTCCTGCAGAAGGATGTAACCGAACATTTTGCCTGAACGACAAAAAAACCTTTTATCGTCGAAGCGCTAAAAAGGTCCGAATCCAAAGAAGAATTGCTTTCTTTCGTTCGTCCCTTCTGTCTCGGTCCTTCCCGGCTCAGAGCAGAATCCAACGTAGCCGACAAAATCGGCCAATACAGCTATTCTGTAATACAAGATGATAAGTCCCCATGAGTGCAGCTCAAGCGATGATGCCGCCTCATGTGGACAGTATAACAAAATTTATTGCGAATTACACCCGTCAAACTGCACTTCACCAGAGAAAATTGTGGTGGGCTGGTTATCCACCCCGATGAGAAGGAGTCCGCCCGTTGCATCCAGGCCAATTGCCCGGCCGCTGATTTCCCCTTGAGCGGTCTTTACGGTAATAAACCGTCCAGTCGTTATCGACTGTGCTTCCCATAAATGCCCGATAGGGGAAAAGCCCTCTTCCATATACAGTTCGTAAAGCTTCTCCATTTCCTTCATAACCGCACCGATCAGCACGGCCCGATCGGCCTTTTTCCCGCTTTCCATTTTTAGTGAGGTCGCAATCGGCACTAATTCGGAAGGGAGATCCTCCTCTTCCAGGTTAACGTCAATGCCAATTCCAGCAATACAATAACGGATCATTTCATCCTCGCCGACCGATTCAAGCAAAATCCCGCATACTTTGCGGCCATCGACAAGCAAGTCGTTAGGCCATTTAATTCCTGCGTTAACTCCCGTTACGGCCCGCACGGCCCGGCATACGGCGACAGCCGTCAACAAGGTAAGCTGGGGCGCTGCTGATAACGGCAGCTTCGGGCGGAGCAGCAAACTCATCCATATTCCCTTGCCTGGCGGCGAATGCCATTTTCGCCCCTGCCGGCCGCGGCCGATCGTCTGTTCCTCGGCAATAACAAGCGTCCCCTCCGCCGCTCCCTGCTCAGCAAGCAGGCGGACCTCTTCCTGTGTCGAGGTCGTCACTTCCAGCAACTTCACCGTCTGCCCGAAAGATGCCGTATCCAATGCATGAAGCAAAGCGCTGTATTCCAGCCGCTCAGGCTTGCTGACAAGACGGTAGCCTTTGCGCGATACCGCCTCAAATTCATAGCCTTCCTCGCGCAGTTTATTTATTTGTTTCCATACCGCTGTACGGCTAATCGACAATTTCCGGCTTATTTCTTCTCCGGAAATAAATTCTCCCGGACGGGACAGAAGCATATCCAGCAAACGACTATGACTCATTATGTTTCACCACAGCTTTCACATATTCGAGCAAGGGCTCCTTTTCATTGGGCAGCTCTTGATTGGCAACGAGCAGCAGTATGTGTTTCATCAGCTCGCCGAGCCAAGGCCCGCCCTTCTTCTCAGACACAACCAGCACATCGTTGCCCCGGATAGCCAAATCCTGCAAATGTTGAACAGGTACTTCAAGGAACCACTTCTGCTCCTGCTCCAACTCCCGTCCCAGCTCTTGCAGACGAGGCAAATCCGCACTCCGGTCCCCATGCTGGGAAGCCAGCCATTGATGCTGCCGGCGCAGCCACAGCTCTGCCGTCGTTTTGCCGAACAAAATTTGCAGCTCGATCCAGCTTTGGCGCAGCCGGTCCGTCCCCGTTTTAGAGGAGGCACCTCTTGCTTCACACCAGGCTTCGTCAAACAAAATGATTCGGGCTGCTGCCTGGGCCATATGATTGGGAAATGTCCATTGCTTCATTTTGGCCGCCGCCTCGCCTCCTGAAACACCCAGTCCTTGCAGCAGCATAGACCAGCGCAGCTCCCCGGGCTCAGCTGCCAAATGAGGGAGCACCGCTAGCCGTTCCAGCCTCTGCTTTGGAGCAGTGTTTGCCTCGTTCAACGGAACCTTGGCATAATGCAGCAGCTGGCTTCTGCGCAGCAGTTCCATGCCCCGCAGCGGATCGGGCCCTAGCACCACCCGCTCCAGCTCAGCCCGGATCCGCTCCATCGCGACGAATGACAGCTTGTCTCTTCCTTTAATTAACGCCCTCCACAAACTTTTCACCGGCCGAAAGCCAAATACCGACGCAAAGCGGACCGCCCGGACCATCCGCAGAGCATCCTCCTCAAAACGCTCCTCAGCCTTGCCAACGCAGCGAACAACGCCGCCGCGAATATCCGCCTCCCCGTGAAAAGGGTCGGTCAATCGCCCGTCCAAGCTGCGCGCTATCGCATTCATCGTAAAATCCCGCCGCTGCAAGTCCTCGATAATCCCGTCCACAAATTCGACAGCGGCTGGACGCCTGTGATCCTCATATTGCGATTCTCTGCGGAAGGTTGTCACTTCAAAAGGAATATCCTCCATCAGCACCGTTACCGTTCCATGCTGTAATCCTGTCGGGATCGTACGCTCAAACAATTCCATCACCGCTTCCGGCTTTGCGGAAGTAGCGATATCCATATCATGAACCGGACGCCCCATCAGCTCATCCCGCACGCAGCCTCCGACGAAATAGGCGCTGTGCCCCGACTCCAGCAATGCTTTAAGCACCTTTTCCCCCTGATGCAGCATCAGGGGGTCTACTTGCTTCCATTCATTCATCGTTCACAACCTCCGAGAAGACCTCTCTTCTTTACCCCAGCGCGCGATGCTGCGCTGTATGAGGGTAGCCTGCGCCGGCTCCGCGCTGACTTGCACAATGCAATCGTCGAATCACCAATCAGTTGCACCACGCGAAGCACCCAGCGGGCGGTGGTCGGCGTCACATGACGGTGGTCAACGGGCATGACAGCATAGCCAGCGTCCGCAGCGGTCTTTATCCGCAAAGCGGCTTTAATGCCGGCACTTTTCTCCCAAGCACCTTGTAATAAATGCTCTCATACTGCGTAGTTATCAGCTCACTGCTGAACTCTCCTTTAGCCCGGGCGATACATGCTTTCTTCATGTTTTGCGCCAGCTGCTCATCTTTAAGAATAGCCAGCGTGTCATCTGCCATTTGCCGCGTATTGCCGATCGGAGCCAGGAAGCCGGTCTCTCCTTGAGCCACCAGCTCGGGAATCCCTCCGGCGATCGATCCGACCGTAGGTATGCCGCAGGCCATCGCTTCCAGGGCTACGAGGCCGAAGCTTTCTTTCTCGGAAGGAAGCAGCAAAATATCCGCCATGGAAATAACATGGGCTATATCATCTTGTTTGCCTAGGAAGTGAACGCGGTCGGCAATGCCTAATTCTTTCACTTTCGATTGAATTTTAGGAAGATCCGGACCTTCACCAACGAACAACAGCTGGGATGGAATTTCCTTATTCACCATTTTAAAAATATCGACGACATCGCCAACCCGCTTTACAGGGCGGAAGTTGGAAATGTGCATCAGCACCTTCTCCCCCGGTGCGGCAAATTCACTGCGGCATGATTTCGTATCACGAGGGTAATAGACCCGCTCATCTACAAAATTATAGGTTAGCTCAATATCTCGCGTAATATCGAGTACTTCCCGGGTTTCTCTCATCAAATCACGCGAAACTGAAGTTACGGCATCACTTTCATTGATCGCAAGCCGAATCAAGTCTTTCAGCGACTCATCCTGGGCAAGGACTGTGATGTCCGTTCCATGCAGCGTAGTGACTACTTTCAGCTTATCTCCCACCATCTGCTTCGCCAAAAAAGCGCAAACTGCGTGAGGGACCGCATAATGCACATGCAAAACATCCAAGTCTTGCTGTTTTGCAACCTGTGCCATCTTCGTCGCTAAAGACAAATCATAAGGCGGATAGCGGAATACATAATAGTCGCTGACTTCCACCTCATGATAAAAAATGTTCTTATGGTAACTGCCGAGGCGAAAGGGGACACTGTGCGAAATAAAATGCACTTCATGGCCTTTCTCAGCCAACAGCTTGCCCAGCTCGGTAGCCACAACCCCAGACCCGCCTAGCGACGGATAACAGGTAATGCCTATTTTTAAAAATGGGTCCATATAGTTGGGGCCTCCTTCATTGTTGAGTACCTTTCAATTTGAACTTATGAGCTGGCGGACCCGAATAGTTCTACCAAATACGGTGACTTGACTGCAAAGCCTTCGGCATAAGGAATGAGCTTTCGCTGCCCAAGCAAGGCATCCCTTGCTTTCACCCGCTCGATATAACCTTGATTCAACGGCGTCGGAGCAATGTCTTCACCTGGTGCAGCCTGTCCAAATTGAGAGCGATAACAGAGTAACGTCTGTTCTTTAATCGCATAAAATTCCGTGACATCAACTAACAGATCTGGCGTACGCCAATCGTTAATGAAATAAAAGTATAGCTCGGGAGCCGGCACGGACGGCGTATCCGGCATATACCTGCGCAGCTTGGCATTAAACACGGCTTCTTCCACAAGCTTGCTTGCCGCGACATGATCCGGATGCCGATCCTCCCAATATGGAGCAAACACAATGTTCGGCGCATGCAGCCGGATCACTTCGGTTACAGCAGCGATGTTGCCGGAAGTTGCTTGCAGTCCCCGGTCAGGCAATCCGAGATTGCTCCGGTGCGACAGCCCAAGCACCGAGGAAGCGGCAGCCGCTTCTTCTTTCCGGAGCTTCACATTGCCGTTAGATGACAGCTCGGCCTCAGTCAGATCAACGATGCCCACCTTATGTCCGGCAGCCACCTGCTTGGCAATTGTGCCGGACATCCCAATCTCCGCATCGTCTGCATGGGCCCCAATAATCAGTATGTCAAGCTTGCTCATTGCGTTAAACCCGGTTTGTTCTGTTCCACAAGCTCGCGCCAGGCAAAATCCCCACGGTCAAGGGCGCGGATTAAAATCTCGGCGCTGGCCATATTCGTTGCTACAGGGATCCCATGTACGTCACAAAGGCGAAGCAGTGCCGTAATGTCAGGCTCATGGGGCTGGGCCATCAGAGGATCGCGCAAAAAAATAACGAGATCCATTTCGTTTTGAGCGATAAGTGAACCGATTTGCTGATCTCCGCCTAAAGGCCCCGAAAGAAAACGGTGAATTTTCAATTCTGTGCTCTCCATAATGCGCATGCCTGTCGTTCCGGTGGAATACAGTTTTTTGTCCTTAAATACATGCTCATAAGCGATTGCCAAATTAACGATATCTTCTTTTTTACGATCGTGAGCAATAAATGCGATATTTATCATGGTCCCTATCTCCTTATCGTGCTTGTTACAATTGGATGCTTTTGAACAAACCTTATATATAATTAATCTACAAAATGCTCGAAACCATAAATTAAGCCTTCATATTCCATTACTTTCTTAATCGCCAGATTGACTCCTGGCATGTAGCCGGCACGCTCATATGAATCATGGCGAATTTTCAGCGTCTGCCCGAACCCGCCAAAAATGACCTCCTGCTGGGCAAATATACCTGGAAGACGCACGCTGTGAATCCGGAATCCGTTATAATATCCGCCTCTCGATCCATCAATTGTCTCTTCTTCAAGCGGATTGCCCTGCCGCAGCTCCTCGCGGTTCATAGCGATTAATTCTGCTGTCTTCACCGCTGTTCCTGACGGGGCATCAAGCTTCTGATCGCCATGATATTCAATAATTTCGAGATGAGGAAAATACTTGGCTGCCTGTGCGGCGAATTTCATCATGAGGATAGCCCCGATGGAGAAGTTTGGCGCAATCAATCCGCCGATTCCTCTCTCCTGGCACTGCTTGTCCAAATCCTCGATTTGTTCCGGAGTGAAGCCTGTCGTCCCAATCACCGGACGGACTCCCTGCTTAATGGCTACCACAGTGTTGGAATATGCGGATTGCGGCGTCGTGAAATCGACCAGCACCTGAGGCTTGCCCTCCACTAAAGCCAATTCCAAATCATTGCTAAGTGTTACGCCGCAAGCTGGAAGACCGACGAGCGTCCCGGCATCCATCCCTTCATCGGATAAATTAACGGCTGCTACAAGGCGCAATTGGGGATCCTCGAGAACCATCTTTACTACTTCTTTACCCATTCTGCCGCCTGCTCCAGCAACAGCTACTCTTATTTGTTCTGTCATTGTCATTAACCTCACATTTCCTAGGATGATGATTGATTGATCTTAGACTTGAATCGTTGTTCCAATTTTAATAGATGCTGCGCGATAACGTCGTCCTGCGGAAGCAAGGAAGCCTCCTGAACCGCCTGCAGGGCGCGTGAATATTGCTGTAATTCACCGTAAGCAATCGCAAGCCATAACTGGGCAAATACGGATAACGGATCAAGGTGAACCGCCCGTTCCAACAAGACCACCGCGGACTTGGCTAACCCGCTGTTCATTTCGGGTTGTTCAAGCTGCTTCTTGGCCATCAATGTAAACTCTCTGGACTGCAGCCGGTCATAATGAGATTTATATTCCCCATGCGCAGGCTCAAGCGTTGCCGCCAGACGGGCATGATGAATCGCTTGCCCCAGGCGGCCGCTTCGAGCGCAAGTAATAGACAGACGAAAATGAATGTCTGCATTGTCAGGTCCCTCGGCTAAAGCCTGTTCAAACCAGTGAATCGCCCCTTCAAAATCATTATCCAAAATGCTTCGAAAAGCTCGCTTCAGCTGTTGTTCCCCCTGCATATGCCGTCCCCCCAGCTGTGGGTAAATATTACTACAGCATATGATACTGCTTGCTAATCGGTGTTCTTCTTAGTCCAGCGATCAGCATCGCGGGTATTAAATTTATGCATAACCTTATTATGGGCTTCCGTTAAATCAATGCCCAGTGAATTGGCAAAGCAAATCGTAATGAACAATATATCGCCTAGCTCCAGTTCAATAGAATTATCAGCTTCCTCCGGCTTTTTCGGCTTCTCTCCAAACCGGTGGTTTACTTCCCGGGCAAGTTCGCCGACTTCCTCACTCATCCGGGCAAGCATACTGAGCGGGCTGAAGTAGCCTTCCTTAAACTGCGATATGTACTCGTCCACTTCCCGCTGCATTTGCGAAAGTGATTTCTCCTTCAAAGCCTGTGCCTCCCCGTCTTTACTCAGGTTTTAACCCTATGTTAACGTAAAGACGTTTTGAAAACAAATCATTTTTTATCGCTGCACAAAAAGGTATACTATATAGATTGAATGAAAAATGATAACTATAAAAGCGACTGGGTTACTTATTCGATAACAGGCGAGGGATCTATGATGAAAATAAACAAACTTTCGGGTTATGTGAAAACGATACTGCCGATTATGCTGGGAACGGCGATTTACGCTTTTGGTTTGCTCTATTTCATTATTCCGAATCAACTAATGGAAGGGGGGGTTACAGGAATAACTATCCTCCTCAACTATGCATTAGGCATCTCTCCGTCCATATCCAACCTGGTCTTGAACATACCGCTGTTCCTGCTTGGCTGGAAAATCCTCGGAAACCGTTCGATTGTATATACAGGCCTGGGCATCGCTTCATTATCTTTCTTTCTATGGCTGTTCGAAAATTTGATCCGGACCGGTTGGATCAATCCATTTACGACGCAGCATGACTACATACTGGCCTCCCTCTATGCCGGCGTTACGCTGGGAGCAGGTCTCGGCATTGTATTCCGTTTCGGGGGCACGACCGGAGGATCGGATATCATCGCGCGAATACTTGGCCGTAAATATGGCTGGAGCATGGGACAGGTTATATTAAGCCTCGATATTATCATTATTGGTCTTTCTCTGTTCTATATTCGGGAGGAAAATATTTTATATACCCTGGTTGCGGTGTTTATCGCTTCCAAGGTCATCGACTTCATTCAGGAAGGCGCCTATTCGGCCAGAGCATTTACGATTATCAGCGACTTTGCTCCTGAAATTGCGGAAATTATTACGAAGGAGATGGATCGCGGGGTAACCTTGATTCCAGCAATCGGTGCTTATTCCAAGCAATCCAAGCATGTGGCATATTGCGTTGTTTCGAGGCAGGAGATCCGGCGCTTGCGCGGGATCGCCAGATCTGTTGACCCCCGGGCCTTTATCATAATCAGCGATGTCCATGATGTACATGGAGAGGGCTTTAAAGAGGATTAGCCCCGCTCCGGGGGAGCAGGGCTATGTGAATAACAATAATGATAATAAATATACGCAGTTTAATCTCGTCTTCTGAACAAACTGCCATTTCCTTGCGGCGGCTTGCGTACGGGCGATACTACCTGCCATGCCTCATATTTCCGAAGGCCGGTATAGATTAACGCCAGCATAATCCAGCCGCCAATCAGAGCTGTCCAGTGCCAGGGATTGCTTGAGCCGGTAAGGGGCAAAAATACCGGTTCATAGCCTTTTCGTCCAAACAGCTGCTTGAGCAGCGGCTTTCCGTGAGGCAGCACCTCCTTCAGCGCCGCCTCGTCCCAGTTCTTGTCGAATCCAAGCCGTCCTACCAACGAGATCCAAGAGTCGAATTTAGTCAACTCTGAAGGGCCTCGCTGAATGAGCGCGGCTGGCCTGATCAGCTCATAATGCTGCTGAAATGCCTGTAATGCCTCCTGGAACGAACTGCGCTTTCCGCCGGAACGCGCTGTGTCCATTTCCGCCAACTGGCTGGACATCACTTTGTAATACTGCTGCCAAAGGGCGTCCCGCTCTTGTATCAAGCTATTTACCGCAAGTCTTAATCGCGCCGACGTCTCTCTCCACGCCTCGGGCGACAGCTCTGCCCTGTTGATCGTTTCCCTTGTATCCATAATGCATTCTGCGAGGGCATGTATGCCATCTACTGATGTAAGCCCCTTGAAAGATAACCCTTCCAGCGCTTCGATCAACCGGTCCATTTCCTGATGAGCTGCTGCTGTTTTCCCTTGCTGCATGGCAGCGTATAAACGTTCGGCAGCGTCCGCAAACCCTTTCAATTTCTCCTCGCGCTTCTCGGCGGACAGTCCATGAGAATCCGTATTGCTGGCAGCGGCATCACTCAAGAACTGTCCGCTCCAGACAACGGACAGCAGAAAAGTTAACAGCATTAGCAGCATCTGTCTTTTCTTATTCCGCTTCACGGACATCCCTCCTTACCATTCATGGTATGCAGGTTGTCCTCACTTAGAACCGCTACTTACTTGGAACTGCTACCTTCTTTGGGCCCCGCGCATAGATAACCAGCCCACAGCGATACTGAACCCGGTAAGAGCTACCGTAAACAGCATCACAGCAGTAATGTCATCCCAGAGCGATGCAGGCAGCCAAGGGTACACACCAAACGAGTAATCGATCGCGTCATTCAAAAATGTCCACCCTCCGGCAGCAAGCAGCATTATCGTACCAAACTTGAATAATCGCACAAACAGCAGCGCTTCTACAGCCATGGCCAAATGGGAGGCCACGAGCATCCAGTCCTGCCAGACGAGCACCTCGCCCTGATACGCCCCGGCAAAAATAATGGCTACCGCCCAAATCCCGTATTTCACGCTGGTGACGACCGCCAGCGCTTCGATCAAGGTTCTGAACTTATGAAACCTTGAGAGAGGCTTTGGAAACATAAGAAACAACAAAGCGAGCGTAAAAAACAAACTGGCCGTCGGGCTATCCGGCACGAACGGAATCAACCACCGCGGATTATTGACCCATGTATATTCGAGCTGGGCTCCATACCATATGTATCCATAGATCGTTCCCAGTAAATTGCTAATAAACAATGCCCATAAAATGATTCGGCTTGATAAAAACTCCTTGCTCCAAACCAAAGACAATCTCAACCTCCATCCTCCTTCCTTTCTTAGCATCAACTTCACTATACCTTCGATTGAAATTCAAAAGCCTGACCGTAATCACGATCAGGCTTTTGAATTATTTCTATTTTACTGTTCGGCTTTTTGTTTCGCAAGCCATTCAGCCAAGTGGTCGATGTCCTCGTCTGTCAGCCCCGCTTTAATCGCGTTATCATAAGCCGGCTGCATGTTGTTATAACCATTGTGGATAATCGCCAAAATGGCTTCCTTGTCGTGCTTGTCGCCAATGCCGCGAAGCGAAGGGCCAGCGCCCCCCTTCAAGTCAGCCGCGTGACAAGATATGCACGTGGCTTTCTTGTAAGACTCCATGGCTGGATCATCTTTGTCGACAATGCTGATTTCTTTCGTTTTAATCGCATTGGACGTAGGCAACCCTTGTGCGCGCTTTTCCCTAGCCTCTTCTACACGCTGAATATGCTCTGGCTTTTGGCCGGATTTCTCAAGCTCATCCACATAATGCGTCCATGCTACGTTCGTCAAATAAACGATCGAAGCAAGGGACAGGAACATTAAAGATGAAGCGATCGGACGGCGATAGAAACGGCGCTCCTTACCGCGATCCAGAAATGGAGCGAGCAGAAGACCGCCAAAGGCGACGCCAGGAATCCCTAAGGTTCCCAATACTACCCAGTCTCCCGAAGCATATGGATACTTCAAATACTGATACAGGAACAGGAAGTACCAGTCCGGCATCGGAATTACCGATGCGCTTGGGTTAGCGGGATAACCAAGTGGAGCAGGTTCCGAAATAGTCAGCACCAGGAAGCCCACAAGCACTACAACCCCAACCATCCATTCCTTCAGCAAAAAGTTAGGAATAAACGCCTCCGACTTCCCCGGATAAGCCGAATAGTCGGGAGGAGTAATAAATCCGTTACCCTTGCGTACGCGCGAATCACCGACAAATACGACTTTCTCTTCCGATTTGTCTATGCGAGCCATGTAAATGCCTCCCCTCTTCTATTTTATAGCGGACCGGAAATACCCTGTCTGCGGATCATAATAAAGTGTCCCACCAGAAGGATAAGCAACACGGCCGGAAGGAAGAACACGTGAATGGCGAAAAACCGGGTGAGCGTCTCCGCACCTACAATCGAACCGCCCTGCAGCAATTCTTTAATAATCGGTCCAACAATTGGCACAGAGTTTGCTATTTCCAATGTAACCTTTGTAGCAAAATATGCTTTACTGTCCCAAGGCAGCAAATATCCGGTCAGACCGAGCCCGATCATGACGAAAAATATCAGCATACCAACAACCCAGTTCATCTCGCGAGGCGCCTTGTAAGAACCCGTGAAAAATACCCGGAGCGTATGAAGGAACATCATAACAATGACCAAGCTTGCCCCCCAGTGGTGCATCCCGCGGACGATTTGGCCAAAAGCCACCTGCGTCTGCAAATACTCGACACTGTTATAGGCATTAATAATATCGGGAACATAGTACATCGTAAGGAACATCCCCGATAAAATCTGGATTACCGTAATAAAAAACGTCAGTCCGCCGAAGCAATAGACGAAAGCGGAGAAATGATGCGCGGGGTTAACGTGTTCCGGAACCTCATGATCCGCAACATCCCTCCAAATCGGCGTGATATCAAGACGTTCATCAATCCAGTCGTAAACATTTTTAAACATCTGAATCTACGCCTCCTTATTTCACTATTGTATTCGGGATAATTTCTCCCAAATAGACCCAATCATCCTTCAGCATGACCTTGTACTCGTCAAGCGGAGCCGACGCAACGGCCAATTGCTTTCCCTCTTTCGTATAATGCGCATTATGACAAGGGCAGTGATACTCGTTCGGGAAATTCGCATTTTTATTCCAGTCGACCGTGCAGCCCAAATGCTTACAGATTGGTGAAAGCGCATAAATATTTCCGCTCTCATCTTTACGAATCCAAGCGACGAGTGCTGCTGTACTTGAGTACCAGCCATCCTGCTGCTGCAGCTCAAATGTAAACTCTTGCGGCTCATTCGTTATTTTACTGGCTTCAACCACCTTAACAAAAGTGCCCGCGCCTTTCTTGTGCAGAATCGGATCTACAGCAAAACGTACCATCGGCAGCGCCGCACCTCCTACCATAAAAGCGGTAGCGCCCCCCAATGTATATGTAAGAAACTGCCGACGGGACATTTCCTTACGAGTAGGCGGTTTATGCGATGATTCATGCTCGTCGTTATGAATGCTCATACTGTCTTCAACCCCCTTTGCAAGCCAATTCTTTCTCCCGTTTCAATGATAAATATCACATGTATTGGTAAGACATATTAATAATATATTAGGGTTCCTAGAGCGTCAAGAATATACGGCGTCTTTTTCCGCTTACATCAGTCAACCGCCGCTAAAAATGTTGATAATTTGTCACAATTAGCGTTTTTGGCCATCCTCCCACATTTGTTGGATTTGCTGCTTTACAATAGCAGCTGGATCGTCTTCGCCGAAATCCAGCAATTGCCGTGCTGCAACGATTAAATCCGCATTGTTCATTTCCGCTGCCGATACTTCCACATCAGCCGACACGACGATCACATAGGTGAATCCGGTCAGC
Source organism: Paenibacillus fonticola DSM 21315 (assembly GCF_000381905.1). GTDB lineage: Bacteria > Bacillota > Bacilli > Paenibacillales > Paenibacillaceae > Fontibacillus > Fontibacillus fonticola. The sequence continues at coordinate 27,790 of NZ_KB907284.1, read as the reverse complement.
TTGACATGATGACATATTTCATTTACCTGCGGCAATATTTGTTCCCTGCCATATTGAAACGAGGGATATGTTACAACTCTCCCTTTGAACGGGATTTCAATCCAATCCATTACATCCCTTAATTTCTCCAGCGCGGCCGTCACTTCATAAGGCTGTTCTTGTCCTGTCAATCCGGTAATCGGGATAAGGCACGTATCTAAATATGGACGCAGCTCCTTCCAGGAAGCTTCCTCTACTTCACTAAACTTCATCTTTATTCCCCCTTCATGATCTCTAGCCATTATAAACTAAGCTCGGGCAGCTTAACACAAAAAGAAAGAATGCCTTAACGGCACTCCTTCATGTCTTCCAGCGCTTTCAACTCCTCGGTCAAAAGCCGAAATGCTTCCTCATCACCCTTGGCCAAAGCGGAATCAATTTCATGATATATTTGTTCAGATCGATGTTTGCGCAGAGCTTCATCCCATATCATCTCCGCCGCTAGACCAAGCATCACTTCGTAGGTTACCTTCATTTGATCCATAGGATGCACCTCCAAAAATTATAGTGCAGACATCCTATATTCTTTTCCCTTCGCCACATAACTGTCCGTTGTCAGCTTCATTCTCCGCAGGTCGTCTTCTGTAAGTTCGCGGACAACTCGAGCCGGTGAACCTAAAGAAAGAGTATAGGGTGGTATTACTGTATTTTCCGTTACTAAAGAACCTGCTCCTACTAAAGCATATTCACCGATATCAGCTCCGTTTAAGATGATAGCCCCCATGCCAATTAAAGTGCCTTTGCCTATATGACAGCCGTGTATGATCGCGCCGTGGCCAATGGAAACATCATCGTCCACGATCAAAGGCTGACCCGTATTCACATGACCGATAACTCCGTCTTGAAGATTGGTTCGCTCTCCAATGACGATCGGGGCCAGGTCTCCCCTTAGCACAGCATTAAACCAAATACTGCTCTCCTTGCCGACCGTTACATCGCCAATCAGCTTGGCGCCTTCAGCTACAAATACGGAAGCGTCTACAATCGGCCGTCTGCCCTGACACTCCATGAACATGATGACCACCCCTCCATCCTAATTTGGAAGGATTGTAACAATCCGCTGTGCCGTTGTCAATGATGGACGGCCGGTTGTTCATTCTTCATAGCTAGCCTTTTTGGAGCTGTTGGATCGCCTGGCTGCCAAAAGGCGTTACCTGAACAAAACGTTCGGAACTGCCATCTTCTCCAATGCGAATTAAACCGAGATGCAGCATCATCCGCAATATACGCTCTTCAAAAATAGACTCCGGCGTATCATAGAAGAACGGCCTGATCAAAAACCCGATTTGCGCAAACAGCGAGGAGGCGGTGACCCATTGAGCAGAACAGCGCTCGATCCAGTATATGAGAGAGAGTAAGTTAGAAATGGGCCCTTTATAAAGTCTTAACCAAAAGCTAACAAACTGTATCAACGCTTCCTGCTTATTCTCTTCCAGAAACGAGCTCCCGCTTGCCGTTAAGGTCAGCACCCCGCCTTCCTCGCGGATGAGCCTCAAATGGTAGGCATAATCGTACAATAACGCAAATCGGCTTGGGTAGTCCTTGAATCTTCGCCCATAGCCAAATCTCCAGCCTCCCCCTACCAGCGCCTCTGAAACATGAAGCTTCTCCATAAGCTGCAGTTGATTTCTCCGATACATAATCCCTTCGGCATTTAACGGTACTTCATGACGGGATACGTAATCCAGCAGCTCTCTTAAATCTTTAGTAAGCAGATCGAACTCCTCACGGTATGCAGCTGGCTCGGCTTTCGCTTTTACTATATTAGCTTTAAAGCGGCTTTCCAGCGTCTCCTTGAACCGCCTCTTCAAATCCTCGGGCACCTCGAACAAGTATCTGGTGTTCGCGGTAGAGCCGTTAAACAGCCATCCCCGCTGTCTGAATGCGGCGATCACTTCTCGCGGGCTCTCCCGTTGTTTGGCTTCCTCGGTAAAGCGCGACTGCTGCGCAAAAGCGATTAACTCTTCTAAACTGAACTGACGATGCCCGGCAAACAGCAGCATGTTCAGAAACCGCAAATCTTCCACACCTAATTGATCGACACGCTGTTTAATAAATTCTCTTCGCCCAATCATTTGGAGAATGGATTGGATCAGCTCATGCTTGGAGTTCCCATTACACTCGCATTCGTAATGATTTGCTATTCTGCTAAGCTGTCCGATATCGGCAAAAGTGAGCATATCCGCCAAGTTCATATTTTACCGCCTCGCTGTTTTACTACCATTATGGGAAAATTTCCAAATTTTATTCCGGATAAAAAAAAATAACCCGGTTTCACGCCGAGTCATCTCATATGTTCTTCAAGCTTTATTCCAGGTGCTTTGTACAGTTATACAGCAGCAAATCCCAATCACGCTCTGTCCGCTCCACGATCGTCAGTGATAAATTCCCAATCCGCTCAATGCATTTATTATCATATAAGGCCGTATATAACTGAGCCAGCAGCGCTCCATGCGAGATCACCAGCATGCGGCTGTCCGGGTAACGTTCGTACATTTCTTCCATAAACGCCAGAGCTCTTTTCCGAATGTCCGTCTCCTTCTCCTGCCCCAGCTCCAGTTCGTGCCAATCTTTCCCCCATAACGTCTCCCTCTCTTCCGAAGTGAGGCCTTCAACCTGCCCAAATGCCCGTTCCATCAGTCTGGAGTCAGGGTCATACAACGGGATGTCCAAAATACGGGCAATGATCTCACCAGTTTCCTGAGCACGGGATAATCCGCTTGTAATAATAAAATCCCATGGCCGGACATCGCTCTCCTGCTTCAGCCTTTCAGCCAGATTGACCGCTTGCTTTCGCCCTTCATCATTTAACGGAATATCGCTTTGGCCTTGAATTTTTCCTGCAGCATTCCAATCTGTCAATCCATGACGTATTAATCCGACAATCATATTAAACCTCCGAATAATTTAACTTCCTTGTACTTGAAAACAAAGCGCTTCTCCCCATCGTTAGGTGAAGAAGCGCTTGATTATGGATCATCATCTTCTCGCACGCCGTATCCCTTTGAAGGATATGAACGCGAGCACCATTCCTGCCATTGACAGGACCATCCAGTACTGTGGATAAGCCGGGCCAATTTGGACGACGAAGGGTTCAACAACTCCCCTCGATACACTAGACAGATCAAACATAGGTAATCCAGAGGATGAATCCATATCCGCAGTAATTACAGCTGGCTGCATTACCCCCGTAACGGGCTTGATCGATTGATTGCTCTGACCATATCCACCGATCATAAAAATGAGGAAACTGCATAGAAACACAGCCAAGAAGCAGGCTGACCAAATCGAGACCCGCCGTCTGAGCGTTCGCGTAATCGTGCCATGCTCGCCTCCAGGGGCCAGCCAAGGCGACTCTGCATAAATACGATCCATCACTTTACGGTTTACCCGCTCAGCTTCCTCAATCGAAACGCTGACCGGCAAATCATGAACGATTTCCATGCTTTGCTGCCACACGGTATATTCAGCCGCACAGTATTCGCAGCCCAAAATATGCCATTCCAGCATTTTACGCTGGGGATGATCGTCCGGCAAGTCGGGTATTAATCCGAACAACTCCTGGGCCTCTCTACAATTCATCTGCTTTTCATCCCTTCATACTGCTCGTAAGTCTGTTCATAAAAGTAGGGTTCAAGCTGAGTTTTTACACTGCTGCGTGCTCGGAACAACAAAGATTTCACTGCGCTTACGCTTTGTCCCAGCACATTAGCAATCTCCTGATAATCCAATTGGTCGTATTCGCGAAGTATCAAAGCCGACCTTTGCTTTTCCGGAAGATTGTTTATAGCTTCACGCACCAGTCCGACTTTCTCGCTGCGTAAAATCGCCTGCTCCGGCACTACTTCATTCGGCGCAACCGGAACAATTCCGCTCTCTTCCAGCGGAACGCTTCCCGCCCGCTGTTTGCGAAGCTCACTAAGTACGGTGTTTCTGGCGATCGTATACAGCCAAGTGGAGAAAGATGCATCGACTTCACGGAAGGAGTGCAAACTCCGAAATGCTTTATAGAACGTTTCCGAGCATAAATCTTCTGCAAGCAGCTCCATATGAGCGCTCTTTAGCATGTGATAAATGAAAGCCAATATTTTGCGCTGATATCTTCGCATCAGCTCCGAGTATAACTCCGTATTGCCTTCTTTAATTTCACGAATCATTTGGGAATCCGTCATTTGAGTGCGATCCTCCTCGCCCATCCATGTGCTTCTTCCCGTTCGACTCTCTACTCTATATTACCGAACAGGACGTAAAAAGTTGCGGTTTTAATAAATTTTCATCTTCATAAAACCATAATATTTCTGTATTAGCAAACTGCCACCCAGTCCTTGAATATTATACCATAGATTTTTCATTTGAAAAATAATTGCTATGTATGTGCCCCTTCTTCCCTTAAACGCAATTGCCGGATGAAATGTTGCATAAATTTAGTATTTTTCTAAAAATGGCAAAAAAAAAAGACCACTATGAAGTGGTCACTGCTCAATATAGAGCAACAGTTATTGGATAGGAGTGGAGAGAAACCATACTGTAGTTCTATTATATTGTATACGTTTTCATTCTGTCAACACTATTTTTTAAATCGCTTTCATTTTTGTTTGGGCATAAGGTGCCTCCAGCACCAGCGCCGCTTAAACATACACTTTGTAATTTAAAGATTGCAGCAATTGCTTCGCTTTCTCCATATCCTCTTCCTGGCGGAATGATAAGCGCATTACACCGGGAACGTCCTCCCGGCTCTCGATAATTTGCATGTTGCTGAGGTTAATATGCCGGTCTCCAAGCACCGTTGCAATTTGACCGATAATTCCTGGATGGTCCGGTACGTCAATATATATATCAAATAAAGAAGTAATCGCCCCTTTGCGCCGTTCCGGAAGCTCGCTGCGGAATCGATTGGCTTTCTCGAACGCTGCCTCGATCCCTTGCCCGTCCCGGGACTCCAGCAAAGATATAAAGCCGTCGATTTCCTGATTCCAATCCTTGAGCAGGGCAAGCAGAATGTCCCTATTGCTAAGTAAAATGTCGCGCCATATGACCGGATCGCTTGATGCGATCCTTGTAATGTCACGGAAGCCTCCTGCAGCGAGCATTTGGTACAATCCGTCCGTATCGGCATCGTTATAATTGCGGATTTGGTTCACAAGCGCCACAGCGATAATATGGGGCAAATGGCTGATCGCGCCGACAATCTCGTCATGCTTTACCGGATCAACCCGGACGATCTGCGCTTTCGTATGGGTCAGCAGTTCCTCGAGACGCGCATAGGATGCTTCAGGAACATCGCCAGAAGGGGTAAGTACATAATAAGCGTTCTCAAATAAAAGCGTAGAGGCCGCTTCTACTCCCGAGCGTTCCGAACCTGCCATCGGATGACCCCCGATAAAATAAACACCAGGCTGGTTAAGCGTCTGTGCGCAGGCAGTTACGGAAGCCTTGGTACTCCCTACGTCAGTAATAATGCACCCTTCCTTGAGCGGCAGTTCGCTTAACTTGCGGAGATACGGTTCCAAATTTCCTACAGGAACGCACAAAAAAATGAAGTCGGCCCCGCTAACCGCTTCCTCCATAGATAAAGTAACGGCGTCAACGACGCCGCGATCCATAATTCTTTGCAAGGATTGGGGACGATGGCTATGTCCTACGACGGTGATGCCGGGCTTGCCCTTGAGGCAAAGCGCCAGCGACCCGCCGATCAATCCTACGCCAAATATTGCTACTTTTATTGACATGAATTTTCACTCGATTTCTGCGATTTAGATTTAGGGAAGCTGATCAGCAGCTTCCCTCTATCGGAACTATGCCGAAATTAGACCTGTGCTTTACGCTTGCTCAATACTTGCTCCAATGCAGCAATGAACTTTGCATTCTGCTCCGGCGTTCCGACAGTCACCCGGATATAGTCCGGATATTTGTTAAATCCTGCCCGGATAATAATGCCCAGCTTCATCAAATCCTGGAATACTTCTGCGCCCGGTTCCTTGACCTGCACTAATATAAAATTGCCATGAGTCGGAAAATAAGCCAAACCGAGACGGTCGAACTCCGCACTTAAGTATTGAAGGCCTCTATAATTGTTATCCCGGCATTCCTTGACAAACGCCTGATCGGCGATGGCTGCCTTGGCAGCAGCCTGACCGAAACGGGACGTATTAAACGGTTCGCGTACCCGGTTGATCAGTTGAATCACTTCAGGCTGTCCAACGCCAAACCCGATTCGCAAGGAAGCAAGCCCATAAATTTTGGAAAAAGTACGCAGCACAATAACGTTGGAATATTTGCCAAGCAGGCTGATGCCGTCGGTATAGGAGCTGTCTGTCACGTATTCGGCATATGCCTCATCCAGCACAACGAGAACATGGCTTGGAATCCGATCCAGGAAAGAGGTTAACGCATCGTCTGAAACGATCGTGCCTGTCGGATTGTTTGGATTACAGATCCAGACGATCTTCGTCTTCTCGCTGACTTTGGCCAGCATGGCATCCAGATCGTGAGTACCATCCTTCAAAGGAACTTCAACGATAACAGCGCCTTCGATCTGCGAATTTGTATTATAGACGGAAAAGGTCTGATCAGCCATAACCGTCTCGTCACCAGGCAGCAAAAATGCCCGGCAAATCAAAGCGATCACTTCATCTGAACCGCAGCCGAAAATAATTTGCTCCTGCTTTACGCCCAAAAACGCTGCTAGCTCCCCCGTCAACTCGGCAGAGCTGCCGTCAGGATATTGCGTAATGTTAGTAAATTCTGCTTCAATCGCCTCGCGTACTCGAGGGGAGCAGCCATAAGGATTTTCATTGGAGGCCAGTTTAATGACTTCCTCCAGGCCCAATTCCTTCTTCACTTCCTCAGCTGGTTTACCTGGCTGGTAAACGGGAAGATTAACTATTCGGGATTTTGGCAGCATCAGAAGTTCCTCCTTAAAATAACACTATGATTTTAATTGTGCCACAAAATCACGGATTTGCAATATGCCCTGTGACTTCGTGTCTTTGTTCTGCAGGAACGGTATAGATTCCTCGATTTTGCGAACGATCGCACTGCCGATGACGACGCCGTCGCAAATTTCCGAGAAGCGGCGCACCTGCTCATTGCTGGAAATGCCAAAACCTATCGCCACAGGCAAATCGGTTTGCGCTTTGACGGAATTAATGAAGTGTTCTACCCCTTCAAAGAATGAAGCTCTCTCCCCGGTAACGCCTAAGGAGGATACGCAATAAATGAACCCTCGCGCTGCGGACAAAATCCGGGCAATCCGGTCGTTGGAAGTCGGGGCGACGAGCGGGACGAGCCTGATGTTGGCAGCATCCGCTAATGCCAATACTTCTTTAGATTCTTCAAAAGGCAGATCGGGAATAATGACCCCGCTGATGTCCGCCTCCTGCAGCATGGCAAAGAAACGATCCAATCCTAGCTGCAAAGCTGGATTGTAATAAGTAAACAACACGAACGGCATCGTCACCCCGCGCTCTTTGGCCTTCCTTGCCGTATCTAGGCAAGTCTCGATCGTAATCCGGCGTACAAGGGCGCGTTCGGAAGCCCGTTGAATGACAGGTCCGTCAGCCAGCGGATCGGAATAGGGAACGCCAAGCTCTACAATATCGGCCCCGGCTTCCTGCAGTGCGACGAGAATGTCCACTGTAGTATCAGGATCGGGATCACCGACGGTAATAAACGGCATAAGCGCTGCCTTTCCCTCGGCTCGAAGCCGCTCAAAAGTCAAGTCCAAATCATTTAACGCCGCTGCATTCATGAAAGCTTACCTCCTTCCGAATAAGCCATAATCGACTCGACATCCTTATCCCCGCGCCCCGATAAGCAGATGACGATAATTTGATCCGGGCTCATTGCTGGAGCCAGCTTTACAACCTGCGCTACAGCATGCGCGGACTCCAATGCGGGAATAATGCCCTCGGTACGGCTCAGCAAGCCAAGGGCATCCAATGCTTCGGCATCTGTAATCGGTACATACTGGGCGCGCTTAATATCTTTTAAATACGAGTGTTCTGGACCGACGCCGGGATAATCAAGGCCTGCCGAAATCGAATGCGCAGGCTGTACCTGACCATAGTCATCCTGCAGCAGATAGCTCAACGCGCCCTGAAACACCCCTTTCGATCCTTTGGTCATCGTCGCCGCGTGGTGTTCCGTATCGACGCCTTTGCCGGCCGCTTCCACGCCGATCATTTGCACGTCGACATCCTGTACGAACGGATAGAACATGCCTATCGCATTGCTGCCGCCGCCTACCGCGGCTACAAGCATATCCGGCAGCCGTCCTTCCGCTTCGACAATTTGCCGCCGTGTCTCGTCGCCGATGATGCGCTGAAAGTTGCGAACCATCATCGGGTAAGGATGCGGTCCGGTTGCCGACCCCAATATATAGAACGTATCCTGCACATTGCTGACCCAGTAGCGCAGCGCTTCGTTACAAGCATCCTTCAGCGTTCTCGTTCCGGATACAACCGGAACAACCTCCGCTCCAAGCAGCTTCATGCGAAATACGTTAAGCTGCTGACGCTTCGTATCTTCCTCGCCCATGAACACTTTACACTCTAGGCCGAGCAAGGCGGCAACCGTAGCGGTCGCCACACCATGCTGTCCAGCGCCCGTCTCCGCGATCACCTTGTTTTTGCCCATGCGCTTTGCGAGCAGCGCCTGACCGATCGCGTTGTTGATTTTGTGCGCCCCGGTATGGTTCAAGTCCTCGCGCTTCAAATAAATTTTAGCTCCGCCCAGCTGTTCTGTCAGACGGTTGGCATAATAGAGCGGAGTTTCTCTTCCGGAATACTGCTTCAGCAAATAGCGGATCTCCTCTATAAACTCAGGGTCGTCTTCATATTTACGATACGACTCCTCCAGCTCGATGAGCGCATTCATTAATGTCTCCGGCACATACCGGCCCCCAAAAGGACCAAAGCGCCCTTTTTCGTCAGGTACTTGCGTCATATGCCTTTCACCCTCTCTACGAATGCTGTAATTTTTGAAATATCTTTCACTCCATCTGTCTCTACGCCGCTGGAAACATCCACGCCATCCGGCGATATGAGAGCGATTAGTTCCTCTACATTGTCCGCATGCAGCCCGCCGGCCGCCAGAAATTCTACCTGATGCTCCTCGGCCCACTCTTTATAGGGCTGTGCCCGTTCCCAGGCGAAGGTCTTTCCAGACCCTCCACCGTAAAGGGGATCATACGTATCCAGCAGCAAGCCGTCGATAGCTCCTTCATACCCAGCTAAAGGATGAGCATCATGAATGGAGCCATCTTCTTTGACCGACAGAGCTTTGAATACTTTCACTCCGAGATTTTGCTTCACTTCCCTGCAGAAATCAGGCGTCTCCGCCCCATGCAGCTGTATTATATCGAGAGGAGCCTCCGCTAAAATATGCGAAAGCTCCAGTAGAGTGGGATTAACGAACACGCCAACACTCAAAGGCGCGGCGGCTGTCTGCCATTCTTTTAGAATAGGAATCAATTCGGCTGCTTTAGCTCCGCTCACCTGGCGCTTGCTCCTGGCGAACACAAAACCGACATAATCGATAGGTAAGTGTACTATAGATTTTAGCACTTCAACGGATTGAAGTCCACAAATTTTTACCGATGTGCGCTTCATTTACATATGGACTCCCTTCTAAAATAGCTATAAATAAGTTGATTATGGTTCCACTTTGCCTAACGGGCCCATCAGGTCATAAACCGCCTGCTCCACATTCGGCTTGCGCATAAAAGTCTCGCCAACCAAAACTCCTTTCGCCCCGCAGGCGGCCAAATATTGAATATCCTCCGGCGTCTGAATGCCGCTCTCACTGATCAGCGTCACATCCGCCGGCACCTGCTTGGCCAAATCCGCTGTCACCTGCAAAGCCGTCTCAAACGTCTTTAAATTCCGATTGTTAATGCCTACCAGTTTGGCGCTGCCCAGACTTAATACCCGTTCCATCTCGGAATAATCATGAACCTCCACCAAAGCGTCAAGACCGATGGACTCCGCAGCCTGCAAATAATCCCGCAGCTGGATATCGTCCAATATTGCTGCGATGAGCAGGACCGCATCGGCCCCAAGCAATCTCGCTTCGAATATTTGCCGCTCATCAATGATGAAATCCTTGCGCAGAAGCGGCAACTGCACCGCTTCACGGATCGCCGCCAAATAATCGGGGCTGCCCTGGAAATATGCTTCATCCGTAAGTACAGAAATACAATCCGCTCCGGCAGCCTCATAACTGCGGGCAATGTCCACCGGATGAAAATCTTCCCGAATCAGCCCTTTGGACGGCGATGCCTTCTTCACTTCAGCTATTAAGCCCAGTTTACGGTTTGGCCTCTCGGCCAATGCCCGGTAGAACCCCCGGGTCGGAGCCATATTGGCAATCCGCCGTTCTGCTTCATTTTGCGAAAAATGGGCCGCCAGTTGCGCGACCTCCTGCCGCTTCGTTTCAACAATTTTATCAAGATACATAGTTCAATGCCTCCGTTGTTTGAATAAGCTGCTGCAGCTTGCTGTAAGCTTTCCCGGAATCAATCGATTCCGCGGCGATGACGACCCCTTCACGAATGCTGTTGGCTAGGCCCGAGACGTAGACACATGCCCCTGCATTGGCCAGGACGACATCCCGGTAAGCGCCCCGTTCTCCCTGCAGCACCCGCCGGATAATATCTGCGTTCGTGGCCGGATCCCCGCCCATCATCTCGCTGAGCGGATAAGTTCCAAGGCCAAGCTCACTAGGATTCAGCTCATATGTCGTTACGGCCCCATTCCGCAATTCCGATATGCGCGTCGCTGAAGAAATGCTGATCTCATCCAGCCCTTCTGCGCTTGCAACGACAAGCGCACGCTTCAAGCCGAGCTCCCGCAATACTTCAGCTACGGTCTCCGTCCGATCGCGGTCATAGATGCCCAGAACCTGGCGATCCGCGCCGGCTGGATTAGTAAGCGGGCCAAGCATGTTGAATACCGTGCGTACCCCCAGCTCTTTACGCGGCGCTGCCGCATATTTCATCGATGGATGATAAAGCTGGGCGAAGAGGAAGCAAATTCCGATATCGTCCAGACAGCTCTTGGCCTGATCCGCGCTAAGATGAATATTGACGCCCAGCGCTTCCAGCACATCGGCGCTTCCCGCACGGCCCGAGGCCGAACGATTGCCGTGCTTGGCGACCCTTACGGATACGGAAGATGCCACAATGGCGGATGTCGTCGAAATGTTGAACTTGTGAATTCCCGATCCCCCGGTCCCGCACGTATCGAGCAGTTGGCTCGTTTCCGTATGCAAGCGGTGCGCATGGTTCCGCATTACTTCGGCAAACCCGGCAATTTCATCCACAGTCTCCCCTTTCATTCTAAGCGCCGCCAGGAGAGCGCCGATCTGGGCATGCGTCATTTCACCGTTCATGATCATTTCCATCACGCTGCGGGCTTCATCCCGCCCTAAATCATGTCCTTGTATAATACGGTTAAGCACCGATTGCAGCATTTGCTGTCCGCTCATCATCTGTTCCTCCTCTATCTCTAATTTTTTAAGGGGTGTATTCATACAAATAATCCTGATTAATGACCGCTCCATCGCCCGCTTCTGCCGGGAACATCATTTCCGCCATGCGAATAGCTTTCAACAGCGCCTTGGCTTTGTTCATCGACTCCTGATATTCATTCTCCGGCACCGAATCCCAGACGATTCCGCCCCCGGCCTGAACATAAGCTTTGCCGTCCTTGAACACAATCGTCCGGATCGTAATGCAGGAGTCCATGTTGCCAGAGAAGCCCAAATAGCCGATCGCTCCTGCATACGTGCCGCGCGCTTCCCGTTCCAATTCCGCGATAATTTCCATCGCCCGCAGCTTCGGCGCGCCAGATACCGTTCCCGCCGGCAGGCAGGAAATAAAAGCGTCAAAAAAGTCTTTATCACTGCGCAGCGTGCCCGACACTTTGGAAACCATATGCATAACGTGGGAATAACGCTCAATGTCCATGTATGATTCACATTTCACACTGCCAAATTGCGATACACGGCCCAAATCGTTCCGTCCCAGATCAACGAGCATCAAATGCTCGGCACGTTCCTTCTCATCCTGCAGCAAATCCGCCTCGAGCGCTTTATCTTCCACCTCCGTCCCTCCGCGCGGCCTCGTACCGGCGATGGGCCGGGTTTCCACCCGGTCGCCCTCTACTTTCACCAGCGCTTCTGGAGAAGTGCCTACAATAATTTCCTCGCCCATTTTAAGATAATACATATAAGGGGAAGGATTCATCGTACGCAGCACCCGGTATACATGCAGGGGATCCACTTCAGTTTCGATATGAAAGCGCTGGGATAACACAACCTGAAAAATATCTCCCGCGCGGATGTACTCTTTCCCCTGTTCGACCATGGAGATGTACTGCTCCTTCGTCATATTCGAGTGAATGTCGCCAAGCTCGACATCTCCAGGGACCGGCCTGCGGTTCAACCTTTCCCCCGGCCCTTCGTCGAGCAGCAGATCCGCCATTTCATCCAAGGCGCGCTGCGCTTGTTCATAGGTGCCGCGGATATCGCTATCGCTGTCGCCCTCTTGGACATGCACGTTTGCTACGAGCAAAATGCGCTGCTTCACATGATCGAACACAATGACCCGGTCACAGAACATAAACTGAATATCCTGCAAGTTCATATCATCCACTTTATGAGCCGGGAGCTTCTCGTAATATTGAAGCAAATCGTATCCAAAAAAACCGATCGCCCCGCCTGTAAATGGAGGCATTTCCGGGAGCTCAGGGCTCCGGTATTTTCGCAAAATCGCTTTTAGCTCCTCAAGTGGCTTACCGGGCAGCTCTGTTTCTTCTCCCGACCGCTCGATGAAGACCTTGCCTTTCTTGGCTCTCACCATCATGAAAGGATCGGTTCCAATGAAGGAATATCTGGCCCACTGAATTCCCCCTTCTACGCTTTCCAGCAGAAATGCTTTATCCCGCTGGGCGATACGGCGAAATATCCGGATCGGCGTCTCCATGTCAGCCAGCAGCGGACGTACGATCGGAATTAGATTGTATTGCTTGGCCAGTTTGATTACCTCTTCTACATGCGCGGTTGTCATGTCCTTCACTTCCTTCTCCTTAATGTAATGGTGCAACAGGTTGGTTCTCATCGCTTTGCTCCGGTTGTCCCCGCTGCCCGTCAGAGCATCCCCATAGTACAAATAAAAAAACCTCTACCGAGGTAGAGGTTTAATGATTTCGCAGTTCATACAACGAAAATTACAGCATGCTTACCCATCACGCAGAACAAAAGCCGGTTATATCATCATAATTTCTGATTTTCGACTTTACGTTCCCGCCCAATTGGCAAATCACTGCAACTTCAGCTCAACTCTTCTATGCTCTGCTCATCTATACTCTACTCGGCTCAACTCTAAATTCAACTAAATACTGTTCTTAATATACATGATTCTACTTTCCATGGCAATAGTGCGAAATAAAATTATAAACTGCAACAGGAACTAAGAGCTTGATGACGCCAAATCCGGGCGCAAGCTTCTCGCCTCGTTAAGGTATACATGCTTCATTTCGCGCTGACTCTTATTTGTATTCACCTGGATCAAAAACCGGATGCACTTCGGCAGGCTGCCTTTCACCGGAATTTCTGTAGAGCACATTAACGGAACGAGCTCCCACCCCTTTAATCCGCGAATCGCCCGGGCAGGAAATGTCGCATCCAGGTCTTCGGTCATCGTAATCCATACACTGCAAATATCTTCCGGCTCGATCTCGTTGCGGACTACAATTTCTTTCAAAAGAACAGCCGTTGCCTGTAATATTTCCGCCTCGTCATTATGGGTCACAGTCGTTGCTCCCCGAATACCTCGATTATACATGCTGCCCTTCCCCCTTCAATTGAGCAATTACTTTACGGACTTCATCCAGCGTCATATCCGATACGATTTCTACTTCGCCAATCCGCACCGGCAGTACAAATACAATTTGATTTTCTTTGAACTTCTTGTCATGCAGCATAGCCGAAATAATATCATCTTCGTTTAAGTGCCGGGGCATCGTCGTCGGCAAGCCGAATTTTTGCAGCAGCGCCTTCGTCTCTTCATAAATCGAACGGTCCCGCCCCCGGTTCACAGCGAGCAAAGCAGAACCGGCCATGCCTATAGAGATGGCCTCACCATGCAGGAACTCTCCATAACCGCCAATCGCCTCGAGCGCATGACCGATCGTATGCCCCAAATTAAGTATCGCGCGCAGACCTTGCTCCGTCTCATCAGAGGCAACGACTTTCGCTTTAATGGAGCAGCCTTCCGTCAAACCGTGCTCCAGCGCTTTCCGGTCAAGCGACAGCAGCTGCTCCGCGTTATCGCGGCACCAATAGGCGAATTGTTCGTCCCAAATGAGACCATGCTTCACCATTTCAGAAAGCCCGGCCCGTACATCGCGCTCCGGCAGGCTTTGCAAAGTATCCACATCATACAAAACCATCGCCGGCTGATGAAAAGCGCCGATCATATTTTTAGCCAAACGATGGTTAACCGCCACTTTCCCCCCCACGCTGCTGTCATGGGCCAGAATCGTTGTCGGCATTTGCACGAAATGCACCCCGCGCATATAAGTTGCGGCCACGAAGCCTGCCAAGTCGCCTACAACGCCGCCACCTAAAGCGACGACCGTCGATTTGCGGTCAAGCCCGCCTTCAATTGCCGCAGTCATCACTTCCTCGAATACGTCCAGCGATTTTGACTTTTCGCCGGCTTTAACAACAATGCTCACAGTGGCATATCCGCTTGCTTGCAGCGATTGTTCAACCGTGGGCAAATACATCGGTGCGATGTGCTCGTCGGAGACGATCAGAACCGGACTTTTCGCCGACAAATGATGCTGCTGAAAAAAATGACCCGATTGCTGCAGCAAGCCTTCGCCAATGTAAATCGGATATGAGCGCTGTTCCAAGTCAACCATTAATGTTCTCATTTAGCAATTCTCCTCATCCCATTCTTTAGTTCATCTTATATAGCACCATGGGCAGGCGCACATTTCCCCTTTAAATTGGTAAACCGTAAAACTGTAAAGAGCTAAAATCCGATAATATCTTTGCTCATTATAGTATATGCCCCTTCCTTTTGACAAGGAAAGCAGAGCCGTTATTACCTGCAAAAACGCACCGTAATCACTGTCATTACAGCAATTACGGTGCGTATGGCTTCAATGTATCTCATCACTTTATTTTCTACAGCATAAATCGTTAATGAAGCTGATTAGCGCGATGCCGGGCGTTTGTTAGCCGGAGGAGCTGCAATTTGAAAGGTTTCCCCCGGCAAATTGAGCAATCCGTTCAACTGTCCGCATTCAACGCCGAGCACTTGCGCACATTCCTGCGGTGTCAGAAAACCTCTGCGGTATGCATCGATTACTTTTCTCTTATCCATGACCAGCCCTCCACAACCTTGGATATTCCAAGTATCGGACAAGACTGGAATGAATATACGTCAACCCTTTTTGCGATAGAAAAAAGTTTCTGAAGCTTCCAATCCGTAATTCCCCGGCGAGAAAATCTGCTCCGTACTGCCGACAAATAATACGCCGCCCGGCCGTAGTGACTTAGCAAATTTGTGATACAGCATTTGCTTTGCTTCTTCCGTAAAATAAATCATCACATTGCGGCATACGATAAGATCAAAACCGTCTTCAAATTCATCCAACAGCATATTTTGCTTCTTGAATGTAACGGCCTTCTTTAGTTGGCTGTCAATGCGGTACATGACCCCATCTGGCGTAAAATAACGTTTGACGACGTCGGGCGGCACATCCTTGAGCGAGCGCTCCAGATACAATCCATCCGCGGCTTTGCCAAGCGCGCCGTCATCAATATCCGTGGCGAGCAAATATGTACGCTGCAAAAGACCATGGTCGTTCAATATCATCGCCAAAGTATATGGTTCTTCTCCAGTTGAACAAGCCGCGCTCCATATGCGCAAGCGCGAATTACCAGACGCAAGCTCCGGCAGAACGACGTCCCTTAGCGTCTCCCATCGATTCGGATTTCTCCAGAACTCGGATACATTAATCGTCATTTTGTCCAAAAACTCATAAAATAATGGCTTATTGGCGATCATCGCCGTGTAAAAAGACGCGAACGTCGAGAATCCGTTCTTATTTCGAAGCGTTGTCAAGCGCCGTTTCATCTGCGCTTCTTTATATTGTGCCAAATCAATCCCAGTATGCTGCTTCACATTTTTAATAAAACCCAGATAATCTGAATCGGGAACGCCCTCTTGACTAACACGAACCGGATCAGAAGTTAAATCTCTCATATCCATGGATCAATACTTCTGGAGTAGCTAAGTATTTCCTCCGGCTCAAAAAAGTTGGCGATTTCCCGTTCCGCGCTCTCTGGTCCATCCGAACCATGGATTAAGTTAAATGGCGTGTGAGCAGCAAAGTCACCCCGAATCGTACCGGGTAAAGCATCCGTAACCTGAGTCTTGCCAATCAATATCCGGGACAGCGCAACTACATCATCCCCTTGCCATACCATCGCAAACACCGGACCGGATGTAATGAAACGGACGAGACTTTCAAAGAATGGCTTGCCCTCATGTTCGGCATAATGACGCTTGGCCTGCTCTTCTGTTACGTGTATGAGCTTGCCGGCAATCAGCTTCAGTCCTTTGTCTTCGAATCGGCTAACAATTCTCCCAATCAAACCGCGCTGTACTCCATCCGGCTTGACCATTAAAAATGTACGTTCCATCGTTACCCTCCTGTGAATGTGATCCCATCATCTAGCGCATATTGTTACATTTTTCAATCTATTACTACAGCGTATTTTACCAGAAAAAAGGCAGTAAAGGTACCACTAATCCGCACGTTAAAAATAGGCCGTTGTTTAATAGGAGCGTTTATTGACGAATAGAGCTATTTCCTTCAAATGGGTTCTCGCCTTGCCCTCAGGAAGCTGTTCCAGGGCACTCAAAGCTTTATTCGTGAACGTCTCAGCCAACTGCTCCGCCCGCGCTATGCCAGGACCGGCTTTAATCATCTCAATCGCCGCCGCAACAGGATTGCCGTCCTCCCCCCGCCGGATCTTCCCGATCGTCCGGAGAAGCGGTTCCCGAAGCTTCGCGTCTTCGAGCGTATAAATAACAGGAAGCGTAATGTTGCCTTGGCGCATATCGCTTCCCGGCGGCTTGCCGATGCTTTTCTCTGTCCCGCACAGGTCGAGCAGATCATCGCGAATTTGAAAAGCCATCCCGACATTGTAGCCATAACGGTACAAGAGAGAACTGATGTGGCGGGGAGCTCCTGCTGCAACTGCGCCAAGCTGGCAGCTAATCGCAATAAGCAGCGCGGTCTTGCGCCGGATACGCAGCAAGTAGTGGCGCACCGTCTGATCGTTATTGAAGAAATCGCGAATTTGCTCCATTTCGCCAATCGACATTTGTACGAGCGCTTTGGACAAAATTTGATGCACCTCAGGCTCGGGGAGCTGGGTTGCCAGCATTAAGGCCCTGGCATAAATATAATCCCCGGTATACATGGCGATCTTATTGTCCCACTTCGCTTTTACGGTCGGTTTGCCCCGCCGTGTCCCCGCATCATCAATGACATCATCATGGACTAGCGAGGCGGAGTGAATCAGTTCAAGCGGAACAGCAACGTACTGGAGCCGATCCAAATCATACGTTCCAAACTTTCCGCCCAGCAGGACAAACACCGGACGAAGCCGCTTCCCCCCGGCTTTCAGCAAATGGAGCGATGTCTCGTTCAGCAATGCCTCATCGCCCTCAATGCTCCGGTACAGCTGCCGTTCGATGAAGTCCATATCTTTCTTCAACGTACCGAAAATATCCATTAGTTTCATTCTTTCACCCGTATCAACGTATTGTCAGACCATATATTCATCTCTACCTTGTTTTGAAGCAGTCCCAGTTGCTGAGCATAGGAGAAGTACAACGCCAGTCCCTTCTGCTGTTTTTCGCCAAAATCGTAACATAAGTTGTTGAAATAATGCTGCCAATATTGAGGTGTTCCGCCGATTTGACGGCAGGCCTGCTCGACCAATGGCCGAAGATCACTCTGGCTGCGCCGTTTGCTCTCCTCGAAAGCCGAGCATACCCGGGAGATCAATTCAGCATTCTGCTTTGCAAACGATTTCTGTACTGCCCAAACTGCAAAGGTCATGCCAAAGCCGGTCCATCTCTTCCAGACTTCCCCCAAATCGGTCACGATATAATTATGCTCCTGCCAGGAGGCTTGGATGGCATGGTCGCCAATGAGCAGGGCGGCATCGCTGCTCGCCATCATCGCTTCAAGATTCGGCTCGCTTTCCCAATAGACTGGCTGCCCGCCATAGGCCTTCTCCATAATGATTTTTAACAAATTAACAGACGTCGCAGACGTATTTGTCAATGCGATCGTCCCGTTCCTGATCTCCTCCGGCCGTTTCCGGGAGAATAGCAAAATTGAATTGACCGGTCCGTCCGAACTGACGGACAAGTTGGGGAGCAGCCAGAACTTGTTCCAGCCCAATCCAAACGCGAAGGACGAGACTGGCGCGATGTCCAGCGCTCCATTCAGCATTCCCCGATTAAGCAGCGAAGGCACCTCCGTAACCATGCGGGGGCTGCCCGGAAGAAGATCTGTACTGAAATAATGAAATACGGGCCATACATTGCTATATTTTATCCTTCCAATTTGAACAACCTCATTGTCCCTGCTGCTCACTTTGCTCCCCCCATCTGGTAAACAGAGAATGTTCAATTTTCAAGCTGTCCAGTACTTTGCCAACTAAGAAATCTACCAGATCGTCAATATGCTTCGGCCCGAAATAAAAGGCAGGCATCGCTGGAACAATCCGCACCCCAAGCCGGGCCAGCTTCAGCATATTTTCCAGGTGAATGGCATGCAGCGGCGTTTCACGCGGGACCAGAACAAGCTGACGGCCTTCCTTCAGCATCACGTCCGCAGCCCGGGTCAGCAAATTATCCGACACGCCTTGGGCAATTCCGGATAAGGTTCCCATAGAGCATGGCATGACGATCATACTGTCTGTCAAATAGGAGCCGCTGGCAATCGAGGCGCCGATATCCGCGATCGGATGATAAATATATTGCCCGGCAAAGCCGCCGAATTTTTCCTGCAGTACCGCAGCCCGGTCCGCCGTGTTCCAATCCAGCTCTTCCTTAATGACTCTCCAGCCGGCATTCGTAATGACGAGATGTACATCATAACGCAATTCCAGCAGCGTTTGAATCAGCTTTACACCGTAAATAGAGCCGCTGGCCCCCGTTATTCCGACAACAATCCCCTTTCGTCTTTCAGCACTGCTACTCATTTGAAATATTGCACCACCAAGTCAATCAATGTAAAGGAGAAGACTACAATGCTGAGTACGCCGTTCATAAGGAAAAAAGAAGTTTGCAGACGGCTAAGATCCCGCGGCGATACGATATAATGCTCATAAAATAAAATGAGATAGGCGATAATCATCCCGGCAATATACCACCAGCCGAGATCGCTCAGCAGCAGAAGCGCGATAAAGCCGAAGGCGGTAACAATATGAAAAGCTTGCGCTATTTTCAAAGAGGCTGCTACTCCGAACCGGACCGGTATCGAGTACAACCCCTCAGTCTTATCAAACTCTACGTCTTGACAGGAATATACGATATCAAAGCCGGCAACCCAGAACGTAACGGTGAGAAACAAAATCATAGCGGTCGCGTCCACTTTGCCCGTGACGGCAACCCAGCCGCCTAACGGTGCCAGCGCGATCGTCAGGCCCAGTACGACATGGCAGAGCCATGTGAACCGCTTTGTATACGAATACAGCACCAGCATGAAGACGGCAATCGGCAGCAGCTTCATCGACAGCGGATCAAGATTGGCCGCAGCCCAAAACAATAGTACAAAGGACACGATAATAAATAAGACGACTTCCCCGATTTTTAATAGCCCGGCAGGGATAGCCCGGTTAGCGGTCCGGGGATTTTTCTTGTCACTGACCCGGTCGATGAGCCGATTGAGTCCCATCGCGGCGCTTCTCGCGCCGAACATGGCCAGCAATACCCAGCCGATTTGCGCCCATGACGGCAATGTTTGATGAATCATCATCGAGCCGAGCAGCGCTCCCATGAATGCGAACGGTAAAGCGAATACAGTATGCTCAAATTTGATCATTTGCAAAAAAATAACGGCTTTTCTAAACATAAGGCGTCTCCTTCACTCCAATATGTAAGGCGGCGATTCCACCCATTAAAGGATACGCTTGGACCTTCTTTAATCCAATTTCCGTAAATATTTGGGCCAGTTCATCTCTTCCCGGAAACACTGCCAAAGAATCAGGCAGCCATTTGTATTGCTCATAGCGCTTCGCGAACAGCTTGCCGAGCTGCGGCATCATTTTCTCGAAATAAAAGTAATATATTCCTTTGAAGGGCTGCCACGTCGGCTTGGACAATTCGAGGCAAACGACCATCCCTCCAGGCTTTACGACCCGCTGCATTTCCCGCAGCACCTGACGAAGATCAGGTACATTGCGAAGACCAAAGCCGATCGTAGCGTACTGGAATGCGTT
Source organism: Paenibacillus fonticola DSM 21315 (assembly GCF_000381905.1). Taxonomy (GTDB): domain Bacteria; phylum Bacillota; class Bacilli; order Paenibacillales; family Paenibacillaceae; genus Fontibacillus; species Fontibacillus fonticola. The sequence goes on along the minus strand of NZ_KB907284.1, from coordinate 7,207 downwards.
ATCTTCGAAAGGAAGCTCCATCGCATTTCCCTGCACTAGAGAAATCCGGTCATGCAAACCGCGTTCGTTCACTTTGCGCCTGCCGAATTCCAGCATGTTCTCACTGAAATCAAGGCCTACTATTTGCCCGCCGCTTGCTTCGGCCATACTTATGGTCCAGTCGCAGGTGCCGCAGCAAAGATCGATTGCGGTGTCCCCTGGCGACATGCTCATCTTGTTCATCGTAAATTTACGCCATGCTTTGTGCCGCCTGAAACTGATTATATCGTTCATCATGTCATACTTCGGAGCTATGCTCTCAAATACCGAATGCACAAACTGCTCCTTCGGTTCAGAGGTAGAATTGCTCATATTTATTATTCACCTTACCCTTCCTGCATGGCACGTCGCTGCAGCGCAAGCGCAGCGCGAAAAGGCTCAACGATCGCTGTCAGTTCTGATCGTTCCTTGTCCCCTTTAAGCTCCTGAACCAGCGCCTGAATCCGCTCCACGGATTGATGCAGTATATGAATGAGCTGCTCGTGCACATTGTATTTCAATAGGAGCGAAGACCACTCCCGGTCACCTACTTTACGCCGCGAGACAACTTCCTTGTCCTCCACGGTTCCCGTTTCCAAAATGCGTAAATAAGCATACCCCTGATGCTCTTCCGGCAGCATTTTGCTCGATTTCATCTCGCTGAGCACAACCTCGCAGCGGCTGAGCTCTGCCAGGAGCAAGCGCCACAAGTTTTGCAGAGACTTATCCAGCAATTGAGAGAAAGATTGAAACAGCTTCATTTTCAACTGAGTACATTCCTTCAAATAGTCCTCCGCAGGCAGAAGCTTTTTCAGCTTGTTATACAGCCCCGCCTTCATGCGATTCACTTCACAGATGGCTGAACTCATGGAGGAGATCATTTCAATTTGTCCGGTCTTCGCCAGCAGTTCATAGAACAAGCTGCTGAAATAATCGCCCGCCAGAACCTTCAACTGGCGGGAGCGCATGGTTTTCTCCTCTTTGCAGGACGAATCCTCGTCAATCAGGTCATGCGTATCGAGTCCAAGCTGTACGAGAAACGCGGCTAATGCACAAGTCTCACTCACCTGTAATTTACCGTTGTCCCGAATGCTTAAAAACATGTAAAGTAAACGAACACGGGCAACCGGATAATCCGGGAGCGCCGTGTGATTGGTAATCATGTCGTATCCGACATACTTTTCTGCTAATTCAGTTATGCGATAAGGTTTCATCCTCTGCCTCCGAGCCGCTAATACTGACAACCCCACATTAGTAAAATAAGAGTTGTCACAATCTTGTCTATTATAGCATATGTTATTTGGCTGCGCACAAGGAACGAGGCTAATTTTCGCAATTATATGCACACCTGCGGATCCATTCGGTTATTTGCTGATCATCGTCTTCCACAAATTCGTTTCCGTCACTCTAAACCAGCTTTTCAACTCATGGCTCAGCTCCCTGTTTCCCCATGCGCGCAGCTCTTCCAAAGCATAATTTGGCCACTCGCCTCTACGCACGTCGGCTGCAAGCAGCAAGTACTTGTTGCCAAGCCATTGATCTTCCGCTACAAACCTTACGAGCAGGCGATTTATGTTGCTCGTCTTCTCGAAAGAGCAGGCGATCGCGTGAGATAGGCCCTGGTACAGCAATAAGGATTGTCCCGCCTCCGCCGTAATCTTGAAATCGATCGCCAATATATGTTGGCTGAGTTCCACCCGGTCGATGGGAACGAGCAGTTCCCAGGAAATAAGCTCATCTACGAGATTATCGCTGCGGAGCTCGGCCTGCTGGGGATGATTCTCCGTTAGTGCTGCAGCCGCTGCCGACGATTCCTCCATTTTTCCGGTAAACCAGGATAGACGTGACAGCAAAACTGCGCAGCCGAAAGCAACCAGTATAACCTGCATAATCATTGTACGCTTCACGAGGCATTTCTCCCTTGGTTTTTGACCTGGTTATATTGTGCCCAAACGGTCTATACCCCATTGTACAATTAAAAAAAGCAGGCTATGCCTGCAAAAATAAAAATCATTCTTCAGTATCGATTATGCCGTGTTTGGTCATAACGATTGCCTTGCCTCTGACCTTCACCGCCGACGTATGGTCGGTAAATTGGACGATAAACACTTCGCCCTTGTCCAGCTTCTCTGTATGATGGAAGCGCGTGTCCTTGCCACGGGTCAGCCCGATGACCTGCACGCCCTGCTCCTTCGCCTTTACGACGAAATAATCGCCGTTATTTACGTTTTGCTCTTCCCCGCTTCCGGCACTCTGATTGTGCTGATCCATCCTGTGCGATTCCTCCCATCGGATAAATACACTGATGACCTACATTCCTTTCGTCTGCTAAAAGAAAAGGCCGTGAACAACCGCCCACGGACTTTCTTAACAGAGAAGATATGTAGAAATCTTTATTTGATTCCATCTTTGAGCGCTTTACCTGGTTTGAATGCAGGAATTTTGCTCGCAGGGATTTCGATTTCCTCTCCAGTTTGCGGGTTGCGTCCTTTACGGGCGGAACGTTCGCGAACTTCAAAGTTGCCAAAGCCAACGAGTTGTACTTTGTCGCCTTTTTGCAGTGCTTCAGAAATCGCTTCGAATACGGCATCAACCGCTTTCGTTGCATCCTTCTTGGACAGCTCCGTGCTTTCAGCAACATGATTAACCAAATCAGATTTGTTCATTATCATTCACCTCCCCATTCAAGATATACATCACTCTGCTATTCTGTGTTTCCGTTTTACCGCAGAATATACGTTATTCTACATTATTACTGGCGTTTTGCCCAGTAAAAAAGGTTATTTGCCGCCGCAAGCTAAGGTGCGGAACAAACTTATAGTAATACAGCCCATCTATAATTTCAAGTTTTTTAAGTCTTGGACCGGTTCAGCACGTAAAAAGTGATCGACAATGCGAGCACCAGCACCGAGCCCTTTACGATGTCATGGGCAAAATACTGGACGTTCATCATCGTCAGTCCGTTCACAAGCACGCCGATCAGCACCGAGCCGATAAAGGTGCCGATAATGTTCGGTTTGCCCGCGCCGAAGACGGAAAAACCGACGAAGGTGGCGGCAACGGCCTCCATCAACAGAGGTGCGCCCGCATCGATTTGTCCCGAGCCGACCCGCGACGCAAAGAGCAAGCCGCCGATGGCGGCAAAAACGCCAGAAGCCATGTAGGCGAACATCCGCACTTTTTTCACCTTGATGCCCGATAGTCTAGCCGCTTCCTCGTTGCCTCCGGTAATATAGATTTGCCGGCCATATTTGGTCCGGGTCAGAAACAGGTGAACGACGATCACGAAAAAGATAAGCAAAATGACGCTGACCGGAACCCCGAGAAGTTCCCCTTGTCCTAGCAGCAGAAAGGTTTTATCCATTTTGCCCGCCGCCTTGCTGCCGTCCGGGAACTGCATATTGTTGTAGATTGTATAGCCTTGGGCGTAGGTTTTCTGGATGCCGGCGACGATGTACATCATGGCGAGGGTGGCCAGCAAATCAGGAATTCTCATTTTGATGATTAGAAAAGCGTTCAAAAGACCGACCAAAGCCCCGAGCAGCAGCGGGAAAATAATAACGACATAGAGCGGCATCTGATACCAGATCATCAGTGAGGCCGAAACGACCGTAGTCAGCGAAACCGTTGATCCTACGGATAAATCGAAGCCATCCACAGCCAGCGACAGCGTGACGCCAATCGCTACGAAGGTGACGATCGCAATCGAATTCAGGATGTCGCTTAAATTGCTATACGTAAAAAAGTACGGCAGCCGGATCGAAAAAAAGGCGATGACCGCCAACACGACCGTTATCGTTCCATACCGGAACGTTACATTCATCAATCTGTCTTTCACAGGTTTTCCTCCCGTCCCCCGCTTGCAAAGTACAAAATCTTCTCCAGGGTCGCTTCGCTGCGCGGCAATACGGCTGCGATGCTGCCATCATATAGCACGGCGATGACGTCCCCGATGCCCAGCCCTTCGTCAAGCTCGCTCGTCAAGTACAGCACGCCTTTACCTGCGGTCGCCAATTGCCCGATAATGCGGAAAATATCGCTCTTCGCCCCGATGTCGACCCCTTTGGTCGGTTCATCGAACAGAAGAACATCCGCCTCTTTCTCCAGCCATTTGCCGATGGCCACCTTTTGCTGGTTTCCGCCGCTCAAGTATTTCACTGGCAGCTTGGCGGAAGCCGTCTTAATGCCCAGCGAGGCAATCGTACGCTCGGCAAGCCCCCGTTCCCGGCTGCCGGAAATAAAACTGAAACGGCTAATCCGATTGAGCAGGGGCAGGCTGATATTTCGTTCCACAGTCTCCTCAATGACGATGCCCTGCTTGCGCCGCTCTTCAGGCACGCTAACGATGCCTGAGGCGATGGCATCCGCCGGCTGCTTGAACAGCATGCTGTGCCCGCGCATGTAAATCTCTCCGCCGTCTGGGCGCTCCGCACCGGCCAGCATCCGGGCGATTTCCGTCTTGCCGGCGCCGACCAGACCGACGACGGCCACGATTTGCCCGCTGCGCACCGTCAGATCGACGCCCTTGACCTTGCGGCCCTGGCACAGCCCCTTAACGTTCAGCACGACCTCGCCGATCTCGGCCGCAACCTTTGGGAACTCTTCTGCAAAGGTTTTCCCTAGCATTTGGGCAACCAGCTCCTCCATGCTCAAAGCGTCAACTGGTCCGGAATGCACCTTTGTCCCGTCCCGCATCACGGTCACATCATCGGCATGCTCCATTACTTCGGGCAATCGGTGAGTAATGAAGACGCAGGCCGTCCCCCGCTGCTTGAGCTCGCTCAATATACGGAAGAAGGTATCCGCCTCCGATCCGCTCAGCGGAGCTGTCGGTTCATCAAAGATGATGACCTTCGCTTCCTGCCTGACGATGCGCGCGAGCAGCACCATCTGCTTCTCCGCAATAGTTAAATCGGCAACCTTTCGCTGCACCGGAATGTCCACTTGAAGCGATGCCAATATTTGCCCGGCTTCCTGTGCTTGGCGCCTTGGACTGATCCATGCCTTGCCGTCTGCGGCCCCGATCGCATCCAGCATGACGTTCTCCGCGACCGTCAGCTGGGGAACGAGGCTGGCGTCGACCTCCTGATAGACGCAGTGGATGCCGAGCCGCTTCGCATCCGCAGGCGACTTGTGCTTTACGGGCCGCCCGTCCAGCAGCATCTCGCCTTCATCGTACTCGTAGGCCCCCGCTAAAATTTTCATCAACGTGCTCTTGCCAGCGCCGTTCGCACCGAGCAGCGCATGCACCTCGCCGCCCTTTAAGCCGAAATCGACGCCGCGCAGTGCCGGAACGCCGGCGAACGACTTCGTGATCCCTTTCATCTCCAGCACATATTGTTGCTCCGCCTTTGTTGCCGATGTTGCCGATGTTGCCGATGTCCCCACTTAACAGCACCTCCTTATTCAAAAAAGCGCGCCTCCCGGCGCGCCTTTCGCATTTTGCAGCCCTAGCCCTTACTCTACGCCATACTCTTTCATCCACGCTTGAATGCCTTGCTTGGAGCCGCCCCAGCCCTCAACGTACTGGGACAGGTCATCCGTGGATACTTGCTGGTCAGGCAGAGCATCCCGTGCAACGAGCACCGCCTTCAGGACAACATTATCCTCCGTCTCATCGCCATGCAGCTTCTGGTAAGCGTATCTGACCTGTACCCGGCCGATATCTTTCGGATCTACCGCCGCGGAAGCGACCCACGGACTTTCTGGATCTTGGATGATTTGCAAATCCTCGTCACTTAAATCGATGCCGTATACTTTGATTTCATCCCGGCCTGCCAGTTGAATCGCTCTGGCTGCACCTTTGGCGAACTCATCCCAAGCAGCCCATACCGCTGTAATTTCGCCTTTAGGATATCTCTTAAGAACGGCTTCCATCTGGGTTTGCGAGTCGAGAGCCGGATTGGACGCCGTTCCGAAGCTGGCGATTTCCTTGATCTCCGGGTTTTCCTCCAGAAACTTCTTGTACTCGATGTCACGGCGCTCCATAGGTGCGAATCCGGCCACCCATACCTTGACGATATTGCCCTTGCCGCCCGAGTCCTGCTTCAACTGCTCCAGCGACAGTGCAGCCATGCTCTGGTCATCCTGGGACAACACGGTCACGCCAGGCACTTCTACCGTCGCATCGAACACGACGACCACGATGTCTTTCTCCACCGCTTTCTTGATGCCCGGCTCCAAAAACTCAGCCGCGCCGTGATCCGTCAATATAATATCAAAATTTTGATTTACCGCCGATTCGAGCAGCGAGGACATTTTCGCTTTATCATTTTCCGCTACGAACGTCGTCAGCTCCCCGCCGAACTTCTTCACTTCCTCTGTCACGCCCTGCACATATTGCTGTGAGAATGTACCGGTATTGAATTCCATAATAAGCGCTACTTTCTTCCCTGCGAGCTCCTTGCCGCTCACGTCTGCCGCCTCATTGCCCTGCTCTGCAGCCGGCTGCGGCTCCGTCCCCGAAGCTGGCGCCGGCTCCTTTTTGATGCCGCATGCGCTGACGACGAGCACCAGCAGCACAATTAGCGCCGCCGTCCATGTTTTTTGCCAAAGTGTGATTTTATTCATTGTTTCTCCCCCTCTTGGTATGTATCTATAAAATCTTTATAAATTAATATATACCTTAATTCCAAGTATGTAAATCGGTTTTCACTATTTAATATTTAAAAAAATCATGACCACCCGTCCAACGGGTGGTTTTCTCTTGGGGTATAGCCCCTGTTGCCAAGCTGCGCCTAAAGGCGCTAGCCTGATCACAAATCGATCAGGCTCAGTGTTATTTGTCACTTTCACTCACCAGTTAAACTGGTTTATTTCTTTTTGCTCTTGTTTGCCATCCAAGACTGTTCCTTTCCCAGGGCTTAGATCGAAAATGTGACTCTGAACGTGAACAATGTGACTCTGAACGTGAACGAAATTTTATAACGAAGAATTTTATAACGAAGCCTGTGATCGTTATCTGTGTAAAAATAACCCTTCTCAAAATGTAACGAAGCTGGACAACGTTATTTCAGTCTTTACTGCTCCAAACAGACGATAAACAGCAAAATAGAGTGTCTGAGATTCCTTAGATTTAAAACCATCGCAAATATGTGCAAATAGCGTGGATGAGATTCGTTGCTATGAACGTTTTTGTCAAACCCTCTATTTTTTCTGCCTGAGCACGTGGCGCGAGAGCAAAAATGCG
>NZ_KB907283.1 GCF_000381905.1 Paenibacillus fonticola DSM 21315 | reverse complement strand
CTCACGCCGGAGCACGAGGCCCGGGAGCAAACGAAGGTTCGGGAGAGAATATGCGTGATTCGTTTGCACTAGGTTTGCCAAGAACTGAACGTGCGTTTCTAGCTTGCAAAAGCTCTCCTTGACGAAGGCATAACATGTGGTACCCAACCCACGGATAGCAGCGTGCCGACCGTCGCTCGCATTTTTGCTCTCGCGCCACGTGCTCAGGCAGAAAAAATAGAGGGTTTGACAAAAACGTTCATAGCAACGAATCTCATCCACGCTATTTGCTCATATTCGCAATGATTTTAGCTCTAACGAATCTCAGACACTCTATTTGCCGTTTATCATCTATTTGGCGCAGTAATGGCTGAAATAACGTTACCCAGCTTCGTTACATTTTAAAAAAGGTTATTCTTACACAAATAGCGCTCGTAAGATTCGTTATAAAATTTCGGTTACGTTCCCGGTCACATTTTCGATCTCTGTTCTGGTTTCGGTCACGTTTTCTCGTTCTCGTTCTCGTTCTCGCACCCTCCCTCGCTCTCGTTCGCATCTAGTTCTCGCTTTCGCTTTCGCTTTCGCTCTCGCTCTCATCTCGTACTCATTCTCATCTCATTCTCATCTCGCTCTAGGTTCCATTTCCGATCACGATTCTGGTATTATCTCGTTCACGCTCCTGTATTCAGACCAGCGCTAGATCATCAAAATTTCGCGGATTTCTTCCTCCGTTAACGAGGACAACGCCTCCTGCCCCGGCTGAATGACCTCATCGATCAAATTTTTCTTCTTTTGCTGCAGTTCGTACATTTTATCCTCCACGGTACCCTGCGAGACCAGGCGAATGACGTGGACCACGTTCTTCTGCCCCATACGGTGCGCCCGGTCAGCAGCCTGCTCCTCAACGGCGGGGTTCCACCACAGGTCATATAAAATGACGGTGTCCGCCCCAGTCAAATTGAGCCCTGTGCCACCGGCCTTCAGGGAAATCAGGAACACGTCCTTCTCCCCCTCGTTGAACCGATTGCAGAGCTCCACCCGATCTGCTGCCGGCGTGCTGCCATCCAGGTAGAAGAAGGGCACGCCTTCGTACCCCAGTTCCCGGCCGATCATGCCCAGCATTTGTGTAAACTGCGAGAAAATCAGCATCCGTTTGCCCGCGCTCCGGCACTCCTCCACGATCTCCAGCAGTTGCTCGAATTTGGCTGAGCTTCCGTTATAGTCCTCCACGAACAATCCGGGATGGCAGCAGAGCTGGCGCAGCCGGGTTAGACCGGCCAAAATCTTTATCCGGTTCCGCTTGAATTCATCCTGATCCAGATGCTTAAGCGTCTCCTGCTGCAGCTTGGCCAAATAGGCCAGATACAGCTTCCTCTGCTCAGGAAGCAGCTCGGAGGCCTGCAGCGTCTCGATCTTCTCCGGCAGCTCCTTCAATACGTCGCTTTTCAAGCGGCGGAGCAGGAATGGACGAATTCGCCGGGCAATCGTCTCCCGGGACAATTCATTAAATTCCTTCCGCCCCGGGAACAGGTCTGGAAATACCGCCTCAAAAATCGACCATAACTCCTCTAGCGAATTCTCGATCGGCGTCCCGGTCAGTGCAAACCGGTACTTCGCGTATATCGACTTTACCGCCTGAGCCGTCTGGGTCGTGTGGTTTTTGAAGGCCTGCGCCTCATCCAGCACGAGCGTATGGAACGAGCGCCCTTCGTATAAATCGACATCCCGCCTCAAGAGAGGATAGGACGTAATGATAACGTCGATATCGGAAAAATTCCGCATCGCCCTCCCCCGTTCCGTCCGGCTCCCGTCCACAACGGCCGCCTTAATGTCCGGAGCGAATTTTTTTAGCTCATTCCGCCAGTTATACACGAGGGAAGCCGGCGCGACAATCAGAGCCGGGAGATCCTGCTGGCGGATTTCCGGAAGCACCGATACGATGAAGGCGATGCTTTGCAGCGTTTTGCCAAGCCCCATGTCATCGGCCAATATCCCGCCGAACCGGTAATGCGCCAGCGTCTTCATCCATTGATAGCCGTATTTCTGATAATCACGGAGTACGGGGTCGAGCTGCTGTGGAACTGTAAATTCCAGATGGTCCGGATTTCGCATATGATCCAGCAGACGCCGCAGCGTCTTGCCCAGCTTCACGTTATTGCCCGTCCCTGCATAATTCATGAAATGCAGTCCCCGAACAGCCGGCAGCTTCACTTCCGCTCCATGCAAATCAGCCCTGCGGACCCCTACCTCGTTCATGAGCTTAACCATCTCTTGAAACTCGCTGCTCTCCAGCGGCAGCAATGCGCCGTCTGGCATCCGGTAGTATTTTCGCTTCTCTTCCAGCGCGCTGAGTATATTTTTGATTTCCGCTTCCGGGATGCCCTGCATCTCGAATTTAAACTCGAGCCAGTCCGTTCGCTCATCCACATCGATGCGGATTTGCGGCGGCGGATGCTCTGTATACAGCCTGGTCTTGACCGCTGAGGTCGCGTACACATGGACCAGCTTCTCCAGCTCCGGCAGGACGCGGTACAGGAACTCGTATTCGTCATCCTCATCGTCCAGAAAATAGCCGCTCTCCGTTTGCGCAAACACCCCGCTCTCCATCAGGCTTAAGATCTGCCCTTCTTTGTCGCCGTCGCGCATAATGATGCGGCTTTCGCCGCGCCGTTCGTCATGAGGCGCTAACGGATTAAAGACGATGTCCCCGTATTGAAACTCGAGTCCAGCCAACAGCCGATCTCTCACCCGGTCCAAATAAAGCCGAGCCGTCAGCGCTGCATGGACGATTTGCCCCGAAATCGCTTCGCTCATCTGAACAGTGCCCAGCTTCCTAAGACCGGGAACGACTTTCTCAATGAACGGCTCCATCTGCTCGGCCGAAATGTAAATCTCCTCGCTTCGCGAATAATACAGCATATGCTTCAGCTCGGATAAACGGCTGCACTGCTCGGCAGGCAGCGGGATCAGCTTCTCGTCGGCCAGCACGAGCCCATACGCCTCCAAGACGACCAGCTCTTCCAGCCCCTCAATCCGCAGCTGGTATCCCCCCGAATCATACTCATCGAATTCAAAATGAAGCGGAATCCGCTCGCTGGAAATTTCGAAAGCGTGCGTCCTATGATACTCCCGCATAATTTGTACCGCGGCATTTCCCGATAGCAAGGGCTGCAGCGCATCCCAGGCAAACGGCGGAACTAGCAGCAGGCGATCATCGCTGATCAGCTTGTCATACGCCGAATAGGCACCAAGCTTGGAGCTGGTCTCCTGATACATCCGCTCGTTGCGACAGATCTGCAGCAGCTGGCGGATAACAATTTCATCCTCTGGCTGAAAGTAATGAAGCTCCGGTACATACGTGAAATGCTTGGAGAACTCATATGGTTCCCCGCGTTCGACACAATTCAGGAATTCGCGGATTTTTTGCACGATATACAACCGCTTCGTACCGACCTTCAGCTCCATGCCAAATAAATACTTCTGGGAACGGTAAGGATGCAGCTTGCAAATGATTTCGATCTCAAGCGGCGTTTTCAAATCCGCCAGGTGCCTGGTGCGGACGAACCGCCCTTGCTGCCTGTCATCGAATATTTTCAGCATCCCTTTCGTAACGCCCATATCGCGGGCGGAAAAAGAATCCCGTCCAATTCTCTGCCTTTCATAAGCTCTGCTTAAGGGGCCCATTCCCTTGGTTTTCGCGGAATCCGGAGAGTTTACTATTCCCATCGAATTTCTAGTGCTATTTGTGTTTCTCGCTTGCAGCACACCTGTTTTCTCCAGATTATCGTTCATGCTATACGTCCGGACAGGTGCAGATCCTTCATGCTTCAGATTGTGAATTGTAATTAATGCTGCGGCAATATGCCTGCAATAATTAACATCACTCCCGTATGCCGTACAAGAACAGTTTGCCTCTATATCCCCATCGCTATCGATTTTTATATGAACGCTGTAATTCTCCGTCCCCTGAACCGTAGCCGCATATTCCGATGCTTCCGGATCGGGATCAGAGCCATTAAGAAGTACTCGCCCATCTCGAATATAGGCGTTACCCTGCTTATAATTTACCTCGCCGCACAGCAATTTGATGACCCTAGTCGTCAACTGAAAGCTCATTTCTCTGTCCCTTCCATGAAAATATTACTCATTATCCTGTCGCCGTACTATTAAAATACCTAGTCATATGATAACAGAGTGCCAAGGCTTTAATCAAAAATAAAAATAATGCCCTTGTGTCTCTGAACGAGAGTCAGCTCGATCAGCTCAAATTCCAAGCATAATCATATTGAATCAGCAAAACTACCGTCGCAGAAAAAGACTAAAAAAGGCCGAAGTAAAATTCACCTCGTGCCTTTAGTATGCCTGGATTAAAAATATCCCTCGCCGTTACCCGCCTAAATCCTTACTGGGCTCGAGGATGAACTGAGTGATTACTCCGGCTGCTTCGTTTCCTTTAACCGCAGTCTTCGCCATTTCCAAATAAACCAGAATATCAGCAGCGCTCCGATTCCCGTACATATGTATTTCAAATAATTCTCCACAAGTGAAAATATGTACTGCCACTGCTCGCCGAACACATAACCGATGCCGACAAATACAAGGATCCATATCGCTGCCCCTGTATAGGCATATATCGCGAATGTTCGAAAAGGAATCCGAATTATTCCAACAAAATAACCGAAAAATTGCCGGACGCCAGGTACGAAAAAGCTGATTAGCAGCATTTTGTTTCCATATTTATCATAAGTACGTCTTGTTTTCTCAATCTGGGAAGGTTTAAGAAAAATCCATTTCCCATACCGCTCCACAAGCGGTGCTCCTATCTTGTAACCGATCAAATACGTGACGGTGATCCCGATAACCGCTCCTGCCAACGCCGCTGCCGCTGCCGGGAGCAAGCCCAATACCTTTTTGTAGGCTAAATAACCCGTAAACGTAAGCGTCGTCTGCCCAGGAGGCAACGGCAAGGCAATGAAATCTATAGGAAGTCCAATCAGCAATACCAAATAGCCATACTGCTTGAACATCAGCTCAATCCACTCTATGACATTCATCTGAAATCTCCTTATTCCGGCCAACATCGAAATGGTTGCATGTAATATTCCATTAATTTATGTTACCAAAATGATTGTAACAAGAACAATCTTTATTTTCGGTTCAAAAAAAATGTAAGCACCTCTAATTGGGCTATAGCATAGGATGACATCAGTAATGTACATTGCAGGATGAGTGGAGGTTAAGCGCATGGCATCCAATGCAGATAATAAACAAGTGGTCTATCAAGCCAATCCGAATGCTGTCCAAACGATAAAAAACATGAAGGAACAACTGCATAAAATTTGTAAGCAATATGCGAATCGTCCCGTTCGCATCCAAAAGGTTGACGGAGTAATTTATGAAGGCATATTATCACACACAGAAGACGGCCTGCTGTTCCTCGTCATCCCCGGCCAGCAGACTGGCGGAAACCCGCCATATGGACACTATGATCACTATGGGCATCATGGGCATCACGGACATCACGGGCATCATGGGCATCATGGGGATCATGGGCATCACGGGCATCACGGACATCATGGGCATTATGGGCATCATGGATATCATGAACTTTACGAGCATGGACATCACGGGCAGCATCATGAGCATCATGGCCAACACAGACATTATGAGCATCTCGGACACGACGGTCATACTCAGTCTGGAGCTAACTGGCATTACGGTCAACATGGTTCCCCGGGATATTCCGCCCCTGCCCCATACCGTTTTCAGGATTACGCTTATGCCCCGTACAGCCGAGGATTGTATGGCTCCAGCTACTTCAACAATGTCATTCTCCCGTTAGTTCTTTATGAATTGCTCGTCATTACCTTGCTGCATACGTAGCAGCCGCTGTAAGCATTTTATCAGTAAAGAACCGGGCTGAGATGACAGAGCCTGTCCGGTTCTTGCTCATAACGAAAACTCTGTTGTATTTAGTTTGTCCAATAACTTTTGAATTGTAGTCAACTCCTTGTCGGACTGGAACGTCCGATCATCATCGGAGGTTTACGATTGGCCTTTCCTTCTTCAAAATCCATTTCCTTACTTACAATACCACGGGCCCTAATCTGTTTCAAATTTAGTTCAACTCAAAGCTCCAACAGGACACCCCTGCCATTCCGTAAAATCAAGCATCGGCAGTTGATCCACGCTGCTTCGTAAAGTCGCGTTACGCTCCAATATATAAACAGGCGAGGATCAATTATCCACGCCTGCGTTAAAACTGGATCAACATTAACCAAACCGTCCGGAAATATAATCATCTGTTCTTTTTTCCTTCGGATTCGTAAAAATTTTGTCCGTCTGATCAAATTCAATCACTTCCCCCATAAGGAAAAACGCTGTTTTTTCAGAAACCCGGGCGGCCTGGTGCATATTATGAGTTACGATAATGATACAGTATTCTTTCTTCAGTTCTGCAATGAGCTCTTCAATTTTGGAGCTGGATACTGGATCGAGAGCCGAAGCCGGCTCATCCATCAAAATAATGCTCGGGCTTACCGCTATTGATCTGGCGATGCAAAGGCGCTGCTGCTGTCCGCCAGACAAGGACAAGGCCGACCGATGCAGCCTGTCCTTTGTTTCATTCCATAGCGCCGCCTTGGTTAAGGACTCCTCAACAATTTGATCGAGCTTTTTCTTATCTTTAATTCCATGGTAACGCGGTCCAAAGGCAATATTTTCGTATATCGATTTATGAAAAGGGTTGGGTTTCTGCCAAACCATGCCGATTTTCTGCCGGAGTAAAACAACATCTGTCTTAGGATCATTAATGTTCTCATCGCCAATCCATATTCCCCCGGTAATTTTCGCTCCGCTAATAAGATCGTTCATCCGGTTAAGGCTGCGTAGAAATGTAGATTTACCGCAGCCTGACGGCCCGATCAACGCCGTTACCTGCTTGGATTCAAAATCAAGCGAAACTTCCTTTACCGCCTGCTTCTGTCCATAGTACACGCTCAAATTTTTAACAGACAGTTCGATATTGCTCATAGAGGCTCCTCCCTATTTCGTTGCTGTAAATTTCTTGTGCATGACACGTCCCAGCCAGCGGGCCAAGAGATTGAACGCAAGCACAGTAAGAATGAGTACGGCAGAAGCGCCCGCAGCTATTTCCGGAGCATCCGGAGCTAAACCTTCCGAGTTGATCTTCCAAATATGAACCGCCAGCGTTTCAGCAGGCCGGAACGGATTTAGCGGCGACATGGGGCTGAACGGATTCCAGTCCGTAAAATCGAGCCTCGGGCTGCTCATGCCCGCTGTGAACAGCAGGGCAGCCGCCTCACCGAATACACGGCCAGCCGCAAGAATCGTCCCCGTCAAAATGATGGGCAAAGCGATCGGCAGCATAATCGATCTGATCGTTTTCCACTTTGACAGACCGAGAGCGAGACTTGCTTCCTTTTGCGCCACAGGCACACTTTTCATCCCTTGTTCCGTAATACGAACTATAAGCGGCAAATTAAATACCGTGAGAGCCAGCGCCCCAGAGAACAGAGAGAATCCAAAGCCAAAGAAATGCACGATAACAAGCAAGCCGAACAATCCTACCACAATGGAAGGAAACGATGACAGTACCTCTACAATAAGACGTATAAAATCAGTAACCTTTCCGGGTTTAGCGTATTCACTCATATAAATACCGGCACCTAAACCAAGCGGAATAGTAATCAATAACGTTAATACGAGCAAAAATAAGGAATTGAACAATTGAGGCCCAATTCCGCCCCCCTCTTTGATCGTTTCCGGCGGAGAGGTCAGGAAATCAAAGCTGATATGCCCGATTCCACGAACGAAAATAAAGCCAAGCAGTCCGGCCAAAATGAGAACAATGACGCCGGCCAGCGTGACGATGACGGCTGTAGCAATTTTGTCTGCTGTCTTAGCGCTCATCGATTAGCCCTCCTTTCAAGCCACCGTACAACGAAGACGAAGATGAAGGTCATCATCATCAATATAAGAGCGAGCGTCCATAATACGTTGTTCTGAACCGAGCCCATGACGGTATTGCCCATACTTAATGTAATCACGCTCGTTAAGGTTGAAGTCGACTCAAAGAGCGAGCCAGGAATATGCGGAGCATTACCTATAACCATTTGAACGGCCAGCGCTTCTCCGAAAGCACGTGCCATGCCGAGCACTACACCTGTCATTAAGGCGGGCAGCGTTGTAGGCAGTACTGTCCGGTATAACGTTTGCCATCTCGTGGCGCCAAGAGCGTACGAGCCCTCCTTTAAACCAGTGGGAAGAGCGGCGATGGCATCCGTTGCGATCGATGTAATCGTCGGCAGGATCATGATCGACAGAACGGTTGCCCCCGCGGCAATACCAAGTCCTTGTCCAGGAAAGACATCACGGTAAAACGGCACGATGACGCTGAGTCCAATAAACCCGTACACAACCGAGGGAATGCCTGCAAGGAGCTCAATGACCGGCTGTAAATATTTCCTTCCGAACTTCGGCGTAATTTCAATCATGAACAATGCGGCACAAATTCCCAATGGAGCGGATATAAGCGCAGCAAGCAGCGATGTGCTGAAAGACCCAATAATAAAGGGAAGAGCCCCAAAGATTGGAGGTTCTCCATCCGGTTTCCACTTGACCCCGCCAAATAATTCTCCAAAACTGATTCCATCTTTAATAAATGAGCTTAGCCCTTTCGTAGCAACAAAATAAACCATCGAAAAAATGGTCACTACCAGGAAAATAATACATACTGATGTTAATATTTTACCGGTCCATTCCTCAATAATATGCTGTTTAGGTTTTTGTCTTCTGCCGGTCTGAGCCATGAAACCTCTCCCTTTACACAGCACAGAAAGAGGCAGAGAAATCCGCCTCTTTTCTTGCTGATATGATGTCGGTATTATTTCGTAATATTACCATCCACGTCGCGCTTCACTTGCATTTTCGAGGCAGGAATATATCCCAGCTCGATAACGTCGTTGTTTTGCACATCTTCTGAAGCCATGTAATCTAGGAATGCTTTAACCACTTCGTTTGGCTCGCCTTTAGTATACATATGCTGGTATGCCCAGACAGGATAGCTCCCGTTAGTAACATTCTCTTCGTTCGCTTCGACGCCATCATATTTCAGAACTTTGATCGAATCATCCAAGTAGGACAGGGCAAGGTAGCCGATCGCACCTGGAGTTTCTTTAACGAGCTTTTTAACTGTACCGGATGAATCCTCTTGAATGGAACCTTCAAGGTCTTCCGTCTTTGTTCCCAATGCATATTTCTCAAACGTCGCCCGTGTACCCGAGCTTGACGGTCTGTTTACAATTTGAATTTTTTGATCCGGTCCGCCGACTTCATTCCAATTCGTAACTTTACCAGTGAAAATTTCAACCAATTGATCTTTTGTGAGAGAATCAACGGCAATATCCGGATTAATAACGGCTGCCATCGCAACGATCGCTACTTGATGGTCGACCAATTCGGCCGCAGCATCCGCATCCAGCTTCTCTTCAGCAAAAACATCAGAATTTCCGATATCAGCTTGTCCTCCAGATACTTGTGTCAAACCTGTACCACTACCGCCGCCTTGAACTTGAATCGACACTTTTGGATTTTGGTCCATGAATTTCTTGGACGCTTGATCCACCAGAGGTTGAAGTGCAGAAGATCCAACTGCGAGAATAGAACCGGACAACTCTGACGCCGGAGTTTCACTTGACGTGTTGCCGCTATTAGCGTTTCCGGATTCCGCCGGATTGTTATTGGACTTCGCAGTGTTGTTTTGACCGCAAGCGGCCAACATGAAAGTTAATACCAAAGTCAAAACTAACATCAAACTCTTTTTCATTGTTAAGGTTTCCCCCTTATTTATTTATAAGTTGATTATAGAAATCGAATATCAAACCCGTGTATGAGTTTTGTAAACTCTGTGTTAAAAATAAAAAAATACCCGCTCTTTCTCACTTAAAGTGAATTAGATGGGCATTTTTTATTCCTGCTTTATTATTATTAAAATTCATTTGGTTCAATTTCCACTAGAGAAGTTACGGCGATACCATCGGACAGCACCTATTCCGCCAATAGCACCCGCAACACCGCTTACGCTAACGATCGTTACCAAATCGTACGATTGCCAGTGCAGAAGAAACCCGATGCCACTGCCAAATGTAGTTCCGGCAAGAAAACCTGCCGCCATAGCGGCCTTAGTATCCCATTTCATCTGCGTACTCCTCCATCGTTCTTCAATTGAAATATCGATTGAAATTACAAAGGATCTTCCGGGCCCGTACCTTTCGAGAGCAGGCCTTTCAGTTCTTTCATAAACATATTGATATCTTTAAACTGGCGGTATACGGAAGCAAATCTGACGTAGGCGACCTCGTCAACCGGATACAACTGCTCCATAATTAACTCCCCGATTTGACGGCTCTCTACTTCCGTATTCGCTGACTGGCGAAGCGACCGCTCTGCCGCTGAGACGATCGATTCCAGCTGTTCCACGGATACCGGTCGTTTCTCACAAGCACGGATCAATCCTCTAAGCAGCTTCTCTCGGTTAAATTCCTCACGGCTTCCGTCCTTTTTAATGACAATAAGCGGCATTTCCTCCACCATTTCAAATGTTGTGAACCGGCGGCTGCATTTCTCACACTCCCGCCTGCGGCGGATAGAGCGGTTTTCATTAGCCGGTCTGGAGTCGAGCACCTTCGTACCGGAATAATCACAATATGGGCATTTCAAAATGCTTTTACCCCCTTTTTTCATATGCATGATTATAGAGCAATTCCAAGAAATAACTAAAATAATTGTAATGAACTTCTCTATTTCGGTACATAATACTTTTACCAACCACAAGGAGGTGAATATATCATGGCCCAAAATAATAATTCTTCAAATAACCTGGTGGTTAGACAAGCCTCCGGCGCTCTGGAGCAAATGAAATATGAAGTGGCTCAGGAGCTTGGCATTTCTTTTCCACAAGATGGATATGCTGGTAACCTGACTTCTTACGAAAACGGTTCGATTGGTGGCTTTATCACCAAACGTCTGGTAACTATGGCTGAGCAACAATTGGCTGGTCAATTCCAATAATGATCATCCAATCAGGAAAGCATTGGTGCAGGTCCCAGCCTCGCCAATGCTTTTCTATCATAATGCCCCATCAGGCAGTTTTTTACAAGCTGTCATAAATACCGGAGTATTGATCGTAATAATGCGTTACCCTTTGTACGTAATGCCTGGTTTCACCAAAAGGGATGTTTTTGACAGAATCAAGCTTCCCGTCCCATTTGCCGCTGCGCAGCCAGTTCCGCACATTCGTCGGCCCAGCGTTATAGGCTGCTATCATCGCGATATGGTTTCCTTCAAATTGATCGCTAAGCGATCTTAAATACCATGTGCCGATAGCGATATTCACATCACTTTCCGCTTTCACCTTCTCCAGGGATACATCCGGAAGCTTGGATTGTTCGATGACCCATTTCGCTGTATCCGGCATAATTTGCATAATTCCGAGAGCCCCTTTCTTTGACTCGGCCCCGGTCTTATAGTTGCTTTCTACACGTATAATCGCCGCCACCATCAGCGGATCAAGGTCATTATTTTGTGCGTGATAACGAATTTCATCTTTATAATAAATGGGGTAAAATAGCGTAAGCCATTTTGAATTAAAGAAAAGTATTACCGTAAACCCCAGAAACAACAGAAGCAGCACTCTCTTTTTCCGAAGCAGCCTCATAGCAGCCTCATATTGCGCCAAAATTGTTCAATCTGTGCCTCCGTCTCCTGCACGCCAAGGCTGTTGTCAATCAAAATATCCGCCCTTTCTTTTTTTTGTTCTATATCCATTTGGGCTCTTATTCTGGATTGGGCTTGTTCATAAGTCAGTCCATCCCGCTGCATAAGCCTGGCAAGCTGCTCTTCTCTTGGCAAATATACGACCATGACTTGCTCAAATAGCTGTTCAAGTCCAGATTCGTAGAGCAGTGGAATATCTACAACGACAAGACGTTCAGGCTGCTGCGCCTCATAATCTGCCATTCTTCTTTTCATCTCCGCACGGATCGCCGGATGAGTAATCCCATTTAACGCTCTCCGCTCCTCCTCGTTCGAAAAAACGATTTCTCCTAATTTTTTTCGATTCAACGTCCCGTCCTCATTTAAAATGCCAGGCCCAAATCGATGCTGTACTGCCTGGAATACCGGATGTTCTGGTTCCATGACTTCTCTGGCGATGACATCAGCGTCAATCAGTATGGCCCCCCGCTTCACCAGCATTTGGGAAACCGTACTTTTTCCCGTTGCAATTCCGCCCGTCAGTCCAACATTCATCGCTTCACCTCGTTATCCAAGTATATTCCCCGTGCACCATATTTTATAGGGGAGGCGGCAAGAGGGCATTCGCAAAAAAACCCGTCCTCCATCAGCACTTGTCCGGTCCCGCTTGACAAATGGGGCAATAGTGAGTGCCCCGTCCGCCTACGACGCTTTTTTCGATAGGATGTCCACAATTTGTACACGGCTCATCCTTACGGCCGTAAATCTGCAGCGAATGCTGAAACATTCCCATTTCTCCCTGCCCGTTAACATAGGACTTAATGGAGGATCCCCCTGCCTCTACAGCGTCAGACAACGTAGTGATGATTGCCTCGTGAAGTACAATCCATTCTTGATTTGTCAATGTATTCGCTGGCCGCTCGGGATGTATTTTCGCCCGGAACAGGGCTTCATCAACATAAATATTGCCAAGTCCAACGACATATTCCTGATTCAAGAGTGCAACCTTGATTTTGGTAGAGCGCTTAAACAGCAATTCGCGAAGCGCGTCCGCCGTAAAAGTCGACTCTAGCGGCTCTATCCCTAGTTTAACCAAAGGCTTCTCCTTGAACTCTTCTCCCGGAACAAACAAATGCATCGTTCCAAATTGCCGAACATCTTTATATCTCAGTTCCGTTCCATCTGTAAAACGGAAAATTACGTGTGTGTGCTTCTCCAGCGCATCGTTCCGGTCATACAGTCCATAGCGGCCTTCCATCCGCAGATGGGAAACCAGAACCAACTGATCCATTACAATTCTTAAAAATTTCCCTCGGCGACCTACCTCCACAATAGTATGGCCAGTGAGTTCCAGTTCGAACCGTTTAATATCGTCGGGCCGCTGAATGATGCGCGGTAATGATACAGTTACCGATTCAATTGTCTTTCCTACGATGAGACCGGACAACGTTCTTCGAACGGTCTCCACCTCCGGCAACTCCGGCATGTTGCTTCACCTCAAGCTTTATTTTATTGCTTTTTAATTTCGTGATCAAAAGCGGTCTTTTTGAACTTCCTCTTCAATAAAGGTTCAAAAAGTCGCTTTTCAGCACCGAAGCCTAAGCTTTCGATGCACGTTTTTTCAAAACGTTTTAGGTTGCACGAACCCTGTTGCCTTTGCTTCCGATGTGAGTTTTGCTTTGCAAAACTTTTAGGAGGAGCGGAGTGTAGGAGAAGCCTACATGAGCACCTACAATGTTTCCGAAGGAAACATACTACGGAAGCATAAGCTCTTCGAGGGTGAGTGCAAGATTCGACGCCGAAACCACTTCTCCGAATTACTTCGTGATCAAAAGCGATCTTTTTGAACTTCCTCTTCAATAAAGGTTCAAAAAGTCGCTTTTCAGCACCGAGAAGGTTGCACGAACCCGAAGAAGGAGGAGCGGAGTGTAGGAGTAACCTACATGAGCACCGGACTTCGAGGGTGAGTGCAAGATTCGACGCCGAAACCACTTCTCCGAAATACTTCGTGATCAAAAGCGATCTGTTTGAACTTCCTCTAACTATTTGGCTTCGTACCAGTTGGCCCCGCTGCTTACCTCCGCCTTAAGCGGTACGGAAAGCGCCAAAGCCTTCTCCATCGTTTCCGGCACAAGCTTGCCCATCGTCTCGAGCTCCTCCGGCGGTACCTCAAACACCAATTCATCATGCACCTGCAGCAGCATCCGGCTCTTCAGACCGCGTTCGCGAAGCGCTTCGTCCATAAGCACCATCGCCAGTTTGATAATATCGGCAGCCGTACCTTGAATCGGCGTATTCATTGCGGTCCGTTCAGCGAAGGAACGTAAATTAAAATTAGAAGCGTTAATTTCCGGCAGGTAGCGCCGGCGCTCCAACAGTGTAGTTACATAACCGTTTTGCTTGGCCTCTTTGACGATATCGTCCATATAACGGCGCACCCCTTGGAAGGCCTGGAAATACTGCTCAATAAATTGAGCCGCTTCCTTACGGGTAATATGCAAATTCTGAGACAGTCCATAATCACTTATTCCGTACACAATCCCGAAGTTGACTGCCTTTGCCGATCGGCGCATATCCGCATCTACCTGTTCATGAGAAACGCCAAAGACGTCCATGGCGGTTTTCGTGTGAATATCCATATCATGCAGGAATGCTTCCTGCAGCCCTTTATCCTCCGAAATGTGAGCTAATACACGCAATTCAATCTGTGAATAGTCTGCGGCAAATATCGACCAGCCCGCTTCCGATGGAACGAACACTTTCCGTATTTTGCGTCCTTCCTCAAGCCGAATCGGAATGTTTTGCAAATTCGGATATTGGCTGCTCAGCCTTCCCGTAGCCGCTACAGTTTGCCGATAGAACGTATGCACCTTGCCCGTATCCGGGCGAATCTCCTTGAGCAGACCTTCTACGTAAGTGGATTGCAGCTTGGCCAGTTGCCGATACTCCAATATAAATTGAACGATTTCGTGGTAAGGCGCCAGCTTGTCGAGAACTTCAGCATCTGTAGAATAACCTGTCTTTGTCTTCTTAACGACCGGAAGCTCCAGCTTGTCGAACAACACTTCGCCCAACTGCTTGGGTGAGTTCAGATTGAATTCCACTCCGGCCAGTTCATAAATACGGGATTCCAGTTTCTGAATCTGCGCTTCGAACTCCTTGCCCAGGTCAGCAAGCGCTTCACGGTTAACAGCGATCCCCTGCTTCTCCATATCGGCTAAAATGCGCGAGAGCGGCATTTCCAATTCATAGAACAGCTGATTCATCTCGTTGGACTCCAGTTCCTCTTTCTGATGAGGAATAATCCGCAGCATCGCCTCTGCCTTCCGGGCTAAATGGCGGCTAAGTATTTCCGGCTCAGGTACTTTGAATTTTGCCCCCTTGCCATAAACTTCATCATCCGATGACAGGTAAGGCAGACCATACTTTGCAGCCAGACCGCTTATCGTCAGGTTGCTGTCGGTCGGGTCGAGAAGATAAGCCGCCAGCTGTATGTCATGTTCAGCACCAGCGAACGGAATTCCCAGCCAATGCAGCACTAAATCGGCGCGATGCAAATCATAGCCGCACTTCGGAATCTTCCAGTCGCTTAACCAGTCTTTAATCGGTTTTGCCGCCTCACTAAGCAAAAATGGAAACGACACGAAATAATGCCGTTCCGTAGTGGACAAAATCAGCCCCATACCCTCAGCCTGATGCGGATTGTCTCCGTGAGATTCCACATACATTACTTCAATACGGGGGATTTGCTGAACCAACTCATCTAGTGCAGCTTCGTCAACCATAGTAACATCTATTTCAGCTTGTTCCTGTGATGTCCCTTCCCCCGCCTCCGTTCTACCCGGCCCATCACCGAACGACAGCCGTTCGATTAAGGATTTGAATTCCAGCTTGCGCAGCATCGGCGCAGCCGTCTCTTCCTTCAATCCTTGAAAAATCATATCTTCAAAAGAACGGTCGATAGGAACTTCGCGATGGATCGTGGCAAGCTGCTTGCTTAATCTGGCGTCCTCGGCATGATTCACCAAATTCTCTTTCATCTTGCCCTTAAGCTCGTCCGTCCGTGCCAGAACTTCTTCCACAGACCCGAATTGATGCAGCAGCTTCAGCGCCGTCTTCTCTCCAATCCCAGGAACACCGGGGATGTTATCTGAGGGGTCGCCCATCAAGCCTTTCAAATCAATAATTTGCTCTGGAGCAAGGCCGTATTTTTCTTTAATTTCCTGCGGCCCATATGGCTCGACTTCACTGATTCCCTTCCGGGTCAGCGCAACCTTAACCTTGTCGCTGACAACTTGAAGCATATCTTTATCCCCTGTGACGACGAGCACTTCCTTACCGGCCTCCTCAGCCTGCCTGCTGATCGTGCCGATAATATCGTCCGCCTCAAAGCCAGGCAGCTCAAACCAGCATATGCCAAAGCTCTCTAACAATTCACGGGTAAGCGGAAACTGCTCACTCAATTCCGGCGGCGTCTTCTCGCGCCCCCCTTTATAATCCTCGTAGCCCTCGTGGCGAAACGTTACTTTTCCAGCGTCAAACGCAACCATAACATGAGTTGGCTTCTCTTCCTGAAGGAGTCTAAGAAGCATATTCGTAAATCCATACACAGCGTTCGTATGTAAACCGCCAGAATTATTCAGCGGCGGCATAGCAAAGAACGCCCGGTAAATAATACTGTTTCCGTCAATAAGAATTAATTTATCCATACAGCACCTCGTTCTTTAGCATACTCCTGACTATTATTCTAACACATGCTCCCCTGTTATATAAAAACAATACGATAACTCCATAAAGTTATTTTAAACCAAGTCCGTTCATCGGGAGAGGAGTGACCGCGGTGCGCATAGAAAACTAGTCATACAAACAGCAAAACGCCGGCGGGAGCCGGCGCTTGGCTGGATGAAAATAATTCGATTATGGGGAGTTGCTTTCAATACTTGCTGCTTGTTCTATTATTGATTTAAGTCGGGACGGTGGCCGGTTACAAGATAAACCGCGCTCTCCCCGATATTCGTAGCATGATCGGCAATCCGTTCAATATATCTTCCCACGAGCGTAAGCAGCATCACCTGCTGCATGGAATCCGGATGATGAACGACAATCGAATACAGTTCGCTGATCATTTGACTGTACAAATGATCAACCTCATCATCATCCTTTGCCATCTTGTAGGCCAAATCCGTATTCTCGTCCAAATAAGACTGAAGCGACTCTTCCACCATGAGCTCTACTAGCTCCGCCATCTTCGGTATGTCGATCAGCGGCTTTAACAATGTTTGGCCTTCCAGGCGCAGCGTCACTTTGGCAATATCGACCGCCAGATCACCCATCCGCTCCAGATCGCTTGAAATTTTGAAGGCAACGATAATGCGGCGAAGGTCTTTAGCTACCGGCTGCTGCGTAACGATCAATCTGGAGCCGATATCCATCACTTCTTCTTCCATTTCATTCAGCTTCAAATCCTGGGCAATAACTCCCTTGGCTTTGTTTACATCCAAAGATTGCAGCGATGTAATGGACTCTCTGAGGGCACGCTCGACATGCTCTCCCATTTCTCTTAACAGCTGCCGGAGTTCCTCCAAATTTTGATCGAATTCTCTTCGTTGGATCATACCTCACTGCTCCCTTCTGTTAACCAAAACGTCCTGATATATAATCCTCGGTACGGGCATCCTGTGGTGTAGAGAACAGTGTACGCGTGTCATCTGACTCAACAATTTCACCATTCAGGAAAAATACGGTTCGATCGGAAATACGAGCCGCTTGATGCATATTATGAGTGACCATCACAATCGTATACCTGGCCTTCAGCTCTTGAACCAATTCTTCGATTTTAAGCGTTGAAATCGGGTCGAGCGCGGAAGTCGCTTCATCCATTAACAAAATGTCGGGTTGAACAGCAATCGCCCGGGCGATACAGAGACGCTGCTGCTGGCCGCCGGACAAGCTAAGGGCGGAACGCTTCAGGAAATCCTTTACCTCATCCCACAATACAGCCTGCCTGAGACTTTGCTCGACGATTTGATCCAGTTGGGCCTTATTTTTGACACCATGCAGGCGCGGCCCGTAAGCGACATTGTCATATATCGATTTCGGAAAAGGATTCGGCTGCTGAAACACCATGCCGACCTGTTTGCGCAAAACCTCGACCTCAACATCGTCACTATAAATTTCTTTGCCGCCAATTTGCACAGAACCTTCGATCCGCGTGCCCGGAATCATATCGTTCATCCGATTCAACGTCCGCAGCAAAGTGGATTTCCCACAGCCTGAAGGACCAATAAACGCCGTGATCGCTTTCTCCGGAATATCCAAGCATATACTTTTAAGCGCTTGAAACTGCTCATAATACAAATTTAATTTATTTATATGGATGATCGGTTCCATGTCATATCTCCTTCATATCTCAGCAGCATAATAACAAAGCCTTCGGCTCTTTACTCCATCTCAATTTTACCTGCAATTAGTATGCATTTAGTTTTGCATTTTAGTTTGCAATTTAGACTTGCTCCCATTAGATTGCGTCATTTGGCCAAATGCAAACATAAAATCATTGTACCTTCTCTATGTAAAAGATATTACACCCTAATGTTAACGCAGTGTAAAATATGTCTTCCGGGCATTAACATGTCTATTGATCACTCGTTCATGTCCTGCTTGGCAGACAATTGCACCAGCTCGCGCAGCACAATTTCGGTCTTATGAGCTGCATTCTCTGCCGTCTCGAACATTTCCCGGCCTCTCATTTCCGTATTTCGTACCGAATCTACCAGCATTTTAAAAGTGTGGTCTGCACTGCTCACCCGATCGTGGCTCGATTGCATTTCCAAGGTAGTTATAGACGAAGCATCGGCTGTTTGCTGCACAAGTTCGCATACAACATTCAGCGTCTCGCCAATTTCGCCTGAGAACTGTTTTGTCTGCTGAGCCAGATTTCTAATCTCGCTAGCCACCACAGCAAAGCCTTTGCCGTGCTCCCCGGCATGAGCAGCCTCTATCGTGGCGTTCATGGCCAGCAGCCCGCTGCGATCCGCCAATTCGCGGATGGAAGAAGCGATGGACGATATGTTGCTGGCGTGCTGGAGCAGTGCTGACACTCGCTCCTCCTGCGATTTCGTCAGCGTCAGTACTCGTCCAAAAGAAGCTTGAACCGCTTCAAGCTCTGCCCGGCCAGTTGCTGCAAAGCTGCTCATCTGCTCTGAATCCCGCAACCCACGCTCCGATGTGACCGAAACTTCTTTTACCGATTGATCGATCTCGAGCACCTTGGCCTGGCTTTCGCTAACAATCACTTCACGAAAATGATCCGCTTCACGCTGCAGTTCCCTCGACATTAGCATTAAATCATGAACGGTCAAAATTCCTTTAAACTTGCCTTGCTCTGTAATAATCAGACTATCGTAGAACACCTTTGCTTCCCGGTTGAGAGCAGCATCTATGAGCCCGCGTGGGGATGTCGTAATATCGCGGATCAACGGGGATTTCTCAGCAAACATCAAAGCAGGCCTGTCATAAAATAAATCCGCGGCGAAACGCCCCGCCAATTGGCGATAGAACGTATCCCGCATCAAAATTCCCAAAGGCCTGTCCATATCATCACACATTACGACACAAGGAATGTCTTCATCATTTCGAAACAGCTTCAGAACGCCCAGACACGATTCCTTAAAACCAGTTTTTGGTACAGTTCTACAATACGCCTCGGTTTGTACTATACTGATCTGCTCTTTTAAGTTTACGGATGGAGTCAGCTTACTTTCGGTTTCAACAATGGCTTCCTTGTCTTCTTTTCCAGCGTTTGCAGAAGCATCACGACCTGTTGCCACAACCTCTCGCTCAGCGACAGCTTGAATACTCACTCTCACCACTCCCTGCATCCCTATACTCTTCCAAACAACATTTATCTATGAATGAATCATAGAAGAACTATGTTAACGGAGTGTTAACAGTACTTTGTACCTATGTAAAATGTTCTTTTAAAACCGCACGATAGCTACCTTAGACTCAAAACATTTTGTGTCTATTTAGTGTCAATAGTTTGATAGCATTATTTTTTAATCTAGGCAGTACTTGACCTGGATAATACTGTATACTATTTCTTGGACATATGAACTCTCAAAGGGGGCTTGTACTTTTCTTGACTCATCATTTTTCGGCAAGCTATACATAGGTTTTGATGAAGAACTGACACCAATTGAGTAGATGCGAGGGAATAAGATGTTATTTAATTCGCACCCTTTTATTTTCGTTTTTTTGCCCATTGTATTCATCGTTTATTTTGCGCTTAACCGAATGCGCTGGATTATGGCAGGGAAGACGTTTAATCTGGATTTATACAAAGATCTGTCGCATCACAGCCAGGATGTAAACTCCTGGATTGCCCAAGCCATCGGGAGCGACAGTTCGAAGTATCGGATGACGGACAACAATATCGCGGAGCTGAATGATCAGCTTGTGGAAGATACGGTCACTGCAACATTGGATGAGCAAGGAAATGTAACCCGTGTTATTGTCCATATTAACGGAAGGAAGCATACATTCACTCAAAAAATAATTGACGGCAAGCAGCAGTTTCTCGTCTATGTGAAGGAGGCGGCAGCCGTCTTTGGCGGCGAAGCAATCTGGGATGAGGGAACAAAGGCGACCATTCTTAAGGCAAAGGGGAAGAAGGATATCTCCATAACGGCGGGCAGTACGCAGGCTGTAGTCGGTGATCAATTGATAGATATGAACAGTACCCCGCTTTCCATGAACGGAAAAACGATGATTCCATTTGCTTTTGTCGCGGAGCAATGGGGCTGGCAAGTGAAGCAGGAGATGGGAAAAAATGCAGTGAGACTGAACGTACAGGAGCGATGATCTCTCTGTTACCCTTATATATTCATATATTCAGCTAATTTTTCCCGTTCCAAAATGGTAATTTGCCGATGGCCAGTCAGCTTTATAAGCCCCTGCTCTTGGAAGGAGGACAGCTTCCGGCTCAACGTCTCCTGGCTCATGCCAAGCTGTGAAGCCAAGTCCCCCTTCGTCATCTCTAGTACAATCCGGCGCTTGTTTCCGGACAGCTGCAGCAAGGCTTGAGCGAGCCGCTGTTCCACAGAATGCAAATTAATGTCTTCAATCAGACGCTCCGCGCTATCCAGCCGCCGGCTCAGTTCCTCCAGTACTTTGAAGGCGATGGACGGATATTTAGCCATCAATGCCTTCAGCTCCTCTCCTTCGATCACACACAATGTACAATTTTCCAACACCTGTGCATTGTTCGTTCTTGGCTGCGGGCTGAATAATGAGAGCTCGCCCATGAACTCCCCCGGGGACAGCAGACGGATTACCTGCTCCTTTCCGCCCGGACTTAGCCGGGATATTTTAACTTTTCCAGTGTGAATAACGAACAACTTCTCCCCCTGATCCCCTGCTAAATAAATCATCTCTCCTTTTTCATAAGTTTTCGCCGTCGTTATAGATGATATTTCCACAAGTTCTTCCCGGCTTAAGCTGCTAAAAATCGGTACAAGCTCCACACAATGAAATCGGCCTGCTTGCTCGAGGTGACAATTCACTGTACTTCTCTCCCAACGTTAGTAAATTCAATACTTTTGCCAGTCCGTCGCCTTTTGCCGTAGCCTAGCAATCGGATTGCATTCACAATGACCAGTAGGACGGACAACTCATGAAGGAACATCCCGAAGGATAAATTGACTTTCTTCACAAGTACACCGATCAGCAAAAGAGCGGCCACCAATAGGGCAAAGTAAATATTTTGCTTCATATTTCTAACCGTGGTGCGGCTTAATGCAACCGCATATGCCAGCTTGCTCAATTGTCCTGACATGAGCACGACATCTCCCGTTTCAATCGCAACATCACTGCCTGTTCCCCCCATGGCGATCCCTAAGTCTGCTGAAGCCAATGCCGGAGCGTCGTTAACTCCATCTCCCACCATCGCTACCACTCCATACTTGGCTTGCAGCTGTTCCAGCACCTGAACTTTGTTCTGCGGCAGCAGTTCACCGTAATATTCATCCAGTCTTAATTGATCCGATATCGCTTTAGCTGCTCTCGTATTATCCCCTGTCAGCATAACGACCTTTTGAATGCCCATTGATTTCAAGTCATGGATTACCTCTTCTGCATCCTCTCTGATCTGATCGGCAATGGAAATAATACCGAGCACACCCTTCGTATTCCCGATCATGACCGCTGTCTGCCCCTGCTCTTCCTCTGCTGCTAAGTCGTATTCATATTTATCCGATTGGAGTCCATATGCGGCAAAGAGCTTCCTGTTCCCGATAAAAAACTGCTGACCTTCATAGGTAAACGAAATGCCCTGGCCCGCTATTATTTCCACATCGGCAGGAACTTCCTTTATTGTACCAAAGTTTTTCGTCGCCTGGTCTACTATCGCTCTGGCCAAAGGATGCTCGGAATAAGCTTCGCCGATCGCCGCCAGTTTTAACAGCTCCTTCTCCGGGATGCCGTACGTTATGATCCGGGTAACCGCAGGCTTGCCCATCGTCAACGTTCCCGTCTTATCGAATGCTACCGCTTTGACCGCATACAATTTCTCCATCATCTCCCCGCCTTTAAAAAGCACCCCGCGTTTGGCCCCATTGCCTATTCCGGCCACGATAGAAACGGGAGCGGAAATAACAAGTGCCCCAGGACAGGCTATTACTAAGAGCGTCAAGGCCATGACGATATCCTGTGTAATCATGTAAATGACGACTGCCATTATGATTATGAACGGCGTATAGTACCTGGCGAACTTTTCGAGAAATTTTTGCGTTTTCGCTTTGTTATCCTGTGCTTCCTCCACCATTTGCAATATTCTTGCAAATGTCGTGTCCTCTCCTACTTTATCGGCTCTAACGATTAAATAACCGGATTCAATCATCGTCCCCGAGAAGACAGTGTCATTTAGCCCTTTATTTACAGGAATAGACTCTCCCGTAATCGCGGATTGGTTGATATATGCCGAACCGTCCATAATAGTACCGTCCACGCAAATTTTCTCCCCGGGTTTAACGATGACCTCCTCGCCGATCTGTACCTCTTTCGGGCTTATTATTGTTTCTCCGCCTTCCCGGCGTACCCGAGCTGTATCCGGTGCTAAAGCAAGCAATGCTTGTATGGAAGATCTTGTCTTCTCGATCGTTTTCGATTCCAAATAATTGCCGAACATAAATAGAAAGGTGACGGCTGCGGCTTCCCAATATTCACCGATAAACCACGCGCCAATGACCGCAATCGTAACAAGAGCGTCAATGCCAACGATTCTGTATTTCAACGCCTTTGCCGCATTGAGCATGATCGGGACGCCCGCGACCAGCGTGGAAGCCATCATTACAACGATCGTTATCCATTCATAGCCAACCGTTTTGTTCAATATTAGCGACGCGGTTACCAGCATCCCTGCCGCTGCCATTCTTTGACTCTGGGTCAGTTTTTTTAATAACATTGCACGTCATCCTTTCCGGCTGATTTTGTCCTGCTTTATTTTTCTCCGAGAACTTTATACCCCAGCTTAACGATGCTGCTCTTAATCGCTTCCGAGCTAATCTCATTGTCATCGAATGATACCCTTACCCTAGAGCTGTTGAACAATACCTCGGACGAATGCACGCCTGCTGTCTTACTGAGCATTTTTTCGATTTTAACAATACAGCTTGGACAAGATACCGTTTCTAGTTGATACAATTTAATGGCCATCGGAACACCCTCCCTTTCACTATGATTGATCTTATTGTATTTCGATCAGCAATTTCTTACTTTGATCCTGGTCAAAAATAAAAAAATAAAAAATAAAAAAGAAGCTGTCCAAGCAGCGGATAAACACCTGGACAACTTCTTTTCAAGCAAAAATCTTCGTATATTTTTCGTCGTCTAACCGACAAGTTTTTCATCTTTCACTTTTTGTTCCTATAGCTCATTTGCAGTGATCGAGTTTTTCCTCTTGTTTACGACCAGCTTATAGCCAACTCCACGGATTGAGTCGATATAGACAGATCCCGGATCAAGCTCAAGCTTTTTGCGCAAAGAGCTGACATGAACATCCACGGTTCTCTGTCCGCCAATGTAGTCAAAACCCCAAACAGCGTTCATCAAATCATCCCGGGTCATAACCACCCCTGGCTTGCGGGCCAAATATAGCAAAACTTCAAATTCTTTCGGCCTGAGCGTAATTGGCTCGTTCCCCAGGGTCACTTCATATTTCTCAGGATAAATGACAAGATCGCCTAATGTAATTTGTGAGCCCGCCTCCTGCGACGGCAACTGTTTCTCCGGCTCTTCAAGGCCAGAGGATCTTCTAAGAACAGCCGCTACCCGGGCCAGCAGCTCTGCAACTCCGAAAGGCTTTGTAATGTAATCGTCCGCACCAGATTTCAAACCCTGTACCACTTCTTCTTCAGCGTTTTTTGCGGTCAGCATGATCACCGGTGTTTTTACTCCTTCGGTCCGGAGCCTGGACATAATTTCAAATCCGTTCATACCGGGAAGCATTAAATCCAGCAATATTAAATTAAAATTGTTCTTCAATGCCGTTTCCAGCCCGGACTGCCCATGCTCCTCAACAACAACTTCATAACCCTCACTCGACAGGTTATAAGACAGAAGCCTTGAGAGCGTTGGCTCATCCTCAATTACTAATAGCCGCTGCGTCATAGTACCCCCCATTTTCTAGCAAACATAATGGATGTTGACGAATCAGACTCCAAGGGCTTATTCAAAAATGAATTTTTGAACATGCACTTTAAGTAGACAAGCCCAGCATATCATGGCATTGTTAACGCGGTGTAAAATTTTCAGCAATTTTCACATTAGCCTGAATTTAATTCCGTTTATTAAGCGCGATGTTAATCCAGCGGAGGATGCATCAGCGGAAGCTCCAGGATGAACGTCGTTCCTTCACCGACTTTGCTTACTACCCCAATCGTTCCCCGGTGCAAATCGACCAAATGCTTAACGATCGACAAGCCGAGCCCTGTCCCCCCTGATCCGCGCGATCGCGCCTTATCCACTCGATAGAAGCGTTCGAATATCCGCGGCAAATCCTTCTTGGGGATACCGATCCCCGTATCGCTAACCGAGAATCGGATTGTTTCATGTTCCCCGCCCTCGTTCACCACTTCTGCCGATACCTTCACTTTGCCGCCTTCCAGTGTATAGCTGATCGCATTTGAAATCAGATTCATGAATATTTGGCGAAGCCGGTCTTCATCGCCTTCGAGGAACAGATGTTCAGGAATATCCAGCTGCATCGCAATGGACTTTTTGTTCGCCGCCGGAAGCAGAACTTCCTTTACACTGTCCAGTAATTCTTTAAGATGTATCGGAGCATATTCGAGCGGAATACGCTTAGATTCAATTTTGGACAATTCCAGAATGTCCCCAATTAGCCGGTTAAGCCGATCCGATTCATCATAAATAATTTGCAGGAAGGAACGCATTGTGTCCTGATCTTTGACCCCCCCGGCCAGCAGTGTCTCGGCAAAGCCTCTAACTGCCGCTATTGGGGTCTTGAGCTCATGAGAGACGTTGGCAACGAATTCACTGCGCATTCTTTCTAGCCGTCGTATATCGGTCACATCCTGTAATAAAAACAGCATCCCACGGTAGCTTCCGTCATCCCCGCTCATCGGCACACCGTCAAAATTGAGCGTTCTCTCCTCCGGATCGTAAACATTACGCTCGTCTTGTAAGTATTCCTTATGCAGCGTACCTTCCTCGACGAACTTCATAAAGTCATAGTTCCGTTTCAGCACATGATAAGGCTTGCCAAGAAGCTGATCGCCCTGCATATGCAAAATCCGCTCCGCTTCCCGATTGACAAGGGCAATTTGCCCTTCCCGGTCGACCATCAGTATACCGCCGGTCATGTTCGCTAATACGCTCTGCATCAGATCCTCGTTATCCCGGATCCACTTAAGCTGCTGCTGCAAGCTGTCTGCCATGCCGTTGATCGCTAGCCCAAGCTGTCCGATCTCATCCTTCCGCTGCAGCTTGACACGGGCGTCGTAATCCAGCCTGGAAATTCGGTTGGCAACGCGCGTAATATGCTCCAGCGGCTTCGTCAGCCCTTTTGCAATCCGGTAGCTTAGCAGCGCGGCAGCAAGGAACAGAACAATAAGACCGCCAGCCATGAAGGTCCAGCCCTTGTTCAGCCCTTCCCCAATGGCGCTAAGACTCATAGATAATCGGATATACCCCTCGAAACCATGATCAGAGTAAACTTTATGAGCGACATAGAGCATATCCTCGCCCAGCGTTTCACTATATCGGATTGTGCTGCCGAACCGTCCCTCTGAGGAGGTTAGAATCTCCTCCCGGTCCAGATGATTGTCCATGTCTGAAGCATTTTTCTCTGAATCGCCAATCACTTGCCCATTCAAATCAATAAAAGTCACCCGCGAGTTAATGCGCTTCTCCAATTCCTTCGCTTCCCGGGTATAATATTCCATCGCTTGCAAGTTGTTATCCAGGGGCTGAAACGGGAATGTATACTCCAAAATATTTATTTCCCGAACCAAATTTTCCTCCAGCGCCCGGATATGAGAGTCCTTGACCACCCAGACCATGGACAGCCCGGCGGCAAGCATGGAAATACCGATCAAGCTCATCAATATGAGTGTTAGCCTCGTCCGAAACGTCTTCATCGTTATTTAAATACCGGCTCTTTAAACGCAGCCAATTTTTCCAGAGACGACTTCTCAACATCTTCATGCAGGCTTTCCCCATGCGAATCCATCGTTACAATGGCTGCGAAGCCGTCCACTTCCAAATGCCACATCGCTTCGGGAATGCCGAATTCCATAAAATCCACACCGTTAACCTTCTTAATACACTCCGCATAATATTGGGCCGCTCCGCCGATCGCATTTAAATAGACACCACCGTGTTCCTTAAGCGCAGCTAGCGTTTTCTTGCCCATTCCGCCCTTGCCGATTACGGCGCGAATACCGAATTTCTTAATGATATCGCCCTGGTAAGGCTCCTCGCGAATGCTTGTCGTAGGTCCGGCAGCTTTGACGTGCCAGCCGTCCTCATCCTTCAGCATGACTGGACCACAGTGATAAATGACCGCACCGTTCAAATCAACGGGAGCATCATGATCCATCAAATACTTATGGAGGGCATCGCGCCCTGTATGCATTTCCCCTTTAATGACGACCACGTCTCCCACCCGCAAATTGCGGATTTGCTCTTCCGTAATCGGAGTGTGCAGCACCACTTCACGTTGGGGCGAAGATGCCGTTTGTTCAGCTGCAACAGCGCTTGCCGATTCCCTATCTTCCATCTTTACATCAGAGCCCCGCTCATACAGCCAATTCAAAATTTCACCGTTCGCCG
Organism: Paenibacillus fonticola DSM 21315; assembly: GCF_000381905.1. GTDB lineage: Bacteria > Bacillota > Bacilli > Paenibacillales > Paenibacillaceae > Fontibacillus > Fontibacillus fonticola. The sequence continues at coordinate 25,118 of NZ_KB907283.1, read as the reverse complement.
CATCGATCGCCACACCTTGGCGTCTGAACGCCCAGCAATTGTACGCGACGGATACGAAGAAGCTGGCTGGCAGGCGATGGGCTGCTCCAATCTTACAGCCAAGCAGCGTCACTTCCCCGCCGAAGCCCATCGTCCCAATCCCGAGCTTATTGGCATTATCCATAATATATTTCTCCAGTTGCTCCAGCTCCGCAACCGGGTTCACATCGTCAACCGTACGGAACAGCTGCTGCTTGGCCAGCTCATAACCCGTAGTGCGGTCTCCCCCTATTCCTACGCCGATAAATCCGGCGCTGCAGCCTTGGCCCTGAGCCTGATAAACCGAATGCATAATGCATTTGCGGATACCATCCAAATCGCGCCCCGCACGGCCCAGACCTTCGAGTTCAGCCGGCAGGCTGTACTGAATATTTTTATTTTCACAGCCGCCGCCTTTCAAAATTAACCGGAGATCTACATAGTTCTCCTCCCATTGCTCAAAATGCACGACAGGGGTGCCGATGCCTAAATTATCCCCGCTGTTCTCGCCCGTCAACGAATCGACAGAGTTGGGTCGAAGCTTACCTTCTTTGGTCGCTCTTTGAATCGCTGAGAAAATTTCTCGTTTCATTTCGATCTGATTAGCGCCTACAGGTGTGCGGACAATAAAAGTAGGCATGCCTGTATCCTGACAAATAGGCGATATATGCTGCTCCGCCATTTTAATATTTGTCGTAATTGTCGACAGGGCGAGCCCTGCTCTAGTATTTTCATTCTCCGCAAGTGTTCCTCGTTTAACCGCTCGCCGCACATCTCCAGGGAGATTGGTAGAAGTCTCTACAATAAGTTCATATACACTTTGTTCAAACTGCCGCATAATCCAAGATCCCCTCTCTTGTCTTCGAGTAACTGTCTGACATAAAATTACCGTGAATCTACTGATGGATTAACCTGTTCATTAGTCTTATAATAACATAAACATAGTTACAGGTTGACATATTTTGTTCAAATTTACCCGCCAAGAGGAGAGGTAGCTTACAAATGAATTATCATTTTTCTGCCTATATGTACCGTCTTCGTTCTATTAAGCGCTGGAGCCTGATGCGCAGCACGGCCGCCGAGAATGTAGCGGAGCATTCGTTCCATGTAGCCTTACTTACCCATCTGCTCTGTGAAATCGGCAACAGCTTGTATGGGCGCACCCTCGATTCAGGCCGCGGAGCGACCCTCGCCCTGTTTCACGATGCAACCGAAGTGTTCACCGGCGATATCCCGACCCCTGTGAAGCATCATAATCCCCGCTTATTGTCCAGCTTTCGCGAGATGGAGGCCATAGCCGCCGAACGCCTGCTGTCCATGGTTCCTCCAGAACTGCAAAATGCTTATGGGCCGCTGCTATCCCCGGGCAGCCATTCCAACATGCGTGATGAAGATAAACGGCTGCTTCAATATGTCAAAGCGGCCGACAGTCTCGACGCTTATCTGAAATGCGCCTGGGAGCTAACATCAGGCAATCGGGAATTTGCCGTTGCCAAAAATCAGCTGCTGGAGAAGCTGAAATGTCTTAACCTCCCGGAGGTTGATTATTTCCTGCAGCATTTGGCCCAAAGCTTCGAAATGACGCTGGATGAGCTATCCGAGCAAGGCGCATCCCATTCAGCTCCCCCGCATATTGATGAGTAAAAAGTCGCTCTAAGGGAATTGTGCAGCTGCTCAATGCAGCTGCCACCCTTAGAGCGATGAGAGTGATTTATTCCTTCCTACCGCTCTCCAGGAAAAGTTGTAGAGCGCCTAGCGGTCTATCCATTCACGATCTGCCCGCCGTTGATGTGCAGCACTTGTCCGCTCATATATGACGAATCATCGCAGCCTAAATATACATAAGCAGGCGCCAATTCCTCCGGCTGACCCGGGCGCTGCATCGGTGTGTCTCCTCCGAACTTCGCCACCTGCTCCTTATCGAAAGTTGATGGAATGAGAGGCGTCCAGATCGGCCCCGGGGCTACAGCATTTACGCGAATGCCTTTCTTGCCGACGATGTTCATCGACAGTGCCCGTGTAAAGCTCACGATCGCCCCTTTCGTTGCCGAATAGTCGATCAGCTGCGGATTCCCCCGATATGCCGTAATTGAGGCTGTGTTGATAATTGCGCTCCCCTTTTTCAAATGCGGCATTGCGGCCTGGGTCACATAAAACATGGCAAAAATGTTCGTCCGGAACGTCTTTTCTAGCTGCTGGGCCGTAATATCAGTAATGTCCTGCTGCGGATGCTGCTCGGCTGCGTTATTGATCAGTATATCCAACGCGCCAAGATGGTCGATGGTTTGCTGAACAGCCTGCTGCGCGAACACTTCATCCCCCAAGTCACCGGCAATAAGCAAGCACTTGCGTCCCTCCTGCTCTACCTCACGCTGTGTCTTCCTCGCATCCTCATTTTCATTTAGATATACGATAGCTACGTCTGCTCCTTCTTTAGCGTAAGCAATCGCTACAGCACGGCCGATACCGCTATCGCCGCCAGTAATTAGCGCGACTTTACCCTGTAATTTGCCTGCTGCTTTATAGGCGCCTTCATACTTAGGGCGCGGAGTCATATCCTCTTCGATTCCGGGCTGCTGATTTTGGTGCTGTGCAGGCATGGTCTGCTTGGTTGCTCCACTTCCTGACATGTTTGCATTCTCCTTCCTCGTCTAGTCATTGTTTTCCTTACCCTGTTAGAATAACCCCTGACGCTCTGCTTATGCTGATGTCTTGCAGAACATAAACATAAACATTCATTTGGCAGGGTACAGTCATTGGAAATTTACCACAACGAGCGAAGGCTTAAACAAGAAATAAGCACAAATGAAGCCGCATGAAGTCAACTACAGCTGAATGCCGAACCGGTTTGCAAACCATTCCTCCCCATATTTTCGCTGCTCCAGGTACTTTTCCCTGGCTTCTGTAATATCTTCGCGGATGAGGTTGACGGCAGCATGCTCCCGTTCACTCTCCAAAACTATATTGCGAATTCTATTGCTGACTTCTCTCGTAAAATGCATACAGGCCAAAGTGATCATATCGTAGCCCCAATAGGCCGCTCGTGAGTCAGGGGGATAGTTGTGTCTAAACACAAGCGTCAAACAAATCTGGGGCACAAAATAACATACCCGGCCAAGCAGCCAGGCTCTTAAAGAAAACTCCGCGGTTTCTATTTCTTTCGTGTAAAATCCGCTCTCGATCCCCCCCAGCTCCTTGAGGGTTTGGGCGCTGACCGCGAAGCAATCCGAGGAAAGCCAAGGAATTTCGCCCTGCTCTGTCACCGATGGAAAATTATAAATCGATGCCAATAACCCATCGCCCTGCAGTTCGCAGCGGGATAAGTTCTCCAGCCGGCCCTGCGCTGTAAAGCAAGGTGTAGAGCAATCCGCTTTCCCCTGCTGAATCGGCTCAAGCAGCGCTTCCATCCACCCATCTTCAAAATAAAGCCGCGGACTGCAAAAAATAATATAGCTTCCGAGGGCATAGGAGGCGCCCAACTGCCGGGAAGATACGCCGCTTTGTCCCTTCAGCTTGCGGAGCGGCTTATCAAATTTGAAATTCATCAAAAAATCACAACAGCCGTCCACAGATCCCTCGTCAACAATGATGACTTCATATTGAAAGCTGACTTGAGACACCTTCATGGATTCCAGCGTTGTCTGTAAATCAATTCCTTCGTTCTGCACCGCAATTATTACGGATACAAGAATAGGTTGAGCGGACATGATTTCTCTCCTTATAAATGGCCATAATAAAATACTGAATGGAAATTAAGAAAAAAATAATCATTGATTACATTTTAACCCATTTAACACTTGGAGTAAATACAAACAAAACTAATAGTATATTATCTTTACCTCTCATACTCACTATGGTTAATTATAGGAGGGGTGTTATGGACTATAGATCATTGGGCAAAAGGCTGCGTCAAGAACGTCACAAAATGCATTTGACCCAGGAAAAGCTTGCTGAGAAGATTGAAGTTTCCGATGCATATATAGGTCAAATTGAACGGGGAGAAAGGAGCTTGTCTTTAGAAACTCTTGTCAAACTTGCAAACCAATTAGGCGTAACCGTCGATTACTTGCTCCACGATTCAATTGAAATCAATGACGACCACTTTCTGAACCAAATTAATCAAATCATGATACACCGGTCTGCAAAAGAGAAGCAGCTGGCACTGGACACAATCAAGATGATATTTGCGCACTTGGACGATATTCAAAGTGATAATAGCTCCTGATATTTCTCCATTCTAAATAATTCGCGATCTATATCAAAAAAACCTCCGGACTGGATAAATCCAGACCGGAGGTTTTCATTAAGCAGTGTTAAATTATTTTCGAGAATACCATCAAAAATGAAATAAGCAAAACGCTGACGGAAAGTAAAGCACTTAGAGTTCGGAGCTTCCCCGTTTCTGCGGCGATGCTATTGTTGTTCTGAATACTGCTCAAGGCCAGCTTCAAAGGCTTAGCCATAATTCCGCCAAGCGCACCAATGGCCAGGAACAAGACAACGACCACAATCATCCACGGTACGGAATAACCGCCTTTTCCGACCAAATAACCTCCGGTCAGCAATTGAATAATTAAACCGAATTGGGCATAGCGATTTAACGTCTTAATCGCAGAGAGCATTCCTTCCTGAGCCGCCAAAGACAATTTACGAATTGCGCCGAATACGAATGGCAGAACCAAGTAAAATCCGAGGGATAGAGCACCAATGATGTGAAGAAAATACATGAAGCTTGACATACCGCAACCGCCTTCCATTTGTCAATTAGATTTATTACTACATAAGATCTATTATAGCTGTCTCCAATTAGAAGAACAACGTCTATCGCCGTGTTTTCACGGTAAGCAGACCGCATATGAAGCAGCGGTCATTTTTTACTATACTTGCCCCGGTAAAAGAAAAGCAAACCTTCTCCAAGGAAAGGTTTGCTCATCTATCGTTTCAAAAGGGACACTATTTAAAAAGTTATCCTTGAACTACAGCGATAACATTACGCACAGAGTCCGCTGACTTATCCAGCGCCGCCTTCTCTTCTGCGGTCAATTCCAGTTCAAATACTTTCTCGATTCCGTTTCCGCCCAAAATGACCGGAACACCCATGAACAGGTTATTATAGCCATACTCGCCTTCAAGGAGCGCGATTACGGGAAGAATGCGTTTTTTATCTTTCAATATCGCTTCTGTCATTTGCACAAGGGAAGCCGCCGGTGCATAGTATGCGCTTCCGTTCCCAAGCAAATTAACGATTTCTCCACCGCCCACACGGGTGCGCTGCACGATCGCGTCAATGCGCTCTTTAGAAATTAGAGTCTCGATTGGAATTCCGCCAACGCTGGAATAACGCACAAGCGGAACCATATCATCGCCATGCCCGCCAAGCACGAAGCCGCGAACGTCTTCGACGGATACGTTAAGCTCTTGCGCGATAAACGTACAGTAACGGGCCGTATCGAGAACTCCGGATTGACCGATAACGCGATTTTTAGGGAAGCCGAGCGCTTGATATGCTGCATAAGTCATAGCATCAACTGGATTGCTTAAAACAAGGACGGTTGAGTTCGGGCAATATTTCTTCACGTTCTCGCACACAGAGCGCACGATACCTGCATTCGTGTTAACAAGATCGTCCCGGCTCATTCCCGGCTTACGGGCGATTCCCGCCGTAATGATGACAATATCGGAATCCGCAGCATCTTCGTAGGAGGATGTGCCTACAATGTTGCTGTCAAAACCTTGCACCGGACTTGCTTCCAGCATGTCTAGCGCCTTACCTTTTGTCGGATTCTCCAATTGGGGAATATCGAGCAGGACGACATCGCCAAGTTCTTTCTGTGCCAGCATGAGCGCGGTTGTCGCACCGGTAAATCCGGCACCGATAACGGTAATTTTCTTACGACTAATCGCCACGGAATCAAAACCTCCTGTTCTTACATGTTTTTGATTACTTCGTTCGCGAACTCAGAGCATTTAACCTCTGTTGCGCCTTCCATCAGACGTGCAAAGTCATAAGTAACAGTCTTATTGTTAATGGATGTTTCAAGCCCTTTATAGATAAGGTCAGCCGCTTCCTGCCAGCCCAAATGCTCAAGCAGCATTACGCCGGATAAAATGACGGAACCAGGGTTCACTACGTCCAGATCCGCATATTTAGGAGCCGTACCGTGCGTCGCTTCGAAAATAGCATGGCCGGTAACGTAGTTAATGTTGGCTCCCGGTGCAATACCGATGCCCCCTACTTGAGCTGCAAGCGCGTCAGAAAGATAATCGCCGTTCAAGTTCAACGTCGCGATGACATCGAAATCGGTCGGACGGGTCAACACTTGCTGCAGAGCGATGTCGGCAATTGCATCCTTGATAATGATTTTGCCGCTATCCTGAGCTTCTTGCTGCGCTTTATTGGCAGCTTCCGTTCCGGACTCTTCTTTGATCCGGTCGTATTGTGCCCATGTGAACACCTTATCGCCGAATTCCTCTTCCGCCACTTCGTAGCCCCAGTTCTTGAAGGCGCCTTCCGTGAACTTCATGATGTTGCCTTTATGCACAAGCGTTACGCTCTTGCGGCCGTGATTGATTGCATACTCAACCGCAGCGCGAACAAGACGCTTCGATCCTTCCGAGGATACCGGCTTAATTCCGATACCAGACGTTTCAGGGAAGCGGATTTTGCTTACGCCCATTTCATTTTGCAGGAACGAGATGACTTTCTTCACTTCTTCTGAACCTTCTTGATATTCTATACCAGCATAAATATCTTCTGTATTTTCACGGAAGATAACCATGTCAACCAAATCCGGGCGTTTAACCGGAGACGGAACGCCGTCGAAATAACGGACAGGGCGCAAGCAGACGTACAAATCGAGCTCCTGGCGAAGAGCCACGTTCAAGGAACGGATTCCGCCGCCGATCGGCGTCGTAAGCGGCCCTTTAATCGCTACGATATACTCGCGGATCGCAGTCAGCGTATCGGCTGGCAGCCACTCTCCGTATGTATTGTAGGCCTTCTCACCTGCGAACACTTCATACCAGGCAATCTTTTTGTCGCCGCCATAAGCTTTCTCTACTGCAGCGTCCAGTACACGTTTAGAAGCTTTCCAAATATCACGGCCCGTGCCATCTCCTTCGATGAAAGGAATGACGGGGTTGTTAGGCACCTGAAGCTTGCCGTTCTGAATTTCAATCTTTTGCCCTTCTGTTGGCAAATCAAATTTTTCCAATTTCAACATGTTGATGGTTTCCTCCTCGTTTGAATTAATATACTTGTCCGGTCTCCATTCTATCACAGATTGAAGACCGGTTACTTAAATTATAAGCCTGAAAGCTGTATTATATTATCTCATATCGATTGGGATATACCGCTGATTCGTCGGACCAGTGTAGTCCGCGCGCGGACGTATGATCCGGTTGTCATCAAGCTGCTCCAAAATATGGGCAGTCCAGCCTGAAAGACGGCTGATGGCAAAAATCGGGGTAAACAAGTCGCTAGGAATGCCAAGCAACGTATAGACAGACGCGGAATAGAAGTCCACGTTAGGCTTCAATCCCTTTTGTCCGGTGACAAGCTCTTCTACTTTAACCGAAATATCGTATAATGTCGAATCGCCTTTCAGAACGCTAAGCTCGCGCGACATTTTCTGCAAATGCTTGGCGCGGGGATCGCCATTTTTGTAAACGCGGTGGCCGAAGCCCATAATTTTCTCCCGATTTTGCAGCTTCTTCTGAATGTATGACTCGGCTTGATCCAAAGTGCCGATTTCGCTGAGCATACGCATAACCGCTTCGTTCGCTCCGCCATGCAAAGGCCCCTTCAAGGTGCCAATTGCAGAAGTGATACCGGAATAAATATCAGATAAGGTAGCAATCGTAACGCGAGCTGAAAAAGTAGAAGCGTTCAACTCATGATCCGCGTGCAGCACCAGAGCCTGATCCAAAGCGCGCACGGCGACTTCATCCGGCTGCTCGCCAGACAGCATGTAAAGGAAATTGTATGAGAGCGACACGCCCTTCAGCGGAGCGATAGGTTCCTTGCCGTCCCGGATGCGGGCATAAGCGGCAATAAGGGTAGGAATCTGAGCCTGCAGCTTGATCGCCTTCAATTGATTGCTCTCTCGGGAGTTGTCGTCTGCACTCTCATCATACAATGCAAGAGCCGACACGGCGGTCCGCAGTACAGCCATCGTATTGGCATCATTTGGGTACAGCTTCATTTGCTCCAATACCGCTTGCGGTACCGCTGCATTGTCACTGAATTGCTGCTCTAGCATCTGCATTTGCGTTCTCGTAGGCAATTTGCCATACCAAAGTAAATAAGCGGTCTCTTCATAACTAGCACGCTCTGCCAAATCGTCAATGTTAATGCCGCGATACGCGAGCACGCCGTCATGAATGGAGCTAATCGAGGAAGTAGCCGCCACAATACCTTCAAGGCCTTTAGTAGCTGTCATAGTATATCTCTCCTTTGTTACGAAATTATGATCAAACTAATCAATGAAAACATTTACAATTTTAAAGATTAAAATTTGGGAAATAGGGTTCTAGAATGCCCGAATAATTATGAAGCCGCTCAAAATACCCCCTAAATCATCATACTGGATTTCGGGGAGCAAGGGAATATTCTATTAGTAAACCTGATTATCAAAATGTTTTATAGTTGTGATAAAGTTTTTTTGTAAACGATTGCAGATTGCAATGATTTTTATCACTTTGAAATAAAATTTCTTATTTTACGTCATACCCGGAAAACAGCCACAATAAAATATTTATAAGACTTGTACTAGAATGGTCTGAATCTCCTCCTTCAGCTGGAAGGTTTGATTCAAGCTATTCATTGAGGGGAGGAAAGGCGATGGATAACGTAGTCGTAAAGCGACTGCTGCGCGGCACCTGGGTATGCTCCTTGCTGATTCTGCTTGCGGCCGCTTTCCGCTGGCTGATTCCGTTACTGTACCCTTTTCTCATCGCCTGGCTTATTGCCTATGTTATGAACCCTTTTGTGGACTGGCTGGTCAGCCTTCGCCTGCCTCGCTGGTTAGCCGCTACTTTAGCGCTGTTAGTATATATCGGCAGTGCCGTCATCATCTTCACCGCGGCGATGACCCGGTTAGTAAAAGAATTGATCCATGTCACGGAATCTCTCGACCTTAGAATAGAGGAGTGGAAAAACATCATTTTGGAATGGAGCCAAAATGAAGGGTTCCAAAATATGATGAATGAGATCAATCGCTTTATTGCGACCCATCCCGATTATTCGAATACGATCAATAAAAATATAAACTCTGCCGCCTTAAACGTCAGCTCTGCGTTATCCCGCATGATTACCAGCTTTCTGAGCGGAGTTATAAATGTTTTGGCCTCCCTGCCAAGCTTCGCTATTATTTTGATCGTCATTTTTCTTGCCGCTTTTTTTATGAGTAAAAACTGGGACAAAAATATCGCTTATCTCGCCCGCTTCATCCCCGGACCGTTCCGGCAATCAGCCCGGCAAGTTTGGCTAGATCTGCAAAAAGCTTTGTTCGGGTATTTGCTGGCCCAATTTATTATGATTTCGATTACCGCAATCATCGTTCTGATTGGGCTGCTGCTTCTTCGGGTCGAGTCGGCATTCACCTACGCGCTTCTGATCGGTTTCGTCGATCTTCTGCCTTATTTGGGGGTCGGTACCATAATGGTACCCTGGCTTATTTATGCGTATATGAGTGGGGATTTCTCTTTAGGAATCGGATTGTCGATCCTGTACGGGGTTATCCTTGTGGCCAGGCAGCTGATTGAACCCAAGGTGCTCGCAACGAGTGTAGGACTTGAGCCATTATCCATACTGATTTCCATGTTCGCTGGACTTCAGTTGTTCGGGGTGCTTGGATTGATCGTCGGACCGGTGTCCTTTGTCATTGCCGGCGCGATGATCCGAGCAGGGGTGGTACGGGATTTACGGAATTATATTGTGAGCGGAAGACTCCGCTAGCTTATCCCCCCCACCTAAAGGGCAAAGAGCTGTCCAGACAGTCAGTAAAAACTGACTTCCTTGTCAACCGCTTGATCTGCAGTGAGCCGTTTGGGTTAGTAGAATTGGTGACAGTGATGAGAGTGATTGATGTGACTGAATTGATGAAAGTGCATTGTGAGGCTGACTGAATTTGTGTGAGTGAGCTGTGTGAGTGAGCTGTGTGAACGAACTGTGTGGGTGAACCGTGAGAGTGAGCTGTGAGACTGAACTGTGTGAGTGAACTGTGTGAGTGAACCGTGTGAGTGAGCTGTGTGAGTGAGCTGTGAGACTGAACTTTGTGAACGAACTGTGTGAGTGAACTGTGTGAGTGAACCGTGAGAGTGAGCTGTGTGACTGAACTGTGTGAGTGAACCGTGAGAGTGAGCTGTGCGAGTGAACTGTGTGAACGAACTGTGTGGGTGAACCGTGAGAGTGAGCTGTGTGAACGAACTGTGTGGGTGAACCGTGAGAGTGAGCTGTGAGACTGAACTGTGTGAACGAACTGTGTGGGTGAACCGTGAGAGTGAGCTGTGAGACTGAACTTTGTGAACGAACTGTGTGGGTGAATTGACGAAAGTGATGAAATTGATGGAGTTGATGGAGTTAATTGGCTGAACTCGTGGGACTGGTTACCCGCTAACGGACTGCAGATCCGCTATTTGTTGAAAATAGGCCTGTTTCGCTATGCGTACGGACACTGGTTCCGTTATTCGACCAAATGGACTGCAATAAACAGGTTTTTAGGAGTAATAGCGGAACGTAGGTCCGTTAGCACTCCTAACTCCTCGTTATTTCACAAATAGCGACCCCTGTGTCCGTTGGGGCTTGCTCGCATATCCCCAGACCAGGAGGCCACACAGCAAGCAACCAGCTACCCATGCCATACAGCTACCAAACCAGTTACCAGAAGCTACACAGCAAGCAAGCAACCAGCCACCCATGCCATACAGCTACCAACCAGTTACCAGAGGCTACACAGCAAGCAAGCAACCAGCCACCCATGCCATACAGCTACCAACCAGCTGCCAAAGGCCGCACAGCAAGCAAGCACCGGCAGCCAACCAAGCCAGACAGCAAACAACTACTCCCTCACACCAGCAAAGGCAGGTATGTAAAAAAAGTTCGACGAAAAAACGGTGCTGCCCCTTAAGGTTAGATTGTGCACTCTAACTTTAAGAGGAACTACCAACGCTGTGTTTTCCGTCTAACTTTTATTTTAGGGACTTATTGTACAGCTCCTGCCTTTGTCGTAAAACGCCTATCGGCGAAAAAAGGTAATCTTGCCTTCCTTAATTTTCTTCCCGATCCATTTCATCAGAAATACACGATAGATGGGTCTCGTTAAGGGGAAGATCAATGTAAATCCGATGAGGTCAGTTATAAATCCAGGAGCCAGCAGGAGGATGCCTCCCGCAAACACGCACATCCCGTCCAGCATAGTCCGGCCCGGAATTTGCCCTCCGTTCATCTGGGCTTTTGCATCAGCCATTACCTTACGTCCTTCAAATTGCATCATCAGCCCCCCGATAATCGAGGTGGCTAGGGTGAGGAATATCGTTTTTCCAACTCCGAGTCGTTCACCCACTACGACGTAAGCCCAAAATTCGGCGACTGTAATCAGAGCGATTATGACGGGAATCCATTTGCGCATGTAATAACTCCTTTTCCACAAAGCATCGAACGTAATCAATCAGCTCAGTTTGAACTTGTTTGATCCTGTATTTAAAAAGTATTTTACAGCTTCAAGCGCATAATTTCAAAGTTTGCTCGCCTTTTCAAATGCAGCATGCCATTCCGGGAAAACTTTTTTGAAAGCAACGGGCTTGAAATCCTCACGCCTAACTACGTAATGAGAAGAATTTCCTTCGACGCAAAGCATGCCCTCCCCGTTGAAAAGCTCATATCCGTACACCGTCTTGACGCCGCCATTGTCCAAAATGCGGGTCTTTAGCACGACTTCGTCCCCGTATGTAATCCCTTTATGATACTTTACGCTTATTTCATGAACAGGGGAAATATACCCAGCCCGTTCCATGTCGATATACTTGAAGCCCAGTTCCTCGCATAATTTAGTGCGCCCCTGTTCAAACCAGCCTAAATAATAAGCGTGATAAATAATCCCCATCATGTCAAATTCGAAATACTTTGGGACGATCGTTTGCTCACTGACGTACATATACAGCCTCCTCCTCCGGTATATGAAACAAAAAGCAATGGTATCCGTCACCGGAAATCCCATTGCCTTTGTTCATTTATGCCTCATCGTACATAAGCTTTCGTTCATTATTTGCGAACTTGACCGATTTTAACCAGGTTCGTTGAACCGGAGCGGCCAAGCGGCACTCCTGCAGTAATCACAACAAGATCGCCTTCTTTTACGAGACCGGAGTCAAGTCCGCCCTTCATCGCCTTGTCGAACATTTCATCTGTCGAGGAAGCTACGATGCCTTTGACCGGCGTAACTCCCCAGTTTAACGCTAGACGGCGCAGCGTCTGATCTTGTGTCGTAACAGCGATAATCGGCGCTTTCGGGCGGTATTTGGATACCATACGTGCGGTATATCCGGTTTCCGTCGAAGTAATTATCGCTTTGGCATTCAATTCGAGCGCAGAATTCGCAACAGACTGGCTGATCGCCTCGGTGACTGTCGTTTGCTGAGCATTGCTTTGTTTAATGAAAAACTCGCGATACTCCAGCGCTGATTCTGCTTTCTCTGCAATGCGGGACATCGTCAATACGGATTCAACCGGATATCTGCCTGCCGCAGTCTCACCGGACAGCATAATCGCATCGGTGCCGTCAAAAATTGCGTTTGCCACGTCGCTCGCTTCCGCGCGGGTAGGTCTAGGGTTACGCTGCATCGAGTCGAGCATTTGCGTCGCCGTAATGACTGGTTTGCCTACACGGTTGCATTTCTCGATCATTTTCTTCTGGGCCAAAGGCACATCTTCAGCTGGGATTTCCACGCCAAGGTCTCCGCGGGCAACCATCAAGCCGTCGGAAACTTCTAAGATTTCATCCAGGTTGTCAATGCCCTGCTGGTTCTCGATTTTCGAGATGATTTGAATATGAGTTGCATTGTTCCGTTCCAGCAATTGACGTATTTCAAGAACGTCGCTAGCTTTACGTACGAAGGATGCGGCAACGAAATCGATGCCTTGTTCAATCCCGAAAAGAATATCGTTAGCATCTTTCTCCGTGATGCCCGGAAGGGAGATGTCCACTCCAGGGATGTTAACGCCTTTCTTGCTCTTAATCGGACCGCCATTGATGACACGGCATTTAATTTCCGTACCTTGAATATCAACTACGGTAAGGCCAATCAACCCGTCATCAATCAGAATGGTTGAACCGACTTCCACGTCATGCGGAAGATTTTGATAAGTGATGGAGATGCGATCCTTGTCACCGAGAATTTCTTCGGTCGTCAAGGTAATGAACTCATCCTGCACTAGCTCAATCGGTTCTTCCTTCAATTTGCCGGTGCGGATTTCTGGACCTTTCGTATCCAGCAGTATGGCGATAGATTTCCCCAGCTCTTCGCTTGCTTGGCGAATCACTTTAATTCGATTGCCATGCTCCTCAAAATCTCCGTGAGAAAAGTTGAGGCGAGCGACGTTCATTCCGGCCATGATCAGTTTCTTGGTGTTCTCTAACGATTCACTTGAAGGACCGATAGTACATACGATTTTTGTTTTGCGCATTTGGGTTTCCTCCGTTTTATTTAGTTCTCTCTATATCGTCTTTTCCAACATCTAAATTTACTATAGTTTTCCCATTTTGTATAGGAAGTTTGTCATATCGTCAAGATCTAGGACATTTTATACTATTCATTACCCACTGTCGCAGCGTCTGTTACGGTGTTTTTTTCGATGCTTTGCTCGCTTTCATCAGCGGAGTTATGGATATCTTCCGCAATTGCTATACAGTCTTCCGCAGTCGTTCCCTCCGGTTGCTGCCCGGATTTACGCGCTTCGGCAAAATGTCCTATTTTCCGGAATTTCATATACCGGTCCTCGAGAAGCTCGTCCGTATTCAACCCGGACAATTCCTCAAGCTGCCACACGAGCGCAGTCTTGATTGACTCCGCCGTAGACTCGTAATCCCGGTGTGCTCCGCCTCTGGGCTCAGGAACGATTTGCTCAATAACCTCCATGGACAGCAGGTCTTGGGCCGTAATCTTCATCGCTTCAGCCGCTTGGTCGGCTTTGGATGCATCCTTCCATAAAATGGAGGCCGCCCCGTTCGGGGAGATAACGGAATAGATCGCGTTCTCCAGCATGATCACCCGATTTCCCACGCCTAACGCAAGAGCCCCCCCGCTGCCGCCTTCACCAATAACTACGCACACAACGGGCACACGCAGCATCGCCATATCGCGAAGGTTCCGGGCAATCGCTTCGGACTGGCCCCGCTCTTCGGCAGTAATACCAGGATAAGCTCCCTTCGTATCGATGAACGTAATAATCGGCCGCTTAAACTTGTCGGCCTGCTGCATAAGGCGCAGCGCCTTGCGGAATCCTTCTGGATGCGGGCTTCCGAAGAAACGGGCGATGTTGTCCTTCGTATCCTTCCCCCGCTGCTGGCCGATTACCGTCACCGGGACGCCGTTCAACTTGGCCAATCCGCCCACAATGGCCAGATCGTCACCGAATACCCGGTCACCGTGCAATTCGATGAAATCGGTAAAAATCAGCTTTATTAAATCAAGCGACGTAGGACGCTGATGATGCCGTGCCAAATGCATCTTCTGCGAAGGCGAGATGTTGCTGTAAATCTCATCTTCAAGCTGCTTGTAGCGCTCTTCCAGCCGCGCGATTTCCTCTGTGAAATCGATTCCCTTCTCATTGCCGAATTGCTCCAGCTCCTGAATCTTCTCGCGAAGCTTCACGAGGGACGTTTCAAAAGGCAATTCTCCTGCCACTTATACTCCTCCCTTCACGCCGTGCAGATCAAGGAGCTTGCTTAGCGTCGACCTGATCTCCTTGCGGTGGACGACCATGTCCAGCTGTCCATGCTGCAGATTGAACTCCGCAGTCTGGAAATCATCCGGCAGTTTCTGGCGAATTGTCTGCTCGATAACGATCCGGCCTGCGAAGCCGAAAACCGCTCCCGGCTCTGCTATAATAATATCTCCAAGCATAGCAAAACTAGCCGATACGCCCCCTGTGGTCGGGTCCGTAATGACTGAAATGTAAAGACCGCCTTGTTCGTTCAGCCTAGCTAGGGCAGCGCTTGTCTTCGCCATTTGCATCAGGCTGAGAATACTCTCCTGCATGCGGGCCCCGCCTGATGTCGAGAAAATGATCAGCGGAAGCCGCTGCCGTGTCGCCGCCTCGATCGCCCGGGTAATTTTCTCGCCGACGACGGATCCCATGCTGCCTGTAAAGAAATCAAAGCTCATGACGGCCACGACGGCAGGCAGGCCCTCGATCGTGCCTTGTCCGGTAACTACCGCTTCGCGGAGCCCCGATTTCAGCGTCTGCTGCTCCAGCTTCGTGGCGTAGCCCGGAAATTCCAACGGGTCCACAGAGATCAGATCGGCATCATATTCTACGAAACTGCCCTCATCCAGCGTCATCCGAATCCGTTCAAACGCATTCAGCCGCATATGATATCCGCAGGAAGCACATACCTTCAAATTTTTCTCCAGCTCTTTGCTGTATTGGATGCTACCGCATTTGCCGCATTTATTCATCAGGCCTTCCGGAATTTCGCGCTTGGGCCTTTCCTCCGGCTGTGTACTGTCTTCGCTCACCAGACCTCCCGAAGGAATGGTCGCGTATTTTCTTTTTTTATGGAACAAATCTTTAAACACAACTACACCTCTTCAGCCGTTAATTTATAAGGCCGCGCCGCGCCTACAGTCAAGGAATATCGCTTTACTGATTTGCCCTCACCTTGTTCTTAAGGATGCAAAATGGAATTCAGCACTTCTTGAACCTCTTCGAGCTCTCCCGACGGAACCAAAATTTCAAACTGCTGTTTAGATAAATTGACAGGACGTGTTTGGACGAGAAAGCCTTCTTCCATAAGTCTCGCTTTAATCATATCCGCAATCTTCGCGGTAGGCGCAATATACATTACAGTCCACATGTCCTTAACATAGCCCCCTAACCTTTCGTTTTGAGCCCGTATAATAGAGTAATGATAACATAATTTTCAAAAATCCCGCAACAAAAGGCCGGAAGCTAATTGACGGTCAACACGGGAACTCGTAAAACGCGGGCTTCAATCTGCGGAATAGCTGTTCGCGGAGTCGCTTTTATGGGCGATCCGGGCGGAAGCCGCAGCCGCAAGCCCCGCGACCAAATCATCGAGGAACACGTGAACCCGCTCCCCTTTCACATTCAGTTTGCCTATGATTTTCGGCTTAACCTTGTCCAGATAACCGAAACTCGTCAAGCCAATCATGCCAAACACGCTTGTAATCCCCAGCGCCATCGTCTCATCGACCCCGTAGAGCGGCTCATCCGCCTCCATGATCGTCTGCAGCGGCTCTGGCAGAAGTTTTCTTTCCGCCAATTCGTCCAAGGCAATCCCTGTATATAACGTATATTGAACTTCCCGTTTCTGCAAGACGGCCTTCACGCTGTCCAGACATTTCTCCATCGTCAAATCGGCATGATAAACAGCCTGGAGTGAATAAACAATCTCCGCAATGTCCTCCAGAGCAACGCCTCTGCGAGTCAGCTGAGCCTTAACAATTTCAAATGACATTCCCGTCTCCTCCCGCATCCAAAAAGAAGCTGACGCATATGATTGGCATGACGCACATTATATGACTGACACAAAGGTCCTGGTTTGCTCCCAGACTGCCTTTGATGCCTGGCTAGACCCTCTGGCTTGCTCCCAGACCGCTTTTGACGCCTGATGAGTAGCAAACAGCCTTAGAGCCAATTCGTCGCCTATAGAGCCTTATGCAGGCTTCCTGCACAACCTGTTCAGCTTGCGTTTGCCACTAAGCTTGCGCTGCCTCTATTTGAAAAATTTTATAGACAATGATTTTGGACAATGTTTGTATTGGTGTTCCTAAGTTTATGCGGGAGTCTCTAAAAATGTTCGTAAACACTCTATTAAAAAACGAATACGAAGAAGGCCATATTCCAAGTGCGATGGAATACAGCCCTCCCGATTAATGACGGTTAATTACGGTTAATGTCGGTTAATGCCGCTTATCGATTGCTATTGGTCTACTTCACCTTCACTGTCCCGGAACCGAGCATGTCCTCCATCTGCTGAAACAGCTCTGGAGAGGGCTTAATGCTATAGCGCTCATTCAGCGCCAGCAGCTTGCCCGTACTCTCATAGTAGAGCACGGTGCCCATAGGGCCTGGATGAAGCTGGAGCAGCTGCTTCAGCTTCTCCAGCAGGTGGGCGTTCTCCGCCGCCGCCGTGATCTTGATGAAGACGCGCTGCGCTGGCGTCTTCGCAATGCGGGCGCCGGCCTCAGGCGCGGCCGCCCGGGCTTCGGGCTGCGGCCGGTACGGCGCAGCCCCCGGGGCCTCGCTGCGCTGCGCTGCAGCCGTGCGGGGTGACGCCGCCATAGCGGCGTCGCCCGCGCGCCGGGCTGCAGGCTTCGGCTGCGCCGAGGCCCCGCCCGCGCCGCGGGGGGATGCCCCGCGGCTGCGCCGAAGCTGCGCGAGGCTCGCGGCGCTAAGCGGCGCGAGCTCGTCCGCCAGCAGCTTGAAGCCTTCGTCCTGCTGCTGGACGGTCGCGCGCAGCGCGAGGAGCGCGCCTTTGGCGACGAATTCTCCGCTGCGGCGCCACACTTCCGGGAACAGCACGACTTCACAGCGCTCGATCTGATCCTCCAGCTCCATGAAGGCCATCGCCTTGCCCTGCTTCGTCGTGATCGTCTTCACCGAAACGACCATTCCGGCTACAATCGTCTTGCTGCCATCAGCACTTTCGGCCAGTTCCATCAGCCGATCGATGCCCTCGCCGGCAAGCAGTTCGTCATAATCATCCAGCGGATGACCGGATAAGTACAAGCCGAGCAGTTCCCGCTCCAAATCCAGCTGCTGTCCCGCACTAAACGGCGGAATTTCCGGATAGGCGATATCCCAGTTCGGCGTCTCCACAAAATCGAACAGCTGGATCTGCAAATCCTCGCGCTCCTTGCGCCATTTCAGCGCCGCTTCCACCGTTTCGTCCAGCATGGCAAGCAGTTGCGCACGGTGGCCCGGCAGCGAATCGAAGGCTCCGCCCTGAATAAGCGATTCAATGACCCGTTTATTGCACGTCCGCAAATCAACTCGTCGACAAAAATCGAGCAAACTGTCGAATGGGCGCTCTTTCCTTTCGCGCAAAATACTATCCATCGCCTGGATACCGACATTTTTGATCGCCGCCAGGCCGAACCTGATAACCCCTTGGACAACACCGCCATCTTCTATAGCAGCAGAGGCGGAAGATGTGCTATGAGAGTCATGAAAAAACGCTGCTCCATCCTCCTTCAAAGCATTCCCTATAGCACCATTTCCTAGATCGGAACTTCCAATATCAGCATTCCCTAGATCAGTACTTCCTAGATCAGTAATCCTGATATCGGACTCGTCAAAAGATCCTGCGAGAGAGTCTGCAAAAGAGTACGCAAGGGACTCTTCAATTGACTCTAAATTCGCTTCAGCCGCACCTTGATGCACTGCTTCACGCGGTATTTTCAGCAAACGAGGAGTAAACAAGACGCCGCTCTCATTGACATCAGGCGGCAGTACGGTAATCCCCATCCGACGGCACTCGACAATATATTCAGCGACCTTGCGGTGGCTGCCCATAACTGCTGTTAGCATCGACGCCATGAAATGAACCGGGTAATGGGCTTTCAAATAGGCGGTCTGAAATGCCAACACTCCATAGGCCGCAGCATGCGCCCGGGGAAATCCGTAGTCGGCAAAGCGCACAATCATATCATAAACTGCGTTCGCATCCTCCGCTTCATACCCCTGAGTCAGGCTTCCCGCCACAAAATGGCCTCTCTCTTCGTCCAGCACCTCGCGCTTTTTCTTCGACACAGCGCGCCGCAGCAAATCGGCCTCACCGAGCGAAAATCCAGCCATTTTCGAGGCAATTTGCATAATTTGTTCCTGATAGACGATAATGCCGTACGTATCCTGCAAAATCGGCGTCAAATCCGGGTGCGGATATTCCACGGTAATCTGGCCGTGCTTGCCTGCGATAAATTTCGGAATAAATTCCATCGGACCTGGACGGTAAAGGGCAAGAACCGAAATAATGTCCTCAAACGCGGAGGGCTTCAGATCTTTCAGTACCCGTCTCATTCCCGCCGACTCCAGCTGGAACACACCGGTAGTCTCTCCTCTGCCCAGCATTTCGTAAGTTGCCGGATCATCATCCGGAATATGGCGAAAATCGGGGGCTTCCCCATCCTGCTCCCGAATCCAGTTCATGCATCGCTCGATAATAGAAAGCGTCCGCAGCCCGAGAAAATCCATTTTCAGCAGGCCGACCGATTCTAAATGCTCCATCGAGTACTGGGTAAGCGGCGTACCTTCCCCCCCCGCTTGCAGCGGAACCGTGTCCGTCAACGGATCGCGGGAAATGACGACGCCAGCCGCGTGGGTGGAGGCGTGGCGCGGCATTCCTTCTACCTTCCGCGCCATGTCCAAGAGGCCTTGAACACGCTGCTGCGACTCATAGAGCCCCTTCAGATCAGGGCTTTCCTTCATCGCCCGCTCGATCGTCATGCCCAGGCTGCCAGGGATAAGCTTCGCTACTTTGTCCACTTCGCCGAAGGGGACGTTCAACACACGTCCCACATCCCGTACCGCCGCTCTGGCCGCCATCGTTCCGAAAGTTATAATTTGCGCTACATGTTCGGCACCATATTTTTCCGCCACGTAGACAATGACCTCATCCCGCCGCTCATCGCTGAAATCGATATCGATATCCGGCATCGTCACCCGCTCCGGGTTCAAAAACCGCTCAAACAGGAGATTGTATTTCATCGGATCGACATCCGTAATGTTGAGCACATAAGCGACGAGGCTGCCCGCCGAGGAACCGCGCCCCGGGCCTGTAGCAATACCTTGCCGGTGGGCATAGGCGATGAAGTCCCAGACGATCAGGAAATAATCCGCGAAGCCCATATTGCCGATAACACTCAACTCATAATTTAACCTCTGTTTCAGCGGCTCTCTCGTATGCTCCTGCTGCCAAATTTCAAGATGCCCATACCTCTCCTCCAGCCCTCGCTCGCATAGCGAGGCGAGATAAGCTTCGGCGCTCATCCCTTCCGGAATGGGCCTATAGGCTGGTAAAATGTGCCGTCCAAATTGCAGTTCAAGATTGCACTTGTCCGCAATGACGGCCGTATTTGCTACGGCTTCAGCTGCATAAGGGAACAGCGCCGCCATTTCTGCGCCGCTTTTTAAATACAGCTGATCGGTTGGAATTTGTAGTCGTTCCTCATCTTCGACCGTTTTGCCGGTGCCGATGCAAATAAGTACATCCTGTACCTCTGCATCCTCTTTTTCTAAATAATGCACATCATTTGTCGCGACTAATTGAACATTAAGTTCTCCGGCAAGCTTGATCAGCTCGGGGAGCACTTTTTTCTGCTCCGGAATGCCATGATCCTGCAGCTCAATATAAAAGTCATCGCCAAAGACTGACTGATAACGCTGTGCAGCCTTCCGGGCCTCATTATACCGTCCATGCAGCAGGTGCTGCGGCACTTCCCCCCCTAGGCAGGCGCTGAGGCATACAAGCCCTTCGCTATGCCTTTCAAGCACCTCCCAATCAATGCGGGGTTTATAGTGGAAGCCCTCAAGGTGGCCGATCGAGGACAGCTTCATAAGATTCCGGTAGCCCGTCTCGTTCTTGGCAAGCAGAATCAAATGATGGATCGGCTGATCCTGCCTTGTTCCCCGCTCCTTGCGCGAGCCTGCTGTAAAATACATTTCACATCCGATAATCGGTTTGATGCCGTTTGCCTTGCAATATTTGTAAAAAGGAACCGCCCCGTACATGACTCCATGGTCGGTAAGCGCAAGCGCCTTCATCCCGAAGCCGGCCGCTTTGGCAACTAATTCTTGAAGTCTGGCGGCACCATCCAGCAGACTGTACTCGCTATGCACGTGCAAATGAACAAATTCGTCCATGCGTCTCCTTCCTTTCCAAGACAATCAAACTATATATATCAATAAACTTGACGCCGAGTCACTTCCCGATTCGCTTCGTGATCAAAAGGTGTTTTTTTTAACTACCTCTATAAATATTTTATCATATAAGACTGGTAGGCGCCCATACAATGGTAAAGAAGGACAAGCGGCAGCAAAGCTTGCCATTCATAAATGCTGGCCGTAAGAGAGGAGAAATTGAAGCATGAGCACGTTTCTGACAAAAGCGGTAATGGACTTCTTTATCGCTTTCGGCATTGTACTGGGCGGAGCTTTGGTCGGGGGGATTGGAGCCGTCCTGTCCCTCCAGCCGCCCACCCAAACGATGCTGGACGTTGCGGATCGGATCAAAATTTGGGCGCTTGCTGCAGCGGTTGGGGGAACGATCGATCCGATGCGGGTTATCGAGAGCAATTTTTTTGACGGGAACCTGTCGCCGGCGATCAAACAGATTCTATATTTGTTATTCGCCTTTATAGGGGCGCATATGGGTTCGGAACTGGTGCGCTGGATGTGTGGAGGCAGCCGGGGATGAGCCCGATCCGTTGGCCGACGGCCCAGCAGTTTAGAAGATTCATGCAGTTGACGGCGGTATTCATTCTCGGTATGGTTATCGGAAGTATCATATATAACGTCGTTTATCAAACCAGCTACAATACGCTCTGGATTCAGAACAAGGATTTGCAAATTCAACTTTATCAAGCAGAAGAAGATAACAAAACGCTGAAAAAATACAATAAAAGATCCACTGTGATCAAAGAAATCAAAATTCGTGTCGAAGAACGGGACCCTCCGCTCGATTCACTCGCCGTAAAGGAGGTCGTCCAGCAGCTGCATGAGGAGCTCGAGGTGCTGCGCGGCAGAAATATTTTCGAGATTGACTCGGACGGAAAGATGGCCCGTACTCTGCTGAACCGGAAGATTTATGCCGTACGTGAGAAGGAATACACCATTCAGATTAAAACGATGCTCGTTAGTGAAGGGGTATTGCAGGTATGGATAGAAATGCGCCCCTATGTCAGAAGCTGACACCGGATGCCTTCAGAATCTGGATGTGGGAGTCATTTCGGGGGCTGTGTAACTGAAGTCATATCAGGAACCGGATATCTGGTGTTATATCAAGAACTGGATATCTGAAGTCATATCTGGAGTCATATCAAGAGCACGTTTAGGGACTGGACATGAGGGGCTGACTTTTCAAGACGATACGTATACAATAATATTGCATAGTTTGATATTAGCGATTTTCCATGATATTGCTTACAAATAGCTATGTTTTTCCTTAAAATTTCAAGCTTATTGTGAAAAGGAGCTGTTCCCGTTCCATGATTGAAAGCATTCAGTATGTGTTGTATGCCGGACTCATCATTTCTTGCATTTTTTCCGTGTTTTTCAGCATTAAATCCAGGCGTTCCCTGGATGGCAAAGTCCGCGGACTCTCCTCGGCCAAAATGAATATTAGCATGGGCAGTATGCTGCTTATTCTCGCTATAATCCAGATGTTCATATTTAGCGGTTCATCTATCCGTGTCGTCATCGGCGCACTGTTTATGGTGCTGGGTGCTTTTAATATTTTTGCTGGTATACGCAATCTCGGACTATGGGCACGTCACAAGACGGAATCTAATAAATCATAAGCAAAGATGATAACGAAAAAAAGGACATTCCTGCGTATAAAACGCCAGGAAACTGTCCTTTTCTGTTTATCGCCAATAATTCTGTTGCATGATCCCCATCCCTATTTCCTTAATTGCACTCATACCCATTACTATTATCGGCCCTGCACCTGTACTTGTTCCTGCTGCTTTTTTTGCTCCTGTTCTTGCTCAAGTTCTTGCTCCCGTTCCCAATTAACTATTGCCTTTATCTTAATCTTTACCTTTACCTTTTCGTTCTTATCCCACTCTCGCTCTGCTCTGCTCTTCTCGTCTCTTCTCGTCTCTTCTCGTCTTAGTACGCAGCGAGCCGAAACCGGACGCAAACTAAGCATGGTCGATCGACTGGAGCGTCATGACGGCTTTGGAGATGAGCATCTCCTGGTGGGTAATAATAATTTCCATTTTACAAGCGCGGCGGCTCGTTTCCAGAACGACCGGAGTAATGACGATCGCATTCTCAATCTGAACCGGGTGGACGAAATAAGTCGTCAAATGATCGACCACATAATCCCCGCCACCGACATCCTTCGCAGCGCTTAATGCCGCGTGAGTCATAATTGAGGTTAGCACCCCATGGGATATCGTTCCGATATCCGTCGACATTTGCGGTGTAATTATGCCATGAAAAAACAGCCGCCCTTCATCGTCCCGTTCCTCTACAAAGCCGTTCCACATCAAATGCTCGAACGTCTCTCCAAGCTGCGGCTCATTGCGCGCGTCCCGCATCGCCTGCAGCACTTCCTTTCGAGTTACGGAGGAGACAAGCTTCCGGTTGCGATCGATGACCGGCAAGAAATCAATGCCTTCCCACACCATAATTTGCGCAGCGGAAGCGAGGGAGGTCTGCAGCCCGACCGTAATCGGATGGCGTACCATACACTTCTCAATATGGTGGTCACCTCCGCCGATTTCTTCGACATTTCTCCGGCTGACGATGCCGATGACCCGGTTCCATTCATCCACGACCGGAAAATGCTGCATCCCGGTTTCCAGGGACAACTGGTCAAAATCGGAAATATTGCTGTTCACTTTAAGCATATTCGGCCTTGGCTTAGCCGCTATAATATCTTCTACGAGCATAATTTTTTTCTTAATCAGACGGTCAAACAGCGCCCTGTTAATCATCGAGGCCACCGTAAATGTATCATGCCTGGAGGAAATAATCGGCAAGTTAAGGCGGTCAGCGAGCGCCTTAACTTCACGGCTTGTGCCGAAGCCCCCGGTAATAAGCACGCCGGATCCCTGCTCCAGTGCCAGGGAATGCGCATCCTCCCGGTTCCCGACAATGAGCAGACTGCCTGCATCGATATACCTGGCCATCGCATCGATCTTCATCGCTCCGATCACATATTTATGCAGCGTCTTGTCCAGTCCTTCTCCCCCGCCCAGCACGTGGCCTTCCACAATTTCTACGACATCGCCAAACGTCAGCTGATCCGAAATGTTACGCGGCTTCTTCTCTACCCGCACCGTACCGATCCGCTCTTTCGTAATAACGATCCCGAGATTTTCCGCTTCCTTTACCGCACGATAAGCTGTTCCCTCACTGACCCCCATGCTTTTTGCCAGCTTGCGAACGGAAATTTTCGTGCCGATTTTCAGTCCTTCGATATACTGTAGCAGTTGTTCGTGCTTCGTTACGCTTTCCTCATGCCCTTGCAACTGTTACACCTCCCGTTCAAATCTGTACTACTCTGTATCCATTATACACCTTTTATGATCGTTAAAAAACAATGGGGCTAAATTTTCTGGATAAGAAAAATAGCCGTAAGAAAAACGTCTATTGGCGTTTTTTCTAGGAAGACAGACCGCCACTAGTGATAGTTTTGTTGCGATATAGTGATTGTTTTTCTTACGATATAAGGAAGCGGAGGCATCGGATTTTCTACTTTCTTATATCAATCATGACCATCCGTCCAACGGGTGGTTTGCTCTTGGGGTATAACCCCCTGTTGCCAAAATGTGACTCAGAACGTGAACGAAATTTTATAACGAAGCTGATGATCGCTATCTGTGTAAAAATAACCCTTCTCAAAATGTAACGAAGCTGGGTAACGTTATTTCAGTCTCTACTGCTCCAAACAGAGGATAAACCGCAAATAGAGTGTCTGAGATTCGTTGCTATGAACGTTTTTGTCAAACCCTCTATTTTTTCTGCCTGAGCACGTGGCGCGAGAGCAAAAATGCGAGCGACGGTCGGCACGCTGCTATCCGTGGGTTGGGTACCACATGTTATGCCTTCGTCAAGGAGAGCTTTTGCAAGCTAGAAACGCACGTTCAGTTCTTGGCAAACCTAGTGCAAACGAATCACGCATATT
>NZ_KB907282.1 GCF_000381905.1 Paenibacillus fonticola DSM 21315 | reverse complement strand
GCAAAAGAGGACGTCGGTTTCGTTCATTATAACTATTTGTGAAATAACGAGGAATTTGGAGAGCTAACGGACCTACGTTCCGCTATTGCTCCCAATAACCTGTTTATTGCAGTCCATTTGGTCGAATAACGGAACCAGTGTCCGTACGCATAGCAAAAGAGACCTATTTCAACAAATAGCGGACCTCCTGTCCGCTATCACGTGAACAGACCTGCGAACTCAACCGATTCCCTCACACTCGTCACTCCCATCATTCGCACATTTTCATCACACTCATCGCACACGTCACTTTCATCATTTTCACTACTCCCATCGGTCTCATCAGTCTCATCATGCGCTCAGTCTCACATTCTCATCATTATTCTCTTCTCACCATTCTCACATTCTCATAATTCCCATCGGTCTCATCATTCCCTTCATTCTCATCAGTCTCATCATGCGCTCAGTCTCATCATTATTCTCGTCTCATCATTCCCATCATTCCCATCAGTCTCACCATTCTCATCAGTTCTACTAATCTCCAGCCCATCCTCTGAAGCTCAAGGGAGGATCGAGAAGGTCAGTTTCTAGTTGGACATTAAAAAAACCACTAAACATCAGTCTAGTGGTTTTCCGTCATCATTCATTGATTTGAATTGGAGGCCCTGCTTCTTCGTTCTTTTCCATGGTAACTGGAACGAGCGAATACGTTTCCGCATCGATATCAAACGGTTCAACCGCTTCAAAACGGATATAAGAAGTATCTCCAATATCATTGGATCTATAGCCTTCCCTTTGAGGAATTTCCTTGCCGCTAGCCGAAATGAGCTTAAAGCCAATCGATTCCGATGCCTTGCTTAATTCATAGTAAACTAGTGTTGATACAGGCGAGATGAGTACTTTTTTAAGTGTTACTTGTTCCCCATTATAGAGTGTGATCGTCTTGTCTAGGTTAAAGGTTCTCATCTCCCGGCCGATTTGGCCGGCGGATACTTCTATTTCAAATACCCATGGCTCTTCAATCGCCTGCCTTTGGCGCGTACTGAACGTATTATAAGTAATTTTTACATGCAGCAGGCCTTCCAGCGGCAATTCACGCAATTTTATATCCCCATAGATCGTATATATGCCATCGGATACTTTAACGGATTGGGACCCCCTTGTTTCTTGAAGATCTTCCCCGTTAACAAGAACATGAGGCGGGAGTTGAGTTTGATAGTTAAATTTGACGCCTTTGGCCGGCTCGAATGTGGAGCTGATAAGCAGCCGGTCTGCATCGACCAGCACTTCATTTAATGTCAGCTTGCCATAGGCATTTTCAGCCGTTTCACCGATAGCTGTTTTATAGGTTGAATAATCGACAGGCTTCTCGGCGTTAATAAAACGTTCAAGGAGTCCGGACACGAATGGCATTTGTGCAAGTGAAACCTTGTCGAAAGGAAGGGTTACACCTAGAAGGAGAACGGCGGCAATGGCTGTTCCGATCCATTTTATTGAGGTGCTTCTTCGGCGAGGATGAAGTTTTTTTAGCACACGTTTCTCCCATCGTTTTTGCTCCAGTTCTGTTAAAGGCTCTTCCTCATAACTTGCCAGATCTAACTGTATATCGTTCAGCTCGTTATAAATGGACATCGATTCACACCTCGTTTTTTGAAATGAAAATCCGCTTTAGCTTTTTGCGGCCGCGGGAAAGCTTGTTATGGATCCAGGATTCCTTTACGTTCATTTGCCGGGCTACTTCGCGGGATGACATCCCATCTAAATAGTATTTTTCAAAAATGGCCCGTTCTGCAGCAGATAAATGAGTCAGCACGTCCTCTACATCTGGTTTTGGAGGGTCAGGCTGCCAGCCGCCTAGATCACCGGCAATTTCCGCACTGATAAATCGCTGCTGGTTTTTGATGAGCCTGCGCTGATAGTCAATAGCACGATGCTTGGCGATCGCGGCAATCCACTGCTTGAATGTATTTTTCGTTTCATCGTACGCCTCGATATGTTGCCAGATGGCCAGCAGCACATCATCTAAGCATTCTTCATATTCTTGCTGGTTGTAGTGCACATGCCGTTTAATGATCCCTTTAAGCAAGCCCCCGTATGTTTGAATAAGAAATGTAATAGCCTGCTCGTTGCGGCTCCTAATTTGTTGTACAACATTGTCCTCTGTTATTTTCACCAACGCTGCCCTCCCTCGTCCCCTTTAATCGTTACCCGCACTAGTTACCCTCACTGGTTACCCTCAATGCTTACCTTCACTGGTTATCCTCTTGGGTACCTTCACTCGCTAACTTCACTGCTTATCCACACTCACTGATTGCCTTCACTTGTTACCCTTACTGGTTCGAACCTATTATGTAATACGAATCGAAAAGCACAAACCTATCAGCAGGTTTAAAAAATGTTAATCTCCTATTCAAGCCACACATACTCAAGCGAGCTTATTTTTCAAGCCAGTTTCCTATTTAAGCCGGAAAGAGTTTAGTATGAGCTGCCCGCCCGCGTCCACACAATCCGTGTGGAAACGCCATATTATAGCTTTAAGATGTGTGATGATGAATAAGTGAGGGATCTTCAGATGATCTATACCGCCCTTGGAGACTCTATTACATTTGGGGAAAATGCCTCTTCCTACGCGAGGGCTTATCCCCGAGTTGCGGCATCCCTGGTAAATGCTTCTGGCTCTTGCAAGGTGAGAGGGTATATCCTGGCCCGCCCCGGCTGGAACACCCATGATTTATTGGATGCAGCGATATGGCAGGGCTCCTCCTTGATCAGCCGCTCCTCCGTCGTCTCGGTCTGGATTGGAGGCATCGATTTAGCCGCCTCCGCCTTGTCATCCCTGGGCAGCAGACAGCGCTTGGACGCTAAGCAAATTTTAAATCGCTATCGGCGGAATTTACATGCTATTTTGACTCAGATTAAAAGTAATAGCCCTGCTCGGATCATCTGCTGCACGCAATATAATCCTTTTCCGAACACCCCGCTTGCCGCCGAAGCGATCACCGGCCTAAATTTGGCCACAAGAGAGGTCGCGCAAAGCTGCCATGCGAAAGTCGCTCCCGTTCATAAATGGTTTGAAGGCAAGCAAGGCGGACTCATCTACGGGTACCGCCATGGGAAAGTGGAGGATGCCTTAGGCGGCCATCTGCCCATCCATCCCAATGATCAGGGACACCAAGTGATCGCTAGAGGCCTGGCTCCTTACCTTGCGGCGGGGAAGTAACAAATTCGCTTTCCGCACAACATCCATACAAATGTCCACGATATCAACAATGTCAAAGATACAACCGTGTCCACGCATACAACGGTGTCATGATTGGCAACGCTTAGGACAGTGCCCTCGAATACAACGACGTCCACGATTACAACGGTGCCAAGGAATCAACGATATTCACTATATTCACGATGTCCAGGAGTACAACGATTTCCTTGGTTTCTACAGCTTCAGCGATGTCCACGCAAAATAAATCAAGCGATCCCCGTCAGGACCGCTTGATTTATTTCGTAATGCTATGCAGTTTATAGTGCTAAAAAATAAGTACAGAGAGTTGTTCCTACAGTTACAGGTTTTTGGCAATCATGTAAGCTTCCCGTGTCGCTTCCATCACGTTTCTCGGTCTATTCGCATCGCCAATAATGAACGTATCCGGGACAATACCGTAGAAGGAGTCGATCAGCTGCGGGTTGGTTCGCATGCCTGTAGAGAGAATGATAGTTGAAGCGGATTGAAACTTCCGTTCGCCCCCCTCTTGATAGTACAAGCCATTTTCAGCGATTTCCTCGACCTTCACATTCAGCTTCGAATGCAAAGTCGCTTCTTTATCCATCGTTTGCCTTAATGCGACCCGGTAAAGAATGTTGCCGTTCTTCGCCAGCGTATCTCCCGCTTCCATAATCGTCACATTCTTGCCCTGCCGCGCCAGTTCAATCCCAAGCTCACATCCGGTGGAGCCGCCGCCTATGAGGACGACATCCTGCCCTACTTCATCCATCCGCGTATATACGTCTAAAGCGCCATACACGTGGTCTTGAGCAACGCCCTTGATCGGCGGCGTGAAAGGGACGGAGCCGATGGCGATAATGATGGCATCTGGCGATAGCTGTTTGACCAGCTCTGTTGTCGCCTCTGCCTCCAATTGAACTTTGACCTTGGATTTCTCAATTTGCCGAATGAGGTAGCTCATATAATTGTACAAATCAATTTTCAATTCTTCATATTCGGCGTAACGCAGAGCACCGCCAAGTGAACTTTCCTTTTCCAGCAGGATGACTTCATGGCCTCTTTCATCCGCGACTAAAGCCGCTTTCATGCCGGCCGGCCCCCCGCCGATTATGACGACTCTTTTTCGCTGCTTAGCCTTCGGCAGCTCCAATGGCACAAGATCAGGCCTTGTATACCGGGGATTGACGGAGCAGCCGACATTTTTCCTTTCGGTGGAAATATGGTAGCAGTATTGGCAGCGCAGACATGGCACAATGTCCTCATCCCTGCCTTCCTTTGCTTTATTCGGCCAGAAAGGATCGGCAATGAGCGGGCGGCCAAGGGCAATAAAATCGGCCTTCCCCTCTGCGATAATCGCTTCCGCCTCGACGGGGCTCATGATCGCGCCCACGACGGTAACCGGAATGCTGACGTTCCTTTTCACTTCCGCAGCCCAGTCCACATTAGGCATATGCTCTTTAAAAATCGTCGGAGCCATGTGGACATTTCCTTCATAATTGATGTCCAGGCCCGCAGAAATATGCACCATATCGATTTTATCTTCAATTATTTTAATAAACTCCAGAACATCCTTAAAATCGATGGAGCCGTCCACACATTCGTGAGCGCTGATCCGCATATCTACGATAAAGTCAGGGCCGACCGCTTCGCGAACACGATCAACGATCATTTTAGGGAATTTGATTCGGTTCTCGAAAGAACCCCCGTATTCGTCCGTACGCTTATTGAATAAGGGAGACAAAAATTCGGCCGGCAGCCAGCCGTGAGCAAAGTGAAGCATGACCAGATCAAAGCCGGTTTCTTTGGCCCGTTTGGCGGTTTCTGCCCAATCTCCGGCCACCTCGTCCATCATTTGCTCGTCCATCGCTTTAACGATCGTCCCGTCTTGCCGGACCATGTCGATCGGCCCGATGGCATAGTCGTCGACACGGGCGTACTGACCCGAGTGAATCAGCTCCAAGGAAGCTTTTGCTCCTGCCTGATGAGCGACAATGACCCGTTTTCTCGTCGCTTCAATTTCATATTTATCAAAAGCGTAAGGCTCGTCCGGCCGTGAATAGCTTGCCCGTTTCCGGCTGACATTTACGCTTCCCGTAATGATGACGCCCGCGCCGCCAATCGCTTTGTCATCATAGGGACCAGCCGGAGTTGCGATAATCCTGTTATTGAACATGACATTTTTTATGCGCATAGGCTTAAATAAATTAGGAAACTTCATTTAAAACACTCCTCTGACTTAAGTTAGGAAGTATACAAACCTTCAGTTTATCAACTACGAACATCCCTTAATCCAGAGAATCACCATTCGATAAAATTACCTCTTTATACCAATTAAAAGATTTCTTCTTTTCTCTGTTCAATGTTCCTTCTCCACGATCATCCCGGTCGACATAAATGAGACCGTATCTTTTCTTCATTTCGCCTGTAGAAGCGCTCACCAGATCGATGCAGCCCCAAACGGTGTAGCCCATCACGTCCACTCCGTCCTGAAGAACCGCCTCTTTCATCTGGGCAATATGCTTGCGCAAATAATCGATCCGGTAGTCGTCCTGAATCATTTGGCCTTCGATCTTCTCGTCTACGGCGCCCAATCCATTCTCCACTACAAAGATCGGAAGCTGGTAACGGTCATACAGATGATTTAAAGAAATTCGCAAGCCAACGGCATCTATTTGCCATTCCCAGTCGCTTTTCTCGAGATATGGATTGGCGATGCCTTCCAGCATATTGCCCTTTACTACGATTTTCCGGTTGGGGTTGGAGCTTGTTACGAGAGACATATAATAGCTGATCCCGATATAATCGACAGTTCCGGCACGCAAATCCCGCACATCCTCGTCAGTGATGTCCAGCGTAATCCCTTTACGCTCGAGAAATTTTTGTGCTTTAGGGGAATAGTATCCTCTTACCTGTATATCAGAAAAGTAGTAGTGAAGATCCATGTTATGCATATTTTCCAGATTATCTTCCGGGGAGCAGGACTCCGCATAGGACAGGGGATACAGCATCATCATGCCTATTTGGAAATCCGGGTTGATTTCACGGCCCAGTTTAACCGCCTTTGCGCTGGCCACAAATTGATAATGAGCGGCTTGATACAGGATCTGCTCTTTATCGGCATATTCCTCCACTCGTATTCCGGCCGCAATGAGCGGGTTTAACGTAATAACATTAATTTCATTAAAGGTCATCCAGTATTTCACTTTGGTCTTATATCTTTCAAACAGCACTCTGCACAAATTCAAGTAGAAATCGATCAACTTCCGGTTCGTCCAGGAGCCGTATTGCTTTACCAGGTGAAGCGGGGTTTCGTAATGAGATATGGTGACAACCGGTTCGATCCCATATTTGAGACATTCGTCGAACAAACGGTCATAGAAGGCCAGCCCTTCCTCATTTGGTTCACTTTCATCACCTTGGGGAAATATTCTAGTCCAGTGAATGCTCGTCCTGAAGCATTTAAACCCCATTTCAGCGAACAGCGCGATGTCTTCCTTGTAGCGGTGATAAAAATCGATAGCCCCGTGATTCGGATAATACGTATTTTCCAGTACAGTTTCGGTATATGTTCTCCCCTGGCCGTGCTGGCCAGCGGCAGCTACATCAGCGGTGCTTATCCCTTTCCCGCCTACATTCCATGCACCTTCGCATTGGTTTGCCGATACGGCTCCTCCCCACATGAAATGATCCGGCAGCCTCTGAGTTGACATGTGGATCTCTCCTTATCATCTTTTTTTAACCGAGTTTCTCTCTATAATCTCGGAATAGAAAATCGTATCTTTCTGTAATTTTTTCATTACATCGGCTTTGGTTTTGTTTTCTGTCATCATGCCGATCAAAGCTTTTGCTACTCTGTGCATTATTTTTTGCTGGTGCAAATCCACAGTCGTAATGGACGGTGTCACCATCTTGGAGATCGGATAATTGTTATAACCTACAATCGAGACGTCATCCGGGACAGAGATGCCCTTTTCGAGCAGCTTCTGCAGTCCTCCAACCGCCAGATCGTCAGTCACATAGAAAATGGCGTCAATCGTATGTTCAGCCATAGTATCGATAATTTTCTCCGTAATTTTATAGCCGTGGTCGTAGTCGTTGCCGTTCGCCTCAAAAATGAGGTTTTTGTCGATTTCCAGATTAAATCTTCTTAAGGTTCTTACATATCCTTCATAACGATAGTTGGCCCCGACCGAAGCTTTGCTGCCTTTAACAAAGGCGATGTTCCGGTGTCCGGCCTGGATTAAGTATTCCGTAATATCCTCACCGACCCGCTCGTAGTCGATAGCAACGTTAACCACATTGTCGTTCGTAATTAAGTCCGGCGATCTTCCCAGGACAAAAATCGGCATATTTTTATTGGCATATGTGTTGACAAATTCATCTGAAATAAACCGGGACATGCAAATGACCGCGTCCGCCCTGTTCTCCGAAATAAACCGTTCGGCCGTAATTTTATGACTGTTATTGGCGGTCACAATGACCAGATCGATATTTTTCTTCGTCAGCTCATGTTGAATAGCTTGCAAAGAGTCCGTGAAGTAAGGACGTGTCGGATTATCTGCAATCAGCAGGACAATATTCGTCTTCTGCCGCTGTAAATCGATCGCGATGCCATTTTTCACATAGTTCAGCTGCCTGGCAGCCTCCCTGACCTTTTCCTTTGTTTTGACACCGATTTCCGGACTATCGTTCAAAGCCATGGAAACAGCTGAAACTGAAATATCCAACAATTTAGCAATATCTTTAATCGTAGCCATGCTTGTCTACACCTCGTATCATTTATCCGCTTTTTAATTATCATAGTACGATTTAGGGCATATAGCTAATGCTGTACAAGGATAAGGACGGCTACCTTCCGAATACGTCCAAATCTTATCAATTGCAGTTTCAGCTGCGGCTCTATGTCTATTCACGCAAGTGCCAACTCTATTTTCGCTTAAAAGAAAACTCCCGTTTGCTAAGCAGTATGGTCAGCACAAATGAAAGGGTAATCGTCACAATTACGCTAAGCATATAAGTGGCTGCTGTAGGCGATGACAGGAAGGCCGGAAGACCGAATAACCCCGTAAACGCGAAATTCGTAATGTAACTATGGGTTGCGCCGAAAATAATACCCCCAACGAGTCCCCCCAATGTCAGCGAGATGAAATACTTCTTGTTCTTCATGATGACGCCGTACAAGCCGGGCTCGGTAACCCCGGATAAAAAGTTGACGAAAGCGGCCGAACTGGCAATCGTCTTCTCTTCCTTGCTCTTGGAGATAAATAGCACCGCCAGACAGACTCCCAGCAAAGCGTAGTTCCCAAGTCCCCCGGAACCGAGCGAGTATTCCATGCCATGCTCCGCAAGATAGGATAACTGCAACGGCAGAATAACCCAGTGGACACCAAGCATAATGACGTAAATGAACAAGGCGCCAAATATAGCATTAAAAATAATATGATTGGAATTCAGCAGCACTTCGTATCCGCTCGCAATGCCGTTTGCCAGCAATCCGCCCACGGGGCCGAACACCATTAATGTTAAAGGAACCATAATCAGCATGGACAAAAGCGGCACAAAGATAAATTGCGTAGGTTTCGGCAAAAATTTCTTTAAGTATCGATCCAGTACCGAGTAAGCCCACATCGCCAAAATAATCGGGATGACCGTACTCGAAAAATTCATAGCGGTAAATTTAATGCCTAAAAAGTCGATGACTTCCCCTGTCGTTGCTATGCCTGTAATGTTAGGCTCCATCAATGCCGCCCCGATGGCTGCCCCGATGTAAGGGTTGGCCCCGAACCTTTGAGCGGCCGTAAAAGCAAGCAGTATCGGGAAGAAAAAGATCAGAGCGTTTCCAGCACCCGCCAAAATCAAATAAGTATTGCTCGTTGCCGGGAGAATGTCGAATTTTGCCAAAATGTCGATTAGCCCTTTGATAATCCCGGAGGTTGCCAATATCGGAATATACGGCGTAAAAATGGCAGAGATCGTAGCCAATAGCTGGTCGAACCGTGAGTTTTTCTTCACACCGCCGCTAGGCTTACCCTGGGCGCCTGCTGGCTTGTCCGGGCCACTTGCCGTTGCCGACTCCTCTTCCACCTCGCCCCTGCCCGTCAGATTCATAATTTCGAGATATACCTCTTCCACAGCAGGACCTATCACAACCTGCAGCGTGCCTTGAGCGTCGACAACGCCAAGTACTTTCGGAATCGCTTTAATCCCTTCAAGGTCGACGACGGATTTGTCCTTCAATTCAAACCGCAAACGCGTAACACAGTGGGTCAAGCTGGATATGTTGCTGTTTCCCCCGATTCGCCTAATAACCTCCGCTGCGACTTCCCTGTTACTCATTCCTATCACCTCGTTCACGTTGTAAAAAACTGATTGCTCCCATGTTCTGAAACGTTTCAGTAATGCGTAAAAAAAATATGTAGCCACGGAACTGAAACGTTTCAGAAAAGCTTTAAAAAGGCCTTTTAATCGCTTTTCACCCACAGTATAAACGAACAAAATAGCGTTTGTCAATGAATCGTTTTCATTTTTCGACAATTTTCTCACGAAGAGCGGAGTAATGATGCGGAGATGATCTAATCCGCCAACAAGGATTTTGCGTATTTCAAGGAATAGTAGTTTAGACATAATAAAAATGGCACTAACCTTGTTAGGTAAGCGCCATTTTTATTTTTGCGAGCTGCCATGAGCATTGCGAAATCCTCGTATTACTTTAGATGGCACGTATTCCTCCTATCGTGGAGCACGATAAGATTATTGAAGCATCTCTTTCAATACCGAAGTAATGATTTTATGGTCTTCTCCTTCCCCGGGCACCCCGGACACCGTAATCGTCCCTATAATCCCGACGTCTCTCACAATAATCGGAAATGCCCCTGGCTCGACCCCAAAATCCTTGCGATCAAGGAAGTAGGATTCAATCGTAGTTTGGGTCGTCTTGAACAATACGTTCATGTAGTACGAGCTGTGGTTGAAATGCTCGACCACTTTGTTTTTACGCTTGATCCACAAATCATTGTCCATCGTGGCTCCGTCCAGTTTACTGTAAAACAGCTGCTGCCCGTTTTTTTGAATGCTGATCACCATCGGACTGTTGTCCTTGAGCGCCTTCTCTACGATTTTCGTGCCGATGAGCACGGCCGTATTATGAGTAAATTGGGAAAATTGCAAATCCTCCTCATCCTGAAGCAAGATATCTAATAACAATTGATCATTTTTCAACATAGACACATCCTTTAGTTAAAATTATTAAAAATTAGAATAACAAAGCGAATATTTAAATCTAAGGTCATAAATCTAAAGGGAAAATAAAGCGTTTACAGTGTATAATTATATATAGAGACAAAGGATATCGCAGGGCATATTTTTTCAATCCAGTACAGTCAGGTGATGAGCTATGGATACTGCAAAAATTAAAGTATTGATTGTCGATGATGAATATTTAGTAAGAAACCTGCTTAAAAATTGTATTAATTGGGACTATCTTAATATGGAGATTGTAGCAGAAGCCGCCGACGCCAACGAAGCTTTTGATCTCCTGGAAATGCATTTGCCGGATTTGGTCATTACAGATATTTATATGCCGATTATCGATGGAATTACATTTAGTGAAATGGCCCTGCAAAAATATCCCCACCTCAAAATCGCGATCCTTTCCGGCTATGATGATTTTCAATACGCACAACGCAGCATACGCGCCGGAGTATCGGACTATTTGCTGAAGCCAATCGATGATGATGAGGTGCTGAAAACCGTCACCAACTTGAAAGCAATCATCGAGCAGGAAAGAAAGAACAACAGCGAAAATTCAAAACTAAGACGCCGTCTATATGATAATTTGCCTTATTTGAAAGACCGCTTCTTTAATGAACTGCTTGAGGAAGTGTCGGATAAAAAAGTGACGACGGAAAAAATGTCGTTTCTCGGCGTACATTTCAAATATGACAGCTTCCAAATTGCCGTGATCGATATCAGCATGGCAGATAACAAGCCGTTAGATGAAAAGTCCCGGTTAGCCAATAGCGAAACGATTCTCGGTATTGTTCGAAAGTATTATGAGCGGAACCCATACACCTTTGCTTTCTTTGATGCGATGAATCGGGTCATTATCTTGAATAATGACGAACATTCCGACTTGTATGAGCAATGCGAATGGCTGAAGGATACCATCCTTCAGGAGGCCTCTTGTTCCATCTGCATCGGGCTTGGTGATGTAAAAAGAGACGTTAACGAAATATGCACATCCTATAAAGAAGCTCTGGAAGCGATCAATTACCGCGTTGTCGTTGGCAATAACATGATCATTTTATATAACCATATCGACCTGTACAGCAAGCATCATTCCTACGATCTCAACAATGTATATAACAAGCTGGGTTTTTACATCAAAGCGGGTCTAAAGGACAAATTGATGGAGACCATTGATGAAATATATGAAAATATTGACTTGAAGGATACAACCATCATTAACGACATCCGCAAAATCGCCATGAATATCCATATGATCTGTGTCAGGAAATTAACCGAATTCGGTCTAAACCCGGATGATGTGCAAAAGATTGAAGCGGAGCTATACAACTATGTTGTACTGGATACAATTCCCGACATCAAGCAGCATCTCGTTGAAGTGACGGAAAAGACGGTCCGCATCATTAACCAGCATCAAGTGCATAAAACCGGAAATTCAATTGATGATATTAAAAAGTACATCCAGGAGCATTACGCCGACTCGAACCTGTCCCTGACCGAGCTTGCCAAAGTCTTTTTCCTGAATCCAAGCTACTTAAGCCGTACCTTTAAGAAAGAGACCGGTACGAATTTTATAGAGTATTTAACGACAATTCGTGTCGAAAATGCGATTGCCCTGCTGAAGGAACAAGATATGAAAGCGTTTGAAATAGCTAAAGCGGTAGGGATATCCGATTCCAACTATTTCAGCACCTGCTTTAAGAAATACACCGGCATTTCCGTAAGCGATTATAGAAGAACGCTAAAATCATAATGCTGCAATCATAATTAGATGAAGAACCTCCCACCCGTCTTGCATGGGGAAGGAGGTTCTATTGTGATGTCCTATTACAGCAGCCATTGTATAGATTCTCTGACCAATCGATGCAGCTCTGGATGGGTCAAACCCTCTGCACGATGGGTCGGTGTAATGCAGCACACGCGCCCCTTGCCGAATTGGTGCGCCCAGCCGGCAACAGATACCCCGTCCAGCGATTCCGCTTCAAGGAACACATGTGTATTCGCCTGGTCGCATTCTACAAAGTAATGCTCGTCCATGACTTCAAAACGCGTTGGCGTGCCCAGGAAATTCGCCTCTCCCCGGGGCTGATACTTAACGGGTTTATTCACCCGGGGGTGAAACTTGAACATCCCTTTCAGCATGAGACCATAAGGTCCTTCTTCCGGGTAAGACGCGAGCCCGGCATGCCAGGCCAGCCAGCTTCCGCCCTGCTGCACATAATCTGATATTTGCGTCTCCAGTTCTGGCGTCATCCAGCATTGGATTTGTTCATCAGTGGGATTAAGGCGATTTTCCTTATTGAGAATAAACAGGTCGGGCTTCTCCAAAAGTGCAGAAGCTAAATCTCCAACAACGATATCCTGTAACTCAACTTGATCTCCCATTGGCGCGATGGCTGCTTTTAAGGAGTCCAGGATGAGGTCATGATCATGATAATAATCTCCCAGAAGCGCAAAGATTCTTTTTTTCATATTTACCCCTCCAGTATTTCCATGCCTGATTCCTTACAGTTCCATAGGTTCTCCCTTGTAATTGATGAACCCGGTACCGTTATCCTGAATCGGCTTCTCGCCGATGGCGATACGGTAAATGCTTTCTGCCGATTCATCCGGCTCGATTTGCGCGTAAGTACGGCCCATTTCCGTATTCATCCGGCCCGGATGCATGG
Source organism: Paenibacillus fonticola DSM 21315 (assembly GCF_000381905.1). GTDB lineage: Bacteria > Bacillota > Bacilli > Paenibacillales > Paenibacillaceae > Fontibacillus > Fontibacillus fonticola. Next base: position 39,388 of record NZ_KB907282.1, on the reverse strand, counting down.
CGTAAATGGCGCATTGCTCCCCAACCGTTGCCCGGAAGACGAACACCGCCTTGTTTGCAGCGGCTTTGGAGACTGAGTAGTAGGGGTACACGCTCCCGTTATTCGTGACACTCCCTGCCTCGGAGGTAACCATGATCATCATGCCTTCTCCGCCGCCGCGCATAACCGGCAAAAATTGCTGCATAACGATGACGGTGCCCACCGTATTCACTTCCAGCGATAGCCGCAATTCTCTCAAGTCGGTATCCACAATCGTCCCTTCCCGGTCACCCGGCAATAGGACACCCGCAACGTTAATCAACACGTCGACTTGACCAAACAACTGCTGGGCGGCTTGGGCCGCAGCCTGGATCGATTCCTCACTGGATACGTCCATCGATATCAGATGAACATTTTGCGGGTAAGAATTTTTCAGATCATTAATTTCCGGCGAACTGTCTTTGCTAAATACGCCAGCAATGACATGGTGATTATGTTCAGCAAAAACCTTGGCCAGGTAATAACCCAGCCCTCGGTTGGCACCGATTACGACAATATTCATGCGAATGGACCTCCAATTATGTGGGATATCAATCGTTTTCCAGCAATTCCAGCATCACTTTAAGATCGTCTGAGCTGTCGATATAAGAGTATCTGCCGCCGGTATATTCGCCGGTTTGGACGAGATTCATACCAAGCTCCTGCAATTTGGCAATTTTGCCCTTCGAATCTTCAATATAGAATGCAAGATGATGCACCCCTTCACCATGTGTGTCGAGGAATTCCCGCCAGGTCGAAGGATTGTGATCCGGTTCAATCAGCTCGATTTCCACCGAACCGGGAGTACGGAAGAACATCAGCTTGGCTCTAGCCGTCGTAGGATTGTTTCTGTAATGAATCTGCGATTTTTCAAACTCATCTGTCAGTTCGATTGGCGGAACTTCTACACCGAGGAAGTCTGCGTACTTCTTGCCAGTCACCTCGATATCCTTCACAATGAGACCGACTTGTGCAACCACTTTTGTACCCAGAATGCCTTTTTCCATTGATAAACACCATCCATTCTTTAATTTTGGGGTTGATCTTTAATTTTTTGACTCGTATTTCAGATTCAGCAATACGCCGAGCTGGGCCTCACTGTCGACAAATGTGTAGCTGCCGCCAGGATATTCACCGGTATGACGTACCGGAATGCTTCGCTTCTCCAGCGCTGATAATGCTTCCTCACGATCCTTAACCATAAAGCCGATATGATGAACGCCTTCGCCTTTCTCCTCCAGGAACTCTTTCCAAGAGCTTGGATGCTCATCGGGTTCTGTAAGCTCCAGGATGATAGACCCTAGTTCAAACACGCATAATTTTGAGCGGGTACCGGTTGGCAAGCCTCTGTATTTGGTATGGCTCTCCTCTTCCGGTGCGAGCAGCCATATTTCAGGAACTTCAACACCAAAGATTTCAGCATAATTTTTGGCTGCTGCTTCAATATCTTTGACGACCAAGGCAATTTGACAAATTTGATGTGGATCGATAATGCCCATTTGGTTCACTCCTTAAAATTGATATATATATAACACGTGTTGAACCAATGATCCGGACTCCCCCTCTCCGCAACACGCGCCTAACACCTGGTTAAAGTTGAAGTGAAGTGTTTCACTCCAGTTTGCCTTATCCTTTTTGGACTGGAATCGTAAGCGTAATTTTAGTGCCATATCCGATCCGGCTCTCGATTTGAAAGTCGGCCCTGGCATTATAATAGATGCCAAGTCTTTCAATCGTAGCTTTTAGCCCGACGCCATCCGTCAAACCTCGTTGGATCTGTATCAGTCTCTCTTTATTCATGCCTGCTCCGTCATCTTCCACGATCAGCTGGATCGAATCCCCGCAAAATAAAGATTGAACCGTGATCAGGCCAGGCCCGTCTTTGGCTCGAACCCCGTGATTGATAGCGTTCTCAACCAAGGGTTGCAAAACGAGACGCGGAATGGTGCAATCGAGCGTCCGCTCGTCAAAGCGGGTAGTTACGGTAAATTTATCGCCATACCTGTATTTCAGAATCGTCAAGTACTGCTGGACAATATCCAGCTCCTGTCTGATGGTGATTTCTTCATTGCCTTGATTTAAGGACGATCTATAAAATTTGCCCAAGGCTTTGACAATCGTGTATACATCCTCATGATTTCCCGATACAGCCAGTGAGCTAATCGCGTCAAATGTATTGTAAAGAAAATGCGGCTTGACCTGGTTCTGCAATGCCTCCAGTTCCATTTTCCGTTTGGCCGCCTGTTCCTGGACAACATTGTCAAACAACAGCTGAATTTCACGAATCATCATGTTATATACATTTTTCAATCTGCCGATTTCATCATTGCCCGTTTTGATCGACACCTCTTGGAATACGCCTCTTTCTACCGTTTTCATCGCATTGACCAGCTTTTGAATGGGCTTGGAAATGAGGACCGAAGTAAATATAATGCCGCACATTAATAAGACGCCGTTAACAAGCAGGGTGATAATAAAAATAATCGTGTAAGTCTGGTCCTGTGTGCTAAGCTCGTTAAACGGGGTAATCGCGATAAGCTTCCAATCGAATTCAGTGCGCAAATTGGACACGATGTATTGCTTATTGCCCACCTTTTTAATCTCGGATTGATCTTCTTTGTCCAGGACGTCATCAATAATGACCGCAAACCCCTGTTCCTCGGCAAGGCTGGAATGAAGGAAATCGTTGTTGTTTTCATCCTTCAAAATGTATTGGGTATTATAGGTGTTGCCATCTTTATTCAAATATTTGTTGATGGTATCGGCAGAAATGTTGACCATCAAGTAGCCGATCGGCTTTTGAGTATCAATGTTGTTAATAATGCGAATCATTGAAATGTAGTTCATATCCTGATTGTCGAAAGTCCCGCCGCCATTCATTTTGAGCAAGTAACTGCCGTTTAAGCGAACCAGTTCATCGTACCAAGGCGCTTCTTTGATTTTCGTCAAGCTTACCGCTTTAAACGAGGCATTGTCGGCGTAATATTTGTGGCCCTCGTTGTCAAAGACATAAATAGAAGAAATGACTTCATTAAAATTCATCGACTCCTCGAGATAGTTTTCCACCTGCCGCTGAATCAATGGATCATTTCCTTTATTATTTTGACTTAGAGCCGACTGCAGGGTTTTGCTCGACAGCAGGACCTTCTCTTGGTTGCTGGTTGTTTCAATTAAGAAGTTTAAATTAGCATCAACCGTCTTTACCGTTTCCATCAGCATTTGGCCCACCTTTTTGGTGACCGTACTATAATTGAGCTGCTTGTAAACAACGACGCTCAATACCATGAAAATAATGATCATGATCGAATAATAAACGATAATCTTTGGCGTAATCTTCAAGTCCATAAACCATTTCTTCAGTCTTCTCATGTGCACAACTCCCTATCGGCCGGGTTTAAGGACAACCACATTCTACTATGATTTTTGGGTGAATTATATATGGATTACAGCTTAAGTAAAAATATCAAAGGTACAAGTCAATATATTAGATTCAAGTTCAATTTCATTTTCATTATGATGAAAGCGTATCAAAAAAGCTATGACATTCGAAAAGGGAGGATTCATATGAAACGAGTTACGAAAATGATAGTTTCTACTTTATTAGCGGCATCACTGGCTGTAGGCCTGTCAGCATGCGGCAATTCGTCTGGAACGAATAGCAGCAGCGGCGGTAAGAATAACAATACGGCGCCTAAGGAGGAAAAGATCACGCTTTCCTTCTGGGGAATAAGCACCGCAGAGCCGGAAAAATCTGAAATGGAGAAAATCATTAAAGAATGGAACGATAACAATCCGAACATTCAAATCGAATACAGCGGTACAGAAAACAACGCTTATAAAACGAAAATCAAAACGGCTATCGCCGCGGGCGAAGCCCCGGATATTATGTATTCCTGGACTGGCGGTTTTGCTCAACCGTTCGTGGAAGCCGGTAAAATTCTAAATCTTGACGAGTATTTGACGGATGAAACGAAAGATCAAATGCTGCCAGGCGCGCTGGACAACATTACTTATGACGGAAAGGTGTACGGTATCACTTACGGTCAAATGGCCGGTGCCTTATACGTCAACACCGAGCTGTTCGATCAGTATCAAGTCAAAATCCCCACGACGTTTAGCGAGTTGATGACGGCTGTAGATACGTTTAATCAGAACGGAGTTAAGCCGATGATTACCGGCATGAAGGATTTGTGGCCGGGAATGTGGATTTACGATATGATCGCCCTTCGTGAAAGCGGTTCCCAATTGTCGCTGGATGCATTGAATGGCAAAGCCTCTTTCACCGATCCGGCATTTGTGAATGCGGCGGACAAAATACAGCAGCTGGTTAATGCAGGGGCATTTGGCAACGGCATTTTGGGTATGACGCAGGATGAAGCGGAAGCGGAGTTCAACCAAGGTAAAGTCGCCATGTTGTTTGGCGGCAACTGGATGGCGTCCAAAATGGAATCGGATTCCTCCATGGTCAAAGGGAAAATCAAAGCGGTCAGATTCCCGGCGAGCGAAGACGGCAAAGGCGATCCAACCGAATATGTCGGCGGCGGCAGCGACGCTATGCTTGTAAGCGCAGACACGAAATACAAGGAGCAAGCTGTCAAAGCGGCCACTTACCTGGCTAAAGCCCAAGCAGAGCAAGGTTACCTGTCGGGAATCAATTTGCCGACCTGGAAATATGACAGCCTGGATCAATCCCAAATTAACCCATTAGCCAAAGAAATCATGGATAATATCATCACGGGAGCAGTAGGCAGTGTGCCGGTTTGGGATATTTACCTGAACGGCGCCGATGCAAAAACGCATCAAGATTTGGTTGCTGAAGTGTTTGCCAATCAAATTACTCCTGAACAATTCGGAGCTCAGATGCAAGACAAAGTCAACGGTAATTAATCCGTTAAGCAAATATTTTCCCTGCTAATCGATTCATCTCATTGGCAGGGAAAATTTATTACAGGCCAATGAAATTTGCTGAGCCTGTTCATCAAGGAGGTATCACTTCGTATGCAAAAATTGCTGGGCGATAAAAAGGCGATTTTTCTGTTCGTCTTCCCGACATTTCTAGTCTTCACGATCATCATCATCCTTCCGATTTTTTTCTCCGGCTATTACAGCTTGCTGGAATGGGATGGCTTTTCCAATGGTAAATTTATCGGGTTTGGAAATTATGTGGATTTATTCGTGAACAACACGGACGGATTTACGAAAGGGGTCAAAAACTCAATTGTTTTGGCGATCGTCTCCGTCGGCATCCAGCTCCCTCTTTCACTATTGCTTGCGTTAATTTTGGCAAGGGGTGTAAAGTTCGAAAAGCTGTACAGAACCGTCTACTTTATTCCGGTAATCATCTCCACCGTTGTGATCGGCCAATTATGGATGAAAATTTATCATCCCAACTACGGTATGCTTAATATCATTCTCAATAAAATAGGTTTGGGATTCCTTGCGAACGAATGGCTGGGCAATACGCAAACAGCGCTTGGTGCTGTCTTTGTAGCGCTGCTGTGGCAATATGTCGGTTATCATATGCTGCTCATGTACGCTTCGGCCAAATCGATTTCCACCGAAATTTATGAAGCGGCCAAAATCGATGGAGCCAATGAGCCTACACTGGCCCTAAAAATCACGATTCCACTCATGAAGCCCATTCTGCGCGTTTGCGTCGTTTTTTCCGTCATCGGTTCGTTTAAAGCCTTTGATTTGATATATGTACTGACGAACGGCGGACCATTGCATGCTACAGAGGTGCCAACGACGATTATGTATACATCGATTTTTGCCAAATACCAATATGGATACGGAAGTGCGATGGCCATCTTCATCATCGTCGAGTGTCTGGTTGCAACAGTAATCATTCAAAGAATGTTTGGCAAAGATCCTGTTAACTAGAGAGAAAAGGTGGTGTGAACCATGGAAAGCAACGTTATGACAGTTCCCCAAATGAATCCAAAATCCAAATTCAACCTCAAGAAAGCGGGCAAGGTGCTTCTTTCCCTGGCTCTGGCGGCATACGCGATCATTCAGGTGTATCCGCTGTTCTGGCTGCTGCTATTCTCATTTAAAGATAACAATGAAATATTCGGCGGCAATGTGCTGGGGCTTCCCGAGATCTGGAGATGGTCCAACTACACCTCCGCTCTGACGACCGGGGATGTAGGAATCTACTTCATCAACAGCATCATCGTAACAGCGGTGACGATCCTTTTATCCAGTGTCATGCTGGCGGCGACTTCTTACGCTATTGTCCGCATGTACTGGAAGCTGAACAATTTGTTTTTGACTTATTTTCTGATCGGTCTCATGGTGCCTATTCATGCTACTTTGCTGCCGTTGTTCGTCATCTTGAGAAATATGCATATGCTGAATACGTATTGGTCGCTCATTATTCCATATGTGGCGTTTGCACTGCCGATGGGGATATTTATTCTGACCGGATTTTTGAACAGCATTCCCCGCGAACTGGAGGAAGCAGCTTGTATCGATGGATGCAGTATTTACAAAATATTCGGCAAAATCATCATTCCACTGCTAAGACCTGCGCTGGCTACCGTGGCGATCTTCACTTACATGAACACTTGGAACGAGCTCATGTTTGCAAATACGTTTATTAACAGCGAGAAGCTGAAAACCTTAACGGTAGGTATTATGTCGCTCGCCGGGCAGCATACGACAGACTGGGGGCCAATCGGTGCTGGTCTCGTCATCGCCACGATTCCGACGCTGCTCATTTATGTGCTGCTAAGTGATCAGGTCCAAAAGAGCCTGATTGTCGGATCCGTGAAAGGATAGTGGACAGGCAAGCAAAAACCCGCTCCTCGAGCGGGTTTTCAAGCCACTATTGTCCTTTATTTTTTCAAATGATAAGGAACGGTTGTAATAATGACATCCTTGCGGTAGAGCAGATAGGTACGAATCATCAGGCTGGTTTGGTTATGCAGGAAGTTATGCCAGCCCTTCTTCGGAATAAATTGGGGAATGATGACCGTCACCTGGTAATTGTTCTCGCTTGCTTTCCGGTGCACTGTATCGATGAATTTGCCAAGCGGAGTGATGATGCTGCGATAAGGGGAATACAAAGTCACCAGCCTGATGTCCGGCCGCCAGCGGCTCCATTTCTCCTCAAAGCGGGCAATTTCCTCTCTCTCAAACGGGATATACACGGCGATGATTTGATCCGCCGACAATGATTTGGCGTAATTCAAGGAATGGTCCACAACGTGCGTAATGCCCGATACAGGTAAAATAATGACATTCCCCGTAATCGGCACAGCAGGCTCGCAGGTTGTGAGCCGCAGCTGTTCGCCCACCGCTTCATAATGCTTCTTAATCCGGTAGAAGAAGTAAACGATCAGCGGCAGAAAGATCAACACCGGCCATACCCGGGTAAATTTCGTCAAAAAGAACACGAGCGTAACCGTTAAGGATATCAGGGCGCCGATGGAGTTAACGATCAGCTTGGCCAGCCAGCCCGGCGGCTTCTCGCGGAGCCACTTCATCATAATCCCGGTCTGTGATAGCGTAAACGGGATGAATACACCGACCGCGTACAGCGGAATCAGCTGTTCTGTCTGCCCTTGAAAGGCGACAATCAAAAGGATGGATAATAGGCCCAGACTGATGATGCCGTTAGAGTAGCCCAGCCGGTCGCCGCGCACCTTGAACATCCTCGGGATGAACCGGTCATTGGCCAGGTTCACGGCCAGCAGCGGGAACGCCGAATACCCCGTATTAGCAGCCAGCACCAGAATCAAAGCCGTCGTCCCTTGAATGAAGTAGTATACCGCATTTCTGCCGAAGGTATGCTCGGCAATTTGCGATACTACCGTCTTCTCCGGGGAAGGTACAATCCCGTAGTAATAAGCGAGGAACACGATGCCCGAGAAGAGGATGGCGAGCAGGGTCCCCATCGCCAGCAGCGTCTTGGCCGCATTGTTCGGCGCGGGATCCTTGAAGTTCGGGATGGCGTTGGAGATCGCCTCCACTCCCGTCAAGGCTGAGCTTCCCGAGGCAAAGGCCCGCAGCACCAAAAACAATGTCATGCCTGCCACCGGGGTGCCTAGCGGCACATGCAAATTCGGCGAGACATGGCCCACCGCAATATTATAAAGTCCTACGGCGATTAGTATAAATAATGCCAGCACGAACAAATAAACAGGATAGGCTAAGATCGTCGCGGATTCGGTAACCCCCCGCAAATTCAATATGGTCAGGAGAATGACGAATATAACGGCAATGATAACTTTATGCTCATGCAAGCCTGGAAAAGCCGATGTGATCGCATCCGTACCCGCGGACACGCTGACGGCAACGGTCAATATATAATCGACCAGCAAAGAGCCGCCGGCAATTAGCCCGGGGAAAATCCCCAAATTTTGCTTGGATACTACGTACGCTCCCCCGCCATGCGGGTAAGCAAATATAATCTGCCGGTAGGATAAAATAAGAGCGGTCAATAATACCAGTACGCCGATTCCGATCGGTATCGAATACCAGAACGCTGCCGTACTAACCGTCACCAGCACGAGCAAAATCTGCTCCGGCCCGTAGGCTACCGACGATAAAGCATCGGAAGAAAGAATGGCCAGTGCCTTCTTCTTATTCAGCTTCTGCTCCCCTAATTCGGTCGATTTTAACGGCCGCCCAATCAACAGCCTTTTGATTGTCATCCAGCTTCCACCACCAGTTTGAGATATGGGACATTTTGTATCGTACCCTCTTGGTTCATCCATTATCCGTTCAAATCGGCCTTTCCTATGGCTTCGTTCGCACAAAAAAGCCGCAGGAAAGTTGGCCTTTCCCGCGGCTGCTTTAAAAAAGCGCTGGCACGCGACAAATTCCTCTTTCGTAACGCTTACGAGGTTAGCTGACGGATTCGGACCGAAAGTAGCCCTACACTTGACATTCATCGGACTCAGATCAAGCGATTCACCCCTGGGACGATAAGGCCATCCCTATTGGTTCCCCCGTTTCTGACTATAGAATTCAGCGATAAAGGATTATTTATTTCAGCAATCAGTTCGTCATGAATGAAATCATACTCCTAAACAAAATGACTGTAAAGAAATGTGCATACGAAAATAAGCCGAAAAACACATATTTCCGTTTCAAGACTGCGCTTACATCGCCACGAGCCTTTGACTATCTTCTTTTTTCGTTCATTTTCATACTCCTCCTATAGGCTTAAACAATTAGGACCAGGGCACATCCGGCTATTTCAATCAGACCCATAAAATGGGACTGCAGCATGAGGGAAAAATTAGGAAATCGTATTATGATTAGTACTTGATCCGTCATTTGGAGAATAACGTAGGAATACAGCGGGATACAGCAGGATAAAACGTGATCAATCACAATCGAACCTAATCAAAACACTAAAAAAGGGGTAAATAACATCATGCAAAAGAAAGCCTGGACATCTTTATGGTTATCGATTCTTATCATCGCAGCTTTAAGCGCCTGCCAATCTGTGAAAAGCGAGCCAGCGCAACAACCATTAAATACGGCGGAAGCAGGGCAGAACGCTACAGCCGAAGTGCAGACCGAAGAAAATTCCAATGAGAAGGCCGATGAGAAAAGACCCGAATATTTACCGGCGGATTTTCCTATTCCAGACGATGCGAAGATCAGCACCTCCCAATCTGACATTACCGACGGCAAGAAATCGGCATTACTTATTTTTTCTACCGAGGAAGACATGGAGACGATCACCAAGTTGTACAAGGATTATTTCAATAAGCAAAATTTAGATGATTCCGCTCAGACCATCGATGACAAAAACATTATCATTCGAGGCGATAATCCCGAAAAAAAGGAAAGCTGGTCCATGATCGGGGGGCTATTGTCCTCAAGCGAAGGAGTCATTGAATTAAATGTCACCTGGACTGAATTGTAAAACGGACTATCCAGTTATGAACTAACAGAAACTTACGAATGAACCTCATCCGAAATTTGATAATATCAAAAATAAAACCCCTGGCCTCAACGCATACGGCCTGGGGTTTTAACGATTTTTTTGCAGCCCTTCTTTATGACATATTTGCGAAAGTATAAAAAAGAATTGACCACTTATTAAATAGTAGTATATATTTTCAATATATTAACATATTTTGAAATAGTAGCTGCTGGTGCAAATTTAATAGTTTTGGATAGGGTGATTTGTATGAATAATACAGCCACGATTCTTCAACAACTAGATAACTTTCTTAAGCAGGAAGATTTAAAATTAAGAAAATTGGCCAGCTTGGCTAATTTGAATGCAGGTACGCTAAGTTCACTTCTGAACAAACAAAAAGTGCTCACGGTCGATCATTTAGATCGTCTAACTTCAGTAATGAATTTGCCTGAAGGCCATTTCTACGATCAATACATTGAGGAGTTTTTGAACAATACAACACCGAATTGGCGCAGAATCCGGCCATTTTTATACCGTTGTGCAGACTTGAACAAGCTCGATTGCATTCCAAAAATTATTAATTTGTTGATGGATAACCTGATGTATTCCCCTTTGCTGTTTGAGGTTGCGGAGGACTTTTATCAAAACGGGAAGCGGGGAGCGGCGGCTTTATTATTTGAAAGCGTAGCATTAAGTGAGAGACAGCAGCATTCTGAACGGCTGGCCTTTTGCCAGTATCGTTTGTTCTTACTGAGGTTAGGCAGCGACCTGGTGCAAAATTATCAAGCCGTTATCCAATTCGAGCCTTTCTTAGACCGGCTTGATGAAATTGACCAACTGGACGCCTTGAAGGATTTAGCAAATGCCTGCCGGGCACTGCATCAGTGGGACAAGGTGGAAGCACTGGCGAAAAGCTTAGAAGCCAGCGGGAAAGCGTATTATCAGTGGACGCATCACTCCGAAAGAAAAAAAGAAATGAACATGCAAAAGATGCCTACCCGGCCCCTCTTCTTTTATGTAGCCTATGCGTATTTGCTTCGCGCCTGTGTGTATGAGGCACAAAGAAATTATACGCAAGCTCTGCGGTTTACCTGTGCGTATGCCGACTTGAGCTGGGTCAAAGAAACGGACCCGGACACGCGTCATTGGATCGGTTTATTTAAAGCGTGGGCACAGGCTAACACTTACGCTTATAAGCTGTTATCTGGAGACACACGTATTCTGCCAGAATATGTCCAGCACATTGAACGTAACAAAGAGGAAATTCTGCCTGGACTGTTCAATATTATTGAGGCGGCCAACCGATTGGATATGGATGTGGACGAAATACTCCAGAGGTTTGAATCACATATTACGGAGTACATTCAGGTGCAAGCCGACAGCAGATATGCTGATCAGCTGATGGCGAATGCTTTTACCGAGTTTCTGCATGAGTTAGCCTTTTATTATTTTCACCGGCGCATGTATTCGGATGGATTTAAATATTTATTGAATTGTTTGGAATTATCTTCAAAAATCAATAATAAAAGTAGTATAATAAAGTCTGTAGGCTTGTTTGAACACAATAGAGATCAGGCATCTTCTGAAACAAAAACTGCTTATCAAAACTTGGTAAATGGGGTGTACGAAGATGAAAAGAAAAAAACCGCTTCTTTATTTGGCATCTAGCGTGCTAGTAGCCATTCCCGCTCTTATTCAGATTCAAAACGTTCTGCAAATTTTAGGTTTCACGCACGGCTACGGCTAATAAAAGGGAATTAGGGATTTACACGCCCCCTTATAATGAACATTGGAAGGCCCTTCGGGGGAAGCCGATGCGATTATAGGGGGTTTTCCATTTCAGACCTCGGTTAGCGGCAGTTTTCTTGCAACATCAGGAAGCTCTATATAAGTTGAACAATGGAAATGGATGTGGGGCAAGTCCGTAAAATGTTCCTACGATCGCTGTTGCTCCCAGATTTCTTGGATGATATAGATTCATAAGAGGTAGAAATCCGCTCACAAAGGCGACCACAAGCTTATGCTTTCGAAGCAGCTTTCTTCCAGAAAGCTTTCAATTTCTTCGGAATCATTTTTCTTCCTTGCCTGCATCCCATTTTTAGTTCATCTTATATAGCTGCGAATTTTCCTGACATCTTAAGAAAAAAACACCGTCTCCTGGTTGAGCAGGAGACGGTGCTTCAAGATCTGAATAAAAATCAGTTCAGCTTCTGGCCGCAATTCGGGCAGAAGTTCGCCCCTTCGTTTTTGGTGCCGCAGTTCGGGCAGAAATTCGGCCGCTTGCCGCCGTCAGATGCAGCAGGAGCACCCTGCGGCTGCTGGTTCGGATTGTTGTGCTGGTTTTGGCCTGGGCTGTGGTTCTGATGCTGGTTCTGGTTCTGACTCGAGTTCTGACCTTGATTTTGGCCCAGATTCAAGTTCATGTTCTTCATCATTTCGTTCGCCATAGTCATGCCCATCATCATGCCTGCCATATCCGAGGCCGTACCACCGCCCTGCACTTTGCCGGAAGCGATGCCGTCCGTCATGCTGACCTGCTGATATTTCTGCAGGTTGCCGATCATTTCATGGGACGCTGTCTTCGTGATCATATCCTGGATTTCCTGAGGATAGTTAAAGCTCATCACCTGGAAGCCAGTAATCGCTATCCCGTTATTCAGCACCTCCATGTCCAGATCCTCCCGAATGCCTTTAGCAATTTCGGCAGCATTGATTTGGAGATTGAACATGTCCTTGCCTTCTTTGGCGATCCACTTCATAAGCAGCTGATCCAGCACGGAAGTGATGCGGATCTTGACATCCTCGACGAGATAACTGTCCTTCATTCCGGCAATTTTATCGATCAGTGTCATATAGTCATTGACTTTAAAGTTGAATGTTCCGTTTGCCCGAATCGGCATGCCGCCCGGCAGCTGAGGCGTCGGAATCAGAATAGGATTTTGCGTTCCCCATCTGACGGTAAACTCCTTCGTATTGACGAATAGGACCTCTACACGCATGCCGCTGTTGAAGCCGAATTTAAAACCTTTTAGCGTGGACAAGAACGGGATGATCTCCGATTCAATGTTATAAGAGCCTTCATCCTCAAAAATCCCCTCGATCTTCCCATTGTTTACGAAAATCGCATCCTGGCCGGCACGGATAATCAGTTTACTGCCTTTCTTGATCTCCCGGTTATTCCATTTCCAGAAAATCATATCATCCCGGAACTCTTCCCATTCTACAACGTTTGCGAATTGATTTCTAAAAAAACTCATCGTGCTCTCCCATCCCTTCGATTAGAATTTCCCTCTGCTGCCGCTATGCGAATGGCCGCCGCTCGTAATGCCGCCCCCGCCTCTGCCGCCCGAGCCTCCACCCGTGTTCCGTTCGATCTTCCGCTTCGTAGTCGTCGTCCGCAGGTACTGATCCTGGCGGCCCACTATACCTGAAGTGCTGGCATCCTCATAGGTGCGCCGGTTGACCGTGATACGGCCGCCGGAGCGGTAAGCCATAATTCCCACGACGATTCCTCCGACGACTAAAGCCGCAATCAGCTGGAAGCCAATGTTGAACAGCGGGTTGTCCGGGTTCACCCCCGGCTTGAAGCCCATATATTTGTGGGCGGTTTTAATATATTTTTCAAAAGCCAGCTTATAGTCTCCGCTTGATACATTCGGCGTAATTTTGTTGCGGATCTGAGCGAGCCTGCCATCATCCAGGTACTGCTCCGCTTTGTAAAATCCGGCCAAATATACGTCCCGGTTGTTCATATCCAGCGTGAGAATGACCGCATTGCCATGAGGCTTGTCATAGCCCGGCGCACGATCATCGTAAAAATCCTCGGTCATCTTCACGACATCGATATTTTCTGGATTGTTTGAAGTAATAATTATAATATCCGTTTCCCGTTTCGCCCCGTACTCGTTTGCCATCGCATTCAGCTCATCATATTCCCCCGGGCTGAGCAGGTTCGCTTCGTCGTAGATCAATGTTTTCGTTTCCGCTGCCGCTGCTATGCCGCCGGGGACGGCGAGATACACAGCAAGGAAGATTAGAACGCTTAAAAGTGAATAATGCCTTCTCACAGAAAACCGCCTCCCATCATCCAGGAAATCAGCTTCAAGGACAGGAAGGTGGCGCCCGCTACGCCTGCAAACCAGGCGGAAATCTTCCCTTTGCTGAGCGGCGGCTTGCCGACCACTTTGCCCGTCTGGCCGTTCATCGCAAAGATGTACTCTTTTCGATTGTAGTCGTACTTCACCATCCATACGGGAATCAAGCAATAATCCGCCTGCTTTAAGGTCGTATCAATCTGCTTGTTCGTGAAGCTGACCGACGTATACCCGGTCACTGCGGCTGAAATGGAGGCTTCGATATAGCTGCTGATTTTCTCCTTAGCCCGTGGAAGCAGCTCCCGATCGTCATAGCTGTATTTGTCCGCAATATAACCGGCAAGGTAGGGGCTCTTAAAGCCCTTCAGCCGCTCGTAGGGGAATGGCTCCAGCTTATCCATCAGCGCGTCATCCATCTTATGCGACGCGTCGATCGGCAAATTGACGTAATTCAGGCGGAGCTTGCGGTATACCGCAAAATGCTGGGTTTCCGTATACTGATAATCGCCCCGCGTATAAGTTCTTACTTTGGTAGCGTGGCCCTGAACCTCCACCTGATTATGCAGCTCATAAAGCCAGAAGGGGACATAAATTCCGGTCATCCCCTTAATGCGATCCGCAGTCATGAAGCCAGCGGGGGTAAGCAGTCCGTTCCGGCACCATTTCCGGAAAGCCGCCATCGCCTCATCCTTGCTGATCAAAAATGGGAGCACCTTCGCCGGGGCCAGCTTCCCGGTCAGGCGGTCGCCAAGAACGGCGGCTGAACCGCAGAAGCTGCATACCGTCGCGGTCGTCTCCGCCTCAGCCATAACATCAGCCCCGCAGCTGTTGCAGTGATACACGCTCCCCCGATCCTCGGAAAACACCTGCTCCTTCAGCGGGTCAAGAAGCTCTTCAATGTTGTCTTGCCGCCCGCAGCCTTGGCAGGTCAATGCTCCGGTCCTTCCGTTAAAGACCATGCCGCTGCCGCAGCTGGGACATTTGTAGTCGATTATCGGCATTTACTCACCTCAGGTAACAAAAGTGCTTGAATCATAATTCCTTCTTGTTCATTCTCGCTTTGATTGCAGCTAACTCCTCTTCCACGCTTGGAGGTGCGCTAGCGGCAATGTGTGTGCTATCGTTCGTACTTGAGTGTGTACTTGAGTCCATGCTATCGTTCGTGCTTGAGTTCCCACCAGAGCCCGTGCCCGAACTCGTGCCAGAATTCACACTCAAATTTGCGCCCGCTTCCTGCTCCATATATACGGTCGGATCAGCCGCATTGTCCGGCTTCTCTCCAGACCTGAGCTCGGCCAGAGCTATCGCTTCTTCTGCGGCAAGATACGCTTTCTCCTCCAGCTCATCGAATGAGCCTGATGCTGCACTGCCTGCGCTGAAGCCTTGCTGCAGCTTAGAGGCCGCGAGCTTCTCCTGCAGCTCAGAATGCCGCGCCTCCATCTGTCCAATATCGGACAACAGCTTCTCCTGCAGCTGCCTCAGGCTGGATGCCTTCGCGGCAGCCAACTCGTGAACCTTCTGCAGCCCGCTTAGCCTGTCGGCCTGCTGCGCCTTCCGCTCGAGAAATGATATTGCCTTGTCCTCATCGCCCACTTCTACGGCCTTCTCGGCATAACGCTGCAGCTTCCGAATCTCCGCCTGGCACTCATCCAATGCTGCCTTCGCCCTTCGCTCCTCTGCGAGTACCGAAGCCGTTTCCGCTTTGACCTGTCCCAGATCGCTGCGCAAGCCCTGCATATAATCATTCATCGCCTTCGCCGGATCCTCTTCTGCCCGATCCTTGAACGAGTTCACATTGGCTCTCATAATATCCCGAAACCTCGATAAGATTCCCATATAGAGCTCCCCCCTCGAAAGTTTGCATTTAACTATAATACATGAATTTCAGCCAAAAGGTTTCATTTATAGAGGAGGCCAAGGGATAGGCTAATGGAAAGCCTAAGAGAAAGTAGCATTAGAAATTCAAAAACCACCATCCAGCATACATAATTACAGAACGCGCCACCTATATAAAGGTAAAAAATATAATTGATTAACAATTATTCCGAATTGTGATAATCTATTTTCATATATTTGGCATACATATAAAACCCGATGAAAAAAATACATATCGCATCAAAGCGAGTAGGAGGACGCTTTTGAACAGATTAAAACAAACGTTATCTTTTTTTTCAATCCCTAATTACGGTATTCTTATGATCTCGATCCTGCTGCTTGGCATCTGCATCTCCTTTACCTACCCCTTTCTATCCTTATTCGGCGTAGATGAAGTTGGTATGTCCCCTTCTTATCTGGGCTTGTTCATGACGGTGACCGCTGCATCCAGCGTCCTGATCAGCACGGTACTCGGCAGACTATCCGATAAATACTGGGGAAGAAAGTGGGTAATTATTGTATCGGTTAGTGCAGCTATTATCGGTTACATTCTATTCACCCAGGTACGAAACTACTACACTCTACTTATCATTGCCTTTCTGTGTCTAGGCACCGCATCCTCGGCGTTCCCCCAAATGTTTGCTTATGCACGTGAAGAAATGAACCGCGTCCGTGCGAAACAAGCCGATATGGCCATAAATACTTTAAGAATATTCTTCTCCCTAGCCTGGGTGATAGGGCCGGCTATTGCTGCCGTACTGCTTGCCTCTGCAGGCTTTAAGGGATTGTTTCTAGCTGCAGCCGTGACCTATGGCATCGTCCTCTTCTTTGTCCTGATCTTCCTGAAGAGCTCTGACCGCAAGATGACCGCCCCTACGAATGAGCCTCCTATTCAGCTTAGAAAATTCCTTATGAAACCCCGTATTGCCGGGGCATTAGGCTCGTTTATACTGCTTAGCGTGGCCTCGACAATGTGTATGGTGAACCTTCCGCTATATGTGACCAGGACACTGCAGGGCAGCCAATCCGATGTCGGCCTGCTATTCAGCGTGGCTGCTGCTGTGGAAATTCCCCTGCTTATCGGGGTAGGCATATTGGCAGCTAAATACCGCAAGTCTTATCTGATTCGGGTCGGGGCGCTTTTTGCTATTGCCTATTATATTCTGGTAGGATTTACCCCTATCGTATGGGCCATCGTTCCAATGCAGTTTCTAAGCGCAGTTACCGTGTCCATTGTTATGGGGCTGGGAATCAGCTATTTCCAAGACTTGCTTCCCCATGAGCCCGGCACCGCTACGACGCTATATTCAAACACTTCGGTGATCGGAAATATGCTGGGAGGAATCATCGCCGGCAGTGTTGCGGAATGGTTTGGATTCCGGGCTGTTTTTATCGTTTGCGCGGTCATGGCCGCCGCGGCCTTCTTATTGATGCTTACAAACCGGGAACCTTCTACACAAGAAATTGGGGAGAGCACCCCCGCATCCATGTAAGACCGAACATCAAGAAAATTTGCATGAATAGCAAAAAGCCGGATTGAAAACTAGTTCATCCCGGCTTTTTTGCACCATAATTATATTTGTATTGGCCTTGCCCTGCTAATTTGTATATGCATTGACTTGCTTTAGTTTATTCATCAGCAGCCACTTGATTGGATCGGAATAACATCGAAATATAAATAGTGCAGGTGACCAGCAAAACGCCGATCGATATCCATTGCGAAGTAGAAAACATGCCCACACTGCCGCGAATGATATCCCCTCTATAAAATTCAATCACAAATCTACCGAGACTATAAAAGATTAAATATAAACCGGCTATAAATCCATCCAGCTTCACCCTTCTAGCTATCCATATCAGAATAAAAAATACGGCGAAATTAAACACACTTTCGAATATTTGTGTCGGGATCAGTTTAACCCCGTTAGGAGCAAAGTGAGATTCATGAAATGTAATTCCAAACCAGCTGTCCGTCTCTTCTCCATAGCAGCAGCCGGCCAGCAGGCAGCCAATTCTGCCAAAGCCCTGAGCCAAGGCAATAGAAGGCGCAAACAGATCCAGACACTGTAAAAAGTTTAATTTGTTCTTCCTGCAATACAAATATCCAGCTAATATTCCGCCAATGATGCCCCCAAAAACGACATACCCTGCGGTTAAATCCCATAGTATTTCGGGATGATCCCATATATTCTTGTACTGGGTTATCCAATATAAAAGCTTCGCGCCAAAAAACCCGCCTAATAAGCCCCAAATCGTTAAGGATGAAACGTGCGATTGCGCCAGCTGTCTGTTTTTCGCTCTATAATTAACAACCATATAAGCCACGACAATACCGATAGCAATCATCAATCCATATCCGTAAATGGTGACAGGGCCAAGCTTCAGCAAATCGTTTTTCATCATACCATCCTCTCTTTACTAGCCCGACTAGCAATCCCCTCACACATTTTAGCATAAACATCCAATTAATAGCACGAAAAAAACCTGTTGATTCACGCTGTGTGACAGTAAATGACTTCAATCGAATTGTTTTAAAGCAACGCTTTTCTAAAAGATTCCTGTTTTGAAGGTTATTAAAATTAGGGAAAGAATATATTAATGAGGAAATTATGTAAGGGGAATGCTTATGAAAATAATAACTTTATGTGGCTCTACAAAATTCAAAGATCAATTCGAACAGGCAAATGCATTTCTTACACTTCAAGGAAATATTGTAATCAGTCTCGCCTTCTTTGAGCAGAGTGAAGGGTTTGAAATAACTGAAGAACAAGCTGAACTACTTGGAAATCTTCATTTCAAAAAAATTGATCTTTCAGATGAAATATTCGTGATTGATGTGAATCGTTACATTGGAAGCAGCACAAAAAGAGAAATAGAATATGCCAAAGAAAAGGGAAAAGTAATTCGTTATTACTCTAATGGTGAAATTCCTTCAAATTTATTCAACTGACTGTGAATCGTATTCAATAACGCTACGATAATTACCCAAGTATCGTGTAGCTAAATCAACAATAATTAGAAATAAGCTTAAAGCAAAGAACGGACACCTTTGGCGTCCGTTCTTTGCTTTTCTTTGCTTTTCTTTGCTGTTCTTTTCTGGCTTTAACTGGATTTATGAATATTTGCACATTACTGTCGTTTACACCGTGTTGCTGTTGCTTACACTTGGTTAAATTCGATCCAGCCGATCTGCAAGCCCGGCTTAAGAAAGTCGAGCGTCAATTCGTACATTCCCGCTTCGAGCTCCACCTTCGCCAGCTTCAGGCGGATCCATTTGCCCTCCGTACCATTCGTCTGGATCGTAACCATCGGCTGGCCGTTCAGCATAACGTTGCACACACTTTGTGCCAGCTCCGGCTCTGGAGACATGATGTTGACGATGATCCGGTATTGTCCGGCCTGATCTACCTTCATATAGGTTGATCCTGCCGCGACAGGCTTAATCTGCGCATCGCTGGACAGCTCCTGCACCTGTCCCTGCTCTGGCGTTAATGCGTGATTCGCTTTAAAGGCATGCACCGTTTCGACGATTTCCTGCTTCCGGGAAAATACCGGCGCCTGCATAAGGAAGGCGCAAATATTCATCGCGCAGCGCTGCAGCTCTCCGCGGGTCAACGTCCCGTTGTCCAGCGATTCTAGCGTATTGTCATCATACGCATTGACCTCGGCGCCGTAGTTGGTAACGACCATATAAAGGTCGTTCTGCGCGCGAACCATCCAATTCGTATACTTGCGATCCGCTGAGCCTCCATGGACAACGTCGTTCATAACCGCCCACCAGTCGGTCATGACGATGCCTTTGAAGCCCCATTCCCCGCGGAGAATCGTCGTGTTCAAATCGTAGTTGGAGGCGGCCCAATGCCCGTTGACCGGGTTGTACGAAGTCATGATCGAATTCGCACCGCCCTCCTTCACGGCAATTTCAAAGCCCTTCAGGTAAATTTCCCGCAGAGCGCGCTCGGATACGACCGCATCTACCTTGCTGCGATGCTTCTCCTGGTTGTTGCAGGCAAAATGCTTCAGCGTCGCGTAGGATCCGCCTTGGATAATCCCGCGGGTACAAGCTGCGGCGAACGCCCCAGAAATGAGCGGGTCCTCGGAGAAATACTCGAAGTTGCGCCCGTTCAGCGGGCTTCGCCGAATGTTAAGCCCCGGCCCTAGCAGCGAATCCACGTTGTTTCTTAGCAGCTCCTGCCCTTCCAAGACATAGAGCTCTTCAACCAGCTCCACGTTCCAGGTCGCGGCCAGCAGCGTGCCGATGGAGACCTGGGTCGCTTTATCCCCGCTGTCCATCCGGATGCCGGAAGGACCGTCCGCAGTACAGCCGACCGGGATGCCGTAGCTAAGCAGGCGATCGCTGACGCCGCCGAAGGCCGAAGCCGTACCCGGCGTCACTAGCGGGCTGACCATGCCCTCGCCACGGACAATCGTCGCCAAGTCCTCGTCGCTAAGCTGGGCAATGAAGGCCTCCATGCTCACTTTGCCGTCATGGACGTCTCTCAGCTTATATCCTTGATCCCCTGTTTGCTCCAGTTGCTGCGGCAAATTGTTCTCGATCCGCTCCGCCAGGGAAACCTTCTGCGTCGGCGCAGCTACGAAGGCAAGCTCGTAGGTGCCGTCTTCCTTCCGGGTGCTTGGTTTCATACGGGTGAAATCCTCCGTCGGGGCGAGTGCCTCCTCCAGCTGCTCCACCACTTGGAGAGCCTCCACTTCATAGCCGTCCCGTCCCTCAACCGCTACTAGCGCTGCATTTTTTACGCTGTTTCCTACATAGAAACGGTACACTCCGGCTTCCAGCACATAAGCGGAAGGAGCGCCGGTCACGCCGCCGTCATCATAGGAAGCCATGTCATGGATAGGAAAGCTCAGCGTCAGACGCTGCGATTCACCCGGCTGGAGCTCCTTCGTCTTGCCGAATGCAGCCAGCGCTCTGGCCGGCTGGCCCAGCTTGCCTTGCGGAGCTTCATAATAGACCTGGACGACCTCTTTGCCTGCGTAGACGCCCCCCATATTCGTTACGGTTACGCCGATTTCCGCATAAGATTTCCCTTCGCGGACAGCGATCTTCGCTTCCTCCGGCTCAATACGGAATTCCGTGTAAGACAAGCCGTATCCAAATTCGAACTGCACTTTATCCGGGCAGAACGTCTCGAAATAACGATACCCGACATAAATGTCTTCCTGATATATGTTCTTGAATTCGTTACCGTAGTTTCGGGTCGACGGATAGTCGGCGATGGAATAAGCGATGGTATCGGTTAATTTGCCGCTTGGTGTCACGTCCCCAGCCAATACGTCAGCGATGGCATTGCCGCCTTCCATGCCGCCCTGCCAGGCGTAAATGATCGACGAAATCGGTTTCGAAAAAGCCGCATCATTAACCCAGCTCATGTCGATAATATTGGATACGTTCAGCACAACGATCGTCCGCTCGAAATGGGCAGTGACCTGCTTCAGCATGACCTTCTCCTCTGCGGTCAATTGATAGCTGCCCGGTTCATCGGCATTATCCTTATCTTCACCCGCCGTACGCCCGATAACGACGATGGCTTTATCGGATTCACCTCTCGCCTTGCGCACCAGTTCATCGGTTAGGGGCATCTCCTTCTGGTGCCAAGGCTCTGCTGCCCAGCCGCCGCCCCCGTTA
Source organism: Paenibacillus fonticola DSM 21315 (assembly GCF_000381905.1). Taxonomy (GTDB): domain Bacteria; phylum Bacillota; class Bacilli; order Paenibacillales; family Paenibacillaceae; genus Fontibacillus; species Fontibacillus fonticola. The sequence goes on along the minus strand of NZ_KB907282.1, from coordinate 17,868 downwards.
TCGAACGGGTTCTGCGCGATCCACTCCTCGTAGACGGCCGCCAGATCCTCGTTCACAGCGATGTTCTTCTTGCTGCGAAGACCGTCCAGCAGATTCGTCGTATAAGCGACATTCACACTGCCGCCCGAGCCCGTCCCGCTGCGATAGTAATCGACCTGGATCCGGCCGAAAATCGACACTTTTTCATTGTTTTGCAGCGGAAGAGCTTGTCCGTCATTTTTCAACAGCACAGCACCTTCTGCAGCTACTTTCCTGCTAAATTCGGCAAAGCCTTCCAATGGAATTCCCTGTTTGCTCGTCGTCACTTTTTTTCTCTCCCTATGTCTTTTTTTAGATGATAAAATTAAAGCTTTTAGCTGTGATCCACGTTTATTTCCCTATTTTCCAGCTCTAATATTGTGCATTGTGACACGTTCCAGCTGAATGTCCGAGAAATCACTAACCAGCCCTTCGCCGGTTGGCGATTGAGAAACGATTCCGACCTTCAGCGTATCGGAAGCCTTTAATTGGAATACCCGGACCATCTGATAATAAGACCCGTCTGTGGAGTAATGCATCGCAAAGGCGTCGCCTTTTCTTCCAATCTGCAGCCAAACGCTCTTATCCGTCAAATTCTGGCCGTTGGCATCATCCGAAACGCCGTTCGTGACGACACTAACTACAGCATATGTATCTAAATCCGTATACTCATAGCACAGCTTCGCCCAGCGATCATCCCCATCCATTATAAAAAGCGCTGCCCCATCAAACTTAGATATGAAATCATGCCTTACTTTGGCGCGGAGCACAAAATCACCTTGGATATCCGCGTATAAAAATGGCGCATTGCTCTTTACATCTCCGCTTTCCGGGTTGATGAAATAATCCGTACGGCCTGGTGCGGTAATTTGAATCAGGTTATTCGTTTCATTGAGCGGAGCTTCGTTTAGCCACTTATCAAATGGGTTCATGAATATACCTCCAAATATTTTATTTTCTTAAGTATAACTCATATTCGGGCAGCCTGACAGAACCATGTCGAGCTGTTTTCATCCAATGGTTCGAATGACGGGTTGGATCATAGTGTGGATCAATGGTGGCTTTACCGGCAGCTGAATTCTAGCCCTCTGCTTCCTTACTCTCCTTCTGGCAAGCCGACAATAAGCATACCGTGGCCAGAGCTGCTATGAAAATCGGCTTCCTCCTCCTCGCTCCCCCATCTATCTTAAAGGCTCACGAAAGCTAACGTGGCGTCTGACCTTGGGCAAGTTTTCATAGGTAGGAATAATCTGGGCAAGATATTATATCCGATGATTCCTGCCAATCCAAATTGCATAATCCAAACTGTTCTTATACATGAATATGACCTACCCTATAAACAGAGCTACTAAAATCAGCTGAGTTGCTTTACATGATACTAGTATCGTAAATGAGGGATTAACCATGAGGGAGCGAAAGATCATAGACCTTCTTACCGGCAGCCCACTCCCGGTTAAGATGAACGAGTTGACCCGCCAGCTTACGCTTGCGGAGAGAACGATCCGAGAGCTGATCCGCAGTCTGAACAAGCTTGGGGAGAAGCACGGGTTTCGCATTCGGATGATCCGCAATCAGGGGTACCAGTTAGAAATTACAGATGAAGCGAGTTTTGAATTTTACAGGCTTGATCTGCAGGAGCAGCGGAATCAGGTCGATCTGAACAATAAAGCGGCGCGGCAGCATTTTCTGCTCTTATATTTGTTTCAAACCGATTCCTTCGTATCCACGGAGCGATTAGCCGATGAAATCGGCATCAGCCGTTCCACCATTATTTCTGATCTGAAGGAAGTGGAGCAGCTGTTGGAGCCGTTTGACCTGAAGCTAAGCCGCAAAGCCCATTACGGTATGAAAATTGAAGGGGACGAGCAAAACTTTCGCAAAGCCTTTTCGCACTTCATATTAAATAATCGGCAAACCGTGAAGCAGTCCGAGGATTTCCAGCAATTTCGCCGGGGCTTCGATGCCAAGAAGCTCAAAGCCCACCTGTTGAAGCTGTTAAAGGATAACGGGCTAGACATCTCCGATGTCTACCTGAACAACATCGTGACCCACTTATTTATTCTGTTATACCGGGTTTCCCGCAATAACCTGATCATTGCCGACCAACTGTTGCCGCGAAATCCCGAGCCGCTGTACCAGACGATCGCCAGGGACGTAGCCGACTGGATCCATGAAGAATACGGCATAAGCCTTCCGGAGAATGAGATCGAATATTTAGCTCTTCACCTGTCAGGCAAGACGATCACCCAGCATATCGGAGATGAAGAAAAAGCGAAGCTCCGAATCGGCATCAGCCGTATTCTCCAAACACTGGATAAAGAATTTCTAACGGGTTTCAATCAGGATGATGAGCTTCGCGAAGCCTTGTTGATGCACATGTTCCCGCTCCTGAACCGATTGTACTATAATCTCCAGCTTAAGAATCCTTTGGTGGAGGACGTGTATAGCGAATATGCCAATGTCTTCGTCATTTCCTTTCGGTTTGCGGAGATCATCGAGGAGCAATATGGTTTTAAAATGTCCCGGGACGAGGCGGGCTACGTCGCCCTCCATTTTGCCACTCACCTGGAGCGAATGAAGCAGCATAGATTGGAGCAGTTCCGACGGATCGCCGTCATTTGCTCTTCGGGCGGAGGAAGCGCCCATCTGATCCGGTTAAAGCTGGAGTCGATCTTCCCCAAGGCATCCGTCATCACTGCCTCCATCACAGAGCTGGACGAGCTTCAGAATCAGCCGCTGGATCTGATCCTGAGCACGATCCCGTTCGAGAATGAGGAGGTCTATCAGAAGCCGATCATTCATATCAAGCAGTGGCTGGACGATCAGGAAATACAGCGGATCAAGGAAACGATATCCTTGCAAATTCAACCTGTGCACTCCTCGTATAAGCTAAGGGACTTCAAAGATCTGTTTCACAAAGGGCTGTTCCATTTGTCCGGTCCAGACGATTATTTACAGCTGCTTGCTCAGCGCTGCGATGAGGTGGTCTCCGCGAAGTTTGCGTCCTCCGATTTCACCGAGCAGGTGCTGTCCAGAGAGCATAAATTCACAACCATCTATAAAAACGGTGTAGCAGGGCCGCATCCAATGCGAATGAGCGCCGTGAAGGACTGCATTAACGTTACCTTGCTGGAGAAGCCCATTATTTACGAAGACAAGCAGGTGCAGATCATCTTCCTTATTAACCTCCGACCCGGGCAACTGTTCCTCCACCGGGAAATCAGCAAGCTGCTGCTGCTGATTATGGAGAAGGAAGATATCCGCGATAAGCTGCTTCATGTAACCAGCTACGAGCAATTCATCACCCAAATAGAAAATTTATTATAGGAGTGGAAGATTCATATGGACTACGAACAATTCATTATGCAAATCATCGCGAGCAGCGGGGAAGCGAGAAGTCAGAGTCTTAAGGCAGCCCGGATTGCTCGCGAAGGCAAGCTGCAGGAAGCCGAAGAGCTGCTCAAACAAGCCAAGGAGAAGCTGAAGGAGGCCCATAAAGTTCAAACGAAGCTAATTCAAGCCGAAGGACGCGGGGAAAAGAACGAAATCAGCATCCTTATGATTCACGCGCAGGATCACTTAATGAACTCCCTGACGGTTCGGGAGCTAATCGTAGAATTAATTGAAGAAACTAAATCGCGGCTTGCGCTGGAAGAACAACTGAAAGGAATGGTGAACTAGATGAAGAAAATATTGCTTGCCTGTGCTGGCGGATTCTCGACAAGTATGCTGGTAGAACGAATGAAGGAGGCCGCCCGGGCCCAGAGCATCGAAGTGGTGATCGACGCCGTCGCCGAGAGTGACATTGCTGCTCAGGCGCCGTTCAATATCATTATGCTCGGCCCGCAAATGGGTCATGCGGAAGCGGAGCTGGCCGAAGCTTACCCGCAAATTCCTGTTACGACTATCGATATGTCCGACTACGGCATGATGGATGGCGAGAAAGTGCTGGCGACAGCTCTTGAACTTATGGAGAAGGGGGTCAAGTAAATGGCAGGGGGGTCTGAATGGAGAGGAAAGATTCAGAAATTCAGCAATAAAATTCAGAAGAATATTTACATCAGCTCGATTTCCAACGGGCTGATGGCCCTGATGCCTATTCTTATTTTAGGCGCAATTTTCTCCTTAATTAATGCACTCAGAATTGAAGCTTATCAGAATTTTCTAACCAACACTGGACTGAAGGCGCTTACTTCCATGCCGATGACAGTGACGACCGACCTGATAGCCATTTATGCTACCTTCTCCATTGCATATAATTTTGCAACGCAGAAGAAGCAGCAAGGCTTCTCGGCAGGGATTCTCGCACTTATGGGCTTCTTTCTCGTTACTCCTAAAGGTGTGCTGGAGGACGGCGCTACAGCCGCGCTTGGATATTCCTGGCTGGGAGCTAAGGGGCTGTTCGTCGCTATTATTATCGCTCTGATCGTCGGTACAGTATACAATTTCGTACTGGAGAAGAAATTGTATATCAAAATGCCCAAGGGCGTTCCTCCGACCGTGGAAAAATCTTTTGCCGCCCTTACGCCAGGCTTCCTGATAGCGATTCTGCTGCTTATTATTGCAGCGATTTTCCGGGCGACGCCATACGAAAATATGCACGAGTTCGTCTTCAATATCATTCAGACTCCTTTAACGAGCCTGGGTGGAAGCTGGTGGGCGATGCTGATCTGCGTGTTCGTTATTCATTTACTATGGTTCTTTGGTGTGCATGGAACACTGGTGGTCTATTCGGTTGTTGGCCCGATTTGGGTGACGCTCGGACTGGAGAATCTCGAAGCCTACCAGCAGGGCCTTGAAGGCACCAACATCGTCGGATCACCCTTCTTCCCGGTATATGTGCTTGTCGGTGGTGCGGGAGCAACGCTGGGACTTGTGATCTCCATGCTGTTTGCAAAATCCAAGCGTTATAAGACGTTAGGCCGTCTGGCCATCATTCCAAGCTTTATCGGCGTAAATGAGCCTGTCATCTTCGGGCTGCCGCTAGTTCTGAACCTGCGCCTGATGATTCCGTTTATCGTAACGCCAATCATCACGAGCGGTCTTGCTATTCTACTGACTGCTATAGACATCCTGCCCGTGCTTAACGGCGTACAGGTTCCGCTCGGTATTCCAATCATCTTCAATGGCTGGATGACCGGCGGCTGGCGTGTCGGACTTTTCCAAATCCTTCTGATTGCCATCAGTATCGCTATGTATTATCCGTTCTTCAAGAAGGCGGATGCCGAAGCGCTGGTGGAGGAGCAAGCAGTTGAATCGAAGGAGCAGGCGGTGCAAGCGCAGGCCTAGAATTCTACTTTCAAGGCGGTGAACAACAATATGGAAACTGTATTTCCGAAGGATTTCTTATGGGGTGGCGCCGTTGCGGCCAACCAAATCGAAGGCGCTTATAATATCGATGGCAAAGGCCTATCGACGGCCGATGTTGTCCGATATGTTCCTCCGGCAGAGCGCGGAAGCCTCGATGAATTGCTCGGCATGTCACGCTCCAGGCTGGAGGAAGCCATCAAGGATACGAAAGGCAATTATCCCAAACGGCGGGGAATCGATTTCTATCACCGGTATAAGGAGGATATCGCGCTGTTTGCAGAAATGGGCTTCAAAGTGTTCCGGCTGTCCATTTCCTGGCCTCGTATTTTTCCAAATGGCGATGACAGCACTCCCAACGAAGCGGGGCTTGAATTTTACGATCGGGTATTTGATGAACTGCTGAAGCATGGCATGGAGCCGCTGGTCACCATCTCTCATTACGAAATACCGGTCGAATTGGTCCGCCGCTATAACGGCTGGGCGTCAAGAGAACTGATCGAACTATTTGTCCGGTATGCTGAAGTCTTGTTTACTCGCTACAAGGGCAAGGTCAAGTACTGGCTTACCTTCAATGAAATCAATTGTACCCTGAAGGCGCCATTTCTCGGAGCCGGAGTCATTATAGAGGAAGAGCCTAACCCTAAACAGACCGCCTTCCAGGCGCTGCATCATCAATTTGTAGCCAGTGCCTTGGCCGTCCAAAAATTACGGCAAATCGACAGCAATGCAAAAATCGGCTGTATGCTGGCAAGAAAACTGATCTATCCTTATACCTGCCATCCATTGGATGTGCTGCAGGCTCAGGAAGAGAATCAAATGGCCCAGTTCTGCACGGATGTGCAAGTGCGGGGCAGCTATCCTTCCTTTATCCGGCGGCACTGGCAGGAGCACGGCGTGACGATTGAGATGCATCCGGAAGATGAGTCCATTCTAAAAGAGAATCTCGTCGATTACTTGGCGTTCAGCTACTACATGTCTGTGACCGCTAGCGCCAATCCCGCTGAAGCTGCGCAAGCTTCCGGCAACCTGTCCGGCGGGCTTGCGAATCCTCATCTCAAGTCCTCGGAATGGGGCTGGCAAATTGACCCTGTAGGATTACGCATCGTACTAAAGGAAATGTATGATCGCTACCAAATCCCATTGTTCGTCGTGGAGAACGGGCTGGGGGCAATCGACCGTGTTGAAGATGACGGCAGCATCCAGGACGACTACCGGATCGAATACTTTGCCCGGCATATCGAACAGATGGGCGAGGCGATCAAGGATGGCGTAGAGCTCTGGGGCTATACAAGTTGGGGCTGCATCGACCTGATCTCCGCCTCTACCTCCGAGATGAGAAAACGATATGGATTCATATATGTCGATCAGGACGACGAAGGTAAAGGTTCACTCAAGCGAACCCCAAAGAAGAGCTTTTACTGGTATAAAAAAGTCATTGCATCCTGTGGCGCGAATCTTGATAACGATTAAGAGACGATGTTAAGAGCGGGCAGCCCCCATACTTTTCGGTATGGGGGCTGCTTTTCATCTCTGCCGCCTCTGCCGCTTAACGGCTGCATTTGCTGCAAGGGATTGTGGCTGCTGCTGTACTGCTTTATTTCGATACATACCGGATGTTCCTCGCTACTTCCACGAACATGGGAAGGGCTTTATCTTGTTCAGTTTCGAAGTAAACAAAGTCAACGAAGTATTTTTTGTTATCCTTTTCCATCACAAAGCTATCCGTAATCACCGTACCTTCTTGCTTCGAACCTGCATATTCCTCATACTTCTGCAGCTGCTCGTTCTGTAACGTTAAATCTGGGAGAAAAATTTCGTCATATTTATTAATCGAAATGTGATGCTTATCCCCGTCATACCCCCATCTATTCCCGTCCTCAAATTCATAAACCTCCATTTGCTCAGGAACATACAGCCCGAAAGGCATTAACGGGTCTTTGTTAAAGCGGGCAAGCGACTGCTGGTCTCCCCATTCCAAAGTGATCTCGGCTGTACCGTCGTATGACTGCAGCTCAAAGAGACTTTCTGCCTGCGCTGCGGGACTGTTTTCACTTGGACTCGGCTGCTCCGAGTTTTGCTGCCCTGCTGGATTTTCTTGTCCAGAATCTTGCTGTTCCTCCGAATTGTGCTGCCCCGCCGCATTTTGCTGCTGTATATCTACCGCAGAGCTGTTATTGGCATTACCGGAAGCTGAATTCAAGCCCCCCGCTTCCTTACTCTCCTTCTGGCAGGCCGACAATAAGCATACCGCAGCCAGAGCTGCTATGAAAATCGACTTCCTCATCCTCGCTCCACCCCATCCATCTTAAAGGCTCACGAAAGTTAAAGGTTCACGAAAGCCATATCCAGTTAAACGCATAATTTCCACCAAATGTTTCGATATATCGTTAGAAATGGTAATTTGGCCCACAAAAAATAGAGTTGGAAGAGCTGAATGGATTGGAGAGAAAAAGTTAATTATCCTCTCGATGTATAAAAATTTCATCTTCGGCAGTATTCCTGCCTTCCATATCCGTTGGAGCCCCATATTGTATTATTTTACCGTCACTTTTTCTGTAGTAATAAACTGTCTGAGGTTCATCAACAAAAATAACTTCTATCGAAAAAACAGGAGCTTTCCCAACTCTAGTATGTATACTCTGAATTTCCTCATTCTTGTAACCCTGCTTGAATAAATAATTTCTAACTTCACTTTCTAATGAACCTTTTTTCCAGCTGCAAGCCCCAAATCCAGCACCCCAAACAAGAAAAATTACCAACAAAAATATAATTATGCCTTTTCTCGTCATAGACTTTTCCAGTGCCCCCCTGCCCTCGATCCTTGCCGCGGAAAATAGGCGATTCACCGCTACGATTCGTGATTTTCCTGCTCTATGATCAGAATTTCCGAATTCATCGTACCGGGGGAAGTGGCGATAACTCCCCATTTTCTGCCATAAGGGCGCCACCTTATGCTCCCGAAAGACAGCTTGCCTAAATTCCTGCCTTTTGTAAAAAAAGCCGTTTGATTTTGCCTGAGAAATTGTTTGTAGTCGTCCAGTTCTTTCTTAGTTTTGTCCCCGACAAACTCGGTACGGTATATGTAGTTTGAAGGCTTGCTTTGTTCGAAGGTGTAGGTAAATAAATCCGTCTTCATGAGCCTCCAGCCGTTCGCGGACATCGAGTTAAGCCATTTTTCCAGTTTGTCTAAACTTATAAAGTACCTGAACACTTTTTTAGTCATCGTTCCATCCTCCCAACCCCATACCTTTTTTTCCTCAACCATTACTAATCATTATATAATTTAAATAAGAAATGAACTGGGGGAAATGTCATAAAAAGGACGGTCGTAAACAGGAAGGGGCGAGGAAGGGGTTGCCCCCGATCTTCACTTCTCCAGCTTCCCTTTAAGCTTGCTTAGCTCGTCCAACATGGCTGAACGACGTGGATACATCGCACTCAAACGATCGATAAGCTGTACACTTTCTTGTTTCGCGCCCGCATCATAATATTTTTTGAGGAACCTGCAGGTTTCCCTGTACTTTCTTCGATCCGTCGCATGCTGCGCCTGATCTAAAATATAGGCTTCGTAGATAGGATACATTTCGTCGGGATACCTCTTCGCCACCTGCTGGCCATAACTCATAATTAAACTGTTGTCCCGGCTCAGGAGTTCAAGCAATTTTTCAAATTCATCTGCCTGATGAAGTACAGAAGCATAGTAATGGTCAGACAGCGTGACAGACAGCTTCTGCAGCAGCGGCTCCTTTTGCTGCTCCCAAGTTCCCTCGGCGTCATACAACTGCTGAAGCTTCGGATAATAAGACGTGTCCCCCTGAGCTAAAATGCCGTATACAACCTCAATCAGCTTCGTCTGGTTGGAGGTTTCCGAGTATATTCTCTCCAGGTAATGATCCCACTTCAGATTACGGTTAAACCCTTGCTCTTCTATACTCTTCGCTGTAATACAGAGTTCCTCCGCCGAGGCATAGTTTTTCTCCTCCAGTGCCTTCTCTACGGCAATGCATCTAAGTTCGGGCACTTTGATGTGCGTCATAAGATACTGGTCAGCCGCTTCAGGACCTTCCAGCCGATTTGTGATTTTATAGGTAATCACATACTCCTCCGGATATTTTGAACCGCTGTATAGCGTGCCGAGTGCTTCAAACACTTCACTCACCTTTCTTACCTGCTTCTTCTCATGAATTAAATGGACCACAGATTGCAGCAGGCCATAGCCAAAATCCGGCCACTCCTTCATTGCTTTTCGCTTCGCCGTCTTGATGATTGTGTCAAAGAAATATTTGCGATTCGACTCATCAATCGATTGACAGAACTCGTCAATGACCCTCATGCTGTCCCTGATCGCCTCCCCCAACGATCCTGATGAATCGTCGGTATGGGAAATCAGCTTCATTACTTCGTTGATTACCATGATCACAATATCGAAAGCAAGTACAGGGTCTCTCTGTGCTCCGGCTTCGGCCTGTTCAACTATTGACATCATTTCCATACTCAGGCGAATACAGCCGCTATAATTCACAAACCCCCGGTCCGAATTGGATCGAATGGCAGCCTTGATCCGCTCTTTATATTCATTCAAGCGCAGCTCTTCCGTCATGGAGCGTCCTCCTTCTAAATGCCGATATATTCATTCTACGTAAAATACTGTATCAGAGTTTCCTGTCCCTATTTTAATCTATTACGATGTAATGAGCGAAGCTTAATTTGGCATACGGGGATGAGGCTGCTGAAAGGATGTTGAAAGGCGGTCGTGATGTGGTTGGGATGATTGTTGGGATGTGGTTGTGATGTGGTTGTGATGTGGCTGAGATGTGGTTGTGATGTGGTTGAGATGTTATTGAGATGATTGTTGAGATGTGGTTGAGTTTCTGAAAGGCTGCTGAGTTCTTGGTGAGTACGGATGGATTTCTGCCTGACAGCTGTTGAGCTTCTGCATGAGAGCGGATGGATTTCTGCCCGACAGCTGTTGGTAGGGCTAACGGACCGTCGTTCCGCTATTTGCCCAATTACGCGAATTTTGTTGCGCTAACGGACCCTGGTTCCGCTATGGAACTGAAATTTGGCTGAATCAGGGCATTTAGGGCCAAATAGCGCCCTCTGTGTCCGTTAGGCTGTGAAACCGCACGAATTCGGCGAAATAGCGGACCGTATGTCCGTTAGGATCAATAAGTCACTGGGATCATCCCAATGCTGCTGATATGTTGCTGAGCGAGTACCTGGTAACAGTGGGTACATAGTCACCGGGCACTCGGCCTTCCAAGCAAGAAACAAAGCAATTTCTGCAGCAACATGCTATTCCCCAGCTGCCTATCTCGGGTCCAACCCGCTCGTACTAAACGGTGACGCCGGAAGCCCCTCCCGGTTGTACAAATTAACCCCGGCGGGATTGTTCGCCCATGCATACCTCGCATGGACAGGCTGCGAAATCTCCTCATGCCGGACGATCACGGTGTCACCGGAAATGACCGCCTGCGCCGGGCAGAAACGGCCGTCCGGCCCGCACACGGCAAATCCGTGAAGTTTGCCGCCGCCCCCGCGCACGACCAGCCCACTGCCGATATGATCGAAATGGAGAACCAGCGTATTTCCCCGGTGCTCCACCCCTTTGAACATCGGTCCGCTATGTACCAGCTGCTCCTCGCCGTAGGCGAGCTTTCTGGCGCATAACGCCAGCCGCTGACCCACCGTCTTTTTATCCTGCGGGTGCAGATCGTTATATTCCCCGACATCGATGGTGACCGCCATTGCGGTACGGGGTACCTCCAAGCTTCTGCGCTGCTCCTCCCGCAGCTCCGCCCAATTCACTTGAGTGTCGTCCGCTTCGCCAAAGTTGGCAAGCTGTACATAAATAAACGGAAGGTCGCCGTCCCCCCAATTCCGCCGCCAATCCCGCACCAAAGCCGCGAATAAGCCGCGATATCCCGCCGGCCGTCCACTGTTGGATTCACCTTGATACCAAAGGATGCCCTTAACAGGAAATTCCCGCAAAGGAGCAATCATGCTGTTAAAGACGCCGGAAGGTTTATACTGAAAAAAAGTACTCGGCGCCAGTTCCTCGGTGCTCGTACCAATCCGATACTGCCAAACACCGCGCAAATCGAGCTCTTCTCCGCTGCCGATTAGCTTATACGGCATGTCCGGCACGAAGCTCCCGGTATTGTGGCTGCTGATCACGCGAACGACAATCGTATTGCGGCCTGGCTTCAATAACCCCTTAGGGACCGAATAGCGTCTCGGCGGATACATATAACCGGTATTGCCGATGCATATGCCGTTAATATACGTATCGTCCGCATCAATAATCGTCCCCAGCTTCAGCATGACCTCGCCCTCCAGCATGGAGGCGGGTACATCGATTTCCTTCCGGAGCCAAACCGTGCCGCGCACAGGCGCCAGCCTGCTCCCCGCCCAGGAGCCCGGAACCTCGATCTCTCCCCAATCCGCTGTGCTACTGTCGTATGAGTTATGGAACCAGCCTTCCTGCAGCCCCAGGTCCGTATCGTTCAGTTGGCTGTACCATTGACTGTTGCGCTCTTCGTCCCTGCGCATCGTTTCCTGGATATAGCCCTCATCCTTGCACTGCTCCAGATCGGCCTCATACCCGCCGACATCTCTAAGCGTCGCCTCACTCATCCAGGCCTCGATTGGCGTCCCGCCCACCGCAGTTTGCACGAGTCCAATGGGCACTTGGTATTGATCAAACAATTCCTGGGCACAAAAAAATCCCGCCGCGCTAAAATTCAGCACCTCCTCCGGGGTTGCCGCGATCCACCGCCCTCCCGATAGCTCCTGCTGCGGCGCGTGGAAATTGTACGTTTGCGGCACCGCAAACTGGCGGATTAGCGGCAGGTTAATGCTTGCCACTTCCTCCGCGAGCAGATCCAACGTTCGCCGGACCGGCAGCTCCATATTGGATTGTCCGCCAAGCACCCAAACATCGCCAATCAGAATGTCGCGAATGATCAGTTCCTCTTGACCTGACGATATCCTCATTTCATGCGGGCCGCCCGGTTTCAGCTTCTCCAGCACGATCCGCCATTGCCCGGCGGCATCCGCCGATGTGCTGTATTTTTTACCAAGAAACGAAATCTTGATCTCCTCGCCGCTCTCAGCCCTTCCCCAGATCGGCGCATGAATGTTTCTTTGCAGCACCATCCCGTCGCTGAGCATGCTATGCAGCTTCATCGTTGACCGCTCTCCTTCCACTAGCACCTTTTCATAGGTATTTTTCCATAAACAAACTTCTATAGGAACGCTTGATTTGATCTTACTTCATTCATAGCCTTGTGGAAACAGCTCATTTTATAGGTTAAACCCTAAAATTTTCAGTTCATAGATCTCCTTATACCAGACGATCACAGCATCGCCAGAAATGACCGCCTGCACGGCAAGGAAGCGGCCGTCCAGCCGCATACCTCAACCCCCTTGTCACTTAAGCTCTGGCCCGCACAGTCTGCTCGCCGCATACACGCACGGTCACCCGGTGCCGACCTGGCCTAAATGGAGGATTAGCGCGTCCCGCTATGCTCTATCCTTGCGAACATCGGTCCGCTATGCACCAGATGCCCCTCGCCGGAGCGAACCTTCGAGCGCATAGGGCGATCCGATCCGCTGGCCTACCGCGTCTTCTCATAACTGCCAGTGCAGAGAACTTGCCTTAGATGATCATAAATACCGTCCGGTATGCGAGCTCGCATGCTTCATGACCGCTTCTGGTGTCCCTTCTGCGATGACATGACCGCCCTGCCGTCCCCCTTCCGGGCCTAGATCAACGATCCAGTCCGCAGTTCTGATCAGCTCGCTGTTATGCTCGACAATAATTACGGTATTTCCTGCATCGACGAGGCGATCCAGCAGCTTGGATAATTGCTTCACATCACTCGGATGCAGCCCTGTCGTCGGCTCGTCTAATAAGTAAAGGGTGCTGGTCTGCGTTGTCCTCATCAGCTCCTTCGCCAGCTTCAACCGCTGTCCTTCCCCGCCGGAGAGCGTGGTCAGCGACTGCCCCAATTTCAAATAGCCCAAGCCAATCTCCACCAGCAATGCAAGGATTGAACGGATTTTCCCTTCCTCCTTAAAAATATCCAAGCTATCCTGTACCGAGCTCTCCAGAATTTGATTGATGGAATACCCGTTATATTGAACGGCCAGTACCTCCTGCTTGAAGCGCTGTCCATGGCAGACCGGACATGTCACCTCCAATTCCGGGAAAAACAGCATGTTCATCGGGACATACCCGAGCCCCTGACAATTCTCGCAGCGTCCGCCCTCCGTATTGAAGGAGAAATGCTTGGCCGTCAGCTTCCGCTGCTTGGCTTCCTTCCGTTGCGCGAAGGCATTGCGGATTTCGGTGAATACCTCTGTATACGTTGCGACATTCGAACGCTTCATCCTGCTGAGTGGCGATTGTCCGACGGTCACCATTTGGCCGAAGTACTCCAAGCCGTCCACCCGCTCAAAGCCTTCATGGATCTTGTCATTTCCCTTCGCCAGCACATCGAACACGAGCGTGGATTTTCCAGAGCCTGAAACTCCCGTCACCGCAATTAAACAGCCGACCGGAAAGGACACCGTCACATCCTGCAAATTATGAAGGCTAGCCCGATGCACGACAATCGCTTGTCCCGTACCTTGGCGCACATTTCTTCTTGCTGCAGGTTCATAGCGCAAGTATTGGCCGGTGATGGATTGTTCTTGGTGGACGAGCTCGGACAGCGTTCCCTCGCCGATGACCATTCCGCCATAAGTTCCCGCTCCCGGCCCCATATCGATAATATAATCCGCCTCTCTCATCACATCGACATCATGCTCGATGACAAGGACGGTATTCCCCAGATCCCGTAAATCCTTCATTACGCTAACTAAGCCCAAAGTATCTCGCGGATGGAGGCCTGCCGTAGGCTCATCCAAAATATACAGCACGCCGGTCAAGGCCGAATCCAGGATGGAGGCTAGCCGGATGCGCTGGGCTTCGCCGCCGGAGAGGCTGACCGTCTGGCGGTCTAAGGTCAGATACCCCAGCCCGGTGCGGATCAATCGATTGAGCTTGGTGGCCATATCCAGAGTGAACGTCTCTACCTGCAGCAGGGAATCGTGATCCAGCGATAACTCGACCCGCTTCACCCAATCCAGCATTTCCTCCAGGGAATGATGGACAAGCTGGGGGATCGTCGTACCCGCAACCGTAACGGTTCTGCTGATTTCATTTAACCGGCTGCCCTGACAGTCATGGCATTGCTGCGAATAAAAGTACGATTCTGCCTCTGCCGATGCGCCTGACTTCTCAGAGAAGCGCCGCCACATGCCCGTCAGTACGCCTTCAAACTTTCCATCGCCTACCGTCTTCGGAGGAGCGATATGAGGAAACCATTGCTTCACTTCCTGACTTTCCACGCCATAGTACAGGATCGCTTGTTGCGCCAGGCTGTAGTCCTTCAAGAGGAGACCGTCCTCGATCGGTACGCCGTAGTGCTTCATGGCCGTCTTGACAATCGACACCTGATAATCCGCATACCGCCCCTTCCAGAGATCAACAGCGCCATCTTCAATCGAATTCTCTGGATGAAAGACGGACGCCTCATGAATTTGCACCACCTCGCCTAGCCCCTTGCAGGTCGGACATGCGCCTTCTATCGTATTGTAGGAAAAATGGGTGCGCGTCAGCTTCTCCATCCGATGCTGACAATGGGGGCACTTAATAAACTCCTTGAAGCTGCCCGCTTCTTTCTCAATGTCCTCCTGGTTCAGCGTTGGCAGAATCTCCTGATGGCAATTCGGACAAGGCCGCTTCCCCAGCTTCTCAAAAATCATGCGCAAGCTCGTGTACATATCGGTGACTGTGCCTACGGTGGAACGCGGATTGCGATTGGTCACATGCTGGCTGACGCTGATGGCCGGAGATAGGCCGACGATGGAGTCCATCTTCGGTTTATTGATCCCCTGCATGCCCATCGATTCCAGATACTGCCGTTGGCATTCCCGGAATAAAGTGTCGATCGCTAAGGTGGATTTGCCCGATCCGGATGGACCTGTCAGTACAACCAGCTTGCTCTTAGGGATGGACAAGGAAATATTGCGCAAATTATGCTCCCTCGCACCCTTAATAAGTATCTCGTTACGCAAACGATCTCCTCCTCGAAAAATTTCTCAACTTACTTCGATACTACAACATTCGTGCAAGTGTGAAGGTTTAAGAAGCGGCTGCTGTATGCAGCGGTGTAATCAGGAACAAAAGCTGTCCACGCTACTTTAAGGTTTTAAGTGAAGCTAGGCTGTCCCCAGTTGGGAAGGGATGGCGCTTAAGCTATTCCGGTCGCTGCAGCCTTTGATCTGCCAGCAGTGCTGCTTTCAGCTCCTCCAAGCGCTTGTCCGCCTCCTGCACCAGAAAATGTTCCTCTGCAGACAGACTCAACTGGGACAGGCTGATTTGGCTAACTTCATCCATGAGTGACAGTGCGGCTTCATTCTCATCCAGTAAATGCGCAATATCCGCCCGCAATATTCCGGCTCTGTACCTAAGGGGAAGCGGCACCTCTTCCATTCCTGGCAGCACCGAATCCAAAACCTTGGCAGCATGCGCAGGATCATCCTTGGCATAGGCCAATTTGTACGCCGTTTCAAATGCATTTCTAAATTTTGAAGCTTGCACTGTGTCGTCAGGCCCGGCCACGGATTGGGGCGCAGCATGCTTTGTGCCAATGAGCAAGCGATTTCCCGATGGATCGACGAGAATAAACCTGCGATCCTCCGCAAGGTTATTCGGCTTCGTTATTTTTGGATAACCTCTAGCCGGAATGCGGTTCGTGTTCCTTTTTAACGATTCGCAGAAAGTTTCGTAGACAGCATCCACATCAGCCACATGTATGTAACACATGCTGTAATTCTTCGCGGGGTCCAATTGTTTAAGCACAAAAAAGTGCAATTCTGCTATTGGATGGCGCACGCAAGCATATTGGTTCGGCCTGGCCTGCTTATACGTCATTTCAAAGCCTAACGATTGGTAGAAATCAAGCTGTTCATTTACGGACCTGCAGGGCAGGATCGGGATGATCTTTCCAGACATTTGCTCCGTCATTTCAAACAACCTCCTAGTGAAATCGTTGAATCTAACTCGATATTACAACATTCGTGCAAGTGTGAAGGTTTTGGTTTATGATGCTTTGTAGAATAACCAGTCAAGGTCGCAACAAGATTATAGGCCGTCACATTACTCTAATGTTTTAATTTAACCTTTCGCCGTATGGGGAGATGACTGTATGAAACTTAAACCCATTGAAATTGCCAGGAAATTAGATGTCGGTACGAGTGCATTGCGGCATTACGAAGCTTGGGGGATTGTTCCGCCTCCTCAGCGGGGGACCAATGGCTATCGCATTTATACGGAAGAACATGAGGCGTATTTTAAGTGTATCCGGGCGATGTATCCGGGATTTGGCATGGCCTTGGTGCGGAAGGTGATGCCGATGCTTCAGCAGAAAAAATATACGGAAGCGTTGTGGGAGATCAACCGGGTGCAGGCCGAGCTGTATCAGAAGAAACAGCAAGCCCTGCAGGCATTGGAGATCTTAAAGCCGGATCAAATGGCGAGCTTCCTTGCCAGCCGGAAAAAGCCGTGGTATACCATCGGGGAAGTCGCGAAGGAAATCGGTGTGCCTGCTACAACGCTACGGCACTGGGAGAAGGAGGGCTTGATTGCCCCTGACCGCGATCCCGAGAGCGGTTATCGGCGATATCATCGCGACGATATCCGCCGGTTATTAATTATTAGAACCGTACAGTCCTCGGTTTACTTGCTGGAGACGGTCCGCGGGATCATGGAGAAGATCAATCAGCAAAGCCTGTCGGAGGTTCGAAGAATCACCATGGATTCATTGGCCTATATGAATGTGCAAATCGAACAACAGCTTCGCGGCGCGCATGATCTCTATAAGCTCATTGAGCTGCTCAAACGAAACGGCGGGTAGCAGCTTCTTCGGATCATCCATATCGGTTTGTAAACTCGAAGCCCCAGTCTTGATCGGGGCTTCGAGCTTTTTATTTAGGCTTTAGCCAGTTGAGTGCGTGAAACGCGCGAAACAAAAAACGACCCGCTATATGCGGGTGGAGGGATTTAATTGCCCGAAAATTACAGTGAAAGCCCTAGGCCTGAAAATAATGTCTATATTGTCCTTCACCCTGCAGAATATTTACAGATTTCTGCATCCTATACTTCTGAATCCTATACTACGTATTTACGAATGGCCACGCAGTCACGCTGGGTAACCACGTCGTTAACTTCGGTTTTGGAGGATGTAATTCCTTGCAAAGATTGGATTTAGATATTACCGACTGTTGTTTAATTCTAGCTATGATGAACGATAAACAGACAGCCCTCCACATTGCTACATCTCGTAGGTTAAAATGGAAAGTGGAAAGATCAACCATTTCAGAGCTACATAGCAAAGGAGAGCTGATACTATGCAGTCTATCACAAAATTCGTCGGTTTAGATGTATCCAAAGAAAAAATTTCGGTGGCCATTGCGGATTCAACCGGGGAA
>NZ_KB907281.1 GCF_000381905.1 Paenibacillus fonticola DSM 21315 | reverse complement strand
TTTGATGAGTTTACGAAGTGCCGCCGCCGAATGTGGAATGCTCCCGTAATAGCGAGGGGCTTCCCCGGTTGAATCCGCAATGGCCACCGAAATTTTTTCTTTGGATACATCTAAACCGACGAATTTTGTGATAGACTGCATAGTATCAGCTCTCCTTTGCTATGTAGCTCTGAAATGGTTGGTCTTTCCACTTTCCATTTTAACCTACGAGATGTAGCAATGTGGAGGGCTGTCTGTTTATCGTTCATCATAGCTAGAATCAAACAATAACCAACTGGCTAAAGCCTGAAGAAACATGCGCCCATGGAGCAGTAGCTTCATGGGCGCATGTTTTATTAAGGATTAGTATAAGGCCATATAGAACTATGGGTTAAGATTTTGGATGTTGTAAAGCTGCGCATACACCCCATCTTTTTCTATCAGCTCATCATGGGTTCCCCGCTCGGCGATCCCGCCGTTTTTCATTACCAAAATTTGATCCGCATGTGTAATGGTAGACAGCCGGTGGGCAACGATCAGGGTTGTCCGTCTTTTGGAGAGCTGCTGCAATGACTGCTGGATTAATCGCTCGGATTCCAAGTCGAGCGCTGAAGTAGCTTCATCCAAAATCAAAATCGGCGGATCCTTCAAAAATACGCGGGCGATCGCAATCCGCTGCTTCTGTCCGCCGGACAGCTTTACGCCCCGTTCCCCCACTTCTGTATCGTACCCGTTCGGCAGCTCCATAATGAAATCATGCGCGTTGGCGGCCTGCGCAGCCTTATAGACCGCTTCCTCACTACTGTCCGGATTCCCCAGCAGAATGTTGTCGCGAACGCTGCCGCTGAACAGAAAGTTATCCTGCAGCACCATCCCGATTCCACCGCGCAAACTCTCCATCGTCCAGTCCTTTACATTCCGGCCGCCGACCTTCAGAACTCCCTTTTGAATGTCATAAAATCGCGGGATGAGTCCTACGAGCGACGATTTCCCCCCGCCGCTCATGCCGACGAAGGCGACGGTTTGACCAGGCTGAATTTTCAGCGTAATGTTCCTTAGCACCCACGGATCATAGTCATGATATTTAAACCATACATTTTGCAAGGCAATCTCCTGGCTTCCTTTCGGCAGCGTAAGCGCATCGGGTTTATCCACCATATCATAGGGCTCCTCCAGCAATTCCAGCACTCTTTCCCATGAGGCGGAAGCCTGGGTAAGGACAGTGGAGGAATTGATCAGCCGTTTCAAAGGCGAATACAAACGATCCAGATAGCCGAAAAAAGCTACGAATGTGCCGAGCGTCAAATTTCCCTGGATCACCTGGTATCCGCCATATCCGATAACAAGCAGCGGCGCGATGTCCGTTAGCGTATTGATGATGGCAAACGTCCAGGCATTCCAGCGGCTGTGTGCCAGCGCTTTGCGCAAATAATTTCCGTTGATCCCTTCCAGTTTGGCCTGATCATGTCTCTCAAGGGCAAAGCTGCGAATGACGGATATGCCTTGAATCCGCTCGTGAAGATAGGCCTGAATGCCCGCAAGCGCTGCAGAGCGGTCTTTCGTCAGCTGCTTCAAGCGTTTGTACAGCACCTTAACGGCAATAGCGTACAGTGGAAAAATCGCAATGGAGACAAGTGTCAGTACCGGATCGAGATAAAACATGAAGCCGAGCACAAATACGAGCGTAAAAGCGTCCAGCCACACGTTCATCATGCCGACTTCAACAATGTTTTTAGTCTGCTCTGCATCGTTAATGAAGCGGGAAATAATTTCCCCTACCTTCGTATTCTGATAATAACGGAGCGATAGCTTCTGTAAATGGCTGTAGAGCCGGTTCCGCAGATCGAACAATATTTTAGCCGTAATCAATTGCGCGAAATACTGCCGGGCATATTCCACCGGCCCTCGAACGATGACGAAGAGGAACAAAGTGATCCCGAGTACGATCATCAATTGAGAGACCTGATCCTGAAGCCCGATCGATTTATTCAGCAAAATATCGTCAACGACATACTTCTGCACCAGCGGCAGCATTGACGGAATACCGAACTTCAGCACGCCTATAAATAATGTAAGCAAGATCCATTTCGTATAAGGTTTAACAAAAGCAAAATAAGCTTTCCAATGTTTCAACTGATGCGCACATCCCTTATGCTATTCTGTTAGACGAATTTGAATGTTGTAGAAATCAATGACCCGTAAATAATTCCATAATTACGAAATTAACGCGTTATAAGGCTGGCCGCACGTCTTTGCAGCAGACTTTCCGCATATTCATCCAATCGTATAGCCAGC
The DNA here is from genome assembly GCF_000381905.1 of Paenibacillus fonticola DSM 21315. GTDB lineage: Bacteria > Bacillota > Bacilli > Paenibacillales > Paenibacillaceae > Fontibacillus > Fontibacillus fonticola. Next base: position 52,007 of record NZ_KB907281.1, on the reverse strand, counting down.
AACTCCTCGTTCAGATGCGTTACGCCAAGATCTGTCCAGCCACGGTATACCTCGAGACCATCCGAAACGTAGCACGCTAAGGTCACCATGTCCCAGTAAGGGTCGTATTCAGCTCCCTGCCCGCCCTGCATGCATTCCATGTAGGCTTCGAGGAACCGGTCAGCTGCCTCAGGCCCGTGAAGCTGCGCCAAGTTCACCCGGCAATGACCGATGTCGATTCCTGACGGCCCCAAGCAGGCATTGACCCAGTCGACGATGCCGGACACCCGCCCATGCTCCCACAGCACGTTGCCAGGATGATAATCGCGATGAATGAACCGGTGCGTATATGCTGGCTCCGGCCCCTGAATGACCCGGGAGATGTCCCGCCAAACCTCAGGTTTCCCCGTCCATTCGGGAAGACTGAAACGAGTCGGATCGATATATGAAAAATAAGTCCAAGGGAACGACTTCGTTCCTTGAAGATGCAAATGGGCCAGCGCTTGGGCGAGCCCGCGAAGCCAGCCTGCCCGGGCTTTTGGCATAAGAACGACCTCGCCTGGCAAGCGCGACATGAGGACGGAAGGCGTGCCGCTGCCTCCTCCATTGGAATCGGAGGCGAGCCAGCCCGGCGCTGCAATCCCGCACTCCGATGCGGCTTGAAGCGCAGCCGATTCATGCGCGACGAGATCCGGTTCTTCTTCCAGCCAGTCCCGGTTCGTATATTGGCGAAGCACCCAACTGGCGCTCTCGCCGTTTCCCTCCAGTTCCAGCTCGTAGACGGCAGACGAGATCCCCCCTAACAGCGGGCGGATACCGCGAATGTGCCACTGCGCTCCGCATTGCTTCCTAATCCAGGCAAGGACACCCGGAGACAAGCCAGCTTGCCGTGCCAGATGCTGTGATTCAGGCATAACCTTCCTCCATTCGTCATTCATTTTTACCGATCAAAGCTGCACATTGTATTCATGATATGATATACTCCCTATAATATGTTGCTGTCAGTATGAGTTTGGAACGCAGACTGTTGTAGCGTCAAGACAGCGATAAGTGCAGCAACCGCTTGTAGGAGGATAACCATGTCACGTCGATTTGTAATCGAAGCCGTGATGGTGGCGATTTATGGTGAATTGCTTGCGCCAAGTGCGCCTGTGGAATATATTGTACCCTATACCACCGTCATGGAGCTCTACGAATTTCAACAGAGTCCAGAACCGCTCATGCATGATCCGGCTGATGATTTGCATGTGAAGAATAAAATTAGTGAATTAATAGCTTACTTGGAAGAGCCATTAAACCGCAAAAAGCTGGAACGAACTCTGAACGTCCCCTGGTCCAAAAGCTCAGGCATATTGTTTGGCGAAAATGTATCCTGGACTGTAGTCAACGCGCTTGATAATGAACAATACGGTGAATTTCTTGACCCGATCGAGACAGAGATCGTGCTGACTGCGCAGCGTGAGGACTCACCGGTCTTAACGGACCAGTTGGAGCTCATCCGCCGCATTATTGAAGCCGAGCTTCCCGTTCAGGTGTTCGATATACAGGATTTTGAATTTGCGTTGGAAGACAATATCTTCTCAAATCATAATCAGCGCCATTAACCCCATTAGCACAAAAGGAAGGCCCGTATATACGGGCCTTTACCTTTGCAAAAAATGCTGATGTCTGATTGTACGCTACCGCTTTGCACCGCGCTGCGGAAGCGATCTTCCGCTGGCTAGCCTTGAACCCCGGCCGCTTCGGTCTTTTCATATTCGTATTCAATATCCTGCTGGTTCCGATTATATATGACGTTCAGTTTATAGCCCTGCAAATACCACAGGTCTTTATCCTCCATATAGAAAGTAATCCCTTCTACTTCCGACTTAGCTCCTGGAGATACGGGGCTTTCAATCCCGATGCCGAGTGAAAATCCAGGATGGATCGTTCCTCCGGCGCTATAGCGGGCAAAAAAACGGATCGCTTGCCCCTCCTGTACATCAAGTTCGTTTTTGAACCAGGCGGCCGCATCTTTCGTAACGTTGATCATCTCGATCCCCTCCTATCTTCTCCTTATTTTAGACTATTCCTCAGCGAATTGCCAAAATAAAAATTGACATTCCTCGGAAAGCGGTGTTAAACTCAAAAACATATGAGATCTCAATTGCATTAATTACCAATAACTAATAACTATGAAAGGGTGATCACGGTGTTTGTTATTCATCATACTCCTGCAGCTCGAATTATCGCAACACTACAATTAAATACCGGAGTGACCCCTGCTGGCTTGAACAAACTCTCTAATCCGCCTTTCCCCGCTGCCTTCTAACGGGAACAGGTTAGGCCATTTAAGCGGCGGTTGCTTGATTCAGATAGCAGCGTACGCGTTATATGTGAAGCTTTCAAGGCATATCGTTTACGGACGATATGCCTTTTTTGCTTTTTTTTACAAATTGATTCAAACCAAACTACCATTTACATTATCAAAATGGGTTTTAGGAATAGGAGGAAACTGTTATGTTTTCCGTTCTCCAGAAACTGGGCTGGTTTTTCCGGCGGGAAAAACGGCGGTATACGATCGGGCTGATTCTCTTGATCTTCACGGGGATTTTCGAACTCGTCCCACCCAGACTGCTTGGCAGCGCAATTGATGACATCGTTAGCGGCTCGATCACTTGGACCGCATTAGCTCAATATATTTTTATGATCATCGGCATACTCATCGTCATCTATTATATGACTTATATATGGATGCACAAATTGTTTGGCGGCTCCAATCTGATCGAGCGCCTGCTGCGTTCGCGGTTCATGAGCCATTTGACAAGAATGACCCCGCCGTTTTTTGAAAGGAGCCGGACTGGTGATCTGATGGCCCGGGCAACGAATGATTTAAGATCGGTGGCGCAGACGGCCGGCTTCGGCATGCTGACCTTAACCGACTCAACCGTCTATTTGACCGTCATCTTCGTAGCGATGGGCACGCTCATCAGCTGGAAATTGACTTTTGCCGCGATCATTCCGCTGCCGTTCATCGCCTTGGCGATGATGATTTATGGCCGGATTATTCACCAGCGATACACGCTCGCCCAGGACGCATTTGGCGACATGAACGATCAGGTGCTCGAATCGGTTGCCGGCATCCGGGTAATCCGGGCATATGTGCAGGAACGGCTGGACGAAAGACGGTTCCAGGACGTAACGGATGACGTTTACCGTAAAAATCTAGCTGTGGCCCGGGTCGATGCCTACTTCGAGCCTACGATTCGGCTTTGTGTCGGCCTGAGCTATGCCATCGGCTTAACCTATGGCATTTATCTCGTCTTTCATAACGAGCTGACGCTTGGCGCTCTCGTATCCTTCAATATGTATCTCGGCATGATGATCTGGCCGATGTTTGCCATCGGCGAATTAATCAACATTATGCAGCGCGGCGGCGCATCGCTCGACCGGGTTAACGAAACGCTTAGCGTGAAGCCCGATGTCGAGGACGTTGACGATCCGGTAATTGTGGCGCAGCCTGACACGATCCAGTTTAACGGCTACACGTTTCAATATCCGACCTCTGCCATGCTCAATCTGGACCAAATTACTTTATCGGTCCGGCGCGGCGAAACACTCGGCGTCGTTGGCAGAACCGGCAGCGGCAAGTCTACGCTCCTGAAGCAGCTGCTTCACGAATATCCTGCTGGCACAGGGGAGTTTACGATTTCAGACGTACCGATCCAGCATATCGCTCTGCAGCAGCTGCACGGATGGGTCGGTTATGTTCCACAGGAGCAGATTCTGTTCTCCAAAAGCGTCAGAGCGAACATTCAATTCGGGTGTAAGGATGCATCCGATGAACTTATAATGGAGGCCATTCGCACCGCTGCCTTTGATCAGGATCTGGAAACGTTGTCCGACGGGCTGGATACGCTGGTCGGGGAAAAAGGGGTGGCCCTCTCCGGCGGCCAGAAGCAGAGAGTGTCCTTGGCGAGAGCCTTTATCGCCAATCCGGAAATTCTTATTTTGGACGATGCGCTCTCCGCGGTCGATGCCCGTACGGAGTCACGAATTATCGATAATATTCGCAACAAGCGTTCCGGCAAAACTACACTGATCTCCACGCACCGCCTTTCTGCCGTAGAACATGCCGATTGGATCGTCGTGCTGGAGAAAGGCCGGATTATCGAACAGGGTACCCATAAAGAACTGCTGCGGGCAGGCGGGTGGTACCGCGAACAATACGAACGCCAGCAGGTGGAATCCGACCTTACTGACGGGGAGGTGTCATAATGCATACTCATACAGGAAAAGCATTATTTAAATACGCACTCACAGCGAAAAATACTTTTATTCTCGCCCTGGTTATGCTCGCTATTGGTGTAGCAGCGGAACTGGCTGGGCCGTTCATCGCCCGCTCCATGATCGATGATCATATCCTCGCCATCGAGAGGCCATTCTATGAAACCACGGCCGCGAGTGAAGAAACAGCGGCCTACGATGGACGTTACTTCAAGCGGGGCGACCGTTTTGCCGCCGGGGAGCCCAAAGGACAGGAAGTCCGGGTCCTCCAAACCGGAACATCTTTCGTATTCGTTAATGAGCCCGTTACCCAGGCCAGCGGTGAGCGCAGCTTCAGCAACGGCGTGCTAACGATCGATTACAACGGGAGTGCGTTCCAATATCCGGCTGTTAAATTGAAGCCAACTGAACTGTTCGCTTTTTACAAACCGGAGGTTCCGGGCATCATCGCGTTGGTCGGCTGGTATTTCGTCTTTCTAGCCATCGCCATCGTCATGGAATTCGGCAAGACGTATTGGCTGCAGTCCTCGGCAAATAAAGTCATCCGCAAGCTTCGCACGGACGTTTACAGTCATATCCAGCGCCTGCCGGTGAACTTCTTTGACAATTTGCCAGCGGGAAAAGTTGTCTCCCGGGTGACCAACGATACCGAAGCCGTCAAGGATTTATTCATCGCTGTACTATCCAACTTCTTCTCGGGCATCATCAACATGCTGGGCGTATATGTGGCGTTGTTTCTGCTCGATGTCCGGCTTGGACTAATTTGTCTTTTTGTCGTTCCGGTCATCTGGCTGTGGGTTGTACTCTATAGAAAGTTTGCAACGAAGTACAACACCATTATTCGTTCCCGCCTGAGCGAAATTAACGCGATCATTAACGAATCGATTCAAGGGATGACCATCATTCGCATTTTCCGGCGTGAAAAGCAGACGCAGGAGGAATTTGAAAACTTAAATGACGATTATATGAAGCACCAGAACAAAATGCTCAATTTGAATGCACTGACTTCGCACAATCTCGTCAATGTGCTTCGCAGCCTGTCCTTCGCCGTTGTTCTATGGTATTTCGGATCAGCCCAGTTAACCGGCTTAGGATTCATCTCCATCGGGGTATTGTACGCTTTCGTCGATGTGCTGGGTCGGCTGTTCCAGCCGATCACCGGAATGGTGAACCAGCTTGCCGCTCTCGATTCGTCGATGGTATCCGCAGGCCGCGTCTTTAAACTGATGGATGAACCGGGTGAAGAAGTAACAGACGGCTTCATGCCCCGTTATAAAGGAAATGTACAATTCAACAACGTTTCTTTCGCCTATAAGAAAGATTTTGTGCTGAAAAACATTAACTTTGAAGCAAAGCAAGGGCAGACCGTCGCTCTCGTTGGACATACAGGGTCAGGAAAAAGCTCGATCATTAACCTGCTGTTCCGTTTCTACGATCCTCAAAAAGGAACCATTACGATTGACGGCCAGAAGGTAACCGAATTGCCGAAGCAATGGATTCGCCAGCATATGGGCATCGTGCTGCAGGACCCATTCCTGTTTACAGGCACCATTGCCTCGAATGTAAGCCTGGGCGATGAACGCATTACGCGGGAAAAAGTTATCAAGGCGCTGGAAGACGTTGGAGCGATGCGGATTTTGCAGCATTTGCCCAAAGGAATTGATGAACCGGTAGTGGAAAAAGGGAGCACTCTATCCGCAGGCGAACGTCAGTTAATTTCCTTCGCCCGGGCGCTCGCCTTTGATCCGGCGATTCTAATTTTGGACGAAGCGACCGCTAATATTGATACAGAGACGGAAGCGCTCATTCAATCGGCGCTGGAGGTTTTGAAACGGGGCCGCACGACATTTATTATCGCTCATCGCCTCTCTACCATTCGAAGCGCTGATCAAATTCTCGTGTTGCACCGCGGCGAGATCGTTGAACAAGGATCGCATGAGGAACTGCTGGCTCTCGGCGGCAGATATCATCAAATGTACCGCCTCCAGCTTGGAAATGCCGCCGCAGAAACCGCTGCAGAGACGACTGCAGAGACAGCTTCCGGCTCCGCTTCCGGCTCGCAGCCTTTAAGCGCGGCATCCGGGCGAACAGCGATGAATCCAACCTGAGCCGGGTTAAAATCGGCGGTACTCAAACGTTGACGGTGTCAACTAAATAAGATGCAGCAAACGCCACTCACCTTGGAACCGTGAGTGGCGTTTTGGCATTAGCTTATTTTTTCAACTGTTTTATTTTCACTTGATAATGGCTGGCTACATACGTTTCTATCTTGGAGTCTGTCACTACTTGTGGATAAAACTTGCCAGGTTCCGGGGACAGCAGTTCATAGTATACAACCGCCGTCTTCTCATTGAACTCCACTTTGGCTACAGAAATCCCATAACCGGGATGAGGCTGGTTAGCACGGGTTAACACAACTCTGTTCACCTCGTTGTTTACCTTCTCCACATTGTAGGATACTTGATCCAGATGCCCCTCCCCTTCCTTATCCGGGATCGTATTGTCTTGATGATTGCGCACAAACTCCGCCGCATTGTACACTAAACGGGCTGCTTCGATCCTGTTGATCGCTGACTTCGGATGAAACTTGCCGTCCTCATCCAGGGAGGCAATGTTCATAAGCAGCAGCGTCTGGATACTGTTCATGTAGTCCAGGTTAATCGACTTCGAATCCGCAATATTGATGTACATCTTCACGACCGGATAATTGCCGGTTGCATTGACGCCTTGCAGCAAAATATCAGCGAAGGCTTCCCGCGTCAGCTTCTCATTCGGCTTGAAATCGGCCGGCAATTTAATGCCGTTGTCCTTAGCGATTTGCAGTGAATGGGAGTACCAGAATCCAGCTCCATTACCGGTTTTTCCTCCGTGTTTTCCTTTCAGCTCCAACGCCTGTACGATCATTTTCACGCCTTGCGCTCCTGTGAGATGACTCTTAGGGGCAAATTTGTCTTTGGTCACGCCGTGAATAATGCCTTTTTGATGCAATGACTTTGTAATTGCTGCATCCTTGCCTTCAACATCATTGAATGCGGAAGCAGAGGAGGCTAGCAGCAAAGAGCTCGACAGCATAAGCGCAGCTGCCATTTTCATTTTTTTAAATTTCATCATTTATCACCTCTATCCTCTCAGACGCAGCGGCGGGCTGGAAAGTTTCAGCAAAATGACAGCTTTCCGAAGTGATATTGAAGGCGTGGCTTTCCCTGCTTCATGTTCATGTGGTCGACCGACCGCTGTCATGCAGCGAAACACCGCGCGCTGGGAGATGCGCGCGGTGTGTGTTATGCGGCTTGAATCATTTTGCGGCATATTTCTGCGCAGCGCCGGCAGGACTGCTCACACTGTTTGCAGTGATGGTGCTCATGTTTGCCGCATTCCGCTGCACAGGCATCGCAAGCCTTCGCACAGAGCTCGCATATTTCTTTGGCAAAAGGCGTGTTTCTCGATAAGGACTCTGCAGCAAAAGAACAAATCTCCGCACATTCCCGGGTAAGGCGGATGCATTCTCGCAACATCGCCAGATCATATTCCTTCAAACTGGAAACATAGCAATAATTACAAGCATTCATACATTCCAGGCAAGCTTCAATGCATACTCTGTATTTTTCCTGAGTCATTTTTCTATCCCTCCTGAGAGCTGTAGAGCGTAGTTTGTCCTTAGTTCCACTAACAATCTCCTTATTAAACTAACCAGGAACAGCCTGAAGTGAAACGATCAAGAGCGGTATGGGAAATATGAACAATGGCTAACGAGATCTGACTTCCAGCTGGCGCAGCTGATTCGCAAGCTTATTTTTATCAAAATGCTCGCCAATAAATACAGCTACATCAGGCACTGAACCTTGAGGCGTTATTTTTATGTAGTCAGATTCCCTATAAGCATATTGGAATAAAAAACGGCTTGATGTGTCGGAGAAGCTTAGCACTCCTTTGCCGCGGTATACTTCTCTGGGCAGCTCGGCAAGAAATTGTTCAAACAGCTCGCTGTTTACAGGTTCCTGAAAATAATGCGCATAAACCGTTACATGTTCATGGGTTGTATGCGTATGTTCCTGCTGACAGCTGCTATCCTTTTCCTTATCCGTATCCTTTTTCTGTTCCTTGTCCTTATTCGATTCCTTACTCTTATCCATATCCATATCACAACTGTGATCATGATTCGCAGCTTGGCGACTATACATAGTAGTAAGAGCATCAATATCTACATCGCATTTTTCGGCAGGAAGAAGTTTGGCAAACGGGTTCAAGCGCTGCAGCAATGCTTGAACCTCCTGTGCCTGTCCTTCGTCCAATCTATCGATTTTATTCATGATAAGAACGGAACCGCAGCGAATCTGCTCCATCATCAGACGGTACGTTTTTCCTTTCTGGGCTTCATGGAGCGCCAACAAATGGACCGAATCGACAACCGTAATCATCGGCCGGATGTCAAGCTTGGCCGTCAGCGACACCTCGGTTACCGCATCCAATATTTCCATCGGGTTCGCCGCACCGGTCGCTTCAATGACGATGAGATCAGGCCGCTCCGTACGAATGAGCTCGAACATTTGAATACCGAGGTTGCCACGGACCGTACAGCAAATGCAGCCTCCCAGCATTTCAGCCATCGGCACCTCTTCATCTACAAGAATGCCGTCCAAATTAATATCTCCAATTTCATTCATAATGACCGCAGGCTTTAGCCCCTGTTTTTTCCAAAAGGACAACATGCGCTGCAGCAGCGTCGTTTTGCCGCTCCCGAGAAAACCGGATAATATATAAATAGGTGTAACTTTATTCAATTCCGCTTCTGACATCCTAAATTCCCCCGCTTTCAAATCCACTTCCATGAGAGCGAGTTTACACTATGCCTTTCCCGGATGCAACCTGTCCCGGCAATAAACGGCAGGGAATGATGTTAGAATAGGAACAAAACCTTACTTAGAAAGGAAACGAGACTATGAGATCCATTGAACAACACCGCAACGAGGCGCCTGAGCATGTTTCCTGCATGATCGTAACCGTGTCCGATACCCGGACCTCTGAAAATGATACAAGCGGTCAACTGATCCGAAATCTTCTCGAAGCGAACGGCTATCACATCGTTAAATATCAAATCGTTAAGGATGACTATGACAGCATTCGCCAGCTGCTGCGCGAAGCAGCATCGGACCGCAGTATAGAGGCCGTTCTGCTCAGCGGCGGTACCGGCATCTCCCCCCGGGATACGACTTACGAGGCGGTTCGCAGCTTATTGAACAAAGAAATGCCCGGATTCGGGGAAATTTTTCGCTACTTGAGTTTTACGGAGGATATCGGCTCCGCCGCCATATTAAGCCGGGCCATTGCCGGGACGCTAAGCAACATGGCCGTCTTCTCCATGCCGGGCTCGCAAGCGGCCGTTAAACTTGCCATGGAGCGAATCATAATCCCCGAGCTAAGGCATGTCATGCGTGAAATTTACAAAGCATAGGCACCGCGCAAAGCTCCCAGTGCGCGGTAGTCGGCGTTACATGACGATGATCAAATCATAGTACTATTGCCCGCTGAGTGCTCTTAATAACAAATTCACGGGTTGGATATCCGCTCCAGCAGCCCTTCGAATATCGCTTTCATATCAGCATGGTAGTGCATATTTGTTTGTCCGCTGGAGCCGTAAACGATGGCCGTCCTTCCGCGTGCGGAAATAACCGCTGCCCCTCTGGTCGCTGGCCGATTATCCCCCTGAGCGATTCCGATTCCGTCGCCATAAATTTCTGCCATTTCCCGAATACGTACACTTTCTGATGGGTAAACGTAGACGATTACGAAATGCCGGGGATCACTTTCAATTAAATAGCTATAGCTGATCGTACCGTCCAGTGAATCAGCATAGGTCCCTTTCGTCAGCCGGATGCCGCGTTTGGCGCATTCGGCTTGCAGGTTTTGCAGCAGTGCATTATTCAGCGTTTTCCCTTGATTTAACTGTCGTATATTTCCTTTGCGGTACGTTTTCATTTGCACTCGATCCAGCTCTTCCTTAGCAATTCTGTTGCTGCCCCCGCCGCACCCTGCAGTAGCCGCCAGCAGGACCAGGAGCACGCTGAAATATAAATAAAGCCCCCGCATCTTCATCCCCATCCTCCTTCTTTTTTCCTGTACTCCTTACACTATTCAGCATTAGATTGTCTCCTGTCCATTCGTTTCATACGAGGAGGCGGACTCAACCTAACCGTAGGACATCCTAATAACAAAAAAAGGGCTGCCCAATAAGTCACCAAAATAAAAAGTTGGGCGGAAAAACGTAATGTTTTCCGTCCAACTTTTTTGTTTGTCTTCTTTTCCGAAGAGTAGCGAGCGGATGCCTGTCACTTTCAGTAGATGATGGGCTAATGCCACGATCTCAAACACGACGTTATCCTAAGCTTTGCTCAAGGATTTACTTGCCCTACAACTTTTTTAATAGTTCAACACTTATCTAATGGATTTATAGTAGTTAGTTTCTGCGGCCAAGAAGGATATGTAAATTTAAATGGATTTCATGCCGTTAGAAGAAGGAAATTGTCAATCAGGTAATGGATTCTTGATTATAGATGCATAAAATCCATCTAATCCCCTTAGGCATTCGTTTTGAGCATAATTAGTTACATAAAATCCATTTGTGTATGTAAGCATAATGTTTGACAGCTTAGTATCCGGCAGCTTTTTTAAGAGGAGCTTAAGAATAGGATTATCCAGGCAAGGGCGAAAATTGATTCCGAAGAAACAGAAAGCTTTTTGAAAGAAAAGGGAGCCTCTCAGTCATCAATGATCACTTTGGGGACAGCCCTTTTCTTATTACATACATATTCAACGACTTTGCAAGGAGACGAGCTGGCGCCCCAGCGCCTTGCCGCTCAGTACCGTGCCAAAGGCTTCTTCAAGCTGCTCCAGCCGATACACTTTAATGGCTTCACGCAGCACCTGCTCGGGCTTCCATGCCGCCGCCAGGCGCTGCCACAGCTTGACCCGCTCAGGCATCGGACAGTAGACCGAGTCGATCCCAAGCAAGTTGACGCCGCGAAGAATAAAAGGAAACACAGAAGTTTGAAATGCTCCGCCGCCCGTTAATCCGGATAACGCAACAGAGCCGCCGTATTTTACAGCTTTCATAATCTCGCCGGTTCCAGCTCCGCCTACAGGGTCGACGACGGCTGACCATTGTGCCTTGCCGAGCGTCCCCTTCACAGCGCCCATGGCTGCTTCACGCGAAACGACGGAAGAAGCCCCCCAGCGCCGCAGCGCCTCCTCGGCTTCGGGTTTTCCCGTGGAAGCAACGACTTCGAAACCAAGCTTGCCCAAAATGTTCACGGCCATGCTGCCGACGCCGCCAGTCGCGCCCGTAACGAGAACAGGGCCGTCAGCGGGTTCAAGTCCGTTATGCAATAGCCGCTCAACCGATAAAGCAGCGGTGAATCCGGCTGTGCCAATCGCCATGCTCTCCTGGAGTGTAAGACCTTCCGGCAAAGGCACCAGCCACTCTGCAGGCATACGGGCGATTTCCGCATACCCTCCGCAATGAGACACGCCGAGTCCATAACCTGTACCAAGTACACTGTCTCCGGCCTTAAACTTTGTATTGCGCGAGCTGAGCACTATGCCTGCCAGATCAATTCCAGGCACCAACGGATAACTGCTGACCACTTTGCCGTTAGGTATGCTGGCGAGCCCATCTTTATAATTGACACTGGAATAATGCACTTCAACCGTAACGTCGCCTTCCGGCAAGTCGGAGATGCTCAGCGTTTCCACCCCGGATGTGAATCCTTCTTCATCCCTGTGGACACGAAATGCGCGAAAAGCTGTCTCCATGAAATCGCCTCCCCTTTATCAGCGCAAGGACATAGCTGCGATGATCTGATTTCAACATTAAATTCGTGCAATAGCTTAGCCCTACAAAAACGGATGCTCATGCTTGGCCAGCAGCACTTGCCATCTCCGGTTCACTTCCCGTTCAAACTCGGCAAGAGCTTCACTGTTTTCCGGTTTTATTAAGTGGCGGGTTTTGCCCATCGTTTTCAGCCAATCCACGAGCGGAACTCTTTTGCCCTTCTCATCCGGATTGTACGTTATGGCAGTTTCACCGCGCTCAACCTCATAAAGAGGGAAGAAGCAGGAATTTACCGCAGCATCCACAATATTTGTCCCTTCATCATCAGGACTAATCCAGTTCAGTGGACAGGCTATTAGTATTTTACCATAGACCAGCCCTTCATTCTGAGCGTACCATTGGGCCTTGGCCGCTTTTTTGACCAGATCCTGCGGATAAGCTTCACTGCCAGTAAACACATAGGGAATGTTGGTGGCCGCCATAATTTGTGCCGTGTCCTTGTGATGGAACACTTTCCCCTTCTGAACGGAACCGATATTCGAAGTAGATGTACGATGCCCTAGCGGAGTCGAATAAGACAGCTGAGCACCTGTATTCATATAGCCCTCATTGTCATATTCCACGATGATCATGCGATGGTTGCGCAGCGCGGCGCCAATCGCTGGTCCCATGCCGATATCCATCCCGCCGTCTCCGGTAACCATCACAAAGGTGAAATCGTCCTGCAATCCGAGATCATCCAGCTCGCCCCGGCGCTTGCGCTCCCAGAACATTTCCACAACGCCTGACAGCGTCGCCGCCCCGTTTTGGAACAAATTATGGATGTAAGTTGCCTTATGGGAGGAATAAGGGTATCCCGTCGTGACAACCATTGCACAGCCCGTATGAAATAAAGCGACGATATCCCCTTCAATCCCTTTAAAGAACAGCTCAAGTCCCGAGAAAATGCCGCAGCCCGGACATGCGCCATGCCCTGGTGCAATGCGCTTCGGCTTCTTGGTCAAGGCGCGCAGCGGAGGAATACGGACGCCAAGCTTTCCGGACTCTTCATTTTTCGTTACTGTAATGAGCCCTGTTTTCAAATCTTCAAAACGCAGCGGCTTCAGCAACCGCTTCGGAGCCTTCTCCGCATCTCCCGGAGTATGTCCGTAATAGTCGAACGGCACCTCTACGCGCTGACTGTTCGCCGCCTCAATAGCGAGAGAAAATAAATAATGGCCATCCTCGGCATAAAACTCTTTCCCTCCCAGTCCGTATACGCGGCTGACTACCTGGGTCGTCGTATTGCCATAAGTAAACAGCGCAGCCTTAATTTCGTTTGACATATTTCCGCCATGCGCCCCATAGGAGTCTGCCCGATCCCCTACGGTGACCGCCTTGACATTTTTCAACGCTTCGGCGATTTTCCGCTGCGGGAATGGACGGATCATGTTCGGCGCAATCGACCCGGCCTTGATTCCCTGGCTCCGCAAATTATCCACTACATCCTTAATAATTTCAGACGCAGAATTCATCAAGAAAACAGCAACTTCCGCATCCTCCATCCGGTACGTATCAAGCATTTCATATTTTCTTCCAGTCAGCAGCTCATACTCTTCCGCAATCCGTTCAAACACTTCCTCCGCCTTGTACATCGCCTGAGATTGCTGATAACGGTTGTTGATATAGTCCGGCTCATTCATGTACGGACCGACGGTAATCGGGTTATTGCGGTCAAGCGTATCAGGAAACCCGGCTGGCGGCTGCTCGCCGACAAATTTCAATACATCTTCCTTATGAGCAAAAGTATGCACACGGCGTTTCTGATGCGATGTAAAATAACCGTCCGAGGCAACGAGTACAGGCAGCCGTACTTCCGGATCTTCGGCCAGCTTAATGGCCATAATATTCATGTCATATACCGCCTGAGGATCACGGCACATCAAGATCGGCCAGCCGGTATTCAGTGCAAAATACAAATCGGAATGGTCGCCGTGAATATCCAATGGGCCGGAAATAGAGCGGCACACCAAATTCATGACCATCGGAAATCGTGTTCCTGACTGGACTGGCATTTGTTCCAGCATATACATATAACCGTTAGCGCTCGTAGCATTGAATACCCGGCCGCCGGCTGTAGATGCCCCATAGCAAATTCCCGCAGAGCTGTGTTCCCCGTCAGAAGGAATCAGCTTAATGTCATGCTCACCGTTAGCCTTCATTAAATCGAGAAACTGAGCTACTTCTGTTGAGGGGGATATCGGAAAATACCCCATGATATGATAATTTATTTGATGCGCTGCATATGCCGCCATTTCGTTGCCTGATTCATAGACTACCCGCTGCTCCACTTTGGCAGTGCCTCGCTCTTTTGCAATATCCATCGCCATATCGCTTCCGCCCTTCTATAATATATTAGACTTCTTCAACCATAGCATTCGTCCGCCGACATCTCTTCTTACTGTACAGCCAGGTCAAAACGATGCGGGAAACGGTTCGCTTCCGCATATCCTTCTTCTTCCCGCTCCCCGGACAGTGCGTCCGTAGGACAGGCATGAATACATTTCAGACAGCCCTTGCAATACTGATAATCGATCCCCTGCAAAAACATCTGTAAGCGTCCTCTTTTATCCGGCAGCTCCTCCCAGACAAAGCAGTTGTCAGGACATACGTTGTCGCATTGCGCACAGTGAATGCAAGCGTCTGCTTTAAAATGAGGCATCATGCCCGAGCGGGAAATGCTTAAATCTTTCAAAATACTGTTGCCCGGATTGGCGACAATTCCTCCAATCGGTTGCGTTTGATAGCCAAGAATTGGCGTATCAGCCCGAACGAATGAAGGCATGCTCATTCCCTCTGGCAGCGGAAAAGTTTCGAACGTCACTTCCTGGTACCCTCTTTCAAATGTAGCCAGTGCAGGAGCAACCGACTGAGGATATTTCGCTTCCAGTGATTTTCGGATAACGTCCTTCATCGTTTGCGGATCCAGGAAAGGACACAGCCGGAACATGGCCCCCAGCATCGCCATGTTGACACGGTTCTTCTCTTCGAGAGCGATTCCCGTAGCATCGACAACAGCGATCGTTCCGCCGAGCAGCTTCATTTGATTTTTGAGCTCGGCCGGAGATTTCCGTGAATTTACAAGCACCGTACTGTCTTCATAAATTCCGCTGATCACATTTACAGTCTTAGCGAGCGCTTCTTGGAAAATAGCGACGATATGCGGCCGTTCTACGGGCGAGGTATCCCGAATCGGTGTTTTCAGATCACAGAAACGGATATGCGCTTTCACCGGAGAACCCTTCTTCTCCGATCCATAGGAAGAAAAGCTTACCCCGTTAAGCCCAGCTCCCTCAACTCCTGCCTCGGCCAGCATCTTGCCGGCAAGATTCGCACCAAGCCCTCCGATGGACTCCAGCCTAATTTCAAAAAAACCCAACTCGTTCAATTTTGGTAATTGGACCACGCGCTTTGACTCCCTTCCTTCGCCTTTGCGAGTTCATCATAACGACATTATTAAAAGCTAAAAAACGATGAAAACACACTTCAAATGCAGTGCTTTTTCTTCGAGTCAATAAACCCTCGATTAATTTTTCAATTTATCATATGTGGGGTGTGACGGATGTAACAAATGTCATAAGGACAGTTTTGAGACCAGTGTCGAATGGGGCGGGCAGCAGCGCTGAAAATAGCGTTTTTTGCGCTTTCCCGAGAAATAAAAAAACGTCCAGCGGCGTATTCTCTAAGATAGACCGCGATTAGCGGCAGTTTTTCATGCCTTATCAGGAAATTCTGGCCACGTACTTTATACTTTCTAATAGCTAAAAAAAAGACTGCCCCGGGCAAATTGCCTGGTAACAGTCTCAAAATATACATATTTAAATTAATCTTCGGAATGGCCCATATACTCTTCGATCAAACTTTGCTTTAATTCCCAAGCTTCCTGGCTTAAATTGATCCGGTAAATTTCCGGGTTAAGCTTTCGCAGGTACTCCGGCCAAAACATCTTCAGCTGCTCCTTGTGATACTCCCGGATTTCCTCCAAGCAAGGCAATTGATACACAAGCTCGCCATCTGTATAAATGGGCTGCAGCATAGATACCGCCGTATAGTTTTTAACGGATTTCTTCAGATAGGGATGAACCGGATCAAACAGACGGAGCTTGCCTCCATCTCGCGCCTGCTGCTCATGAGGAAAGCAAATGTAGTCCGCTATCGCTTTACCGCTCTCCTTATCGACGATTCGAAGCACGTCTTTCTTGCCTGGTGTCGTTACTTTCTCCGGATTGGCGGAAATTTTGATCGCCGGCTCCATTTGGCCATCCTTCTCCCGTTCAACAAGCTTGTACACCCCGCCAAGCGCCGGCTGGTCTGCAGCCGTAATAAGCTGAGTGCCCACGCCCCAAATGTCGATCCGGGCCCCCTGGGCTTTCAGGTTAAAGATCGTATTCTCATCCAGGTCGTTAGAGGCGACGATTTTGACGTAAGGCAGACCTGCCTCATCGAGCATTTTGCGAGCCTGGATCGACAAGTAGGCTAAATCGCCGCTATCCAGCCGAATGCTGCTAAGCCGCTTCCCTTTACTCTCCAATAGTTTAGCGGTCTTAATCGCATTCGGCACGCCGCTATCCAGCGTATCAAACGTGTCAACGAGCAGCGAGACTTGATCGGGAAGCGCTTTGGCGAACCGTTCGAACGCTTCAAGCTCGGAGTCAAAGCTCTGTACCCAGGAATGCGCATGCGTGCCTTTCGTCGGGATGCCGAAAATTTCTCCAGCCAGCAAATTCGATGTTGCATCGAACCCGGACAAATAGGCAGCCCGGGCACCCCAAATGGCGGCGTCAGCTTCCTGGGCGCGGCGCGTGCCGAATTCCAACAGCACCTCTTTTTCTGCTACCCGTTTAATGCGGGATGCCTTCGTGGCGATCAGCGTCTGGAAATTCATGAAATTAAGCAATGCTGTCTCGATAAGCTGAGCTTCCATAATGGTCCCATCTACACGGATCAATGGCTCATTTGGGAAGACAAGCGCGCCTTCAGGAACGGAATGAAGATTCCCCTTAAACCGGAAGCTGCGCAACAGCTCCAGAAATGCCGGATCGTATTCTTCCTCCTGCTTAGCCAAAAACGCCATATCTTTATCTGTAAAATGCAAATTGGATATATATTGCACGATGCGTTCCAAGCCCGCAAACACGGCATACCCGTTGCCGAAAGGAAGTCTGCGGAAGTAAGCCTCGAACACGGCCTTACGCTCATGGGTGCCATTCACCCAATGCGCGTAAATCATATTGATTTGATATTTATCCGTATGCAGCGCCAGACTTGCGCTTTCCATATTTCTTTCATCCTCTCTCCAAAACTCCACAGCGGCTTCATCCCTGAAGCGCTGAAAACGAATCCAAAATGCTGTATTTATTATTATAAGCTTTCACCGTTGTATGTAAAACACACCTTAAAACTGATTTACGAGTCACTACGTATAAATGGACAGGCGCGGCGTGTAATCCGTAAAGCGATACAGTTGAGCCGGCCGCTGCGAGTATTGGTTGGACAGCATCGGAACGCCCTTCTCATCATGTACCTCCTCCAAAATGCCTTGCCTGCTGCGGGTCGACGTAATTTTGCGAATAAAGTTCAGCTCGGCAAAATCCGGAACGACGGTCTGAATGACCTGATACAGCTCACCTAGTGTAAAATGAGGCGGCAAAAACTGCTTCGCAATCGTAGTATGGAGCATTTGCTGCTGAATTCTTTTATATGCATCCTCCAAAATCTCCCGGTGGTCGAACGCCAATTGCAAATCATCCAGCGCCTCCTTGACCGTAAACAATCCTACTTCCTGGGCGTCGTCCGCCGATTGGCGTTTTTCCAGCACCCACTCCTCTACGAGAGCGAAAAAAGCATGCGAAATAATCCATCCGCGCGGATCCCGGCCCGGCTTGCTGTACACGCCAAGATACTCCAAATGATGGCCGTCTACCCCTGTCTCCTCTTTCAGCTCTCTGCGAGCTGTTTCGTACAGCGATTCGTCCTCTTGGGAAAATCCTCCCGGCAGCGCCCAGGCACCGGCAAACGGCCAGCTTCTCCGTCGTATCAGCATCACCTTCAAATCGAACCTTGGGAGGGATTTCGTTGACGCCTTCCGCTCCTGCTTCGCTAATGTAAACATGACGATATCGGCAGGAATGCCGTCCGGCGTCCTGTATTTCTTAGCATCATATCGCTGCTGTCCCTGATCCTGTTCCTTTTCCTGTTCCATACTCATCTTGAATCACCACATTAATCATATGATAATGCTGCGCAGCTTTCGCTGCGACAACATTTCCTTAGCCCTATCTTATATTAAAACTTAATTTAGCCCCGGTCTGTGACGGCTTTCCCCTTATCTTTTGGCAAGCGGAAGGTGCCGGTCGAAATACAACCTAGTATCCCCTCGCTATTGCAAACCTCGGCCCGCAATGTCATCGTCCGGTAAGTTTCATGCAGCGGATAGGCAGTTACAATTAATTCTCCGGCGGACATCGGACTTAGATAGTTAATATTCAAATGGGTCGTTACACCCTCCTGGCCGCCTTTAACAGCGGTTACTAGCATCCCCATCGCCTGATCCATCATCGAAGACAGCACTCCACCGTGAACAATTCCCATAGAATTTAGGTGCGACTGGTTAGCGGTAAGACCGATCTCAACGCGCTGACTGTCTGCCGATAACAGCCGGAGGCCAAGCAGTCCCCAGAATGAGCTCTCGCTGCGGGACATGATATCCGTCCAATCCATTATCGTCCCCCCTGTTCTGATGCGGGTAATCACCCTTCTAGTTGTATTATTGCATAGATGCCGCTATTCGATTACACATATGCACACATCTCTAATATTTAACCTCATTAAATATACAAGGCAATAAATATATATCATATCTGGTCAAAAAAAGTGCGAAGGGGAAGCCTCCGCACCTTGAATGACAACTTACTCGCCATACCCCGATGAGGGAGCCGGTTCACTGCCCTCTTCGACGTTTACCTTCTCTGACACCGTATCACGGATAACAGAAACAACAAGCTGCAGCAAGTAATTAATATCGCTCTGGCTTTGCTGGAACTCGGTAACGACCGGAATTCCGTCTAATTCATCCTGAAGCTCATCAATTTCCCGCTCGATTTTGTCCACCATCGCCTGATTCTCGAAGCTCTGAAAAGCAACGATTTCTTTCTGCTTCTTCTTAATGGCGCTAATTAATGTCTGTACTCTTTCATGCTTCTGAATCAGACGCTCCGCTTTCTGGAAATGCTGAACCTCTTCACTCGTTCCTATGAGCTCTGCCAGCTCTTTTGCTTTAGACATAATATCTTCCCGAATGACAAGATCGCGGGAATTGTATTTCGGAATTCCGCAATCTGTCATGTTCTCATGCTCTTGTCCCAAGTTTCTATCCTCCCTATTATGATCACATCAGAGTATCCGCTTCACCTTCGCGGTATCTGGATTCGCCCTCCAGCTTACTGTTTAAGCAGAGGTAACCTGCTCTGATACGATGTTTCCTTTAATATACCATGTCATTGGATCCGTTATTTCTACTTGAACGAAGCTGCCGATCAAATCTTTGCTGCCTTCAAAATGAACCAGCTTATTGCTCCGTGTTCTACCGGACAGTACGTCGGCGTTGTTCTTGCTCTCGCCTTCCACAAGCACCTCGACGATCGCCCCTTCCAGCAGGTCATTGCTTATCCGGCAATGTTCATTAACGACGTCATTCAGCCGCTGCAAACGCTCCTTCTTGACCTCCATCGGCACATTGTCCTCCATGACGGCGGCCGGCGTCCCTTCACGTGGTGAATAAATAAACGTATAAGCGAAGTCAAAGCCAACTTCACAAACGAGTGACACCGTGTCCGCGAACTGCTCCTCGGTTTCCCCGGGAAATCCGACGATAATATCCGTCGTCAAGACTACGTTTGGAATCGCCGTCTTGATTTTCTTTACGAGCTCCAAATAGTGCTCCCGCGTATATTTCCGGCTCATTCGCTTCAGCACCTCGGTGTTGCCGGATTGAACCGGAAGATGAATATGCTCCACCAAGTTGCCGCCCTTCGCCAATACTTCAATTAAAGCATCATCAAAATCACGCGGATGCGAGGTAGTGAAACGAACACGCGGAATGTCGATCTGGCGGATATCATCCATCAAATTGGCAAACGTGTAATCGATGTCCGTGAAATCCTTGCCGTATGCGTTGACGTTCTGTCCCAGCAGCGTAATTTCCTTGAAGCCCTGCCGTGCCAAGTTGCGAACCTCAGCAATGACATCCTCTGGAAGGCGGCTGCGCTCCTTGCCACGTGTAAACGGTACGATGCAATAGGTGCAAAATTTGTCGCAGCCGTACATAATGTTAACCCAAGCGCGCATGCCTTCCCGCTTCTTCGGCAAGTTCTCGATAATGTCCCCTTCTTTGGACCATACTTCGACAACCATTTCCTTGCTGAATAACGCTTCCTGAATTAAGTAAGGGAGACGGTGAATATTATGTGTGCCGAAAATCATATCGACAAAGCCGTGCTTTTGCAAAATTCGGTTGACGACGACCTCTTCCTGCGACATGCAGCCGCATACCCCAAGCAGCAAATCCGGATTTTCCGTCTTTAATCCCTTCAGGTGGCCAAGCTCGCCGAATACTTTATCCTCGGCATTCTCCCGAATTGCACACGTATTAAGTAAAATAATGTTCGCTTCCTTGCGTTCCTCCGTTGATGTATAGCCCATTTCTTCCAGCAGGCCCTTCATCGTTTCGGTATCATGCTCATTCATCTGACAGCCATACGTATAAATAATGTATTTTTTACCGGTTCCGATCCCTTTGAGTTCGTCAGGCACTGCGGTGTCGTACAGTACCTGAATATCCTCTTTTCCGCGCTGCTTTTCTTTACGGTGATCCGGCTCCGAAAGAATTTGAATATCCCGTCCGCGGATTCTGATCTTCTTCCCGCGCTCGTCTTCGGAAATGACTTTAGCGTCCGAGAAGTCAAAATATTTGGAGTAATCTTTCGTTTCCTTAGCCATGATGTCGGCCCACTCCTTTAATTAAATCTATCGCTAAACACAAAAGTCTTAATGATAATTTTAAAAATGCATTACACTAAATTATAACATGGTTCTAAAGTGATATCCAGAACATCAATGCTTTACTTTAATATGGTCAGGCGGATCCTACTCTTGGAGCCAACATAAAAAGACTGCCCCGCTGTCATCTTATGACGTTGGGCCAGCCTTCATTTTGCGTTAATTTAGAATCCTTTGTATTGCGGCTCTTCATTTTCAAGGTCTTGAACCCGCATTTCTACCTGATCAACGATTTGCTGCGTTTGCTGAGCGGCAGTAGTAAACAAATTTTTAGCGTTTTGGTTTTGCGTGTTCAGAGCAAATTGCTCCAGGTTCGCTTGGGCGCTTTTTAAAGACGCCAGCGTCGTTTTTACTTGTGCTGCTACTGTCATTTTTTCATTCACCACCTTCGCTAATAACTTTACTTTTCGCCATCATAATTTCACCATTTCCCCACAAAACATACCGCTTCCAAAATACCAAATTTTGTAATAGTAAAAAAACTGCTTCTGCACATAATTTGGTTACCCGTGTTTAATCCGCAGCGAAAGGAGTGTCATTGTGCAAATATGGTTAGAGGTTGTCGTAAGAACTTTGGCTGCGATCTCGGTCCTGTTTCTTCTGACCAAATTGCTTGGCAAAAGACAGATCTCGCAGCTTTCCTTATTTGAGTACATTACAGGGATTACGATCGGAGATTTGGCTGCTTATATTTCAATAAACTATGAGAATAAATGGTATGTCGGTGTTATCGCCCTGAGTGTCTGGGTTCTCATCTCGCTAGGAATCGAATTTCTGCAGATCAAAAGTAAAAAAGCAAGAACATGGATCGATAACAGCTCTACCGTACTTATTAAGGACGGCAAAATCCTTGAGGACAATTTGAAGAAAGAAAAACTTACGAACGAGGAGCTGCTGGAACAGCTTCGTAAAAAAAGCATATTCAAAGCGGCCGAGGTTGAATTTGCTATCATCGAGCCCAGTGGGGAAATCAATGTGCTGCTGAAGAGAGAGTATCAACCTATAACTCCATCTCATTTAGGGATCAAGGTTTCTCCGGAGCCCGAGACACAGGCCGTCATACTTGACGGAAACATAATGGACGAACCGCTCTCTACGATCGGGTTGAGCAGGGCATGGCTTCATACCGAACTGGAGAAGCTTGGCGTAACTGTCGATAATGTCTATCTCGCACAAGTTGACGGCTTCGGTCAGCTATATGTGGACCTTTACGACGATAAAATTACTGTCCCTGTGCCTCAAGAAAAAGCAGCGCTGCTCGCGCTATTGAAAAAATGCGAAGCCGATCTGGAAATGTATGCTTTATCGACGGAAGCAGAACAACCGAGGCAGTCATATGCCAGCTGCTCCAAGCAACTGCAGCAAATTATAAAAGACGTCAGGCCGATTTTAGCTAGATAGGAGGCATATCGATGGGTAACAAAAACGAAAAGATGACGCCGGTCCAGCAAAAATACCAGAAGCTGGCACAATCCAAAGAACCGAAGCGCCCCGTATGGAGCAATTGTATCCGTGCTTTTCTGATCGGAGGGACGATCTGCCTTATTGGAGAAGCTATTCGGCAAGCATTCATGAAGTATGGCGGTTTTACGGAAAAGGATGCGGGAAACCCGACCGTTGCCATACTGATATTACTATCCGTCATACTTACGGCACTAGGAGTTTACGATAAAATCGCCCAGTGGGCCGGCGCCGGGTCCGCCGTGCCAGTTACCGGCTTCGCCAATTCCATGGCCTCTTCCGCCATTGAGCATCGCAGCGAAGGAACCGTCCTGGGAATCGGAGCGGGAATGTTTAAATTAGCCGGATCCGTTATCGTATTCGGTACCGTAGCCGCGTTCATCATTGGGCTAATTTACGCGATTTTCGTGCCTGGATATACAGGAGGAGGAGGTTCGTGACATGCTTAAAGGCCACCAAAGCTGGATATTTGAGAACAAACCGAAGATCGTCGGCAGGGCGGCGATCGTTGGCCCATTCGAGGGCGATGGGCCGTTGGCCGAAGATTTTGACATCATACATTCAGACCTGTATCTCGGACAGGAAAGCTGGGAGAAGGCGGAGAAGACGCTCATTGAAGAATCAGCCAACCTAGCCGTAAAAAAAGCAGGTCTGAACAAAGAGCAGGTTCAGTTTTATTTTGGCGGAGATTTGATGAATCAGATCATCAGCAGCAGCTTTGCCGCCAGATCGCTAAACATCCCTTTCCTAGGCCTCTTCGGTGCCTGTTCCACCTCGATGGAAAGTCTCGCGCTCGCTTCTTTCACCGTGAATCATGGCGGTGCCAAATACGCACTGGCCGGTACGTGCAGCCATAACGCCAGTGCGGAGAAGCAGTTCCGCTATCCGACGGAGTATGGCTCCCAGAAGCCGCCAACGGCCCAGTTTACCGTCACCGGGTCTGGCGCTGCCGTAGTATCACTGGAGGGGAATGGTCCGTCTGTCACTTCAGCGACGATTGGCAGAGTTATCGATATGGGAATCAGCGACCCGTTTAATATGGGAGCGGCCATGGCACCTGCGGCGGTAGACACCATTCAAGCCCATTTCAGGGATTTGAGAATCGATCCGTCGTACTATGACCTGATCGTCACAGGCGACTTAGCCAAAATAGGCTATGATATCGCCAAAGATTTACTGAGAGAACATCGTATCCCGATGGAAGGAACCGTTTATAAGGACTGCGGGATGATGATTTACGATTACACCAAACAGAAAGTTCAAGCGGGGGCCAGCGGCTGTGCTTGTTCCGCTGTCGTAACCTATGGACACTTGCTGAATCAACTGGAGCGCGGCGAATTAAACCGAATTCTTGTCGTAGCGACAGGCGCGCTTCTCTCTCCCTTGTCATTCCAGCAGGGCGAGACGATCCCTTGCATCGCTCACGCCGTATCAATTGAGAATACGCAGGCAACGTAAACCATAAACTATAAAAATTAACTATAAAAATGCTGAAACGGGCTATCCACAGGAGAAACTCCTTGGAATAGCCCGTTATCAAATACTGTAAATTAATCAATAATTTCAGCCGTATCGCCATTGCTGGCGCCAGCTGCATTAGCCTCGTCCGTATCGATATGCATGTCCAGTGCAAAGGAATCAGATACGCGCGCAATGACGTTTTCCAGCACAAGGCCGCGCTCTCCGCTCAAACGAACTTTCAGCATTTGTTTATCTTTAATGCCCCATTTCTCAGCATCAGAGGTATGGAAATGAATATGGCGAGCCGCAACGATTACCCCTTCTTGCAGTTCCACTTCTCCGGCCGGGCCTTTAACTTTAATGCCTGGTGTACCATCGATATTTCCAGATTCCCTAACGGGCGCCTTCACACCGATGGCAAACGAATCCGTACGGGAAATTTCGAGCTGCGAAGCAGGACGTGCAGGTCCCAGTATACGCACTTTGTCGAATTGACCCTTCGGACCGATGACAGCAACCGTCTCGTTGGCCGCAAATTGCCCCGGCTGGGATAGCGGCTTAAATTCCGTAAGCTGGTAGCCTTGTCCGAACAAAGTCTCGATATGTTCTTGAGTCAAATGAATATGACGCGCTGATACGCCGACTGGCACTGTTTTGCTCATTTTGCAAACACTCCTCAGTTTTTTCTCTATGTCGATATCGTTTCACATCGATACCCATTATACACCTAATCCAAACAAAAAGAAAAAGACGTCCGTACAAAATGGACGTCTTTCACTAAATTATCTGAATTCCGCTACAAGATTGTCAAAGTCAGCTTCGGATAATGCCAGCGATTGATGCGCCAGCGGTTCCCGGGAAAAGCCGTGTACGAGATTCTCGTAACTTCTCTTCTCTTTGTTCTGATAGATCAAGCCGGTAATCATGCTGCCCGTCTCCATCAGCTTCGTCATCGCAGCTAGACGGTTTGTAGGATCATAGCCTTCCACCGTATCCAGATTGATGATGTTCTCCTTGAACCAGTCGTAGGTGTTCACTTTGTTGAACGTGACGCATGGGCTGAATACGTTAATGAGTGAAAAGCCTTCATGCTGGATCCCTTGTTCAATTAGTGAAGTCAACTGTTTCAAATCACTGGAGAACGATTGCGCTACAAAAGTCGCTCCCGAAGCGAGCGCGACCTCCAGCGGAGACAACGTAGATTCGATTGAACCTTCGGGCGTACTCTTCGTTTTGAAGCCTTCGCCGCTCCGTGGGGAAGTTTGTCCTTTGGTAAGACCATAAATCTGGTTATCCATAACGATATAGGTAATGTTAATGTTGCGGCGAATCGCATGAACCGTATGACCTAAACCAATCGCGAAGCCGTCGCCGTCGCCGCCGGAAGCAATAACCGTCAGGTCACGATTCGCCAGCTTCACCCCTTGGGCAATCGGCAGTGCGCGCCCATGAATGCCATGGAGGCCGTAAGCGTTAATATACCCGGAAATCCGGCCGGAACAACCGATTCCGGAAATGACAGCCAACTCCTCCGGCTCCAGCCCTACATTGGCCGCAGCGCGTTGAATGGCAGCTTGCACGGAGAAGTCTCCGCACCCAGGACACCAATTCGGTTTAATTTTATTGCGAAAATCCTTAAAAGTTGCCATTTACACCAACTCCTCCTGCGGTTTATTTCCGGCTACATTTTTGCATTCGTTGTAAACTTCCGAAGGAAGGAACGGATTACCGTCATATTTAAGCACATTGACAATTTTATCGTGATGTCCGATGTTTTGCTTAATCAAATTGGCCAGCTGGCCAGTTGCGTTGTTCTCCAGGACGAGTACTTTCTTCGCTTTCTGAATTTGCGGAAGAACTTCATCCACCGGAAACGGGTGCAGCAGCCGCACAGTCATATGGTTTGTCTTGATGCCTTCGCCATCGAGACGCGTGCGCGCCTGGTCAATGGTACCGCCCGTCGAGCCCATTCCGATGACGAGAATATCCGGCTCAGCATGCGGCGCTTGCAGGTGGATCGGGTTCGTCACTTCCAGTTTGTTCAGCTTGCGTAAACGCTTATCCATCATTTTCTTCCGGTTAATCGGGCTTTCTGATGGACGGCCTGCCTCGTCATGCTCTACGCCGGTAACGTGGTGAATGCCGTTCTTCTCGCCAGGCAGCACCCGTGGAGAAATACCATTCTCCGTGAACGCATAGCGGTTGAACATGCTGCCATCTTCGCGATCTGGAATATCCTTCACTACATATCCGCGGTCAATGACGATCTTGTTATAATCAAGCATTTCACAGGACTGCTTGCCTAGCGAAAGCTGAAGATCCGTCGCCAAAATGACAGGCACCTGATATTTATCCGCCAGGTTAAAGGCTTCAATCGTGTCGTAGAAGCATTCTTCGATTGAACTAGGCGCAATTACAATTTTCGGAATTTCACCATGAGTACCGTAGATCAGTGCGTTAATGTCACTTTGCTCCTGCTTCGTTGGAAGCCCCGTACTTGGTCCTCCACGCTGCGTATCTACAATAACGACAGGCGTCTCCGTCATGCCGGCCAGCCCAATCGCTTCCATCATTAGAGATAAACCGGGTCCCGCCGATGCGGTCATTGTCCGAACGCCAGCATAGTTCGAGCCGATCGCCATCGTAATTGCGGCGATTTCATCTTCGGTTTGAACGACTGTTCCGCCGAATTTCGGCAATTTTGTAATTAAATATTCCATAATTTCAGAAGCCGGTGTAATCGGATAGGCACTCATAATCCGGCATCCTGCCGCAACCGCTCCGAGACCGATAGCGTCATTACCGATCATGAAGAGCTTTTGCTTGCCGTCTGCAGGCCCTAGCTTGAAGCTGTCGATAGGCCCTCCAGCAAGCTCAAGTACATAATCCGCACCGCGTTTCACCGCTTCGATATTTTTCTCAACGATAGCTGGCCCTTTGCGGCCAAACTCTTCTTCGACTGCTTTATTGAACACTTCCAATGGCAGACCAAGCAATGCCCATGATGCACCGGACGCCACCATATTTTTCATCAGTGAAGTACCCAGCTCCTCCGCAATCGCCGTAATTGGAACTGCGAAAAGAGTTGCATCCACACCTTCAGGAACAGTAGGATCGAATTTCGCATCCGCTACGATGACACCACCGCTGCGAAGCTCGTGTGCATTCAAATCGATACTTTCTTGGTCAAAAGCGACTAAAATGTCCAAATCGTCGGAAATCGCACGAATCGGCATTGTACTGATCCGAATTTTGTTATTCGTATGGCCGCCCTTAATACGGGAAGAAAAATGACGATACCCGTATAAATAATATCCAAGTCTGTTCAAGGCCGTCGAAAAAATTCGATCCGTACTTTCAACGCCTTCACCTTGCTGTCCACCGATCTTCCAAGACAATTGACTAATCAAGATCGCCCACCCCTTTAATCGTATCGCTTAGCACTATTTAGTATATTTATAGTGCAGCTAGAATGTTAACTTGGAAGCATCATTCCGCCGCTTCCATATTTGTGAACATTCTGTTTCAGAGTCATGTCAATTTTATGTCGCAAACGAATAAAAAGCAAGCGTTTTCGAGCCTTTTCTCATATAGTTGTTTTCGATCATATCGATCTCACGATTGGATTAATTAAAGCGCTTTCTCCTTTTTTGGCAGCCACGCTCGCAAAAACTCAACCGCATTGCCGTACAACCACCCCCGGACAAGCTGCTCGGGGTAATGTTTTAGCAGGGTTTCCGCCCACTCCGAATATTGTCCGCAATGACTAAAATCACTTAGATGATATTCTATTCCATCGAAGTCAGAACCGAACATAATATGATTTTCGCCCCCCAAAGAGCATATATGTTCAATATGCGGCAATAGCTGTTTGCTAGACACTATATTACTATTATGCACGAACCATGGGACAAATGTCACACCAATTCGGCCATTCATCCGTATCATAGCGGTAATTTGCTCATCATGCAAATTTCTAACGTGCGGACAAATGCGATAGGCATTGGAATGAGAGGCGATGAAGGGCCTTCCGGCCGCTTCCGCAAGCTCAGCAAGGTCCCAGAAGCCTTGATGAGACAAATGGGATACGTCAAGGATCATGCCAAGCTGATGGCACAAATGAACCAGCTCGCCCCCTTTGGAAGTCAATCCTCCGCCCCGTGCCTCCATGATGCCATCGGCAGCCCAGTTTGCATTATTCCAGGTCAGACCTAGAAATCTTACGCCAAGATCAAAGCAAATCCGCAAATAATGCAGATTGCTTTCCAGACCGTCCGCTCCTTCCAAGGACAGCAGGCCGCCCTTCGCGTCCATCCGCTCCCACCACTCCAAATCTTCGGCGAAACGAAGCGGGTGTATTCCGCTGGGAACGACGTTTGTTTTGTAAATATCTATTTGATCCAGAATATGCCCCATATTCGGAGAACCAAGACGTTTGGGTACAAAAATGGCAAAGCACTGCAGCATCACATTGCCTCGTTCCATCCGTTCTGCTGTAACGTCGAGTTTGTCGTCTGTATTGAAGTCCATTCCCGGGTTAAGCTGCATTTTACTCAGTGCATCACAATGGAAATCGACGACTTTCAATTTCAACCTTTACACCCCTCTTTTCATTAGCTGATTACACTATCGGCCGCGAAATGAAACGAAAAATGACAGCATCGGCTCTCCCTAATGCAAAAAACCTGTCTACGTCATTACGCTCGTAAACAGGTATCTACTTATAGCTGGAACGTTTATTATTTTATCTAGGTTCAACGATCAGTTTAATTGCTGTACGATCTTCACCATCAATGACAATGTCCGTAAACGCCGGAATACAAATCAAGTCAACACCGCTAGGTGCGACGAATCCCCGGGCAATCGCTACCGCTTTTATGGCTTGATTAAGAGCACCGGCCCCAATAGCCTGAAGTTCAGCAGCGCCACGTTCTCTTAGAACTCCAGCAAGCGCACCGGCAACGGAGTTGGGATTGGATTTTGCTGAAACTTTTAATACTTCCATGGTAAGTACCTCCCTGGGAATAATGGTTGATTCCACTACTTAGAAGATATTCGTTAGAAGCGAAAAAATTCCTGCTTTTTACCATGTTCTCCTTCTTTCAAGAGGCAATGTTTCTGTTGCTTCAAAGTTAATCCAAAATCCATTCATCTTCCAGCATACGAATTTTAGTTATTTTCTTCGCCCTGCCGGTAGATTCATCTATATCGACAACGACAGCGTGAAAATGCCATTTGCCCTCGCACACTTGAAAACGCACAGGAAGCTGCGTTATAAACTTACGGAGCACCGCTTCCCTCTGCATTCCAAGCACGCCCTCACGCGATCCAACCATCCCAACATCGGTCAAATATGCGGTTCCTTGCGGCAGAATGATATCATCATTGCTTTGCACATGCGTATGCGTACCAACGACCAGCGAGACACGGCCATCCAAATGCCAGCCCATTGCGATTTTTTCCGAGGTAGCTTCAGCGTGAAAATCGACCAGGATGCACTTATGCTTCTTCGCTAATTTCCCGACGATTTCATCGGCGGCTCTAAACGGATCATCGATCGCCGGGAGAAAGGTCCGCCCCATCAAATTGACAACCCCCAGTTCTTTTCCATTCGCTTTGATCACGGTATGACCCATTCCTGGCGTACCTGGCGGAAAGTTAGCCGGACGGACCATTCGCGGCTCGTCATCAATGAAATCAAAAATGTCTTTATTGTCCCAAGTATGGTTGCCCATCGTCAGGCCATGAACGCCAAGTTCAAAAAACTCCTTCGCAATCGCTGCGGTTATCCCTCTTCCTCCGGCAGCATTTTCACCGTTAGCTATAATGACATGCGGATTGAATTTCGATTTCAAATGAGGAAGTGTTTCCTTTAATGCTTTCCGGCCCGTATTTCCAACGATATCTCCGATAAATAATACCTTAATGATTTTTCCTCCTCTATAACTAATAACCTTTTTCACATCATAAAAACCTGGCTTTATGTCTGCAGCAATGAGAAAAAGCGGCCCCGCGGGGCCACTTCTCAGCATTACCTTTACTTTGCGTATTCAACCGCTCTCGTCTCACGAATAACGGTAACTTTGATATGCCCTGGGTAATCCAGCTCATTCTCAATCGTCTTCGTAATATCTCTGGCAAGACGGAATGCTTCTGCATCGTCGATTTTGTCAGGCTGCACCATAACGCGAACCTCACGGCCAGCTTGAATAGCGTACGATTTCTCGACACCCTCGAACGACTCCGAAATCTCTTCAAGCTTCTCCAGACGCCGGATGTACGTCTCCAGCGTTTCTCGACGAGCGCCAGGTCTTGCAGCAGACAAGGCGTCAGCCGCACCTACCAGCATCGCAATCACCGAGGTAGCCTCACAGTCGCCATGGTGGGATGCAATACTGTTGATAACCACCGGATGCTCTTTGTACTTCTTAGCCAGTTCCACGCCGATCTCGACATGAGATCCTTCCACTTCATGATCAAGCGCTTTACCGATATCATGCAGCAAACCCGCACGCTTCGCCAGAACGATGTCCTCGCCTAATTCCCCAGCCATCAGGCCAGCCAAATAAGCAACTTCCATCGAGTGTTTCAGCACATTTTGTCCGTAGCTTGTCCGGAATTTTAGACGTCCCAAAATTTTAATCAGATCCGGATGTAAAGCATGGACACCCACCTCAAAGGTAGCTTGCTCACCATATTCACGAATCCGTTCATCCACCTCGCGACGGGATTTCTCGACCATTTCTTCAATCCGCGCCGGATGAATTCGTCCATCTGCCACAAGCTTCTCCAGTGCAGTACGGGCAATTTCGCGACGAATCGGATCAAAGCCTGACAAGATGACCGCCTCCGGAGTATCATCAATGATCAGATCGATCCCCGTCAACGTCTCAAGTGCCCGGATATTCCGGCCTTCACGTCCGATAATCCGGCCTTTCATCTCCTCGTTCGGCAATGCTACGACAGATACGGTTGTTTCTGCAACATGATCGGCGGCACAGCGTTGAATCGCCAGCGAGATAATTTCACGGGATTTCTTATCCGCTTCCTCTTTCGCCTGCTGTTCAATGTCTTTAATCAGCTGTGCTGTTTCATGGCGGACTTCCTGCTCCACGTTGTTCAGAATAATAGTCCGCGCATCCTCCATACTTAAATTGGAGATGCGTTCCAATTCCGCAACCTGGCTTTTATAAATCAGATCAATTTGCTGCTGAGTTTCTTCAATTCGCTTCTCTTTGCCTGCCACCTGCTCTTCTTTACGTTCCAGCGATTCCAATTTTTTATCCAGCGACTCTTCCTTTTGCAACAATCGTCTTTCCTGCCGTTGAACTTCATTTCGACGTTCACGAATGTCTTTATCAGCTTCAGTCCGGATTTTATGGACTTCGTCCTTAGCTTCCAGAACTGTTTCTTTCTTCAGTGCTTCTGCATCCTTCTTTGCGCTTTCCAAAATTTGGCTTGCAGCATGTTCAGCACTGGAAATTTTAGCTTCTGCAAGAGACTTGCGAATAAAATATCCGATCACGAACCCAAAGAATAAAGCGGCTGCAACGAGAGCGATCCAGACTCCATAGTCGTCCATCTGTTCACCTCCCCGTTGATTCCTCCAAGGCATTCCTTGGGATACTTGCAGTTGTAGTTAACTTTCTCAATTCATCATCATTTCTAAGAATCGTATACAGGCCGATTCAGGTAGGCTGCTCATCGTTAATCCTGAGCCACGTCATTATAAGCCTTCATGATTGGCGAATAGAATGTGCACAGAGTCATGATTTTGGAAGGAAAAAAGGACTCTGTACATATAGACATTTTATTATTTGACGAAAGATATTGTCAAGCAAATGACAGCAGCCGCTGCGACAGGCCTATTCCTCTTCCCAATCCTCCGCATATTCCTGACCATCCTGACGCACCAACTCGCGAATGACTTTCGCGACGAGTCCGCCCGGGTATCCTCTGCGCATAAGAAAAGCCCCTGTCTTACGTTTCCTTTCCATCAATTCACCTTTAGTGGATTTCCATTTTTTTAATCCCAGCTGAAAGGCGCTATCATATTCATCCTCTTCGCTCACTTCGTTCAGCGCTTCCTCGATTAAAGGCTTGGCAATGCCCTTCTGCTGCAATTCATGACGAACCCATAGTTTACCCTTCCCGTGGCTTCCTACACGCTGCCTGACCCATTCTTGGGCGTATGCGGCATCATCTACTAGGCCCTCCTGCGTTAGCCTGCGAATCACGTCACTTGCCGTGCCCTCGCTCCACCCCTTTTCGTCCAGGCGCAGGCAGATTTCGTAAGCTGTACGCGGTTTGCGGCTTAAGTAGGCTAGAGCATCTCCGTAGCTTCTCTGCCGCTCATCGGCAGCGATAATTTCTTCCAGATCAGCTTTGGAAAAAGCGGTTCCTTTTATCATCCGGTATTTAATCATGACATCTTCATGAACTTCAATGGCATAGGGGCCGAAATAGATACGATACCTGAATTTAGGCCGCCTTAGAGCCTCCACTTTCGTGATTTCCAATTCGCCTTCCTCAGGAAAATCCGCGAAGCTCTCCTTTTCATGACTGGGCTCATCTATAGTCTTTCCCCAAAAGCGCTCTTCAGAAATATCAACTATTCCCTGTTCTTTCTCCAAGGGGCTATTTTCCTTCCCCCGAGTGCTCTTTCTCCCCCAGCTTCTGTAACGTTCGCTCATCGGACAGTCCTCCTTGTTCAACCTTTACTTCCCATTGATCATGACTTAAATTTTGTTATACAGCACAATGAAGTCACAACATAAATGCGCCCTGTCCTGGATTCCACCAGACTACAGGGCGCATCATCATCAACATTTATTATTGTTTCTTACATTCTTCGAATTATTGTTCCTTATTCTTCGAAAAGCGCCTGCTCTTCTTTCTCTTCCGCCGCAAGCTCGTTTGCCGAGGCGGAAGGAACCAATGTCGTCAAATTGCTGGCCTCGCGAATTTTCTGTTCAATTGCATCACAAATATGTGGGTTCTCCTTCAAAAATTGCTTGGCATTCTCGCGGCCTTGGCCTAACCGCTCTCCAGAATAAGAGTACCATGCACCGCTTTTATCAACGATGTCAAGTTCCACCCCGATATCAATAATGCTGCCTTCCTTCGAAATTCCTTCACCGTACATAATATCAATCTCCGCCTGCTTGAATGGAGGGGCTACCTTATTCTTGACTACTTTAATTCTTGTGCGGTTACCTACCATGTCATTGCCCATCTTGATCGTCTCAATGCGGCGTACATCGAGGCGGACCGTAGAGTAGAACTTCAATGCCCGGCCGCCTGGCGTCGTCTCGGGATTTCCGAACATAACGCCGACTTTCTCGCGCAGCTGGTTAATAAATATGGCAATTGTCTTGGATTTGCTAATCGCTCCGGACAATTTACGAAGTGCTTGGGACATCAGCCTCGCCTGCAAGCCAACGTGCGAATCCCCCATCTCCCCTTCAATCTCCGCTTTAGGTACAAGCGCAGCAACGGAGTCGATTACGATAACATCGACAGCTCCGCTTCGGACGAGTGCTTCGGCGATTTCCAGCGCCTGTTCTCCTGTATCCGGCTGAGAAAGCAGCAATTCATCAATGTTTACACCCAGCTTGCTGGCATACGAAGGATCAAGCGCATGCTCTGCATCGATAAATGCAGCTTGTCCTCCCACTTTCTGAACTTCAGCGATAGCGTGCAAAGCCACCGTTGTCTTACCGGAAGACTCCGGGCCGTATACTTCAATAATCCGGCCGCGAGGCAAGCCGCCTGTGCCGAGAGCTATATCTAGCGCCAATGAGCCGCTGGGTACAATTTCCACCTGCATATGCGTAGATTCACCCAGTTTCATAATTGAACCTTTACCGAATTGCTTTTCTATTTGACGAAGCGCCATATCCAGCGCTGCACGACGATCTGACAATCAGCTCACATCCTTATCAAAATTAATTAATTTCAGGCTTGTTATAATATAATTGTACCTTGTTTTGGAACGTTTGCCAAGCATTTTTTCGAACATACATTCGGGTGGCTCAACCCTCCCAAACCCTCCCTTACCGTAAGGGAGGGCCCCCGCAGGGCTTGCAGCCCATCGGGACTCCCGCAAATTGGGGGAACGTGGGAGTGACAGAGGCGCTCCTGCACGCTGTCCCCTTTGGGGATGCGCTTGACTGTTGAGCGTGGAACGCTTTTCCCCCTTCGGGTACGTCTTACTTTGGGTCCACCCGGGCTACCTGAAGACACGCTGCTCAATGAGTAAAGGTGGATCTCCCGAACATTTTACTGCAAGCAAGCCGCTTGTCGCCCCGCGGGCACGCTTTAGGGTTGTGCTCCTGCTGGGCGCTGGGAGAAGCAGTTTGCGGCGTTTGGTTCTACTCCTAGCTAGGAGAGCGCTCTCCCTTCGGGATACGCTCGCTTTAGGAGCAGTGCTCTTAGTGAGTTGCTCGCGATGGGCATACAATGATGCTGTAACACACTAGGGTGAGGCCATTGGCCGTGTTTGATTCTAATGCCAGCTAGGAGGGCGCTCTCTCTTCGGGATACGCTCGCTTTGGGCGCAGTGCTCCTAGTGATTTGCTCGTGATGGGCATACAATGATGCTGTAACACACTCGGTGGGGCCTTTGGCCGTGTTTGATTCTAATGCCAGCTAGGAGGGCGCTCTCCCTGCGGGATACGCTCGCTTTGGGCGCAGTGCTCTTAAAGCAGTACTCGGGAAGGACATACGATGATGTCTGACTCTCAAGGTGCTGCGATTTTCGGTGCTTAATTCTAATGCACCTTAGATACAGTAAATGGATTTATAGTAGTTAGTTTCTGCGCCAAGGAAAGGAATATGGATTTAAATGGATTCCATGTCGCTAGTAAAGTAAATTATCAATGATGGGCTGGATTCTGAAGTTTAGGTACGTAAAATCCATCTAATCCCCTGAACCATTCGCTTAGAGCGCGATTAGATACATGAATTCCATTTAGCGTATTCAACTTTTTAGATTCCTCCTTTGAGTAATAGTTGATTTTCGTTTAATTGAAGCTTGGCCGTGTTCGGAAATTGTTCTTGTGATGGCCCATGAGGGGATGAACTCGCGTTGTAAATCCCGCCGCAAGGCCGCAATACCGCAATGATATGAAATTAAACATAACGACAAAAACACGGGATAATTGCTTCTTTCATCCGCTCATTTATATAAAGAAACAAAAAAAGAACCGCAGCGCAAACAATTTGTCAGGCTACGGTTCTTCCGTAATTACATTATACTGCGAACAATAACTGCGTGCAAGAAAGGTTATGCCTTGCCTTCTATTTCCTTAAGCAGCTTCCATAAATGATAAAGTATCGTCTTCGTTGAGCGCATGCGGATCGTTTCCCGATTGCCCTTCAGGTTCAGCTCATATACCGCTGTATCCTTGCCGCGGCGCGATATGCCGATATATACGAGCCCCACCGGCTTGCGTTCGGAGTATCCCGGGCCGGCAACACCGGTAATCGACAAGCCGAAGTCGGTGTCCACGATCATCCGGACCTGCTCCGCGAGCACTTTTGCCGTCTCAGCGCTGACCGCACCGGGAGCCGACTCCCCCTCCAGCATATCATGAGGAACATTCAGAAGCTTCTCTTTCATTTCATTGGAATAGCATACGATTCCACCGTGAAATACGGCAGCGCTCCCGGGAATCGTAGTAATCGTCTGCATGAGCAATCCGCCGGTACAGCTCTCTGCGCAGCTGACCGTCAGGTTCCGCTCGGTCAGCATATCGACGATCGTTTTCTCAATAGGCACATCTTCCGTGGCGTACAAATGATCGGCAAACCGGGAACTGATTTCCTGCTCCAGTCCTTCCAGCTTGGCCATCGCCTCGCTTTCACTGTCCGCCTTCGTCGTTAGACGAAGGGTAACTTCACTCTCCTTGGCGTACGGGGCCACAGTCGGGTCGCTTTGCTGTTCAATCAAATCGATCACCCGGGTTTCCAGTGCGGATTCGCCGATGCCGGCAAATTTGAGCATTTTGGAATAGATCGGCTTCTCGTGCGTGAGCACATGCTGCAATATCCAGGTCTTCGCCTGATTTTGAACCATAGGGATCATTTCTTTCGGCGGCCCGGGCAATACGATATAGAACTTTCCGTTCTGCTCAATCGCATTCCCTACCGCAAGTCCCGTCTCATTCTGCAGCGGCGTACAGCCATCTATTGCTAGCGCCTGGCGCAAATTGTTCTCCGTCATTGGCGTTCCGCGGCCTTGGAAAAACCGGTCGAGGCTGTCCATCGCCATCCGGTCATAATGAAGGGATCTCCCCAGCACCGAAGCTAGCGCCTCTTTCGTCAAATCATCCTGAGTTGGTCCGATACCGCCCGAAAAGATGAGCAAATCCGCTCTGGACTGAGCGGCCCGTATCGCTTGGCATAACCGCCCCATATTGTCGCCGACCACCGTCTGAAAATATACGTCAATACCAAGAGACGCCAATTCCTGAGACAAAAACTGTGCATTGGTGTTCACGATTTGCCCGAGCAGCAGCTCGGTGCCTACGGCAATAATTTCCGCTTTCATTTTTCTCTCACGTCTCCTTACGCCAGTCAAGTACAGCAGCGCTTCCGTATTATACTAATAAGAAATTGTTCCGCTTGCTTCTTTTCTTACCTGAATATTAGCTTTTAGAACTAGCTTTTTAGAATTAGCTTTTAGAAAACGAAAGCAAATTTTTGTTCTTAACAAAATAATCGATACCGGAATAAATCGTAATGATCGTAGCGATCCAAATAGCCATATTGTCAAAAGGGATACCCAGCCATTCGAACGGAAAATTGTTCAGAAGCAGCGCTGAAATGGCAATGATTTGCGCAACGGTCTTCGCCTTGCCCCATTTGCTGGCAGCGATGACAGCCCCCTCAAGCAATGCGATTTCACGCAGTCCGGTCACTGCAAATTCACGGCTGATGATAATAATCGCTATGACCGCTTCAATCTCGCCCATGGAGACGAGCGCAACCAGCACTGCAGCCACGAGCAGCTTGTCTGCCAGCGGATCAAGCAGCTTGCCAAGATTGGTAACGAGGTTATGCTTGCGGGCAATGTAACCGTCGATGCCGTCTGTAGAGGCTGCGACAATAAACAATAATGCGCCGATTAATTGGTTGAGCGGCAGCGTATACACCCCGAGCTTTAGCTCATAAGAGAGCCACTGGAAATCCAGCAGCAAAAAAACAAGCATAAGGGGAATCATCATAATACGCGCAAGCGTTATGCGATTGGGTAAATTCAAAGGACACCCTCCCCGGACAAGTCGTATTCATAGGCATGGGTAATGCGAACCTTGGCCATCTCGCCGATCCCTACTGGGCAGTTGGCTACATATACTTCGCCGTCGATTTCCGGAGCATCGTACTGGGAACGTCCAATATATACGTCGCTGCGCCCGTCATAACGCTCCACAAGCACATCCATCACTTGGCCGATATATTTACCGCTGCTTTGATTGGACACTTCACGCTGAATTTCCATCAG
Organism: Paenibacillus fonticola DSM 21315; assembly: GCF_000381905.1. Lineage (GTDB taxonomy): Bacteria > Bacillota > Bacilli > Paenibacillales > Paenibacillaceae > Fontibacillus > Fontibacillus fonticola. Next base: position 14,409 of record NZ_KB907281.1, on the reverse strand, counting down.
TGTGTTTGCGCGCCATTCCTTCACCTCTTCGGGCACTTGATCAGGCAGCCTGGACGCTGGCGTGTCCTCTTCTTTTGAATATGTAAATACACCTAACCGGTCAAACTTAATCTCTTTAACAAATTCGCACAACCTTGCAAAGTCTTCGTCCGTTTCCCCTGGAAATCCGACAATGAGCGATGTACGCAGGGCCACATTTGGAATTCGAGCGCGGATTTTGGCCACAAGCTCCCGGATGTCCCGGTTCCGTCCAGGCCGGCGCATTCGCTTGAGGACAGCGTCTTCGCTATGCTGCAGCGGCATGTCCACATACTTGCAAATTTTAGGGTTCGCCGCGATCATCTCGATCAATTCATCCGTAAAAAAGCCAGGATAAGCATAGTGCAGCCTTACCCATTCAATACCATCTACCTTAGTCACGTGATCCATCAGCTCTGCCAGCTTATATTCTCCGTACAGATCGGTTCCGTAATTCGTAGAATCCTGGGCGATCAGGCTGATCTCTTTTACCCCTTGCGCAGCCATGTGCTTCACCTCAGCCACGACCGATTCAATAGAGCGGCTGCGGAAGCTGCCCCGCATAATCGGAATGCTGCAGAAGGTGCAGTTGTTATCGCAGCCTTCGGCTATTTTTACATACGTCGTATATTTAGCAGTCGATAGCTTGCGAGGCAGCACCTCTTCATAATTAAACACCGGATTTCCGACTTGAATCGGTTTCTTTCCCTTTAGCGCCTCATCGACAATTTCATTAATATTGTAAAAATCACCCGTACCGACAATACCATCGATCTCAGGCATTTCTTCCATTAACGCCTGCTTGTACCGCTGCGTGAGACAGCCGGACACAATTAAAGCCTTTAGGTTAGCGGTCTGTTTCAGATCCGCCAGGTCCAGAATCGTATTGACTGACTCTTCCTTGGCCGCATCAATAAAACCGCATGTGTTCACGATAATAACCGTCGCTTCCTCACGATCCTCGACTAGGCGGTAGCCTCTTTGATCGATCAGGCCAGACATGATTTCCGAATCCACTAAATTTTTTTCACAACCGAGTGTCACGATCTTTACTTTTTCAATCATATGCAGTATCCCCCATCGAAAATAACCGAAATACCCGTTTTTCCATACAAGTATAAGCTTTATGAATATAGCATGTCAAAAAAGTACAAAGGCCCCCCTCCACGCCTTGGACGCAGAGAAAGACCATTATATCGTGACATTATTTGAAGTTTGTAAATTGCAAATCCACGGATAGATCGCCTTTGCGAAGCAGTTGCATCACTTGCTGTAAATCATCCTTGCTTTTGCCTGTGACGCGGATTTGATCGCCTTGAATCTGGCTCTTCACCTTCAGTTTGGAATCGCGGATCATGACATTAATTTTCTTCGCATTCTCCGCATCGATGCCCTGCTTCAATTTAATGCGCTGGCGTACAGTTCCCAGTGAAGCCGGCTCAACTTTGCCATAATCCAGGTTTTTGATAGGCAGTCCTCGTTTGATCATTTTCGTTTGTAAAATGTCAATTACAGCTCCCAGCTTGTATTCATCATCCGATACGATGACCAGATCATCTTTTTCGACCTTAAGATCGCTTTTGCTGCCTTTAAAGTCATATCGATTGGCGATTTCCCGTTCCGTCTGATCGATCGCGTTCGTTAATTCCTGCATGTCCATTTTGGATACAATATCAAATGAACTTTCAGAAGCCATACCTTCTCCATCCCTTCCTTGTGCATATATTTATTAATTATATGTAATCCGATAGTTAAAGTCCAACCATGTATTGGAACTCAAAAGGCGCTCCCAGGGCATTCAGCCCGAGAACGCCTGCCGTTATATTACTGCTGTTCCCCGTCCGTATTTCCATCCCCAGCTAAAGAATTGGTACCGTCAGCAGAACCAGACCCGGTTCCGTCAGCATCCCAAACAAGCTGTATTTTGGATGTATTCTTGCCATCCTCTACCACCTGTCCCGCTACCGTAATAGCAGTGTACGAGGAAGCGCCCGATTTAATATACATCCCTTCAGGGCCCAGCTCGTACGTCAGCACCTCACCTTCGGAAGTGTTAGCAAAATACAGCTTCTCGCCGTCTTTTCCACCCTTGTATACCTCAACCCAGCTTTTTCCCGACGCATTGATTACAACGGGCACCGGTTGACCGCCAGGGCTGTATACTTTGAAATTCGTCGTGCCGCCGCTTTTGCCGTCCGGAGACACTACAATAGCACCGCCTGATTCGGGCAGGTTTCCTTCATTTGCGGTACCATTGTCATCCGGCGCATTCCCATCCTCTGATGCTCCATCCGCGCCGGTTGAAGCATTTCCTCCATTTGTCGCATTAGCCCCGTTACCGTCTCCATTCGAAGCCCCGTTCTGGCTTTGCTCGCCTTGCTTCGTAGGATCCTTCGATTGCGTCACTTTCGTCGGGTCGGTTTCACTGTTTTTGTCCGCAGACGGATTTTTGCCCCATACCGCGAAATTTAAATAAATAACGATCAGTATAAGAATTAAAAAAGACCACATCAACGTAGTCGACATCCATTTCGAATTACGCTCCGATGTTTGCCTGCTGCGGCGCTTCTGCATAACCGGCTCCATCGCCGGCTCGGCGGCCGGGGCCGGCACATCCTGGCGATGCTCATTCAGCAGTTCATCCGCATTCACTCCTACCGCTTCAGCATAAGTTTTTATAAAGGCCCGAACGTAGAAGCTCCCCGGCAGCACTTTATAATCCCCCGCTTCGATGGCTTCTAAGTATCTTTTGCGAATTTTTGTCATATCCTGCACATCATCCAGCGACAAGCCTCTGGCAAGGCGGGCTTCCTTTAATTGTTCGCCCAAATCCGACACGTCCATCACCTCCTGCAAATAATTGATATAATTAATTTAAATTGAAGGCCATTATTGTTAACCCTATTGGATTCATATTCAGCATTTACGTACATAACGTTCGCATAACCAAAATTGTTACGCTTTTTTATAACATTGTCAATTTTCAACGAATTTCAACAACGTTTCCTTTTTCAACAATTTCTATATTATTTCACCAAAAGCCACAAATGTGTAATGCAGGATATCCAAGCGGTATATATCCAAAAGCCGGCGGAAACAAACGTGATACCACTAACCGCCACTACTTTTATCCTATGTACCCATTCGACAAAATAGGTCATTACTCCTGCACTGCTTTTAGAATTTTTAATGCTGTGTGAAAATATAGGCGTCATTAACAATACGTGTTTTATGATATATAAAATATTTTCGAAAGGCAAGCGGCTGTAAAAAATGGGAGAAAAGCTCCCCGAAGCAGGGAGCTTTTTGTCTCCAACCTATGCGTTTTGCTTGGCTAATTTCACCATTAGCCGGGCGATCGTCTTACGCTCCTCTTCATTACCGACATCCCAAAGCTCTTTCAAGGTACGGTTTGAAGAGTTCTGAGGGTCGACCTTCTCATCGAGAAAGCCTCCGATCTCATAAGCCAGACGGGAAATGGCCTCATCACTAAAACCTACGCTTTCCGCATGCTTTACCCGCTCGCCCAAAAACTTCTTCCAGGTATCAAAATTTTTGAGTACTGTTGACATGTTTAAATCCTCCTTCGCTTAGCGCTTGAGATTTAAATCAACAGTCGTAATATGCGAAATAATCGGCAGCTTTATACGTTAATCTGCGGCCAGCAAACCGCTTTTCCTTGCCTCTTCAGCCGAATTTCAACAATATGCTCATCTATTAGGTAAGCCAGCCGCCGTTAGGGCTTATGACTTGACCTGTAATGTAGCCTGATTCGGGCAGGGCAAGAAAATAAACCAAAGAAGCGATTTCCTCCGGGTCTGCTAACCGGCCGGCTGGAATTTCCTCTTTCAGCATCTGAATTTCATCTGCAGCAAAACGCTCCATCATATCGGTCCTGACAGCGCCTGGAGCGACCGCATTCACCGTAACCATAGAAGGGGCCAACTCCTTAGCCAACGCCTTAGTAAAGGCGTTAACGCCTCCTTTGGCGGCCGAATAGACCGCTTCACAGGCCCCTCCGGATATTCCCCAGACCGAGGAGACGTTAATGATGCGGCCGAACCGCTGCCGGATCATATAAGGCATAAAAGTCTGCGTGCACAAAAAAACACTTTTTAAGTTGACGGCCATCACTTCATCCCACTGCTCATCATCGACATCCGAAAGCAGGCCATAATGAGATATTCCTGCATTGTTGACGAGAATATCCGGTTTAAGGCCGCGGCTCTCCAGCTTTTCCTTCATCCGGCAAATGTCTTCCCGGCTTCTGATATCAGCCGTTACAGTGTACACATTAGCCCCGAGCTCCAGACACTTTCTGGCCACCTCATTGGCAGCCTCGTGTGATTTCATATAATGAAGGACGATGTTCATCCCCTCAGCTGCGAAACGGAGTGCAATCGCGGCCCCGATTCCCCGGCTTGCCCCGGTGACCAGCACCGTCATTTCCCCAATGCTTTTATCTATCCCATAGTTGCTATTCATCATTTACGGGCTGACCACAAGCGAAACCGCCAATTGCTCCCAGTTAAAATGCTCGCGAAGCCGGGTGTTTACTTCCTCTAGCGTCAAGGATTCATACATCTGAAGCACCTTAAATAAATCGCCGCCCCGGAAGCGGTACCTTGTAAACTCATGAGCTATGTTTTCCGGGGAATTCAGCATTCGTAAAAAACCGCCGATTTTCTTCTTCCGCGCACGCTCAAAATCATCCGCTTGGAAGCCGCTGGCCATCATCTCATTCGCGGCCTCTGTCACAACCTCTAGAAGTTGATCAGGGTCCCGGGTGTCTCCGCCGATCGCCGAAAAAGCATAGTTCGGATTGCTATTGTATTCGTGGCCAAAGCCATCGGAAATCAAATCCATATCATACAGCTTCTGATAAAGCTTCGTACTGGTGCCAAGCAGCAAATCCAGCGCCAGCTTTGTTGTAAGATCTTGACGCAGTAATGCTTCGCCGCTCAGACCGATCTTGGTCTCTTTAAACCCAAACAAGCATTTGGGCAAGGACACCGGAAGCTTAATTTCCTTCCGCTTCTCATGAACTTCCGCCGGCTCCGCCGTAAATATCCGTTTAATTTCCCCCTGCGGCTTATACTCCTTCTTCATCTGGTTGCTCCGTACCAAAGAAAATACTTCCTCTGGATCGACGCCGCCTACAACGAACAGCAGCATATTGCTCGGATGATAGAAAGCGTTATAGCACGTGTACAGCGTTTCCTTCGTGATCGTGCCGATGGATTCCACCGTACCGGCAATATCAATATGAACAGGATGGACAGCATACATAGCCTCAATTATGCCGAAATAAACTCTCCAATCTGGATTGTCCTGGTACATGCCAATCTCCTGGCCGATGATCCCTTTTTCCTTCTCCACGTTCTGATCCGTGAAATACGGATGCTGCACAAAATCAATCAACGTCTCCAAATTTTTTAAAATGTTGTCGGTAGCCGAGAACAAATATACTGTCTGGTCGAAGCTGGTAAAAGCGTTGGCGGATGCTCCCTGTGAGGCAAATGTTGCAAAAATATCGCCTTCCGGCTCCTCAAACATTTTATGCTCTAAAAAGTGAGCAATCCCGTCAGGAACAGTCGTTTCTTCTTCTCCAGCTACTTGAAAATGATTGTCGATCGATCCGAATTTCGTCGAGAAGGTGGCATACGTCTTCTTAAATCCCGGCTTCGGGAGCACATACACTTGCAAACCGTTATCCATCGTTTCCAAGTACACTGTCTCTTTCAGCCGTTCATGCGTGATCACTTCCATCCGTTACACCTCCTTCTTCCCTGTCAAAAAGTAAATCGTATCCAGTTGAACCTGATTAGCCACCTCAACGACATTTTCTGGCGTTACAGCCGCCACTTGCTGCAGAAGCTCCTCCGCCGGCCGTTCCCGCCCGGAAAGTACGCGATTGAAATCATAAGCGACCATATCAAAAGCCGAGTCCTGCATTTCCAGCAAGCTGTTGCGGATCATCGCCTTCGTTTGGGACATCTCCAGCTCGCTAATTTGGCCTTCGCGCAAACTGGCCAGCTGTGCCTTAATGATATCGAGCGCTTTGGAATAATTAGCGATTTCTATCCCCGACTGGATCGAGACAATGCCTTTATGACCGTCGAATCTTGAAGCTGCGTAATAAGCCAGACTCTCCTTCTCCCGCACGTTCATAAAGAGCTTGGAATGAGGATAGCTGCCGAGAATGCCATTATAGAGCAATGCACTGGCATAAGCGTCATCACCATACGTGACCGGGATGCGGAGTCCTAAATTCAGCTTGCCCTGGTTCACATCGAGTACCTCTTCTACCGTGCGGACCTCGCGATCTGTCAAGCGGCTTACGGCCGGAACATATTGAGGAGAAGAGGCACGGTTCAAAGTAAAATGCTGTTCAACAAGCTGCTGCACCTCACTAAGCGTCGTATCACCGACAACATAAAGGTCGAGACTCGCATGCTGCAGCCACTGCTGGTAAGCATCATACAGCGATTGTGGGGTAATGCCGTCCAGCTCTTTTCGCTCGCCGAGGGGATGAAGACGATAAGGGTCGTTACGGAACATCTCCTCCATGCAGCGCTCGGCAGCATAGCGTATTTTATCATTAATGATGGATTCCAGCTTCTTGCGGACCGTTTCCCGCTCTGAAGCAACGTAAGCTTCCCGGAAAGCGCCATTCTCTGTTACAGGCTTTGTTACTACTTCCCCGAGAAATGAAAACGTCTTGTGCAGCAAGGATTCATTGCTCGATACAAAGTCATCGTTAATCGTATCCATGCGAAACTGCACGATTTGATAATTTCCGCGTTTATATACGTCAAAGCCAAAGCCCGCACCATAAAGATGTTCGAGCTGCTCGCGAAACTGAATTGTCTCCGGATACGACGCCGTTCCGCGGCGCAGAACAAACGGAGTTAATGCCGTGGCCGTCACAGTATCCTCATTCAGCGGAATCCCCGCATATAATGAGACCGCAAACGTTTTAAATCTGGTGGTCGGCAGAACGTGAATCCGGATATGACCTGCGCTGCCCCGCTCAAATAGGGTTTTTTTCAAAATTGATAACTCCTTTACAAGAGACTGTACGTACATGCTTACAATGCTTTCGCAATTTTAGTACCATTCTATACCATGGCAAAGTAAAGAAGCAACCCGACGAATGAGCGGCTGCTTCCCTGCCAAATCTTATTACATACAGAATATATGTTTACCAATCGTCTTCACCTGCGGCCGAGACCATATCCATTTTGACGTCGCCGTCTCCGGATTGAAATAATACAAGCAGCCGCCTGAAGGATCCCATCCATTTAAAGCTTGCTGTACCGCTTTTTTTGCGCTTTCGTTAGGCTCAAGCCAAATTTGCCCATCAGCGACCGCGGTAAAGGCGAGCGGCTGAAAAATGACGCCTGACACCGAATTTGGGAAGCTCGGCGATTTCACACGGTTAAGAATAACGGCGGCTACGGCTACCTGGCCTTCAAAGGGCTCTCCCCGTGCCTCCCCATATACTGCGTTAGCCATAATTTTGAGGTCGTTCGCAGACAGCCCCATCGCATTGGCCGATGACAGATCAGCCGTTCCCTTGTTCGCCTGCTCTTGCCCCGTCTTAGCGGGCGCCTCTTTGTTGCTTTCAGTCCCTTCAGCGGTTTCTATTCCCGGTCTCCATTCTTTTGTGGCATTGTACAGCTTCAGCTTTGTTTTCGGTCCGGCGAGACCATCAACCTTCATCCCGAATTCGGATTGGAACCACTTCAAGGCATCCTGAGTTTTGGGACCAAAGTAACTGTCAAGCTTGCCATGATAAAATCCTAGAAAGCCCAGCCGGCCTTGCAGTTCATACACGTCAGTGCCGAATGCTCCATACTGGATAACCTGTTCGCTGAATACGGGAAGGGAAGATTTCGGCTCCTCGCTTCTTTCCGTCAAAACGGGTGCATTATTCCATAGTCGATAAGCACCGAACAACGCACCGCACAAAAGCAGCACTAAACCGGTAGCAAACCAAATTTTCGCTTTTTTCATACGTTTAGCTCTACCTTTCTTTTGTGGATTAACATAGATGGATGACATTATTATGACTACTGCAGCCTTTTCCTATGCACCCAAAAAAACAATCCTGCAAAAGAAACCTCCGTACGAAACAGCGACTTCATGCCTATGTAAAAAAACGGCAGGCTCCCAAAATTGCCGGGAACTGCCGTGACATAAAATTAAGATGATATTTTCCCTGCCTTGAACTGGTCTGCCGATATCAGCACTTCGCGGGGTTTGCTTCCTTCATAAGGGCCAACGATGCCGCGCGCCTCCATCGAATCGATCAGCCGGGCGGCGCGGGTGTATCCGATGCGCATTCTTCTTTGCAGCAGCGATACTGAAGCTTGCTTGGCTTCCAGTATAATTTGCACCGCCTGATCGAACAGCTCGTCCACGATTTCTTCAGCCTCCTGCACGTCATCATCCACTTCAGGAACAAGGCTGTCATCGTACTCCGCCTGGCCTTGCCCGCGAACGTAGTTGACGATCGCTTCAACCTCCTGATCGGACATAAACGCCCCCTGCACACGGATCGGTTTTGAAGCTCCCATTGGCATAAAGAGCATATCGCCGCGCCCAAGCAGCTTCTCAGCGCCAGCCATATCCAGTATCGTGCGGGAATCGACCTGCGAAGATACACCGAAGGCGATGCGAGAAGGAATGTTAGCTTTGATTACGCCTGTGATGACATCCACGGAAGGCCGCTGCGTAGCGATAATAAGATGGATGCCTGCGGCACGGGCCATTTGCGCCAGACGGGATATCGCCTCCTCCACATCATTAGCTGCAACCATCATCAAATCTGCAAGCTCATCAACGATGACAACAATATACGGCAGCACCGCCTCGGGATTGTCTTTCATCATCAGATTATAGCCTTCAACGTTACGAGCACCCGATTTAGAAAACAGCTCGTAACGCTTTTCCATTTCTACGACGATCTTCTTCAGAGCCAGCGAAGCCCGCTTCGGATCCGTAACAACCGGGGCAAGCAGATGAGGAATCCCGTTGTACACATTAAGCTCAACCATTTTCGGATCGACCATCATAAATTTGACTTCATCCGGCTTCGCTTTATATAAAATACTGGTAATGATGCCGTTGATGCATACTGACTTCCCTGAACCGGTAGCACCTGCAACTAACAAGTGAGGCATCTTTGCCAGGTTGCCAACGATCGTCTGACCGGAAATATCCCGGCCGAAAGCGATCGACAGCTTCGATTCCGCGTCCTGAAAAATCGGAGTCTCCATCACTTCCCGCATCGTAACAAGTGAAACCTCATTGTTCGGCACCTCAATACCAATGGCCGATTTCCCTGGAATCGGCGCCTCCATACGGATGTCTTTTGCCGCCAAGGCCAGCGCTATATCATCCGTCAAGTTGACAATGCGGCTAACTTTGACTCCGATATCCGGTTGTATTTCATATCGGGTTACAGCCGGGCCGCGCACGACCTCAAGCACGCGGGCTCGCACGCCGAAGCTCTCCAGCGTCGCCTCCAGCTTGCGGGCAGTCTGCTTGTAATCCGCCTGGTCCCCTGCTTTCCCGCTTCCCGCCGGCTTGGAGAGCAGCCGGAATGGCGGCAATTTATACGGTTTAGGCGGCGGTTTGGGCGGCAAAGCCACGACCGCTTCCGGTTCGTCTGGGGCATCATTCAGCATTTCAGCAGCTGCTGTACTGGCCCCGGCGTCTTCTGAAGCGTCAAGTTCATCTCCACTCATGCCCGGCGCACCCGCCGCTTCCGGCATATCCTCTTGCCATGAGACAGGCTCGTCCGGCCGCTCTTCCCCATCCTGTTCCTCTTCATCGGAACGTCCTTCCAACTGGATGTTATCGAAGAAATCGCGGATAATGGGACCCACCGCTCCCCCTTCCTCTTCGCCATGCAGCAGTTCTCCCGTCAAGGGATCAAACCGGGCCTGTCCTTGCTCTGCAGAGCCACTACCCGCATAGTCCAGATCATTCCAGTTCACCTCTGAACCAATGATTGGCGAATCGAATGCGGCGACGTTCTTATCGGCGCCTTCTTCCTCCTCGTGCCCGGCCGCGCCGGCAGACTTAGACCGCGGCTTGAAATTAAACAGCTGGAAAAACACTGGTTTTTTTCTCGGCAGGCGATCAGGTCCAGACAGCTGCTCGTCCTTCTCCTCTTCCTCTTCATCCACGTCTACGTAACGGGTGTCCTGAATTTTGGCTTCTGGCCGCTTCGGTTTATGATTTACAGGGACAGGCCGCAGCAATTTCATTTTCCGACTGAAGCTGGCGCCTGCCCCGCTTAAATTTTTACGGATTATACGGAATAAATCGACATAAGACAGTCCTGTAATAAGCATGAAGCTAATGGCCATCATAACGATCATGATCAGCTTTGCCCCGGGAATGCCAAATAAGGAGTATAGCAAGGCGAATTCTAGGCCGCCTATATATCCTCCGCTAATGTCGAGACCTAGCATACTGAATCCTTTATCCCCTTGTGCCGATGTAAATAATGCCGTCTGTAGATCATGATGTATCTGCGACATAATATTCCCGGCAGACAAAGAGACAGATGGAGCCAATTTTTTTTCCATCGCAAAAATCGTACTCATCAGTACGAGCGATAACACACTCAGCACCAGCCCGCTGCGCCGTGTATTCCAGCGCGAAGGCCACTTGCGGTGAATCATGACGCTCAGCCCGACGAACACGCCCACTAACGGGATTGCAAAATAAAATTTACCAAGGAGAAGCGCTGACATTTTAGATAAGGATCTGCCGACTGCGGCTTCCCCTGACAAGGCGATAATTGATAATGTGATCAGGATGATCCCGTATATTTCATACTTGAGCATACTGCCAAGCGCATTTTTCTTTTTCTTCTTTTTCCGTGCCAAACAGGAACACCCCCTAGATGAATATTATACCATACTCACAGGGGGCCACCTAGTAGATGTTGAAGATGTTGGACAGAGTTTACAAGTTGGTGAACCTACTCATTTTTCAATACAGGCCTAAACGTAATTTGCTGCCCTGGCGCAAATGCAGGGTTTAAATAGTCGTCAAGGGAACAGCTTAGCAGCCTTATAATCGTCGCCTGATTGTTCTGCTCCATTCTAACCTGCATCAATACGCCGCCGAGCTCAATTTCTGTATAACTGTCCGCGACCTCTTTATTGTCCCAATAAGCATCTTCAGGCATAACCGTATAATGGGTCACTGCGTAATTCCTCCTCCCGGGGTCACCGACCGCCTTGAGTCAATGAGGGAGTTCAACTGCTTAAGCCCCTGGCCAATGCCGCCAATCCCGTCGATCAATCCGTATTTAATCGCATCGCTGCCGCCTACGGCCGTACCAATATCACGGTTCAGTTCGCCGGTTTTGAACATCAGTTCCTTGAACAGTTCTTCTGAAATATTGGAGTGCGCTGTTACAAAGCGAACAACCCTTTCCTGCATTTTTTCAATGTATTCAAAAGTTTGCGGCACCCCAATTACCATGCCTGTCATCCGGATCGGATGAATGGTCATCGTAGCACTTTCCGCAATAAACGAATAATCGGAAGCTACGGCAATCGGTACGCCTATGCTGTGCCCGCCGCCGATTACGACCGTGACAGTCGGCTTGGAGAGCGAGGATATCATTTCGGCAATGGCCAGCCCGGCCTCAACGTCACCGCCAACCGTATTAAGAATAATCAATATGCCTTCAATTCGCGGATTTTGTTCAGCCGCTACAAGCTGCGGGATCAAATGCTCGTATTTGGTCGTTTTATTTTGCGGCGGCAGCACGAGATGTCCCTCAACTTGGCCGATAATTGTCAAACAGTATATATTGGATTCTCCAGGCGCAGGAACTGCTGTTTGCCCCAATTGCTGGATCATTTCCGTTACGGCTGCCGGCGTTTTTTCCTCCCCTGGAGCCCCCGGAGTCCCTGGGGTCCCCGGTGGAGGTTCTGCCCCATCGTTGTCGGTAAATTCGAGTTGTTGCCACTGCTCCTTCATCGATTGACACTTCCTTTCGGCCGTAGGCCAATTGTGATTTCATCGTGAAGTTATTATGTGCCTAGGCTGGCAGCCTTCATGCAGGGTATTCAGCCAAAGACAAAAAGAAAGCCCCCTCTCCTGCAAGAAACCGTCCATTATTACCGGCAGGAGAAGGGGCGACTGTGTGCCCAACCTGAAAAGGTCAGTATATTAAATCGTTATTTGGCTCTGTTTTTTAATTTTTAATTGCCTGTTTGCTTAGACTTCCATAATAATGGGAAGAATCATCGGTCTGCGCCGTGTTTGCTCATATAAGAAGCGGCCTAGAGCGTCTTTGACATTGGTCTTCAATGAAGCCCATTCATTTACATTCTCGCTCATCAATTTCTCCAAAGTGCTGGAGACAATCCGATTGGCTTCCTCGAGAAGTCCTTCCGATTCCCTTACGTAGACAAAGCCTCTCGAAATAATATCAGGGCCTGAAACTATAGTTCCATCCTGCTTGCTTAAAGTTACGACGACGACCAGAATACCGTCCTGGGACAGCAGCTTGCGGTCGCGAAGCACAATATTGCCCACATCGCCAACGCCAAGACCATCGATAAGCACATTTCCAGCTGGAACTTTCCCTGCTTTACGAGCCGCCCCATTTTGAATTTCCACCATTTCACCGATATCCAATAGGAAAATGTTGTCCGGGTCAACACCAACCGATTCTCCAAGCAGCGCATGCTTGCGCAGCATACGATATTCACCGTGAACAGGAATGAAGTACTGAGGACGCATCAAATTGAGCATCAGCTTCAATTCCTCCTGGCTTCCGTGGCCGGATACGTGAACACCGGAATTGGAGCCGCTGTAAATGACTTCTGCTCCGAGGCGGAACAGCTCATCAATCGTACGGCCAACATATTTCTCGTTGCCAGGCACTGGCGTCGCTGCGATAATGACCGTATCGCCGGGTAAAATATCAACTTTCCGGTGCGTAGAACGCGCCATCCGCGTCAGCGCGGACATCGGCTCGCCCTGACTGCCTGTGCACAGAATAACTACGCGGTCGGCAGACATTTTATTCACTTCCTCCGGCTCGATCAAAATGCCGTCAGGAACGTTTAAATAACCAAGCTCCGAAGCGATCGTCACTACGTTAACCATACTGCGGCCGATAATTGTCAGCTTGCGGTCCGTTGAATATGCCGCGTCAATCACCTGCTGAATCCGGTGCACATTGGAGGCAAACGTAGCAACGACTACACGCTGCTGCGCTTTGCGGAAAATATCATCCAGTACAATGCCGACATTTTTCTCCGAAGGGGTAAATCCCGGCTTCTCCGCATTGGTGCTGTCCGATAAAAGAGCAAGCACCCCCTTTTTACCAATTTCACCCATACGGTGCAAATCGGCAAATTGATCATTGACTGGAGTATGATCAAATTTAAAGTCACCTGTATGCACGACGTTGCCTTCCGGCGTTTCAATACAGACACCAACCGAATCAGGAATACTGTGGTTCGTTTTGAAAAACGTCGCTTTAAGCGTGGAGCCTAACTGAACTTCTGAATCGGCGTGAATGAGTACACGCTTCGTATCGCCAAGCAGGCCAGCTTCCTTCAGCTTATTTTCCACCAGGCCCAGCGTTAATTTCGTCCCGTAAACCGGAACATTTAAATTTTTGAGAACGTACGGCAGTCCTCCGATATGGTCTTCATGGCCGTGCGTAAGCACGATGCCCCTTACTTTGTCACGATTTTCCGTTAAGTAAGTGATATCGGGAATGACGATGTCAATGCCAAGCATGTCCTCCTCTGGAAATTTAAGGCCAGCATCAATCACAACGATGTCATTGGCATATTGAACGACGTACATATTCTTTCCGATTTCCGCTACGCCGCCCAATGCAAAGATCGTCAATTTATCATTATTCATTTTTTTGGACAAGTGAATCTAACCCTCCTAGTTAATTTGGACGTTGTATATTAGTTACATTAAATTTTTAAATCACCGCACCCAGTCACTTGAAATCATTATACATGATTAAAATGGCAAAAAACAAGTCAAACGCTTTACACCCGGCTAACGTTACCTTATGTAAATGTAAAAAAGAGGCTGGGACATAACTAGTCTCTAGAAGTAAAAAGGTGAAATCGCTTCGTCGATTTCACCTTTTTTAATGTGGTTTAAAGAAATACAGGCAAGGATTTAGCCCCTTACCGCATATTTTCTTAAGTTAACAGCCATTAACGCAAGTCCGATTTCATTTTCGACCTTCGCTTTTCCGCGAACCGAAAATCGAGTAAAACCTAAATTAGCTTTCAAGAATCCAAAAACAGGCTCTACGTCAATTTTCCGTTGACGGTAAATGGTAGCCGTTTCTTCTTCTGAAAGCTTCTCTCT
>NZ_KB907280.1 GCF_000381905.1 Paenibacillus fonticola DSM 21315 | reverse complement strand
CATAGCCAAAACCTCCGTAAAAAATAAAATGGCCCGCCCAGTTTCGCATTGTTAAGAGGCGCGGGCGGGATCTGTTACCTAAATTATACAATTATCTATTGACACCGTCAACTTATTAAATCGTATAATTCTCAAAAGGCAAAAGACACCTTCTCGGTATCTTTTCGAATAGTAATTATGGAGGCGAGGGGAGTCGAACCCCTGTCCGAAGGCAACGCCACATAAGCTTCTACGGGTGTAGTGACAGTTTTGATGTCACCCTAGAGACTCCCTGTCACTGGATTCCCTTCGGGTCAGCCTGTTTGTCTTCTTCAGCTAGCCGCAGGCGGAGACTAGACAGCGTATCCCACTAAAGTTGGGCCCTCATCCCGGTACATGGGCGATACAGAGCGAGAGCACGTCTGCAGGTTATTAAGCTGCGAGAGCGTAGTTTGTTTGTTGTTTGCCGTTTAATTGGCTTTAGCGTTGATAAAGCGGACGCATCCCCACTACCCGCTACCTATGCTCGATCTACCCCCGTCGAATCCAAAAACGCCCCCGCAAAAAGGTTCCTGCGAGTCAGCCGTCCCGGATTAAGCGGTCAGCTTCAAGCAAAGGAGCTAACTCTTTATCATGATGTCACTAAAACTAGCATCGCTATCGTTCTAGCAACATCAAACAGCTATACGCTGCTTACATCTAATAGTATATCACATGATGCAAAGTTATGCTTCGTAACTTGTTGGTACTACTGGAAAAGTCCATGATTCGCATAATAACAGTCGATCGATTGACTCAAGCAGCTCTTGCGTACTGCAGCTATGAAGCTAGTTCTAACTCCAGCTTCAGCTTCAGCCTTCCACTTAGTCGCCATATCCTTACAGCAAGCCTAATAATAAGCAGGAGCAGCCCACATTCCCGGTTTAAAAATGGTTCTACCGCGCAACCTTCTGCTTTTCGCGAAGCACGCGCTGAATATCGCGCTGCGCATCACGCTTGGCAGCGGCTTCACGCTTGTCATACTGCTTCTTCCCTTTACCAAGGCCGATCAGCAGCTTGGCGTAGCCGTTGCGGATATAAATCTTTAGCGGCACGATCGAGTACCCTTCCTGCTTGGACAAGCCGAGCAGCTTGCTAATCTGTGCCTTATGCAGCAGCAGTTTGCGAGCACGAGTCGGATCAGTCGGATTGTGCCGATTCCCCTGCTCGAACGGGCTGATGTGCATATTGTGAATGTGGATCTCACCGTTACGGATCGTCGCAAAAGCATCGCTAATATTCGCTCTTCCGTTGCGTATTGATTTGATTTCGGTGCCTGTCAGTACCATCCCTGCCTCAAAGGTATCCTCGATGAAGTAATCATGGGAAGCCTTTTTGTTCTGCGCCAACACTTTGCTTTCATTCTTCTTGCCCATGTTCATCCTCCTCATCGCCAATTTTGCCAGGGCACCAACTCTAGCCTACCAGAAACTTATTGTATCAACTCCCTGCGCCAAAATCAAGGAGCTTGCGCACCGCTGCGCGGCGCAAAACCAAGCGCAGGCCGCCCACGTTTGGTGGGCGGCCACGCCGCTTCCGCCCGGGCACAGCCACCGGGCGCAAACCACAGGCCGCCCCGCTATGCGTGGGCGGCCACACCGCGAGCGCCCGAGCACAGCTCGAGGGCGCTCGCAACAAGCGGCCCCACCACGTGGGGGCCGCCGCCCAAGGCCGCGCCGTACCGGCCCGCGGCCAATCAAACCCGCCCGCCGACTAAGTCTGGCGGGCGGGCCGCCGCACGCGCAAGAGCTAACGCTTCTTGCGCGGCGGCTTCCCATCGGCGCCCGGCGCAGCAGTGCTGCCGCCGCCGATGAAGATCCCGCTCGCGGACGTCTTCTTCCGCCGCGAGCCCTTGCCCGCGCCGCTGCTGCCACCCGCATTGCGGCTCGTGGCCGCCGGCCCGGCGGCATAACCGCCTTTGCCGGAGCCAAATCCAAAGCTCACCGCTGGCCCTGCATCCACGGCCGCTTCAGCTCCGGCTCCAGCGCTAGCGCCGCGCTTGCTGCGCTTGCCGCTGCCGGCTGTAACCTTGCCCTTGCCGCCAGCGGCTTTCCCTTTTCCTGCTTTGCCAAAAGCTTTGCTAGCAGCGGCCTTCTTGCCCGCTTTGCCGCCGTTTTTACCGTTCTTACCGCCTTTGCCACCTTTGGCGCCTTTACCTGCGCCCTGCCCCAGCCTTCCGTCGCCGGCGCCCACGCGTCCGCCGAAGCCGCCTTCAAAGAAGCGGTCCTCCCGACTGCGAGGCTTCATATCGACCATCTCGAAGTCGATCGTATGGTCGTCCATATTGACCCGGGCCACGCGAATCTCTACCTCATCGCCGATGCGGTAGATTTTCGACGTGCGCTCGCCGATCAGCGCCATATGCTGCTCATGGAAGTGATAATAATCGTCCGTCATCGCACTCAGACGAATCAAGCCTTCCACCGTGTTCTCCAGCTCGATGAACATCCCGAAGCTCGTCACGCTGCTGATAATGCCATGGAACTCTTCCCCGACCTTATCGAGCATGAACTCGGCCTTCTTCAGCTGCTCCGTATCCCGCTCCGCCTCAACAGCGACCCGCTCGCGCTCCGACGATTGCTGGGCGATTTCCTGCATCCGGCTGTTCAAATATTCTTCCCGCGCAGCCGGCAGAGCCCCTCCGTTCTCGATCACCTCGCGGATCACCCGGTGAATGACCAAATCCGGGTAACGCCGGATCGGCGAGGTGAAATGCGTGTAGAACTCGGCGGCAAGCCCAAAATGCCCTGTGCTCTCCGCATCGTATTTCGCCTGCTTCATTGAACGCAGCATCATCGTGCTGATGACCGTCTGCTCTTTCGTTCCCTGGATATCCTCCAGCAGCGTCTGCAGCGCGCGCGGATGGACGCGATCTCCCTTGCCGCCCCTGACCGTGTAGCCGAAATTAGCGACAAACATCATAAAATTGAGCAGCTTCTCCTGATCCGGGTCTTCATGGATCCGGTAGATGAACGGCACCTTCAGCCAGTGAAAATGCTCCGCCACCGTTTCGTTAGCGGCCAGCATAAACTCCTCAATGATTTGCTCTGCGACCGAGCGCTCTCTTTTGACGATATCCGTCGGCTTGCCGTTCTCGTCCACGATGACCTTCGCTTCTTCGAAGTCAAAATCCACCGCCCCGCGGCGCATCCGTTTGCTCCGCAGCTTGAGCGCCAGTTCCTTCATCAGGCGGAACATGTCGACCAGGTCGCTGTAGCGCTCTATTACCTCTGGGTCCTCGTCCTCCACAATTTTGCGGACGTTCGTGTAGGTCATCCGTTCCTTCGTGCGAATTACACTTGTAAAAATATCATGCTTCATGACCTTCATCTGGTCGTTGAATTCCATTTCACACGACAGCGTAAACCGGTCTACCTTCGGATTCAGGGAGCAAATACCGTTCGACAGCCGATGCGGCAGCATCGGGATGACCCGGTCAACCAGATACACGCTGCAGCCGCGGTTATACGCCTCCTGATCCAGCTTCGATTTCTCGCGCACATAATAGCCGACGTCGGCAATATGCACACCCAGCTTGATGTTGCCATTCGGCAGACGCTCCACGTTCACCGCGTCGTCCAGATCCTTCGCATCCTCACCGTCGATCGTCACGATAACCTTATCCCGCAGATCGCGCCGCCCTTGCTTGGCTATTTCCGCCGGGTCGATCTCGTCCGGGACGTTCATCGCCTCTTCCATCACATCTTCCGGAAAAGCTTCCGGCAATTGATGCTTGCGAATAATCGACAAAATATCGACACCCGGGTCGTCCTTATGCCCGAGAATTTCGATAATTTCCCCTTCAGCCGCAGCTCTTCCCTCCGGATACTGCACGATCCTTACTACGACCTTCTGGCCATTGGCCGCGCCGTTAAATCCTTCTTTTGGAATAAAAATATCGCGATTTATCCGCTTATCATCCGGGATGACAAAGCCATAGGCCTCTTCATTTTGAAAAACACCTACAACCTGGGTGATGGCTCGAGTAACAACCCTCACGACCTCGCCTTCCAGCTTACCGCCGCTCACGCTTTTGGAATTAACGCGCACGAGCACGATATCGCCGTTCATGGCGCTTTTAAGGTCATTGGCATGAATGTATACGTCAGGGTGCTCACGATCCTCTGGAATAAGAAAAGCGAAGCCCTTGGCATGCGCCTGCAGCCGCCCTCGTACCAAATCCATCCGCTCCGGCATGCCGTAACGGTGAGTTCGCGTAAGTATAATTTTTCCTTCCTGCTCCAAGCGGTTCAACAGCTTCAGGAACTCCCTGAACTCCTTCGCGTCCGCAATATGGAAATGACCTTCAAGCTCCTGATAGGTCATCGGTTTATAAGCGGTCTCCCGCATAAAATCAAGCAACTCTGATTCTGTTACCATAAACTCACCTCGGCCCGGCTCGGCTTGTCCTCAACCGGTATGTATTTTTTGATCAATAATTTCCATGAATACCCTTCATGTATATACCCTAGTATACACGAAATTAATCTTCCGCATCCGCCTCACTTAAAAAGTGGGAAAATGACCAACGGTTCGCCGAAGAGCCGGCAAAAACCGGAAAAGGGCCGGGCAGCGTACTTCACAGGCACTTACTTCTGGCACACTCACAGTTGACCTTTCACTTGTGCATCATCGCTGCTCCCGGTGTGGTCAACCGACCGCCGGCAATGCAGCAAAACACCCGCACGAAGGGAGCTGCGCATCGGTACGAGCGCATGGCGCAAGCATCCTCATGAGGCTGCGGCCTTCCGCTGCTGTCTTCACTACTTCCGGCTATTGCGCTAAATTCTTCCGCTACTGCCTTGCTTTTTGCACTCGGCTACTTTCTTTTAGATCGGGCCTAATCATACTGCCTTTAGCTGTCGCCTTTAACTGTTCTCTTTTAGCTTCTTGCACTCGGCTGCTGTCTTTTAGTCTACCCATACTTCTTTAGCTTCTGCCCTGCCGCTTCTACCCTCCGCTTCCGCCTTCTGCCGCCCTGCCTCCCCGCCAAGACAAAAAAAGCCTTCGTTCCACCAAGAACGAAGACTCTCGTATGACCCACTATTCCATGACAATCGCAACAGCGATCGATAAGATAAAAAACCCTGCAGCTACAGCAATCGTGATCCGTTCCAGAACGAGCTCCATGCCGCGTGCTTTGGCCTTGCCAAACAGATGTTCCGCTCCCCCGGAGATGGCACCAGTCAGACCGGCACTCTTACCTTCTTGCAGTAGAACTGCCGTAACTACACCGATGGAAAAAATAATAAGCAACACTTTCAAAAACATTTCCATTGTATCCACCTCCTAAGCGAACCAACCTAATTCCTTCACGCAATATAATTATACATACTTAATCATCACAGATACAAAAACAGCACTATTATTATATCATGACAACCAAGGAATAACAACATGGAATCGATCCAGTTATTGAGAGCAGTTTTTCAGTTTTTGATTGCTCATTATTACGCATCACTACTTGCATCACTTATTTGCATTACTTATTTACATCACTGATTTTCATCACTAATTTCGCATTTAGTCTTCACTTTTTCTATCGCATTTAGTCTTCACTATTCCGCATATAGTCTTCATTCCTTCACAGATGATTAATCATCATCGTGGGTGCATCTTCATGGGTGCATCTTCGTAGATGCTTAATCTCCCCGCAAAGGGCCCACTCATCGAACAACTCCAAAAAAAATCAACTAAAAAAATCTCCCCCACGATCTTTACAGACGAGGGGGAGATTTATAGTTTGCATTATAAGCTTAAGCTATGCATCCACTGCTACTATTTCAGGTTGTAGAAGGATTTCAAGCCGTTGTATTGAGCCAGTTCGCCCAATTGGTCTTCGATACGAAGCAATTGGTTGTATTTCGCAACGCGGTCAGTACGGGAAGGTGCACCCGTTTTGATTTGGCCAGCGTTTGTCGCTACAGCGATGTCAGCGATCGTGCTGTCCTCGGACTCGCCGGAACGGTGGGAAATCACTGCTGTGTAGCCAGCGCGTTTTGCCATTTCGATCGCGTCGAAGGTTTCTGTCAGCGTACCGATTTGGTTTACTTTGATCAGGATGGAGTTACCGATACCGTCTTTGATTCCTTTTTCCAGACGCTCGGTATTTGTTACGAACAGGTCGTCACCAACCAGTTGGATTTTGTTGCCCAATTTCTCAGTGAGCAATTTCCAGCCTTCCCAGTCGTCCTCGGAACAGCCGTCTTCGATCGTAACGATTGGGTATTTATCCACCCAAGAAGCCAGCAAATCAACGAACTCAGCTGGAGTATACGATTTGCCTTCGCCTTCAAGATGGTATTTGCCGTCTTTAAAGAACTCAGTAGAAGCAACGTCCATACCAAGCACAACGTCTTCGCCTGGTTTGTAGCCTGCTTTCTCGATCGCTTCAATGATGGAAGACAGAGCATCCTCATTGGAGGAGAAGTTAGGAGCGAAGCCGCCTTCGTCACCTACAGCTGTGTTCAGGCCTTTCGCTTTAAGTACGGATTTCAGGTTATGGAAAATCTCAGCACCTACGCGAAGTGCTTCTTTGAAAGTAGGTGCGCCTACAGGCAGAACCATGAACTCCTGCACGTCTACGTTGTTATCCGCATGCGCGCCGCCGTTTACGATGTTCATCATTGGAACTGGAAGCTGCTTCGCGTTGAATCCGCCAAGGTAAACATACAATGGAAGATCCAAAGCGTCAGCTGCTGCACGAGCTACAGCCATAGACACAGCCAGGATCGCGTTTGCGCCGAGCTTCCCTTTGTTAGGTGTTCCGTCCAAAGTAATCATCAGCTTGTCGATGCCAAGTTGATCCAGAGCATCCATGCCGATTACTTCAGGAGCGATAATTTCGTTTACGTTCTCAACAGCTTTCAATACCCCTTTACCGAGGTAACGGGATTTGTCTTCGTCACGAAGCTCAACCGCTTCGTGAGCGCCAGTGGAAGCGCCGGAAGGAACGATAGCACGGCCAATTGCGCCGGACTCCAGATATACTTCAACTTCTACTGTCGGGTTACCGCGAGAGTCCAAAACTTCGCGAGCGTATACGTCAGAAATAATAGTCATTGTATAGTCTCCTTTTATATGCGTATTTGAAAACTTCTTCTACTGCACTTAGCTTGCTACTGTACTTAGCTTGTTTTTTACCTGCCTAAGCATTCTCTTGCATCTCTCTCTTTTGCGTACACTAAATATCATTCACTTGAAGTGACTTGCCGCAGCCCACTTACCCTTGCATTCAGCTGCGCTTACTTCCCATAACAACCTTGCGCACCTATGCTTGGCAGCTTAGGCTTTACGGCTGGCGATCATGGAGGTGCCCGTCATTTCTTCCGGCTTAGGCAGACCCATCAAGTCCAGAAGCGTCGGCGCCACATCCGCCAGGATGCCGCTATCACGTAGTATAACATTTTCATCGGTCAGGATAAAAGGAACCGGGTTCGTCGTATGCGCAGTGAACGGACGGCCGTTCTCATCGAATACCATATCGGCATTTCCGTGGTCGGCGATGATGATGACGACGCCGCCTTTTGCCTTAACAGCATCAACCACTTTGCCTACGCATTCGTCGGTTACTTCGACCGCTTTCTTCGTTGGCTCCAGCATGCCGGAATGGCCAACCATATCCGGGTTCGCGAAGTTCAGGATGATCGCGTCATGCTTATCGGACTCGATCTCCTTCACCGCAGCCTCAGCCACTTCATAAGCACTCATCTCCGGCTTAAGGTCATAAGTCGCGACCTTCGGCGAGTTGATGAGTACCCGCGTCTCGCCTGGCAGCTGAACATCCCGTCCGCCGCTAAAGAAGAAGGTTACATGAGGATATTTCTCCGTCTCGGCGATACGAAGCTGGGTTTTCCCATGCTGCACAAGAACCTCACCAAACGTATTATCCAGATCCTTCGGCTTGTAGGCTACATAACCGTCTACCGTTTCTGCGAACAGCGTCAGGCAGACGAAATGCAGACCTTGCGGGAACTTCGGCCCCCGGTCAAAGCCTTGGAAATCCTTGTTCGTAAATACGTTCGACAATTGAATCGCCCGGTCAGGACGGAAGTTAAGGAACACGACAGAGTCACCGGACTCGACAAGCGCGATTGGCTGGTCATGCCCGTCTACGATGACGGTTGGCATAACGAATTCGTCGAATACCGATTTCTCGTAGGATTCCGTCACTGCCGTAATCGGATCGGTATATTTCGGACCTTCGCCGTATACCATAGCACGGTAGGATTTCTCCACGCGGTCCCAGCGTTTGTCGCGGTCCATCGCATAGTAGCGTCCTTGTACTGTGGCGATTTTGCCCACTCCGACTTCCTCGATTTTCGCAATCAGACGCTCGATGAAGCCCTTCGCACTGTCCGGAGCCACGTCGCGGCCATCCAGGAATGCATGGATATAGACCTCGTTCATCTCTTCCTTCTTGGCAAGGTCGAGCATCGCGAACAAATGGTCAATATGGCTGTGTACGCCGCCGTCCGAGAGAAGCCCGTACAAGTGAAGCTTCTTCCCGTTAGCCTTCGCGCTGCGTACAGCATCCACCAAAGTCTCATTCTCAAAAAATTCGCCTTCGCGGATCGATTTGGAAATCCGGGTCAAGTCCTGGTACACGATACGTCCCGCACCGATGTTCAGGTGACCTACCTCGGAGTTGCCCATTTGCCCTTCCGGCAAACCTACGGCCTCTCCGCAAGCGGTCAGCGTCGTGTTCGGATACTGCTGCAGGTAACGGTCATAGTTCGGCTTGTGAGCCTGGGCAACCGCGTTGCCTTCCACTGTGTTCCGAAGCCCGAAGCCGTCCATGATGATCAATGCTACAGGTCTTGGAGCTGCCATTTATTGCGCCCCCTCGACCAGTTGAATATAAGAAGCCGGCTGCAGGCTGGCACCGCCGACTAGTGCGCCGTCGATGTCGCTTTCGCTCATATATTCCTTCACATTCTCAGGTTTTACGCTGCCGCCGTATTGAATACGGATTTTGCCGGCAACCTCTTCATTGTACAAATCTTTAACTAAGCTGCGGATGTAGGAAATCACTTCGTTCGCATCCTGAGCCGTGGATGATTTGCCTGTGCCAATCGCCCAAATCGGCTCATAAGCGATAACAACCTGCTCTGCCTGCTCCGCGGACAATCCATTCAGCGCCGCTTCGGTTTGCACCTTAACGACATCCTTCGTTTGGCCAGCTTCGCGCTCTTCCAGCTTCTCTCCAACGCAAGGAATCGGAGTCAAGCCATGCTTGAATGCAGCATGGACTTTCTTATTCACGATTTCATCCGTCTCTCCGAAGTAAGCCCGGCGCTCCGAATGTCCGATAATGACATAATCCACGCCTAGATCCTTCAGCATTCCACCGCTGATTTCACCGGTAAATGCACCTTCATCTTCAAAATGCAGGTTTTGCGCACCAATTTTGATCTTCGTTCCTTTAGCCGCCTCGACTAAAACCGGAAGGTTTGTATAAGGAGCACAAATTACGCTCTCTACGCCTTCTACTTCCGCTTTACCTTTTACCGCCTCGAAGAAAGCTTTTGCTTCAGGAACGGTTTTAAACATCTTCCAGTTCCCTGCAATGATCGGTGTTCTCATGCGGTTCACTCCTTTATCTATCGCTAAATAATTACTTGTCGTTCAGAGCCACAACGCCCGGAAGCGCCTTGCCTTCCATGAATTCCAAGGAAGCGCCGCCGCCTGTGGAGATGTGATCCATTTTATCCGCCAGATTGAATTTCTCTGTTGCCGCTGCCGAATCGCCGCCGCCGATAATCGTATAGCCTTCTGTCGATGCGCAAGCCTCAGCTACCTCGCGGGTTCCGTTTGCGAAGGTATCAATTTCGAATACACCCATCGGCCCGTTCCATACAACCAATTTCGAATTTTTGATAATGTCAGCATAAATTTCCCGAGTCTTCGGCCCGATATCAAGACCTTCCCAATCGGCAGGAATGCTGTCGATGTCTACTACTTTGTTGTTGGCATCTGCGCTGAAATCATCAGCTACAACGATGTCTACCGGCAGTACGAAGTTCTTGCCCAGCTTCTTTGCCTTCTCGATGAAGCCAAGCGCTACATCCAGCTTACTGTCATCCAGCAGCGATTTGCCGATCTCATGGCCTTGCGCTTTGAAGAAAGTATAAGTCAGGCCGCCGCCAATCAATACGTTGTCGGCAATGTTGAGCAAGTTGTCGATTACATCGATTTTGTCTTTAACCTTGGAACCGCCGATAATCGCGGTGAAAGGACGATCTGGATTGGACAAGGCTTTGCCGAGAACGTCAAGCTCCTTCTCCATCAACAGGCCGGATACCGCTGGCAGGTGATGTGCGATGCCTTCCGTGGAAGCATGGGCACGGTGAGCCGCGCCAAACGCATCATTTACGAACAGATCTGCCAGCTCCGCGAATTGCTTCGCAAGCTCTGGATCGTTCTTCTCTTCGCCTGGGTAGAAACGAACGTTTTCCAATACAAGTACATCGCCATTGTTCAAGGAAGCTACTTGCGCTTTCACGGCTTCGCCAATCGCTTCGTCTGCTTTCGCTACTTTTTTGCCAAGCAATTCGGACAAACGCTCAGCAGCCAGGTTCAAGCGCAGGGATTCTACCACTTGGCCTTTAGGACGGCCCATATGGCTGGCCAAAATTACTTTTGCGCCTTTTTCAATCAAGTAGTTAACTGTCGGCAGCGTTTCACGAATACGAGTATCGTCGGAAATTTTGCCATCCTGAACGGGGACGTTGAAATCGACTCTGACAAACACGCGTTTGCCGGTTACTTCCACATCACGTACACTTTTCTTGTTCATCTCCACATTCCTCCTAAGGTTTGCGCCAAGGCACTGCAAATGCCATTGTCGCGCCACTTTCGTTCTCTTGAATGATTTCTCTCCTAAGCGTGCTTATATCTCTATATTTGTGTGTGTGAATGTCGATTCTATAACTTCAATAAAAGAGGCTTCTAACTAGAAAAGCCTTAAATTTGTAATTCATTTCGTTCATGAACCAAAGAGGAGTCCTGCGGTCAGGTCGCTCCTCTTTGTTATTTCGGATTTTATTCAGAAGGAATTACTTCGCTTTTTTTGCAAAGTACTCCAATGTACGAACGAGTTGAGCAGTGTAGGACATTTCATTGTCGTACCAAGCTACAGTTTTAACCAGTTGTTTGTCGCCAACGGTAAGTACTTTAGTTTGCGTAGCATCGAACAGGGAACCGAAAGTGATTCCTTTGATATCGGAAGATACGATTTCGTCTTCTGTGTAGCCGTAAGTTTCTGGGTCGGAAGCAGCTTTCATGGCTGCGTTAACTTCATCAGCGGTAACTTGTTTCTCAAGAACAGTTACAAGCTCAGTCAAGGAACCTGTAGCCACAGGCACGCGTTGTGCTGCGCCGTCAAGTTTGCCTTGCAATTCAGGAATAACAAGACCAATCGCTTTAGCTGCGCCAGTTGTGTTAGGGATAATGTTCTCAGCTGCTGCACGAGCACGGCGGAAATCGCCTTTCGCATGAGGAGCATCAAGCGTGTTTTGGTCGCCTGTGTAAGCATGAATTGTCGTCATCAAGCCTTCAATGATACCAAATTTGTCTTGAAGAACTTTAGCCATTGGAGCCAAGCAGTTTGTCGTACAGGAAGCGCCGGAAATAACTGTCTCTGTTCCATCCAGGATTTCATGGTTAACGTTGTAAACAACAGTTTTCATGTCGCCTGTAGCTGGAGCGGAGATAACAACTTTCTTCGCGCCGCCCTTCAAATGAAGCTCAGCTTTTTCTTTCGTTGTGAAGAAGCCTGTGCACTCCAAAACGATGTCTACGCCAAGCTCGCCCCAAGGAAGCTCTTCAGGGTTGCGGTTAGCTAGAACTTTAACTTCTTTGCCGTTAACTTTGAAGAAGCCGTCATGAACTTCTACATCGCCGTCGAATCTGCCTTGAGTTGTATCATATTTCAACAGATGAGCCAACATTTTAGCGTCGGTCAAGTCATTAATCGCTACTACTTCGATGCCTTCTACGTTTTGAATACGACGGAAAGCAAGACGTCCAATACGTCCAAAACCGTTAATACCTACTTTTACACTCATTGATAGTTCCTCCCAGTGTTTGTTTTTTTATTATTCAAGACTCCCCCGATAAGGCAGTCATGAGTAAATAAGGTTAGACGAAAACGATCAAGTTACGCTGTTCTGCTGTTTTTCTTTTTGCTCCAGTTCGCTCACGATGTCCATTGCCGCGGCTTCGTCCGTGACGAGAATGTCTTCATGTCCGAACTGCAGCACCGCGTGTATAGCTTTGGCCTTGCTTTTGCCGCCCGCGATTCCGATCACCGTGTCCGTCTTCCTGATGTCTTCCAGACGGAGTCCCAGGGTCAGCATTTTGTGAACAACTACGCCTTCTTCATCGAAATAGTACCCAAATGATTCTGCGACCGCGCCATCCTTCTGCAAATCCTCGATCATCGCCGCGTCGAGTTTGCGGCGGCGGGCCATCTCCGTAGCATCCCCGATGCCGTGTACAACAATCCGCGCCTGGCGAATCGTGCTCACGATATCCTGAATGTTCGGGTCGTGCACCAATGACTGATACGCTTCCTTGCCGAGCAAATCAGGCACATGCAACAATCGGTACCCTGCTCCAACCCGCTTAGCCATGCCCGAAGCAATCGTATTGGCCTGGATTTCCAGGCTCTCGCCGAGTCCTCCGCGCGCTGGAACGAACCAATTTTGCTTGAACGCTGCATTCGCCGGCGGATTCAGCTGTTCCGCTACCTCGGCCATCGTTGTGCCGCCTGTGACCGCTACGACGTCCCCGCCGCGCATAGCCCCTAGCAGCGCTTTGGCACCTGCCAGACCGAGCTCCCGCTTCGTCAGCGGAGAGGTCTCCCAGTCTCCAGGAATGACCACAACTTTGCGCAATCCAAAGGCTTTACGAATCTTCTCCTCCAAATTAGCGAGGCCGAATATTTCCTTTACGATCGGCTCCATATCTTCTAGCAGTTTCCTGCCCGAATCGCTAATCCTCATGCCTATATTCTCGATTTCAATCAGGCCTTGAGCCTTCAGGAGATCTGTTTCGGCACGCAGTACACGTTCTGTCATGTTTAGCGAAAGTGCTAAGGTTCTGCGACCAATCACATCCGATAACATGATCTGGTGAAGTATGGTATGCCTTTTCTTGAGAATTTCCATGAGATCTGGAAGAAGCTGCTTCTGCATTTCCAAAATATTTCGCATGCTTTCCACTCCTGCAAGCTTCGTCTATCTCTCCATCTCCTCTGGTCTTAAAATGTCCCGGGTTAACTTTTTAAGTCCCACTGATATTTTAACCAATTTTGGTCACTGTTGCAAGTGTGATGTCCCTATAATTCTCCATCTTTTCGACACTTATACCGCAGCATTTTCAGAACTGCCAAAACTAGGGGGAAACATTCCTGAGTCATAATAAAGCCGCCACACCCGGAGCACGCATTCAGCCGCCAAATTTTACAATTTAAAGGTTCAGGAATAATATTACATCTAAGGATGGATTCTTTCCTTCCTTAGTTAATCAGGAGGTATTCTTAGATGTCCACTAGACGCATACTGCTTATAATCGTGATCTTAACATTTGGCATGAATGCACTTACGGGCTGCCAGCGTGCGCGGCCATTAAAGCCCGTTACGATAACAGTCAGCTATCCATCGGCACAGCAATTTTACGTCATGTTTGGTTATGCTTTTGAGAAAGCGCATCCCCATATTAATATCCAGGTCATTCAGGATGGCTTTGAAGGAGACGATGATGATCTTTTCGATACGGAAGCTGATGTAATGTATATAAACGGAATCGAACAGTATAAAGCAGCAATCGAGAGAGGCAAGCTTAGACAGATTCCCCCGGCCATCCTCGGCGAAACCGCCAATTCCGGGGCGCTGTCTCCCATCGTTGCCACGCTGCTTGCCTCCGCTTCCGAGGACGGCCATTATTATGCGCTGGCCCCGGCTTTTCATAGCGAGGCGCTTTATTTTAACAAGAAAATTTTCGACAAATATCAGCTTCCCTATCCCCATGACGGCATGCTTTGGAGCGATGTATTTGCTTTGGCAGAGCGCGTCCCTGCCGAAAATGAGGATGGCAGCCGCTTATATGGCATTCAGATGAACTATTCACGAAACGTGACGATGAATTATATTTTAAAAGCGGGGGAAACCGAAGGCCTGTCATATCTTGATCCGAAAACACTGCAAGTGACGATGAATACGGATCGCTGGCGGTCCATCTGGGAGACCGCAGTACAAGCTTTTCGCGCAGGAGCTGTCTATGACAAGGAAGAGGACGCAGACTCGATGCAGCGGCCGGCCTTTTTAACCGGGCATGCAGCCATGACCATCAGCTCAAATGCGCTCGCCTATGATTTTGAAGTGTTGTCGCATTTTGACGGGGGTACAGAGTTTGATTGGGGGGTGGTAACCGCCCCTGTCGATCCGTTGAACCCGGACATTACCAACTTCTATGAAATCTACGATTATTTTGGGGTCTCCTCGGCTTCGGAACATCCGGAAGAAGCGATGGAGCTGGTGAGATTTATCGCTGGCGATGCTCTTAACAGCCGTCTGGTAGCGGCGAACTACCCTAATTACGGATTGCCGGCCGTGACGGAGTATATCCATCCTGCTGGCGACCACGATTTGTCCCCTCTATATTCGCTGCAGGCGAATTCGAATCGTACTGCTGGGCATTCCGAAATCGAGGCGGAAATTGTCGCTGCCTTTCAAACGGCAGCCCAATCTATACTGAACAGCCTGCTGCAAAATGAAATTACGCTGGACGAGGCGCTTGTGAAGGTGGAGCTGCAGGGACAAGAAGCCGTCGATGCCGCGGTCCTGGAGCTGGAGAGGAACCGTCAGGCGGAATAGCGGCTAGCCTATACAGTCGCCAATGGGCAGCAAGCAGTGGCACTGTACAAAAGCCAATGAAAAGGGGTCAATAAAAGTAATCAGGTAGGGCAGCGCGTTCCGCAGTGGGCCGTGCTGCCCTATTTAGAAATTTCCACTTGTTTTTTATTTCCCAATACCATATAATCATTTTTGTTACGCTAAATTTGCGCCCGTGGTCCAATGGATATGACGTAGGCCTCCGGAGCCTGAGATCGAGGTTCGATTCCTCGCGGGCGCGCCATCATAATTTCACAGCTGCATTTTAACGCAAAGCCTTCCAGCAAGGCTTTTTTTATTTTCTTTTTTGCCATTTGGCCTATTTCCCCGTATTTCAACATACACTGGCGGATGCCTTTTCTTTTTTTTAAAATAAGTTTGACCATCTTTGACTTTCTGTTTAAAATTGTTTATGATGAGGTTAATATTTCTCGATTACGTCAATTATGAGATTGATTGAATCGATGCCAGAACCCATATTACAATAGAAGCTATACAGTCGCTGCAGAGCGGGCCTTGCCTGTCGCAAGGCTGAAATAGCTTTGAATCTAAGGAGGTTTTATCGGTGAGTTATATTCCAATGGTCGTTGAACAGAGCAATCGCGGAGAACGTGCATACGATATTTATTCCAGACTGCTGAAAGACCGAATTATCTTCCTTGGTAGCGGAGTGAATGACGTCGTTGCCAACTCCATCATTGCGCAGATGCTGTTCCTTGATGCAGAAGATCCAGGCAAAGATATTCATTTGTACATTAATAGCCCCGGCGGCTCGATTACCGCAGGCATGGCCATTTATGATACAATGCAATTTATCAAATCCGATGTATCCACCATTTGCGTCGGACTCGCCGCTTCGATGGGAGCATTCCTATTGAATGCAGGCGCGAAGGGCAAACGCTATGCGCTGCCGAACAGCGAGATCATGATTCATCAGCCGCTTGGCGGTGCCGAGGGCCAGGCTTCCGACATCGAAATCCGCGCCCGCCGCATTCTCAAAATGCGCGATAAGCTGAACCACATTCTTGCAGAGCGTACAGGCCAGCCGCTGGAACGAATTGAGAGGGATACCGATCGCGATTACTTCATGAGCGCGGCTGAAGCGACAGAGTACGGGATCGTCGACAAAGTGATTGAAAGAGTCACCGCAGAAGGCGTATAATAATAACATAATTAAGGCTGTCCACTGAGCTGTTTGCTTGGCGGACAGCCTTTCTTGCAATTTGGCCGCCAGGAAGCAAAGGAGCGACAGAGGAATGAGCAAATACACATCGAATCGGCTATATGACGTCAGTTATCATCTGGGTCAGGTAGCTATGGGAAAACAGCCCGCAGATTTGGTTATTACAAATGGAACATTGGTTAATGTTTATACCGGAGAGCTAATAGAGAACACCGATGTGGCCATCGCACACGGACGGATTGCGTATGTTGGCCATGCCCGGCATATCATAGGGGCAAATACCCAAGTTATCGATGCCACAGGCCGATTTATTTCCCCCGGACTGCTTGATGGACATATGCATGTCGAGAGCACGATGCTGTCCGTGACTGAATTCGCCAAGGCTGCACTCGCTAAGGGAACGACAGCTATATTTATGGATCCGCATGAAATCGCTAACGTATTCGGAACAGAAGGTGTCCGCCTTATGCATGAAGAAGGCCGCAGCTTGCCGCTTAAAGTGTACACCACGTTCCCTTCCTGCGTTCCGTCCACTACCGATTTAGAGGATTCGGGCGCCGAGCTTCATGTCGCCGATATCGCGGAAGGAATGACCTGGGACGGCGTTGCCGGCTTGGGCGAGGTTATGAATTTTCCAGGGGTCGTTCACGGAGAACCGAAAATGACTGGAGAAATTAAAGCTACCCTGCAGGCTGGCAAAGCAGTGACCGGCCATTATCCGAGTGAGGACGAGCAGCAGCTCCAAGCTTATATTGCAGCAGGAGTAAACTCTTGTCATGAGACCGTCACGCGCGAGCAAGGACTGAGCAAGCTGCGCCTCGGCATGCACCTGATGAT
The DNA here is from genome assembly GCF_000381905.1 of Paenibacillus fonticola DSM 21315. Classification (GTDB taxonomy): domain Bacteria; phylum Bacillota; class Bacilli; order Paenibacillales; family Paenibacillaceae; genus Fontibacillus; species Fontibacillus fonticola. The sequence continues at coordinate 39,505 of NZ_KB907280.1, read as the reverse complement.
CCGCGAAGGCTCCGCCTGGCATGATGTCAAAGAGGTCATTAAAGTCGTAACCGAAGACCGGGTGCAGACCGGCAATATAATGCTCGTGACCGATGATGTCTATCCAGAAACCCTTGTAGAGAAGGGTCATCTCAATCATGTCATTCGCCGGGCCATCGAGGAAGGCGTTGATCCGGTCACCGCCATTCAGATGGGGACGATCAACACAGCTAAATATTTTAAACTGGATGGAGATATCGGCGGTATCGCTCCCGGCAAATGTGCGGACATTCTGCTTCTGGACGATTTGCGCCAGATGGAGCCTTCAACCGTTATTGCAAATGGACATCTGGTTTATGATGAAGGCAAATTGTCAGTCGATTTCCCGAGCTATGTCTATCCGGAACATATACGTCAATCTGTTCATTTAGCCCGGCCGCTGACTACGCATGACTTTCTCCTGCAAAGCCAAAGTAAGGGAACGTCTGCGAGGGTGAATCTGATTCGGGTTATTGAGAACAGCGCCCGCACCGAAAAGGGCACGGCCACACTGCCTGTGTCCGACGACGTGATCCGTCCCGATTTGGAGCAGGACATTGTACAATTAGCATGTATTGAGCGTCATCATGGCACAGGACAAATCTCCTTAGCGTTTGCGCAAGGATTCCAGTTGAAACGGGGAGCGGTGGCCTCAACAGTCGCCCATGACAGCCATAATCTGCTTGTTATGGGTACTAATGCAGAAGATATGGCCTTTGCAGCCAATGAGCTTGCTAAGCTGGGCGGCGGCATGATTGCGGTGCAGGACGGCCAAATTCTCGCCTCGGTACCGATGGTCATTGCCGGACTCATGTCAGATCAGCCGCTGGCAACTGTCTTTCAAGAAGTAAAGCAGCTCGTAGCCGCATGGCGGCAGCTGGGCTGCCCGTTAAACGCGCCGTTCATGACATTTTCGCTCATTGCATTGCCTGTTATTCCTGACATCCGCATTTCGAATCGGGGCCTGGTCGACGTGGAACAGTTCAAGCTTGTTCCAGTGGAAATCATCGAAGAGTAGAACATGTACAGCACGTTCAGATTTAGTTTTTATAAACCAATGAACCCTAAGGAGGTACATTATGAAAGTAGATATATGGTCAGACTTCGCCTGTCCGTTCTGTTATATCGGCAAACGCAAATTCGAAGCAGCTCTGGAGCAATTCCCGCACCGGGATCAGGTCGAGGTCGGCTTCCGCAGCTTCGAGCTCGCTCCCGACGCGGAGAAGAATACCGGCAAAGATATGAATACGATTTTGGCCGAGAAGTACGGCATGCCTTACGAGCGGGCCAAACAAATGAACGACCAAGTCACCTTGCAGGCGGCGGAAGTCGGACTGGAGTACCACATGGACAGCGTCATTCCAACGAATACCCATGATGCGCACCAACTAACGCAATTCGCCAAGCAGCATGGCAAGGCCAACGAACTGGCAGAACGGCTGTTCAAGGCCTATTTCACCGAAGGTCTCGACCTGGGAGATCACCCTACACTGGCCCGGTTAGCCGCTGAGATCGGCCTAAACGAGCAAGAGGCGCTCAAGGTTCTTGAGGAGGCCAACTTAGATCACACGGTGACGGAAGAGCTCCAGGAAGGCGCACGGCTTGGGATCAGCGGAGTACCCTTCTTCGTGTTCAACAATAAATATGCCGTATCCGGCGCACAGCCGAGCGAGACGTTCCTGGAGGTGCTTCAGCAGGTATGGCAGGAGGACCAGCAGCAGCCTCTGCAAGTCATTAACGGCAAGTCCGACGGCAGCTCAGAAGCCGGGTCTAATTCAGATCCATCCTGCTCGGACGGCTCCTGTTCCGTATAACATTGTTCAATAACAACTAAACAATTTCCCTACTCTCCTATAAAACGAATTGCTCCCCTACAGCCGACAGATTAAGAATAAAATCTGCTGCTATGAGGGGAGCTTTTTTCACATCCCATAGGATTAACGTATAATACCTACTAAACCGAGCCGAAAGTTCGTCCCCAGGCAATAACATACTCCGGCCAATTGTACCTTGGACGCGCATCGGTAATGGAACCGCCGATAAATCCTACGATAAGCTTCCCGGATGCGATCTTGTCCTGGGTGCACCCTAGACTCCGGCGATGATTCCATATTCTCTGATCCATCCCTACCCTTCCTTCAGATGCCTGATCAGCACAAAAGCAATGTCCTGTTTTTTATAGTCAGCAGGTACCTGCAAAGTTAAATCGCCACCCGGCCCTGGCTGCGCCTGCTGCCGCATCTGCGGGCCTGCCCACTCCCCCATCCATGGATCGTACCAGGCAACCTCTACCGGATGAGAGCCCCAATTTTCAAACACGATCTCTTCCCCGCCCGCCTGCTGCTCATCCGATACAACCCAGCCATAGGAAGTCTGTCCGCCCCGCATCATCCAGCCCTCCAGCCGCTTGACCCGCTGTACCGGCGGAGTGGACGAGACGAGCTTCAGACCCCGCAATTGCACGGTTACAGAACCAGCATCGGCGTCTGATTCCAGGCAATACAGCTTCACGCCGACTCTCGCGATCTGGTTCAGCTGCTCCTGGGCAAGCTCTACGTCCTGCCAATAACCTGCCGAGCCGCGGAGAGGAACCTGCAGCTTGACCCAAGATCCCTTCTGCAACTGGGCTGCATGGACATCGGCCGCTTCACGCCACTGCCCGTCGGGGTGCAATACAACCTTTGCCCTCAGCTTGCTGGCACTGTCAGCGCTTAAGTCCTTGCCGTCTACGAAAATCTCCACCTCTAATAGTTCATAACCAGACCAATCGTGCACATCAGGTATGCCCTCCAGCACGCCTTGTGCGTAAGAGCCTGTAGCAAAGCGCATTTCTGCATGGATGGTAAGCTGCTCCTTTTCCCCAGAAGCCGTCAGCTCGTATACTACGCCGTTGGAATCTTTATTGGCATCTGCCCATGAAGGCAGAGCCCAGCTGGAATACGTATCGAACTGCAGTAGATTCAGGGTAGCAGGCAGCTGGCGTTCACTCCACTTTGGCTCGGCTGCCAGCGGTTCGCGCCCTTCTGCCAGATCGATGTCCTGCATGAACTCTACGGCATGTTTCATCGATTCCAGCATATCTTCATTCATATGCTCCTCAGTCCACCAAGTTGGGAGGCCGGCCAGTCCGTTGCTAATCCCCGTCCAGATCGTCCGATGATAGATTGCAGGATCCGTCACATTACCAGTCTCGCCGATCCAGAGCGGCTTGCGATAGGATTTCCATCGGAGCTGGATGTCTTCCGCGAAGGCCGTGTGGTGAAGATTGTAATAATTCTCGCGATCTGCAATATCCAGGGTCTCATAAGCATGCCCCCAATAATCCTCGCGGTTGCCGGCCATAGAGCCCATTGTAGGATGACGATATGGATCATGGTCTCGGAAAAAGGCATGAATACGCGTCAGCCACTCATCCGCCTTGGCGGCATCTCCTAGCTGCCAACCATCGGTTCCATTCACCTCAACGATGAGATCCCAGATACCAAACGCCCGGCTATGTCCCCACCGCGCAATCATATAACGGTAAAGCTTCTCTTGATATTGCCACATTTCCTCGCTGCTGTAGAATTCTGTCGCTTCCCCGAGCGAGGAATAGGCATTCTGACTCCATGTCGCGGGCCAATTAATGTTGTGGGCCAACGAATCATGGGGCCATACGACAAAATTCATCATCATCCCGCGCTGCTCCAGCCAATCCAGCAGTTCATCGACCCGGTCACCTTTCTGTGGATCATAGCGGCCAGGGCCTGTCTGATTAGATTCCAGCTGCTGCACTCCACCCCCATTGCCCGCATGGTCATAATTGCCATTCCAATACGTAATTAAATTCCCCCCGGCCGCCTTAATCCGATCCAGGCCGCTCTCCGTAACTCCCCAAGGGTAAGCGAGAGGCGCCGCAAAGAAAGGTGTTCCGTCGCGATAGGCTAGGAAACGTCCACTCTCCCCCGCAGGCACAGTTAACCCCCCATGGTAAGAGGACTTTTCCACGGTAAATGTCAACGCTTGATGACGGTATTCCCCGGTACCCGTAATCAGATGAACCTCATAGATCCATTCTCCGATTTCATCTGGAGCAAATCGAATAAGCCACTCTCTCCCGTCATAAAATCCGTTGATCGTCCATGCCTTGCCGGAGGGAGAAGTAAATAACGCCCCCAAATCTACTTCATCCGGGTCATAGGGATTCTCCCACTCCCCCGCCACATCGAGCTTCAATTCGAACTTCTCATACTGACCTACCTGCTCCGAGTTCGCCTGGATTCCCCAGATTCCCGGCACCGCCCGGGTCTCTGCTGCATCATTTCGATTTCGGTCATTCACAGCCTCATCCTCCCCCATATTTCCCAACATAACTAACGCGACCAGAATCATTCCAACAACTATGAGCATGCCTAGGCCGATCATGAATTTGCGCTGACGGGCCGTCATTCTTCTCGACATCGGCGGCACCCCGCTTCCCTCTCCAGCTTCATCCGACAATACCGCTTCGTTCCACGCTTTCCACGAAATATCGCTGAACGAACAAATACAGCACGAGCAGCGGAACAATAACCAATAATATGCCGGTATCCACGATCATCGCGATGTAGTTGGGGTCAATCTTCACATTCGGGTCATACCCGCCCGGAAGCATCGATTGAATAACCGTATTGGCATTGGCTGCGATCGAGGCAACCATCGTCGGCATCAGATTCATTTCACTCATATATAACGAAGTATAGAACGAGTCATTATACTGCCACACAAAGGAAAACAGCAGCACGGTAATGAGCGGGGGTACCGCATTAGGCAGCATGATACGGAAAAACGTCTTAAAACCCCCGGCTCCATCGATCAGTGCGGATTCCTCAATTTCCTTCGGAAGTCCCCGAAAAAATTGGCGGAAAATGTAGATAAACAAGCCTGCCTTCAATCCATTGGCCGTAAGGGCTGAAATCGTGGTCGGCCAGTACGTGTTGATAAGATTCATCCCCTCTTTGCCTGTCAGCAAGTGAATGATACCTAGAAAATCAAAGCTGCGAAAATGCAAATACATCGGAACCATTAACGTATTAGCAGGGATCAAGATCGTTAGGATCGCCAGGCCGAACAGAATATTTTTGCCCGGAAAATGAAACCTTGCAAACCCATATCCCGCCAAAGCGCATGACAACGTCGTAAAAAGCATCGTGATCGTCACGAATACAAGCGTATTGCCGAGCGTAGGAAAATAATTCAGCACCTTCATCGCCGTCCTGATATTATCCAAGGTGAAATTTTGAGGAATGAGGAAAATCGTCGGGTTGTATATATCCTGCTTATCCATGATCGCTACCGCTATCTTTCGTATGATCGGATAAATAATGACAAAGCAAATCCCCGATATAATGCCGTACCGGAACAAAGACCACAAGGCATTTTGAACCTTGCTTCTCAGGCGATGTCCCCCATTGCCTAGCCACGCACGCTTGGTGCGCGCGGTCGCCTTTTGCAGTTCCATACCGCTAACCTCCCTTAAGCTTTGCCTTAATCGTAGTAGAAGACCCGGCGCGATACGCTCACCCCGATAACGATCAGGATGATGGCGATGACCAACGTGTATAACCAGGCCATGGCTGCACTCAGGCCAAAATTAAGCGATTGAAAGGCTGTAGTATATATGGTTCGAGTAATCGTGCTGTTCGAGAACGAGTCGATGATCGTATAAATCACATTGGTAAGAATCAGTGGGCTCACCATGGGAAAGGTAATCTTCCAGAACGTCTCGTAGCTCGTGGCTCCTTCGATTTTGGCAACCTCGTACATGGAGCCTGGAATGCTCTGCAGCGCCGCCAGAAATATAATAATCTGCACCCCCGAGCTGCTGACGATATCATAAATGCGCAGAATGGCTTCCATCAGGTACTCAACGAACACGTTTGGAATCCCGAGATCAAGCAGCATCATAATGATGTAGTCCCCGTTAAAACTGGATGCCGCGCCACCCAACTCATTAATGGCATTGGCGTCACCGATCAAATTGATCAGACCCGAGGCTTCAGCCGCTGTAATGGCACTAGAAGCCAGAATGACCGGAAGAAAGAAAATCGCCCGCGCTGCCGTTCGCCCCCGGAATTTCTGGTTCAACAGCGTGGCCGTAAACAAACTGAAGAACAAAATTAACGGCACGTTAATGATCATATCGATCACAGATTCCGTCAGGATCCGATTAAAAGTTGGATTTACCAGCAAAGCATCTTTGAAATTTTGCCACCCTACCGCCGTCAACTCATAACCGCCTTCGATCATAGTCAGCTTATGAAAGCTGAATGAGACAGACTGGATCAACGGGATGAGAAATAAGAATATAAAGCCGAGCAGCCACGGCGAGATAAAAGCAATTCCCAAGAGCGCTCGTCGCCTAGTCAACGTCCACTGAAACCTTCTCACCGCGCTCCCCCTCCTATCTCATAGCCCATAGGCTTCACCTTCTGCCCTTCAACCAAGACAGCCTGATCCGTATAATTCACCCAGATGCGAACTCCATTTTCATACACCGTCTCATATACTCCCTCTTGAACAAGTCGGTGATCCGTCATTCGCACCTTCTGCAGCGGCCCAAGCGCCGCGTTCGCCTCCGCATACAAATCGGCGGCTTCCCGCAGCCAATCCATATAGTACGTAGAATACATAGCATCGAAGCTCGTAAACTTTACCTCGGAGGAGGGGGACTTCGTGAAGGCAAAATGGGGGGCTGCGCCATATTCGATCATCTTCAGCAGCGCTCGCTCCAGGTCTTGATCTGGCGACAAATTCACGGCCTCGCCGGCATAACCGACGTATCCATGCAGCACCAATTGATAGAACGGCACCTCTTCATCCACAATATTAAAGCCGCTGGAGCTATTCGGCGCATCAATGACATAATCCGCATAAGCCAACGCATATTCATTGCCACCCACAATCAGCATCTGCCCCTGCTTCTCATCCAGCTTGGCCAACTCGGCCTCCACCACTTCTTTGGCCTGTTGCCGATCAACAATGCGGCTGGCGCGATAATCCCCATATAACACATCGCCCAAATCGCGAAGGGATACGTCCGGCACGCCTAGTTTTTGATAGCCCTTGATAAAATCATCGACGTAATAGCTCAGCTTAGCTGGAGACAGCAGATAATAACTCCCGTATAGGCTATGGCTCATCCGATTGAGATCGCTCCGATAGGGAGACTGGCTGGCAACCTCTCGGGTAATAAACCTTGCGGCATCCTGGGAGGGGGAGAAATTCAGCGTGTCATGATGAACCTGCTGGAAGGCGACATCGGGATATAATGCCCCACCCTGCTCCTTCAGCCATGCGGACAAGCCCGCGAGCTGCTTGTTGCTTCCGACTTTTCCTTGAGTCGTAGCAGAAGCCAGTTTATGATTCACTCCACCCTTCGACCAGCCGACAAGACGCATCTGAATGTTTGAGATCCCCGCTTCTTGCATATCCTGACCCATCTGACCGGCTTCATCCAGCGTCGTCAAAGCTGTAATAGCGTTATAGGGCACGCCCAGAAATGCAGTCTGCTTCGTAATCGCCCCATACACGTCTACATGGAATGGGAGATTCGTATTCGCATGGTCGCTGCCCGCCGAAGATGAATCCCGCGAAGCCACACCCAGCCGGCCATCCTTCACCAGCTGCTGCTGATAATTTCGGGCCATTCCAGCATAATTGGCGGACTCTCCCTGCAGGAAGCTGTATTTAACCCCAATTGCGCCCCGGTAGCCCAATTTCGTCGTCAATCGCACTTCGCTTAACTTGTTCCCAGACATCATGAACAGCTCATCTTCACTGCGAATCTGAAAGCTGGCATAGACATGGTTGTAATTGTTCAGCTTGCCGCCTACGTCGGCATTCACACTGGCAATCCCGTCACCCTCCATGATCGTGGCATACCAAGCGCGTGTTCCTTCTTTTAACCCGAATACAGGCAGCCTTGCGTTTTGCGTAACCTGAAGGCGATTGCGGCTGCTCTGATTTTTATCTCCTCCATATAGCTCCTGGGAATAGCGGTCATCATTGATTTTGCCGTTATTGAGATGGATTAGCGCACCTGATCCGTCAGGAACGAACATATATCCCTCGGCTTGGGCCCCCGCTGCCCCGAAGTATTCCATAAATTCGATTTTATGCAGGGGGTATTTCGGATTTTCCTCAACCTGGCTCATTGGGATATTTACCTTCAGTCCCTCCGAGGTCAAACGATATTCCAAAGGTACGACAAATTGCGGCTTCTCGGCCACAGAGCTTCCGGTCACGCCATTCTCTTCATTGTCGATGGCTAGCTGGCTCTCATCGTATCCGGCCTGTTCGAAGGCCGTAAGCATTTTTTTGAGCACCAGCTCTTTGCCCACCTGATCATCCAGCCTCTCCAGCAGGCCAGGACGATCCTTCACCTTGTAATACCGCAATGCGACATATTTGGCCGTAGCCTCATCCAGTTTGCTCAGCACGGCCTCCTCCAGGCGGTCTGCCGAAATATATTTGGGGAGCAAATCAATTCCTTTGGAATTGTCCCCCAAGGTATAAATGACTCTTAGCCCATCTTCAATCCCTTCGGCTGTAAACTGCCCCCGCTGTACGCTATCCGGGTAACTGCGGAATTTGAGCAAATTGGTCTTCTCGTCCCGAAATTCCAGGCTGAACTGGGAAGCCAGAGACTCCTTCTCGTAGGGGGTAGCCAAGGTATCCTCCGAAGCGTCCACCGGGTTGGAGTGCCAAATGTCACCGCTCCCCGCATCCTTTACGGCCACCTCTGCGGTTTCGGGATTATAGTAAAGAGAATATTCGCCTTGCCGGGCAACGAGCCTCATACCTTCTACAGGCACCCCGCTGTCCTGCAAGAAAAATAGCTCCCGCCCCTCTTCAAATTCCGCTTGCTCCTGCGCACCCTCCGTCAGCACCGGAGAGACGGGTGCTGACGAATACGTCAGCGTCAAAATGATGATCACGATGCCAAGCAGAACCGCCCCGGTCAGGCTCCCTAACACTTTCTTGTTCTTCATTCTGGCTCACTCCTTCTACTTCCGGAAGATCAGCTCGGTATAAATGCTGTACACGAAATCGATCATTTGCTGAAACAAGGAGTACAGCAGCAGCATGAGAAAAATGACAATGGCGGCCATCACGAGGGTCAGCGCCATGGTGACCAGCGTTTTGCCCATCGTAAATTGATGCACGGTCATCGTGCCTATGACCAGCAGTCCGGCGCACCATATCAGAGCAATCGCGTTCAGCAAGTAGTAGAATACCGCCTCTTCCTGCGTAAGCACATTGCTGACAAGTGTGGTTGGATAGCAGATCAGAATGAGAGGTACCAATGAATAGGCCGTAGCCATCATAATATCCTTAAACCGACCTTCCCCATCCATTAAAGTGCACACCGCCCAGTTGGAAATGCTCCATAGAAAAAAGGCAAACAGATTTTGGATGACGTCACTCAGGCTGTTCAGCGTCCGCGGATCAATCCGGTTGACCAGGAACCCCGCATATTGATTCTGAAAGATGAACGCTCCGATAACGAGTGTGAGAATCAAGGCAACGATCCTCAGCTTGCCTCGTTGCTCGTATTTCATATCCCAGAAGCCGTCGAACGGATGCATAATGACATGCAGGGGAAAAGAGAAATCCTCCTTTTTCACGCTTGAATCCCCCTCAATTTTCTTTTTCGATAGATCAACCAGCCCATCCCCGTCGCTGCCAACGCCAGCGTTACGGTCATCACGGTGCTAAAGGAGCTTTGCATAACCTCTTTCCGGTACCGTTTGAAAGCTACGGAGTAATACTGGTGATCCATCCCCAACTTAAAATAATTCATCGCTTCCTTGTTCTGTTTATTTACCAGCAGAGCCTTGCCAATCCCGATATACGCCGTATCATAGTTGCTGTTAAGCCGCAGCACCTCTTTCCAAATCGCCACCGCCTGCTGTTCTTCCCCCGCCGCATGGAACGCCACTGCCTGATTCACCTGGGCTCCGAATTCAGTAGGGCGAAATATCGTGATTCGCCCGGTACCCCGATCGAGGATAAGCAGCCGACCCTTCCACTCCTCAATCGCCGCTACAGATTTGAAGGTTCCAACCTGACTGCCCTTCCCGCCAAAAATGTACAGTAAGTTGCCTTCAGCATCATAGGTAAACACCCGCCCCCGCGAAGAATCGATCATGCTGAACATGCCGCCCTCACGGATTTTGACGTCCACGATTTTGGAAGGCCCGCTTTCAATACCTGCGCCCGCTAATCGGAAAAAGTTAATATCGCCTTTCACATCAAAATATCCATAACGCTTCAATACATCATGCCCCGACGGGCTGAGCCGCTTGACCGGTTCTTTGGAATCGACATCGATATTGGTCGCATACAGGAAGCCTTGGCTATCGATATCCAGATTCGAAAATTCCGTGGGCACAAACAAGGCCATCTGCTCCCGCTGAGCTTGAGTCGAGATGAGCTTCCAGATATAATCCGCTGCGCTCGGGTTCACCTTGATGGTGCCGAGATAACCAATGAAGCTGCCCTGATCGTCGAATTGGACGATTCCTTCATAGACGCCCCGGGCAACGACATATACCCGATCGGCTTTGTCTACAGCCAGCTTGGTAGGATAGAAGGTGAAGTTAGAAGCGAATAGGTCTGACTCGGGATCACGAATAATCTGCTTCAGCTCGCCTTGCGGCGATAAGACGACAATCCGTTTGTTTTCCGTATCGGCTACATAAATTGATCCGTCATCGGTAACATACAATCCTTCGGGCTTGTTGAAGCGATCCTCCGCTCCATCATGCGCAAAGGTAGAAATCACCCTTAATACTTCGCCTGTTTGATCTAGGATCACAAGCCGATTGTTGCCGCTATCCAGCACGTAAACGGCCCCGGACGAATCCACGTACATATCGCCCGGCTCTTTGAAATCCCCAATGCCCAAGCTTCGGCCTGACAGGACATCATCCGGCAAATAAGCAGCAGGGGAAGGGACGGGCTCTTCCCAATAGTTGTAGTTATAGCTTTCATAAGGCGCATACGCCGAGACCGGAATCGCAGGCATGCTGAGCAAAGCAGCTGCCAACAGCACGATTGTCGTTATTTTTAAATTGATCCACTTCATCCGCCCTACTCCTTCATCCCTGACGTAGCCATTGTCTCAAGAATTTGGCTTTGCGAAAAAACGAATACCGTAATCGGCACGCTCATCAGCAATAACGCTACAGCGGCTCCCACGCCGGCACGGGCGATCCCACCCAGCACAATTTGATTCGCCGCGTAATTCAGCGACTTCAGCTGCTCGCTATAGATGAACCCGCTTGTATCGGCTCCCCATAGCATCTGGAACAGCAGGATAATCAATGTCATCCAAGCCGGCTTGACGTTAGGCATCACAATCGACCAGAAAATCCGATATTCGCTGGCCCCGTCGATCTTCGCCGCCTCCAGCAGCGCATCGGGAATTTGCTCCATAAACTGCTTCATCAGATAAAGCCCGAGCGAATAAGCAAAAGCCGGAATGATAATCGCCCAGTACGTGTTCACTAGCCCCAGCCAGGACATGATCATGTAGTTGGGAATTGCCGTAACCGCAGGCGTAAACATCAGCGATAAGACGACAATATGGAACATAGGGCCTCTCCCCGGGAACTTATGTTTGGCAAGCGGATAAGCAGCCGCAGAAGCCAGAAGCACATGTCCCACGATCCCCATTCCAGTTAGGAACACGGTATTAAAAATATATCTGCTAAACGGAACCCACGAGTCTCCCAGCAAGTGAAAGAGATCCGAGAAGTTATCTATGGTGGGATTTCGTACAAACAGCCTTGGTGGAAACAGAAAGATTTCATCAAGCGGCTTAAAGGCATTATTAATGGCATACACCAAGGGGAGAGCCATAAACGCCCCTACTACGGCAAGGAAGCCAAACAGCGCCATATTTCCGCCCAAAGAGCGATTGACCCGCTTCCTAAGCCGAGGCAGCCTGAGCTTAATTGGCAGCTCCATGTCTATTCACCTACCTTCCGCAGCAATTTCTGCACGCCCAGATTCGTGCCGAGCATCATGATAAACAGGACGGTTGCAATTGCTGAGGCAAAGCCCATCTCAAACCGGATCGTACCGAAGTCGATCAAGTGAGTGACTACGGTCTCTCCGGCATAATTCACGCTAGGGAAGCCGGCCAGATGAATCGATACGTCCGAAACGGCGAAGGCCGTCGTAAGCTGAATGACCGCACCAAACATCAACTGCGGACGCATGGAAGGCAGGGTAATGAACCACAGCTCCTGCCAGCGGTTGCGGATGCCGTCCACCGCCCCCGCTTCGAACAAAGTCTTGTCTACCGTCTGCAAACCTGCGATAAAAGCAAGGAATCCCGTTCCGAGACTAAGCCACAGCTGTACGATGATAATAATCGGCATGATGTAAGCTTCCGTCTTCAGCCATAGAATAGGCTCAATGATGATCCCTAATTTCATCAGCAGACCGTTAATGATCCCGTAGCGGTCACCCGAGAACATGATTTGCCATATAAAAAAGATGTTCCCTGAAATCGAGGGCGCATAAAACACCAAAGTCATAAACGCCCGCACCTTGGGAGACAGTTCGTTAATCAGCCAGGCGAACAGGAAACAGGCAATGTAGCTGACAGGGCCGGTGATCGTCGCTAACAGCAGCGTATTCTTCACGGCGATCAGGAAAATGTCGTCCTCCAGAAACAAACGGGTGTAATTCTGCCAGCCGATGAATCGCGGAAACTCCAGCATATTAAAGTGTGTAAAGCTGATCAGAATGGACATGATCACCGGAAGTACGGTGAATAAGGTAAATAAAATCGCATAGGGCGCCATTAAAATATATGAATGGCGATGCATGACGAGCGCACGTTTGAATCTGAAGCCAAGGCTGGCCTTAGGCTCTTTGGAAGAATAGCGAAGCTCTCCTTCGGGCCGATTCAATTGCGGTGAATGTGCCACAGATATCCCCCCATTATCTATCCCGGGAATCAGACAGCCCGAATTCCTTGCGCTTCAAGGCAATCTCATCCTGAATGTACTCCACATAATCCATAATGGCCTCACGCGCTGGCGTGTTCTCGTTAACCGCCTGATAGAAGGCGTTCACCAAATGTCTTCCCGTGAAATATCCCCCGGGCACCTCGGGTACGCCTCGCACAAAATCCAGCTGAGCCGATAAGCTCCGGTAATCCTGGATCGGCCAAGGAAGCTGTTTCAGTGCGGCCATATTCGCCGTCGGATAACGTGCTGCGGCTCCCATGAGTCCTTCCATCTCGCGCCCGAAGCGGGTCTGGATCTCCTCGCTGGTCCACCACTTCATGAATTCCCAGCCCGCTTCATCATCTCTGATCCCTTTGAGCATGATCAGGCCCGTGCCGCTAGCGGGCGTATCGCGGTGAATGACCCCGTCATCCCCTAACACGCCGGGGATCGTCGTAAACTCCCATAATCCATTGATTTCAGGCGCAAATACGGACAACTGGTTATACATGGTATAGTCGGCAATGCCGATCGGCATCTCTCCCGTACGGAATCTGTTTGCGAAGTCGAATTCCTTATCCAGCTTATAGTCGCTATAAAATTCCGTCCAAGTCTTGAAGGCTTCGATGCCGATTTTGGAGTCTAGATCGGATTCCGCACCACCGTGGCGATAGAACTCACCGCCGTTCTGGAATAACAGAGAACCGTAGACCGGATTAGGCGGAATGTTCTGGCCCGCGTATTGCGGCTGCAGCGTAAGCGGCAGCCCGAATTGCATATGGCCTTTGCTGAGAACCGACAGCATGCTGTAGACCTCATCCCATGTCTGCGGTACCGTAAGCTTCAATTCCTCCATGATGTCCTTGCGATAGAACAGCATGCTGAAGGTCTGCTGCTCCGGCAGTGCATATACGCCTTGCTCATACTGATAAGGGAGCATCGCACTGTCTCGAAATCGCTGTGCCACCTGCTCGAAATCGCTGAATTGCGCCAAATCCTTGACCGCGTTACGCATCGCATAGTTGACCGGAATATCGTTGCTGACGCCCATCGCAATATCCGGCCCCTGACCCGCTAGGGTCGCTTGAAGCAGCGTATGCATGGGAACAAGCTCAACGTTGACCTGAATCCCGGATTCCGGGGTAAACAGTTCATCGATCATCGCTTTGAGCGTATTGGCCTGATCACGCCCCGCTCCCATCCAGACGGTGATCGAACGCGCGTCCTTGTGGGCGGTGACATCTCCGATTTTGTTGTAATCGATGAAGAAGGAACTGATAAATGTAGATAGTTCATGGACAGCCTTAGCGGCCCAGGTGCTGCCTGAATCGGGAAACTTCTCATCCGGCGACAGAATATATAAAGCATCCAATTGCAGCGGCTGCTCTCTGGCCTTCAACATCCAGGTGCCTAAGCCCCCTGCATTAGTCTTTAACGATGTAAGCTGCCGCGGTATTTTATCCGGCCGATCAAGCATATCCTCCAGTTGATCGCGCATCGTGAGCAGCAAAGCTTCCTGGTCACCCCGCTGCCCGGCCATCGATGTAAGCCCGAGAATGACCTGATCCAGCCGTTCTCGCTCCGTCTCCAGACTCTCCTTCAACCCGGGAATCTTCTTGTCCAACTGATAATCCCGGAAGGCATCAGGGCTGGAGCTGGTAATCATCAGAATTTTGCGATATAAAGCATTAATATTAAGCAGGCTCTGTTCCACTTCATGAATCAACGGTGCCATGCTCTGGAGGTTCACCTCCAAAGACAGCTCGTGCGTCCCCTTGGTCAGGTAGAATAAATAGGGCTCTTCCCCGCCCAGCACTTCCAGCCGCCAGGAATCCTTGTATTTGAACTTAATTTCCTCTACCTCTTGAAACGGAGTTATGCCATCGATTTGCAGCTTTCGGGCCGAGTACGTTCCCCGAACAAAATTTTGCTTGGCATTCATGCCAATATGGTAAAGCCCGTCCTCCGGCACCTCTATCCTCCAAGAAATCCACTGTCCCGACAGACGCCAATTATTTCCGCCAATCGTATTCATTTTGACCACGGACGGGCTGTAAGGATATACAGTAGGACTGGAACGATCCGTCAGCGGGTATAAGGTGGGTGAGGATTTATGGCTCGCATTCTCCGCCTGAAGCTCGATTCTTTGCTTCACTGCCGGAGCTGCCCCTTGAGCCTGCCATGCAGCAAGCGCCTCCTCATAAGGCAGGGCCTCAGGCTCTTGATAAAATTTAAGCTCCCTGATCATCATTGGCTCTCTCTGCGAGATCAACGTGATCTCGTGATGTCCGGCTGACAAATAGAACTGATACGGCTTCGAATATTTGCCATCCGTATCCTGAACAGTCATGCTGCGCCACAGAGGCGTCTCGATTTGCTGAGGACGAATGTCGTTCCCTTGGTTATCCACTTTCACTTCCTCATAGCGGTTACCCCAGACGCGGGGGAACTTCAAGAAAGCGGCTTCAAAATAAGGCAATTGTCCATCAATGAGCAAGGATCGTTGAATATCCGTGCTTTTTCCTTCCACGGGGTAGTACTGCACGGATAAGTGGTACAACCCTCCTTCAGGGACATGAATCTCCCAAGAGACTCGCCCTTCCTCCCCCGTACGCAAGGATTTGCCGGACATTCCCTCATAGTTCTCCTCGATGAGAGGCGTCATTCCTGCCGCCGAGGAGTAGTTGCCCGCTTCAATCACGATTTCCTCATGCGGGGAGGATGCGTTTTCATGCTTATTCAGGTATTCTGAATATAAAGTGCGTTCGCTATATCCGGAATTATCCTGCAAGATTTGCTCCACGCCATTCCATCCTTCACTTCCTCCCTGAACGTTCCCCTTCGCCGTTTGAACCGGCGCCGCATAAATCGAAGGAAATGGAGAGATCACCATAGCTGCAAGCAGCATGGCTATGCCTATTTGTCTGGCTAACTTCTTCAATGTCAGTCCCCCAGTCATTACAAAACATGACTCTAAGCCATCCCTGCTCTAATACTCCAGGGATGAGAATTATGCATAGCTGGAAGGAACCTCACCTGTATTTCCAGACGAGGTTCCCCAAAAGCGAACAGCTTATTTGCCTAAAGCATCAACAGCCGCCTGGGCCTGCTGCTTGTATTTATCTATGGTGGAAGTGACAGAAGCATTTTTAGAAATAATGTCTTCTACTACGCTGGAAAGCGGAAAATCCGGGTAGGCATCTTCCAGAGCCGGCATCCCTCGACCCGAAATATGCTGGACAACCATATCGATATCTTCCTGATGCTTGTAGATTCCCTCAAGCCACGTTTGTCCCGGGAAATCCTCGAGCGGCGGGATATCTACCATTTCTTCGTAAATTTTATAAACGAGCTGAGGATCCTTTACGCCTTTAGGAATAAAAAAGCCCTGCCCGGCCGAATCTGCAAATACATATTTATCAGAGCCTTGAGGTCCGTTAGGAATCGGTACGATGCTGAAATCAAATTGCAAATCTCCTACCATCCACTCCGCAGCCATAAACATCGCTACGTCACCGTCCTTAAAGGTCTCTATCTCCGTCCATTCCATCCGGTTACCCGTTTTCACTTTAACAACCTTGTCCACGTTATACAGTTTGTTGACGAATTCCAGAGCCTCGATCATTTTAGGATCACTAATGCCTTCTTTGCCAGCAGCATCATCGACAGCCTTAGCTCCATTAGCTGCAGCAAAATGGCGGGCAATATCGAGTCCCCATCCAGAGAAGCCCCAATAATCGTTCTTGCCATCGTTATTCGTATCCTTGGTGGCCAGCTTCGCGATTTCCTCGAACTTGCTCCAGCTCCACTCCCCTTTGGCATATAACTCCTGGAGATCTGGCAGGCCTAATTGCTTGAAAATTTCACGATTATACATCAATGAAACTCCCGAATTTCCGGGACGTCCAAATCCGTAATAACCTCCACCCAGTGGCTCATTCTTCTTGATCAAGTTTTGCTCGTTATTAATATTGCTAGTACCATCGGTGAACTCATCGATCGGCAGGATTTGTCCCTTCAGGATGGCTGGCAGAGCAGCTTTATTCTCTAGCATGACAATATCGGCAAAAGGCTCTCCCGCTAGCGTTGTTGTGGTGAATTTATCTACATAGTTGTCAAAAGGGACATTTACGAATTCAATGTTTACGTTGTATTTTTCCTCAACCGCAGCGATCTGTTCAAGCTCAGCTTTACTGCTGGCGGATTCGCCGTTTGGGGTCAAATCCCACCATGCCGATAATCGAATGACCCGTCCTCCAAGATCAGGGACTTCCTCCTTTTCTTGAGGCGAGGATTGGTTCTCAGCCGTCACAGCCGGCTTATTCACTTCAGTCTCGTTAGACTTGCCATTGTTAGAGCCGGAGCTTGAGCAAGCGGCTACGAAAAGAATCATCAGTATGAACAAACCGATTGTAAGCGGTTTAATTTTTTTGCTAAACATATAAACCCTCCCATTCTCTTCTAGTATTGCAATAACAATCCTGAGTATTAAATCAAAGATAAGATAAGGAAACATAACAAAACATAACAACACATTCCAAATGACTAACAACAAACTAATTGTAACCGCATACAAAACATGTCCCTAGAAACTTTTTCTTTCTTCCCCCTCTCAACACTCATCCTCTCTTTGCAATAAACCCCTTACAATCCAGCCATCTATTCTCATTTTTCAAACTAAGATGTCTAAATCACTTATAGCTAACATAATAATACATTCACCAAACAAAATGTCAATATAATAATTTTGTTGCGCAACCAACATAACAATTACATATAACAAATTAACTATATTTTATTATTTGTTATATGCGCTGCAAGCGATGTTTATTCAACAAAAAAAAGAGGCGCATTCGCCTCTTCTGTACTTTAGATCAAATTATATCGTTGAATGCTGGAGAACTACGTCGCCCAGCAGCAACGTTTTTTCATAACAATCGTCCCTATTGGCAATCCGCTGCATTAAGCGCTCCACGGCCCTGGCACCCATCGCTTCCTTGGGAACATGGACTGACGTTAATTTCGGGATCAATTGCTGGACATATTCCGTATTGTCAAACCCCGTTACTCCACATTCGGCAGGGATTTTAATGCCCCGTTCGTTTAATGCATCGTACACGCTCAAGGCTACGCAGTCATTGGCGCATACAAAAATTTGCGGAAGCTCCTCTTGCGGAATGGACATTACGCCCTCATATTCATTCAGATTGTCGGATGTCATAAGCTGGGGAAGCTGGTTGTGTGCAATGCCATACTCGGAAAGAGAGTCCTGGAATGCTCTCCAGCGCTCTTCAAAGCTAAAGGCATAAGAAGTTTTGCCCACAAACTGAAAGCGCTGATACCCTTTGCTGATCAATATGGCCATTAACTTTCTCATCATAAAATAGTTATCCACAAACACGCCATCGCATTGTATGGCAGGGTCAATATGATCGATGATAACCATGGGCAGCTGCATGCTCTGCAATTCTAACAGAACCTGTGTAGACACTGTTCCTACACAAATGACTCCCAAAATCATCTTCGGATTGAACAACTGCGTGACATTATCGCGAAAAGGCTGTGTTAATGTAATCATATCCAAACCGTTGTCCTGCAGCTTTTGGGAAATCCCGTCATAAATGAATCCCCAGTATTTATTCTCCACGTTCTGATAACGAATATTCGGAAATAATACAAGTACCGTGCCTGAATTTTCGGTATCCCCCGGATGATAGCCAGGCCGGACTGCTGCTCTCTTTGATTTTTCAAAAAATCCGAGCTCACCTGCGACCTTGACTATATATGCTCTCGTTTGCTCGCTTACTCCCGTTTTTCCGGAAAGCGCCCTGGATACGGCAAATTTTGACACCCCCGCCATGTCAGCAATTTGCTGCATTGTGACCTTCCTTCGCACAAATAACCCTCCCCAGTAGTTAAGAGACCCTTTCATTTTAACGACTTCTATTAGCATAACGAAATAACAGCAACAAAACAACAGACCGTTAATTACTTTTTCATCACAAAAAAAGAGACCTTTCGCATGGTCTTTAACCCTGGGAAGGCCTCGCAGCAAGCTGTTATTGTCTTGTGAAATCAAACGGATTCGTACCGGCCGGAAGCAACTGCGTGAAAGGAAAATAGAACTCCGGAAACCCGTTCACATAAGGCAAATACTCATAGAGCGGGAAAAAGATTACGACTCCCTCGTCCTTAACGTAATAGGATGGATTCGGGCCAATCGTCTTGAAATTACCGAAATAGCCCTGCGTTTGCTGCAGCTGCTGGGCAATCGCTGGATCGACGATGGCGCGATAGTTCGGGTTGGCCCGCAGCAACTCGTCAAGCGTAAGTAGCTTCCCGTCCTCCAGCCGGAAGGTCAACCCTTCCCGGTAGCTGTTCCCATGGGCTCCGCCCGTATAAGCATAGGTTTGCTCATAGAGACTGAGAATGCTGTTTTTGTTATATGTGACCTTGTAGGTGCCCAAAAATTCATACTTATGGCCACTCGGGGAAGGCCCGCTTTGCTTCATTTCTTGGACGGATTTCTTCACGAACGCTTCTGCCCGCGCTTTAAAAAGCGAGTTGAGCTTCCGTTGGACGGACTTGCTCTTCAAGCCGCTAACATGCGGATATTCGGCTTTGATTGAAGCCCCCGGTAAAGACTTCGTTAGCGTGCGCGTCTCGACTTTAACCTCTTCCTCCGGAGCTGCGGCACTTTCTGGAGCAATCACTGCAAATGAGGCCTGACTTGCCTGCCCCCCTCTCTCGGTGGCTGCAGCTTCGCTTACACTCCCCTCAAGAAGCAATCCCGTCGTTAACAGCAGAGCCGCAAACAGTCCTAACCGCACTCGGCTCTTGCGCGACTTCATCATCTTTGCCTCACCTCTTTCCTTGGATAATCGAATTATGTCCCTCTTCTGGTTAAACCATGCACCCAGGCCCTCAGATGGCGCAAATAAAAAAACAGCGAGGCGCTAATGCTCCTCACTGTTCCAATGAACTAATATCTTATTGTCATATCCTAGCGACCGCTCTTCAGCTCTGTCCAGGATTCATCATAAATCTGCAGCTGATCCCCCACATCGCCCAGCCATTCTGTCCGGGACAGCTCTTCTGCCGACAGGTTGATCATCGTATCTGCATTGTATTCTTCACTATGGAATTCCTTCGCTTTGATATTCGGATCACTGTATCCGATCGATTCATAGTTTTTCGCGCTAACCTCCGGCTCCAGCATGAAGTTAATGAACTTCTCGGCTAGCTCTTGGTTTTTCGCGTTCTTAGGAATCGCATAGTTATCCGCCCAGATCGTTCCGCCCTCTTTAGGAACAACATAAGCTACATCCGGGTTGTCTGCAGCGATTACAGAGGCATCCCCGGACCATACTGTGCCGATCCAGCCTTCTTCCTGAATCATTTTATTTTTAATATTATCCGTATCAAAAGCAAGCACACTCGGCAGCAACTGCTTCAAATCGTCAACCGCTGCTGTAATTTCCGCCTCATCCATTGAACTGTTCGATTTGCCCGCTTTTTTCAAAGCCATTCCGATGACCTCGCGATTATCGTCTAGCAGGAGCACCTTGCCCTTATAGGCGGGATTCCACAAATCTTCCCAGCTATCGATTTCTTCCTTGATATACTTCTTGTTGTAGGCGATTCCCGTGACCCCAGTCATATAAACAATAGAGTACTTGTTGCCTGGATCAAACACCGGATCTTTATACGCAGGATCAATGTTCGCAAAATTCGGAATGTTGTCCATATTGAGCGGAGCCAGCAAATCCTCTTTAATCATCGTATCAACCATATAATCGGATGGCTGGATCAGATCGTAGCCGCTGCCGCCGGTCTTCATTTTTGCCAGTAAATCCTCGTTGTTGGCAAAGACATCATAGACGATTTTCACATCGTATTGCTTCTCAAAATCAGCCAATACCTCTTCATCAAAATTATCGGCCCAACTGTATATGTTAAGCGTCTGCTTTCCCGATGACCCACAGCCGGACAGCATAGATAATACCAAAATACTCGCCAGCAGCACGCCGGCCCATTTCATTTGTTTCAATTGTTCAATCTCCTCTCTCGAATAACCCGAATATCAATACATGCAAAACTACTCTACATCAGTTAGAACGAAACTTTAGCTTAGAACGGAAGTATGGATTGCTTCTTCTGTCCCTTGCCTCTATTTAGAATATACTGTGCCAGCAGTACCAATGTCACGCTAACGACAATAAGGATCGTACAGAGCGCGTTAATTTCCGGGGAAATACCCCGTTTTACTTGCCCGTAAATATAAATCGGCAGTGTGGTCGAGCTCGGCCCGCTCACGAAGAAGCTGATCATGAAGTCGTCCAGGGATAAAGTAAAAGCGATTAGCGCGCCTGCAACAATCCCCGGCATAATTTGCGGAAGAGTCACATAGCGGAACGTCTGCCATGCTCCTGCACCCAAATCATTGGCCGCTTCCTCCAACTGCTTGCCCATGCCGGCCAGACGCGTGCTTACAACGACATACACATAAGACAGGTTGAATGTAATATGCGCTAAAATGATCGTTAACTTGCCCATGGGGATATTAAACTGGGTGAACAGGACAAGTAAAGATAAGCCCATAATAATATCGGGAATAATAATTGGCAAGTACAGCAGCCCGCCCATGCCGGCCCGCAGCTTCCGTTTCAGCTTTCTCATAGACAACGCCGCCATCGTGCCCAATATGGTCGATACGACGGTAGACACCACGGCAACAATCAAGCTGTTGCTCAGCGCCTCGATGACCCGGCGGTTTTGGAACAGCAAAACGTACCAGTCCAGCGTAAATCCGCTCCAATCCGCAGCCAGCCTTGAGCTGTTAAACGAATAAGCGATAATGAATGCGATCGGCATATAAATAAACACCATCATGAGCAGCGAGTGAACCCCGAGCAGGGGATGTGTCTTGGTCTTCATCAGCGCCCCTCCTTCACTCTTAAGTGTCTGGAAGTCATCGCTCTGTTAAATAAGGCGATCATAATCAAAGAAGTGATGACAAAGATGATCGACAGAGCCGAGCCGAACGGCCAATCCCGGGCGCCGGAAAACTGCGCTTGAATGACATTGCTGATCATCGCCGATTTGGCGCCGCCTAGAATATCCGTGACGACAAACATGCCTGTTGTCGATACGTAGACGAGCACCGAGCCCGTCATAATCCCGGACTTCGTCTGCGGCAGCGTAATGTGCCAGAACGCTCTCCAAGACGATGCTCCTAGGTCGCTGGCCGCTTCCAGCAGCTTCTTGTCCATTTGCTCCAGCGCCACATAAATCGGCAGCACCATAAACGGAATGAACGTATACACCATCCCGAGCAGGACGGCACCTCTTGTATATAACATCTGCAGCGGCTCCTGAATAAGGCCGATATCGATGAGCAGATTGTTCACAACCCCTTGCGTACGAAGCAGCAGCACCCAGGCATACGTACGTATAAGAAAATTGATCCAAAACGGAATCGTCACCAGGATAAGTCCCCATGTTTGCCTTTTCGGGCCGGAATTGGCGATGTAATAAGCCAGCGGATAGCTAAGCACGAGACAAATGACAGTCGTCAGGACAGACAGTACGATCGTATCCCAATAAATGCCTAAATACAGCGAATCAAAAAAGCGGGCATAAGAAGTAAGGTTGATATCAAAAACGACGCCCCCTGCCTGGTCCCGCCCCATGAAGGACATTCCGACGACGATGAGCATCGGCACAACCAGAAAAACGCCCAGCCACAAAACAACCGGCAATACGGACAGGCTCGATTTTCTCATGGCCCGATTACCACCTCGTCTTCGGCATTCCAATCCACCCCGACCTTTTCACCGACTTCCCAAGGGCGCTGATCTAAAAAATCAAGTACGATCGAGACGGTCATCGGCTCATTGTCGAGCTGTACAATCAACTTATTGATGCTGCCCAAATAGAGGACATCCATTACCTCGCCGCAGCGCTTGGCGCCTTCGATCCCCCTGCTTGCCCGCAGCTTCTCCGGACGCACAGCAAATAGCCGCCCATCACGGGAGAAAATGTTATTCTCTCCTACAAAGGTGGCGGAGAACAGGGTGGCCGGTGTCGCGTATATTTCGCGAGGCGTGCCTATTTGTTCCACTTGTCCGTTATTCATAATGACGATCCGGTCGGACAGCATCATCGCTTCCTCCTGATCGTGGGTCACATAAACAAACGTAATGCCAAGGCTGCGCTGCAGCTGCTTCAGCTCGGATTGAAGGTTCTTCCGCAGCTGTAAATCCAATGCGCCAAGCGGCTCGTCCAGCAGGAGCACCTTCGGCTTGTTGGCAATCGCCCGGGCAATCGCCACACGCTGCTGCTGTCCGCCGGACAGCTGATGCGGGTAGCGCTTGACCAGCGGAGTCAATTGCGTCATCACTA
Source organism: Paenibacillus fonticola DSM 21315 (assembly GCF_000381905.1). Taxonomy (GTDB): domain Bacteria; phylum Bacillota; class Bacilli; order Paenibacillales; family Paenibacillaceae; genus Fontibacillus; species Fontibacillus fonticola. The sequence continues at coordinate 16,097 of NZ_KB907280.1, read as the reverse complement.
CAGCTTCCTCTACCCGTTCCCGCTGCTGTTTCGGCGGCATCTTCTTCATTTTTAAGCCAAAGGCAATATTATCCTCCACAGTCATATGTGGAAACAAAGCATAGTGCTGGAACACCAGGTTCAAGTCCCGGCGATTGGGCGGCAAATTCGTCAAATCTGTCCCATCCAGCATAATTTTTCCATTCGTCGGTTGCTCGAACCCGGCGATCATACGCAAAATCGTCGTCTTGCCGCAGCCGCTCGGGCCCAGCAGGGTTAAGAACTCCCCTTCTTTGATGGTGAGCGATAGCGGATGCACAACGACTTGTCCCGCAAAGCTTTTTTCAACTTCGGCCAGTTCAATCATGTATGCACCAACTCCTTTAAGTCTATTAAGAAAAAAAAGCCATATCCATTGGTATGGCTTTCGATAGGTCGGTTGATTCATTTTTTTGCATATTCACTATACCCTGTTTTGTTCGCAGATACAACACTTTTCTAGACGAGCTGCTCGAACTAGAGAAGGATTTGTGAAGGCGGCACAACAGCTTCTACTAGAAGCTGCCATAATTATGCCTCTTTTCTCTGGATTAGCGCCGGACTATAATTAAAGAGAGTCAAAATAAAGGAATAATTTGGAGGGGAATATGAGGAACAGATTCTTCTTGATCATCCTGTTTATTGGGATGCTTCAGGCCTGCAGTTCACCGGATGCCCCGCAAGAGGCTCTGCAATTTATAACCCCTGAGAAAGTAACAGTAGGAGAGGACTTGATGATTGAACTATCAGGGGAAATTATAAATAGTCAGGCGAATTACTACTTTTTTCAAGTAGAAGACGGTCATGCTTTTCTAGCTGATGGAGTCATCACTCCCGATCGAGACGGGCACTTTCAAATTAAATATTCGATAGAGCGTCCATCGAACCCATACGGCTATATTCTTTTCTATTCCGATTTAGACCAAAACGGAAAATTCGACATTGAATCCGATACAGAAGCAGCCCTCCATCGCATTGATATCCTATTTAATGACTACAGCAAATAGCAGCTATATAAGTTGAACTAGTGATAATGGATGTGGGTAATGGGGTAAGTGCGTAAATGTTCAAAAGGTCGCTGTTGCTCAACAAGCTGTCTTATATTTAGATGCCGCACACTAAGATGTATAGACCAAGTTGTCGCGCAATAAATGGAATTCATGTATCTAATTATGCTCTAAACGAATGTTTCAGGGGATTAGATGGAATCTATGCACTAATATCAAGGATCCAGCCCATGATAGGAAGTCTCCCTACTTTTAAGGACATCTGATACATTTAAATTTACTTTCCCTTCTTTTTCGCAGAAATTAAATACTACGAATCCATTTATATAAGTTGAACTATATAGTAAAAATACTTTGTATGCAGCTGCAGCGTATACTTTGATATGCACTGCAGTAAAGGTTGCCGGTCTTCTTTTAATAAGCTAACACATTAGCTTCCGACACTTGCACAGTCGCCGGGACTTTTTCTAGGTCCTTAATGTTATCCTTGGATACTAATAAAACTTTAAGTTGAGGCAAGCTTGCTGCGGCTGCGATACTGGTAACTGGCGTATCCCGTATATCCAGCAGCATAAGCTCCTTACACCCCTTTAGGTCAGCTATATTTTCCACTTTCGTATTCCTGATCTCTAAACGTTGTAATTGATCCAGTCCCTTTAACATGCGGATATCGCTTACGGGATTGTAAGAAACTTTCAAAGTTTTTAAATTGACGCCTTTATGTATTCCATCAAGACTATGTAGCTGACTATGTTCCAATGAGAAGTTCTCCAGGGTATCCCATTTAGTCATGAAATCAAGTGATGCAATGTCGCTATCCGAAATGAGAAGTGACTGAAGATTTAACCTGTTGAAGTCGGGGAGCTCATGCACACTTGCCCCTTCGATTGATAAGGAGGTGAGCCGGGGCAGCTGATACAGAAATTCATAGCTTTGAACTTTCACATGAGACAGATCAAGAGACTCCAAGTTATCTAATCGCATCAATGAGCTCAAATCTGTAATCTCGCTGACTCCCTGTAAATAAATAGATTCAACCTTAATCAGGTCTTCGCTGTCCAAGGTACTATTGGGATCGCGCAATGATTCTCGAATAGCCGCTTGTATAACTGGCGGAAAGAAATCATTCCCCTTCTGTTCATTAAATGGTAAGCTGCCGACCGCATTACGACTCTCCTTAGAGAGCCCAGTTCCACTACACCCCGCCACAATAATGAAGGCTAAGCCCAAAATTACAACCCCTAAATCCGATTCTTCATGGAGAATCCCCCCTAAAGATTTGCTTTTCTTCTAACCGTATATTTATCTCATATCCCAGTATAAGCTCATTATCATCTCTCCTTTCTAAACACTTTTCGTTTCGAATTCCACCAAAGATTATATATATTAAAAAACTGTTACAGGATACAATTTAAGCCAATTAGGAAAATTGCATATCGCGAACCCGTTCCATAACCTGGTTTGAGCGGAAAACTTTTTCCTGTTTTAAAGAGAGAATATGAGTGTGGCTGAATCTTATGAAAAACAGCGAGCAAAAAATCGAGTCACCCGCACTGAATTTATGAGGGTGACTCGATTTTAAGTCAATTACAAAAACTATTTCAACTCATACACCACAGCAAGAGTGGTCTTCACAGTAATTTCCCCTGGCTCAATGGAAGTGGCTTTATCCATAGCTGCCTCCGCCATAGAGAAGCTCACATTCATATAGGGGGAATATTCGTTATTGGATTGAGTGACACTCAATACGATACCGAGCTGGCGTTTAGATGCTTTGGCAATGGCGGAGGCTTTCAGATCCGCGTTCGCCATCGCTTTCTGTATAACCTGCTCCTGATACTGATCCGGATTCTCCGTTGAGAAGCGGACGTTATCGATCCGATTGGCTCCGGCCTTCGTCGCCTCATCCAGCAGCTGCCCCACTTTATCCAAATCACGGTACGTAATCGACAACGTATGGTAAGCGGAATAGCCTTTTACCTTCTGACCATCCTTCTCGGAATAGGAATAATTCGGCTGTACCGAGAACTGCCCTGTCTTTATGTCCTTCGTGTCGATTTTGAACGTATCCTTGAGCAGCGCATTCACCTTCGCCATTTTGGCTGCATTTTGGCTTTGCGCATCCTTAGCCGTATCTGCCTGAGTCTCTACCCCCAAGGAAATGTACGCAACATCCGGCTTAATCGAAATTTCTCCACTGCCTGTTACATTCACCACATTGCGCTGCACTTCGTTATCGGCATATACAGGCTGCGCGGAATTCAATCCATCGCTTATCAAAGATCCGCCAACCACCAATACCCCTGCAAGCAAAATAGCTCCTACCGGCTTCAACCAATTTTTCATTCAAGTGACCTCCCATTTTGGCTCAATTTACCTCTAAACGCTGCAATCAGGCCAAAGGTTGCAAAAAAGCGCAAAATGTTTGTAAGCGCCTTATTACAAATTAAAAGAGCTGATGAATAAAATAAACAACCGCCTCCGGGACACCTGGAGGCGGCTTCACTGAAAGCTCTCTTTAGTTTTAATTCGCAGGAACTGACTAATCCTTACTGGTTCTCCAGTTCCTCTTTGCTAACCAAATTAATTAAAGCGTTTGCGGCTTGCTCCGCATCTGCGCCATCTGCACTGATGTAGATTTCCGTTCCGGTGCTAATGGCAAGGCTCATAATGCCCATGATACTTTTTGCATTTACTTTTTTATCATCTTTCTCAACAAATATCTCTGAAGAGTATTTATTCGCTTCCTGAACGAAAAGCGCCGCCGGCCGGGCGTGAAGACCCGTTTTCAAACGAACAGTTACCGGGTGTTTGATCATGAAACCTTACCCCCTATTACGAATTCAATCAGCATATTATAGACTATGTGATCATCTAAATTTATATCATTATATCATATACAGACTATAACAGACCAGCTATACACTTGTACCGTTGCGAATTTTTTCCGCCAGCTCATCGATTTTACGAAGCCGATGGTTAACGCCCGACTTGCTAACCTTTCCCTTCAGCAGTTCGCCGACCTCTTTGAGGTTCATGTCGGGATGGGCGAGGCGTACTTCGGCGACCTCCCGCAGCTTCTCGGGAAGATTCTCCAGCCCCATCTCCTTCTGCAGTAGTCGGATGTTCTCGATCTGCCTGACTGCCGCTCCTATCGTCTTGTTCAAGTTCGCCGTCTCGCAGTTCACGATCCGATTGACGGAATTGCGCATGTCGCGCATAATTCTTACGTCCTCAAATTTAAACAAGGCTTGGTGGGCTCCGATAATGTTCAGCAGCTCGATAATCTTCTCGCCTTCTTTGATGTAAAAAATGAACCCCTTCTTGCGTTCAATACAGCGGGCATTCAGGCGGAATTCATTGGCCAGCGCCACAAGCGCCTTGCAATGCTCCTCATACATCGAGGCGATTTCTAAATGATACGACGATCCCTCCGGGTTATTCACTGAACCGCCCGCCATGAACGCACCGCGTAAATAGGCTCGTTTGCAACAGTTTTTCCGGGTCAGCTCTGGATTAATCCCCGGTGTAAAAATAAACCCTTCGGATACGATCTTTAATGACTTTAGTATTTCCTGAACTCTGGCCGGAATCCGTACGATGTAGACGTTATTTTTCTTCAAACGCATTTTCTTGCGTACAAGCAGCTCGGTATGAGCCTGAAAGTGCTTCTTCAATAACGAATAAATTCGCCTTGCAATCGCGGCGTTTTCCGTGGAGATGTCCAGAACAACCTTCTTGTTCGAAACCTGCACTGAGCCGTTCATCCGGATTAACGCGGATAGCTCGGCCTGCTCGCAGCATAGCTCGGCTTCGACCATCGTTAGTTCCTTTTTGGTTTGCGCCGCAAACGACAAGGTTCTCACCTCTTTCGTAAATTCCAGTTCTGCACCAGCTGGTAAATATGCTGACTTAATTTGTCGGCGTCATGGCGCAAATAACGGCGGAACAGCACGAGCGTATCCGCTATTACTTTATAGCCTCTCCCCGTCACGACGTCCCAATCGACCTCGACGGGCTTGGCACCTTGCTCGGCATAAAAATGCTGTACTTGGGTCGGAATTTCTCCGTCGTTCACGATAACGTAATCGAACAGATGATGTCCTACATGATCATAGACTGCCTGTAAATGGTCGCTTACGGTATAATCGTCGGTCTCGCCAGGCTGCGTCATCACATTGCATACAAAAATTTTGATCGCATTAGGATTGGCGAGAATCGACTCTGTCAGCTTCGGTACAAGCAAATTCGGAATAATGCTCGTATACAGACTGCCTGGTCCAATCAGAATGGCATCCGCTTCCCGAATCGCTTCACATGCTTCCGGGAGCGGCTCCACCTCTTCCGGCTCCAAAAAGATCCTTTTGATCTTCCCTCGCGCCTCGGGAATTTTCGATTCCCCGGTGACAATCGTGCCGTCTTCCATCTCCGCATGCAGCACTACGGCCTGATTAGCTGCCGGCAGCACGCGGCCCCGCACCGCAAACACGCGGCTCAGCTCACGCACGGCTGTAACGAAATCTCCCGATATATCTGTAATCGCTGCTAATATTAAATTGCCCAAACTATGCCCTGCTAGTCCCGAGCCTGTAGAAAAGCGGTAACTTAACATATTGGACAGCAGGGGCTCCACGTCCGCCAGCGCGGTCAAAACGTTACGAATATCGCCTGGAGGAGGCATATGCAGCTCATTCCGCAGTATGCCGGAGCTGCCTCCGTCGTCGGCGACCGTAACAATGGCCGTGATATCGAGCGGTTTCTCTTTCAAGCCGCGAAGCATCACCGACAGGCCGGTACCACCGCCCATCACTACGATTCGCGGTACTTTCGTCTCGTTAGCTCGATTCATCGTCTTGATTCACCCTCTTAATGCCGGTCTCGTCCCTCATCCCTGTGACTTACGCGAACCGTCTCCGTTTCACTGGTTCCGAGCATCCGGCCCAAATATTCGGCAATGGCGACCGATCGGTGCTTGCCTCCGGTGCAGCCAATCGCGATAATGACCTGGCTTTTTCCCTCTTTATGATACTGAGGCAGCAAGAAATGCAGCATATCAAGGAGCTTGGTCAAGAAGGATTGCGTCTCCGGCCACTTCATAACATAATCATATACATCGCTGTCTTGTCCGGTGTGTGGACGAAGCTGTTCAATATAATGAGGGTTTGGCAGAAACCGGACGTCGAAGACAAGATCGGCGTCGATCGGTATGCCGTATTTAAATCCGAATGATGTAATATTTACGGATAAATGATTGCTCTCCAAATGGGAGAAGCGTGAAATAATCTTCTCTTTAAGCTGAGCAGGCTTAATATTGCTCGTATCAATAACTTGAGTTGCGGAAATTTTCAAATCTTCCAGCATTTTACGCTCAAGGCGAATACCATCAAGCGGCATTCCGTCCGGAGCGAGCGGATGACGCCGGCGGCTCTCCTTGTATCGTTGGACGAGCACCGAATCGGTAGCGTCGAGAAACAAAATTTCACAATTGATTGTAAAATGATCTTTCACATACCCCAAAGACTCCGATAATGCCGTGAAAAACTCCCTGCCCCGCAAATCGATCACGAGAGCTACCTTCGCAATTTTGCCGTTGGACTGTTCGATCAGCTCGGCAAATTTCGGGATAAGCACAGGAGGCAAATTGTCAACGCAGAAAAAACCTAGATCCTCCAGGCTTCTAACCGCGAGCGACTTCCCTGCGCCAGACATACCCGTAATAATAATCAAATTAGCAACTGATGCTTTCTCTTTGTCCGACATCCGTTTCCCTCCTGGTAAATTTCTTCTGTTTTTTTTCTACAGACCCCACTTACCTGCGGACGCACGAAACATCTAAACCTATGACCGCGTAAACAATCCAGCCGCGCCAACCATTCCAGCATCATTGCCCAACGAAGCCGGAACGATGCTTACTCCTCTTGCCGCCACTTCTGGCGTCAGCTTCTGGAACACACTGCGGACTTCATTAAACAAAATGTCGCCTGCTTTGGAGACGCCGCCACCGATAATGAACACCTCAGGATTGAGGACAACCGCTACAGCAGCCAGCGCCTTCCCTAAATAGAACGCCGCGCGGTTGACGATCCGGATCGCCACTTCATCTCCGGCTTTGGCCGCATCGAAAACATCCTTCGCCATAATTTTCTCCACCTGCGACAGCGAAGTGCGCTCTCCGCGTGCCACCGCATCATTCGCCATCCGAATAATGCCCGTTGCCGACGATACCGTTTCCAGGCATCCTGTCTCTCCGCACCCGCATTGAATCGCTTCCAGATCAGGCACGACGGACATATGGCCAAGCTCTCCTGCAAAGCCGGCAAAGCCTTGATATATTTTACCATGAATAATAATGCCCGCTCCGACTCCCGTTCCCAGTGTAGCGCAGACGCAGTGCTCGATGCCTTTTCCCGCGCCGCCCCATGCTTCACCGAGGGCAGCAACGTTAGCATCGTTGTCTATTTTGACCGGCTTGCCCAGACGTGTCTCCAGCATCTCCCGAATCGGGAGATCCCTTAAACCTACATTCGGTGCAAGAATGATGATCCCTTCGCGTACATCCGTAAATCCGGCAACTCCAGCACCTACACCCGCTACCTGCTCCCAGTCAAACGGGGATTGCTCCACAATATGACGGACATACTGCTCGATATTGCTAACGACGGTATCAGCACCCTTATCAGCCTCGGTAGGCCCTTCATAAGTATGAAGGAGTTGCCCCTCATCATTACAGATGCCAACTTTGATCGCTGTCCCGCCAAGGTCAACACCAATGTAGATTTTTTCAGACATTGTACAAGCCACCTTTTTTAAAATAAAATAGTTTCTCCTACGTACCCACTATAAGCGAACCCATCCGTTCGGTCAAGAAAGTAAAGTTCAGAAAAACCAGTAAACACAAGGCTTACAGGGCAGAGGAAAACTTTCACAATGTCCGTCTTTTCAACGTAAATAAAGCTTGTTCCCCCGTGAAATCTATCGCAAACTTGAGTTCAATCCGAGGCCCCTCCTGGACTCCAAACCGTATCGCTTATTCGCAGCCTACACAGCCTGTGATAGGATAAGATTTGTAAAATATTACTTATTATGATAGGGGGCAGGCTATGATCATTCATCCGCAAAATTTTGATGTTAAAAGCGTAATGTATACGATTAGATCTGCAAACAGTACAGATGCAAAGGATTTGTCCAACATAAGACTGCAGATCGATGGAGAAACCGAATATTTGGACAGGGAACAAGGAGAAGGGTTCATAGACGTGCCCAGATTCGCTCGACTGATCAAAACGGACACAGAGAGTCTCCGAAACTTATTTCTAGTTGCCGCAGTGGATGACCGAATCGTCGGGTTTTCCAGATGCGAAGGAAATCAGTTAAGCCGGTTGTCGCACAAAGTAGAGTTTGGAGTAGGTGTATTAAAGGAGTTTTGGGGATACGCGATCGGGAGAAATTTATTGGCACAATCTGTGGCTTGGGCGGACTCCAACGGCATAAAAAAAATGACCTTGAGCGTATTGGAAACAAACGACAAGGCCATTCAACTGTATACAACATTCGGCTTTAAAATCGAAGGCGTATTAAGAAACGATAAATTCCTCTCCGATGGAAAGTACTATAATACTATCGTGATGGGGAGAATTATGGACGATAATCAGCCGAACCCGTAATTCGATTGCTCAGTGCCTTACCGGCATTCTGGCAGTACCGGCATCTTAGCGGGACCTTGCCGACGTCTTACCGTCATCTTCGCGACTTCTTTGCAGCATTTTTGCGCCAGTCTTGGTGGCATCTTGCCGATGCAGCTTAAGACATGATCCGTTTTTGTCCCTCCAGAGCCTGGATCGGGGCAATATTTTGCGTGAATTCCAATGTCCCCATATACCGGCCTTCGTCATTGCGAATCGCAAAGTAGCGGATGTAGACGAATTTGTCTTTGAAGGGAATCCAGAAGTCCTCGGAATCCTTGCGCCCCGTCTTGAAATCATCCAGCAGCGCGTCCACAATATGCATGCTTTGCGGAGGATGGCAGTTTTGCACGGTCCGTCCGATAACCGCCTTCGTCCGGGCAAAAATCCGCTCTTTCCCATGGGAGAAATAACGCACGATGTCATGCTCGTCAATGTAAGTGAGATCGACCGGCAAATGGTTCATGATCGCCTCCAGCTGGGCTACGGACAAAACTCCAGTCTCAAATTTAATCAGTCCCTGCGGCAACCGGCCGTCATCTGTCTCTCCTTCTTGGTCTGCAAATGGAAGCGGAGCCCGTTCCGGAACCCACTCGGCTTCCGGGGCGGTCAGACAGTACCCGATGACATCGCTCTCTGCGGCAATTTTGAGCCACTCATCCTCGGTAAGCTTCTCCAGCGCCATCGGCAGTAAAATGTTCTCTTCCTTGAAGATCATCTCGTTCACTTCAGTAATAACTCGCTCTAAATCGATAAGGAGAACATTTCTATCCGTTTCGCTTCCCTTATAGTTCAACAGCTTCTCCTTGACCTCCTTGATCATCGCCCGAATCGCATCATCTACCCCCCACATCACTTTGGTCGGGCCATAAATGCCGTACTTCTCCAAATAAGGGAACAGCAAATTTTCTTTGCGGCTGTAGTGCTTGTCGAGATCCAGCAGCAGATTTAAATCCTCGACCAGCTTATAGACGTTCTCCGAGCTGTCTTCCCTGCCGAATTTGTCCTTGTGCAGCTCCAGCTTGAAATTGACATGCCGTTCAATCTCGCGGTTTTCCAGCTTGAAGGTGTGAACAGGGTGTCCCGGCTGCTCCTCCGGCTTGGACGAACGGTGAATTTCCTCAATCGACCCTTTAAAAATAGCCGTGTGAACCGAACAAAGACGCTGCACCTCAGAGACAGGAATCCCTTCCTCCTCCATCAGCGCATGCTCCATCGCAGATATTTCCGTCACGGTCACATCCCCTACCGCTTCCTCGAAGCGGGCCTTCACTTCCTCTACGCTCTTGCCCTGATGAAGTTCCTTAATAATCTCCTTCAACAGCTGCTGACGTCGGCTCTGCTCGGGTACAGCATATTCCCGGTTATTGATCATTTCGCTCATAGTAAACCCCTCCTATTATCTAATTGCGTCTCCCAGCTTATTCCTCTATTTCATAACCGTTCGCGCGGAAAGCGGCTATTATGCTCTCCATATCCACTTTACGCAGTCTGGCCCCTTGCGGAATTGTCATAAAACGCCCCGCGCTTTGCAGCATGCCCGGCTTGGCTAACTGCTCAAAGCCCAATCCGACCATAATATCGATTATTTCAGGATCGGCAGAGCACAGCTCATACACCGTCTTACTCAGATCAATCACTTTGCTCATGGATCATTCACCACCTATATTTCTTAAATTTTGAATGATAACCATTCTCACATAAAACGTAGCACAGGCGGCCTCGCATACTTGTGATTACAATCACAAACCTATGGTTGTTTTGCTAACCTAGTTTCTTTTTTAAATCAGATTTGTCACAATAGAAAAAAAGGAGCAGAAAGGAGCTCTGCTGTGAATCAGATTCATTTGCTATACATTGAAGATGACAAAGAGATCGGGGAATGGGTTCGTGCCAACTTGCAGGATCGCGGTTATCGCGTAACGTGGCTGACCCATGGCGACCTGGCATTGGAAGTGGCCGATTCCTGCAGCCTCGTCATTCTCGATGTCATGCTGCCAGGCCTTGACGGCTTCACCGTCGGGCAGCGCCTGAAGAAGCAATTTCCGGCTCTGCCTGTGCTGATGCTATCGGCTAGAACATCCATTGATGATAAGCTGCAAGGACTTCAGTTCGCCGATGACTATTTGACCAAGCCCTTTCATCCCGATGAATTGCTTGCGAGGATTGAAGTGCTTCTGCGCCGCAGTGGCACGGCAGCGTCGGAGCCGCTGCGGCTTAGGCACCTGCTTATTCATGAGCGGGAGAACCTTATTATGAATCAGGATACCGGAGAAGAGATCGTACTGACCGGAAAGCAGTTCCATATATTCAACTATTTGCTGCGCCATTTGGGCCGGATTATGACGAAGGAGCAAATCTATGAAGCAGTGTGGGGAGAGCTGTACATAGAAGGGGACAAAACCTTGATGGTCCATATCCGCCATTTACGTGAAAAAGTAGAGCGCGATCCCGCCTCCCCGGAAATTATTGAGACGATCCGGGGAATCGGTTACCGGATAAGATCATGAAGCAGGGACTCATCCAGCGGTTCCGTACATCGCTGCTCTCCCGATATGTGCTGATCATAGTTACCGCGCTCCTATTTATCCCCTTCCTTATACCAGCCAGCTTCTTCGCCTCATGGACGGTAAGCCGGCTATTGAATCCGGACGGGCCGGAGCTGTACAAGCCTCCGTACGGCTCCGCCCATAACCTGAAGCAGATGTGGCATCAACAGGCAAGCACGCTCGGCGGAGCCTCGCCCCAGGAGATGGACGCCAAGCTGACGGAATTGAAGGACCAATATCCGGACGCTTCGCTGTTCTGGGTCGATGGAGAAGGGCTCACCCGGCTTCAGCTGCCGAAACAGCCGGCGCTTCCTGATAAATGGTCGGTAGATCAAACGATTGCCTTTATGAAGGAGGCGTATGATGGCGATCCCTATACGGTAGTCGCTTTCATCGGAGGAGGCGAGGGGGCCGGACAAGGCTTCATGGTGTTTGAGCTGCCGCGCTCCTTCCTAACCCCCCAGGAAAATTTAAGCGATACCCGGTTTTACGGCTTGTTCATGGCGCTTATTTTTGGCATTTTCGTCCTGCTTTCCTACCTGTTCTTCCGCGACATCCGCAAACGGCTGCTGCGGCTGGAATCAGCTATGACTCAAGTAGGGGAGCATGGATTGCCAGCTCCAACATATGAAGGCCGGCCGGATGAAATCGGCCAATTGGAGAAAGCCTTCAACCATATGGTGCAGCAGCTGGAGGATGGCCGGAGAAGAGAACGGGAAGAGGAAGCCCTCCGCAACAATCTAATTGCTAACCTGTCCCACGATTTACGGACTCCGCTTACCGTACTGGGCGGGCATCTTTATTCCATACGCAAAGAGCCGTTGTCCAAGGGGGGACAGCAGTCCTTGTCCCTTATGGAAGCAAAGCTTGCTGACCTCGATCACTTAATCGACCATCTGTTGTCCTACAATTTGCTGACCAGCGGCAGGTACGCCCTGTCGATCCAGCCGCAGGATGTATATCGTATCGTCAGAGAGAGCGCTGCCGCCTGGTATCCAGTCTGGGAGAATGCCGGGCTGATCGTCGATATCCAGCTGCCTGATGAGCCGCTGAAATGGCCTGTCGATACCCAAGGTTTCCGCCGGGTACTGGACAATCTGTTCCAGAACATCGTCCGGCACGCCAGCTCAGGCAATTACGTTGGCATCCACACCCTGCCGTGGAAGGGAACAACCGCACTCGTTATTGCAGACCGGGGTCCCGGCCTTGCATCCCTCTCGGACGCCAAAGGCGCAGGCCTCGGGCTGACGATCGTTGAGCTGCTGCTCCGCGAAATGGGACTCCTGCTTACGACTAAATCGTCCGCCGAAGGAACCCGGCACTATATTTGCCCCGCCGTTTTCTTAACCTAAATTTAAACTTGGCCTGCCACTGTTTTTAACCTGCGGAGGATAAGATGGTTTCCGAGGTGATTTGTGGTGAATGAAATGATTATTCAAACGGTACAATTAACGAAAAAATATCGCGGCCGTCCCGCTGTGGACCAGTTGAATCTGGAAATTGCCAAAGGGGACATTTACGGCTTCCTTGGCCCGAACGGCGCCGGTAAAACAACGACGATCCGCATGCTGCTCGGGTTGATTCAGCCAACGAGCGGCTCCATTTCCATTTTTGGGCGGGAGCTGAAGCGGAACAAATTGCACATCCTGCGACGGATCGGCTCGCTGGTGGAATCGCCCTCCTACTACGGGCACTTGAGTGCGACTGAAAATTTGGAGGCGATACGGCGCATTCTGGACGTGCCCAAATCACGCATCGACGAGGTGCTGGACATCGTCTCTCTCACCAAGGAGGCCCGCCGTCCGGTCAAAGGCTTCTCGCTCGGCATGAAGCAGCGGCTCGGCATCGCCGCTTCATTGCTCGGCAACCCTGAACTGCTCATCCTTGATGAGCCGACAAACGGGCTGGATCCCTCTGGCATCCATGAAATTCGCGAGCTGATCAAGCGCATGCCCGAGCAATACGGCATTACTGTACTCGTCTCCAGCCACCTGCTGGGGGAAATGGAGCAAATGGCGCACAAGGTCGGAATTATCCGCGAGGGGCGCATGATATTCCAGGATACGATCGACCATTTGCGCCTGCAAGCAGCGCACGATATTCAACTGGTCGTCTCGGAGCCGGATGCCGCCATCTGGATCGCCCGTGATCTGGGCCAGACGGGCACGCTGCAGGAAGGCATCATGACATTCCCAGGGATGAAAGATGCGCAGATTGCCCATTTAGTGAAGCGCCTTGTCGAGAACGGGCACGCCATTTACCGGGTCGAGCAGACGAAGAAATCACTGGAGGATATTTTTATGCAGGTCATTGGGGAGGGAGCCTGATGATGATGCTTCGATCACTTCGGTCCGATTTGTTAAAAATACGGCGCAAAGGGCTTTGGTTCCTCGTTGTGGCTGCCCCTCTCGGGCTCGTCGCGATGCAAGGGTTGAATTTCGGACTGCGCTATGACTATTTGAGCGACAGGTACAAAGAGGATTTATGGGGAGGCTTAATTAGCAATATTAATCCGTTCATCCCGATGGCCCTGTTTCTTGGCTGCACTTTGGTCAGCTCCTTAGCTGCCAATATCGAGCATCAGATGAGCTCCTGGAAGCAGCTGCTCGCTCTGCCGATTTCGCGGAGCGCCGTCTTTCTGGCTAAGCTGCTGCTATGCGTATTGCTGCTTACAGTGTCCTGCGTGCTGCTGCCGTTCTTTACGGCAGGGCTCGGCTTTCTGCTGGGCTTTCAATCGCCCCTTCCACTTAGCGATTTGCTCGGCATGGGCTTCTATCCTTACTTGGCCGCATGGCCCTTGCTTGCACTGCAACTGTGGCTGTCCGTGACGTTCCGAAACCAGGCGCTCCCGGTATCCCTTGGCGTAGGGGCAGCGGTGATCTCCCCTTTTATGGGGAATTTATCCGAATGGCTTCCGCTGAATTGGCCAATGCTCGCCCTGGTAGAGGCAAGCCGACTCATTTTCATCATCAGCGGAGTCGTTCTCGGCATCGTCCTGGCCCTGCTCAGCCTGGCCCACTTTAATCGAAAGGATGTGGATTAAAGTGAGTGCTTTCCTGCGCATGTTATCCGCCGAGACGTTGAAAATGTCCAAATCCGGCATCTGGCTGATTATTTTAGCCAGCCCCCTGCTGTCTCTTCTTATCGGGGCAACGATTTCGGTGCCTGATGGGGCGGGCGGGACTGCAATCTGGGCGCTGATGCTCGGGGCCATGGTAACGCTGCACGGCTTGCTGTTTCTGCCCATCATGGCCGGGTTGTTCTCCGCCTTCATTTGCCGCTACGAGCATACCGGCGGCGGCTGGAAGCAGCTGCTTGTCCTGCCGGTGACGCGAACCGGCGTCTACCTCGCCAAATTCACTGTCGTGGCCGGCTTGCTTGCCTTAAGCCAGCTCTGCTTCCTGGCCGCCCTGTTAGGAGCTGCGAAGTTCCAGGCCTTTCCCGGACCAGTCCCCTGGGGGCTGCTTCTGCAGAGCGTGCTGGGCGGCTGGATCGCCTGCCTGCCGCTTATCTCCTTGCAGCTGGGCGTATCGCTGAGCTGGACCAGCTTCGCGGCGCCGCTCGCCCTGAACGTGTCGTTAACGATCCCGAACATGCTTATCGTTAACTCTGCGACCTATGCGCCGTTCTATCCCTGGGCCCAGCCTGTACTGGCGATGATGCCTAGAGGCGAGGCGGATTATGGCGCCTTTAACCTGCCGTATCAAAGCCTGTTGATTACGATCCTGGGCAGCTTCCTGCTGTTCTTCCTGGCCGGTCTGACCTACTTCCGCCGAAAAGAAATTTAGTGCCAAAATTTAGCACCAGCACAAAATTTAGCGTCAGCACATTAAGTTTATAGAGGGGCTGTCCTAAAGTTGAAGTGAGGTGCACCCTGTAAAGTAGACAGTACAAATAATAAAGTCAGTCAAACGGCCTTTGTCCTGAATCCATCGGACTGAGGCCGTTTAGCTTTGCTTGCAATCGTTTGTAATTGTAAAGATGTGTCGAGAACTAAATGGAATTCATGTATCTAATTATGCTCTAAACGTACGGTTTAGGGGATTAGATGGATTTCATGCACCTAAAATTAAGAATCCAGCCCATGATGGCCTTCTCCTTTCTTTTAACGACATGAAATCCACTTAAATCTGCCCTCCTTTCTTTTCCACAAAAACTAACTACTATAAATCCAGGTCTGTTGATTATCCATAATTCGGAATCCTGTATTGATAGAGCAATACAACCCAGTCAGCAGGCAAAAGTTACAGACTAAGTCGGCGAGTAAAATTGACAAAAGAGAGAGTGTTAAAGATAGGCACATTCGGATGAATTTCATCATAAACCCTCTTTAACAACACATAGACCAATAAAGCGATTTATAGTTGGCTGTATACCGCATTGGGCGTCGTACCGAATAACGCAGGGACATTTAAATGCTGTTTAATCCAACGGAAGAATACTTCAATTAGCCAGCGAAGCTTATATATTTCAGCGATTTTCTCAGCAGAAATCCGCTTTAGGCTGGTTGCTAAAATGACAGGGTTCCCTGCAGGATCTCGAAACTTTACAACCCGATGCCGAAGCCGAGAACGGTTGACTCCTGTACCTAGTTGGCAGGTAACGTCCAGTTCAATAAACGAGTCTTCTGGTCTTTGGCGACGGGAAGGGCGTGGTTCATGAAGAACTACCTCATCCTAAGGTCGTGGAGACGTATATGCTTCATCGAGCGGCACCAATTGTATAGATGCAAGTTAAGTTTAGCAGGAGGCTGGGACAAAACCCTCCGCTAACGAAAAATAGCCGGCAAGCTTTTACGATGAGTAAAAGTTTACCGGCTTTCATTATTTTTGACGTAAAAA
>NZ_KB907279.1 GCF_000381905.1 Paenibacillus fonticola DSM 21315 | reverse complement strand
GTTTGGTGGCAATGGCGGAGGGGTTCCACACGTACCCATCTCGAACACGACCGTTAAGCCCTCCAGCGCCGATGGTACTTGGACCGCAGGGTCCTGGGAGAGTAGGACGTCGCCAAGCAATTTGAAGAAGCACTGCTGATCTTTGAATCAGCAGTGCTTTTTTGTATTTTGCATCTTTTATACGAAGATACAGAGATACACATTTAATTAGCGAAGGACGTCGGAGTCTTAGAATATAAGGATATAAATACGATTCTGCTCTTTAGAAATAACGTTTTGCCCCTGCATATGCGGCGCCATAATAGTCATCCCCGAAGATGTACTCCAGTTGTACTCCGTCCCTTGGGTCTGTATCGGCGTTAATCATCAAATCGTTCCCTAAATAGATGGCGACGTGAGTGATTGTTTTTGAGCCATGCTCTTTAAAAAATACGAGATCCCCTTTTCTTAATTGATCTTTTGAAACATAGGTACCATATTGGTATTGCCAATTGGATGTACGGGGCAATTTGATGCCGGCTCTGCCATACACATATTGAGTGAATGACGAGCAATCCAATGCGACCCAGGGCTTTTCCCCGCCCCAAACATAAGGAACATCAAACTGGTCCCTTGCCACAGCGATGATATAGTCTGCTTTTTCCTCCCAACTCGCGCTCGGAGATATCGAAGGCGGGGCAATGGGGACATTGATCACTAGTCCGGGAAGTATGTCGTGTGGATTTTTTACTTTGGGATTGGCCTCAAGCAAATAGGAAAGGGGTATCCTGTTTTTTTGCGCAATGCCCCAAAACGTATCCCCAGCCTGCATCTTATATGTGGTCCTAGATACTTCGCTCGCAGATATTAGTCCCGCCGCCGGTTTATGACCCTGAGGAAGGCTGATCAGTAAACCTCTCCAAATATTCTCGGGGTCTACCAAGGAGTTGATTTTTTGCAGCTCGGACACATCAACATCAAATTTCTTGGCGATGGACCAAAAGGTCTCGTTACCATTTGCTGTATATTGATCGTATGGAACTGCAAAGCAAGTTTGCGAATGGATTGTACCAGCAAGTACAGCTACGGCGATAATCAGCTTCTTCAAATGAACTCCTCCGTTTATTTTCTTTATAGAATGTCCTGATCTTCAGTTTACTTATCCAGAGAATATGGTTTTATCTTGGATTTCACACTAACTTTATAACTACACTACAAATTAAGAAAAGGAGGCCTTGTGACAAAGACAAAGCATCGAAAAAGGTGGCAATTATGGAGTGGGCTCACTCGTACCTATCCCGTAACTCTTTTTTGCTGCATAGCGGAACCAGGGCCTGCAAGGAAGTCGCAAAACCGCAGCAACTTTTTTCTACGACTCCGCTTCACAGGTAGTAGATGCAGTAGTTTTGTTATGTACAGCAATCGGAAAAAAATCAACTATAAATCACAATTTTGTCTACTCAAAATGATGTAGCAAATTCGGTAGACTAACTATATGAACTTTTATCTTTGAAAGGAGTCTTGAGGTGAATAGAATAAACAGCACGAATAGCACGGGAAGAACGAATAGATTGAACACCATAAACCATTACGGCAGCATTGCCGCTTCTCATCGTGTTCTTGCTGTTCAGCCGCTGGATGATCGCAGGGCTTACTTCTGGAGCTATAAAAAGCTAATAACATTCGTAAAAGCTCGTCTTACGAGATACGATATGTTAAAAATATTCAAGGAATATGGAACACGATGAAGAATAATACAGTTAGAAGATAGTAGGGGAGGCAGACGGGATGAAGCTCCGTCGAAAAATCTTACTGGCGATTATACTTCTCGTGTTCATTCCGGTTATTCTGATGGGCGGCGTGTCGTACTATAGCTTCTCCAATGCAATGGAGAAAAAATCAAGCCACTTTTATTGGATCTCTTTGCTGGAAAGCGACAGAAAGCTGAAATTCGCGCTGAACGAAATAACGAATACTTCGAATTCGGCGATCACTCAGGATGTTATTCAGCTGGCGCTGAGGGTGCCGGGAGCAGGGGTAAGCTACGAGAGCAAGCAAGAGATAAGCAAATTGTTCAATCATCCGATGATTACTTCGTTCGCATTGTATACCGAAGATAAATTGTTCTACAGCTCTAATGAATCCACGGCATTCCAAGAACTGGGCGGACAGAGCTGGTACAAAAAAATGAAGCTGGCCGAAGGAAGACCGGTTTGGATTGGACCCGGGGAGAATGGTTCGGTCACTACGGGGAATCCGGTACTTATTCAGGCCCGCGTCATTAAGGATTACTTTTCTTTGGAGGATATTGGGGTCCTCGTCATATATATAAAGCCAGACATTCTGGATCAGGTGTTCTGGGAAGCGGCAACGCTAAAACAAGGAGATATTCTGCTGGTAAATACGCAGGGGAACATTGTATTTGATAAGTCTGGTGAGCATATCGGGGAACAGACTTCATTCCCGTTCCTGTCTGACGAATATTCCAACAGTAAAGGATACTATGTGGATAAGTATCTTGGAGAGAAATCACTGATCACTTATTTGCCATCTCATAATAAAGACTGGGTATTGGTAGCGATTACACCGTTTAAATTAATTGCCTCGGAATCTTTGTCGATTCGCAACATCGCCGTTATTTTGGTGTTAGTATCGTTAGTATCCGCATTTTTGTTTGACCGTTTCTTCGTTCGCAGACTGGTCAGCAGCATTATCAGCGTCGTGAATGGGATGAAGAGAGTTCAGCAAGGGATATTTGTACCGATTACTTCCACGCTGCCGGCGGATGATGAGCGGGATTTGCTGGTGGACGGCTTCAATCGGATGAGCACGCAAATCGATGAACTGATCGAGCAGGTGGAGACCGAGCAAAACCGCAAGAAAGAGGCGGAGCTGCAAGCACTTGTGGCGCAAATTAATCCGCATTTCATTTATAATTCTCTGGAATCGATCAATTCCATGGCCGTACTGCAGGGGAATAAAAGTATTAGCAAGATGGTCGTATCTCTTGGCAAACTGCTGCGGATCAGCATTAGCGAGAATCAGGAGTTGATCCCGCTGCAGATGGAGATGGAGCACGTCCGGCATTATATGGATATTCAGAAATTCCGTTTTGAGGATAAGTTTACTTATGACATGCACATATCGGATTCGCTTAAATACTATAAGACGCAAAAGCTGATTGTTCAGCCTATTGTGGAGAATGCGTTATACCATGCGATCGAACCAATGGAGGGCAGCGGAACGATCACGATCAGATCGCAGGAACAGGGCAGTGATATTTTTATATACGTTATGGATAATGGACCTGGCTTCGATCCGGAGACGCTGCGGAAAATGTGGAATAAAGATTGGGGCAATCTAAGGAAATACCGGGAAAACGGCGTCGGCCTTAAAAATGTTCATGAACGGCTGCGTATCCAATTTGGCGGGCATTACGGCATCATGATATGTTCTTCCCCGGGATTCGGGTCTACGATCCGAATTCGCATACCTAAAATTGTTTCGTAATGAACTTAACAATAGGTAAGAAAGGGGGAACAGTTATGAAATGGTTGCTGAATTGGGGTTGGATGCTGCTTTATACTACTGTTCTTGCCGTATCCGTTATAATCATAACAGCGGGCAACCGAGATCCGATTGAGGAGAATCAGAGCGAGAAGATCACTTTAACTTTTCGCCATTTTTGGATCAAGGAGCATGATCGGCCGATGCTGAACATTTTTGAGGACGTAGTGTCAGAGTATCAGAATGCCCATCCCAATGTAAAGGTGAATTTCGAAGGGATGGACCAGACTACGCATCGGGAACAGAAGCTGAAGAGCGAAATGGTAACCGGAACACCGCCTGATATGTTCGTGCTGTTTGGCGGGGCTGAAATCGAGCCTTACGTTCGGGCTAACCGCCTGATGGATTTAAGCCAATTTGTCAAAAATCGGGGATTGAAAGCGAAATACCGTGATCTGCAATTGTGGACCTTCGATAAGCGCGTATACGGGCTGCCGATCGAAGGAAATGCGGAGCCTTTGTATTACAATAAGATGATTTTTAACGAGCTTGGGCTTAAAGAGCCGAGTACGTTGTCCGAATTGGATCATGTGATTTCTGTTTTAAGGGATAATGGCTATATTCCATTTGCACTGGGCAATGAAGATCGCTGGCCGGCGGCTATTTTTGCTCATTATTTAATGGATCGGTATGCCGGGCCAGAATTGATCCAGGCCTTATCGCATGGGGATGACAATTACGACTTCCGCAATGAAAAATATTTGCAAGCTTATGAGCATTTGGACAGATGGGCGAAGTCAGGAGCGTTTGCCGCTTCGGCAAACGGCTACTCTACCGAAGAGGCCATTGCCCAGTTTACAAGCGGCAAAGCAGCCATGTATTTGAATGGGAACTGGGACATAAACCTATTTCACCGAAACGAAAAAGATACAAAATCTGCGACCAGTTTTCAGGATGAAGTGGGGGTTATTCCCTTTCCAGTTTTACGGCAAGGGGAGACAAAATCCATAGCAGGCGGATATACAATTGGGATTGGGCTGTCCTCCAATTTGGAGGATGCCAAGAAGGAGGCCGCCCTGGATTTGCTGGAGTATTTTTATACGGAGGAAGTGCAGAGCCGCATTGTATATGAAGGCCTGCGGCTGCCATCTATAAAGATCAGCTTTGACCCCGAAAGAACAGGTCCTGTATTTGCCCAGGTCATTACATTAATGGAGAAGAGTACACAGAGCTTTGTTCCATATGACAACGTACTGTCACCTGAGGTCAAAAGATCCTTTTTGAAGGGTTTGAAGGAAATGATCGGGGGCCAACTAGATGCGGGGGAAGCACTGGAGGAGCTGCAGCTCAGCTCAGAGCTTTATTGGGATCTGCGCAGTAGTTCTTTGCCCTTTAAGAATTCGGGAGGTGCAGTAAATGAGCTCGACGGAAGCGAAGTACAGAGTAATTCTGGTCGATGATGAGCCGATTATTCTACGAAGCTTGAAAGCGGCCATCCCTTGGGAAGAGCTTAATTTGGAAATTGCAGGCGAAGCCCGAAATGGGGAGCAGGCTCTTCAGTTAGTGCGGGAGACATCACCACATATGGTTATTAGCGATATTCGTATGCCTGGCCAGGACGGTATTTCCTTAATGAAGGAAGTATTGTCTGAAAATCCGCAAAGGTTATTTATTTTTATAAGCGGTTATGGTGAGTTTGAGTATGCTAGAGAGGCGCTCCGAGAGGGAGCTTTTGATTATTTATTGAAGCCGATTGATCATGATGAATTGATTGAGATGATTTTGCGGGCCAAGCGGCATTTGAACAGGCAGCAGGAGAACGACAAGCTGCTGCATTCTGTGCAAGTATTGTCTTTACTGGCCCGGGAGCGTTTATTCGCTGAATTTATTGAAGGAAATCAAAGCCCGCTGCAGCATATGCGCTGGTTGGAAAATAGTGAATTAGAGCAAGGGTATTTCATGGCTGTTGTTCAGCTCGATCACTTCTTAAAATTGAATGAGCAATGGCCGATGGATGAGAAGCGCCTCTGGTTGTTTGCTATTCGTAATATTGTCAGCGAATGGTCGTTGAATCAGGGGGGGCTAACAACATTTCCGTTCCATAGCGGGGAATGGGTTATATTATTTCCTAATACGCTAAGCGACAGAAAAGAAAGTCTGGGAAAGGACTTAATTGGGCAAATTAAAACAAATACAAAGCTGTCGTGCTCTGTAGGCTTTAGTCGAAGCAAGATCGGCATCGATCAGTTGAACGAAGCATACCAAAGCGCTGTTGAAGCATTGTATCAACGCTTTTATTCTGGTGAAGAAGGGGTATACGTCTACTCAAAGAGTGAGGAGACTTACTCCGCTTCTAATGTGAAATATCCGACGCAATTGGAGGAAGCGCTTCTGGAATGCGTCCGTACTTTGGATCGCCAGCAAATGCTGTATCTTTTTGATGAGATAAAAAGTTATTTGGAGCAACAGGCATTAACTAAGGAGCAGGCAGAGCGAATGATCGTCGAGCTTACTATTGTATTGTATCGGCAATTCGAAGGCATGAACCTGATGCTGGAATGGTCGATGGAAGGCTTGCTGCAGGAGCTCTACGCCTCATCCACTCTTAACGAGATGATTGCTGTACTGAAGAAATGCTTCGGGCAGTGGATCATGGAGAGTAAGGAGAATTATTCGCGCGGAGATGTGCAAGCTGTTATTGCCAAAGCCACCTCTTACATTATGCATAATTATCATAAAGATCTTAGCATTGAGGAGGTTTGCGAGTTGGCGGAGCTTAGCATAAGCCACTTTTGTATGCTGTTTAAGCAAGAAACAGGCTATACCTTCCTGGAGTATTTAACGCAATGCCGGATCGAAAAGGCGAAGTTTATTTTACAAAATACGAATGTGAAGGTGTATCAGGTAGCTCCATTAGTCGGGTATCAGGACCCAAGGTATTTCAGTCAGGTATTTAAAAAGATTACGGGCAAAACCCCTTCCGAATACCGGGAGGAGGCCGGGTAGTTTCGGCTCCACATCAAAAATTGCAGCATATAATAAAAACGAACGGCCGGTATTTCCGGCCGCTCTTATTTTGATAAATTTATTAACCGCTTACTAACGGTTCCGCTGCATCGAACCCATTATTAAACTCACGATAAAGACTAATACGATCGCGCCAATTAGTGCGGGAACGAAGTAGAAACTGCCGATGACCGGGCCCCAGTTGCCGAGAATAAGACTGCCCAGCCATGCACCGATAAAGCCCGCAACAATGTTACCGATAATTCCGCCGGGAATGTCCCTGCCCATAATGAGTCCGGCTAACCATCCAATTATACCTCCGATAATTAATGACCATAAAAAACCCATCATTATCACCTCATCCTTAGGATTAGTACGCCTGTTTACTATTAACCACCTTATGCATTTTTAAACATTTCGTTACTCGTTTGAAATCTCGAAGTTTGAAAATGCTACAGCCGCTTTCGCCGGAAATAAAATACGAATGCACAGGCTGCAAGCAGTACAAGCAATGATAGGCCTGCCGTTATGGCTTCTGTTGTCGTGCTGCCCTGCTGCTGGCTTTGCTGGCCAGCCCACCCAAATTCGCCTGGATTGCCGAATCCTTCAGGAGGGCTAAAGCCCATGCCGTCCGGGGAACGCCTTCCTCCCTGGAATCCCTCTTGGGGCGCTTGCCCGTCAGGAGCAGCAGTTTCCGGGTTGCCGAAGGAAGGGGCGGTCCCTTGCTGTGCCGGTGCTTCATGCTCTGACTCTGCCCGGTTAGCGCCTTGCCCGTTCTGTGAAGGGATGGGGGCCTGTGTCAGGGCACTCTGCCCTGCTTGCACTCGGTCTGCACCCTGCTGCTGATTTAGCGCCCCTTGGCTCTCCGGCCCTGCAGCTGCGCCTTGCTGTGTTTTCGCCCCTTGCTTGTTCCGGGCAACTCCAGCATCTTGCTGTCCTGCAGCTGCGCTTTGCTCTCCAACGGCTGCGGGAGCATCGACATGATTGCGGATGTCCGGTGCTGCGCCAGCCCCGAATCTGCCACCTATACCCCCGCCCATACCACCACCGCTGCCCGAACCATCCCCGGAGGAAGGAAGCGTTCCGGCGAGCTGCTGGGCAATGTTGTCGACCTGCTTCGCATTGGTCGCCATCAAATCCGTCACGCCTTGCAGATATTCCTCATACGTGTAGAATGCGTTAGGGTCCTGCTCAACGTATTCAGAGATCAACTGCTTCAATTGCTCCACGCGAGCGGAAAAGCTGTCCTCCGACAAATAACCTCCGATCGCCTCTTTAATGATGTCATGATATTTCTTTTTATAAGCATCCACCGCAAGCAGCTTGGCGACGAGAGGCCGATCAGCCAGTGCCCCTTGGGTAGGCTCGTCGATCAGCAGCGCTGTACCGGAATGTCCCGGTATTGCATTTGCCGCTGGATCCCCGTTGATTTCAGAACGTTCTTCTGCCTCGCTGGTTTGAAATTGCGACGGAGCAGCGGGGTTATTGCCTGTATCTTTGCCTGTACTTCCGTCTAGGTCATTTTCAGTGCCGTTCCCCGCTATAGGGTTGAGCCACAGCCCTCCTTGTTCAATGCCTCCAGCCGTGCCTCCACGGCCTCCAGACATGCCGCCGCGTCCCATGCCCATGCCGCCGCCCAATCCGCCGAAGGCCATGTTGTAGTCCCAAGGCAGAATCGAGAACACGCCGTCTTCCTCGTACAAATAGTAGTTCTGCTTATTTCCGCCGATGTAGCTGTCGGTATTGTTCGTGACCACGTTCAAGGCGATATACTTCAAGGCCTCCTCGACAAAGATCACACTTTCGTAATCGGTGCCATGATTGAGCTCGTCCAGCATATCGGTCAGCACGTTGCCATTCTCGGACTTGGACTTCAATTCCAACCCGGTATATAAATCGGGATCATCGCCCAGCCATATCAAATCGCTGCCGCTCCCTGTCATTACGCCTTTATACAAGGCACCGTAAGCATGATCGAAATGGCGCTCCAAGTACGCGGTCCCGATCTGCTCCATGGCCAGGTAGAAGCCCCAAAGCTCATCATTGATATAAATGTTGACGAATGAATATTTCGGCGTCGGCAGACCCATCGTTTCCGCCAGCTCGTAGGCGAGATATTCCCGCATAGAAGAGGCGTCGCTGTAATTGTTGTTCAGGTTGATTTTTTCCAGTCCGCCCAAGGTTTGATTCACGTATTCGTTAAAAGACAGCTTAAAGCTGTACCTGTCCGAATCGCTCATTTGCACCACGCTGCGCAGGGACAAGTTTCCTTTCGTACGGATGCCGATATTGTCGATCTGCTGTCCGTTGTAATTGACGGAGGCCGGTTTATATTCCTCGGCGCTGGCATTGTCCAGCATGTCCTGAAAATCGTCAGGATCAATCGTAATTTTGACGTCGATGACCTTATCTTTGGGAAATACGACCTCGTCGAGATACTCGGCCGCCGCTGTTCCAGAGGCTAGGTTATAAGCGCTGGTGGCAGCCGTGCCGTTATTGCTGGAAGATACGGATGCCGGCACATGGGCAGCGGAGCACGCGGCGAGCCCAATGGACATAAGTACAAGGGACAGGCTCTTTAGAGCGCTCTTCAGCCTAAAGGTCATGATACATAATCCCCGTTGTAGCTGATCAGCACCGCGTTTCTCACTCCGTCCAGCTCGGAGATCCGGTTGACGAACACGCCTTCACTGTCGCGGAGGCGAACCTCCAGCGTCATCTCGATGTTGCCGGGAGATACGGTTTTTTGCTTCACATTATAGCGTTTGACAAGTCCGGATATGGCCCGGTGAATCGCCTGCTCGCTTTCATCGCCGCTGCAGTTGATCACAAGCAGATAAGGGGTTTCCAATGCAGAGTTCTTGATGAACAGGAACAGCACCAGCCCAATAATGACGGAGCCAATGGCCGCTAGCGTATAGAAGCCAGCCCCAGTGACGATGCCTGCGGCAGCGGCCCAGAACAGGAAGATCAGATCGGTAGGATCTTTGATCGGCGTTCTGAAGCGGACGATCGACAGGGCGCCGACCATGCCAAGCGACAGGATCAGGTTGGAATTGATCGCGATGATGACCATCGCCGTCACCAAGGTCATACCGATCAAGGAGACGTTAAAGCTTTTTGAGTACAGCACGCCGCTGAATACCCTTTTGTACAGAATATAAATAAATAAGCCAATGATAAATGCGATGCCCAGTGTGATAAGAATTTTGGACAGGCTGATATCGGATGTAAAGTTGTTTAGCACCGACTTCTTGATAATGTCGCTAAAGGTGGTAGATGATGCATTTGTGGTCGTTTCCATAGTGATTAATAATCCTCCCATGAGTTTTCTTTAAGATATTTGC
This sequence comes from Paenibacillus fonticola DSM 21315, assembly GCF_000381905.1. Taxonomy (GTDB): domain Bacteria; phylum Bacillota; class Bacilli; order Paenibacillales; family Paenibacillaceae; genus Fontibacillus; species Fontibacillus fonticola. The sequence continues at coordinate 50,747 of NZ_KB907279.1, read as the reverse complement.
AGCAAATGACGTATTTCGATGCGGATTGGCGGGTAAGCCCATCAAACTGGATCGCGGCCCGGATTGTCTCAGGGATGAATTCATCGTATTTGACTTCCAGAATGATGAGCTTATCGTCAATCGCGGATACCGGTCGCAATTGATGATCGAAAATATCGATCGCATGCAGCCCGGTTCTTAAATCCTTGTCAAATGTAATCCGGACGTTGCCATTTGCAAAGACGAACGGCTCGCGCACGTAATCCACGATGACCTTTGGTCTAAGCAGCCGGTGGTTCATCTGCTGATAGAGCTCCATTAGAAGCGGCTTCTCCGGTACATTAAGGACTTGGAAGTCGCCGTCAAGGATTGAATGGTACATATCGCGGGTGATGGGCTCCTTCACCTTGGCGATGTAGTCGTTCAGCTTGATTTTTTTCTCAAAGTGAATCACGTCGTCCTGCATATTGTAGATGCGAATGCGGTATTTGCTGCGCTGGCGGATTCCCCCCAGCTTTTCGTGCAGCGCCGTATTATCAATGTCGTCGAAATAGAGGCTGCGGATGTGGTACTCCCCGTTAGAGCCTGTATGCCGATCATGATCCATCAAGTTGACCAGACGCTGCCGCAAAAGGAAATATTGCTGCCGGTTGATTAAAAATTTGAGTTCGTGCCGAAAGTTGAGTTTTGTGCTCATGATGCATGTACACCTCTTTTCTTGGGAAATTGGCTATATCGTTCATTGCTGGTTCATACTGCTCTACTCTGTGCGAGTTAGGATATATGTTAGCAACCGTTCCTGATTTCTCACTTAATGTAAACTGAATGTAAACTGAAAGTTAATTACAGAGGAGCGAAGATATAGATGTGGACGTAGAAAAGAATGTAGAACAAAGACGCAGAAAGAAAAACGTAGACGAGGGACGCAGAAAGAAGACGTAGAACGAAAAAACGCAGAACGCAGGATTGAAGAACGCAGAACGGGCTGGCAAATAGGTAGAGGGGAAAGGAGAAAAAAATAGAAGGACCAAAGAATACTGTAAGTAACATGAGATGCCGCCATTGCAGTAAAAACGTTGGTGGTATCATATCAGCAGCTAGTGACGGCATCAACAGCTAGCCTTACGCTCAGCTCATGTTCCAGACATTCCTTCAGTCCTCTTAACATTTGAGAGGATAGAGTATTTGGAGTATTCAGATGTGATGGTCTAAAAATTCATATACGGGCTTTAGCCCAGCTGCTATAAATGAACAGCTCAATCGCTTCCAGTACGCCGTCTCCATAGCTGTTGACGCATACGTAATCAGCTATTTCCTTGAGTTTGTCCGGACTGTTGGCTACGGCGACGCCTATACCCGCTGTCAGCAGCATCGGCAGATCATTCATCTGGTTGCCGATCGCCATAACTTCTTCAGGTCGAACTTCGAGCTTCTGCATCAGCAGCTTCAATGCAGTGCCCTTGCTGACGTGGCCGGCAACCAGCTCAAGGTAGTTAAGCTCGGATTGGAAGGCGGCGGCAGCGCCAGCAAGGGCAGGAGCCCACTTCATCCATAAGGAATAACTTGTCTCAACCGGCCCCAGCAGGATGACTTTGTCCAACTCACAGTCTCTCCAGACCATTTCCTCCTCGTAAGAAATTACCGAGCAGGTGACACACTCTTTATGCTCATAGTCCGCGATGTCCGTTGTATGGCGGAAGGTGTAAACCTGATCCCCGCGATACAGGAGTATGTTAAGGCCTGCTTCATTGGCCTCACGCAGCAATCCGCTGAGCAGGCCGGCATCTAAACCGTTCCTCTCGGCAATAGCTCCTCTGGCCGTTGCCATTACGGCTCCGTTGCACAATATAAGCGGAAGCTGGATTCCCAGTTGTCTGGCGATTGGCATCGCGGTGATATAGGGGCGTCCAGTTGCAAGCGAGAACCATCCGCCCTGCGATTGGTACCGCTGGATGGCTGCGATGAGCAGGGGGGACAGCTGTTGGCTTGGAGAGAGCAGCGTCCCGTCCAAGTCGCTGACAATTAATCGTATTTCGCTCACCGAAAACTACCCTTTCTTTCGCCTGATATTATTTTATGACAGACCTGTTCTTGATTACTTTTATGGTGGCGTAATATGCTTTCAATTCATAAAGCGTACAATACCCTTGCTTGAATACAGCCCGGATACTCCGATTAGCATAATAATAAGACGGAAATCCCAAAAATTTAGCAATCCATTGAGTGCGCCTAATGTGAAAAGAGTTGGAAATCACCGTAGATGTTTTTAGATTGAACCGCTGCATAATTGTTTGGCAGTTGCTAATGTTTTGAACTGTATCCCTCGCATGTTGTTCCAGTACAATTTTGTCTTGATTGACACCGTGTTGTACCAGGTAATCCTTCATAATCACTGCCTCGGATTGAGCAGATGTTACGGGTCCGCCGGTCAAAATTATTTTTTTGTAGTCATACATTTCCAGCAGTTCAAGCGAAGCAGCTAAACGGTCAAGCAGCAGCGGATGGATGCGATCATCATCACACTTATATCCTAATATAATCATCGCGTCTGTCCCTTTTTTATGAAGAGGGGCCGTATGCATCCATGAGAAATACAGCAGCAGAGCGACAAGCGGGCAGACAATCAAACCCAGCAGCATTATCATCATCTCTCATTCCTTTTACGCATAAAGTTCAGCCTTTTATCCCGGAAGTCATCATGCCTTCCATAACGAAGCGTTGATTGAATACATACACAATAATCAGCGGCAGAATCGTAATGACAGAAGCGGAAAGCAGCAAATTCCAGTCCGTCGTATACTCTGATTGAAATTGTGACAAACCGAGGGTCAGCGTTCTCAGCTGTGGCGACTGAATGTAGAGAACCGGCCGCAGAATTTCATTCCAGTTGTTCATAAAGGCGATAATAAACAGCGTAGCGAGAGAGGGTTTCGCAACCGGCATAAATACATGCCAATATACTTTCAGGGGAGAGCACCCGTCAATGATCGCGGCCTCCTCTAGGCTCGCGGGTACCGATTCGAAAAATTCCTTCAGCATAAAGGTTCCAAATGCCCCCACAAGTAATGATGGGACAATCAGCGGGGCATAGGTGTTTAGCCAACCAAGCTTGGAAAACAACAGAAACTCAGGAATGATCGTAACTTCGGTGGGCACCATCATCGTGGCTACGAGCAGTGCAAAAATCATTTGCTTTCCTTTGAACTGCATTCTGGCGAAAGCAAATGCGGCAAGAGAGCAAGTAAGTAGCTGGCCTAACGACGAAGTGACCGAGATAAACGAACTGTTCCATATATAACGGAGAAAATTATGCTTGGTGAGCACCTTAAAATAGCTGTCCCACATTCCCGGTTTAAACAATAAATCAGGAACCCATTGCGGCGGAATTTCAAATACGGCGCCCGATGACTTGAAAGAAGAGAGCACCATCCAGAAAAAAGGGAATACAGTTGCAATGCTGTACACTGTCAAAAATACATAAACGATCAAGCTCTTGATCTGTTTGTTCCGCTTCATTGGTAGTTCACCCACTTTTTCTTAACAACGAAGTTAAGCCAGGTAATAATTAACGTAAAGAAAAATAAAATGTAGGCTAAACCGGAAGCATAGCCCATCCGATAGTGGACGAATGCGTTTTGATAAATGTAATACGAAAGGGTTGTAGTGGTCTGATAAGGACCGCCTCTGGTCAAGGAATAGGTAATATCAAACGTATGGAACGACTGGATAATCGTAATAATCAGTACAAAAAAGAGAGTCGGCGTCAATAAGGGCAATGTAACTGAGAAGAAAGAGCGCGCCTCGTTTGCCCCGTCAATCCTGGCCGCCTCACGTAGCTCGCCGGGAATATGCTGGAGGCCGGCTAAATAAATAATCATCTGATAACCTACAGACTTCCAAATATACACTACTATGAGAGTGCCGAGTGCGTACTTTTGATCCCCCAGCCAAGAAGGCGAACTCGTCAGGTGGAATATCCGGTTTAAAAGGCTGTTCAGAACACCGAATTGCGGGCTTAAAATCCAGTCCCATAAAATGCCGACAGCAACAACAGAGGTAATAACGGGCATAAAAAACAAACCCCGAAAAAAATGTATCCCCCTCAGCCTTTGATTGAGCATTACAGCGAAAAACAGCCCGAGAACACATACCCCTGCCGTGAAAAAAAATGAAAATTCAAACGTTCTTTTCAATACACTCCAAAATTCTTCCGAACGGAACATGTGAACATAGTTGCTTAATCCTGTCCATTGGGGAGGTGAATAAATGTCCCAGTTCGTAAAACCCGCGAATATCGAAATGGCAATAGGAATCAGTCTGAAAAAGAGCAGTCCCAGCACTGTCGGTATTAAAAATAAATACGCATAGTTGTTATAAAATCGCAAACAGTCACGCCCTTGTGAAAAAAATGGTGGAAGGTTCCCGGGATAGGAACCTTCTTTCAACGATTTATCATCTATTCATCATCATTATTTGGTACGGTTCAAAACCTCAAAGGCATAATTCAAAGTCTCATTGGCATATTTAGTCACGCTGGCAATCGCATCGTCCAGGCTTTTTATACCATCCAATACCTGATCCAGTTCACCGTTCAAGCCAGAGCCTTCTGCGGCACCGTAGCCTCTCCATTCGGACCAGGCTATCGTATAAGAGTTACGGCCTACATAGTTGCCTTGTTCCAGAATAAAATCTTTATTGGCAGGCTGCATATCCGCTTCAAGCCACTCCTCGGACAGAGCAACCGGTTTATAAATAGGAACTTTACCGCCTTGATAATGTTCCACGCCTCTTGACTCGCCGGTCATAAATTGAATGAACTTCCAAGCCTCCTCTGTATGCTTCGAAGTGCTCGAAATCGCTAAGTTATCCGGCCAGCCATAAGTAACTTGGTCTTTATAATGAGGGCCCCGCGGTACAGAAGTCATCCCCCATTTAAAATTATCGCCAATGACATTTGGGTTGTTATCAATCATAAAGGAGCCGTCGACCCACATCGCTGCTTTTCCCATTGCAAAAATGTCTTCTTGCTTAATTCCTTTCATATCTTTAGGAGCTGGAGAAACTTTGTCCGCTGTAGTCAAGTCCGTTAAAAATTTTAATGTTTCTTTTCCGTTTTTGTTGATCTCAAATTGGCTTTTCTCCGGGTTTAGAATGTCCCCGTTATTTTGGTACAGCCAAGGCTCGATTTGTGCATAACGCCCAAAGAACCAAAAGCCCCACTGATCCGTCGTTCCGTCACCGTTCGTATCTATTGTCAGCTTCTTAGCGGCATTCCGGAACTCTTCCCATGTCCACTCTTCGGTTGGATAGGATAAGTTGGCCTGATCGAACATATCCTTGTTGTAATACAGCACAGTGGTTACCCAAGCATAAGGAAACGCGTACATGTCTCCTTTTTCCTTATCCGGATAACGTACCGCGTCGAAAATGCTTGTAAAATAATCGTCCTGTTTAATATCGCGATCGATCCATGTTTGTAAATTTGCAAGAAGGCCTTTAGATGCCCACTCGTCAATATAACCAGAACTCATATCAAACACATCCGGCATTTCTCCGGAAGCGGCCATCGCGCTGATTTTCGTCCAATAATCGGCAGGTTTATAGCTCTGCATCGACACTTCAATGTTCGGATTTTCCTGTTGGAATTTCTGGATCATCTCCCCGAGGGCTTCTTCTTGAGAGGGATCCCAGCTAAAATAAGTCAGCTTAACTTTCTCATTTGCCGACAGGCTGCTTGCAGATTTCGTCTCGCTGCCGCCATCTTTGTTAGCACACCCTGCCAAACCTCCTAAAATTATTATTAATGCGGACAAGATTAAAGTTATCTTTTTCAAAATGAATTCTCCTTTTCCTACCCTGGAATATAGTTTTTGCGGATCTAATTAGTAAACTCAATCTAACGATAAACTTTGATATTGGCCTGTACCGGTGATGATTAGATGAGTAATGACCAGACAGGCAGGTATCCGGCTTCAAAAAAGCAAAGCGATGGATAGGCATAATAAAAAGACGATTAAGATAACAGAAAAAAAGCATACCACCTCCCATTAACAGGGTAATAAGCAGTCTGCTTCAGGGTTATCTCATCGTCTCCACCCGTCCACAACCATTATTATATTGTTTGGTTTACCAAAATCGCATATCTCCAACAGAGACAAAATCAGCTCCATGCTGCAGAGCACTCTCTATTTCGGCCTGATGCCGGATCAGTCCTCCGACGATCAATGGCCGGTGCAGCACGGTCTTCAGCTCGCGGATAATTCGCGGCATTAATCCTGGCATCAGTTCTACTTCATCCGGCTTTGCTTGCTCTATGACCTTGATTGCCGTATCGACAGCAGCTGTATCGATGGCAAAAATGCGCTGAATTGAACGAATTCCGGCCTGCCGGGCTGCCGCAATGGCGTTGCTCTTCGTCGATACGATTCCATCGGCTCCGAACTTTTTCGCTAAGTAGTGAACCGCAGAATGATCGCGGCCCAAACCGCCCACCATTTCCAAATGCACGTATACCTGCTTATCTGTTTTTTGCAGCCGTTCCATAATGTCTGCCATTTGCAGGATGTCTCCCGTCATAAGAATGACCCGCTGCACCTGGCTTTGCACGGCGGCTTCAATTTGCTCAGGCTTGGTGATGGAAGCGATGATCGGCATAGGCATATGTAATTTGCACGGGCCCTGTTCCACAAGCGGCTCTTGATGCATATATGGTTGGATCACATGCATGTCCCCTTTGCTGATTTATACTCTAAGTTACACTTCAATTGTTAGGGTTCAATTAAGCAAGTGTTAGCGGAATGTAATGATGCAATTAAATTCCAATCGATAATAATGAGGATTAAAGAAAAGCAATGATAAAAGAGGGCCAAGTGGTATTAAACATACCTCTAGGCCCTCTTAATTCGGTTGGATGTGGTTGACCAACATCATGAGATGCCAAGCCCCACGCGTTGGGAACTGCTTAAAGTTTGGTCTGCGTGTTATTGACATACCGCTTGCGGCCCTGGAGCAATAAGAGGAGCGCAGGCGGCAGAACGATGAGCAGGAGAATCAGTCCCCACAGCAGATCACGCGGCCCTACGATGTGATCCGTAAGCAGCCGGTAGTAAGCGTAGAGCGAGTAAGGAAGCACAAGTACGATAGAGGTCAAGACGCCCGGGGTATACAGCCTGAAGTAGACGGATTGGAAGACATGGGTAAACACATGCAGAAAGAATAAATGCAGGGCGGCGATAAAGGGCAGATAGAAGGAGTAAAACACAGCGAGTACCGTAACGGTCACAATGACGATGAATACGGCCAGAACGTCCTTGGCAAAATTCAAGGTGTTCAATTGAAACGAAGCCTGGTACAGCTTGCGGGCAAACGGGGGCAGCGAGCTTTGAACGCGCGCTCCATGCTGCGTAACCCAGCGCTCTATCGTAAGAATTTCCTCGAAGTCATGAAACACAAAAATGATAGGAAACAGCCATAACAGACTTAGAAAATGAATGTGTTCATTTAGCTGGATCAACGCGTCTATTAACATGATTCTCACGCTCCTAGAGATAAAATATCATATTTATGGATGGGAAATCCATTGGATGTCTCTATTCCAGCTAAAAAAGAGGTACAGCTTGTCCATGGTGACAAGCTGTACCTCTTTGCATGATTAGTTCTCGATTACGATCCGATCGAGCTTCAGATTAACCGGGTTGGCGATCGTATCGCCTACTGGACATTTACTCTCCAGAAAATGTACGAACTCTTCCACTTTTTCACGAGGGGAGCTGGTTTTAACATAGAACGTATACCGTATATCGGAGTATCCCGGACGAACGTCCGACCGATTGAAGAAGCCGTCCAAATCGATATCGCCTTCTACTTCCACGCGGAAATCCTCGAGCTCAACATCGAATTTCGGGGCGTACACCCGGGCGACAATTGCCTGACATGCGCCGAGCGAGGCCAGCAGCGCCTCGACCGGATTCATTCCGGTATCCGTTCCGCCCAAGCTCTTGGGCTCATCGATGATCAGTTCGAATTGGCGGGAAGCCGTCTTGACTTGTACGCCGTTTTGCAGGTGTGCAGTTGCTTTGAAGGTTTGTACAGCAGCCATTACTTCATCTCTCCTTTGTTTAAAACATACTTATCCGCTAGGTTTTATTGAATTATATGCCTGGATTACCCGAATGTCAATACAAAAGTAATGCGGACGGGACATTCACACATCTCAGACTCCTTCAATACTGTGTACTACGAAGGAGGATTGGGAATTATGCTTTACGATCAAGCTCTTATGAACGGGCTGTCGCCCAAAGAAGACGGCTGGAAATACGATGCTTATCGGCAGTTTGCGCTGAAGCTGGCTGACACGGAATATTTATTTCCTTGCATTCCGGCAACGATCGGCTTTAAACGGGGGCAATTCAGATACGGCTTCGTCAGTGACCCTCGTAGGGATGAGGCAGTGGCAGAGCTGGCTGGTCTGCTGGGGAGCTTCGGTGAGGAATCGCGGAGCTTCGGGAAATACACATCGTTGATACTCTTTTTCGAGACGCCGCAAGAGCTGGTAGAGAGAAGTAACGTGGAGGAATACAGGAATATCTTCTGGAGGCTGCTGCGCAAAGTTAGGGAACTGGATGACCGGGATTGGCCTGAGCATATCCCTACAGATCCCCATGATCCGCTCTGGGAATACTGCTTCAACCAAGAGCAATATTTCGTGTACAGTGCCACTCCGGCCCATCGTCTGCGGCAAAGCCGGCATTTTCCTTATTTTATCATGGCGATTACGCCCCGTTGGGTGCTTGTGGAGTTTAACGCATCAGGTGAAGCTGCAGCCCATATTAGGACTAAAATCAGGGAGCGAATCCTTGTGTATGATGCAGCCGGCATTCACCCCGATCTGAACAGCTATGGTAGCGATAATAATTTCGAGTGGAAGCAGTATTTTCTCGGGGATGATTCGGCTCCATCAGCTTCACGCTGCCCTTTTTCCGGTTTTCGCTCCAATAAAACTTGACCTGGTAGTCGTACAATCCTCCCTCCCGGAATAAAATGGTACAAGTTCGGGCGACGATTTGCGCCATGGGAGGAGAGGATGAGGCTTGAGTTTGTTTGTTAGCTATCTTTTACTGGGATTGTCGCTGGCTGCGCCGATCGGCCCCATTAATGCCGCACAAATGGACCGGGGGATTCGCGGCGGCTTTTGGAATTCCTGGGTGCTGGGACTCGGGTCTTTGTGCGCCGATTTTATATTTATCGGCCTCGTTTACTTCGGCACGGTTCACTTCCTGCAGGTTCCTTTCGTAAAAACCTTTCTTTGGCTGTTCGGCAGCTTCGTGCTCCTGTACAGCGGCTGGGAGGGGCTGAGGGGAGCGAGAGAGATAGCGGAATATCGGAACGCCAGGCAGGAGTCCCTATATAAATCCTTTGGGGCGGGCTTCTTCCTGTCGATTTCCAACCCTTTGTCGATCATGTTCTGGCTGGGGATTTACGGCTCAATCTTGGCGAAGGCGGCTCAAACCTACGGCACGAAGGAGCTCGTCCTTTATACTTCTGCAGTCGTAATGGGCCTGGTGATTTGGGATTTGACCATGGCGGCCATGTCCAGCGGGTTTCGCCGGCTGTTGACTCCGCGCCTTTTGACGGGCATTTCCGTGCTTTCCGGGCTGTCGCTCATTGCCTTTGGCTTTTATTTCGGTTGGCAGGCCTGTCTTGAGCTGTTCGGTTAACATCGTTAAAACGCACATAAGCTTCTTAGAGCTGGACATTTGGCGTATTCGGTTCTTTGGCTAATCTGGATATGAACGTTGGGTACAGAAGCAAGGGCAAGGCCCGGCATCGGGCGCAGCGCGTACAGATTAGCACAAAGGAGTGGGGGAAAGCATGCCAAAGATTGCGGACAAATATTTGGCGGTAGATCCGTGGAAGGTCGTGGAGGAAGGTTTTGATCCGGGGCGGAACCGGGTGTCGGAATCGATTTTTTCACTAGGCAACGAATATATGGGGGTCAGGGGGTATCCGGAAGAAGGGTACCGCGGGGACACGCTTCTCGGCAGTTACTTTAACGGGCTGTTTGAAGAAAGCAAAGTGGGGGCGCATTACAAGGGGATCATCCAGTCGCTGCGCTTCATGGTCAACGCGGTGGATTGGCTCTATACGCGGATTATGGCGGACGGAGAGATCTTTGACATGGCGGCGAGCGCGTTCTCGAACTTTCGGCGCGAGCTCGATTTCAGGAGCGGAATATATAAACGTGAATTGGTATGGCATCTGGCTAACGGCAAAAGGCTTAAATTGACGTTCGAGCTGTTTTGTCAGCATGCGCATATCGAACCTGGGCTGTCAGCGCATTACCTTTGAGCCGCTGAATTTCTCCGGCACGATCCGGGTCATAGCGGGCCTGGACTTTGCCGTGCTGCACGAAGATCAGGGGCGCATGTACTGGGAGGCGGTGCGGTGCGGCGAACAGAATGGGAATACCGCCATACTTGGCCGGACGGTACAGACGAAGAACCGCCTGTTCTCCGGGTTTCGGCTGGAGGCGACCGATGTGGTAGAGGACGCGGCGGCGACGGGAGCAACGCATGCGATGGGCGCTTTATCGGCCGGGAGCTTCTGCTTAGCTTGAAACAAGGCCAAAGGACGGTTATGGACAAGCTGACGGTAAATCTGGCGGGAAAAAGACGTAAGCCGCTCGGACGAGGAAAAAAATATGGAACGAACGGGCAGCAAAGCGCTGGGGCTTAGGCCGTCCGAATGCGTTGTATTGAGGATGCCGCTGCAGGAGTGCAGGCGGGAAAGGCGGCTGGCTGCAAGGTGGTGGGGATCGACAGCCACGATATTTTGCAGCAGGCAGATCGCGTAATTGCTGGACTATATGAACTAATTTAATCAAATCAAGCGAAACTAAATTTATTCGTTTTAGCGATCCTGCTTTTTGGGCAGGATTGTTTTTTTGCGTGAGCATGAAAAGTGGGAGAGGACAACGCTTGGATCTTTCGCAGCCAGGTAGGGCTGCGTTAAAAGCTGGCGCTCCCCGGGGGACCGGGGGGCTCTGCAGCAGAATAGCGCACACCGGAGCAGAATAGCGCACATCGGAGCTGGATGCTCCGATGTGAGTAGTGTTCCTCGGGCCCGATGGCAGGCAGCAGGCTAGCCGGGCGCGTCCTGCTGCACTACACTCACCCGGTGGGGCTGCAAGACGAGCCCGGGGCGAGGTGCTCCAGGATGCGCCTAAGGTGAAGTGTTGCAGGATGAGTCCATGGTGAGGGCTGCAGGGTGCGCTCCCGGCATGTAGTGCTGCCGGATGATACTCCCCGTGTGGTTGCTCACAAATGGAGGGCCATTGTCTGTAAAAGCTAAATGTATTTTATACATCTAGTTAAGCTCTTTTATCAAAAATCCATGCATTAAATGTAAAAGATGCAGTTAGTTGGCCTGAATGGAGCTCATTCGTTGAAATCGCCTAAAACTAAATGTAGGTTTTGCAGTTAGTTCCCCCTAACAATGCAAAAACCGATGAACTAACTGCATAAAATACATTTAGTTACCTAATCATGACCATCTAGCAGTTACGTTTATTGGATGGAAAGACTCCACTTTTATTAGAGGGCGTGAGGAATGTGCAGGAATTGTTCCAGTCTAGGGCTAATTTGAAGGAAGGCAGGTGATCATTTTGCGCTTTAGCATCATTCAGGCCAATTGTATGGAGATACTCGGAGAAACTCTGCATTATTGCAGTATTTCCGCAACCAAACTTGAACCCACCGAATTGGCCGTGTGTTATGACGTGGACCGGGTAGCAGAATCGAAGAAATGCCCATGATGTGCATAGAAATGCGCATACTTGCCCGTTTTCGCAATTGATATAGTTGAGATGCCGGGGGTGCATGGCAGGTGAAAATAAGACTAAAAAGTCCGCTCTACAGAATGAATGTGAAGCGGCAGCTTATTTTGCTGTTTCTGGTCGCAATCATTCCGTTATTTGTCCTGAACGCTTATGGCAACTACCGGGCTGGGCAAATATTGAAGCAGCATGTGACGAACGCCTACATCGAGCTGAACAAGCAAAACTTCAAGCTGATCAGCCGGGATATCGAAGCGATCAACAAGGTGAGCTCGACCGTATTCCAGAATGCGCTGCTGCAGAAATTGAATCCGGTTTCAAGGGAGGAGACGGTGCTGGAACGGGTAAAAAACTACGAAAACCTGGAGAAAGTTCTGGCTTCTTACTCCCAGGACAGTGACGAACGTGAACCGCTGTATTATTCGCTGTACGTTTACGATCCTGACACTACATACAGCTTCGCTCCCTTCTATCCGGGGCCTCGCAAATCAGGTGTATATTTTTTTGACGACGCGGAGAAGCCGGAATGGTTCGATGAGGCAATCGGGAAGAAGGGGCGCGGATATTTGCGGCTTGTGGAGCATTTGTCTCCGCCCACAAGGGGGCAGAGCAGCCAAAAAACACTGGCCTATATCCGGGCCATAAATAGTATTTACACAAATGGAACGATCGGCGTCCTGGTGGTGACGAACTTGGATGCCCGGATCGGCGAATCACTGCGGACGGTATCGCTGCCGGAGGGGGAGCTCTTTTTTACCGATGGGGAGAACCGGATATTGGCGGCCAGCACACCTGGGCATGAGGCCGTGCTGAGCTTGCCTGCGGAGGCTGATTCTGGCGAGGCGATGATCGGGGTGACGGATGTCATTACCGACAAGTTTATTTATGTCATTAATTATAATTACGTTCTTCAGCAGAAGCTCGTATACAAGGTCCCCTTGCAGGCACTGCTCCAGCAGCAGAACGAGATCAAACAGGTGATCCAGCTGATTTCAATCGTTTATTTTGCGGTTGGCCTGTTTATTTTGCTGTATTTCTGGCGTTCACTAATGACGCCGTTGCAGCGGCTGGTGTATTTCGTAAGAAGATACGAACCCGGGAACGTTGTCCCGGAAACGCCGAGGATGAAGAGAAACGACGAGATCAGCGTGCTGATTTATACGATATACGACATGGCGCGGCGCCTGAATTCGCTAGTGCATTACAAATATGCGATGGACTTGAAGCAGAAGGAAAGCCAACTGCAGCTGCTGTATCAGCAGATCAATCCGCATTTGTTGTACAACACGCTAGAGAGCATTTATTGGAAAAGCACACTAGAGGGCAATACGGCCTCCGCCGAAATGATCAAAGAGCTGTCCAAGCTGATGAAGATCAGCCTGAGCCGGGGCAGGGAGCTGATTACACTGGAGGAAGAGCTGGAGCATGCCTCGGCCTATATCAAGCTGCAGCAGCACCGGTACGAATATCAGTTTCACGTTGGCATCGATATTCCGGCGGAGCTGCTTCCGGCAGCCATTCCCAAAATTACGCTGCAGCCGCTTATCGAGAACGCAATCATCCATGGGGTGAGGCATATGGGAGAAGACGGCGAAATATGGATCAGCGCCTCTGGAGATGAAGAGCATCTGTTCATTCGCATTGAGGATAACGGTTATAAGTCTGTGGACTATGACAGGATCAATCGTCAACTGCATGAAGAGAACCCTGACCCGTCGTTTGGTTACGGGATTCGCAATATTAACCAGCGCATCAAGCTGCACTTCGGAGCGTCTTTCGGATTGAGCTATGCCGGACGCCCGGGAGGCGGCACCAGGGTGACACTGCATCTTCCGAAGACATTCCAAGGACGTGAGCAGCAGGAACCGGGCGATGATAGCCGACTGACGTAGCAAGCAGGAGAAGACAGCAATCAGGCGCAGCAAGCAGAAGATAGCAATTAGATGTAGCAAGTAGCAAGCAGATGGCAGCGAGTAAACGGCAACAAGTAAACGACAGTAAGCAGTGGCAGCAAGCAGATGGCAACAATCCAAATAACAACAACATAACAGACACAACGAACAGGTACAACAAGCAGACACAACGAACAGGTACAACAAGTAGACACAACGAACAGGCAGAACAAGCAGACACAACAAACAGAAACAACAAACAGACGCAACAAGCAAATGTAACAGCAAAATAGCAGGCAAGCGTAACAAGAAACATCACAGGCAGGGGGAGTGCATATGTACAACATTTTGCTCGTTGACGATGAACCGTTGATTTGCAAAGGCTTGGCGGGATTGCTGCAGGAATCCGGGCTGAACCTGGGCTTGGTGCATACTGCCTACAGCGGCCAGGAGGCGCTTGACAATATTCGCATGGAAGAGATCGATTTGCTCGTCACGGACATACAGATGGGAGAAATGAGCGGCATCGAGCTGATGCAGCAAGCCAAACTGATCAAACCCTGGGTCCAGACGATTATTATTTCAGCCCATGAAACGTTTCAATATGCGCAGATGGCGCTTCGGCTGGGGGCGAAGGACTACCTGATCAAGCCGTTGAATAGCGAGCAATTTCTCGATTCGGTGCGGAACGCTCTGCTCAAAATGGATAAGCCGTTTCCGCCAATCCATGATTATTTGACGCCGGAAGCAGAGCACTTTCAAATGGAGGAGCTTGAGCCGAAGCAGAGCGAAGGGCTGAAGCGGTTGCTGGCTGGCCCTGTCCCCGCTGCGGCCGGCATGACTTTGGATGAGTCCGTGGTACAGCAAGGAGAGCTGGGTCTGCGGGGGCCTTATTTTGCCGTGATGAAATTGAAGCTGGATTTGCCGGTCAAAGATCATGGCGCTTATACTGCCCGGGATCACCAACTGCTCGAATATGCGGCTCTAAATGTGACGAAGGAGCTGCTCTTCCAGGAATGGAATGCGTTGTCCTGCTGCACCGCAGAAGGGGAAATCTCTCTGGTGCTCCAATGGAACGAGCAGGGATACGCCGAACTGGACGTCAACAAAATCAATCAGCTTGAGATGATTGGCCGCAGCCTGCACCATCATGTTCACAAATATTTGGGTGTGGCCACCATGATTGGTGTCAGCCAAATTCTGAAGGGAGCGGAGTTCTTGCCCGTGCTGGCGCAGCAGGCCGGAAAAGCGATACAGTGGGGCGAAGGACATGGGGATTATCATGTGTTCTATTACGGCGATTTTAATTGGCATAACTACGCTAAAGACCCTTCCGCCGAGGAGCTGACGACACAAAGCAACCGGATCGTCGAAAGCGCCAGACTTTACATTGAAGCGAATTACAATCAGAAGGGACTGACCATCCATGAAGTCGCAAAGAAAAATCATGTCAGTCCCAATTACCTTAGCTATTTGTTCAAAAAGAACACCGGCCACAATTTGTGGGAATACGTGGTCAAGCTGCGTATGGAGGAGAGTAAATCCCTCATTTTGAATACCGACCTTCGCCGCTACGAAATTGCGGAGCGCGTCGGTTATGAATCCCCGGAGCATTTCAGCAAAATTTTCAAAAAATATTTCGGTGTCAGCCCAAGCGAGCTGAAGAAGTAAGAACGGCTATAGTTCGCATAGTTTTGCACATGTTCGGCGCCCCCTCGTTTTTTTAAGATAAAAGAAAGGTTCCAAGTTAGACATTACAGAGGAGTGAGGGAGTCGCGTGAAAAAATATATGTGGGGGTATTTGTTTCTCGTCCCGGCGATAGCGGTATTTATCGTTTTTTTGTGGGTACCGATCGGAAAAGGCATCGTGTACAGCTTCTATAATATCGATTTCGTGAAAGGGAACACCTTTGTCGGCTTCGACAACTATATCAAAATATTTAACAATCCCGATGTGCTCCTGTCGGTTCGCAACACGCTTTATTTCATGCTGTTAACTTTGGTCATTGGCTTCTGGGTGCCGATTGCGGCCTCGATCGCCATATCCGAGCTCCGGTTCTTCCAAGGGTTTGCGCGGATCGCCGCTTATTTGCCGTTCGTCGTACCTGGCGTCGTGCTATATGGGATGTGGAGGTGGATGTATGACCCGGTCGGTCCGATCAATGCGCTGCTGGGCTGGTTTGGAGCAGAACCGATTTCGTTTATTTCCGATGGCAGCTGGTCCATGGTTTCGCTGGTCGTCATGGAGACCTGGCAGCAATTCGGTTCGGCGATGCTGATTTACTTGGCTGGGGTGCTGAGTATTCCAAGGGACTGGTATGAGGCGGCGGAAATCGACGGAGCCGGCGTCTGGAACCGGATAAAATACATCACGCTGCCCTCGATGCGGAATCTGATCGTATTGATGCTGATTTTGCAGCTCATCGGCACCTCCCAGGCCTATCAATCGCAGCTGGCCATGCTGGATGGCGGCCCGAACAAGGCGACGCTGACCTATGCGCTGCTTACAGTGAAATACGCCTTCACGCAGCTTGATTACGGGGCGGGAACCGCGCTGGGCGTATTGATGTTCCTGGTGCTGAGCGTGCTCGGTATCATGCAATACAAGCTGAACAGGGAGGATTATTAGGATGGAAGAGAGAGGTATTCTATCGGCAGCCGATTTACGGAAGCCGCTTAATAGAGCCGTATACGGTCTGATGGTGCTGTGTATTGCGGTCATGGCGTTCACGATGCTGTACCCGATCGCTATGACAATGTTCAACGGACTGAAGACGAATCAGGAGATCAATACGTTTCCTCCGCGCTTTTTTCCAACGGAATGGCACTGGGAGAATTTCGCGAAGGGCTGGAGCTACATCAAGCTGCCTGTGTTTTTGAAAAACACGCTGCTGATCTTTGGCGGCAACCTGGTGATGACTGTACTGTTGCTGGGGCTCGCGGCCTTTAGCATTTCGCGCATACGCGTGCCGTATAGCCGGGCGATTTATTTCTTCATCCTGATGACGCTGTTCATTCCGGCGGCCAGCTACATGATTCCGAATTTCGTGAATCTGAAGGAGCTCGGTCTGTTGAATACATACTGGGCATTCTGGCTTCCGGCCGGGGCGAGCGCGTACTATTTTCTGCTCATTAAAAATTTCTTCGACGGCATCCACCCGGAAATCTTCGAAGCGGCGCGGATCGACGGTGCCTCGGAGCTGACCAGTTTTGGACGGATCGCATTGCCGCTGTCTGTGCCGATTTTCGCTACGCTGGCGATCTTTATATTCTCCACGGCCTGGAACGACTGGTTCTGGCCCTCGTTGGTCATGCATACGGAGGACAAATACACATTAGCTACCGCAATCTACAAATACGTGATCAACGCGAGGTCGCTGGACAGCAGCGTTAAATTCAATATTTTGTTTATGGTCATGGTTCCGCCCATTTTCGTCTTCCTTGCCTTTCAGAAGTTTATTATGCGCAGTGTCAGTCTGTCGGCGGTTAAAGGGTAGTGTGCGCGATTCCGTAGCCCTGCACATGATCGCCATATGAATGCACATCGTACATGGAGCGGCCGTCTTCTATGATAAAGATGCAACCAACAACAAATAGGAAAAGGGGAGTATCGATGCGCAAGTTCTCAGCAGTACTGATATGCCTTCTGCTGTCCGGAACGCTGCTTGCGGCATGCAGCGGCGGCAGTACGAAGGTCAAGGAAGAGGGAGGGTCTGCCGGCAATGGGGGCGGCAGCAGCAATACCGGGCAGGCCGAAGAGCCGGCCGACGACATCATCTCGCGGAAAATTACGATTAAAGTCCATTATCCGCTGCCGGACGAAACGACGCTCAGACAGCAGGAGGACGATAAAATAGCCCGGTTCCAGGCGAAATATCCGAACGTGACGATTATTAAAGACGACTGGGCCTATGACGTGAATGAAATCGGTGTGAAAATGGCCGCCAACGAGGCTCCGACATTTTATAACACTTGGGCCACCGAAGCGAATTTCCTCGTTGAACGCGGCTGGGTGGCCGATATTACAGAGCTGTGGAACAACTGGGAATACAAGGATCAGATGAATGAGGTATTGCAAAGCCAGTTTAATGTGGACGGCAAAATTTACGGCGTTACGCAGAACGGTTATATTACTTCAACGGTTGTGAACAAGAAGCTGGTGGAGGACAAGGGCATTACGCTTCCTGCCCTGGACTGGACCTGGGACGATATGTACGAAATGGCCAAGGCGGCTGCCGATCCGAAAAAAGGCATTTCCGGCATCGCGCCGATGGGCAAAGGGAATGAGGCCGGCTGGAACTGGACGAATTTCCTGTTTGAAGCCGGCGGGGATATTGAGACGGTGGAGGACGGCAAGGTCAAGGCGGTGTTCAATTCTGAGGCCGGTGTGAAGGCGTTGGACTTCTACAAGAAACTGAGATGGGAAGCGAACGCCATTCCGCAGGACTGGGCACTGGGCTGGGGCGATGCGGTCAGCTCCTTCCAGCAGGGCCGTACGGCAATGGTCATTGCCGGTGCGTTTGACGTGCTGCAGGCGGCGTTAAATGAGGGCGGCATGAAGCCGGAGGACGTCGTGGCATATCCAATGCCTGCCGCGGAGAAGGGCGGCAAGCACTACGGGATTCTAGGCGGCAATTATCTCGTCATTAATCCAAACGCGACGAAAGATGAACAGGAGATGGCTTTCCGGTACATCACGTTCGACTATTTTACCGATGAAGCGCTGAAGTCCGTGGAGGATACGATCCAGGCCCGCAAAGCGGAGGGCAAGTATTTTGTTCCGACGCCGCTGGAGTATTTCAGCGACGATTCCGAGTATGCGGCCAAAGTGAAGGCAATTTACGAAAAATACGACAACGTGTACAAGTATGATCCAGAGCTGTTCAATCTGCTGGAAGGCAAACCCGAAGCGCAGTTTGGCACGCAGGACTATTATGCGACAATGTCCAATGTCGTGCAGGAATCGTTCTCGAAGAAAGGAACGGATTCCAAGAAGCAGCTCGATGCCGCCGCGAAGTTTGTGCAAGAGAACTATTTCGATAAAATCGAGCAAAAATAGCAGGTGGCTGCTTAAAGGCGGCTCCGTAATTGCGGAGCCGCTGAGCCGCTTTCTTGGCATACCGCCGCTGCGTCAGGTGGCCGCCTGAATATTTACACTCCTTTGTCAGCACAATAAACCATAACTATGTGCAAATATATGGATAAGGGAGTCCGGTGCGTTGGATGAAACAAGCAAAGATGCGAAGGACAAGCTGATGAAGTGGTGGCAACTGTCCTTGATGGGGGTCGCTTGCACGATCGGGACGGGATATTTTCTTGGGACAGGCGTGGGTATACAAATCGGCGGGCCCGCTATTATTCTGGCGTTTATTCTAGCTGCGGCCGGAACATTCGTCGTTTTTGACGTGCTTGCAAAAATGTCCTCGAAAGACCCTCAGGAAGGCTCATTTTGCGTATATGCGCGCAATGCCTTTGGACGCTGGGCCGGCTTCAGCAGCGGCTGGGTGTATTTCTCTTCGGAGGTTCTCATTATGGGGAGCCAAATGGCGGCCTTATCCCTGTTCACCCGGCTATGGTTCCCGGGAGTCCCGATGTGGGTATTCGCCTCGGTATATGCGGTGCTTGGTTTATTTATTATCATTTTGGGGACAAAAGGCTTTGAACGGGCGGAGCATTTGTTTGCGGTAGTCAAGCTAGCGGCAATCATTGCATTTCTGGTATTGGCCGGCTCCGCCCTTCTGGGCTGGCTCGGCGGCGGCAAGCATGCGCCAAGCTGGCCAGTGCCTCTCTTTCCGACAGGAGCGATCGGCGGATGGTCCAGCCTTATTTATGCCTTTTACGCATTCGGCGGCATCGAGGTCATGGGGATGCTGGCAATCCGGTTAAAGAACCCGGAGGAAGCTCCAAAGGCAGGGCGCTGGATGATCGGAACATTAGCCATCCTGTACATCGCTTCGCTGGTGGCGGCTTTAAGCCTGGTGCCCTGGAAAACGATGGGGGCGAAGGAAAGTCCGTTTGTCATAGCACTAAAAGGGTACGGCTTAAGTTTTGTGCCTCATTTTTTTAATGGGATTTTCATTATTGCCGGATTTTCCACGATGGTTGCATCACTGTTCGCCGTCATTACGATTCTGGTGACGCTGGCCAAAAACAAGGACGCTCCGCCACTGTTCGCCAAGGTAAGCCGCGGGAAGAAGAAAACTCCTTATTACGCGATCGGGGTTACAGCCGTTGCCCTTGGCGGCTCCATTCTGTTAGCCCTTCTCCTGCCGGAGAAGATGTATGAATACGTAACAACGGCAGCGGGGCTTATGTTGATGTACAATTGGATTTTCATTCTCTTTACATCGGGTAGGCTGCTGGAGTTTGGCGGATGGGAGCAGGTCAAGCGCTGGAGCAGTACGGGCATCATTTTGCTGGCGGTAAGCGGCACGATGTTTCATGACAAGAGCCGGCCAGGGCTATGGATTAGTCTAGGGGTTGTTGTGCTGATTGGTGGAATAACCTTGTTTATGAGACGGATATGGCAAACGGGCAAGAAGCCGGCAGGCAATTAATTGAACGAGAAAGAAGGCAAGAAGCCATTGAACAAGAAAGAAGAGGCAGCGTGTATCGCTGCCTCTTCTTTGGGTCACCCTATGATGCCTGCTGGTGTTGGCTAAATTAACGGTGAACCCATCCCCGCTTACTCAGCCGTGCATGGAGAACATCATATTCCCTTAATGGGCTAGGGCTATTATGTTGTTGAGTTAGGGTAATGCTAATCTACAGGTATTTATTAAAAGTGTAGCACAGATTAATGTTTACTTCACCTATAGGAATGTATAGGTTTTAATTAGGCAGGCTACAAACAGGCTACAAATAGGACATGCGGCTGGCGATCGATACAGCTTCAGCACTCGATTGCACACCGAACTTCTCAAA
Organism: Paenibacillus fonticola DSM 21315; assembly: GCF_000381905.1. Lineage (GTDB taxonomy): Bacteria > Bacillota > Bacilli > Paenibacillales > Paenibacillaceae > Fontibacillus > Fontibacillus fonticola. Next base: position 30,119 of record NZ_KB907279.1, on the reverse strand, counting down.
TATTTTCTTTTTGTGATGATTCACTGTACATTCTTTAATATTCAGCTTTATGGCGATTGACTTGACTGTCTGGCCTTGAGAAATCAGCTGAAGCACGTTTAATTGGCGTTCCGTCAACTGCACGGGACGTTCCTCTACAGACCGGATTTCGGACTGATTTTGCATATGGCTGAGCATATTTCCCGGAATCAGCTTGGCAATGGCGATCAACTCGCTCTTCATATTCGCGTTGATCGTGGAGACGTCAAGGTAGCCTATTGTCCGGGGACCTAGCATCAATGGTGTGGAGAAGCAATGCCAATTTTTAAAAAAAGGGCTTTCATGCTCATCCGGAGGCAAATAGATTGGACTGCGGCGCGCCATCGCTTCGGAAATGGCATTCACCCCGCAGCTTTCCTCGGTAAAATACATGCCTAAACGCATCTGAGATTGGATGACGACTTCCTTAAGATTTTCACAATAATCCATGGATAGCAGCACGCCATCTGCATCTGTCAGCAAAAATAAGAATGTACCCGATAAATGCTCCTTAATGTTCGAAATACATTCTTTAAAAATAGTGATTAAGGATTGATTGCTGTGCTTAATCTGCTCAAACTGCTGTTTGGATGTAAATATAGCGGCTGATTGCGAGGATTGCCGTTGTAAAGTATGTATTTTTTCTGACATTATGCGTAACCCCCTTACTGCCTTTCGCTTTAAAAATTCAAGCTCTCTCTTATTTATCGGGTGATTGGACATAAATTTTGAATGCAAGGCAAAGAAAATGCCATTTTAGTAAAACTATTAGAGCAGCGCCTCTTTATAATAAGCGTAGAAAGTGCTATTATCAATAATGATAATCATTATCATTACTATTATCATTACCGGCTCATGTTGTTATTGCCGCGACCCATGATCATTGTGCTGATCAATGCCGGTCATCAAGGTTATGCCTGTTGGCATGCAGGGAGCTGCAAAAATAGAGGAGAGAAGAGATGAGATGAGGAACGATTCAAAAAATTCGGTTTCCTTGCCGGATAAATCTCACCGTAATCCATTGGCGGACATCCGTGATTTTATGATAGAGCATTATGACAAGCCGCTGTCTATTGGGCAATTGGCCAATATGGCAGGGCTTAGTCCTAAGTATTTCGTCGACTTATTCAAGAAAACATATGGGCAAAGCGCCATGGACTTTTTGACCGATCTCCGCATTAATCGCGCTAAGCGGTATTTATGTGAAACTGATTATTTACATAAGGAAATAGCGCAAAAAGTAGGCTATAGTGACGAGTTTTATTTTAGCCGCAAATTTAAGCAGAAAGTTGGCGTATCCCCCACAGCTTATACCCGAAATCCCCGAAAGCGCATCGCGGCGGCTTCCGCCTCTGCGTTTGGTCAGTTGCTGGCCCTTGACGTCGTTCCTGTTGCCGCACCGCTCGATTCAAAGTGGACGCCTTATTATTACAACCGGTATTATTCGCAAGTTGCCGCGCCCCTTCAGCTTACGGAAATGCAGCAAGGGGAGTGGAGCAAACTGATTCAATCGTGCCCCGATGTTGTAATAAGCCATCAGCCTCTGCCTGAACAGTTAAAGGAGAAGCTGGGGAACAGTGCGCTGCCGTTTTTCGTTCCGGAGGGACAGACGAGCTGGCATAAGCAGTTAGAACAGATCGCTTCATTTCTCGGACGGGAAAAGCAATGTGAGGCATGGCTTGACGCCTACCGCCAAAAGGCGGAAAAGTCGCGCATGCAGTTAGAGAAAGTCATTGGTCAAGACGTCTGCCTCGCGCTCCGCTTATATGGGCGAGCGATGCATGCCTATTGTAACCAGGGCATTCATGATGTACTCTGTGAGGATTTAAATATCAATTTGTCCGTTTCGTGCGATAGAGCAGGTTTTTGCAATGAGGAGCTAAGCATGGAGCAGTTGTATGAGCTCGATCCGGACCGGATTATGCTCTTTGTATGCCCGGAGACGGCAACACGGGCTTACTGGCTGTCGCTGCAGCATAATAAGAAATGGCTCCAGCTCAAAGCGGTTCGCAAAGGATATGTTTATCTCATTCCATCCGATCCCTGGTTTGAATATTCGGCCGTCGCCGTGAACCGGATTCTCGATGAAATGTTGTTGATGTTTACAGGATATTGTCCAGGTTCGCTTCTGGATCATGTCCATGGCAGATCATATGTCCATGACTTATAATCCTTCTAAATGAGAAAGGTTATCACTAGGAGGAGGTTTAGGATGCATCAATTATTATCACCATGGGGGAGAGTGTTGAAGCCTGGGAGGATAGCACTGCTGGCGCTTCTGCTCGTCATGAGCCTGCTGACCGGCTGCGGTTCCAAATCGGCATCTACAGTAGAGCCAGCCGCGGCCAATTCCACCGAGGCAGGTAAACAAGACAAAGACAAAGACAACGAGTCATCCGGTCAAGCTGAAGAGAAGCAAAGTGAAAGCTTCACTCCTGTCACCGTGAAGGATGAATTAGGAAATGAAGTGACTATATCTGAAGCTCCAACGCGCGTGTTTGCTCCTTATATGGAGGATTCACTGCTTGTGCTGGGGGTTCAGCCTGTAGCGCAGTGGTCAAATGGCAGCAAGCTGCAGGAGCATTTAAAGGATCGGATGCCGGACGTGCCTGCGATAAATTTTGTTTCCGGATTGCCGCCTTCGGCTGAGGCCGTCATGTCTTTTGAGCCGGATCTGATCGTACTGCATAATGCCTCTTACGCTCAAAACGGAGTTTATGAGAACTATTCACAGATCGCCCCTACTTACGTGTTCAAAAATGCCGCAGGCGACGTGGAAAGCTCGGTTAGGCAGCTAGCCGAACTTCTGGGGAAATCAGTGGAAGCGGAACAAGCATTGCAGGCCTATCAGCAGAAGGTTACGGATACGAAGGCCAAACTGGCTCCTGTCATCGAAGGGAAGACCGCTGCGATCATCCGTTTAAATGGCAAAGGGATGTTTGTTATGGGGGGAGAATATTTCGGCGGTTACGTCCTGGCGCATGAACTGGGGCTCGCTAAGAGCAAACTGGTAGAGGACGCGAACAGCGCCAACCTTTCCCTCGAAATTTTGCCGGAGCTGGGCGCCGATTATATTTTTCTGGCGAACGATGGAGGGACAGGCGATGCTTTTGTCAAAGAGCTGACCGAAAGCAGTATTTGGAAGGGGCTGGATGCAGTCAAGAACGGGCATGTCTATGAGGTGAATACGGAATATTGGTTTGGCGGCGGCTTGATAGCGTATGAGAAAATTATGGATGATGTTGTGGAGCTGCTAGCACCATGATTGAAACAAGCGCTGTAAAATATTACGTTGCTAATTGTGAAGAACGACTCATTCATTCAAGCGCAGGAAATTTAGCGTACCGGATATTAATTTCACGGCCCAAAGAGGCTCCTCCTGAGGGAGGATATCCCGTTATTTACGCACTGGACGGGGATGCTGTATTCAACACGCTGGCGGAAACGGTACGTCTGCAGACGCGCAAGCCTCATGGCTTTGATCCGGCCGTTGTGGTAGCAATCGGCTATCCTTCGAGAGAGCCTTTTGATATGACGCGGCGCTGTTATGATATGACGATACCGGCGCAAAAAGACTCGCTGCGCGCTCGGCCGAATGGGGAAGAGTGGCCGGAACACGGCGGGGCAGATCAATTTCTTGACTTTATTGAGCATGATCTTAAACCGCTTATTGCGGCGGAGCTTCCTGTCGATCAAACCCGGCAGACGATATTCGGCCATTCCCTTGGCGGCTTGTTCGTCCTTCATGCTTTGTTCTCCCGGCCGCAGACGTTCCAAAATTATGTCGCAGGCAGCCCGTCGATTTGGTGGGGCGCCCATGAGGTGCTTAAGCAGAAGGCTCCCTTTGTGGATAAGCTTAGGGAGCAGGAGGGTGCTTGTCAGCCTCGCTTGTTAGTGACTATTGGCGGCGAGGAGCTTAATGATATGGTGAAGGATGCGGAGCAGTTGGTCCGTGAGCTTCAGCTCACAGTTGCCGGGTTCGATGTTAGACTGGCAAAGTTTCCTGAAGAGGGTCATGTGAGCGTGCTGCCGGCTGCGATTAGCCGACTGGTGAAGTTCGCTCTGGAGAAGAAGCCGCAGAAATAGCTTGTTACCGGGATGATGGGACAGGTTGTTATGGATCGTCGTGGAACAGCTTGTTATAGGAATTATGGAACAACCTGTTATGAATTATGGAACAACAATGCTATGCTCATGGAGCAACCTGTTATGTATCATAGTGTATTGAGAATTGAGAATTTCGGAACAATTGTAGAGGCCGGGTGCTTAGCGCCCGGTCAGTTTTTTGATGCAGGATGACGTTATTAGCAGGATAACGAAATTAATGATAAGGCCTCACTTTTTCCAATATTTCCTTTATAATAAGATCAGCGATTTGGCATAGAGGGAGCGGATTACAGCGAGCAGAGCGGGCCGCCATTAAAAGCTGTGCAAGATTTTAAATTAAATATATTATGAAGCAGGGGTTGTCACGATAATGAGCAATGATCCACTGAAATCGGTTAAATCGATGCAGATACGTCATCTTCAGAACACCGCATCAAGCTTAAAAGACCGTCTGCACGTTGTGTCCGTTTTTGGCGGTGTATTTTTTATGTTGGCGGGGATTTTGCTTCTTGGCGGCTGTCAACCCTTGGGGCAAGCGCAGGAGCAGCAGGCTGTAAAGGAAACGGCGTCTTCGTCTCTGACGGCAGACCGGGCTGAGGCTGCTGACCCGACTGCGGTCTCTGCTGAAACTGCTGACCCAACCGCGGTTTCGGCTGAAGATGCCGACCCAGCTGTAGTCCAGCGACCAGCTGCGGAGAATGGGAGCGAGACGAAGAATTCGGCACTGCCGCAACCTGCTACGATCATGTTCCCTGGCACAAATGGAGACAAGGTGCTGCTTCCGCTGCAAGTGGTGAAAGCTGAACTCAGTCTGGACGATGGGGCAGCAACTTTTACCAAGCCGCCCAAGCCGCCCAAACCGCCTGCTATGAGTTATAAAATACCGCCGGAAATGCAGGAAAGGCTGCAAGCGGTGCTAGTTTACCGTTCGGACATGCCTGGCGGATATCTATTGCTTGCTCCAGCCGGATGGAACGCCTCTGCCGCCGTAGGCGCAAATGGCTCTTATGGAGTAACCTTGAGTGACCGCGAATATCCGGTGCAAACGTTGACGTATTCCGACACTGCAGGTTCTTGCCAAGGCTGCGCTATTAACAGCATAGGCACCTATTTTCCTGATCGGGCAAAGTGGGCGGATGAGCAAGGCTTCACGGTGTTTGAGCCGCTGTCATTTGCAGAGTGGACTCAGCAAGGAACTACGGGGCAAGACGCCAGAACAGCAGTGTACACGACCGGACTCAAGGAAGGCATTTCTCACACTGGCGTGGTCTATTACGAAGAAGCTGCCGAAGGATATCTCTTCCGCGAGTTGGAATTTACGCTGCTGCAAGAAAAGCATATTCATGACGATCAACTGAAAATCGTGCTTGATTTCTTCAGGACGCATCACGGAGCGCTGATTATAGAGGAATAGAGGGCTTTGCGATATATGTAGGAGCATTAAGGAGTGTTAAGGGATATCTAGTAATAAAGAGATATTGAGCAATATTAAGGGGTATTATGATATTTGATGAATATCGGGAAATGTGTAATAAACGTGTAGGATCATCCCTAAAACAAAAAAAGAGTCCCGAATTTTATCGAGACTCTATTCAACATCATGTCAAAGTGATAATTATAATTTTACCCATCATTTGACCGAAGCCAGCTTTACAACCGATTTAGAAGACGATTCTAATTTATAACCTAAGGGGAGCAGCTCCCTAACGGGTACAAACCAGGTATCCCCTTTTTTCACAGCTTTCTGGTATGAGATTTCAGTTTGTAAATTGCCTTTAGTAAGCTTCAGTCCGTTCTGCTGTATTTGAACCGTCATCTCCTGTTGTTTAGCGAAGTCTTCAATCGGAATGATTACCGCGTTCTCGTCGTAAATCGCCCCCTGGCCGCTGTAGCGAACGGGCTCATTATCCACCAAAATTGAAACCGGCAGGTCCAATGTGATCAGGCCATTATAATTAAAATTGTCCCAATACGGAGAATTGGTTTTGAAGCTTTCCTGGTGTTTATAGAACGAGCGGGAAACGGTAGCTGTTCCTGTAGGAATGTCATAGAAAAAATCAGGATATGAATCCGGAGAGGACGTGGCGTACTCCAGCCTGATTAACCGGTCATTGTACCATTTTAAATGGAGCAAGTATAGCTTGTATTGCGGCTTGATTTTGTGAACCAGCTCCATAGTGCTCGTATCGAAAACGTAAAAGGCCGAGTCTGCATACGCCAACTGCTTGCCGCGTATTTCATTGGCGACGATCATATAGCGGCCGCTTGGCGAGAAGCTTGGAGTTTTAAAGTTATTAATGTAGCCTTTGACATCGAGTAAAACTTTTTTTGAGTTTCCTTTTATCCATGTCAGCGTTGACGATTCCCGCTCCGAGCCAATATGCTGATGCGTCAGCAGCAGCTTGCCGTTCTGATTGGCAAGCGCCAGGGAGTAGGTCTTGTCGGAATATTGGAACTGATGATGAAGCGTAACAGGGTTCATTTTGCCTCCATAGGACAGCAAATAAGTCGTGGCAGCTCCTTTAGCTGCCGCAGCTTTCCCTTCAACGATATAGTCACTGGACTGGCAGACTGGGGCGCAGTTCAGTTTTTGAACCGGAATTGGTTCAATGAAGCTGTAGTTTCCTTCCGGCAAAATGGGCTTGTTTTCAGGAATGGAGTACAGCTGGTGCTCTTTAATGTTTGGCAGTTCATTACTATAAGGCGGGTTTGCATAGGTTTCGTATAGGCCTAAAGAAGCGTACAACCGGACGCTTAAGCCTTGAATGTCGGCAATTTTAGTGAGCTGCTTCGTTGTCAGGTCTAATTCATAAATGATGCTGCTCTTAGATGCGTAATCATGGATTAAAGCATAAGCTTTCAATCCCGCAGGCGTTAAGGCAATGGAACCGTCCTCTTTGCGGGGCTCTATCCGATGCTCCGGATTTAATGAAGAATCCTCGAAATGGTATGTATGAGTAATTGTTTCGCCCGTGTCAAAGCTTGTTTGCATGACTTCGGCTTTTGTTTGCAGCTTATTGTTGTCCGTGTAAGTAAAATCAAATCTGACCTCGTATCGCACACGCTCTGATTCCGAAAATGTTTTGGTTAGGGCTGCATCCTCGGCTTCTGCATTAGCAGAAGGAATATACGTAACAAGTAATATACAAAGCTGCAGGCCAAGTATTATTAACCCGCTTTTTAAGACCCTATATAATGCCACAAACATCCCTCCTAAATAAAATAGGTTTGAAGCAGTCAGCTTTTACATTTATGTTAGAAAAATCCCGCTAAAAACGGGTTTTTCTATAGCCGGACTCATTTGGCTAGGGCTGCGGGAAAAGGCTTTACTCTGCTGCGCCATGAGATACAGCAGAGGGAGCGGCAGCCGGCGATCCCCCTGAAGCAGCGCCGCTCATTTCAGCCTGTTCATAATGCTGCATGGCGGCTTGCGAAATTTCGACCGTATCTCCATGCTCGTTCGTCGTTTCTTCGCTTCCCGATTGAGCTTCTTTCTGTTGAGGTTTCGCATTGTCTTTTATTTCCGGAATATGAGCCAATAGGGTATTCATATTCTCGCCTTCCATTTGCTTTTGCATATTTTTGACCATCATTTTTTTCTCAGCATCTGATGCGCCGCTTTGGGCTATTTGCATCAGCTGTTCCATTCTGGATGACGATTTAGCCTGGTTGGCATTCGCAGAAAATGATAAGGGCTGTAAATTCATTTTTAATTCCTTCTTCCTCGAATAATTTGGAGCTCTTTAGAATATATCGGAAAATCATCGACGTTAGTTAATATTTGGAAAACACAAAAAAGGCTGCAGAGACCGCCAATTGACAGCCTGCTACAGCCCGCAAACATCATAATTCAATGATCGATAAAGTTAGACCCAGCTACCGTCGTACCGTCGTACCTAACTTAGGTTGAAGCCGATTGCTTGCTCTTATTGCGGTGACGGTTGCTCCACGGTGTCCCGAGAAGAGGCAGCGCCCATCTATCCAGCCCGTACCATCCAGCCACCTTCCAGGCCAGTACAATCCAGGTCGCGAGTATGAACAACAGCGGATTTGTACTCAAAGTTCCAGCGAACAGAAAGCTTGCGTTCATGAAGGCGCCGAAGAAGGCGGCGATACCCGTCAGTAAGCCAAGAATCAGGCCTAGGCCCACGAGCACTTCACCAAAAGCAACGAAGTAGGAGAACAGCGTCGCATTGGGCAGGACCATATTTTCCAAAAATGTCGCATACCACCCCGTGACGTCCTTGCCTTCCGCCGCTTTGCCCATCGCCCCTTTAACGAATCCCGTCAGCGCTGCACCCGCATCGCTGCCTACCCATTGATCGCTTGTTACTTTGTGCCATCCTGCGTTTAACCAGGCATAGCCTAAATATAACCGAATCACTAACCACAATAGAGCCGACCTAGTGTTATTGAACAAAAAATTAGATACCGGATTTTCTGGAACAAGGATGTTCTTACCCTTTAATTCTTCTTTAATTGTCATTTCATCATCCTCCTCATTATTTCAATTTTTAATCATTCAAGTTTTATCGTATAACATTTGCAGCAAACAGAAAAGGAGAATGATGGATACTATGGTTCATCATAGGAATAAAGATGGGATTTATTCGTTCGATACAGAGCGCGGGGCAATATAGTTTAATGCCTTGCCGAAGGCGGGAGGCAGGAAATGAGTTTCCAAGTAGAACAGGACAGGATAAATGGATAAGCGATCGTCTAAGATGAAGAAGAGGGGGCGCTGTCTACTACGAATATGTCGGTTCCATCCAAAGTCCAGATTTGGTTTGAGCGCTGGGTTTGATGGATTCGATTGATTTCTTGATTTGCTTGATTCAATTGATTCGAAAGTCTCGAAAGTCTCGAAAGACTCGAAAGACTCGAAAGATTCGAAAAACTCGAAAAACTCGATAGATTCGAAAGTCTCGAAAGACTCGAAAGACTCGAAAGACTCGAAAGTCATCGTGTGATTGTGTATGAAAATTCATATAGAATTTACGTTGAAAAGGAAAAATGGGCGAATCTGTATGAAAAATCAAATAGAATTTATCATTTAGCGTTTATTTCGATAATTGTATGCGAAAAATCATACAGATCAATGAAGCTCACTAGATTTGTGGAAGCGAGGCACAAAAAAAACCAAAGAGGGCTGCAAAAGCCTACTAACAGGCAACCAAATCACAGCCACAAACCTGTGCCCAACGCGGCAAGCAAATTTCAAATGTACGGAACAATAGGCGCTGCATCGGTTCCCTTATCTTGTTGCACTCCCTGAAACTTTGTGGCACACTATGAATATCATATAGCAGCTCAGCGGCAAAGCATGCCCGGCTTCCTTTCTATACCGGAGAGGAGTCGGGCTTTTTTATGTCTGTTAGAACGAAAATGTGAAGGCGGGAGGCAGGAAATGAGTTTCCAAGTAGAACAGGATAAATGGCTAAGCGGTCATTATAGACGAAGAAGAGGGGAGCGTCTTGATGCTCTAAAACGCGGTCATGGTTATGGAAATCGTTTGTTCGTTGAGCAAATATGGTGGCCGTTGGTTGGACATTTTCATGGATTGCATCCTGAATATGAAGTTAGGGACTGGCGGGGACGACTCTATTTTGTGGATTTTATGTGGGTTATAGGGTCGATACGTATTATTTTTGAAATTATGGACTTTGGCTCCCACGGTACGGACCGAACCAAGTATCGAAGAGATTTAAACCGGGGACTTTTTCTTCAAGCCCAAGACTGTTCGGTCTACTACATCTCTTTGGATGAGTTGAAGGAAAATCCTTCGTTCATCCTTTCTGCATTGCGGAATTCTCTATCCCCATATCTGGCGGCGGAGTTTGGTGTTAAAAGAACCGTTGCTAGATCTTATTCCAAAATCGAACGAGATTTAATGCGGGCAGCAATTCGCCACAATCGTGTCATTCGCCCAACCGAGGCGGCAAGGGAACTGGAATTGCACACGATGACGGTCATTAAATATTGCCGCTTATTAGTGGAGAAGGGAAAGTTTAGAGCCGTAGCAAGAGGAGTGTCTGGGCGGGTCATCTACTACGAATATGTCGGTTCCATCCAAAGTCCGGATTTGGTTTGAGCGCCGGGTTTGATGGATTCGCTTGATTCGCTTGATTGAATCAATTGAATTGCTTGATTGAATTGATTCGCTTGATTTGCTTGATTCAAATTGATCAATTGATCGATAGACTCGATAGACTCGATAGATTCGAAAGACTCGAAAGACTCGAAAGACTCGATAGTCATCGTGTGATTGTGTATGAAAATTCATATAGAATCTACGCTGAGCAGGCAAAAAGGATGAATCTGTATGAAAAATCAGATAGAATTTACCGTTTAGTGTTTATTTCGAAAATTGTATACGAAAAATCATACAGATCAACAGATGGGCACAGATCAACAGGTAAGCAGGTGGATAATGCGTGTGTCATATGAGGTTTGTCAGCAGCCGACTTGACCGTTGATACGTCTGATCTTAACCCTGTATCCGTCGATTTTGGACTCCATGACCCCACCTTCTGAAGGTTTTGTTTGCAAGCCGTTGAAAGAAAAGTCCAAATGGAACCGCAACAGCCTGCCGATCAATGACTTGTCAAAGCGTCAAAATTTCCGTCTGATGCGGATTTCCGGCTTTACTATAATTCCCGACATTTACTATATACGTTGAGTCCGTCAAACCTCCTCTTACTGTACTAGAGCATGGGAATATAGGAGCAACATTTCGAAATCCCTGCTGTGCTATAACTGAAAATGAAATAAGAGGAGGAGCTGATAAAATATGAAAAAACTAAGTGGAAAGGTTGCTCTTGTTACAGGAGCGAGCCGGGGGATTGGACGTGCTATCGCGCTGCGTTTGGGGCAAGAAGGCGCTTTAGTAGCTGTACATTATGGCAAAAATCGGGATTTCGCAGAAGAAGTCGTTCGCGAGATTGAGCACAATGGAGGGGAGGCATTCACCCTGGGAAGGGAACTTGGCTCAGCAGATAGTGTGACGGCTCTTTATGAGACATTGGATGAAGCGTTATATAGCCGCACGGGGAACAATCACTTTGACATTCTTGTAAATAACGCTGGGATCGGCTTGCCGGCATCCATTGAAGAGACTACGGAACAAGCCTTTGATGAAATCATGCAGATTAATGTGAAAGTACCGTTTTTTCTGATCCAGCAAGCTCTTCAGCGTTTGCGGGACGAAGGGCGAATTATTAACCTGTCATCCGCTGTAACAAGAATTTCCCTGCCTGGCATTCCTGCTTATAGCATGAGCAAGGGAGCAATTAACACGCTCACACTAGCATTATCCAATCAACTAGGACCTCGCGGGATTACAATCAATGCCATACAGCCTGGATTCGTTGCCACGGACATGAACTCAGCAATGTTGCAGGATCCTTCTGCTAATAAATTCGGTGCCGAATATTCGATTTTCGGAAGATGGGGAGAACCGTTAGATATTGCAGATGTTGCAGCATTTCTAGCCTCCCCGGAAAGCCGTTGGATCACCGGCCAATGCATCGACACAAGTGGAGGATCACACTTATAACTTAATTACTAAAGACGCTGCCCCAACAGCAGATTACTTTGCTGAAAGGCAGCGTCTTTTTTTTGAATAAAACTTTTTTCGCCAAGAAATGTAGATAAGTCGACACTGCCAACCGGCTGACAAGCATCTTTCGAGACAGCGCTTGAGCATCGCTTTTGCCCACAAATTCGTTCCTGTTAGCTTCGATAGTAGGATAACACCCAGCATACGCCGTTACGGTCGGTCACAATGGCCAGCAGTCCGTTAAACGGTGCTTCGTATGCTTCAGCAATGATCGTCCCGCCGACAGCTAATCCGTCAAAGATTCTATGGAACTTCTCTTGCGTATCCATTTTTAGAAATACTCTTACGTAATCGCCTATCTGCTCCGGTTTTGACGACTGCGTGTCGGCAAACTTCAGCGTAGCCCCTTCCACATGCAAATCCGCATTAAGCACCTCTTCTCCCTGCTTGCGCAAAATCTCAATTCTGCCGCCAAAAATGCTTTGATAGTGCTTGATTTCGTCTTTGCAGTTATCCACTGCGATAAACGGTAATGCCAGCATGACTTACACCCTCCTCAGGATCATTTGATCGTACTTGGAACGAGCGATTTCAATCGCGTGATCAACATCCAGTCCAGTATTTAAATACACGGACAGCCAATTTGAATGGGGATACATATGATGGACACTAGCTTTTCCTTCTTCAATCCATCGGTCGTGCTCTGACTTCGTTACGGATAGATCAAACAGAAAAACGCCATGAAGATGTCCAATCTCCTTGTGACTGTACTGAAACTCCACGCCTCCAAAACGATGAGGATGGATTGTTACCCCCGCCCAAGAAAGCAGCTCTTCGGTTAACCGCTCCCCTCCGTTAGCGTTCATTCTGGCATCTCCCCCTGTTCGCTAAGATTGTAAAGCACGATCTTCAGCAGGCCCAACAACAAGTCATATTCCTCGTCAGTTATGCCCTTACGGGTTTTGCTCTTCACGCGTCCCAGTGCTTCCTGCACTTTCGGCACCACCTTGCGTCCCGAATCTGTTAAAAATAACAGGTGATAGCGATTATCGACGGGATCGGCTTCTCTTCGCACATATCCTGCTGCTTCCAACTTTGCAATTGCCTTTGCAGTCGTCGTCTTGTCAATGAGCAGCTTCTCGCTAAGCGCCTTTTGTGTAGTCGGCTGCCGGGATGCGATAGCCATGAGAAAAATGTACTGCCCAGCCCCGATCCGGTACGGCTCCAGCTCACTTGAGATCAAAATCTGCATATGACGATAAATAGCGGAGATGTAATGACCATGCGATTCCGTGGTGTCCTTACCATTCGAATGTATTTTCCAATGTTCGCTCAGTTTAGCTCCTCCTTCATTAGGTTGTTATTGCAACTAATTGGGGTGTGTGTTGAATTAGGAAGTTAATGCAATTAGTTGGGTTTTATGTTCAATAGGATGTTATTACAGCTAGTTGGAGTGAATGTTTAATAGGGTGTTATTGCAGCTAGTTCGAGGGAATGTTCTATGGGTGTTATTATAGCTAGTTGTGGTGTATGTTCAATAGGGTGCTATTGCAACTAATTACAGTGTAAGTTAAATAGGTGGTTATTGCAACTATTAGTTTGCCAAATTGATTAAATTATTTCATTCACCACAGCCGGGTGAACCTGTGATAGCCTCTAGCCGTGCTGCCGCGATAAAAAAGAAACAAGAGCTTGATCATACTCTTCAGAGTGCTTCCCAATCCATAAGAGATGCCCCCATGAATCAAGCAGGCATAGTTCCGAATGGGGGATGAGTGCTTTTGCGTTTTCCGGATGACTTAGGGGTACCGAGCTATCGTTTTGACTGTGCATGATCAACGTTGGCGCTTGAATGGCTGCCAGTTCCTTAGAATAATCACATTGGGATTGTTCCAAGTCAATAAAGAAACCCGAATAAGAGCGCTGCCGATTGTTCATTCTACGAAACGCATCAGCGTAGTGGTCGTCAAGCCGCTTCTGAACTTCAGAATAAGAAAGTTTAGAGAAAGAAGATGCCATCATCCTGAATGTAAGTTTAGGAAATAGGTTATTCATCGCCGCAAGGACCTTCCAAGTTCTTTTTTCATTTTCCGGTTTGAAAAGACGACTTGCCATTTTGAACTCTGTATCCTCAGGTGCAAGCCAGGGTTTCGTGACCGCACATTGAAGCGTGAAACTGGAAATCCCTTCAGGGAACATGGAACAAAACACGATTCCGGTAGGGCCTCCTGCGGAAACCGCGATAACATGAACTTTGTCGATGGTCAGATGATCCAATAATGATTTATAGAGACGACAGGCCTGCTCCAAGTCCGTAATGGGGGAAGAATGGCCGTATCCCGCACGGGAAGGGGTGATAATGGAATAGCCATCGTCCAGCAACCTCTGATAGCCAAACTCCTCATGACAACTCGAATGGCCGCCATGAAACAACAATACAGGGAATCCCTTTCCGATAACTGAATATTCTAACGCAGTTTCACCAGACTTAAATATACTAATTTCCCGGTTCATAGGATCAACATCTCCTGGATATTGAATTTGTTGAAATAAAGATACATGGATTGGAACGAGAAATCAACAAAAGGCTAGATTCGGAGAGTGATTGCTGCTAAGGCATACTTACCGCAAAAGTTCATGTTTGAAAAATAAGCGAATATAGCCGCAAATACAGGTTCCAGGAAAAAAATGAGCGTTGTATGCGTTGGTGTCACATATTTGCGCGGGTCGTCTGAGTGATATATGCGGTTGCCCTGCAAATTTACCATACGGATTTCTGACAATAGATGACCATGCCGAGATTTAACTTGACCTTGACGCTTTGTGCGATTGAGTATGAATTATCATGCAGAATTGGCCGAAAAAGGGTAAAATTGGGGAATCTATATGAAGTATCATATATAATGTGCCTTTTGCCGTTTATTTCGAATATTCTATACGAAAAATCATACAGCCTGCCACAGCCCGTCGCAGCCCGCCACAGCCTGCCACATGGCAACCTATCACAAGGCAACCTGCCACAGGCCAGCCCTCAACCCGCGCTCTGAAGATAAAAGACAAGGCTGCAGGCTTTGTCCGCCGCGGCCACTCAACTCCAGCTCTTCTCCTGCCGCAATCGGACTTTCGTCATAACTCCCAAAGTCTTCTTGACATGGGGGATTCACTTTATTATTATTGGCTTAACGAATGTTAAGTGAAACTCGAGGAGGCAAGCATGGATCAAACACATAAATCAAAAAAGCCGACCAGCCGCGATCTTCAGGCTGCCGAGCGAAAAAAGCAGATTTTAACTATTGCCAAGCAACTATTTGCAGATCAAGGGTATCATGCCACATCCATGAGAGAGTTAAATAAAGCAATCGGCATGACGGAAGCATTAACCTATCACTATTTCCCCGGGGGGAAGCTGGAAATATTAAGATCCGTCCTACAACATGCGCAAGAAGAAAGAATTTCCGGCTTCGTTGCTTTTTTTCAAGCTGCCTTTAGCCTGAACGAAAATTTGAAGACGATCCTATGCCAGCTGATACAGGGCCTATCGGAAAGAATCATCCATGATAAAGAGTATTTCCAGATTTTAATTCGAGATCGAAATTTGCTCGAGCAAGACGACAAGGAAGCACTGGATACGTTAACTCGTTTGCCATTTGAAGCCATGGCGGATTTTTTGGCGGGGCAGCACGAGCAAGGCGTACTTCGCCAGATGGATTTCAAGATGGCTGCATCCCAATTTTTATCCCATATCGTGGTCCTGATCGTTCAGCAATTGCTGGACGGACGAACGCTGGAAGCAAAAACCGTCCAAGAAATAACCGATTTTTATGTACGGCTTTGGTCAACCTAATGCAAGGCCGTTTTTTTCACCCATTTAACTCAACGAACGTTAGGTTAATTAAAACGGACAGGGAGTTTTGAGCATGAAGGAAATGATTCGTACAGCCGGGCTAACAAAAGTATATGACGGAAAAACCATTTTGAATGAAGTGTCTTTAACGGTAAACAAAGGAGAAATTTATGGGTTTCTTGGTTTGAATGGCGCAGGCAAAACGACGATCATTCGCATATTGCTTGGCATGATCAGGCCAACGTCAGGCGAGGTGTACTTAATGGGGAAGAAATTAACCAAGGGAGGCGATCTGTGGAACCACGTAGGCTATATAGTGGAAGTACCCTATGCATATCCAGAATTTACCGTGAGGGAAAATCTAAAGCTGTATGCAAAGATTCGCGGCATTAAGGAGGATCGCAAGGCGGTCGATTCCGTTATAGAAAAGGTCAATTTAACCGATTATGCCGAGACCAAAGCAAAGGATTTGTCATTAGGCAATGCACAGAAGCTAGGATTGGCGAAGGCGCTTATCCATAATCCGGAAATATTGATATTGGATGAACCGACCAATGCTTTAGACCCTGCAGGAATCGTTGCGGTCCGGGAGTTGCTAAAATCGTTGTCTTCTGAGGGGGTGACCATTTTTATCTCCAGTCACATTTTGGAGGAAATGTCCAAGCTGGCATCACGGATTGGAATTATTCATAGAGGGACCTTGCTTCAGGAAATTTCAACACTTGAATTTGAAAATCTGCGCCGAAAAAAATTGCATGTCGGTGTCCGTAGCACTGCCAAATTGGCTGGGGAGCAATTGGCGAAAGCCGGCTATGAAGCGAGTGTAACCGGGGATGGAATGCTCGAAGTGTTGGATGAACGAGCTGTTCGGCATCCTGAGCGCGTTTCCAGGCTGTTGGCTGATGCAGGTATACCACTTTATTTGCTTAGCGTCGTAGAAGAGGAACTGGAGTCTTATTTTCTGAACACAGTCAGTGGAAATCCGTCAAAGGAGTAGATGAAGCAGGATGAAAACACTTTTATCAGTTATCGCGGTTGAAAATAAAAAGCTGGTCCGTTCGTATGTGCTGTGGGGAACGCTGGCCCTTTACCTCTTGGTGTGTGCGATTCGTGCCGGTGAAGCGGATTGGAACACTTATCTCGGGAATGTTGTGTTTATGTTCTCCTCTGTGCTTGGGCTTGTCGGCTTCGCTGTTTTGACAAGTTGGGCGTTCGGCCGCGAGTACGCAGACCGTACGCTTAAGGATTTGCTTGCGCTGCCTGTGTCGCGAGGCAAAGTCGTCGCCGCGAAAGTAGCAGCCAGTTTTGGGTGGTGCCTCATCCTGGCTGAAATATCCTTTCTTTTTTCACTATTCATTGGCTTTGTAGCTGGAATCCCCGACTTTTCAAAAACATTGGCCCTGCATTATTACATTCAGTTACTGATTGTTAGTGCGATAAATTTACTGTTATGCGGACCTGTTGTTTTCTTGGCCAGTCTATCACGGGGGTATCTCGTGCCGATCACGTATGCATTTGCGACGTTGATGGTCGCCTTGATTGCTGGGCCAACCGAGTTAGGTCGTTATTTACCCTGGGATATCCCGTCTCTTCAGCTTGCGGGAAGCAGTAGTGCCGTGTTTCCGCTCGCCTCTATCAGTTACCTCATTGTTGCTATAACGGGGGCTGCTGGATTTGCCGCAACCTGGGCCTGGTGGCGTTGGGCGGATCACAAGTAATGTTTGGAAAAAAATCATTTATTCAAGGAGGATGACCCATGCCGGAAAAATTATCAAACTGGTTCCAGAGAACGGAGCCTTCCCAGTTCGAAGTATATTCAGAGAAATATAAGGACTTCCTAATGATGAAGCGCAAAAATGGAATTATTGAGGTAAGGCTGCACACTGCTGGCGGACCTTTCCAATTAAGCTGGGATGCGCATAGCGTTTGGTCTCAAGCCTGGATAGATATTGGACGCGATTATGCTAACGAAGTGTTGATAATTACAGGTACAGGCGATAGATGGCAAACAGCTAATCCTGACGTCTGGAAAACGAAATTCAGAGATTGGACAGCAGATGACAAATTAAAGATGTACCATGAATCTATGAGGCTGCTCGAAAATTTGATTTTCTGTATCGATATTCCGACGATTGCCGCAATAAATGGCCCCGGCACTCATTGTGAGCTGGGAACACTATGCGATATTACTCTGTGCACGGAGGATACGGACTTCTTTGATCCGCATTTTCTGGGAGGTACACCACCTGGAGATGGAATGGCACTAACCCTGCAAAAAACGATTGGCATCAAGCGCGCTGCATATTATGCGTACACCGGTCAAAAAATCGATGGCAAAACGGCGGTGGAGCTGGGAATCGCCAATGAGGTGCTTTCTCGTGACCGCCTTCTCCCACGCGCCTGGGAGCTGGCAGAAATGATGATGGAGCGTTCCCGCTCCACGAGGCATTTAACTCATTCCATCTTGTCTCGCCCATGGAAACAAGCGTTTGTTAATGATCTGGGCTTTCACCTCGCTCATCAAATGTATGACATGGCTAACGATGAGGTTGGACCTCACTCCAGACTTATGCAAGTTAAGGAGCGCTTTAAGGGCTAGGTCTGTTCGAAAGGCCTTCGGAAATTAGGATCAGAAATAGACCGCGTTCCTGGCAGGGCCGGTTTTAAAGAGTCACCGTCATGTTACGCCGGCCACCGCGCGTCAGATTTTCGTCGTTTGCAGGACAGTGCCTGGGTATATACATGTTCAGCAAGCTAAAGAATTAAGATTCCGGTTTATAGAGGAACAACGCTCCGAGTTCGCTTTGGAGAAGATGTGCGCCGTACTTCAGGTGTCTCGGAGCGGTTATTACAATTGGAGAGCCAAGAAACCCAGTTCACAATAACTCAGAAAAGATACCGTCATGGAGCGGATCTGATATAACGATTGCTATTGCTGTTAATCCGCAATTTTTTGATCTTTTGGGAACCTAACGGTTGTAAATGCGGTTATTCTAACGTTTTCATTATGCTGCGAAGTATTCTGCACAAATAACGTGGATTACAACCGCTAGAACACCGAAGTGCTCATTTTCGATTGATTAACGGCTGTGGCAACCGTTAGAAAATCTCGGCTCTAGCCGCAATCCGATGCTCCATATACGAGATGCAATCGCTGCAACAGCCTGTTGACAGTTGGTTGAAAACAACAATCAAAGCCACCATTTATGTTGAGGTAACAAGCAAATATTTACTGGGAAGTTTCGTGAAAACCAACTTTTCATTTGCGTCCTCATAACAAGATACTCAGATGCGGAATGGGATACCCCGATAAGTGAAAGGCTGGTTTCTTTTATGTAATCTCGCATCATATTATATTTATATCTTCCGTACTCGTTATCGATATGGCAATGTATCTCTCCAGTAATATAGGCTTGAACGCCCATCGAAGATGCGTTTTTCATTTCGTCAACCATGTCGCCACACCCAGCAACAACTGCGATTTTCTGAATCTCTTGATGTTCACGGCCTTCAAAATCTACATAAGGTATCTCAAATATCTTTTGGAGTTTCTCAATTAACTGTTTAGTATTCGTCTGATTAATCTCACAGATTAGTCCGGCCATGCCATTCGCATAGGGTACAAAACGGTCAATGATTGTAGCATCAAGTTCTTCAGCAATCGCCATATTTGTTCCAATATACTCGTTATAATCCATTGGAGCGTGGCACGTATATACGGACAGCCGTTTGTTTATAATTCGTTGCAATAAATCTTCTCGAATCGGAACAAACCCTCTTCCCCAATTACCTCGGGGATCGCCACATTCCATGAATAGAGGATGATGCATGAATAATAAATCGCCTTCCCGAGATTCTTGAATGAATCGTTCTAGCACTTCATCGGTTGGAAAAACGGCAAGAAACACGGTTGAAACTTCCTCCGCACCCCGGATCATGAGGCCATTAAACCTTCTTGAGAAATCCTCTTCGAAGTAGTTCTCCCATTGCAATTTGATCGGCTCATACACCATGGGTTTAAACTTGCTGAAACCGGGATCCTTTTCTAATTCCATTACTCTAAACAAGGAGTCCAATTCTGATTTAATTTTGATTAAAGAGTTCATACTATCCCTCCCAGTAAAATATAAAAACATGTCAATATATTCAATTATAAGGAGATTTAGTTAATAGCTATAAGAAAATGATATTGGTAGGTCAAACCCTTTTACTGTTACAATTACCAATACATAGTAAGTGTATAGGTACTGTGGGATATAAGGGGATGATATGATGCTTCTATCAAAAATACTACCTCACGTTGCTCAAATGCACCCAAACAGTTATGCCATGAAGTATAAAGATGAGAAATTAACGTATGATCAATTACTGAATCAAGTGAGTCGTGTTGCACATGGTTTATACAGCATAGGTATGCAGCCAGGTGATCGGGTTGCTCTTCTAAGCGATCCTTGCCCACTCCTTGCTATTGCGGAATGCGCCGTGATTGCTATCGGCGCAATTCCGGTTACGCTATTCCCTGGTCTAGCGTCTAATGAGATACATCAGATCGTTAATGATGCATCTCCCACTGCTATCGTATTTGACTCTGATCATTATATAATATCAAATTGCATTTCATCGCTAAATATCACCATCTCCATCCCTTGTAAGTCGGATAATGGCTCTCCATCGATAGAACACTTTATTTCCAAATCTCCCCCTCTGATGGAATGGTTTACAGCAGATCCTGACGATATCGCTCTTATTATTTACACAGGAGGCACAACGGGCCGCGCCAAAGGAGTGATGCATTCCCATCGTAATATCAGTTATTGGTCTTTTATGAATCCCGCAAAAGGCGGGGGACATAACCCAGCGAAGAAAACAATTGTCCCTAATCAAGCGCATCTAACAGGGCAATTTATACTTTGGTCTACGCTTTATGAAGGCGGTTGTCTCATATACCCGGAAACTTATCCTTTGAGAGCTACAGAGGTTGTGGATATTATTGAACGGGAACAAATAAAGTTCTTAGGAACAGTTGGACTTCTATTCAGGGATATAGTCCACATGGAAAATATACATACTCGACAAATCCAATCGATTGAAGGCATATCCTGTGGTGGTACTCCTATCAGCGAGAGAACCTTGTATAAAGCACGTGAAGTTTTTCCAAATGCCAATATAACAGAAGTATATTCACAAACGGAAAGCGGTCAATTCATTAGTTTCTTATCCATAAACCAGTGCTTTACTGAGGGGAAGCTGCATCGGCTTTTATCCGTGGGAAATCCTTCAGACCCCGTACAATGGGGTCAAAAGCCATTTGAAGTACGTATAGTCGATGAATCAGGTGACGATGTTAAACAAGGAGAAATAGGCGAGATTATTTGCAAAAGCGAACAAATCATGCTCGGTTACTGGAACAATCCAGAAGAGACAAACAAAACAATACGAGATGGGTGGCTCTATTCTGGGGATTTGGGGAGATTCGATGAAGACGGCTATTTATATCTTATGGATAGAAAGAAAGACATGGTTGTAGTGGGTGGTTCAAATGTCTACTGTTCTGAAGTGGAGGAAGTGTTAGGCAAGCACCCAGCAATCCTTGAGATTGCTGTAATAGGAACTCCTATGTCAGATGATGGTGAAGAGGTCACTGTCGTGGTCGTACTAAAAAAACAAACATCACTTACCCTGGATGATATAAAATACTTTTGCCACCAGCACATAGCCGAATACAAGATACCTACTCGCTTGGAAATCGTCGAAACCCTTGCTAGAACATCCGTAGGCAAAATAGACAAACAGGCGATTAAAAAACAGTTCTGGCTTGGGGGGTCACGCATGATAAACTGAAATGGCAAGCTGTTGACAGATAAGCCCAAAGAAGGCCGCGCAGACCGCTACTCGGTAATCTGCTTGCCGCATAAATCACTCGATTCTTTGTGCCTACTCTATTGACAGAGGTACACTTGCTCCTTAGTGTGGGATATAGAAATATATTCCTCTTAATAAATGGTATGGTGCGCCGTACTCTATCATGCCCTTTTGCATATTCGGCTAAATTTCTAATTCAGAGGGGAGCAACGCCATCTTGGATCAAAATATGAAACAAGCGATAGTCAGGGGAGAAACCTCGCTTGGCATCGAATTTGGATCCACACGAATCAAGGCTGTACTGATTGATTACAATTTTGAAAAAATCAGCTCCAGCAGCTATGAGTGGGAAAATCAATTGATCGACGGTTATTGGACCTACGATCTCAATGAAGTGATTAACGGGTTGCAAGAAACCTATCGCCAATTAAAGCAAGAGGTTGAGAATAATTATAGCGTAACATTGCAAAAAATCGGATCAATCGGATGCTCTGCCATGATGCAGGGCTATATTGCTCTTGATCAAGCAGGGGAGCTATTGGTTCCGTTCCGTACATGGCGCAATGCCACAACGGGTACTGCTGCATCGGAGCTAACCGAGAAATTCCAGTTTAAAATTCCAGAGCGCTGGAGCATCGCACATTTGTATCAAGCGATTTTGAACGATGAAGAGCATGTCGCCAATATAGATTATATTACGACACTGTCGGGTTACATTCATTGGGTGTTGACTGGCAGCAAGGCTCTTGGCTTGGGGGATGCCTCCGGTATGTTCCCAATCGATGAATCTGCGCAGCAGTATAATGAAATTATGATGAAGAAGTTTGACGATTTAATTGCCGATAAAGGCTACCCGTGGAATCTTAAAAATATTTTGCCTAAAGTTTATACTGCAGGCGAACATACTGGATGTCTCAATGAAGCTGGTGCTCGACTATTAGATCCATCAGGCAGCCTACAAGCAGGTATTCCGCTATGTCCTCCAGAGGGTGATGCCGGAACAGGCATGGTCGCTACGAATAGTGTCAAAAAGCGTACCGGCAACATTTCCGTAGGTACGTCGATTTTTGCCATGTTCGTATTGGAGAAAGATTTGTCCACGGTGTACCCTGAGATTGACATCGTGGCTACACCTGACGGCAGCCCTGTCGGCATGGTTCTTGCTAACAACTGCTCCAGCGATATTAATGCATGGCTCGGCTTGTTCCGAGAATTCTCTGAAGCAATGGGGTTGAAGCCCGATATGAACCAATTATTCAGCGTCCTGTTCAATAAAGTGCTGGAAGCAGACGCTGATGGCGGCGGCTTGCTGAGCTATGGCTACTATTCAGGCGAGAACATTACAGGGCTTGCAAAAGGTCGTCCGCTGTTCGTGCGTTCTCCAGAAAGCCGCTTCAATCTGGCTAACTTTATGAGGGTACATCTGTTTACCGCGTTTGCTGCACTAAGGCTGGGGATGGATATTTTGACACAGAAGGAGCATGTAACGATTGACCGTATTTTTGCGCATGGCGGATTGTTCAAAACACCACTAGTCGGTCAAAAAATATGTGCCGCAGCACTGAAGGTTCCTGTTTCGGTCATGTCTACGGCAGGTGAGGGCGGCGCATGGGGGATGGCCATATTGGCATCTTATATGGTTAATAAGGAGCAGCACGAGGGCTTGGCTGATTATCTTGCCACTAAAGTGTTCAAGGATGCAGAAGGACAAGAGGTTTATCCTGACAGCGCAGATGTAAATGGCTTTGCCTTGTTTATGGAGCGTTACACGGAAGGGCTGGCCATTGAGCAGGCAGCGGTAGATCACTTTGTGGAAAATTGGAAGAAATGAAGCCGGTGGGGAGTGGCTTTCTGGCTGCTCCCTTTTACTGTCTTTACGTGGCTCTCACGAGTAAGGGCTAGCTCTGTTCGGTCCGTTCAATCGGCCTTCGGAAATTAGGATCAGAAATAAACCGCATTTCTGGCAAAGGGGCGGTTTATTTCTTTTGTTTGGCTGCGCTGACGATTTGTATAGGCCGGGTGTTTACACACTCGGTCTTTTTGAATTTATTTTAGAATAAGCAATATGGTTCTGAACAAGTGAGAGGAAGTCGTCATCAGTTGTCTTCCAAGATGATTAGAAATCACTTTCCTCCCGTTTTTGTTTGCAAACAATCACGATTAAGCTATCGTATTCGTTTAGTTAAACGAAGAACTTGTTTCTCTTACTCCAGTCCAATTCCTTCGTCAAATCCAAGCATAATATTCATATTTTGAATGGCTGCTCCCGAGGCGCCTTTTCCCAGGTTATCAAACCTGGAAACAAGTAATATTTGATCTCTATGACCAAATACAAATATGTCTAAATAATTTGTACCATTGCAGGATTCTGCCAAGGTATCTGTTCCTGGATGTCATGCCACAGGGTTTATTTTAGCTGCACACCCTTTGGTAGCCGAGGGAATTATGCCAAGGGATTATCCTGCGTTCTGTTATTCGCTTACAGGATATAGTGGTGGAGGCAAGAAGCTTATAGCTGAATATCAGAACTCAAATAGAGAGCAGCTTTACGCTCCAAGACAATATGCATTAGGCCTTAACCACAAGCATCTTCCGGAAATGCAACTGTATTCCGGGCTAGACTCGGCTCCAATTTTCACTCCAATAGTCGGCAACTATTATCAAGGTGATGCAGTCACTATTCCTCTCTTTCCCAGAATGCTTACAAAGAATGTAACGGCAAAAGATATTCAAGAGCTGCTTGCCTCGTATTATAAAGATGAACGTTTTATTAGAGTTATGCCGTATGAATCCGAGGCATATCTTGAAGACGGCTACTTTAATCTCATGCAATGAATAAAATAGTTAATATCCTGAGCGAAGTTGGCATCTGGACTTGAAGTCTAAAGGGGCTATGTCTAACAAAGCTAAGGCTTCCTTTATTAGTTTCTGTTGCATCCTCATCCTCCTAATAAAAACCGATTTACAAAAACTAGCCATCCAAACCACGACATCAGTATGGTTCGGATGTACGTCCAGCTAAACAACCGTGACCTGCTAGAGCAACATTAAAGCTATAATTTTTAATTAAAGCACACGACGGGTTTATGTCTTTCAGTCACTTTAACATACTATAAATTTAACAAACCTTATCATTTGCAATAATACAGTATGCTTGATGTATAAGACAAAATTACGAAAAAGGAGGAGGCTAGTTGTTTAAAATAAAACCGATTTTGCCGTGTCCATCCATCAAAGAGCAGGTGTCCTTTTATGAGAGCTTGGGTTTCAAAACCATTCAAATTTACACTCGACCA
Source organism: Paenibacillus fonticola DSM 21315 (assembly GCF_000381905.1). Classification (GTDB taxonomy): domain Bacteria; phylum Bacillota; class Bacilli; order Paenibacillales; family Paenibacillaceae; genus Fontibacillus; species Fontibacillus fonticola. The sequence continues at coordinate 5,434 of NZ_KB907279.1, read as the reverse complement.
AATCCATATGCAGTGGTTAGTTATGAATCACTTGAGCTGCACTTTTATGGAACCAATCGAATATTGCCTAATGAAAACCCCTAGATGTGCTATATCGAAGTTGACGATGTAAAGCGTGTATATGAAGATTTCACTGTTGGATTGAAACGACACATCGGGAAAATCCCTCGTTCCGTACCGCGAATATCTAAATTGAAACATTTAGTAGATGATCGAAGATTTATGATAACAGATGTAGGCGGGAATACGTTTTACATAGGAACACCGCATGCTGATCCTGCTTTTTATAGAACCATTGAGAGCGAGGAGTATGCAAAAAATTTCGAAATGCTCTACGATTTAATGTATTCAAAAGAGGACAGCAATTCAGCGTTCAATATGTTGGGAAAATTTTTTCCGGCAGATGTAAATTCGATAAATGTAGGAGATTTGGATCTAGCCAAAATATTACTGGTTGCGTTCCTGATATAAACGCCTCACCCGCTTGTGGATGACCGGAAGTAAAACGTGCGAGCGTGTCAACAACAACCTGATCCGACCGCCCTGCTGTGAGCAGCTCTAGGCCGCTTGCAACTGCTTTCCTCGGTGTTTTGTTTGCAAGTTGTTGACAGAAAGACCAAAAGAGGGCGCAAAAGGTCACTTGCTCACCACCTGTCACAGCCCTCCAACCCGCGTCCGACGCGGCTTCTCGGCTCTCCTGTCGCGATTGGGTTATCTTCGTGTTGAACCCTTTGAATAGTAGTGCCGCATAAAATCAGGCCAAGGTGGGCCGTAAAGTACTCCCCGAAGCCAGGATCTTTGCTCACAGCGGCCTCAATTCGATATGTAATCAAACTAGGCTGCTTGGTTTCAATACAAGTGTGCCTACCGTTTGGCGCGATTCAATCAATTGATGAGCCATTGCCACATCCTCAAGTGGAAGAATATGTTGCACAATCGGTTTAACTCGGCCTGAAGCAATGAGACTGAATAACGACTCGATGCCCGTTTTCGCGTGATTAGGATTGCTCTCAAGCAGGTGGGCGATGTTAAAGCCAATGATTGTTTTATTCGCCAAGATGTCTACCAATTCAGCTTGGTCCCAGCTAGTTGATCTTGCAGAAGCGGAACCGTAGTACACTAAGCGTCCGAATGGGGCAAGAATTTTAAGACTAGACTCTAAAATCACCCCGCCAGCCGAATCTAAAATCAAATCGGGCCCTTTCCATCCGGCTATGTCCATTACTTGCCTAGACCAGTCCGGGTCATTATAGTCGATGGCATAATCAGCTCCTAATTCGAGGGTGAGACTCCGTTTTTCTGAAGAGCCCGCCGTTGCAATTACGATTCCTGCACCGCATGCCTTTGCAATTTGAATGGCCAAACTCCCCACTCCACCGGCGGCTGCATGAATGAGTACAGTTTCCCCCGTTTGCATTTTACCTGCTGTCATTAGTGTATGAAATGCCGTTTGACCTTGTGTTAAAAGAGTGGTCGCCTGCTCCGGGCTGATTCCTTGCGGGGCAGGCACGAGCAAGTACTCAGGTACAACGACATACTCGGCATAAGCACCAGACGGTACTTGGGCGATCACATACGCTCCGATATGAAGAGATTGGACTCCTTCTCCGATTTCGACGATGGTTCCGGCAACGACGGCCCATTGCCCCATGACACTGGGTAGAGAAATGGGGAATGGGTATATACCCTTGCGTTGCTGAATTTCGGCATAGTTAACGCCAATCGCATGAACTTCAATCACGACTTCGTTTTTTCCGGCAGATGGTTTCTCGGCATCCTCGATTTTCAGCACTTCGGGACCCCCGTATTCATAAATGCGGACAAGTTTCATTTGAACATCTCCTTTATAGTTGAGTGATCATCTATTTTGAAGCAAAAAAAATTATGTCTTCACCCCAATCAAGTTATTAACATAAGACATTTGTGATATGAATATATTTGCGTCGTTTTGGACTCTAGCCATTAACGATAAACCTTCCGAGAAGCTCAGGAGCGAGCGAGCTATGTTCGGAATATCCGCTTCAAGAATCTGTAGAAGATTGTTGCGGTATGCCTCGGTAAGCCATGTTTCGAAATAGCCGACAAATTGATCAAAAATATAAGAGATTTTATTGATTACTTCCTCATCATGCACGGCTAACTCGCTACCAACCACTCCGAACGTACAACCTAGTACCGGTAATCCCTGCATCTTTCGACTGTCGTGAATATAAAATAAACGTTTAAAAAAGTCGTTAATTTTATCGACGGGAGTTAAGTCGGAGTTTTCGATTGGTTGAAAAATGTACTCTAGCGTCTGTTGCCAACGCCATTCAAGCACGCAAACCATTAATTCTTGTTTGGACGAAAAGAAATAATAAAAGCTACCGGGCTTTATGCCCGCTCCATTACATAACTGTTGCACTCCAACCGCGTGGAAACCGTATTTCGGAAACATCTCGGCAGCCGTTTCGACCAGCCGCTCTTTTGCATCGCTTGTTCTGCCCAATTTCTCAACCCCTTGATTAGTAGGTGATCACTCAACTATTTAATGCTATAATAATTCCCAATGAAAGTCAACATCATAGAGCATACAATAACCCCCTCCAAGTTAACTTTAGCGCTCTTACCAAAGTCTTAACTACTAAAGGGGATTTCCCCGTTCACGCAATTAAGAGGAAGTACCTTGCCCCGGTTGACTGTCACTTGTTATCACGGCGGAAGAACAAGAATAAATAATCCGTTCTCTTGAAGCTAAACGCTCCGCTTTTGACCCTACCGGGGTTGTGGCTGAATAATGCTTTTGATCTCTTCGCTCATTCAACAACTACCTGACCCGACTGCCTCACTATGGCTGGCTCCGGGGTTCCTGTAACTACTTTCGTCGACTCCTTGTTTGCAAGCTGTTGACAGAAAAGCCCAAAGAGGACTGAGACAGGCCACATGCTCATAACCTGTCAAAGCCCTCCAGTCCGCGTCCGACGCGGCCCTACGCCTTTTCTTCTTTCCCTGTAGCCACCGGATTCTCCTCGTAACTAATCCAATCGCTCCAGCTTCCGGCATACAGCCGGACATTGGAATAGCCGAGCGAGTGAAGCGCTACGATGTTTGGGCAAGCGCTGACGCCGGAGCCGCAGTAGACGATCACTTCACGGCCGGCATCTAGGGCATCGATAACTTCGGATAAACTGGCACGGCGCTGCTCTTCTGACGTCCATTTCCCTTCGGCGTCCAGGTTGTTTTTCCAAAAAGCGTTGATCGCGCTGGGGATGTGTCCTGCCTTGGCGTCGATCGGCTCGGTCTGCCCTAGATACCGCGGCGCTTCGCGGGAATCGACCAACAGAATATCAGGATTATTGGTCGCACTACGGACATCCTCTACATCGGCGATTAACTCATCACGTACTGCAGGCTGGAAGGACGAAGGGATGACAACCGGTTGATCCGCGGTTATGGGATAGCCGTCTTGCTGCCATGCCGAGAATCCCTCTTCCATTACATACACCTGCTCATGACCAAGCCAGCGCAGCAGCAGCCAAAGCCTGGATGCGTACATGCCTCCCTGGTCGTCATAAGCTACGACGACGCTGTCGTTGTTGATGCCGGCCCGGCCGAGGCGCTTAGCTAGGGTTTCCGGTTCCGGCAGTGGATGCCGGCCGCCATGCTCGTCGATGGGAGCGGAGAGGTCGCTCTCCAAGTCGAGATAGATGGCCCTAGGAATATGGGACTCGGTGTAAGCCGTCCTGCCGGCCTCCGGTGCTCCGAGTTGAAACCGGCAATCTACGATGGCCATATTAGGCTCATACATGCGAGCAAGAAGCCACTTTTTGGACACGAGTGGATTTGACATAGTATTGCTCTCCCTTCAAACGATTTATTTTTTCAACTCAAAAAACTGGCAGTGACTGCGGTTATGGTAAGCAAGATCGCTAACGCTGGATTGCGTAATCACAGTATCATCTGTAAGGCGGATAATGATTGAGCCCGATTCGATAAGATGGTTGTCGCGGAAGACGCGGATCCGAAGGCCTTGCTCCATGGCCATTTGTAAATCATGCTCAGTGATGAGACGTCTAATCGTTGGCATACGGAATCCAACCTCCTTCAAGCAGAGTGATCTGCTTATTTGCTTATACATATTTCTTCTGACTTCTCTATTGTAGATACAACCGCCCAACCGTGACAAGCGGCTGTCCCATATATTATAGAAAAGTGTTCTTGAGCAACGAGAAACGGAGCCATGTGACTCGTTTCTATAAAGGAGGAAGGGTTATGGGAAGGGCAAGATTGCAGGGAAGAAGCGGAGGCTGCGAGTGTGGGTGCGGCTGCGCCAGTTTCAACAATTCCAAGGTAAATGCGAGCGTATTGCAAAAGACAGCGGCCAGCATGCTGCCATTCTATAGCGCCGTCGCGACAAACAAAAAGTTTGCGACCCTATGGAGCAGGGCGGTTGTCACGGCGAACCTGAAATTGATGAAAAGGCTGCTCGCCTCGGCAGCCCCGCACGCGGCTAGACAGGGCCTTGGCACGAACGGAATCGGTTATTTTGTGGATTTTGGCTTCCCAAAACTGGTGTATACCAACGGCACGACAATTCCGCCGGGAACCGTGCAATTCGTGTTCGATCCGAAGGTCCATCAGGCGATAGCCCGGGCCATGCTGCCGTTATATCGCAGACTTGCCTGCGACAGAACCTTTGCTTGCAAACTGGCCATCGCGATTCGGCGCGGCAATCGACGGCTCGTGAACCTGCTTGTGCGCAGCAGGGTGCATACGGCGGCTTTGAAGGCGATCAAAATAGAGGATGAGGGTATCGCCTTATCCTTCAAATATCCGTTCAGCAAATTCAAGTATCGGAACTTGTTGTTTCGCGAAAGATTTTTTAAGGGCAGAAGGCGAAGAAGGGGAGTAAGAAGGAATTAGGCTGAAGAGTGAGGGCGAAGCTTTAGCTTAGAAACCGTATCTAAAAAACCGTATCTAAAAAAACGACCCGCTATGTAACGCTATATTGTCCTTCACCCTGCAGAACATTTACAGATTTCTGCATCCAACACTTCTGCATCCTATACTAAGTATTTACGAATGGCCACGCAGTCACGCTGGAAAACCACGTCGTTAACTTCGGTTTTGGAGAATATTATTCCTTACAAAGATTGGATTCTGTTGTTGATTCTAGCTATGATGAACGATAAACAGGCAGCCCTCCACATTGCTACATCTCGTAGGTTAAAATGGAAAGTGGAAAGACCAACCATTTCAGAGCTACATAGCAAAGGAGAGCTGATACTATGCAGTCTATCACAAAATTCGTCGGTTTAGATGTATCCAAAGAAAAAATTTCGGTGGCCATTGCGGATTCAACCGGGGAAGCCCCTCGCTATTACGGGAGCATTCCACATTCGGCGGCGGCACTTCGTAAACTCATCAAAGAACTGGGGCCAGCCGATACCCTTTC
>NZ_KB907278.1:1304-64011 GCF_000381905.1 Paenibacillus fonticola DSM 21315 | reverse complement strand
CCGGAGCACGAGGCCCGGGAGCAAACGAAGGTTCGGGAGAGAATATGCGTGATTCGTTTGCACTAGGTTTGCCAAGAACTGAACGTGCGTTTCTAGCTTGCAAAAGCTCTCCTTGACGAAGGCATAACATGTGGTACCCAACCCACGGATAGCAGCGTGCCGACCGTCGCTCGCATTTTTGCTCTCGCGCCACGTGCTCAGGCAGAAAAAATAGAGGGTTTGACAAAAACGTTCATAGCAGCGAATCTCAGACACTCTATTTGCGGTTTATCCTCTGTTTGGAGCAGTAAAGACTGAAATAACGTTACCCAGCTTCGTTACATTTTGAGAAGGGTTATTTTTACACAGATAACGATCATCAGCTTGTTATAAAATTCTTCGTTATAAAATTTCGTTCACGTTCTGAGTCACATTCTCGATCTAAGCCCTTGGAAAGGAACAGTCTTGGATGGCAAACAAGAGCTATAGCTTAGCTCACACAAAGTGGATGTGCAAATACCACATTGAAGATCCGTTCAGCAGCAACAAAAGCAAAAGGAAATAAACCAGTTTAACTGGTAAGTGAAAGTGACAAATAACACTGAGCCTGGACAGATTTGTGGCCAGGTTAGCGTCTTTAGGCGCAGCAGGGCTATACCCTAAGAGCAAACCACCCGTTAGACGGGTGGTCAGGATGGGCAAAATACGGTTTATTGACCTCGTTCGTCCATCGTTTAGCTAGCCCTGTCCGATTTTTCAGCTCGTCCGGCTGGCTAAGCCGACTTTTTACTAAAAATTTTAAATATATTCACACTTTGTCTTCAAAAAATATTGCATCATATGATATACTCTTATTTGTAACTCTTGATAGATTAAAGTATATCAATTCGCGCAAGATATTATATATAATTTAATAATAGGAGGAGGCCGCGAAGTGAAACTACGTATTGGACAAGTTGTCGCCATCGCTGCAGTCTCTGCCGTGTTGCTGTTCGGCGGGTGGTTTGCCTACCGGCAATGGGCAATCGAGGCCCCGTTGGAGAAACTGGTTAAGCAATATGAGGGTGTCGAGCATGTACAGTTTGATATTACCCCAAAAGAGGTAGGTTTGAAACTGGACCTTAAACCGGGAACTAATATAGGCGGGCTTGCCCGTCATATCGAGAAAGACGGCAAGGAACTGTTGGGTAAGCGCACTTTCAAGCTGGAAGTGACAGATCATTCCACTTCAGAACTGGACCAAATCTGGAACAAAGCTCTTTTCTCAGTTGCACAGGCGATGGAGAATAAGCAATATACAGAAATTGAAGCTGCTTTAGCGCGATTGGAACAGGAGCACGGTTCGCTGCAAGCAAGTGCGGATATGGATGATGACAACGTCTATGTGACTTTAACTTATGGAACGGCGAGCAAATATGTCATTTTACCACGTGTTCCGCAAAAATTGGGGGTGTGGCCAAATGCGTAAATGGATGTGGGAACTGGTCATTGGCTTTGCCCCTGTTTTCTTAATCTTTATGGCTTTTATCGGTTATAATGTCATTCCGCTCGTCTTTGGGCTGCTCATGTTCGCAGCGATATTTGTGATGCTGAAAATGCGCGGCGGCGGGATCGCCATTGGCGCAGCACAGGAACGCAAACGGAGGAAAGCCGGCCCGGCTAAGCTGACTTTCGCGGAAATCGGCGGCCAGGAGAGCGCCAAGCAGGAACTTCAGGAAGCGTTGGATTTCATGGTCCGTCACGAAGAGATCAAGCGATTCGGCATTCGCCCGATTAAAGGCATTTTGCTGACGGGTCCTCCGGGTACGGGCAAGACGCTGATGGCCAAAGCCGCAGCACATTACACGAATGCTGTCTTCGTCGCTGCATCGGGGAGTGAATTCGTGGAAATGTATGTCGGCGTAGGCGCCGGGCGGATTCGCGAGCTGTTTAAAGAGGCGCGCACCCGGGCAGCCAAGGAGAACAAAGAGAATGCTGTTATTTTTATCGATGAGATTGACGTAATCGGCGGAAAAAGAGAGGGCGGACAGCAGCGGGAGTACGATCAGACGCTGAATCAGCTGCTGACGGAAATGGACGGAATATATACGGCGGAGACACCGCGCATTTTGTTGATGGCCGCGACGAACCGCAAGGAGATGCTGGACAGCGCTCTGCTGCGTCCCGGCCGCTTTGATCGTCATATTCAGGTTGATTTGCCGGATAAGAAGGGACGAGCCCATATTCTTGAATTGCATGCGAAGAACAAGCCTTTGCATGAAAGTGTAAGCCTTGATAAAGTGGCGGAGGAATCTTTCGGTTTCTCAGGCGCGCAGCTGGAGAGCGTCATGAATGAGGCGGCGATCTACGCCATGCGCGAGAGCTTGAAGGAAATTGAGCAGCGCCACTTATCGATGGCGATCGATAAAGTGATGCTCGGCGAGCGCACGGACCGGGAGTCCACGGAGGAAGAGAAGCGGCGCGTAGCTATTCATGAACTGGGCCATGCGATAGCTGCTGAAGTTGTAGCTCCCGGCAGCGTGAATCAGGTTGCGCTTAGCCCGCGCGGCCGTGCGCTTGGTTATGTACGACATAACCCGCAGGAAGATAAGTACTTATATACAAAGGCATATCTCGAAGGGCAGATTGTTATTGCTCTCGCTGGGGCAGCTGCGGAAGAAATTTATTATGGCGAGCGCAGCACCGGGTCCAGCAACGATTTTGAACAGGCAATTAACATCGTGCATACAATGATGACTTCCGGGCTCACCTCACTCGGCATCGTCAACATGGATATGATGACAAAAGAAGTGCTCATGAATGAAAATTCGGCGATACTGGATGAGTTAGCTGCGAAATCCAAGCAGCTCTTATTGGACCATTCATCAGTATTCGACAAATCTCTCGAAATTCTTTTGAGAGAAGAACGGCTCTCAGGAGAGCAATTTCGATGTCAAATTAGTGACAGAACGCTTTTACCGGCATAATTCCTTTGCCGGTTATTTTTTTTACTTTTTTTCCGTGCTAAGATATTATTATATGTTGGGTATAAATATTGTATTATTCGACATAAAGGGTACAATATTATACGTAGATAATGAAAGGATGGAGCGAGAGAACCATGAACTTCAAAAGAATAGGTGTCATTGGTGGAGGTACAATGGGTCAGGGCATCAGTGAAATGCTGGCTGCGAAAGGACTCGATGTACTGCTCGTAGAAGAAACACCTGAAAAATTGGAACATGCTTACAGCATGATAGAAACGAGCTTAGACAAGCAGCTTGAGAAATGGGCGATCACGAAGGCAGAGAAGAAGCTGATCTTGTCCAAAGTGCATAAAGTAACTCATTTTGCCGAACTCGGTACCTGCGATATGGTCATCGAGACCATTTCGGAGGATTTGGATGCCAAGAAAGAGATGTTCAAGCAGCTTGATCATGTGTGTCCGAGCAACATTATTTTGGCCAGCAACACGTCGACGCTTAGTTTGACGGAAATCGCCGGCTCGACGATGTATCCTGAACGGGTAATCGGCATGCACTTTATTTATCCCGTATCCCGCATTAATCTCGTTGAAATTATTCGGGGCTTGAAGACGTCGGACGAAACTTTTGAAGAGACGAAGCATTTTGTAGAAGAAGTTGTCGATAAACGCGGCATCATGGTATATGAGTCGCCGGGCTTCGTAACTTCCCGCATTATTTGCGTCATGATTAACGAGGCGCTGCATGTGCTCGGGGAAGGTGTTGCCACCGCCAGGGATATTGACGACGCGATGCGAGTCGGCTATCAGTTCCAGTATGGACCGCTTGAGATGGCTGACCGCTTCGGTCTGGATTCCGTATTAGCCGCGCTGGAACGGATGTTCCGCGAATTTGGAGATTTGAAATACCGGCCTTCTTACGTCCTGAAGAAGATGGTTCGCGCAGGCAATCTCGGCGTGAAGACAGGCGAAGGATTTTTCAAATACGATAAGGACGGTGACCGGTTATGAAAGTACTAGTAATTAATGCAGGGAGCTCCTCCTTGAAATATCAGCTGTACGACATGACAGATGAATCCGTATTGGCCAAAGGTCTAGTCGAACGGATCGGTATGGATTCTTCAATCCTCACTCATACGCCGACAGGCAAAGAAGAAGTAACTGAGGTTAGTGATATTCTGGAGCATACGACTGCAATTCGCAAGGTGCTCGAAAAGCTTACTCACAAAGAGCATGGCGTGCTCCAAACGATTGATGAAATCGAGGCAGTGGGCCACCGGGTAGTGCATGGCGGTGAAGCATTTAAAGGTTCGGCTCTAATTACCGGGGAAGTTAAATCCGAAATCCGCCGTTTATTCGATTTGGCCCCACTACACAATCCAGCATGCATGATGGGGATTCAGGCTGCGGAGTCAAACCTGCCGAACGTGCCGCAAACCGTTGTGTTTGATACGGCATTCCACCAGACGATGCCGGAAAAAGCTTATTTATATGCCATTCCTAAGGTGCTGTATAAGAAGCATAAAGTTCGCCGTTATGGATTCCATGGAACTTCGCATGAGTATGTGAGCCACACTGCGGCTGCATTTTTGGGTCAGAAGATTGAAGATTTGAAAATCATCACCTGCCACATTGGAAACGGAGCCAGCTTAACGGCTGTTAAGGATGGCGTCTCCATAGATACCTCTATGGGCATGACTCCGCTGGAAGGATTGATTATGGGGACGAGAAGCGGAGATTTGGATCCCGCTGTAGTTCCTTATGTTATGAACAAAGAAGAGCTTACGATTAACGAAGTGAATTCTATGTTGAATAAGCATAGCGGCTTGCTGGCGATTTCAGGATCGAGCAGCGATATGCGAGATATTACCGATGGGATGGAAGCCGGCGAACCAAATGAGTCGCTCGCTTTTGAAATGTATGAATATCGTCTTCGCAAATATATCGGCTCCTATGCGGCTGCGATGAACGGCGTGGATGTAATCGTCTTTACAGCGGGCGTCGGCGAGAACTCGGCGATCGTAAGAGAGAAAGTTTGCGAGAACTTGACCTATCTCGGTGTAGAGCTGGATCCAGAGCTGAACAAAATTCGTTCTGGCGATCCGCGCCGCATTTCGACACCGAATTCCAAAGTTGAAGTACTCGTAGTTCCTACGAATGAAGAATTGGTCATTGCTCGCGATACACATCAAATCGTACAACAAGCTAAATAACTTTATCATTAGTCCATATAGAGGAGATGTTCATACATGGCGAACAAAACAGTGATTCGTCAGGTTAACGAGCACGTCGGTGAGACGGTCGTCATCGGCAGTTGGTTAAACAACAAACGCTCCAGTGGGAAAATACAGTTTCTGCAGCTGCGTGATGGAACAGGATATATTCAAGCGGTAGTCGTAAAAAGTGAAGTCTCTGAAAAAGCATGGAATGCGGCCAAGAGCCTGACCCAGGAATCATCGCTTTATGTGACGGGGGTTATTCGCGAGGAGCAGCGGAGCCAGTCGGGCTACGAAATGACGGTCACCGATTTGGAAATCATTCATTTAACAGATAATTATCCGATCACACCGAAGGAGCACGGCGTTGATTTCCTGATGGATCACCGCCATCTGTGGCTGCGTTCTTCGAAGCAGCGGGCGATTATGGTTATCCGGGCGGAAATTATCAGAGCGATTCAGCAGTTTTTCGATCAGAATCACTTTACACTCGTGGACCCGCCGATTTTAACGCCGACGTCTGCAGAGGGTACGACGAATTTGTTCCATACGAAGTATTTTGATGAGGATGCTTATCTGACGCAGAGCGGTCAGCTCTATATGGAAGCTGCTGCGATGGCGCTGGGCAAGGTGTATTCCTTCGGCCCGACTTTCCGGGCGGAGAAATCCAAAACCCGCCGTCACCTGATTGAGTTCTGGATGATCGAACCTGAAATGGCTTTTACGGATCATGAAGAAAGTCTCGTCGTGCAGGAGCAGTTCATAACCTATGTGGTGCAGTCCGTATTGAACAACTGCCGCGCCGAGCTCGAAGCGGTCGGGCGTGACATTTCCAAGCTGGAAAGTATTCAGGCCCCATTCCCGCGGATTACTTATGATGAAGCGATTGAGTTTCTGCATACGAAGGGCTTCGATATTCCATGGGGCGAAGACTTCGGTGCGCCCCATGAGACGGCGATTGCCGAGCAATATGATAAACCGGTCTTCATTACTCATTATCCCGCCGGAATAAAGGCTTTCTATATGAAGCCTGATCCTAACCGACCAGAGGTCGTGCTTTGTGCGGATATGATCGCTCCGGAGGGCTACGGCGAAATTATCGGCGGATCACAGCGAATCGATGATCCTGAGCTGATGGAGGCGCGCTTTAAAGAGCACGACCTGTCGCCGGAAACGTATCAATGGTATCTCGATTTGCGTAAATACGGCTCCGTGCCCCATTCCGGGTTTGGGCTTGGTCTGGAACGGACGGTAGCCTGGATTTGCGGCTTGGATCATGTACGGGAGACGATTCCGTTTCCGCGGATGCTGTACCGTCTTTATCCGTAAAATCATTAGCGGGGAAAGGCATTTGTGTTATACACGTTATACAATACAGGCACGGGGTTGTTTGGATAAGGAAGGTGTATATATATGGCATTGACCGAAGGCTGGAAGGTGTGGGCCAAGGGGGTGGCTCACGGAATGGAAAGCGGTACGGTCCAGGTGCCGTTCCACCTGCTTACCCATTACCGGAAGCTCGGTTTAAATGATACAGATGTCATGCTTCTCCTGCAATTAATCGCCTTTAAGCAGGTGGAGCGCAATGACTTTCCTTCGATCGGGCAATTGGAGCAAGTTATGGGCCGTGCTCCTGGTGAAATTTCATCCGTCATCCAGCGTCTTATGAAAGAGCAGTGGATTAGCATCGACGAACAAATCGATGAGCTGACGGGTGTCCAGTCGGAAAGTTATAATTTAACTGGGATGTACGAGCGCCTTGCGCTTAGTCTGGCTGAAGAGCGTGCGGCTGCCCGGCTGCGCGCGGAGCATCAAGGCGGTGCTGCAGCGCCCGAGCAGGATGTGACGGAAAGAAATCTGTTCGTTATTTTTGAGAAAGAGTTCGCGCGCCCGCTGTCCCCGATGGAATTTGAGACGATTTCTGGCTGGGTCGATGAGGACGGCTACCCGGAGGAACTTATATTACTCGCTTTGAAAGAAGCTGTTTTCGCCGGGAAAGTACATTTTCGATATATCGACCGCATATTGCTGGAGTGGGGCCGCAACCGCATCAATACGGTAGAGGCCGCCAAGGCTTATTCTCAGAAATTCCGGAGCCTGGGCCGTTAATCATTTTAGCATATGTGACGAACCTCTTCTGGAGAAGAAGTGGCTGCTGGTTAAGAAAACCAATGCTGCCAACTTTTCCGGGGGAGGTTTTTTGATGTTTTTCTTACTGTAGTTCCTGATATATGTTATGTTTTAGATGGGACCCTTAACGTAAATTATACACCATTGCATCCATTTATATGTCGGAAGGAGAAATGTAATGAAAGGCTGGATCATTTACAAAAACGCTTCAAACGAAGTAAAACCTGAGACATATGAACTGAGGCGTTTGCTTGAAGACGCGGCGCAGCACAATATGGATATCCGTGTTTTTTCTCCGGAACAGTTTGAGTTGATCGTTACCCGAGATGACCGAAAAAGCGTGATGGTCGATGGTGAAGTGCTGCAGCTACCGGATTTTGTACTGCCGCGCATGGGCGCTGGAACGAATTATTTCGGCCTCGCTTTGATCCGGCATTTAGAGCGGCTTGGGGTGAAGACATTTAATTCTTCGCAGAGCATCGAAACGGTAAAAGATAAAATGTACACGCTGCAAATTTTGGCGGAGCATAATTTACCCGTTCCCAAAACGATGCTGATTCGATCTAAAGTGGATGTGCAATTAGTGGACAAGCATTTAGGATTTCCCGTCGTCGTGAAGACGATTTCCGGGTCTCAAGGCTGTGGGGTGTTTCTGGCAGAGACAAGTCATAATTTCATTGATTTGCTGGAGATGATTTATGCCTACAAAGAAGATGCGACGATGATTTTACAGGAGTTCGTCGAGCCGAGCCGCGGAAAGGACTTGCGTGTCATTACGATCGGGGGCAGGGCTGTAGCGGCGATGAAGCGGCATTCCGGCAGCGGCAGCTTCAAGGCGAATTATTCGCGCGGGGGATTGGTGGAGCCTTACGAAATTACACCGGAAATTGAGTGGCTCGCCTTGGAAACGTCACGGATTTTGAACCTGGATATCGCTGGAATCGACCTGTTGTTTGATGGTGATCATTATAAAATTTGCGAGGCGAATTCCTCCCCTGGGTTTGAAGGGCTGGAATCCTGCTGTAATGTGAATATACCTGAGGAAATTTACAATTTTTTAAGAGTACGGATACACCGATATGAATAGCAGTGGAGTTGTTGTATAGCTTGAAATAGGGATAGGACGCTGGCGAAAGGTAGTCGTCGGCGTCTTTGCTTATGGAGCAAATTCTTTTTTTTATTTTATGCAGGGGCAGGGAAGGGCTGCTTCGTCTATATAAATGGGAAGGAGGGGAGAGTCATTGAGGAAAAGGCACTAATCCAAAAAATTCAACAGGGTGACCGCGTTGCTTTTCGTGAATTGGTGAAGCAGTACAGCGCGTACATATACCGGATTGCTTATTCCGTACTACGGGAAGCAAAGGAAGCGGAGGACGCCTCGCAAGAAATATTTCTGCAAGTCTATAAATCTCTCCCCGGCTACCGCTATGAAGGCTTTAAAACTTGGTTAACCCGCATTGCTGTTCATAAGGCGATTGATTTAAAGCGAAAGCGGGATCGCCGCAAAGAGGAACAATGGGATCCCGCCAAAGTATTACATATTGCGCCAGTTCATGAGGACGATACTTTGCAGCAATTAATGGATCAGGAGCGTAAGGCCCGGCTTCGTACCCGGATCCGGGAGCTGCCGCCAGGGCATCGTGACATTATTACGGCATTTTATTTAGAAGGAAAAAGCTATGACGATATTGCCGCGGAGCAGTCTATTGCTGTGAAATCGGTAGAATCGAGACTGTACCGGGCCAGATCATGGATTCGCGAGCATTGGAAGGAGGAGGAATGGAGATGAATGCAAAACAACCGGGGCAAAGCATACGTTGGGACAAATATATTCAAGGCGAACTGGATGAGCAGGAAAGACGGCATATTGAAAATTTATTGTTTTGCGATGCTGGCGCTTTAGAGTCTTATATGGAAGCTATCGAAGCATTTGAGCATGAGCTGCCTCAACTGCAGCAGGAGGAGGAAGAGGCACTGCTGGAAGCGCTGATGGACGCCCTTCCACGTTCTCCCAGAAAGGCTGCGCAGAGCGCTAGAAGGAAAACGAGAGTTTCCAAGAACCGCTGGATCGGGCATCCGCTGTTCAATTATGTCATCGCGGCCTCGGTCACTTTGTTTCTGTTATCGTTTGGCGTGTTTGATCGCTTAACGACTGGGGCCCGGCATGTGCTCCCACCCTCTTCAGAGCCTTCCTTAAGCGAGCAAATACTCGACAAAACTTCAGGCTGGCTCGATTATTTAAAGCCTTAACGTTTTGGTTGCGCCGGAAAGTTCAATCGATGCTGTACGACTTTTAAACGATGGAAAGGATGCGGTTTTATTGCCACAATACCGAAATAGAATGCTTGCGTTCATATTGAATTTTATTCCCGGTCTCGGCCATTTATATTGGGGGAGAAGGACGAAAGGCATCGTTTACCCGATATTTTTCTTTGGCGGCCTGCTGCTTGGTTTTCTGCTGGCGGTGTCAGTTAGTAAAGGGGAGATCATGCTGCTGGCGTGCATCTGTGCTTTTGTGCTCTGGTGCATCTGCATGCTTGATTTAGTCATTATTTTACTGCGTGCGCCCGCCGAGGAGTTGTCCACTTATCCGTATGAACGGACGCGTAAAGGTCAAGCGGATGCGGAGCGGTTCTATACGATTCTGCTATCGTTCGTTCCTGGGCTGGGCCATTTTCAGCTCGGGTTGATGCAGCGGGGACTGTCTTTTTTGATGAGCTTCTTCGGGTTGATCACGATGATGTTCGTACTTACGGGGATAACGAATCGAAGTGTATTTCTGCTATTCCTCGGCCTGCTGCCAATTATTTGGCTGTACTGCATGTTCGATGCGGTGCAGCTTGTCCATCGCAAGCAGGCTGGCGAGCTGCTGGCCGACCGCACGCTGTTCGACGAATGGGAGTCCGGCCGGGTGGAAGGCAAGCGGAGCAAGACGCTGGCGATGCTGTTATCCGCTTTTCCGGGTGCGGGTCAGATGTATCTAGGGATGCAGAAGCGGGGACTGCAAATGATGGTGCTGTTTATTGGCAGCTTTTATATTATTGATGTGCTGCGGCTGTCGTTGTTTCTATTTATCGTACCGGTCATTTGGTTTTACAGTTTCTTTGACGGGCTGCAGGCGACGAGCCGATATGACCTTGGTCTGCTAGAGGATCGCCCGCTGCTGGACTGGAAAGGCAGCAATCAGAATTGGCTGGGGCTCATCTTGCTGCTGCTAGGCGTTTATTATGTGACGATGAGCCTGATTGTTCCGGTATTTGACCGCTTTTTACCAGAGTTTCACATTCGACATTTCATCACGACGTACTTGCGGCCGCTTATCGTCTCACTTGTCCTCATCGGGGGCGGAATCAAGCTGCTGTCTCGAAACAAGAACGATGATATACGTTTTGACGATTGATTGGGCGATATGCTTTTGTGTCAATGGGGCTCCTGCGTGGATTTGAAAGAGGGAGTGTCCAGAAAATCAGTATAAACTGACCCAATTTACTAAGAGCAGCGGCACCCGCCTCGCTGTTTTTCTACAAAGCAGATATGTAAAAAGGTTGGACGGAAAACAGCGCGTTTTCCGTCCAACTCTTTTTAGGGACTTATTGTTCTAAGAACTTAATTGGACGGCTCCATCTTAACTTATTAAAAAAGTCATCGATATTTACCGCAGCAGACCGAACTAAGCGTGAACTTGTTTGTAGGTAATTATATAACAACGTATGTGTATAACTCGTCTATGATTCGTCCTTTACTCCAATAACCGGGCGTTCAGCCGTTCGGCCAGCACCAGCGGTTCCAGCGGCTCGTTGATCGTATAATCGGGCTGCTCCTCCGGGCCGGCTGGCGTATGCGGATAACGAGCCGTCCATTTCTCAAACGGCCGGAGGGAGGGACGTACGGCCCTCAATCGTCAATTGTTTAGGTTCTGTACTTTGGACACAGCTTCTTTTTCGCCTTTAGCGGCTTTTTTTTGCTAAGATAGAGGAGGGTTAACTAGCAACGGGGTGTTTCCGTTAATATTAAAGGAGAACGAGCATGTTTAAAATTTTGATCGTTGAAGATGATCAAGGATTGGTCAAATTGCTGGAGGCGTATTTACACAAGTTCGATTACGACACCTTGGCGGTGAAGGATTTCGATAGCATAAAAGCGCAGTTTCAGCAGTTCGAACCCCATTTAGTACTACTGGACGTAAATTTACCGAAATATGACGGATATTACTGGTGCCGCCAAATCCGCAATCTATCGACATGTCCGATCCTATTCCTGTCAGCACGCGACGGTAAAATGGATCAGGTGATGGCTCTGGAAAATGGGGCGGATGATTATATAACAAAACCTTTTGATTATGATATCGTCTTAGCAAAAATAAACAGCCAGCTTCGCCGCGCCTATGGAACGTATGCGGCAGTGCCTGTCGATTGCCCTCTGGATGTCCATGGTCTTAGCTTGGATCGGGAACGGCTCTGTTTATCATTGGATGGGCTCAAAATCGAGCTAAGCCATACGGAGATGAAGATCATGGATGAACTGATGATGAAGGTACAGCAGGTTGTGAGCCGAGACCGCCTGTTGGAAAAAATATGGGATGATCAGGTTTTCGTGGATGATAATACGTTAAACGTGTACGTTACCCGGGTGCGGAAGAAGCTGTCTGCATTAGGTATCGAATATGCGCTTCAGACTGTTCGCGGGCAGGGCTATCGGCTTGTTCCTAGTTGGGGAGAGCGGCAATGAAGCTTTTTTTGAGGGAGCAGAGGCCGTTAATCATCATCTATGTCGTGCAATTGACTGTTGTGACTTTTGTTTACTGGCTGGACGGTTATCGAAATACTGCAGTCAGCTTGTATGCCGTTCTGCTAAGCAGTTGCCTGCTGGCAGGTTACCTTTTATTTCGTTACATGACACATCGCAGCTTCTATCGGAGGCTGGAGCAGCCTGCTGCATCGATTGGCGATTTTACCGATGTGAAGCCCGTAACCCCATTGTCAGAAGGGTTGCATCGCCTGCTTAAATCGCAATACCGCCATTATTTGTCCGAGTTGAATGAGCAGACGGAGAAAATCGAGAGCCATATTCATTTCATCAACCAGTGGGTACACCAAATGAAGACGCCGATTTCCGTCATACATTTGATGATTCAGCAGGAGAGCAATCCACGCTCGGTGGCGATTGCCGATGAATTGGACAGGCTGAGAAAAGGGCTGGACATAGTGCTATATACCGCTCGCCTGGATAGGTTTGAACATGATATCCACGTCGAGACGCTTGAGCTTGAGGCGGTGGTGCGCAGGGTGACATCCGCACAGAAACGCCTGTTTATTCGGGGTAAAGTATTTCCCGTCATTGATTTGGAGCCGCAGTTGTCCGTCGTCTCTGATGAGAAATGGTTGGATTTTGTGTTGGCCCAGCTGATCACGAATGCTGTCCGCTATACGACAAAGGAGAACGGCAAGCTATATTTTCGAGCAGACCAAGTGGATGGGCGAACCATCCTTGAAATAGAGGATGAAGGCATAGGCATCCCGGACAGCGATTTGCCGCGCGTATTCGATGCTTATTTTACGGGGGAGAACGGCAGGAAATTTCAAGAATCCACGGGGATGGGCATGTACTTGGTCAAAGAAATATGTCATAAGCTTGGTCATGAAATAGAACTTGAATCCGTCGAAGGAAAAGGAACGGCCGTACGGATTCTCTTCTAGTTCTGTGCGCGATAACAACAAACTTACAGAGTTGTAAGGGAAATGTAAGGTAACGATGTGGCTTCCTTCAGATCAGGAATCGTATACTGTTAGCATCCCAAGTTACTAACATCTTACATCCCTACATCCCTACATACCACCAAACAGGAGACATGAACCTATGCCGGTGTTAGAGGTAAGTGCATTATCCAAAATTTATGAAGGCAAAATATCCACCAGGGCGCTCCAAGGTGTTTCCTTTCGGATAGAACGAGGGGAGTTCGTCGGTGTAATGGGACCATCCGGCAGCGGCAAGACGACGTTGCTAAATGTAATTGCGACCATTGATGAACCGACCTCGGGAAGAGTGATGATCGAGGGCCGGGAACCCCATAGGATGAGCGATGATGAAGCCGCAATGTTCCGCCGTCGGGAGCTGGGTTTTATTTTTCAACAGTTCAACTTATTGGATACGCTGACGATTGAGGAGAACATCGTACTACCGCTAACGTTGGACGGCACGCCTGTGCGCGAAATGGAGAGCAGGGCCACCGCAATCGCGGAGAGGTTAGGGATCAGCGAGTTGCTAGGCAAGTATAGCAATGAGGTATCGGGCGGGGAGATGCAGAAGACCGCTATTGCCCGCGCGATTATTCATCGGCCATCCTTAATACTGGCAGATGAGCCGACAGGGAATTTGGATTCCAAATCATCCCGGGAAGTGATGGAGGCTTTCTCCACTATAAACGAAGAGGAGCGGGCGACCATTTTTATGGTTACGCACGATGCGGTGGCAGCCAGCTTTTGCCATCGTGTCATTTTCATTAAAGATGGAAAGTTTTATAACGAAGTTTATCGGGGCAGCAACCGTCAGGTTTTTTTTCAGAAAATCATTGATATGCTGTCGCTGCTCGGAGGGGATACGCATGACCTTTCGACAATTCGCCTTTAACCATGTTCTGCGTAACAAGCGAATCTATGCCGCTTATTATTTAAGCAGTTCGTTTTCTGTAATGATATTTTTTCTGTGCGCCTTGTTCCTGTTCCATCCGGGCATTCAGGAAAACATGATTTACGATCAGGCGGTTGAGGCGCTCCAGGTCGCTGTCGGCACTGTTTATTTTTTTTCACTTTTTTTCGTGATCTACTCGGTAGGCTCTTTTATACAGTCGCGGAAGAGAGAGCTAGGAATTTTGCGGCTTCACGGTATGACCCGAGGGCAGCTCCATCGAATGTTCTTTCTGGAAAACATCACTATCGGCGGCGCGTCCATGTTGACTGGGATCGTAGCCGGATTAATTACGGCCAAATTGTTCCTGATGGCTGGCGCGAACATACTGGGTATAGAACAGCTGAAGTTCCATATCTCATGGTTTGCTGTACTGCTGACACTGGCTGCATTTGCCGTGCTGTTTTTGCTTATTTCGGTCTTTACTTCAGGTTTGATCGGAAAATATAAACTCATCGAGCTGTTTCAGTCCCGTCAATGGCAAGCTGAAGCGCCGAGGAAGTCACTGGTGTTGTCGAGCCTGGCAATCGCTCTCCTGCTGCTTAGCTATTGTTTGGCAGCAACGTCGACCGCGGTAACTGTTGTAATACGTATGGTGCCCGTCACTTTAATGACGGTGATTGGGACATACCTTTTGTATGCCTACTTTAGTGTTTATCTTGTGGAGGCCGTAAAGAGCCGCCGCAAGCTGTTTTGGCGGAGAACGAATATCGTGACGATTTCCGCGTTGGCTCATCGGATGAAAGAGAATACCCAAATGCTGTTCCTCGTTACGATCATTTCAACCGTTACGTTTTGTGCGATTGGCGTGTTTGCCTCCATACATCGACTATCTTACGAGTTCAGGCAGGATTATCTTGCGGCGGTTGGTTATGTATCGAAGGGAAACAATCCGGTGGAGAGGGCTCACTTGCAAGAGATTACAGCAGAACTGACAGCTCGCGGATTATATTATGAACAGGTTAGCCTGCCGATAAAAATCGTGGATGTACTAGAGGAATCAAATGGGAAGGGCAAGCTCCAGCGCATGCCGCTGATCGCTTTCTCCGATTATGAGCGCTTGATCGCCGCAGCGGGGATTCCATTCAAGGATGAGCCATTGTCAGGCCCCTCTGCGCTCATCATGCTGGGGTCACAGCGTGAAAGACCTTTGCTGCGGGAACGGCAGCTTGTCTCGTACAAAATACCAGGCACAGAGCTTGAGCTCGTGGAAACGGAGATTACGAGTCATGTGCCGATTCCGGAATATTTAACCCTCGAGCTTGGAGGAAGTATGGAAGGGAAATTCAGCGGTCTCGTCGTCAGCGATGAGTGGATGAACGAGCTGCCGAAGGCTGGGCAAGAGGATTGGTATTTTGCTTATTATTTGGACGGCCTCGAGAAGAGCGAGGGCATCGGCATCGCATTGACAGAGAACGGCAAGGTGACTTACACTGCGGAAGAGCTTTACGCGATGACGGTAAGTGGAACGCTGTTTGCTGTGCAGACCAGCATTTACAGTACGATGCTGTTTATCGCGCTGCTCGTCGGCACCGTGTTTTTTATCGCGGCCGGAAGCTTCTTATATTTCAGGCTGTACGCGGATTTGGAGTACGACCGCAGGCAGTATGCGACGATGTCCAAAATCGGCGTAACGCAGAGGGAGATCGATACGATGGTTACCCGGCAGATCAGTCTGCTCTTCTTCGTCCCCATCGGCATGGCGATGATTCACAGCCTGTTTGCCTTTGTCGCTTTGCAAAGCTATTTTAACTTCTCTATTGCGGTAGAGGCTGGTTTTATCCTTGCAAGTTTCTTTATTGTACAGGTCATGTACTTTTATTTCATTCGCAGAAGGTATTTGCGGAACGTAAGAAAAGCTATTATATGAAAACAATGTGGAGGTATATATGGAAAACTGGATAACGGAGTTTATGGAGCAGTTCGGGTACATTGGCATTTTTCTGCTCATTGCGCTGGAAAATGTGTTCCCGCCTATTCCTTCCGAGGTAATTTTAACGTTTGGCGGCTTTATGACGACCTACTCCGGCTTGACGATAACCGGGGTGATCATTGCTGCGACACTGGGCTCAGTTGTAGGAGCGGTTATTTTGTACGGTGCTGGCTACATTCTTAATGTGGATCGGCTTGAGGCGATTATAGACAGGTGGGGGAAGTATTTAAGGCTGAAGAGGGAGGACGTGCGAAAAGCGGATGCATGGTTTGATAGATTCGGCTACTGGACAGTTTTATTTTGTCGTATGATCCCGCTCATTCGCAGCCTGATTTCGATTCCGGCCGGCATGGCCAAAATGAAATTCAGCCTGTTTCTGCTCTTTACGACGATCGGGACGCTGATTTGGAATATTGTTCTGGTCTATGTCGGAGCAGCCGTCGGCGGCTCATGGGAGAGGATTGTTGAATTTATGGATGTGTATTCGAACATTGCTTATGTTGTAATCGGCGCAGGCATCGTGCTGGCCTTAATCTGGTTCATTCGTAGATGGAAGAAGGCTTCTTGAAAACAGGCGTAAAACGATCTATTCTATTAAAAGAGTTTTATGCTGGCTTGCTAATAGAAGATGCGCCGGAGGTGCGCTTCTAGCAATGTTCCAGTACATTGGTGAAGAGGGGAAGTAGACGCATGTTATTTTGGGATATTGTTAAAGCGATTATTTTAGGTTTAGTAGAAGGGGTTACGGAATTTGCACCTGTCTCCTCAACGGGACATATGATTATCGTGGACGATATGTGGCTCAAGACCGAGCAGATATTGTCCTCCAAATATGCGGCGAATACGTTCAAGGTCGTGATCCAGCTCGGATCTATCCTGGCCGTTTTGGTTGTATTCAAGGATCGGATTCTTAATTTGCTTGGGCTGTCGCGGTTCAGCAAGCACGCTGTCAGCGCAGGCGAGCCGAGGCTGAAACTTGGCCAGGTCATTGTAGGCTTGATTCCGGCCGGAATTTTGGGCGTGCTTTTCGAGGATTTTATCGATGAATATTTATTCTCGACGTACACGGTGCTAATTGGCCTTGTTCTGGGGGCGATACTCATGATCGCTGCCGATAAATTCGGCCCGAAGCAGCCAAAGATTCAATCGGTGGATCAAATGACTTATGGACATGCCTTAGTCGTTGGCTTGATCCAATGTTTGTCGATTTGGCCGGGATTCTCCCGCTCAGGCTCCACGATTTCCGGAGGGGTGCTGGCGGGAATGAGCCACCGCGCGGCAGCGGATTTCACGTTCATTATGGCCGTGCCGATCATGTGCGGAGCAAGCGCGATTTCACTGTACAAAAATTGGGAATACATGACGCTGGATGCACTGCCGTTCTTCATCGCCGGGTTCATCAGCGCTTTCATATTCGCTCTGCTGTCGATCCGTTTCTTCCTAAAGCTGATCAACCGTATCAAGCTGATGCCGTTTGCGATTTACCGGATTTTGCTGGCAGTTGTCATTTGGGTCATATTTTTCTAATATAGACGGAAAGGGCGGCAGTGGGCAGCAATGAGGCTGCCCTTTTTGTGGTGCTTTTGTGGTGCTCTTTTGATGCTCTTGAGGTGCCACTTATGATGCTCTTGAGGTACTCTTTTGGTGCGCTTGAGGTGCCATTTATGATACCTCTTGAGGTGCTTTATTAGGAACGAAACTCTTTTCAAGGTAATCTTGCGCAACGGACTGGCTATTGCAATTGCGTTAAAAAGTGTATTGCACTCTGCGTTATTATGCAGTATATAACCACTGATGTGTGAAGTTATTGGCAAATATGTTGCTTTTCCACTCTAACTGTATTTGTTGTATTTAAAAAATGCACTTTATCGCTGGTAGTAAAACTAACTGGATCTCATGTGGTTAGATTGGGAAATGAGGGGTTATATCCGAGAAAACTTGGTATTAAGTACACAAAATCCGTTTGTTTTGCAAAATCTGCTTATAAACTCAAAAGTAGATGCTATAACTCCATCTAAATGGCCTGGAATAGTAACTCTGCTAAGGTAACTGCCAGGAGTATCATCGTGTTCTAGGGGCTCAGCTCCTCTAGAATCAACACTTGCTGTTGCTAGGCCTTGCCAGTTGAGAGCGAAAAAAAGCTGCCTCGTGCAGCAACGAATGCTAAGCATGAGACAGCTCACTTTTATGGTCATTTTATTTATATTAAGATCGACTACGAACGAGGTGAAAGCAAAGGAGAATATGATCTCCGAATATAATCTCCGAATATAATCTCCGAATATGATCTCAGAATATGATACAAAGATATCTCCGAAAGAATGTCAGCTGCAAAAATCAATATTACTTTAAAGCGAGCCTGCGGTATTCCACCTCAAAAATAAACTCGAACGCTTCTAAATGCCGCTTGGCTTCGAACGCATTTTTGCCCCACACGTAAATGCCGTGGTTGCGCAGCAATATGCCGGGGATGTCCGGTTTCAGCGCGCCGGGGACGAGTTTGGCAATGGCAGAGATATCGGCATAGTTCGGCAGCACCGGAATTTCGATCGCCGCGTTTTCCTGCCAGATGCCCAGCCCCTTGATCAGCTCGATTCCCTGCACGGGAACATAGCCCTGCTCACCGTACAGCTCGCTCAGCACGTTGTTGAATACCGTATGCACATGAAAAATCGCCCCGCAGCCTGTCATACGGTAAATTTTGGCATGGATTAGCGTTTCGGCGCTCGGCTTCAGCTTTGTCGCTTCGCAAGGTTCGCCGGCTGCGTCCACGAACAGGAAATCCTCAGGCGTATGGACGGATTTGTCCTTACCGCTGGATGTTACCGCGAAATGAAATGAGTCGGGAGCGAACTCCCCGACGCGGATGGACAGGTTGCCGCTCGTACCGGGGAACCAGCCCCGTGCGGCGAATTGCTCTTTGACGTTCCGCAGCTCGTCCAGCACGGACTGCTTCTCTTCTAAAGGAATGGCAGTGAAACTCATCTTCTTATTTATCTCCTTCACGTTGGATAAGGTCTTCCCGAATGTCATGAAACGTCTCGAATGGCGTATGATTTATGCCGAGCTCCTGGCACTTTTCAGTGAGCCGGGCCCGGGAATAGACGCGATCCGCCAGCTTGGCGCCTTCAAAGTCAGTCAGACTGTCGCCGATCAGGATGCGCTCGTAACGGCTGGCCGGGAACTGCCTCATGACCGTCGTCTTGCACATGCCGCAGTCTTTGCCGCATTGTCCATCACAGGGATTCGGCCACGTAATCGTGATTCCCTCGCTGCTGAAATCGGCGCCGTTGCAGTAGATATGCTCTTTCGGTATATCGAACGGCGCGAGCAGCGGCAGGACGAAGAAGTCGATGCCGCCGCTCGTCACGTAAAACGGGATGCGGCGCTCGCGCAAATAGCTGAGAAAGTTTGCGAAACCTTCGCGAATGCCGGCTTGCCCCAGCACGAAATCAGTAACTTCACGCTTCATGGAAGAAGGGAGCAGAGCAAACATCTTACCTACACCTTCGCGGATGGATATGTCGTGGGACAAAATTTGCTCCATGATCGGTTCGGAACCCGCAGGCTTGAAATGCTGCATAATAGCTACAATATTGTCGCTAAGTGTGATCGTCCCGTCAAAATCGCAGAAAATGACGGGCTGCTTGTGGCTGCTCATTTGCGTCCTCCCCAAGTATCAAGCGCTGCCATCAATTCGGGAAGGCTCTGGGCCGCTTGTTCAAGCGGAACGCCGTTTAACGCAGCATCGATCGCTTGCAGGAAGGCGCGGCCGCCGCTGCTTGCTCCATTTGGATGCCCGTGAATCCCGCCGCCGGCATTTACGACTACATCTGTCCCGAAATCGCTCAAAATTTGCGGTACCAGTCCGGGATGAATGCCCGCGGAAGGCACCGGGAAGCTGCTGCGAATCGCCAGTTCGGAGGAAACCAGCTCTCGCTGAATGGCCAGATTTTCTTCCCGCGGCATGACTACGGAGCCATACGGGGAAGGGAAAAGCACAAGATCGGCCCCAGCGATACGCATCAGCTTGCCCAGCAGCAGGGAAGCGCTGATTCCGTAATGCGGGGAGGGATAGATGGCCCCGGCCAGCGAAGGGTGCGCCGCGATTGGCACGGTGATTTCCGGGTCGCTGCTCAGCTCATGCAGGACGTCGAAGCCGTACGGCAGCACGTTGAACAGCAGGGCGGAAGCTCCCGCCTCAATCGCCCGCAGCGCCTGTTCCCTCAGTGTGGATGTTCGCCCGGTCAGATTGACGGCGTAGAGCAGTCTCTTGCCGGTAATCTGCTCCGCTTCCTGAGCGGCTTCATAGCATGCCCGCACGCGCTGTTCAAGCGGGGTGAGCAGATTTTCGAATAAAATTTCATCATCTTTAATCAGATCTACGCCGCCCAGCGCCTGTGCCATAAACTGCTCGCGCAGCCCGCCAAGGTCATAGCCGATGACGGATTTGAAAATGCTCATCAGCAGCGGGCGATGAGGTACGTCAAGCAGCTCACGGACGCCCTGAATGCCAAATTTCGGCCCGGGATAGGCGCTGAGAAAAGCATCGGACAGCTTCAGGTCGAGCAGCTTGATTTTTCCGTCCATGGAAATTTTGCCAAAGACGGTAATGAGCAGAGCCGGAATATCGGAAGTGAAGTTCACATCCGGATAGGATATGGACACATCCGCATATCGTTCGCCTGCAGCGCCATTGTCCGTTCCGTCGGCCGGTTCGTGGATAGTGACGCTCTCGACCCGGCCTAAATGCCGGCGCATTTCATCCTGTTTAATCAAAGGCAGCTCGGTCCATGTGCCGACGGTCATGCCGATCGCAATAGATTCCGCTTTCCGGTGAAAATCCGCCTTATCATCATAAATACGGTATGTGGCCGTACAATAGCTCATAGCAAAGCCTCCTTTACTGCTTCTCCCATCTCCCTGGACCGTTCGGCGGCGCGGTGAACGGCGGCCTTTACATTTGCGCTAAAGCCGCCAGAGGCCAGCGTCTCCAGTGCCGCTTGGGTGGAACCGTTCGGCGACGTAATATCCGCTCTAAGCTTGGCGGGCTCCTCGCCCGTCTCCTTCATCATCATGGCCGCCCCCAGAACAGTCTGCACGGTAAGCTCCCGGGCCTGTTCCGGGCTGAGCCCGCCTTCGATGCCAGCTTCAATCATCGCTTCCATCATATAGTAAATGTACGCTGGACCGCTCCCGGATACGCCAGTCAATATTTCCATCTGCTCCTCGGGAATGACTTGTACGGCGCCTACCGCTTCAAACATCGCCAGAACTTGGGAGGCCTGTTCGTCAGTCACTTCAGCTGAGAAAGCAATGCCCGTGGCGCCAACGCCTATAGAGCTTGAAGTGTTCGGCATTGTTCTGGCAATCGGCGCCTCATAGCCAAGCAGCGCTTGAATGGTGGCGATGGAAAGTCCCGCGATAACGGATACGATAAGCTGATCTTTCCGCAGCAGCGATCCCAAGGCTTTTAATGCATCACCCGCATCCTTCGGCTTCATCGCTAGAACGATAACGGAAGCGGAGGTGAGGCAGGCCTGCTTATCTGCATCACTATTGCCTGTGACAAGGCCGTAGGCGGCGGATAAATAGTTAAGCCGTTCCTGATTGCTGCGGTTCAGCATGGAAATGGCCTGCGGCGGGGCCACATCACGGTGAATCAGACCGCGTACGATAGCTTCAGCCATCGAGCCGGCGCCGTAGAAGCAGATCGAGGCGGGGTTAGCCGTGTTGTTAGCTGTCATCGTTTGGCCTCCTTATTTCCGGATTTGTCCATTGCCATGAATAATGTATTTGCTTGAGGTGAGCGCAGGCAGCCCCATAGGCCCTCTGGCATGCAGCTTTTGCGTGCTGATGCCGATCTCTGCCCCGAAGCCGAATTCAAAACCGTCCGTGAAGCGGGTAGAGACGTTATGATAAACGGCCGAGGCATCAACGTCCTGTTGGAATCGTTCGGCATTTGCAGTATCCTCGGTAACGATGCATTCGGAATGCTTTGTACCGAAGCGGCCGATATGCTGGAGCGCTTCTTCCAAGCTCGATACGACTTTAATATTCAAAATATAATCGTTGTATTCTGTAGCGTAATCCTGTTCCGTCGCCGGCAATGCCCAGTCAACGATTTGGCGTGTCTGCTCGCAGCCGCGCAGCTCAACGTTGGAATTCCGCAGCTCGCTGGCGATATCCAGAAGATGAGACTGGGCAAAGCCGTGGTGTACGAGCAGCGTTTCCATCGCATTACATACCGAAGGGCGCTGGACTTTGGCATTCAGCGTAATTTCCGCAGCCATGGACGGATTTGCGGAAGCGTCTAAATACGTATGGCAGACGCCTGCTCCGGTCTCGATGACGGGTACGGTGGCGTTTTGCACAACATTTTGAATCAGGGAGCTGCCGCCGCGCGGTATGACAACATCCACCAATCCGTTAAGCTTGATCATTTCGTCTACAGAAGAGCGGTTTGGATCTTCTATAAGCTGAACTGCCTCTTTCGGCACATCTGTTTTAGACAGCGTTTCATGGATGACTTCAACAATTTTCCGGTTGGAAGACAGGGCAGCTGAGCCGCCGCGCAGCAGAACCGCGTTCCCCGTCTTCAGGCACAATCCAAGTGCATCGACCGTTACATTTGGCCGCGCTTCATAGATAATGCCGATAACACCGATCGGCACGCGTTTTTTGACGATATGCAGCCCGTTCGGGCGATCGATGGTCTCCAGCGTTTCCCCAATTGGATCTGGCAACTGGACGATTTGCCGCAGGCCTTCCGCAATGCCGGAAATTCGTTCTTCGGTTAAGGCGAGCCGATCCAATAAAGATTCGGATGTGCCGTTTTCGCGGCCGCGCTGCAAATCATCCTTGTTGGCTTCGATAATAGATTCACTGTTTGCGATTAAAGCTTGTGCGCAATCGAGCAGTGCCTTATTTTTCTGTTCTGTCGATAAACTGTTCAATATGTGGACTGATTGGCCAGCCAGTTCTGCCTTTTGTCTTACTTCGCTCATCTCAATACCTCCTCAAATGGTTGAATTGCGAGGGTTCAAAATTAATTTTTTAAATCCTCAACAATTATAATTTTAATGAAATCCATTCGTCCCGGTGAATGACCTCGAGCCGATGGACTGTTTCCACCTTTTTAATGACCTCTGTACTTGGTAATCCTAATATATATTGTAACTGCTCAGAATCATAGTTAATGATACCACGGCCTAGCGTTTCCCTGTTCTGATTGACTACCTCAACCACATCCCCGGCGTGGAAATGTCCCTGGGCGTGCTTGACACCAACTGGCAGTAGACTGCGCCCGCCGTGAAGGAGCGCTTCTTCGGCGCCGTTATCCACGGTGAGCGTGCCGAGCGGGGTGGATAAAAATCCAAGCCACTGCTTTTTTCTCGGCAGGGTGGCAGAGCGGGTTTCGAAGTAGGTTCCTGGCCCCCGGCCCTCTAATACCGCAGGCAATTCACCAGGTTGGGTGACCTTACCGACGAACACGGTAACGCCGCCGCGGGTGCCAATTTTGGCGGCATCGATTTTAGAGCGCATGCCCCCTGTGCCGACAGATGAACCGGCCCCCCCGGCGATGCTGTAAATTTCATCCGTAATTTCATCGACGAGCGCAATCCGCTCGGCGGCGGGATTAATCCGGGGATCTTGGGTGTACAGTCCGTCGGTGTCGGTCAAAATAATCAGATGATCCGCTTTTAACAGGTTGGCTACGAGAGCGGACAGCGTGTCATTGTCTCCGAATTTCAGTTCGTCTACCGATACGGTGTCATTTTCGTTAATGATCGGCAATACGCTGCGGTGAAGCAGCTCTTCTATGGCCATACTGGCATTGCCTGTCCGCTTCCTGTTCTGGAAGTCAGAGCGGGTCAGGAGGATTTGGGCTGAGGCCACCTTATGCACAGCGAGCGCTTCACGATAGCTTTGCATGAGCAGCGCTTGTCCGACAGCCGCCGCCGCCTGCTTTTCATGCAGCAGTTTTGGACGTTCCGGATAGCCGATTTCCCGGAATCCGGCCGCAACCGCTCCGGAGGTGACGAGCAGCACCTGATAACCGAGAGACCGCAGACCGGCTAATTCAGCGGCGAAATAAGCGATCGCTGCCCGGTTTAATCCCCCTTCCTCCGAAGTTAGCGAGCTGCTCCCGATTTTTACAACGATGCGGCGAAGCATGGAGATCACTCCTATTCATATAGTAAGGAAAATAAAAAAACTCTCGCCTTTGCACGCAAAGGACGAAAGTTAAACTTCCGCGGTACCACCTTTATTGATGAATAACTCATCCGACTCAAGGCCCGATAACAGGGGCGCTGTCCGGCCTCGCGGCCGGCCGTTCAGGGATAGGGTTCCGCAAGTGCGATCCGACAAATTCTCACAGCCTAAGGAATTTGCTCTCTGAGCGTCGCTTGCTTACGTACTGGTCCCGTCATTACGTTTAGTCAAAATGTACAATTGTACTGCTATAATTGCGAAATGAATTACTGATAGAATACCATGCGCATCAAGGCAATGCAAAGTAAAAAGAGTTAAAACAACCCGAGCCGGCCGATCCGCTGCACCGCCTCGCGCAGACGATCCTCATCGCTGAGCAGCCCGACCCTTACGTAGCCTTCCCCATGCCTGCCGAATCCGATGCCCGGTGCGACGGCTACTTTAGCTTCACGCAGCAGCTTCTCGGCAAAGGATGCGGAATTCCAGCCGGCTGGAACGGGCAGCCAGGCAAAGAAGGAGCCGCTTGATTTGTTCGCTTCCCAGCCGATTTTAGCCAGTTCGCTGAACAGGGCGTTGCGGCGGGACTCGTATACGGCAACCAGTTCGTTCACATTGTCTTGCGGCGCTGTCAACGCTACCCTGGCCGCTTCCTGTATTCCGCCGAACAGACTTACGTAGATATGATCCTGCAGTAAATTGATCAATGAAATAATGCGTTCATTGCCGAGCGCAAAGGCGACGCGCCAGCCTGCCATATTATAAGTTTTGGACAGGGTATAATACTCTACGCCTACTTCCTTAGCGCCTTCAGCCTGCAAAAAGCTGACAGGCTTCACACCGTCGAAGCCGATGGCCCCGTAAGCAAAATCACTCGCGACGACAATTCCGTTCTCCCTAGCAAACTTGACCGTATCTTCATAAAAAGAGAGCGGTGCTGTCGCTGATGTCGGATTGTTCGGATAATTCAGAAACATCAGCTTGGCCCGCTGACGGTCCACGGCCGTTATTTCCTCATAATCTGGTAAAAATCCGTTATTTTCCCTCAGCGGCATGAACGACATTTCGGCTCCCGCAAGTGCAGCGCCGGACCAGTAGTCCGGATATCCCGGATCAGGCACGAGGCATAAATCGCCCGGATTCAGCAAAATTTGGCTAATTTGTACGAGCCCGGTTTTTCCGCCGAACAAAATAGCGACTTCCTTCTCCGGATCAAGCGTAACTCCATAATCTTCACGGTAACGCTCGCAGACTGCTTCTTTAAGAAAGCTGTAACCTTGAAAGGGAGAATATTTATGATACTGCGGATTGGCCACAGCCTGCTGCGCGGACTTCACAATATGTTCAGGGGTCGGCCGGTCGGGGTTGCCCTGGCCCAAATTAATCACATCATGGCCTTGTGCAATTTCCCGGTTCACACTTTGGACGAGCGCAGCAAAAAACTGCTTGGGCAGCTTGCTCATCACTTCAGCGGCTTCAATTTTAAAAGGGGAATTCCCTAGTGAATGATCTTCTTGGTTCATGTTCAACACTCCGTTTTTGAAATAACAGTATTCATAATTTATCATGATTTATCCAATATGTATACAATGGATTAAAAGGCTCCAGCTTAGCCCAAATGAAAATGGAGCATGGGAAAATTGGAAATTGAGCACGCAAAAATAGAAAGTCCGGAACGGCAAAATGGAAAGTTTGATACGTAAAAATGGTGAAACGGCACTTGCACGGACCGGGCCTGCCGCTTATGATGATACAAAAGATAGGCGTTACGGAAGAAAGGGAGGATCAACATGGCTCACAGCCAAACGTCATGGAATATCGCTTTGATTCAGTCGGATATTCATCTGGGGAATCCTGCCGCAAACCGGCAGAGGATTGAGCGCTGGATGGAAGAGGCATTAAAAGCGGCAAATAAGCCGGATATGATTGTATTGCCGGAAATGTGGAACACCGGTTATGCTTTGGAGCGCATTCAGGAGCTGGCGGATGTGGACGGACAGGAGAGCAGGGAGTGGATCGCTGATTTTGCCCGGCGCAACGACGTTCACGTTATTGCAGGCTCTATTGCCGAAAAACGGGGAGAGCAAGTTTACAATACGATGCGAATTTATGCCCGGACAGGGGAGGAAATCGCCGCTTATTCCAAAATGCATTTGTTCCGTCTGATGGAAGAGGAGAAGCATTTGTCAGCCGGCCAATCCGTCGTTACTTTCGAGCTCGACGGCCAGACATCAGGCGCCTCCATTTGCTATGATATTCGCTTCCCGGAACTGACTCGCACTATGGCACTGATGGGGGCTAAAGTATTATTTGTTCCTGCAGCATGGCCTCATCCCCGCCTGCATCATTGGCGGACACTGCTTATCGCCAGAGCGATCGAAAATCAAATGTATGTCGTAGCCTGCAATCGTACCGGTGAGAGCGGCAAGGATCATTTCTTCGGCCATTCCATGATTATTGATCCATGGGGGGAAATTGTCGCGGAGGGCGGAGAAGAGGAAGAAATCATTGCGGGCAGTATTGATTTGTCCGTAGTGGATGATGTACGTGCGAGAATTCCCGTGTTCGAGGATCGCCGCGCAGCTCTTTACAAGCTTTAGTTCGTTCTCGTATGCCCAACAAAATGAAAAAGCGTTATAGCCTATAAGCTAAGTGTTATAACATATAACGGTATGAATTAAGAAGCTGACCCGAAGGCGCATCGCCTTAGGTCAGCCTCTTGCAATTACAGCTCTTCTCTCATGCGCTGTGCTATCGTTGCCCGGAACGTCTCGATAAAAGCTTCCGCCGCTTTGGACAAATAGCGTCCCTTGCGGTAGGCGATAACGAGCGTGCGGCTTGGAACTGGATCAGCGAGGGGGGCATATACGGGTATTAATTCACTGCGCTTGGCGCGGGCGATAAAACGCGGGACGAGCGTAACGCCCATTCCGGCTGCGACCAGCGACTGGACCGTCTCGATATTGTTGCTCTCAAACACAATATCCGGCTCAAAACCGGCGTCCCGGCATAAATCGATCATGATTTTACGGAAGCCTTGCCCCTTTTTCAAAACGATGAACTGCTCGTCCTTCAGCTGACTCAGCTCTATGCCGCCGGACGGACGACGGTTCGGATCGGCGAGAGGATGATGGGGCGGAACTGCCAGATCGATGATTTCCTCGCCGATCGGCTCGTACGTTAATGACGGCTCCTGCAGCGGCAGGGAGAGAAGGCTTAAATCTGTACCGCCGCCAGCAGTAAGCTTCTCGAGATTTAATGAAGTATCCTCTAACAGGTTGACCTGTATGTCCGGATAAGCTTCTTTAAATGCTGGCAGCACATAAGGAAGCAAATGAGACCCGGTAATCGGCATGCTGCCGATGACGACCCGGCCGGCCCGCAGCTGGGAAATATCATCCATCTCCTGACGGAGCTGCTCCACGGCATCCATAATTTTGCGTGCGTGTTTAATGAAGCTGGCGCCAGCGTACGTCAGCTCGACCGTGCTCGTATTCCGCTGAAACAGCTTAACTCCAAGTTCCTTCTCCAGCTTGGACAACTGTTGGCTCAGCGAAGGCTGGGCGATGTGCAGCTTGTCCGCCGCTCTGGAAAAATTACGCTCTTCCGCGATTTGTAAAGTATACTGGAGCTGTCTAAGTTCCATGAAATCACCTTTTTCCCGGTTTGATTGCTCTTATAATTATATCCTATAATGCAATATTACAATATAGGTCTTGACGATGCAGTGCTACAGTATGGGCCTGATATTTTATTTCAGGGGAAGTTAGTAGTATAATAGGCAAAAAAAGAGAAAAGGGGCGCTGTTCCGTGAAAATATGGAGAGAGATTCGGGGCTTGGGATTTACAATCATTTTAGGTTTTGTTATCAGCATATTTATCGGCATTTTTATTGTTCAGCCATATACGGTGAACGGTCACTCCATGGAACCGACTTTGGAGAATAAACAGCGGGTATATGCCTGGAAGCTGACACAAACGCTCGAGAAGCTGCCGAATTACAAAGACATCGTTATTATCGATAGCCGGGTTGACCGCGGCCGTTCCTTCTGGGATAGCGTCAACGAGCATCCGCTAATTCGTATTATATCAGGAAATAAAGAGGAAGATTTCTTCTATATTAAACGGGTCATCGGTTTGCCTGGGGATACGATTGAAATTAAAGGCGGCTATGTTTATCGAAACGGCGAGAAGCTGGATGAGCCGTATATTAAGGAACAGATGTACGCTGAACAGAGTCAAGTATGGGAAATTTCCGAGAATTATATTTTTGTGATGGGAGACAATCGCAACAATAGTAAGGACAGCCGGATGATAGGACCTATTCCGCTTGATCATGTCATGGGAGTCGAGGGTTTTAAAAAATAATTTTGCTTCGTCATTGGCAGTGGATGAGCGGACATGGGGACTTGGGACTGACCGGGGTACAGGACTCAAGGCACCCATATGTAAATATAAAGCGACTTTATAATTTAAATAAGCTGCTTTCTAATCAAAGCGGCTTAAGACAGCTTATAGTCAAAACCTATAACTATTATAGAAATAATATCTTGGAACAATGAAGTGAGAGATGGTATAGTAAGGTCAACATACGAAGCGTGTAATATAGCGCACGAGGGCACGAATTTACAGTTTTATATTCGTACGCAGTGCCAAGCGTCTTCGTCACATGTTCGAATCCTTCAGTGGGGTGAATACGATGAGTAATACTAAAAAGACAATGTATGAGAAAATTTGGGACAATCATGTCATTTATGCGGAAGAAGGGAAACCGAGCATCATTTACATCGATTTGCACTTGGTGCATGAGGTTACCTCTCCTCAGGCTTTCGAAGGCCTGCGCCTTAGCGGGCGCAAAGTACGCCGTCCGGAGCTGACGTTTGCAACGATGGACCATAACGTTCCTACGAAAGACCGCTTCAATATTACTGACCCGATTTCCAAGCAGCAAATTGACACACTGTCCAAAAACTGCCGCGATTTTGGAGTAACGCTGTACGACCTCAATACGATCGATCAAGGCGTCGTACACGTCATGGGGCCTGAACTGGGCTTGACCCATCCGGGTAAAACGATCGTATGCGGAGACAGCCATACGTCTACGCATGGCGCTTTTGGCGCATTGGCTTTCGGTATTGGCACGAGTGAAGTAGAGCATGTTCTTGCTACACAATGTTTGCAGCAGGCCAAGGCTAAGACACTGGAAGTTCGTTTTACCGGCAAGCGTAAGCCGGGCGTTACGGCCAAGGATATGATCCTGGGCGTAATTGCTCAATATGGCACCGATTTTGCGACAGGTTACGTTATCGAGTACACCGGGGAAGCTATCCGTGAGCTGACGATGGAGGAAAGAATGACCGTTTGCAACATGTCCATCGAAGCCGGGGCGAGAGCAGGCTTGATTGCACCGGATGAGACGACATTCGAATACTTGCGCGGCCGTGAGCATGTTCCGCAAGGCGAAGCGTTTAACAGTGCTATAGCAGAGTGGAAAAACCTGACGACTGATGAAGGCGCAGCATACGATCGTGTCGTGGAATTTGACGTTGATACGCTCATTCCGCAAGTAACCTGGGGAACGAGCCCTGGCATGGGAACGAACATCAATGCCAGCGTACCGAATCCTGCTGACTTTAAAACCGACAATGAGCGCAAAGCTGCTGAGAAAGCACTTGAATATATGGGACTTACTCCAGGTACGCCGATGACGGACATTGAAATCGACTACGTATTTATCGGTTCCTGTACGAATGGACGTATTGAGGATCTTCGCGCTGCGGCGCAAATCGCCAGAGGCTATAAAGTATCCGACCAAGTAACGGCGATCGTCGTTCCTGGCTCGGGCCGCGTTAAGCTGCAGGCGGAGAAGGAAGGTCTTGACAAAGTGTTTATCGAGGCTGGATTTGAATGGCGTGAAGCGGGCTGCAGTATGTGCCTCGCCATGAACCCTGACGTTCTGGAGCCGGGCCAACGCTGTGCTTCTACTTCCAACCGGAACTTCGAAGGCCGTCAAGGCCGCGGCGGCAGAACACACCTCGTTTCGCCGGCAATGGCTGCAGCGGCGGCGATTAAAGGCCGTTTCGTTGATGTCCGCGAATGGAATGTGAAGAGCGAAGTCGTTAGCTAACGAAGGCGAAAGAGGGGAGAACTTAATCATGGAAGCTTTTAAAAAACTTACAGGTATCGTCGGTCCTGTGGACCGCGTAAACGTGGATACGGACGCTATCATTCCTAAGCAATTTTTGAAACGCATTGAGCGTACAGGATTCGGACAATTTCTGTTCTATGAATGGCGCTTCGATACAGAAGGCAATGTAAACCCGGAATTTGAACTTAACAAACCGCGTTATAAAGGGGCTTCAGTTTTAATTTCCCGTGTTAACTTTGGATGCGGATCCTCCCGTGAGCATGCGCCTTGGGCGATTTTGGACTATGGATTTCGCTGTGTCATTGCACCGTCCTTCGCTGATATTTTCTACAACAACTGCTTTAAGAACGGTATTTTGCCGATTGTACTGTCTGAAGAGCAGGTGGAGGATTTGTTCCAGCGTACGGCTGCACGCGAAGGCTATCAGTTGACCGTCGATCTGGAGAGCAAAACGATTATGGACGAAACTGGTCTGCATATTTCATTCGATCTGGATGAGCACCGCCGTCAATTCCTGCTGCAAGGGCTGGATGACATCGGACTTACATTGCAGCATGAAGACCTTATCTCGGATTATGAAGCGAAAAGAGCTAGCCGTTCATTCGCCTAGCGGATCATGATAAGGTATGCATCGTGTAATCCAAACTCCATGGACAGCTCCAAAGTCTATCAATTAGACTATGGAGCTGTCTATTTTTGTCTAAGAATTTCTTTATGAATTTGTCTAATCCATACATAAAACAATCTTAAAATTCAGATTAAGTCTATGATCGGCTCATATTTTCTGTTAATATGGGATTAATTAGAAAGCTGATGCGAGGTCGTGTATAAGCATGTCTAGTCCTGCTGTCGATGTACGGAAGACTATCATAGCCAATTGGCGGAGAACAAGAGATTGGTAGGGGATACGATGAAGAAGTTAGGTTATCTGTTTATGCTGGTAGTTTTTTTGTGGGCTTTGCCTGGCATAGGACAGGCGTCCGCAGCCAGTAATTCGATCTATCTGGATGGCCAGGAATTGGAGCAGCCCAGTCATGCTAAGGCAGGCTTAATTAAAGGAAGCGTCATGGTGCCCATTCGCGTCATCGTGGAAGGGCTCGGTTATGAAGTCGGCTGGGACAAAGAGACTGGCACGGTTGCAATTGCCCAAGGGGATAGATCGTTACAGCTCTTTATTGACAACACGAAAGCCGTTGTGGATGGAAAGAGCGTAACGCTTGCGTCACCGCCGCTGCTGCAGGCTGATACGACGCTTGTTCCTCTGCGCTTCGTCGGAGAGCAAATGGGCCTGCAGGTCAGTTGGGACAATGAGAGCAAATCTGCTCACTTGTACAGTGCAAGGGAAGGCTTGTTGGACGGTGTTGTAAATGGATCAGGAAGCACACCTGCTGCCAGCGGCGGTGCTGCTGCTCCTGAACAGCCGGTGAAGCAGCCGGGAACAACTGATCAGAACCAATCCGGTACATCTGTAACGGGGAACGAGTCCGCAGATCTCGCGGTCATTACCAGCCTCAGCTTTAGCGATAATCGGCTGATGATATCGGCTGACCGTAATGTTATTCCGAATGTGTTCAAAATGACAGGACCTGAACGAATCGTCGTCGACGTTCCGAATGCCAGGTTTGCCGACGGATTCATCGATGCTTTGCCGCTTGATTCAAGCAATCAGGGGAAACTTGAGGTTGAGGGTTATCCCGAAGTGTCACAGGTGAGATATTCCTTGTTTAATAATAACCCCTCTACAATCCGGATCGTCATCGATCTGAATGTGAGCAGAGGTTTCGCCGTTACGAATGAGAACGGACTTACATTTATCGAGCTCACTACGGATTCAATGGCACCGTCTACTCCGGTAAGACCGGACGGCAAGCGTTTGGTCATTGTTGATCCGGGGCACGGTGGAAGCGATCCGGGCACGACCAGCATAACGAATGTTAAAGAGAAGGACTTTAACCTGGCTGTAGGTTTGCGCGTAGATGCGCTATTGAAAGATGATCCTGATATTTTGATCGTATTAACGCGCAGCGACGATACGTATCCGACAAGAGACCAGCGGGTAAAGCTTGCAAACGATTTACAGGCGGATATTTTTATTTCGATTCACGCGAACAGCGTAGACAACTCTCCAACTGCAAATGGAACGGAGACCCTTTATACGAGGGACAGCAGCATTCCCCTTGCGGATGTAATACACAAGCACTTGCTGGAAGCTGTAGGGCTGAAGGATCGGAATGTCCGGCAAAGGAACCTGCAAGTAACCCGGGAGACGACGATGCCGGCAGTATTGCTGGAGGCGGGCTTTCTCAGCAATGCGCATGACGACGCGGTATTGAAAGATCCTGTTGTTCAGGATAAGATTGCGGCCGGAATCGTAGCTGCGATCAGGGAGTATTTCGGCTTAAAATAGAAGCGGAGAAATTGGGTACATAATGTAAAAGAGGGGGTATCGATATGAAAAAGCTAGGGTTAGCCGCGGCAGCGTTCGTCCTTGCCGCTGCATTGGCCGGATGCGGGCAGAAGTATCAAACAGCTCCTGAGGGTACACAAGATCCGCCTCCTGTTACGGAGCCGAATGTTTCCCCAGGCGCAGGACAAAACCAGGAAGAGACAAACGAGCCAAACTGGATCACATTGCAAGTGGAGGTCTATTTCACCGATGATGATCTGATGGAACTGAAGAAATTCGAGCGGGAAATCAAGGTGATTGATGAGAAAGACAAGTACGCAGAAGCATTTAAACAGCTGCAAACCCCAGAAGACGGGATGATCTCTCTATGGGGAAAAGTCATCGTGAACACCATTTCCTTCTCGGAAGGGACGCTCGACATCGATATTCAACTGCCGGATGAGGCGAGGCTTGGTTCTGGCGGTGAATCATTAGCCATCGAATCGCTCAAAGCTACGATGTTTCAGTTCGATGAAGTACAGCAGATTGAACTTACCGTGGACGGGAAGCAGTTGGACAGCCTGATGGGCCATGTGGATTTGGAGCATCCGATGACGCGATAATTCAATGATTCGAATTTCATTCTGCTAGACCGGATTAAAATGGCCATTCCTAGAGCATTTTTGCTTAGGAATGGCCATATTTTTTTTGATGTAAAATCAGGGACTATTGTCGGATTAATGCAGGAATTTCGCAACTTTTAAAGGTGCTGGGCGTCTAATATGTCGTCTGGTGATGTCGAAGAAACACGAGAGTCAATCATCGGTCATCACAAGGCAAAATTTTAGGATGGTAGGGGTGACGGATGAAAAAAATTGGTTTTTTAATGTTTTTGTTTGTATTTATTTTTGCTTTTCCGGCGACAGGACAAGCTGCAGGAGGCGGCACAAGCATTTACCTCAATGGAGAAGCGCTGAAATTGCCGAGTAACGGACAGGTTCAAAACGTGAAAGGCAATGTGATGATTCCGATTCGTGTCGTCATGGAGGAGCTGGGGTTTGACGTCGACTGGGAAAAAAGGACGCGCACGGTAACTATAAAGCAATCTGATACAACGATAAAACTGATAGTTAATCAAACAAGCGCAACAGTAAATGGTAAAAAGGCAACACTTAGCATCGCACCGATGCTTAAGCAAGACACGACACTCGTGCCGCTAAGGTTTGTAAGTGAACAAATGGGACTTACCGTAGGTTGGGATAATGCGACGAAAACCGTATATTTAATTACCCCCAATAACGGAAATGGAAACGGCAATGGTGCAAGCGCTGGCCCGGGCAACGCCGATTCAGGCAGTGGCGTAACACAGCCTGTACCTGCCCCTGGGGCTAATCCAGATTTAGCTTCCGTAAAAGGGATCAGCTTTGATGCTAATCGTCTGATTATTGCTGTAGACAAAAATGTAACGGCGAATGCATTTCTTTTGAGTGATCCAGACCGGATCGTCATCGATCTCCCTGAGTCCAAATTTGATGAATCCTTCGGGAACAATCAAATGCTGGACGCTTATTTTAACGGCTTTATGGATATTAATGATTATCCCGATGTAACCAAAGTACGTTATTCGCAGTATAGTGACAGTCCAGCTACGATTCGGGTCGTTATCGATTTGCAGCAGGCGAAAAACTATTCATTGATCAATTCGAATGATGGTTTTATTATTGTGGATCTTAATGTGGATCAGACTATCCCGCCGCGTGGAAATGGCAAGCCGTTAGTCGTCATTGACGCCGGCCATGGAGGAACTGATCCGGGGGCGATCAGCGTTACGAAGAAGCGCGAAAAGGATTTTAACCTGGCCGTGGCCAAAAAGGTTGAGAATCTGTTGAAAAAGGAAAATGAGATTGATTACGTACTTACGCGCAGCACCGATGTGTTTGTAACGCTGCAAGACCGCGCAAAGCTGGCCAATGAGATGAAGGCGGATCTGTTCGTTTCCCTGCATGCCAATAGCAGCACTTCATCGGCGGCCAGCGGTGTCGAGACGTATTATACCCGCAAAGATAGCCTGCCCTTCGCCCAGGTTATGCATAAGCATTTAGTCCAAAGCTCTGGACTGCCTGATCGTAAGGTGAGAACGCAAAGCTTGCATGTCACCCGCGAAACAACAATGCCGGCCGTACTGCTTGAGTTTGGTTATTTGAGCAATAAAAAAGATGAGGCTCTGCTGTATACCGAAAAATTTCAGAACGGTGTCGCCCAAGGTGTTGTAAGCGGAATAAAAGAGTATCTTGGCTTAAAATAACGATGGAGACAAAAGAGGGTGTTCAATAAACATATTGAACACCCTCATTCAGGAGGAGGAAGCGACCATGAACAAAAAATTATGGCTATCAGGAGTGTTGGTTCTTCTGCTCGCGGTAAGCGCGGGATGCGGTCAAAAGCCGGAGGCGGTTCAGAGCCCGCCCCAGGAATCCAGCGTACATGGAGCGGGCAATATTGATCAAAATCAAGAAGGAAATAAAGAAGAAAATACGGAAGGCGATGCAGAAGGCGTTCCTGCTGACCGGGAGCAAGTGGAGAAATTGGAAATCCAGACTTATTTCACAGATGACCAAGTAGATCAATTAATCGCAGTGAAGACGGAAATCGCTTATAGCGGCGAGGAGCAGAAATACGAGCAAGCTTTGAGTTCGCTGCAAAAAAGTAATGACGCTGGCCTGCTATCCTTGTGGGAGAAGGCAACGTTTAATGACATTAAAATGAACGACGGGAACCTGACTGTCGATATAACACTGCCCGATGAGGCCCGTCTCGGATCTGGAGGCGAAGCGCTGGCTGTAGAAGCGTTAACGAAGCAGCTGTTTCAATTTGAGGAGATCCAGACAATTGATATTCTCGTTGACGGCGAACAAGCGGACACTCTCATGGGCCATGTCGAATTAGAACATCCCATTCAGAGAAAATAGCAACTTTTTGGAGGAAATCGCACCATAGCCGTCGAAATGGTTTAGGAGATCATTTTTTTGAAGGGGAGAATTTAATGTCATCATTTAAACGCAGTTATAGACGCAATACTAAAAAAGCGGTTTCGGCCATGCTCGCTGCGGCGATTAGTTTGAGCGGCGGTGCCGCTGTATTTGCGGAGGAACCGGCTAGCTCCACAACGAATTCAGCAGCAAATGTAAATAATGCGGCGGTTTCCTTATTTAGTGACGTGCAAAGCGGCTTCTGGGCGGAGAAGTATATTTATAAGCTGGCCGCTCAGGGAATTATCGTCGGTGACGCAGGAAAATTCCGTCCGAGCGACAACGTAACGCATCAGGAAGCGATCACGATGGCTATCCGCTTTATGAATTTGAGCGGAGAGCTTGGCAGTGGGGATACCGCTCCTGCAGAGCTGCAAGTTAGCGGCTACTCCAAAGCATATATTGAATTGGCTCTGAAAAAGAATTTAATCGACAAGGAAGAAGAACTGGCGGCCTTAAACGCCAAGGAATCATGGGGACAGAAGAAAGCGTCCCGCGAATGGGTTGCCAAAATACTCATTCGTGCCCTAGGCAAGGAGGCTGAAGCTAAAGCCCTTGGCAATACAGCGACCGGCTTTGCCGACCATAACAAAATTTCTGCAGCGGTACGCGGCTACGTCAATTTGGCAGCCCAACTGGACATTACGAAGGGAATTGAAGGCAATAAATTCGATCCGCAAGGAAGCGTGACCCGAGCCCAAATTGCGACCTTTTTCGGTAAAGGCGGAGAGCATCTGCAAGCGGGTTATTCGAACGTCTATGAAGGTATCGTAACCGAATTAACCGACAGCAAGCTGACCCTTTATGTCGATAATCAACTTAAGAGTTTCACTCTCGACAATCGCAGCGTCTATTTCACGAAAGATTCCCAGCTGAAGATTTCAAAAAGTGAGCTGAAGCCTTATACGAAGGTAATGGCGATCGATAAAATCGGATCAGCCGCCTACGTTGAAGTTACAGATGCAAAACAGCAATTAGAGACCACGGAAGGTACGCTGCTGCGCATTCTGGGCGGTACTCGGATATTGATGCTCGTAAACAATGATTCCGTAGAATATACATTCGACAGCAGCACGACATTTCTTGATCAAAACGGCAATAAGGTAGAACCAGCAAGCCTTACTCCTGA
Source organism: Paenibacillus fonticola DSM 21315 (assembly GCF_000381905.1). Taxonomy (GTDB): domain Bacteria; phylum Bacillota; class Bacilli; order Paenibacillales; family Paenibacillaceae; genus Fontibacillus; species Fontibacillus fonticola. The sequence goes on along the minus strand of NZ_KB907278.1, from coordinate 27,201 downwards.
AAGCATGATCATCGTACAGCGGGAAACTTATACGGCAGCTAAGAAGCCGGTCATCGTTCAAGTAAAATCGGCTTTAGTGAACAAGTCCGGAACAGGCACGATCGAGTCAATTGATGTGACCGGCAAGAAAGTGACTATTCGTGATAAGGATGGCAGTGTCGAGACCTTTGCAGTGAACGATAAGACAATATTGTTATATCAAAGTCAGAAGCTCAATAATTTGGGAGAATTGAGAGAAAATTCTTCTATTAAATATTCGGTGAGCAATAGTGTGCTGGAATCGCTGGAAGTTACACAGAGTGTGGAGCGTTCAGTCACCGGCACGCTGCTGAGCCTGGACCCGAACGGATTGCTGCTTACGTATAGCAATGCGAGCGGCTATCCTGAAGTTAAGCTGTTGGCCGAGAAGCCGGAGATCATCATCGGCGGAATTAGCGAGGCTACCTACGATGATCTGATTGCAGATTTGCACGGCGGAGACAAGGTGGAGTTAACGCTGGATGCGGACGACCGGGTGACGAAGATCGTAGTGCAAGGCCGTCAATCCGAGCAATTGAATGCGGCGACGATTGTAAATTATGATAGCAAGACGAAGACGTTGACCGTATTGGATGGAAATATGAAGCCGCATGTGTTTGTATTAGATGAGAAAACGAAGGTGGAATACAACTCCACGCAGCCGACGTTAGCCGGTCTGGAGACATTGCTCAGCAAAGACCGGAAAATTCAGTTGACTTATATCGGTAACAGAGCTTTAAGCGTACAAATGATTTATAAGTATGAAGGAACTTTCGTATCTGCTAATACATCGGAAAAGAAGATTACGTTATTGACCGCTGGCGGCAAAACGGTGACGCTTCCGTATCAGGGAACTGCGCCAGCTATCGAGCTGTACGGCCGGAGCGGAATGAACTTTAATGATATTAAAGTCGGTGATCCGGTTATCGCACTGCTCAGCACGAATCAGGACGTCGTACAGACACTTGCCGTGAAGTCCTCGGCCCAATTTGTAGTTAGCTCCGTAGATACTTCCATGAGCCGTGTTCGGGTGCTTAATAGCAAAGGAATTACAGAAAGCATCTATATCGATCAAACGGTGCTTACGAACGATAGCGGAAACCCGATCAGAATAGCGGATATCCAAAACGGTCAAACGATTAACGTGTCATTTAATGGCCATAAAGCGGTAGCCCTTCAAGTGGTGAAGTTGACGCTGGGCAGCATTCAAAATATCGACGCCTCGACATTGACGGTGAAAACATTTACGGGGACATTAGAGTCCTTCCCGCTGGCAAACGGTGTTAAGGTGCACCGCGGCACTTCCGTAGCGACAGGGGCGAATACCTTGACTACGTCTGATCATGTAGAGGTGCATAAAGAAATTGATGGTACACTTGTCGTGAAGGTATTGCCTGCATTAGAACGGAAATTTTCCCGTTATGACGCGAATGCCAGAGAACTTGTTGTGAAAAGAGCGAGCATCGCTGATGACAAATATAAGTTTTTTGTAAATGCGGATACGTATGTTCACCAAGGTGATACGACTATTTCCGTGCAATCTCTGAAAGATGATGATAAAATTGTTTTATATTTCAATGGCGACAGACTCGTTGAAATCGAAAAACAATAATCATTTTCGTGAGAATAACCGTCTTGTTGCGGGATCATTCCCGGGCAGGACGGTTTTCTTCGTGAAGATTCGTAAAGAAAGGTTAGGTGGAGACATGAATGCCGCGGGTGTCCGTCATATTCTGGACTGCATCGGCGCTATGTTTCCGGATGCGCACTGTGAGCTCCGCCACAGCAATGCGTTCGAATTGACGATTGCCGTGCTGCTGTCGGCGCAGTGCACCGATGCAACCGTAAACAAGGTGACGGATGATTTATTTCAGAAATATAAGACACCGGAAGACTATCTTTCTGTTCCGTTGGAAGAGCTGGAGCAGGATATCCGGAGGATTGGATTATTTCGGAGTAAAGCGAAGCATATTCAGAATTTATGCCGGATTCTCATTGAGCAGTATGATGGTGAAGTGCCCAGAGAGCATGCCGAGCTGGTTAAGCTTCCAGGTGTAGGGCGCAAAACGGCTAACGTTGTCGTGTCCAATGCATTTGATGTACCGGCAATTGCCGTCGATACGCATGTGGAGCGTGTCAGCAAGCGGCTGGGACTAGCTGGCTGGAACGATTCCGTACTTGAAGTCGAGAAGAAGCTGATGAAGCGGGTTCCTAGAGAAGAGTGGACGATTACACATCACCGGCTCATCTTTTTCGGAAGATATCACTGTAAAGCCCAAAATCCGCAATGCGAGGTTTGTCCGTTGCTGGATGTTTGCCGGGAAGGCAAAAAACGTATGAAAAAGTCACTGGTCAGAAAAGATAGAGAGAAGTGACTTACAAACCTAGATAGAAGAGGATGAGACTCCATGAAATGTATTTCTGTGTACACGGACAATTTTGAAAAATTCTCGGATATGTTCGAACAAGTAATCGAAATTGATTTACAGGAGAACGATGAGCGGGAACTCGAAGGCATCACGGTGAGCGATTCCGGCGAAGTGCCAAGCCACTACTTGGAACGCATGGCGGTGAAGCCGGAAGTTGTAGTTATGAAGGATAAGGAGAAAGGCATTACGATTCTCCAGCATGGCAAAGTGTTCGAAATATTAATTCCATCAGAAGGCGAGCTGCTTGAAGCGCCAACGATGTGATTGAAGCTTCGTCATAAATAACCGTCTTCGGGGTTGCCCCGCAGGCCGGTTATTTTTTTATTATCGCAATTGGAGTATGCTGTTTATAAATCTTAAGAACAATAATGAAGTATAAAGTCGGTTTGGTCTAAAAAGGAAGCTAAACGCCATTTGACAGAGAACAATGTACTCTGAACGGTGTTTTTCCTTAAATACCCGGGTAGTTCTTTAAATTTTACAGGAAAATCACGGATTATGAGACTTCCATGTAGGATGCCACTCATGTAAAATGAATGTATTTCCTAAGACATGGAATTCGTAGGAGATGAAACACTAAGATACAGCGGAGCTGTAAGTAATTGTCAATCTATATAAGCTAAACTAAAAAATAGGATGCAGGCAGGGTAGAACATAATTCCGAAGAATTTGAAAGCTTTCTGAAAGAAAGCGGCTTCGAAAGCATACTGAAAGCTTTCTGAAGGAAAGCTGCTTCGAGGCGCATAAGCTTGTGGTCGCCTTTATGAGCGGATTCCTACCTCTTACGAATCGATATCATCCAAGAATTCAGGGAGCAACAACGACCGTAGGAACAATTTACGTACTTGGCCCACATCCCTTTCAATGGTTCAACTTATATAAAAGCAAACAGCACCCGGCCTAATGATGCGAACATGCAGAAGGAGATACATAATCATGGAAACGTTGACAATTGGTCAGGATCAGCGGCTTCGTGACCGCCTTGACCAATTATGGGAAATATATCGGGAAGAGCAAGATCCACAGGCGCTTCGGGAAATTGAAGATTTAAGGAGGAAGCTAGCGGCTCATGAATTAACTTTTTCGTTTTGCGGGCATTTCTCGGCGGGAAAGTCGAGCTTGATCAACAGGCTATGCGGCAAACCGGTGCTTCCGTCCGGTCCCATTCCAACTACAGCAAACATCGCAGCGATTCGCAACGGCCAGCCCCGTGCGGTGCTGAATCGTGCAGAAGCAGCAGCGGGAACCGCGGCAGAGGTTGAGGTGGAGCTTGACCGGCTGGATGAGTATTACCGGGACGGAAATACATATTCGATGATTTCGTTATGGGACGATGTTCCTATACTGGGCGAGCATGGTGTGCTGCTGGACACCCCTGGCGTTGATTCCAATGATGCCGGTCATGCGCTGGCTACCAATTCGGCGCTGCATCTCGCAGATGTGGTGTTCTATGTGATGGATTATAACCATGTTTTGTCCGAGAGCAACCTGACATTTGCCAAACGGTTGGCGGACTGGGGTAAGCCTTTGTACCTCGTGGTGAATCAAATCGATAAACACCGGGCGCATGAGTTGTCATTTGCAGCTTACCGGAAATCGGTGGAGGATGCTTTTGAACTATGGGGAATCGTGCCGTCTGGGGTGTTCTATATTTCCTTGAAGGAAGTATCCCATCCTCTAAACATGTTGTCCCAGCTGGAAGAGACCATCGACTCGCTGTTCGATGTGCGTCAGAGCTTGCTTGAGTTCAGTATTGACTGTTCGCTATTTCATGGAGGAGAGCAGTACTTGAAACGGCTGGATGCCGATGATGAAGAGGAGAGCCAAAGGCTGCTGGACCAGATCGGCGGGGAGCAGGCTTTTGCGAGCCTGGAGGCAGAGCTGTTAGCTCTGGAGCAGGAAGCTGCCGAAAAGGACCATTTGCTTCCGAAATTGCGAGATGAGTTTATAGCGGAACTGGACGGCTTTCTTGTCAATGCCCATATTATGACGCCGCCACTTCGCGATGCGGCAGAGCTTTATTTGGAGAGCCGCAAGCCTGGCTTCAAAACGGGACTATTGTTCCATACGGCTAAAACGGAGCGCGAGAAACAGCGGAGGGCAGAGCAGTTTCTGCTTAAGCTGCGCGAACAGACGCTGGCCCAGGTCGATTGGCATGTGCGCGACATGCTGCGCCGTCTTGGAAAAGCGGAGGAGCTGTGGAGCGCGGAATGGGAAAGCAGGCTGGACGCTGTGCTTCCACAGGCGGAGGAGGAGTGGATCGCCGGCCCTGCCCGCGAAGGTGCGGTGCTAACCGGCGAATATACGCTTCGCTACGCCGCTGACGTAGCGGCCGGCATTACAGGCCGCTACCGCCGCGCCGCGCTTCTCCTGGCGGAGGAGCTGCTGGCGGAGCTGGCGCCGCGCCTGACGGCCGCCCGGCAGGGGCTGGCCGCATCGCGCGAGGCGCTGCTGGCGCGCTCCACGGCCGCGGCGCAGCTGCAAGCGCTGCGCTCAGCCAGCGGCGCGCGCGCACGGCGCATGCACGCGCTGCTCGGCGCGCGCCCGTCCCTCCCTCCCGGCACATTGCCGGAGGTGAGGGACATGGCGACGGCTGCGCAGCCGGAGGCTGTGGGCCGGGCGCCACAGCTTGAAGGCGTGGGCCAGCAGCAGGTAGGGGCGATGGACCACCCGCAACGGCCAGAAGCGGCAGGCGAGAAGCGGCAGCCGAAAGCTGCAGGCTTGCAGCCGCCACAGCCAGGCGCTGAACCGGCGGCGCAGCCCGCGCCCGCAGGCCCGCCGCCGCATTCGGCCGCGAGCCAACTGCCGCAGCAGCAGAGCGCCGCTGGCTCAGCCGCGGCCATCCGCGGGCGGCAGCGGCTGGGCGCGGCGGCGGCCGCGCTTGGCGCCGCGGCCGAGGCGCTGGCTCCGTTCCCCGCCTTCGGGTCGGGGGTACGTGAGCTGCGCGACCGCGCAGCCGCCCTTGGCGGCGGCCGCTTTACAGTCGCGCTGTTCGGGGCTTTCAGCGCGGGTAAATCATCCTTCGCCAACGCCCTATTGGGGGCTCGCGTACTGCCCGTATCGCCGCATCCTACCACTGCGGCGATCAACCGCATCATGGCGCCTGAAGGGGACATGATGCACGGCCAGGCAGCCATCGCTTTTAAGACGATGGAAGCGATGCAGGAGGACCTGGCTTATTCTTTCGAGGCGCTTCAGTTGGGAGCATGGAAGGAAGGAAGCTGGCTGGCCGCAGTGAACAAGCTGAAGGCCCCGGACGTGCCGCCTTCCGGACGCGCTCACTTCAGCTTCCTGAAAGCGGCTGCATCAGGCTGGGAGGACAATGCCCCGCGCCTAGGCGGCCGGGAGGTTACCGGGCTGGAGCAATTTTCCGCTTATGTATCGGAAGAGAGCCGGGCTTGCTTTGTGGCCGGTATTGATCTGTATTATTCTTGTCCGCTCACCGAGCAGGGGATCGTTATCGTGGATACGCCGGGAGCGGATTCCATTCATGCCCGCCATACCGGCGTTACTTTTGAATATATGAAGAATAGCGATGCATTGCTGTACGTAACTTATTACAATCATGCGTTTTCCCGCGCGGATCGCCAGTTCCTGAGCCATTTGGGCCGGGTAAAGGGAAGCTTTGCGCTGGATAAAATGTTCTTTATCGTAAACGCGGCCGATCTGGCTGCCACGCCGGAGGAGTTGGCGAGCGTAGTCGAGCATGTGGAAGACGGGCTGCGCTCAGCCGGAATCGAGTCGCCGCAGATTTATCCTGTATCGAGCATGAATGCCCTAGAATCCAAAATGTCAGGGGATTGTGCCGTCCTCGAGGCTTCCGGCTTGATAAGCTTTGAGAGACCGTTCTTCAAATTTATCGGCGAAGACTTGGCTGGTTTGGCCGTTCATGCCGCCCGCCATGAGCTGCAGCAAATTATTTCGCGGGTGGAGCAGTGGAATGAGACGCTCACCAAAAGCAAGGAGGAGCGGGAAGCAATCCGGGCGCAATTGTCTCTGGATCGCCAGCTCTTCCATGCAGAGCTCCAGGCGCTGAGCCATCGGAGCAGACAAGTGGAAATTGCCCAGGAGACAGAGGAACTGCTGTTTCATGTGCGGAGAAGGCTGCAATTTCTGGCCGCAGATTTATTCCATGACTACTTCCATCCATCTTTGCTTCAAGATGACGGCGGGGACATGAAGCGCAAATTTGCCGCCTCGCTGAAGGGCTGGATGGATCAGTTGAGCATTGAGCTTCAGCGTGAGGTTCAGGCAACCACCTTGCGGTTGGAGAAGAAGTGCGATGACTTGCTGCAGAGCGAATCGGCCGCCTGGCTTGCCAAAATGGAGCAGGACATTCCAGCAATGCCTGCGTTATCTATACACACTGCTTCTGCCTGGCTGACTCCAAACGTTCAGGAAAGTACTTTGGAGTACAGCTTTAAGGCTTTACAATATTGGAGCTTTTTCAAAAATCCAAAGTCATTTTTCGAAGGAGGGGGTAAACAAAAATTGCGCGATGCTCTGGAGGAACCGCTGAGTGAAAGCGTAAAGGAGGCCGTACAGCGCTACGGGAATCAGTTGATTCAATATTATACGGAGGAAACCTCGGCCAGATTCGCAGCGATGGCTGCGGCGTTTGAGGCGCAGTGGAGCGAATGGGAGACAGGCATGACCGGCATGGCGGAATCATCTGACGATACGGCAGCCTGGCAGGCTGTACCGAAGCAGCTTCAATCTCTGTATGAAGCATTTTCTTAATGTGAGCAGCAATTTCTTTAACGGAATCACAACAAAAACATAACTGAAAAGTAATGCGAAGTCGCGAAAAGGGGTAATCATGTCCATGGTTGCAGGCCGTCGATGACAGGCGTTACTGGGAGGGAACGACATGGAAGTACTTAGGCAATTACGCGGCTATTATCGAGAACGAAGGACATATTTAATCCTATCCATTCTATGTTTGGCTGCAGCGACGGGGTTTGGACTCGTATATCCTTTACTTCTGAGAAATTTAATTGACGATGTAATCCGGCCCGGAAAATATGGGGATGTGATATGGATTGCATTAACGGCATTGTCCGTCGTTATCATCAAGGCCTTTTTACAGTTTTTGCACGGCTTTTTTGGGGGAAGATTAGGCAATTACCTCGCCTACAGGCTTCGAAATGCTTGTTACGAGAAACTGCAGTTTCTATCTTTCCGCTATTATGACCGTGCCAAGACAGGAGATTTAATGTCACGGTTAACCGGGGATCTCGAGGCGATTCGAAATTTCGTCGGCTTCGGCTTTGCCCAACTGCTGAATTTGGTGCTGATGGTCGTCTTCGGCTCGGCCATGATGATGTCGATCCATTGGCAGCTCACACTGATTACGATGATCACGATTCCCTTTTTGGGGGGAGTCGCTTTGAAATTTGAATCGAAAATTCATCCGGCTTTTCAGGAAATGCGCCTTGCTTTAAGCTCGCTTACAACCGCCGTTCAAGAAAACGTAACCGGGGTGCGTACCGTCAAATCTTTTGCGCGCGAACCGCATGAGATGGAAAAGTTTTCGCATCGGAATGAGCGTTATAAAGAGAATCAAATCTTTGCGGCGACGCTATGGAGCAAGTTTTTTCCGGTAATGGAGCTGCTCGCTTCGATTAGCGTAGCTGTACTGCTGGCCGTCGGGGGAACTCTGGTCATTAAAGAACAGCTGACGCTCGGGGATTTGGTCGCTTTTTTCAGCCTGATCTGGTTCATTATCGGCCCGATGTGGGGCCTTGGCTTCCATATTAACAACTACACCCAGTCGAAAGCTTCGGGCGAGCGGGTGCTGGAAATATTGAATCAGAACGTGGACGTGAAGGATGAGGAGAACGCCTTAGATTTGGATTTAGAGAAAATTCAAGGCCATGTTGAGTTTGATCATGTCACGTTCGCTTACGGAAACAAGATGGCAGCGGTAACGGACATTCATTTCACGGCTAAGCCCGGCTCGGTTATTGGCTTCCTCGGAGGCACGGGCTCCGGCAAATCAACGATTATTCAGCTGATGATGCGGGCGTACAATGTGAATGAGGGCAGCATTCGCCTCGATGGAATCAACATTAAGGATATAAGCATTCAAAGCTTGCGCAGTGGAATTGCAACGGTATTTCAGGAGACGTTCCTGTTTTCCTCCAGTATCCGCAACAACATCGCTTACGGCATGAATCAGGTATCGATGGAGGAAATTATCAATGCAGCAAAGCTTGCCAAAGCGCATGACTTTATTATGGAGTTGCCGGACGGCTACGATACGGTCGTAGGCGAACGGGGAATGGGGTTGTCTGGCGGGCAGAAACAGCGGATCGCCATCGCCAGGGCGCTGCTCAAAAATCCGAGAATACTCATTCTCGACGACGCGACCAGCGCCGTAGATATGGAGACGGAACACGAAATCCAATCAGGCTTCCAGGAAGTGATGCAGGGGCGGACGACGTTTATTATTGCCCACCGGATTTCATCCCTGCGGCATGCCGATGAAATTCTCGTGCTGGACGAAGGAAAAATCGTGCAGCGGGGCAACCATGAACAGCTGATTCAGCAGCCTGGGCCGTACCAGGAAGTATACCGGATTCAATATGCCGATCATCTGGCCCGAGCTAACCGCAGCGAAGGGAAGGTGTTGTAGATGAATACGGAACTCCACAGCAACCAGGCATCCAAAGGAATGAAGAAGAAGACACGGATTGAAGACCGGTTTATTTATCAGGATGATGAGCTGATTGACAAGGCATTTGACTGGACACAGTTTCGTAGGCTGTTCTCCTACATGAAGCCTTATGCGAAGCAGATGCTGCCGTTAGTACTTATTATGACGATACTCGGAACGATTACAAAACTTACGGTTCCTTATTTGACGAGTATCGCCATTGATAAAGCGATTGCTCCCCCAATAGGCAGCCCGAGCCTCAAATTGCTGTATACGCTGACGGTAATTATCGTCGTTTTATACATTGTGCAATGGGGGGCCAGTAAGCTGCGTATTAAATATACGAATATTATCGGCCAGAAAGTTATTTATGATTTAAGGTCGGATTTGTTCCGGCATATCCAGAAGCTCTCGTTTAATTTTTTTGATAAACGGCCGGCAGGTTCTGTGCTCGTCCGGGTTACGAATGATGTGAACTCTCTGCAGGATTTGTTCACGAACGGCGTTGTCAACCTGATGATCGACTGTGTGCAGCTGGCTGGTATTGTGGTCATCCTGCTGCTCATTAACTGGAAGCTCGGGCTTGCTGTCATGATTACGGTGCCGATCATGTTCTTAGTTTCCACGAAGCTGCGGCAGAAAATCCGGATTGCATGGCAGGAAGTACGGATGCGAAATTCTCGGATTAACTCTCACCTGAATGAATCAATTCAAGGGATTCGGGTAACGCAAGCCTATACGCAGGAGCAGGAGAACATGCGTTATTTCGATAAGATGAACATGGACAGCAGGAAGTCATGGGATAAAGCGTCGGCCATGAACCAGATGTTCGGGCCGATCATCGAAATCACCGGCGGAATGGGCACCTTTATTTTGTTTATGCTTGGTGTATATTTGATTCAGTCGGGAGAATTGACAATCGGTCTGCTCGTCGCGTTCAGCAACTATGTCGGCAACTTCTGGGAACCGATTAACCGTCTCGGAATGATGTACAACCAACTGCTTGTGGCGATGGCCTCTTCGGAACGGATCTTCGAATTTATCGACGAGGAGCCGAGCATCGCTGATAAGCCGGGGGCAAAGCCGATGCCTCCGATCAAGGGTAATATTCAGTTTAACAACGTCATTTTTGAATACGAGAAGGGCCGTCCGGCCTTGAAGGGAATTTCCTTGGATGTGAGTCCGGGCCAATCGATCGCACTCGTTGGCCATACCGGCTCAGGGAAAAGTACGATCATTAATCTGCTTAGCCGTTTCTATGATACGACCCATGGCGGAATATTGATCGACGGCCATGATATTCGTGATGTAACGGTGCAAAGTTTGCGCAGTCAAATTGGCATCGTTCTGCAGGATACTTTTATTTTTTCGGGCAGCATTCGGGATAACATCCGTTTCGGGCGCCTAGATGCGACGGACGCAGAGGTTGAAGAAGCAGCCAAAGCAGTAGATGCGCACGACTTCATTATGAAGCTGCCGGGGGGATACGACACCGAGGTGGAGGAGCGCGGCAGCGCTCTGTCTATGGGGCAGCGTCAGCTGCTGTCCTTTGCCCGGGCACTGCTCGCCAACCCGCGGATTTTGATTCTGGATGAGGCAACTGCAAGCATCGACACGGAGACGGAGCTGAAAATTCAGGAGGCGCTGAAGGTGCTGCTGCAAGGGCGAACTTCGTTCATTGTCGCCCACCGCTTGTCGACGATCCGGAATGCCGATAATATCGTCGTGCTTGACCATGGTGAGATCAAGGAGCAAGGTTCTCATGAGCAATTAATGGAACAAAAGGGAATTTACAACGGGCTTGTTGAGGCACAATTTCGATTTTTGTAACTTTCTGTAGATTTTAATTATTTTTTAATGTCGAACCCTTGCATTATTTCTGATAAAACCCGAAAATAGATGAAGATGAACAACTCATAAATTCAAGGGGGATATCTGAAGTGATGTGGGGTTCTCCTGTTTCAAAGCGTGCCAGGAGCATCATGCTGCTTGGCAGTGGGGAATTAGGCAAGGAAGTAGTGATTGAAGCGCAGAGGCTGGGCGTCCGAACGATTGCTGTGGACCGTTATGAGCATGCGCCCGCCATGGGAGTCGCCCATGAATCCCATGTCATCGATATGCTGGATGGGGATGCGCTGCGATCTTTGATAGTTAGCGTCTCGCCAGATATCATCGTCCCGGAAGTCGAAGCGATTGCTACCGATGTTCTCGTTGAGCTGGAACGTGAAGGCTTTAAGGTGATTCCTACAGCTGGAGCAGCCAAATTAACGATGGATCGGGAAGGGATTCGCCGGCTCGCCGCGGAAGAGCTCGGTTTGCCGACGGCGGCCTATCGTTTTGCAAGCAGTCTTGAACAGCTGGAAACAGCTGCCGGTGAGCTTGGATATCCATGTGTGATCAAACCGCTGATGAGCTCGTCAGGCAAAGGCCAGAGTGTTTGCCGGGAGCCCGGCGATGTGCCAGCCTGCTGGCAGACGGCGCTGGATGGCGCCAGAGCCAGGCAGACGAAGGTGATCGTTGAGTCATTTGTCCCTTTTGTCAGTGAGATTACGTTGTTGACCGTCCGCTCTTCGTCAGGGACTGTCTTTTGCCCGCCGATTGGACATATTCAGCAGGATGGGGATTATGTCGAATCGTGGCAGCCTCATGAAATGAACGCGGACCAGCTTCTGGAGGCGGAACGGATCGCTCGTAAAGTAACGGATGCGCTCGGTGGTTACGGCTTATTCGGCGTAGAATTGTTTCTTACGAAAGACGGGGTCGTCTTTAGCGAAGTTTCCCCGCGTCCTCATGATACAGGGATGGTGACGATGGTCACTCAGGATATGTCCGAATTTGCGCTGCATGTCCGGGCGATTCTCGGATTTCCGGTTCCTTCGGTGGAGCTGCTGACGGCTGGCGCGTCCGCCACGCTGAAGAGCGATTTCGAAGGGGAAGCCTTCGTCATCAGCGGCGTGGAGGAAGCTTTGAACGTGCCGAGAACGCAGGTGCGCGTATTCGGCAAGCCGCTTAGCAAGCCAGGGAGACGGATGGCCGTTGCCCTAAGCGGGGCAAAGGATGTTGAAACAGCTCGCAGCCGCGTCAGACAAGCGGCTAGCTCATTAAAGGTGGTAAAGATCAATGAGTAGTATGGTGTTGGCACCTGCTTTTGTTATTCGTAAAAGCAGCCGTAACGATGTCGATCAGCTGCTGCCCTTAATGCGCCAGCTCAAATACCCGACAACGCCGAGCGTGCTTTATGAACGGCTATGTATGCTTGAGGATCATCCGCTTCTTTGCAGTCTTGTGGCTGAGCTTAATGGCGTCATCGTCGGCACAACCTTCTTGAAGCAGTACCAAACGCACGATATGAACAATCCGGTTACGCAAATTACCGCCATGGTCGTCGATGAGAAGCGCCGGGGAACCGGCATCGGCAGGGGCCTGGTGGAGGCGGCTGAATTATGGGGCAAGCAGCAAGGAAGCCTGCAGCTAGTCTTGTCGGCGGGAGGAGAGCGCAATATGCTGGCCAAGTCTTTTTACGAGCATATGGGCTTTATTTGCCGCGGATACCGTTTGAGCAAGCCGATAGAAGGATGACGGTCTGACAATGGAATTTTGAATAGAGTTGAAATGAAGGGTCTGTCCGATGTAGTAATTGACTACTTGGGACAGACCCTTTTTCAGTCTGGTGCGAATATAGGGGGAAATCATTGACGGAGCGGTTATACGACGTAGGATGGATGCTGCTGAACGCTGTTGTTTCTGCGGTAACAGCACAATTGACGATAGGTTTCCAGGCTGCCCCGGAATATGAGCTCAAGGTGGGTGCAGGATTGCAGATCCGCAGGAGTGGTTAATGCGGCAGACTTATTTACGAGGTCAACTCCGCCTTGCTTAAATACGGAACTGACGAATTGAGAACAGAAGTAGGAGTTTTCTTTGCCGAGCTCCATGTTGAGGATAATTCCGAGAATACCTAGAAAATTGTAACTGTAAAGCTCATCGTTCTCTTCAAATTGCCGGACGTATGTACGCATTCGTTCGTAGGTTTCCTTACTGACTGAACAGCTGTAAATTGCGCAGGTTGCCTTTTCAAATACGCCGGAGTGAATGTTCTCCTTGACAAATCCGCCAAAGACGGGAATAAGAGGATGCTTCCTGCCAAAGCTGTATACTTCTCGAAGCTCAGAATCAAATGCGATCGACGCGTGATTATAAGGAGCTCTTGTGTACAAACCGATCATTTTCGTGACGATGGTCCGCGGATTGCTCAGCAGAATATAAATTTGTGTATCTTTGTTCATATTTTTCAACCGCCATTTAATTATTGGGTTATGTACTACCATTTATTGATATTACCATGGTATGTCAATTGGGGGAATACCAAAACCGCCTAAAGCCGGAATTATTACTAGACTATAGTCTTGGAAAGGAAAATAATTTTCGGAAGGAGGCTTAAAAAGACTTCAAAGGAAGTTACGAATGGCCAGAAGAAGGGTATTAAGCAATTGAGGATAATTCCAATAATTACTCATGCGCTGAATTACAACTCATGTTAGAATATGACAAGATACACCAAAGAATGTAAGAGTTAGAGTTAGAGGGAGAGGATGCAATGATGAATAGGCCGGAAGTGAAAGGAATCCTGTCCAGTGTACTGTTGCTTGGCCTGACTGCTTCGTTAACAGCGGTGCCAGCGCTGCCTTTTGCCGGAATCGGAACGATCCATGCAGCAGATGCGAGTAAATCTTCCAACAAAACTGCCAACAAAACTGCCAACAAAACTGCCAACAAAGCTGTCAGCAAAGCCCCAAGCGCAGCTGCATCTGCGAAGGAGATGGCTGCCCTGTATGCTCAAATTCAGGCGGAGAATGCCGCTCAGGTGGTGGCCCTAGTCAATAAGGAACGGAAGCAAGCTGGGCTCAAGCCGCTTGTCGTGCATACGAATTTATCTAAAATGGCCAAGGATAAAGCAATCGATATGTATAAAAATAATTATTTCAGCCATACGTCCCCCAAATACGGGTCACCCTTTGATATGATGGATGCCTATAATATTACGTACCGGTATGCAGGCGAGAACATTGCCAAAGGACAAAAGACAGCCGCCGACGTCGTTAAAGCCTGGATGGAAAGTCCGGGACATAAAGCTAACATATTGAACTCCAAATACACTTTAATCGGTGTGGGCTATTATAACGGACATTGGGTTCAGGAGTTTATCGGAAAATAAGGCGAATTGAGCAGACTGCTCTACCCGGTGACGATTCGTTGCCAGGCAAAAAACGTGCGAGTACGAAAAAAGAGCTGTTCCAACATCCTTGCGTAGATGCTGGAACAGCTCTTCTTTTTGGTTAAACAATGGGTTATGCAGGGGTCGAACCTGCGACCTGCCGATTAAGAGTCGGCTGCTCTACCAGCTAAGCTAATAACCCGTATATTGCCCGTACAAAGTATTATACTCCTCTCTTTTTTGAAAATCCAGTTTTTTTATTTAGCTATTTATGGACAAGATGTTAAATAAAATAATTAATTTACTAAAGGCTGAGGTTGCATTTGCTTATTGGCATGAGAAGTTTTATGTTAGTTATTAGTGTTATTAAAGTTATTAAGTTATTAGCAGTAATGCTATTAGGCACGGCATCATTAGGAAATAATGGCACAGGAGGACAGACAGAATGAGCAAGAACAATTCAACTTCGCGAATATGGCGGATGACGGGAGTGTTATCACTGTTGTCCACCTTATTGCTAATTGCCGGATTTTCATTTGCGGTTAAAGATGTTATTTTTCCTCAAGCTGCACAGATAAACGGCATTCCAGATCAGAACAAGACAGGCTTGCCAGAAGAAGCGCCGGGCTCGCTGCCGTCGGACAGCAAAGAGCTAAGCGTGACAGCGATAGGCGATTCGCTTGCCAAAGGCACGGGGGATGACAGCGGCAAAGGAATTGCAAGGCGAACGGTAGAATTGCTGAAAGAGCAAGGAGCGGAATCCAAATTAGTAAACAATTTGGGCATTAACGGTTTGACTACGGAAGGTCTCAAGCATTTGTTGGATGAGAAAGGCGTGCAGTATTCGCTGCGGCAGGCTGATCTTATCGTACTGTCCATCGGCGGAAACGATTTGTTCGATGGTGCGCAGAACCTGCAAAGCGGGAGACAGCTTCCGAGCGAACAGGAACTGGAGCAGTCTGTAACGCAAGCATCGGAGCAATTTGCGGCTGCCATTGCTAAGCTGATCGAAATTAATCCGCAAGCACAGTTAGTGTACGTTGGTTTATACAATCCGTTTTCTGATTTGCCAATGATGAGGGAAATCGGCGACGGGGCTGTGGCGCGCTGGAACAATATCGTAACGGATATATTAAGCGATTATGAAAAGGTGGTCATGGTCCCTACGTTTGACCTGTTTGCGCAAAACTCAGCAAAGTACTTGGCTAGTGACCATTTTCATCCGAACGGGACAGGATATCAAATTATCGCGGAACGAATTTTACAGAGTGCTTATTAGTACGAATAATCAATACACGAACAGACAAGGCTTAAGGAGTGGAATCAATGTCGCCAGTGGACAAGGCTGTAGAAGAACGGGAGCGCGAGCGGCCGCAGCAAACAACGAGTGATGGGTCCGAAGGGATTGTGCTTCGCGTAGAACGGCTAAGGAAAAAGATCGGGCGCAAATGGATCGTACAGGATGTCACTTTTCAAGTCCGGGCAGGCGAGGTGTTCGGTTTTCTTGGTCCCAATGGCGCGGGAAAGACGACGACGATCCGGATGCTCGTAGATTTGATCCGTCCGACCGGCGGCTCGGTGACGATTTGCGGATATGATGTGAGAAGACAGCCGGAGCAAGCGTTGGCTTATGTCGGATCAATCGTAGAAAATCCAGAGGTATATCCGTATTTGACGGGATGGGAAAATTTACAGCATTTTGCCCGGATGATGCCGGGGATAAAGGAGCAGCGAATCGCTGAGGTGGTGGATGTCGTTGGCCTTGATCAGCGGATTCATGATAAGGTAAAAACATATTCACTAGGGATGCGCCAGCGTCTTGGCATTGCCCAGGCTCTGCTGGGCCGGCCGAAGCTGCTTATACTTGATGAGCCGACGAACGGGCTCGACCCGAAGGGGATTAAGGAGCTGCGTCTGTTTATCCGCAGGCTGGCCGAGGAGGGCTTGGCCGTCTTTGTGTCCAGTCATTTGCTTAGTGAAATTCAATTGCTGTGTGACCGTGTAGCTATTATTAGCCGCGGGCGCGTACTGGCTGTCGGAGCTGTAGAAGAACTGATCTCCGAAAATTCGAATTATGTAGTTTGGGAGCTGTCACCCCGCGATCAGGGAATGAAGCTGCTGGAGTTAGAAGGAATAACGATCATTCCTCAAGCAGATACCGTACTGGACGATACGATTATCGCCGGAATGGGGGAAGAAGCGGTCGTGACGCAAATGCTGCCGGAGAATGTACGACACATCATTCCACACCTTGTGGCAAAAGGCATCCATATCCATGGCGTGCAGAAAATCAACCCGACATTGGAGCAGCTCTTCCTGGAGTTGACGGAAGGTGAGGGAATTGAATAGTATGATTCCATTGGTGAAGAATGAAACGATCAAAATGATAAAGAAGAAGCGTTTTTATGTCATTTTGCTTGTGCTCCTCGTGCTTGTCCCCATTTTTGCCTATGCGCAGCTGCGGGCGGCCGAGGAGAAGAGAAGCAAGTTCGGTGCGGACTGGCGCAGGGAAGTGCAGCAGGCTATTACTGACAATCAGAACTCGCTCGGCAGCGACCGGGTACCGGAGGAATGGAAAAAATACCGCCAAATCTATATTCAACAGATGAAATATTATTTGGAGCATGACGTGAACCCCCGTCAGCCAGGGGCCGTTGCTTTTACGAAAGAATTTTTGGACAATGCGGCGACCTTATTTATTCCGTTGCTGATTATGGGGATCGGATCGGATATCGTCTCTTCCGAACGAACGAGCGGCACGATCAAAATGCTGCTGACCCGGCCGATGAGGCGCTGGAAGGTGCTGCTGAGCAAGCTGATCACCTTGCTTATGTTCGTCTCGCTGATCGTCGTCTCAACATTTATTGTCTGTTATCTGGTTTCCGGTTTATTTTTTGGCTACAAAGGATTTAACCTGCCTGTATTTACCGGATTTAAGCTTCAAGGCGCAGATGTCGATATAACAGGAGTACACGCTGTGCCGCAATGGAAATATATTTTGATGCAAATGGGACTGATTTGGTTTGTTAGTTCCGTCGTTGCCATGCTGGCATTTATGGTGTCGGTGCTTGTACGGAGCACGGCGGCCAGCATTGTGATTATGATGGCTGCATTAATCGCAGGCAATATACTAACGAATTTGGCTTCGTCCTGGACGAGTGCAAAATATTTGTTTATGGTCAACTTGGGCCTGACGCAATATTTGGCGGGAACGCCCGCTCCGATCGAAGGGATGACGCTTGGCTTTTCACTGGCTGTATTGGCGGTTTGGGGACTTGCTTCATTGTTTGTTTCGTTCCTTGTCTTTACGAAACAGGACATATTGAATTAAAATGTACAAGGTAACCAAAACATTTGTTTGCATTTGATATAATAATGTCTACATAAAGAAACATATAAAGGGGGAGCATGAATGGCCGATCAAATCGATTTGTTCGAAGGCGTTGCCGGGCCAGCAGCGAGTCAGGCTGGCGCAGATGCGGCGGCTTCAGGATACGACGCGGACGACATTCAAGTGCTCGAAGGGCTTGTAGCGGTACGCAAACGACCTGGTATGTATATCGGCAGTACGAGCTCGTCGGGACTTCATCATCTGGTGTGGGAGATCGTAGACAATGCTGTTGACGAGCATTTGGCAAAATACTGCTCGAAAATTGATATATCGCTGAATAAGGACGGGTCAGTTACAGTATTCGATAACGGGCGGGGTATTCCCACGAGCATTCATAAGACCGGGATTCCAACGCCGCAGGTCGTGTTTACTATTTTGCATGCCGGAGGGAAGTTTGGCGGCTCGGGATACAAGAAGTCGGGCGGGCTGCACGGTGTTGGGGCTTCCGTAACGAACGCGCTGTCCGAGTGGCTCGAGGTCGATATTTACCGGGACGGTAAGATCCACCGCCAGCGCTTCGAGTATTGGGTAGATAAACGGGGGATCGAGCATGTCGGTGAGCCGGTCACTGGTCTTGAAATAATCGGCAATACAAACCGGACGGGAACGAAGGTTACCTTCAAGCCGGATATCCGCGTATTTCCTCAAGGAATCGGGCTGAATTATGATACGCTTGCCGAACGCCTGCAGGAGATCGCATTTTTGAATTCCGGTCTTAAGGTCACTTTGAAGGACGACCGTTTGGATCGCGCGGACGAGTTTTTCTACGAGGGCGGGGCCAGTCAGTTCGTGCAATTTCTCAATGAGGGCAAAGATGTCCTGCACGATGTCATTCATTTTTATGCAGAGCGGGACGATGTCGAGGTAGAGGTGGCGCTGCAGTATAACGGAGGATATACCGAAACACTGGCTTCGTTTGTCAACTCGATTCCTACCCGCGGAGGCGGTACGCATGAGACGGGATTCAAGACGGCTTACACGCGAGTGATGAACGACTATGCCCGGAAAAACGGGATACTGAAGGAGAAGGACAAAAATCTCGAAGGTACGGATTTGCGCGAGGGCATGATGGCTGTCATCAATGTAAAGATGGCCGAGGTGGAGTTTGTCGGGCAGACGAAGGATCAGCTGGGCAGCGCTTCGGCCCGAAGTACGGTGGATGCGGTCGTGTCAGAAAATATGGCGCTGTTTTTGGAGGAAAATCCGCAGGTCGCTCAACTGTTGATCAAGAAGGCTGTGCAGGCGTCCAGGGCACGCGAGGCGGCTCGTAAAGCGCGGGATGAAATGCGGACGGGCAAGAAGCGGAGCGAGAGCTCCAATCTGGGCGGCAAATTGACGCCGGCGCAGTCGAAGGATTTTACGCGGAATGAATTGTTTATTGTAGAAGGGGATTCTGCCGGCGGCTCGGCCAAACAGGGCCGGGATTCGAAAATCCAGGCGATTCTGCCGCTGAAAGGGAAACCGATGAATCCGGAGAAGGCCAAGCTGGCGGACATTTTGAAAAATGATGAGTACCGGTACATTATCTCAGCGATCGGCACCGGCATCGGGACGGAATTTGCGCTGGAAGACAGCAATTATTCCAAAATCATCATAATGACGGATGCAGATACGGACGGCGCGCACATTCAGGTGCTGCTGCTCACTTTCTTTTATCGTTATATGAAGCCGCTTATCGATGCGGGGCGCGTCTACATTGCGCAGCCGCCCCTGTACAAAATTACGCGCAAATCAGGCAAGCTGGAAACGGTGAGATATGCATGGAGCGACGAGCAACTGCAAAATTATCTGAAGGAATTTGGCAAAAACTTTGAACTGCAGCGATATAAAGGGCTCGGGGAGATGAATCCCGATCAGCTGTGGGAAACGACGATGAACCCGGAGACACGCACGCTGCTCCAAGTACAGATTGAGGATGCTACGAAGGCCGAGCGGCGCGTATCCACGCTAATGGGGGATAAGGTTGATCCGCGTAAGCGCTGGATTGTAGAAAACGTAGATTTCACGGAGTATGAGGAATAGAAGGTGACTTGATTTGAGTATATTGGAGAATTTTTTGCCGGCCTATTTAGAGGAAGTTGTAGGTGACCGGTTCGGCCGGTATTCTAAATATATTATTCAGGACCGCGCCATTCCCGATGTACGCGACGGCCTGAAGCCCGTGCAAAGACGGATATTGTACGCGATGTACGATTCGGGAAATACGCCCGACAAGCCTTATCGCAAATCGGCCAAAACCGTCGGCGATGTAATGGGAAACTATCACCCGCACGGTGATTCTTCCATTTACGAAGGGATGGTCCGCATGGCGCAGCCTTGGAAGATGGGGCATGTACTTATCGACGGCCATGGCAACTGGGGCTCTCAGGATGATGATCCGGCAGCGGCTATGCGTTATACGGAGGCGAGATTGTCACCCATCGCCATGGAGCTGCTGCGCGATATTGAGAAGCGGACGGTTCCTTTTAAAGATAATTTCGACAATACGGCGATGGAGCCGGTTGTCCTGCCTTCCCGCTATCCGAACCTGCTCGTTAATGGGGTCAGCGGTATTTCCGCCGGATTTGCCACGGAAATTCCTCCTCATAATTTGCGCGAGGTGATCGATGCCTGTATCGCCGTAATGGAGAAGCCAAGCATGAGCCTGGAGGAGATCCGCACTTATGTGAAGGGCCCTGATTTTCCGACAAGCGGTATCATTATGGGAGAAGAAGGCATTAATGACGCTTACGAAACCGGGAGAGGCCGCATATATGTTCGAGCCAAAACGGAAATCGAAGCACTGCGCGGCGGCAAGCAGCAGATCGTAATTACGGAAATTCCTTATCAAGTCGTCAAGTCCCGACTCGTCACGGCGATGGAAAACATTCGTCTCGAGAAAAAAGTGGACGGCATTGCCGAAGTGCGCGACGAGAGCGGGCGCGAAGGGATGCGGATCGTTGTTGAGCTGCGGAAGGATGCCGATGCAGAGGGAATTTTAGCCTATTTGCTCAAGAGGACCGATTTACAAGTGACCTATAACTTCAACATGGTAGCGATTGTGAACAAGGCGCCGCGTCAGTTGGGCCTAAAGGCGATCTTGGAAGCATATATCGCTCACCAGCGCGAAGTCGTAACTTTCCGCACCCAGTATGAGCTGGAGAAGGCGGAGGATCGGGCCCACGTTCTGGAAGGCCTCGTTAAAGCGCTGAACATATTGGATGAGGTCATTGCGGCGATCAAGGCTTCGAAAAATCGTCAGGACGCGCAAAACAATTTGCAATGGATGTTCGGCTTTACCGAGCGGCAGGCTGATTCCATTTTGACTTTGCAATTGTACAGATTGACGAATTTGGAAATTACGTCGCTGCAAAAAGAGCTGAACGAATTGCAGAAGAAAATTGCCACGCTGCGGGGCATTTTGGAGAGCGACAAGAAGCTGATCGCGGTTATTAAGAAAGAGCTGCTTGAAATCCGCGATAAATACGGCGTGGAGCGCCGGTCGGCCATCCAGGGAGAGGTCGAGGAAATCAAAGTGAACCTGGAAGTGATGGTTGCGCAGGAGGACGTGCTCGTTACGCTGTCGCACGAAGGTTATATCAAGCGCACGAGCATGCTGTCTTTTACCCGTTCGGGGGGAGAATTAGACGGCTCAGGCGTGAAAGACGGCGACTATATGAAGCACGTTCTCGAAGTGGACACGCTGCAAAATGTGCTCATCTTCACGCAGCGGGGGCAATACTTCGTCCTGCCCGTACATCAAATTCCAGAGTTTAAATGGAAAGATAACGGCACGGCGATTGTCAACGTAATCGGTTTAGCCAAAGAGGACCGGATCGTGAGCGTCATTCCATTGAGGAGTTTTGACGAGCCGGAGGCCAGTTTTGTCTTCGTAACGAAGCGGGGTCAGGTGAAGCGGACGATGGTCAAGGATTACGAGACGAAGCGTTCCGGAGCCGTTGCTGCCGCGAAGGTCGCGGATGGAGACGAGATCATTCATGTGACGCTGAGCCGCAATGACGCTGAAATTATGCTGTTAACGAAGGATGGCATGGCGATCCGCTTTGCGGAAAATGAAGTCAATCCGATGGGGCGCGTCGCTTCCGGCGTAAGGGGCATCGGGCTGAAGGACGGCGATGAAGTGGTGAGTGCGCTGTGGGTAGAAGGCGAGGAGGGCGAAATACTCGTCGTCTCCGAACTGGGCTATGGCAAGCGCAGCCTGCTGCTGGATTATCCGATACAAAGCCGCGGGGGCCGTGGCGTGCAGACGTTTGAGTTCAAAGAAGGCAAACGGGTTAAGCCGAACGGAAGCTGCATTGCAGGAGGATTCCATTGCAAAGAGGCGCTGGAAATCGTGTTGATGACGAAGCAGGGCGAATCCTACTCTTTCAATTCCGAAGCTGCTCCGCTTGCTGATCGTAAATCGATCGGCAAGGCATTAGCTGCCATAGGCAAAGGGGATGAAATTGCAGATCTGCTCCTCGTGCCGCAGCGCAGCGATGATGAAGAAAATGCGAAATAAACCGAAGCTGTATTAGAAAAAAGCTCTCCCCCCGGAATAAATCCGTGGCGGGAGGGCTTTTTTCGTGGCGAGAGTTTTTTTGCTTTCGGCGCCTTCAGGCGGTTTGTAAATTGGTGGATAAGTGCTGAATAAAGGCTTGAATGACCGTATCCATATATGTATCCTTCCGGTATACAATGCCAACGCTCTTGCTTGGGGAGGGTTCAGCGATCGGTCTGCTCACAAGCCGGCTGTCACGGAGTGTTGCGGTGTATGATTTGGGAACGACGGTAACGCCTACGTGATTGGCAACCATCTGACACTGCGATTCCATCGTAGACAATTCGATCACCGGAGTTAAACGAATGCCGATTTCAGCACAGGCAGCCTCCATCATCTGGCGGGCCAGAAATTTTGGCGGGAACAGGACAAGCGGGGACTGTGCCAGCTGAGCCAGTTCAATGCGGTCACAGGAGGCGAAGGGATGCTCTCTCGGAGCGATAACGACCAGTTCCTCCCGATACAGCGGAACGCTTACGAGCTGCTCATCTTTGAGCGGTAAGAACACGACGCCCAGGTCCAGCTGGTTGCCAAGCAGCTTGTCTCGTGTTTCTTCCGTGGCAAGTTCAACGACGGACAGCTCGATCCCCGGAAACTGACGATGAAAAGTAATGATCGAGTTAATCAGCAAATGGTTGCCCGAGCAGCCGATTCTTAGCTTTCCCCGCTTCATTCCGGACAGCTCGCCGATTCCAACCTTCGCTTGCTCCAGCTCATGAAATATACGGCGGGTATGCTCAAGCAAAATAACGCCCGCCTGGGTTAAATGAATTTTTTTGCCGGAGCGGTGAAAGAGGGGAGTTCCGAGCTGCTGCTCCAGCAGGCGAATCTGGTGGCTGAGCGTTGGCTGGGAGATGCCAAGGTTGTCGGCTGCTTTCGTAAAGTGCAGCTCTTCGCTTACAGCCATAAAATATTCCAGTAAACGGTGCTCCATATTTCCCTCCAAATTATAGATATGATCTATGATTATAATTGATATCATATTATTGATCAATAATAGAAACAACGCTATAGTAACAGTAGAGCTTTTAATCGAGAGGACGTGTACTATGGATACCTTGCATATTGAACTTAGTCAGAATTTGAAGGAAAAGCCTGACGTCAACAACTTGGGGTTTGGCAAATTTTTTAGCGATCATATGTTGACGATGGATTATTCACTGGACGCAGGGTGGCACGATCTAAAAATTATTCCTTATGGGCCGATTTCACTGGACCCATCAGCGATGGTGCTGCATTATGGCCAAGAAGTGTTCGAAGGGATGAAGGCTTATAGAACGTCAAGCGGGGAGATCGTTCTGTTCCGGCCGGATATGAATTTGAAGCGTCTGAATAAGTCTTGTGAGCGGTTAAGCATACCTCAGGTGGATGAGTCCATTCTGCTGCAAGGTTTATCAAAGCTGATCCGGATTGATGAGTCGTGGATTCCGTCCGGGGAAGAGAATGCGCTGTATATTCGTCCGTTTATTATTGCCACGGAGCCATGTCTCGGGGTCCGGGCTTCGCATACTTACAAATTGATTGTCATTTTGTCGCCGGTCGGTTCCTACTATCCGGAAGGCATTCACCCGGTCAGCATTTACGTTGAGCAGCGCTATGTCCGGGCGTTTCGCGGAGGGACGGGCGCGGCCAAGACGTCCAGCAACTATGCGGCAAGCATTAAAGCCCAGGAAGAGGCGAAGACATCAGGATATTCGCAAGTGCTATGGCTTGACGGCGTAGAGAGCAAGTACGTAGAGGAAGTCGGCAGCATGAACGTTTTCTTTAAAGTGAATGGCGAAGTGATTACGCCTGCTCTTTCGGGCAGCATTCTAGCTGGAGTTACGCGTGATTCTGTCATTGCTTTATTGCAGTCATGGGGAGTACATGTAACAGAGCGTAAAATCTCTATGGAAGAATTGGCAGAAGCACACCGTCAGGGATTGCTTGAAGAAGCGTTTGGCACCGGCACGGCGGCTGTAATCTCACCGATTGGCAGCATGAGGTGGGGGGAAGCGGAAATGACAATTGCTGGTGGCCATACCGGGGAGTTGGCGAGGAAGCTGTTCGATACGATTACCGGTATTCAGCGCGGACAGCAGGAGGACCCCTTCGGCTGGATTTATTCGATCCGTTAATTCTATTAGTTCTATTCAATCGATAGTTTCGTATTATCCGTTAGTTTCAGTTTTTCGTAAAAGGGAATAAGATAGACAAATAGATGAATTGTTTAACAGGACCAGCCGGGCTACCCGGCTGGTTTGTTGTGGTCGACCGACCGCCGTCATGCAGCGAAGCACCGCGCGCTGGGAGCTGCGCGCGGTGCACGATAATGGCTAGTTGCCGGAATACTACGGTTAAGAAATATGTGATAGATTTCCGGGTTATGAAATATGTGAATAGATTTCCTGCGATGCTGAACCATATATTGGATTTTATACAAGTATAGGAGGATTTTTCGTTGGCGGCGGCGAATTTAATTACATCTGTTTTCTTTGAGAGGGTGCTGATCAGCGCTTTTTCCGCTTACATAATGAACAATAACTTTGCCAGCAGCTGTAAAGGGCCACTTGATTGGAATTAAAGTTGATTAGCCAAATATATTCAGGTGTGAACAGCTAGATACTGATTAAGGATTGAAATGACGAGATAGGGGGGATATGATGCATACGGAGGAATTCGGGAAGGTTCTTAGCAAGATCGTAAAGGATTATCAGACCCATTTGGAGGAGGAGCTAGCACCCACGTTGACGACCTCTCAGCTGTCGGTGCTGGAAGTGCTGGAACAGAACGGGCAGTTGAAGCCGTCCGATCTGATTCCTTTTTTAGCGACGACGCCAGCGGCAGTAACCATGCTCCTAGATCGTATGGAGAAAGCGGAGCTTATCCGCCGTGACCGGGATGAAGACGATCGGCGGATCGTATGGATTTCGATTACGGAGAAGGGCAAGACGGAAACCGTGCGCGGCATTACAATTCGCCACAATTATTTGGACGGCGTATTAAGCCGCCTATCTACGCATAATCAGCAGCTGCTCGTATATTTGTTGAGTAAAGTATCCGGAGTCAAGTAATATAGCCGGCGAGCGATGTGAGCAGGGCGGAAGTATATTAGTGAAGCTATTAGTGAAACAGCCGGTCGTCAAACGCAGCAAGCATCAGTGAGTAAATGTAGTGAGTATAAGTGAGTAAATGTAGTGAGTATGTGTAGCAAATATATGTAGTGAGTATGTGTAGCTAGTATATGTAGTGAGTGAGTAAATGTAGTGAATATATGCAGTGAGCATATATAGATATGAGCAAGGAAGGCGTATGATCCTTTTTCTAGGATTGTACGCCTTTTTATGCTTTTTAAGATTGTTGAATAATAACTCAATTTTCACAGAGAAAAAATAGTTGAACCTAGGTATCTTTAGTTGGTTTGAAGATGGGAAATGAACAGCTTGACGAAATTTTGGTGGGCTATGAAGTCAGTGCTGCTATGCAGCAACTGCCCGGTCGAAGTCTGTATGAAATTTCATATACACTCCCAGCGTCAAGCCGCTGCGTGAGTGTTCTGTATGAAATTTCAAATACCCTCCCAGCGTCAAGCCTGCTACGCGAGTGTTCTGTATGAAATTTCAAATACACTCCCAGCCTCAGGCCTGCTACGCGAGTGTTCTGTATG
>NZ_KB907278.1:0-754 GCF_000381905.1 Paenibacillus fonticola DSM 21315 | reverse complement strand
TGCTACATGAGTGTTCTGTATGAAATTTCATATACATTCCAAGCGTCAGGGTTGCTACATGAGTGTTCTGTATGAAATTTCATATACAACCCAAGGATCTGACTGCTGCACGAGTATTTCGTATGAAAACAGTCATGCACTCTCTTTTCTCGGGCACAACTCCAGCATGAAAATCAGCAGCCGACTATCGATTTGGCAAAAATAATGCACGATAAGTAGTATAAATCCTATGCCGGAACCTTCTGTATTCCTTTTTATACTTAGAATATGGAATTTGCTTATAGACAGGAGCAGGCGGGCCATCATTTGCAGGCGCTGCTGCATCATTCGACGCTGCCCAATCTGTTTGACAATCATCCGCCGTTTCAGATCGATGGCAACTTTGGTGGCACCGCTGGCAACCTAACGGCTAGACGGACACAGGGGACGCTGATATGAACGAAACCTGTCAAGCGTCTGTGTCGCACCTACGTTTTTGATGCACTTAAATAGAGCCTGTCAAGCGCCTTTTTTGACAGGTGGCCCTTTCTTTTCATACTTGATTCGGGTTCGGCTGTAATATGCCGGCCCCCTGCCCTACGGCGAGTAACGGGGTGCAGGGGGCCGTGCTCCCTGCGTTTTCCCCAGAAGGGGGAACGGAAAGGGGGTTCATTTTCTCAGCTCGAAGGCAAAGCAATTCGCCAGTTGGCATACTGATATCCGTGGGTTCACACACATTCTACATTCGTCTGAAGAGCGTACCGCTAACTATTGT
>NZ_KB907277.1 GCF_000381905.1 Paenibacillus fonticola DSM 21315 | reverse complement strand
GGGCCCGGAAGAGATGAAGGGCAAACGCAAATGAAGTTTCGTATCCAGTTTTCAGGTGATCAAACCTGGAATGAAGATTTTGAGCTGCAAGTCTTTTCTGAGGTCTGATATTTTGCTGTAGCAAAGACAGGCCGTGGAAGCAGCGCAAAAATCATGTTTGGTGGCAATGGCGGAGGGGTTCCACACGTACCCATCTCGAACACGACCGTTAAGCCCTCCAGCGCCGATGGTACTTGGACCGCAGGGTCCTGGGAGAGTAGGACGTCGCCAAGCGAAGAACCACTGCCGATTAACCGGTGGTGGTTTTTATTTTTTTCTAGCGAAAAAAAATGTATTAATCCAGAAAAACAAATGAAATTCAGGGTTCCTTCCTTTCCTTTTTAACCGGATGAGGGCATCGAGAAAAATTAAAGAGCATCAAAGCATCTGAAATTATGTTTCAGGTGTCTTTTACAGGTTAAGAAAATGAAGAAAGTGACAGATACTGCGTACAAATAAAACAATACTGTAAGGGAATCTGTAAAGAGTACAGAGTTAATTTTTACTATAATGAGATTGGTAAACAAAATAATGGGAGAACGCCTACTAATGAACCAGTCTTGGATGAAACTATTTCTCTCAGCAGCTCTGCTGCTCGCAAGCTCATTTGCGTCTGGAACAGATACAGCTTCAGCGGAAGACACAGCGGGTAACGTAAGCAAGGCTGCTATCGCAAGTAATAAAAATGCAGGCCCACCTATTGTAGTACTCAAATCAAACGGAGTCATTACACAGCAAAACGGGTTGTTCATTGACGGTCAGACCTGGATCCCTGTGACGTTTCTAAGAGATGTTTTAAACATGCCGCTGCAATATGATGCAGCCAGCCATATGTACAGTATAGGAGAGGGCTTTAGAACAGTCCATCTGAGCGTAGACGGGGATTGGATTGGTATTGATGTTAACGGCTTCTATACACCCCATCTGGAAGGTAAGCTTGTTAACGGACGCCTGTTCGTTCCATTTAGACTGCTTAGTGATTACTTAGGGTATCAAGGGGATTGGTACTCCCCTACGAAAAGATTGAATGTAATGAGATCTAAAGAAAATAAGCTGAATATCGAGACTGTGACCGTTCGTGAAGAAACGGATAAAGCCGTCATTCATCTCGCTTATCCGCAAATTAGCAATTTGGTTAACCCAGAAGCCGAGAAGTCTATTAATGAAGTATTGAAGAAGACAAATTTGCGATTTGAGGAATGGATCGAAGAGCAGCTGCAGATGAGGGAGGACAGCTCAGAGCATCCGTACGAGTTCAAGAGCAGTTATGCAATCACCTATAACGCGGAAGGTGTCCTTAGCCTCGTCATAAAAAAGTATGAATACACGGGCGGGGCTCATGGAATGACCGATCAGGAGGGGTACACGTTTTCTCTGCGTGACGGGAAAATGTTGACGATGGATGATTTATTCGGTACGAATAAGGACTACAAATTGAAGCTGAACGAGGAATTAACAGCACAATTGCAGGCGATCCCGGAATATTTCGGTGGTTTCACAGGGGTTGGTCCGGGTACAGGTTTTTATGTTCAGGCGGGAAAATTAAAGGTCTTTTTTCAATTGTACCAGTATACGCCGTTTAGTTATGGAATACCCAAATTTACTATTCCTTTCAGTGAGTTATTGCCTGAAGGGAAGTAACTAGTATTGAAGTGCCAATTTAAATAGAGGATAAAAAAGATAAAACCGGTATTATTCTCTGCAGGGCCGGATGAGAAATATCCATTTTTTCAATAAACTCTTCATTTGAATGTAACCTTTTTGTTACCGACATGAGCGATACTGGCGTTATAATGAGAATGGTAGTTTTATCGACTAGGAAATTTAGCCTATCTTTCCTTCATATTATTGGGATTTTTGTCAATATTAGTGGATCTATAGTTTATTATGTTAGGTGGGTAAGGAGGAATAGAACATGCGGCAAAGAGGAAGAGCGTATTCCTTGTGCTTCATGGGGGTAGTCTGGATGGTACTGTTGGTCATCACAGGCTGTGCATCTTCCACGCCTTCTTGGACAAATTTTGAGGGATCAGCTGTCGAGAAGAGCTTCCCGGTTCCGAAGGAAGCTAGTATAACGGAAACGGCTCTGAACAATTCCAGAATGGATTATGTTCATTATTCCTTGACAGGAATCGAACAATCCAGCAGTGTGCCAGAGAAATACCAGCAGGTGATCCATGAGTGGGGCTGGACGGAACAAGAAGACCAGAATTCTGGAACGACGCGAGTTTACCAGAAAGATAAGCTAGTCGTTCAACTAACGATTCATGATGATTCGTTTACGGTATTGGTGCCTAAGCAAGATAAGAAGACCGTAATACAGGGACTGGAGAGCAGTCCGTAGCTATCTTTACTCCAGAAATGGCGGAGGGATAGGCATTAAAGGTTCGGCCTGCTTCCTGCTGTACGCAGGAAACAGGTTTTTTTAGATTATAGCTGGACAGTGTTAATAATAATCAAGGCATGTAGTAGGAGATATCTTCTTCATTGAACTTGATCATGCCCTCTTTAGGCTGTCTCTTGAAGCCAATTAACGGGTATAGCCGCGGGGCCATACTCCACATATGCCAGAAGAATAAGGAAAATACAAACGATATAGGAGACCAGGGAATCAGGATGCCAATAATCGCAAGTCCGATCCATGACGCATGTATCTGCACACGCCGATAAACTGCAAAGGCAACATACTGATCCGGCATATAACCGATCCACGGTAATCGCCGGGTAAAGCGCCAGCGCTTGCGATAAGAATGACTGCTAATGACCAGTACGGATCGGGCTATAACATATTGGATCCATAGTGCAACTGGGATAGCCAGCAGGAAGAAAAATATACTTGTCCATGTAAAGAGGAAAATTTCCGCTGCAAGCCAAATTAAAGGAAGAGTCAGCAAGCTATAGATTAATGACTTTGGAATGGCCAGCTTCTTCAGAAGCCGGTAATGATAAAATGTTGCGTTCGTGCCGGATTCAGCGGGCATCAGTACATCCAACCCTCCTTGAAAAAATAAAATAGACAAGCATCCATCCTTATTCCGGGCATGCTCTTAATATAATATCGGTAGAAAAAAAGAATATTTTACGTTTTTTCCGTACATACACCATTACAGCAGGCGCTGCATATACATGTATAGTAAGTAATGCACTATGAAAGGGTTTAAATTAGTAGATCATGTGTCATACTGATAGTAAAACAAATCAAGGTGGGATTGCTGGATGGATGTACATGCGCAGAATACGTGCATCATATGCGGTGAGCATAAACATGAAGGAATTCATATTGTATCTGAGTTTATATGTGATGCCTGTGAAGCAGAGATGGTTCACACGGACGTACAGGAGGAGAAATACGACTTTTTCGTTCATCGTATGAAACAGATATGGGTAGAGAAGAATGCATAATCGTACATTTAGTTAAGGACCTGCTGATTAACGTGTAGCGGGTCCTTTTATGTTGCCCTGGGGAGGATAGAAACGGTAAAATGAGGCGAAGGTTCGTTTTCCATCGGCCGATCACTTTCCCCTTGGGAAGATTAGCGCCTAATAGAAGCCAGTTCTGGTTTATGCAATAATAGGGTAAGAAAAAGTTAATTTGGAAGGACCAGATAAATATGTCTGATCGTATGAAGCATGGAGCTCCCCTGTATGAAGCTCTGCTTCGGTACAAGAGGGCGGGCAACGCATCTTTTCACGTACCGGGTCATAAAAATGGCCAAGCTTATCAAATGCGGGCTGATCAAACAGATGGTCATGTCCCTTTGGAGCTCGCTCCGGTTATGGGGATCGATGTGACAGAAATTAGCGGAATGGACGATTTGCATCAACCGGAGGGTGTAATTAAGGAGGCGCTGGAGCAAGCCGCCTTATTATTTGGCGCGGAGGAGACGTATTTTCTTGTCGGCGGAAGTACAGCCGGCAACCTGGCGTTGATCCTGAGCGTGTGCACCGCTCCGGGAGACGTGCTGCTCGTGCAGCGAAACGTGCATAAATCCGTTATTCACGGATTAATGCTCGCACGCGCACGCGCGGGCTTCCTTGCGCCGCAACTGCATGGCGCAAGCGGCCTAGCCACCATCCCGTCCGTGGAGACGGTGCGTGAAGCCCTGCGCCGGTATCCCGGCGCCAAGGGGCTGCTTATCACGCATCCGAACTACTACGGGATGGGGGGCGCTCTGGCAGAGCTGGCAGAGCTCTGCCATGCGCACGGCGTGCCGCTGCTCGTCGACGAAGCACACGGCGCCCACTACGGGCTGCATCCGGCTCTGCCGGCAAGCGCCCTGTCGCAAGGCGCCGATGGCGTCGTGCAGTCGACGCACAAGATGCTCGCTGCGCTCACGATGGGCGCCATGCTGCATGTGCAGGGCCGCCTGCTGGACCGCGGCCTGCTGCGGCAGCGGCTTGCCATGGTGCAGAGCTCCAGCCCCTCCTATCCAATCATGGCTTCGCTCGACTTGAGCCGGAGCCTGCTGCAGCAGGAGGGACCTGCTGCATTCGAGGAGGGGCTGGCAGCTGCGGAATGGCTCCGCCAGAGCATTGAATCTAGGCTGCCACGCTTTGGAATCGTTAAGGCGGGCGCCAGCGGAGAAGATGCTGCATATACTGTTCAAGATCCATTCAAACTCGTTCTTTATGATGCTGCCGGAGAATGGAGCGGCTATGAGCTGCAGGCTATGCTGGAGTCGGCAGGTTGTGTGCCGGAAATGAGCGATGACCGGTATGTGGTGCTGGCTATGAGCCTGGGAACGACGAAGGAAGATGTGGAGCGCCTGTTTAACGCACTGGAGGCTTTGTCAGGGCAGGCCTGGGATTGGAACGGACAGCAGCAAGAGAAGCAGCGGAACATGCAAGGAAGACAGAGAGGACAGGGAATACAGGGAGTAGTACATCATGAGGTTAATGAGGAAAGCGAGCAAAGTGAACAAGGACGAAGAGTAGAACAAGACGAACAAGACGAGCACTACAAGGAGCAAAGTAATCAAAGTAGGCAAGGCGGGCAAGGAGAGCGGCCAAGGCGTAAGAAACTAGTAAATGGGCAGCAAGAGCACCAAGAGCAGCAAGAGCACCAAGAGCAGCAAGAGCACCAAGAGCGCCAAGAGCGCCAAGAGCGCCAAGAGCGCCAAGAACACCAAGAACAACAAGAACAACAAGAGCAGCAACAGCAACAGCAACAGCAACAGCAACAACAGCAAAAGCAAAAGCAAAAGCAAAAGCAAAAGCAAAAGCAAAAGCACCAACAACAAAAAGAACGTTTGATCGGGACCCCGGCCGTTTCCGTTTCCACGTGGAACATTGAGTCCGCTTCGGCCGATGCAGTGTCTGAGCTCGTGCCTTTCGATTTGCAGCCGACCTTGCGGGAACAAACCGAAGCAGTGTTTGTGGAGGACAGTGAGGGGCGTACTGCAGCAGAAATGATCATTCCTTACCCGCCGGGTATACCATTGCTCTACCCGGGAGAGGTTATTTCGGAGAGGACGATGAATCGTTTGAAGGGACTGCGTCAGGCTGGAGCGAAATGTCAAGGAGCAGCAGACTCTCAATTAACTACAATTTTAGTTTATAAGCATTTATATTATGAGCAAAAAGAAAGCGGGAGTACGGATGAAAAGTAAAGGGATGTTCATTACGCTGGAAGGCGGAGAAGGCTCGGGGAAGACGACGATGCTGCAGCTATTAAGCTCTATGCTCCAGGAGCAGGGGATTGACTGCTTGACTACAAGAGAGCCTGGGGGAATCGTGATTTCCGAACGAATCAGGGAGGTGATTCTCGCTCCGGAGCACACGGCAATGGATGCCCGTACGGAAGCGCTGCTCTACGCAGCGGCCAGACGTCAGCATTTGGCGGAGAAGGTAGAGCCTGCGCTGAAAGAGGGAACCATCGTATTATGCGATCGATTTATCGATAGCAGCCTCGCATACCAAGGGCATGCCCGAGGGCTTGGCGTAGAAGAAGTGCTGGCCATTAACCGCTTTGCGACAAACGGCCGTTTTCCGGATCTTACATTTTATATGGATATTGAACCGGCAGCAGGGCTGGCCCGAATTGCCTCTGGTCAAGGTCGCGAAGTGAACAGGCTGGACATGGAAAGTCTGGAGTTCCATAATAAAGTAAGGGAAGGCTACCAGATCGCTGCAGCCATGTACCCGGAGCGGATCATTACGATCGATGCTTCGCGGAAGCTGGAGGAAATTAGCGGCGAAATGGGAAGGTATCTTTTCGCAGCATTAAAGGAATTTGCAGTATGATTGTCAAATATAAATGTATTCGGTTGCGTAGGCCGAGTACGAACCAAATGACATTGTAAATACGAGGAGGGGCTGTAATGAAACTGATCATTGCGATTATCCAAGATAAAGACAGCAATCGTCTATCCAGTGCGCTCGTAAAGGAAAATTATCGGGCAACGAAACTAGCGAGTACCGGTGGTTTTTTACGGGCAGGGAACACGACGTTTATGATCGGGGTAGATGACAATCAGGTAGAATCTGTGTTAAACGTCATCCGCAGCAGTTGTAAGGTTCGTGAACAGCTTGTCACCCCAGTGACGCCGATGAGCGGCACGACCGATTCGTATTTGCCGCTGCCTGTTGAAGTGCAGGTGGGGGGAGCTACTGTTTTCGTACTGCCTGTAGACCGCTTTGAACATTTTTAATCGACACTTGACCGTCTTTTTCAAAAAAACATCAGAAAGCAGCAATTCAAAATCCGGAGCTATAACAAGCTATAGCTGCCTGATATCGCACGATAAAACTACCGCTAAAGGCGGCCTGTCTTCCTAGGAAAATACACCGATAGACGTTTTTCTTTATAAAGCATAAATTTGATATGATCCAGCTTGTGCTGGACCAAGGTTCACAATATTTTATGATAGGCTGTGAATGCAATGAAGATAGATCCAGGGTTTAGGCCGCTGAATAGCGGGCTGGGGGTCAACGATAATGCGGCCAAACCAGTTCAATCCAAAACATTCTCCGATGTGATGCAGCAGCAGGGGGAGCGTGCTTCCCAGGAAGAGCTCAATCGCCGTTTTAAAGAAATCCAGCTTCAAGGCGACCGTCTGGCCCGTTCCATGACAATTCGCGAGCTGAAAGCGTATCGTCTTCTGGTCAAAAGATTTTTGGAAGATACGGTCCGGCGCGGCGTGAGTATGAAGGATTCCCGGGGATGGGACCGCCGAGGGCGGGGGAAGCGCTATAAGCTGTTGGATGAAGTGGATGCCAAGCTGCTGGAGATGGCTGACGAATTGCTGGAGACCGAGCAGGGCAAGATTGATCTTCTGCAGAAAATGGGAGAAATCCGCGGCTTGCTGATTAATTTTAGCTTTTAATGGTTGTTCATCAAGCGGGCTTGCTGAACGGTACCATCATTAAGAAGGAATGAGAATATTGATGTCATTTCAACAAATTGTTGGGCAAGAGACGGCAAAGGGACTGCTGCAAAGCGGGCTTCGCCGGAATCAATTGTCGCATGCTTATATATTTAGCGGCCCTCCGGGGAGCGGACAGAAGGAAATGGCCATGGCATTCGTTCAGGCGCTGTTCTGTACAGAGAAGGAGGACGATGCTTGTGGGGAATGTCTGGAATGCCGTAAAATCATGCACGGCAATCACCCTGACCTTCATATGATCGCCCCGGAAGGCTCTACCATCAAAATTGATCAAATCCGCGACTTGCAGCGGATTTTCTCATATCGCTCGAAGAGTGGAAATCCGAAGGCATATATTATTGATGAATCAGAGAAAATGACTGTGCAGGCAGCCAATAGCTTGCTGAAGTTTTTGGAAGAGCCGCCGACTCCGGCGGTAGCCATTCTTTTGTCGGATAATGGACGAGCCTTGCTCCCGACCATTCAATCGCGAGCGCAGTGGGTTCCTTTTACCCCGCTTGATCCAGAACAAATGCTCCATATTTTGGCGAAGGAAGGATTTCCGTCCACCCTTGCAAGGTGTGCCGTGCATTTGGCGGCAGGACTGGGTCCGTGCCGGGAATTATTACAACAGAATTGGTTTGCAGAAATTAGAAACGTAGTGTTACAATTAGGGAAGGAATCCGCAGGACGCGGCGGGACTCCTTTAATAACAGCGCAGCAGATTATTTTCAAGGCAGGCCTCAGCGACCATTTGGACATGTTGTTTAATCTTTTTCATTTGTGGTTCAAGGACATGCTCCATGCGCTCTATTATAGACATGACCAAATCGTTTTCATAGACGAGCTCGATTTCATCACCAGACATGCCTCAAGCCGCAGTCAGGAGCATTGGATTGACGCCATGGCTCTGGCAGCGGACAGCCGAAAGAAGCTTAGGCAGCATATGAACGGACAGCTCTGTGTTGAGCAGTTTTTGATCGGTGTGGCAGGACATCCATGAAACAGATAGAACGATGTCATGACACAAGTATTTGCAGCAAACTTTCTCCCATGAAAAACAAGGGATTTATTTTGAGGGTCACATAGCTTTTAGTGCTGGACGAGGGGGTAAGTTTTTGTACACTGTAGTAGGTGTCCGTTTCAAGAAAGCGGGCAAAATATATTATTTCGATCCCCTGGACCTTCCGGTTGAGAAGGAACAGAGCGTCATCGTTGAGACGGCGCGCGGGATCGAATATGGAAAAGTTGTTGTCGGGAAGAAGCAGGTTGGAGAATCTGATGTTGTCCTTCCGCTGAAGAAGGTGATTCGGATTGCTGATGATACCGATGCCCGTGTTGTCGAAGAGAACAAGCTTGCGGCAAAGAACGCTTTTGCCACTTGTTTAAATAAAATTAAAGATCACGATCTCAAAATGAAGCTGGTCGATGTGGAATTTACTTTTGACCGCAACAAGATCATTTTTTATTTCACGGCGGAAGGACGGGTTGATTTCCGGGAACTCGTTAAGGATTTAGCCAGCATCTTCCGTACGCGTATCGAGCTTCGCCAAATTGGCGTGCGGGACGAAGCCAAGATGCTTGGCGGGATCGGTCCATGCGGACGGGTGCTCTGCTGTTCATCCTGGTTAGGGGATTTTGAGCCTGTATCGATCAAGATGGCCAAGGATCAAAGCTTATCGCTGAATCCGACCAAAATTTCCGGCCTTTGCGGGCGGCTGATGTGCTGCTTGAAATTTGAACATGATAACTATGAGAGCGTAAAGGAAGAGTTACCGGCGGTAGGCAAGTTAGTCATTACTTCAATGGGTGAAGGTAAAGTCGTCGGACTGAATGCGGGCTCGCGTTCGGTTCATGTACAATTATTTGATATGGGCAAAGTCAGGGAACTTTCCTTGGATGATGTTGTAGTTAAATAATGGATTGTTCAAGATAGACTTTAGAGATGACTCTGGGGTGGGAACTTGGAGAATAAAGATATTTTTAAACATATGCAGGCGCTGGACATACAAATGGGTACCGTTCATGGCGAATTAAGCAAACTGGTGCTAGAGGTGAAGAAGCTGGTGGAGGAAAATCAGCAGCTGCTTCTGGAAAACGAACAATTGCGCAAAATATTGCGGGAGACTACCGAAGGCCGCCAACCATTGCCGTCTTCAGATCAAGGGGATCATTCACTGGCTGAAGGCAAGGATTCACGGGAAGCAATGGATATCGTCGGTGAAGGTTATGATAATCTCGCCCGTCTGTATCACGAAGGATTCCATATTTGTAATGTGTATTACGGACATTTGCGAACAGAAGGGGATTGCTTGTTCTGTTTGTCTTTTTTGAATAAATGAGTCAAGCCGTAGGATTTTCCTACGGTTTTTTTCAATATTGGGATATTATTATAGGTGAAAAGGAAGGCAAAAGACGATGAGCCAATTTCCAATAGAAGTCCCCCTATATGCAGAGGAGCGGCTGGACGACCTTTTGACGCATCAATTACGGATTATCCAAAGTGATGAGGTGTTCAGCTTTTCGATGGATGCCGTGCTGCTGGCCCGATTTGCGGCCGTACCGAAGCGGGGGAAGATCCTTGATCTTTGTACCGGCAATGGGGTTATTCCCCTCCTGCTATCTACCCGTACGGAAGCTTTAATAGAAGGAATTGAAATCCAGCCAAGGCTTGCCGATATGGCGCGCCGCAGTACGGAGCTGAATCATCTGCAGCATCAGATTACGATACGGGAGGGAGATTTGCGGCAATTGGTTCAGGAGACAGGACACGGAGTATACGATGCTTTAACGGTGAATCCGCCTTATATGCCGCTGACGGGCGGGGATCTTAAGCTGAATCCGCATCAAGCGATCGCAAGACATGAGATCCATTGTACCTTGGAGGAAGTCATAAGCTCCTCCATGAGACTGCTGCGAACCGGAGGCAAGATGTCGATGGTGCATAAGCCGCAGCGGCTGGGCGAAATTATGACCATACTGCGCCAGTACCGCCTGGAGCCGAAAGTGATCCGTTTTGTTCATCCAAGAGCGGGAATGGAAGCCAATATGGTGCTGATTGAAGCTCATCGGGATGGTAAACCAGATATTCGCGTATTGCCGCCGCTTATCGTATATCAGGACAATGGAGAATACAGTAAGGAAATTTATGACATATACTATAGATCAGAGTGATCAGAAGAGGGATGATTATGAATGTAAAGATCCAAAAGAGCTTTACAGATACCGAGAACGGGAATGCTAAAATGGGCAAACTCTATCTTGTGGCCACGCCCATCGGCAATTTGGAGGATATGACATTTCGAGCAGTTCGCATTTTGCGGGAAGCAGACATCATTGCGGCAGAAGATACCCGGCAGACGAGAAAGCTGTTATCGCACTTTGAAATTACGCCGGGCAAACTGGTCAGCTATCACGAGCATAATCGGCTTTCTAGCGGTCCCGAGCTGATACGTCTTATAATGGAAGGAAAAAATTTGGCGCTCGTCAGCGATGCCGGTCTGCCGGCGGTCTCCGATCCCGGAAGCGATTTGGTGAAGCAGGCCCTTGAGGCGGAAATTGACGTCGTACCTATCCCGGGAGCGAATGCCGCGTTGTCGGCCCTGATTGTATCCGGTTTATCTACGGAACAATTTAAATTTATCGGCTTTCTCCCCCGGGACCAGCAGAGCCGGGATCGATTGCTGCAATCGCAGCAAGAGGAGGAGAGTACCTTGCTTATGTATGAGTCGCCGCACCGCCTGACGAGAACGTTGGAATCGTTGCTTGATGCTTGGGGGAATCGTCAAATCGTGTTGGCCCGTGAATTAACGAAACGTTATGAGGAAATGGCCAGGGGTACGGTTCAAGCTTGTCTGGAATGGCTAGAAGCCCATCCGCCTGTCGGAGAATATTGTATTGTTGTGGAAGGAGCTGATCCGCAGCAGCTTCAGGAGAAACGGAATGCTTGGTGGAAGCCGTTGTCTATATTGGAGCATGTTGCTCATTATGAACAAGAAGGATTGCCGCGCAAGGAAGCTATGAAGAGGGCGGCGAACGATCGAGGGGTATCGAAGAGGGATATTTATCAGGCTTTGATATAGCGTTAATGTATCGCGGTTATAGTTAAAA
The DNA here is from genome assembly GCF_000381905.1 of Paenibacillus fonticola DSM 21315. Taxonomy (GTDB): domain Bacteria; phylum Bacillota; class Bacilli; order Paenibacillales; family Paenibacillaceae; genus Fontibacillus; species Fontibacillus fonticola. The sequence continues at coordinate 52,966 of NZ_KB907277.1, read as the reverse complement.
TAAAGGCGCAACAAAAAAAAGGGAGCCTTCATTCGGCCGGGTTCAAGCCGAAGAAGGCACCAAGGAGATATGAAAAAGGTTAGAATTAACAGATTCAGTAAGTCTATTATATACTATAATTCTTAATTTGTCACAGGTGTTGGAATTTCTGTGAGGCATTCGTGGCAAACAATTTTGCCTTTGAAGTAAGTGACGTTCTCTGCATTGCCGCAGAAGATGCAAGCAGGCTCGTATTTTTTAAGCATGATACGCTCACCATCTACATAAATTTCAAGCGCATCCTTCTCTCCAATACCGAGCGTACGACGTAATTCGATAGGAATAACTACGCGACCTAGCTCATCTACTTTTCTTACAATACCTGTTGATTTCATCATAACTGATGATTACCCCTCTCGCAAAATTTTGAGTTAAATTAAAAGTGTCATATTTCGACAAACTTCTATCTTTTATGATATTTATAATACCAACGTTTCCCAAAACAGTCAACCTATTTATGGTAGAGTTCAGTTAATTTACTAAAAAAATGATAATAATGCACTGCTGATAGCTAAAAATTGCTTTTATACCGGGCTTTTTTTGCATCGACATAATATTTATATCAAATACGACACAATTAGACAATATTCGACAAAATTGTTGATATTCTCGACAATCGCAGGAATTCAGCAACAGCTTCATTGCATTCTTAATGCTATAAATTCATCGGAACAAGGAGGAATGAGTCATGAATCATCTTCGCGAAGAAAAGGTATTCAAAGATCCTGTTCATAATTATATTCATGTTCAGGATCAATTGATCTGGTTACTTATTAATACGAAGGAATTCCAGCGGCTCCGCCGAATCCGCCAGCTTGGTACATCTTACTTGACATTTCATGGTGCTGAGCACAGCCGATTCTCTCATTCTTTAGGAGTATATGAAATTACCCGCCGAATCATTTCGCAATTTGAGCGAAATGCGTATCCGGACTGGCCCCGGGAAGAACGTCTTGTAGCTCTCTGTGCTGCGCTGCTTCATGATTTAGGCCATGGTCCTTTTTCACATTCAATTGAACAGGCCTTTCAAATGAACCATGAGGATTGGACCTGCCGTATTTTGCTTGGGGATACGGAGGTAGGTCGTGTACTGAAACAAATGGACGAGGATTTTCCGGCTAAAGTAGCATCGGTCATACGTAAAGACTACGAAAATGAAATTGTCGTTAATTTGGTCACAAGTCCGCTTGATGCGGATCGCATGGATTATTTGCTGCGGGATGCTTATTTTACCGGTGTGAACTATGGAACGATCGACATGGATCGCATATTGCGGATGCTGCGGCCTTACCAGGGGCGAATTGTCGTAAAAGAAACGGGGATGCATGCGGTTGAGGATTATTTAATGTCCCGTTATCAAATGTACTGGCAAGTTTATTTTCATCCCGTTACCCGCAGTTCAGAAATTATTTTACGGCAAATTTTCCGCCGGGCGAAGGAATTGTACACGAGCGGATATTCGTTTGCCTTTCTGCCGAATCCGTTGCCGGGCTTGTTCAATTCGGATTTAACGGTGCAGGAATATTTGCTGCTGGATGAAGCGCTGATTCAAACGTCCTTTATGCAATGGGAAAATGAAAAGGACCCTGTCATTCGCGATCTTTGCACTCGTTTTATGGATCGGAAATTGTACAAATATGTTGAACTTGAATCGCTGGATTTGGGGAAAATAGAAGAAATTCGTGAAATATTTAAAGATTTGGGCTTACATCCGGAATACGATCTGGAAATTGATTTTCCGACGGACCTGCCGTATGATGTATCTCGTCCTGACGAAGAACTGCGCGGAAAACAAATTTTGCTGCTGGACAAGCAGGACCGCTTATTGGAAATTTCCGAAGTATCGGAAATTGTCCGCTCGATTAGCGGAATCCAGCGGGGTAAATTCTTTTTGTACTATCCGGATAATAAATTGCAGGCAGTTTGGCATCATTTGCCGCCGGAAATCGCCCAGATTTTTGAGCGGAAACTTTAACTTAGGAGGAACAGCATGATGCTGGTGGATACACATACGCATTTGGATGCGGAACAGTTTGACGAGGACCGGGAGGAAACGATTGCCCGGGCCGTAGAACAAGGAATTACGCGCATGATCAATATCGGCTTTAACCGGGAGACGATCCCTTCTACAATGGAGCTCGCTGAGCGTTATGACTTTATTTATGCGGCCGTTGGCTGGCATCCTCAGGATGCGGTGACGATGAAGGAAGAAGATTTGGACTGGATTGCTGAATTATGTCGTCACGAGAAGGTCGTAGCTATCGGTGAAATCGGGCTTGATTATTACTGGGACACCTCGCCAAGGGATATTCAGCACGCGGTGTTCCGTAAGCAAATTGGCTTGGCCCGAGAGCTTGGTATGCCGATCGTTATTCATAACCGGGACGCTCATGAAGATACCGTGCGAATTTTGCGCGAGGAGAAGGCTCATGAGGTTGGCGGCGTAATGCATGCTTTCTCCGGCAGCTGGGAAACGGCTAAATTATGTCTAAATATGGGGTTTCATTTGTCCTTTGGCGGGCCGATTACGTTCAAAAATGCGAAGCAGCCTAAAGAGGTTCTGAGGCAGACACCGCTGGATCGTTTATTGCTGGAAACGGATGCTCCTTACTTGACACCGCATCCCTATCGGGGAAAGAGAAATGAGTCTGCCTATGTTCGCTTTGTAGCGGAAGCTGCCGCTGAATTAAAAGGGATGGATTTTCATGAATTGGCAGAAATTACAACGCACAATTCACTGGAACGATTTGGCATTCGATGAAAACGAGAGGAAAAGCGGCGAAAAGAAGAGCTTTCGGGAAAGATTAATACATTTTAATTTAAAACACCGAGTTTATTACATTTTTTTAACCCTTTTCTTACGAAAACGTTCTTGATTCGTCCTTTACAACATGGATGGAAACAGGATAGAATCTTTTCAGTGATCGATTTGGCCGAGTTTGCCAGAGTGCAAAAAGCTTCAAATTTGATCATTTGTTCCATGAACCAGTCTCGCTGAGTCTCCGATTCGGAGAACGGGGGAACCGGATACGGCTTTGATCTGCAGCTATCCTTGGTTAAATGCCAGGGACAGCGTGGTCATACCGTATTTGATTTCTTTGCAGGATCTTTGGGGTGAATTCAAGGTCATTGCGCCATGAGCGAATGAACCAAGAAAGGGCGGCTCTCTTCGTCCGAACCCGACAGCTAACCTCGTAAGCGTGTTTAAGAGAGGCAACTTCGTGCATCCTATTACACCAAGACCTTCAGGAGCCACGAAAGGGTTGCTCTAACTCTTTCTTACGGCTTCTTTTGTTTTGAATAATTGTAATAGGGTCATCATACTGTTGTATAACAGGAGGTGACAATTGCCGACCGGACTGGGGCAGGATGCGAAATGCCGCACTTCTAGCATTTCGTAAAAAACGGAAATAGTCACGTCAACATCTAATCATGCATTAACCTAGGGCGGCGGGACTATGAAGGAGGACGGAAAGTGGGCATTTTCCAGAAAGAAGAGACCCATGAATCGCGCTCATCCAGTATGTCTTACGCATTACGATGGAAGCATGAGAACCTGCGTCAGATTTTAGTTATTAGTTTGTTGGCGCTCGCGGCGATCGTTGTCATTCTAATTTGGCTGAACGGCAGTAGCAAAAAAATATATTTAGTGATGGACGGCGAGGTTCAATCGGTGGAAACTCGCAAGTCTTTAGTGAATCAAGTACTGGATGAACATTCTATCGTGCTGAGCCAAGGGGATAAAATATCACGGCCGCTCGCTAGTTCGCTGCAAGCAGGAGACCGGATCGTTATCGTAAGGGCGGTTCCGGTGAAGGTAACGGCAGACGGTGTATCAAAGACCCATTTTACAACGCAATCCAGCGTGCAAGGTATAGTTAAAGAGATTGGCTTGACTTTGAATTCGGAAGATAAAGTGATCCCGGATCTGAGCAGCAAGGTAACTTCGGATCTCGAAATCCAAGTAGTACGTGTCGCGAAGCATACGGTGCAGACTAAAGAGACGGTTCCTTTTACCGTCGTCAAAACCTCGGATCCTAATTTGGAGAAGGGGCAGACGAAGGTGCTGCAGCAAGGCAGCGAAGGAGTAGTTGTACATCACGTTGAAAAACTGTATGAAGACGGAAATTTCGTATCCAAGCGTTGGCTGAGCAAAGAGGTTGAGACGAAGGCTCAAGACAAAGTAGTCGCTGTAGGTACGAAGCCCAAGCCAGAGGCTGTGCTTGCCGCTAATATTACCCGCACTGGGGATAAAGTGGATATCAGTGGAACGACAACCAAAGGCGGCGTCTCGTTTAAATATAAAAAAGTGCTCAAAAATGTTACATTAACGGCATATTCCGCAGAAGAAGACGGTATTGGCACGAGGACAGCTTCCGGGACACGTGTAACGGAAGGCAGAACGATCGCTGTCGATAAAAGCGTCGTCCCTATGGGCTGGTGGGTTTATATCGAGGGGATCGGCTTCCGGAAAGCTGAAGATACAGGCGGTTCCATTAAGGGCAACAAAATGGACGTTTACTACGACAGCCTGAAAGCAGCGAAAAATTTCGGACGCAAGAAAGGCCGTACCGTTTATGTTATCGGACCAAACAAGCCGGAACTAAACTAATATAAGCTGTTTTACTTTATAAAAAGAATAAGATACTATAGATAAATGAAAAAGGTGTATATAAAGAAGAGGAGAAGTCCTCTTCTTTTTGATTATAAGGAAGAGGGTAGCAGGTCATGATCAAAGAGGTCATTGTCGTGGAAGGGCGGGATGATACCGTCGCTGTGAAACGGGCTGTAGAGGCGGATACGATCGAAACAGGCGGCTCAGCTATAAATGAGGCTGTGCTGCGTAAAATAGCCCTAGCTCAAGAGCGGCGCGGCGTCATCATTCTGACTGACCCGGATCATGCCGGCGAGCGCATCCGCAAAATAGTCGCAAACCGGGTGCCTGGCTGCAAGCATGCTTTCCTCCGGGAAGCTGATGCGACCCGGCGGGGAGATATCGGTGTAGAGAATGCTGCCCCGGAAACGATCCGCCAAGCACTGGCACGGGTGCGTACTGAAGCCGAGGCTGCGGATACCGATGATAAGCTCATCGATTGGGAAGACTTAATGGAAGCCGGTCTGATCGTTCATCCGTCAGCGGCAGCCAGAAGGCGAATCATCGGCGAGTTGCTCGGCATCGGCTATTGCAACGGAAAGCAGCTTTATAAGCGCCTCACCGTATTCAGGATCAGCAGGGAAGAGTTCGCGGCCGCACTCGCTCAATTGGAGGATAAAGGGGTTTAACGTATGATGAGCAGGAGAGAAGAGGTTTCAACACCGCGACGGACGAAGGAACTGATCCAGCGGCATGGATTTTCTTTTAAGAAAAGTCTCGGTCAGAATTTTCTGATCGATCAAAATATTTTGTCCAAAATTATAGAGGCTGCCAGCTTGGACAAAACCAAGGGTGCTCTCGAGATTGGTCCGGGGATCGGTGCCTTGACGGAGAAGCTGGCGCAGCAAGCCGGTAAAGTAACCGCTGTGGAAATTGACCAGCGGCTTCTTCCCATTTTGGAGGAAGTGCTGGAGCCTTACCCGCATGTCAGCGTCGTTCACGGTGACGTGCTTAAGCTTGATTTGCGGGAGCTGTTCGAGAGGCAGTTTACAGACGTGACCGGCGTCAGTGTCGTAGCCAATTTGCCCTATTATGTCACGACGCCTATATTGATGAAGCTGCTGGAGGAAGGGCTGCCGCTCGAGCATATCGTCGTCATGATTCAGAAGGAGGTCGCAGAGCGGATGGCTGCCGCCCCAGGCGGTAAAGAATATGGCAGCCTCAGCATTGCCGTGCAATATTACAGCGAGCCTGAGCTGGTTTGTGTCGTGCCGCACACCGTATTTATTCCCCAGCCGAACGTGGAGTCTGCCGTGATCCGCTTAAGCGTTCGCAAGGAGCCGCCGGTATCGGTAGAGGATGAGGCCTTCTTTTTTGATGTTGTACATGCTTCTTTTGCTCAAAGAAGGAAGACGATTGCGAATAACCTGAAGAGCCGCTTCTTTCCGAAGGAAGGCCGTGAACGATTGCAGCAGCTTCTTACCGAAGCAGGCATAGAACCGAGCCGCCGGGCGGAGACGCTGTCTCTTCAAGAATATGCCGTATTGAGCAATGTACTGCTTCATGCTGGCTTAAAGTAGCCGGAGTTTTGAATCTTCAAGCCCGGCACTTGGTTTTCCGGTAGGGCAGTTTAAGCTATTCAAAGTCTTGTAACCAATCCCCGCATTTGCCCATACCATGGGGTAGAGGTGATTGACTTGACGAAATTGGGAGACTTAGTCGTCCGGAAATCGTATGGAGGAGACGTCACTTTCCGGGTAGAGAGCATACAGCATAATGAAGCTATGATTAAAGGGACGGAATTTCGGCTGCTCGCTGACGCCCCATTGCATGATCTCGTAAAGGTTGACCCGGCTTCTCCAACAGAGAAAGCACAGAGAGCCCGCATTAAGGCCACGGAGTCGCTGCAGCGGCTGCACCGGGACCGGCAGGAGCAAACCGAACGGAATCAGGCCGCTTTAAGCCAGCTGTTGTACGCTCATAACGAGCCATCCTACTTTGAAGTGCCAGGCAAGGTACTTCATTTGGACGGAGATGAGCAGTATTTGAAGAAAAGCCTGGCCCTGTACGAGAAGCTGAGGGTTCCGGCAAGTGGATATTATGTCACGGAGGCGCAAATGGGGACAGCCTTGTATCGTTTGCTTCCTAGCGTCCGTCCGGACATTGTCGTTATAACCGGCCATGATGGTGTGCTCAAGAATCGCCCGAGCGGGGATTTATACAACTTGAGCAGTTATAAAAACTCCAGGCATTTTGTAGAGGCGATTCAGGCGGCAAGGCAGTATGAGCGAAATTTCGATGCGCTGACGATCGTTGCTGGAGCGTGCCAGTCTCATTTTGAAGCTTTGCTGCAAGCTGGAGCCAATTTTGCCAGTTCTCCGGCCCGGGTGCTCATCCATGCGCTTGATCCGGTGTATATCGCTGCAAAGATATCCTTTACTTCTATCCGGGATACGATTAATATGGCAGAAATATTAAATAACACCATCAGCGGTACCCAAGGCGTAGGCGGAATTGAGACGCGTGGAAGCTACCGGATCGGATTGCCGAAGATGAAGGATTTATCTGCCCTGAAGGTTGTGCCATCGATGTAAATACAACCGGTATGGCAGCCGTCCGAATGATTTTCGGGCGGTTTTTTGCTGGTGTAAGCATGGATTATAGGCAATTATAAAAGTTTCGAAAAAAAATCGTTGACAATTCTTTTTTCATACTGATATAATTATTTATTTGATTTGACATGTGACTGTCCTTAATGTATAATGGACAAAGAAAGAAGGTGGTCACAGGCAATGGCTAAAAATACGCTGTCGGAAATTAAGCATAGTCTCGACGCTTACGTAGGACAGAAAATTATGCTGCGTGCAAACGGTGGTCGCCGTAAGACCGTCGAACGCACCGGCGTATTGGAGGAGACATATCCTTCTGTCTTTATCGTGAAATTGGATGAAGAGCAGCAGACGTTTAAGCGAGTGTCTTACAGTTATGCCGATATACTTACCGAATCCGTTGAAGTGATGATTTATGACGATAATAGCGACAACGAGATGCGGATTACGTATATTAAATAGTGAGCATCAAGTGAGTACGTAAACGACCTTCCGCATTTATGCGGGGTCGTTTTTTTCTTTTTAATTTTTGTTGCAGCTTTTCTTTGCTGCATTGCACCGGCATTGGAATGTTTTTCGCCGTATGAAGGCAAGGGAAACGCCTCATACTATCGAATGTTCCTACATCCATCATTCGTAAGGAGGACATGCCATGTCGCGAAGAAGGCGTAGCGTAATGTCGGAGGAACTGAAGATGGAGCTTGCAAAGGATCTAGGGTTCTATGACACAGTTCAGCAGGAAGGCTGGGGAGGCATTAAGGCGAAGGATGCAGGAAATATGGTAAAAAGGGCAATTGAACTGGCAGAGCGTGCGGCGGCGCGGCAGCAATGAACATGGGGGGCTTCCTGATCAGGAGGCCTCTCTTCGTAAATGAAAGCTTTACATAATCTACACACGATTCCGTATGTGGAATTGTTCAAAGATGCAGTAACATAAAAAGAACAGCACCTGACCGGGGAACAATATGGGCGTCAAGCAGGATGGTAATCCGGCAACAATCCGGGTAACAATCCGAGAACAAAAAATAATTGTTAACGGACTATAATAGACGAAAGACAGCAGTTAATTTTATAATATGGTAAGCTTGCTAAAGCAATATAATGTATTGATTCCATGGACATGCTGAGGGTGGTGTTCGCCTTGAAAATTTACGAGAAAGCGCCAGCCAAAATTAATTTAATGCTGGATGTATTGTACAAACGGCCGGATGGCTATCATGAGGTAGAAATGATCATGACCATGGTCGATCTTGCGGACCGGTTGGAAATGGAGGCTCTTTCACGCGATACGATTATTATTTCAAGCCAGGCTGGCTATATTCCGCTGGATGAGAAAAACTTGGCGTTCCAGGCAGCCAAACTGATTAAAGAACGTTACAACGTCCAAAGTGGCGTATATATTCATTTGGATAAGTATATTCCGGTAGCTGCAGGCTTGGCTGGAGGGAGCAGTGATGCCGCAGCGACGCTTCGCGGCTTGAATCGGCTATGGGATTTGAAAATCCCGGTTGACGAGCTGAAGCGGCTTGGTGCTGAACTCGGGTCAGACGTCCCCTTCTGCATCACGGGCGGAACGGCACTTGCGACCGGGCGGGGCGAGCTCCTGACTGCCCTTCCTAACCCGCCGCAATGTTGGGTTGTATTAGCCAAACTCCCCATCAATGTATCGACAGCGGAAATATACGGAAAGTTCCGCAGCAATGAAATATCCGTCCATCCTTCCGCTGACCGCATGCGCCGTGAGATTGAACGATCGTCATTCCAGGGGATCTGCGGTGAACTAGGCAACGTGCTGGAGGACGTGACGCTGAAGCTGTATCCTGAAGTCGCTCACCTGAAAGAAACGATGCTTAGGCTCGGGGCTGACGGCGTATTGATGTCCGGCAGTGGCCCAACCGTGTTCGGACTCGTCTCCAAAGAAGCTAAGATATCGAGAATTTATAATGGGCTGCGCGGTTTTTGCAAAGATGTTTTTGCTGTTCGCCTGCTTACATAAACAGTTGCTTTACCACAATAGAGACTTGAATAAAGGCGTACAAAAGTGTAATATTTTCAGTAAAATATTCGGATTTAGCGAGGGGTAGCTCGTGAAAAAATTAAAAAGAAGCGCTAGATTAGTGGAAATGACTCGATTTCTCTTATCTCGTCCTCATCATTTAATTCCACTTACGACTTTTGCGCAGCGGTATGGGGCGGCCAAATCTTCGATTAGCGAGGACTTGGCCATTATTAAAGAAGTATTCGAAAGTGAAGGCATGGGCGAGCTGCATACATTGGCCGGGGCTGCTGGGGGCGTGAAATACATTCCCATGGTGAGCCGCGAGCACGCTCTTGCTTTTATTCATCAGCTTTGTGAGAAGCTGGCGCAGCCGGATCGGATTTTACCGGGCGGTTATTTATACATGTCCGACTTGCTGGGACAACCAGCACTGATGAACGAAGCGGGCAAACTGTTTGCCACTCGATTTGCCGGGCGCGAAATCGACTGTATCATGACCGTGGAGACGAAGGGAATTCCCCTTGCCTATGCCACAGGAGCTGAGCTGAATTTACCAGTCGTCCTGGTAAGGCGGGATCATCAGGTTACTGAAGGGTCTGCCGTCAGCATTAATTATGTGTCCGGATCCCATAAAAGCCTGCACACGATGACCTTATCGCGCCGTGCGCTGAAAGAGAAGTCAAGAGTCCTCATTATGGACGATTTTATGAAGGCCGGGGGGACGATTCAGGGAATGGTGGACCTGCTCGCCGAATTTGATGCGAAGGTCGCTGGGGTAGGCGTATTGGTGGAATCGGGCGAGGTGGAATCGGAGCAGCGGCTGCTGCAGGATTATGTGTCCTTGGCGACGCTTACCGTAGTCGATGCGAAGGGCAAGGAAATTAAGGTGGAACCGGGCAACTATTTCTCTAATGAATAATTTGTCAGCCCTTCTGTCGATTCATAAAAAATCTACTATGTTCAAGCCGAATCCTGTCGAAAAGCACATGAATTCAAAAAAATTCCTGAATTTAGGGTATTTTGTTCCATAAAAAAGGAGGATTTCCGTTGGCTATGTGGAATATTACACCAAGTCCCTGATGGAAAAAGGTGGTGAACACATATGCAAATTACGGATGTAAGGCTCCGCCGAGTCAGCTCGGAAGGCAGAATGAAGGAAATTGCATCCATAACCATCGATAACGAATTTGTTGTTCATGACATTCGCGTCATCGATGGTAATAATGGAATGTTTGTAGCAATGCCAAGTAAGCGCACACCGGACGGGGAGTTCCGGGACATTGCGCATCCGATTTCTTCCGGCACACGCGAGAAGATTCAGGCCGCAGTATTGGCTGAGTACGAACGCGCTGCCGATCAAGAAGAAGTTATTGAAGAAGGGGCTTAAGTACTGGTTTTGTCTAACCAATTGGGGTTCGAAGAAAAGGGAGCCATGTAATATGGCTCTCTTTTCTTTTTGGCTTAAATAAGATATATTCAGTAATGAGTTCAAGAGAGGAGGCCGGGGCCTTGAAAAGATTAGCGATAATTCTTGCTGCAGGACAAGGGAAGCGCATGAAGTCCAAGCTTTATAAAGTGCTCCATCCCGTTTGCGGCAAGCCGATGGTCGGGCATGTTCTGGACACGGTGAAGCAAATCGATTGTGAGCGAAGCATAGTGGTTGTAGGCCACGGTGCAGATGCAGTACAGTCTTATCTCGGAACGTCAGCGGAATACGTGCTGCAAGAGCAGCAGTTAGGTACAGGTCATGCTGTAAAGCAAGCGGGACCGCTGCTCGGCAGTGAGGAAGGAATCACCATTGTCATTTGCGGAGATACTCCGCTTGTGAAGCCAGAGACACTGGAGGAGCTTATCGCCCTGCATACGAAGAGCAGAGCAGCCGCTACCGTCCTGTCTGCCTGGATGGAACACCCGCAGGGGTATGGACGAATTATCCGGGGGGAGAATGGTTCTGTTGTGCGCATCGTAGAACAGAAGGATTGTTCTCCGGAAGAAGATGCCGTACAGGAATTCAACACAGGCACTTATTGTTTTGATAATGCGAAACTGTTTGCCGCCCTGGAAAAGGTAACGAACAACAATGCCCAGCAGGAATACTATTTGACCGATGTAATCGGTATTCTTGTGAATTCCGGCGAAATTGTGGAAGGGTATATGACAGATGATTATGCAGAATCGATCGGAGTTAATGATCGGCTTGCGCTCTCCGAAGCCGAGCAATATATGCGGGAGAGAATTAATCGGAAACATATGTTGAATGGCGTAACCATCATTGACCCTAACTCGACTTATATCGGTGCAGATGTTCAAATCGGAGCGGATACTGTCCTTTATCCGGGAACAACGATAACGGGGAATACGGTGATCGGCGAAGACTGCGTCATCGGGCCTAACACGGAAGTGAATAATTGTAAAATTCAAAGCGGTGCGAAGGTGAATCATTCGGTACTCATGGATGCCGAAGTGGGTAGCGAGTCTACCGTTGGACCTTTCGCTTATTTGCGTCCAGGAGCAAAATTGGGGGCGCACGTTAAAGTCGGAGATTTCGTGGAGATTAAGAACGCTTCGATTGGCGAGGGCTCCAAGGTGTCGCATCTGAGCTACATCGGAGACGCCAATGTAGGCAAAAATGTAAATATTGGCTGCGGTGCGATAACCGTCAACTATGATGGTTATAATAAGTCTATTACGGAAATTGAAGATGATGCCTTTGTGGGCAGCAATGTCAATTTGATCGCACCGGTGAAGGTCGGCAAAGGGGCCTATGTCGTTGCGGGGTCAACTATTACGCATACGGTTCCCGATAATGACCTGGCCATTGCCAGAAACAGGCAGGAGAACAAGGCGGGATATGCTGAGAAGCTTCGTGCCCGGGCGAAGGCCAAGCATGATAGAGGGCAGCAATCTTAGTCTTTGCGTTCACAGAATAATAACTCTCATAGTATTGTTACCACAAGATAGTGTAATATAGAGGTAAGTGTTCAATTTGCGTGTCCCAAGGAACCTAGATTTGAGGCAGTGATGCATGGCAACCTATCGCGTTGGTATGAAGAAGATGCAGTAACCATTTTAATGACCAGATCGATTTGACTATCGATACAGCACGGAGGGTTTTTATTTTATGACTTATTGTGATTCTAAACTGAAGATATTCACCTGTAACTCTAATCCCAAATTGGCGCACCAAATTGCTGATTATATCGGCATTCCGATGGGAGACTCGGATACGACAAGCTTCAGCGACGGAGAGATCCAGGTGAAGCTGTCGGAGAGCGTACGCGGCTGTCATGTCTATATCGTGCAATCGACCTGCGCACCGGTGAACGATAATTTGATGGAGCTGCTCGTTATGGTGGATGCTTTGAAGCGGGCTTCTGCCAAGAGCATTAACGTCGTTATTCCGTATTACGGATATGCGCGTCAGGACCGGAAGGCCCGTTCCCGTGACCCGATTACGGCGAAGCTGGTCGCTAATTTGATCGAGAAGGCGGGAGCACATCGTGTGATCACGATGGACCTGCACGCGATGCAAATCCAGGGCTTTTTCGATATTCCGGTCGATCATATGCTCGGCGTACCGATTTTGGCCCAGTATTTCCGCTCTAAACAAATTCCGAATCCGGTCGTCGTATCGCCAGACCATGGCGGCGTAGTGCGTGCCCGGAAATTGGCAGATTTCCTGAATGCGCCGCTCGCGATTATCGACAAGCGCCGTCCAGAGCCGAACGTCAGCGAAGTGATGAATATCATCGGGAACATCGAAGGCAAGACAGCGATTCTCGTTGATGACATCATTGATACGGCCGGTACGATCGTGCTTGGCGCGAACGCCTTGAAAGAAGGCGGCGTCGAAGAGGTATACGCTTGCTGTACGCATCCTGTGCTGTCTGGTCCGGCGATGGAACGCCTGGAGAATTCTCCGCTTAAGGAAGTTGTGGTTACTGATACGATTCCGATTACCCAGCCGAATCCAACGAGCAAGCTAAAAGTGTTGTCTGTCGCTCCGTTGATGGGAGAAGCGATTATTCGCGTCCATGAGGAGCTCTCGATCAGTAAACTGTTTGAAATCGAATAAGGATTCCTTGCTATTTGGGGGTTACATCTTCCGCTGCGAAGATGTAACCCTTATCGGCGTATTTACGTCTATATAGACGTACGAAGACATCACGAAGCAAAGCGATCCCAAAGGGAGAGTGCCTCCCAGCAGGAAGTCACGTATAAACAGCATGAAGAAATCACCGAAGTAAAGCGTGTCCCGGAGGGAGAGCGCCTCCCAGCAGGAAGCCACGCATCAACAGCATGAAGAAATCACCGAAGTAAAGCGTGTCCCGAAGGGAGAGCGTCTCCCAGCAGGGAGTCACGCATAAACAGCACGAAGTCGCAGTCACCTCCCTCCGCAGGAGCAAAAACGTAGAGCGTGCCCGCCAGGGCGACAAGCGACTCCAGGCACGATGCAGCCCCGGGAGCTTCGAGCCTAACCCCATTCCGCAGCATGTTTTCCAGGTTGCCCGGGTGCACCAAAAGTAAGACGTACCCGAAGGGGGAAAAGCGTTCCACGCACAACAGTCAAGCGCATCCCCGAAGGGGACAGCGAGCAGGAGCGCCTGTGTACCTCCCACGTTACTCCAGTTTGCGGGAGTCCCGAGGGCTGCAGGCCCTGCGGGGGCCCTCCCTTACGGTAAGGGAGGGTTTGGGAGGGTTGAGACCAGACGAAAAGCGTTCCACGCACAACAGTCAAGCGCATCCCCGAAGGGGACAGCGAGCAGGAGCGCCTGTGTACCTCCCACGTTACTCCAGTTTGCGGGAGTCCCGAGGGCTGCAAGCCCTGCGGGGGCCCTCCCTTACGGTAAGGGAGGGTTTGGGAGGGTTGAGATTTTCTTAGGAGAGGATTCATAATGAAATGGATTGTAGGCCTCGGTAATCCGGGAGCCCAATATGCAAAAACAAGACATAATATCGGATTTATGGCTCTGGATGAACTGGCTCACAGACATAGCATAGAAATCCGCCAAAGCAAGTGCAAAGCCATTGTAGGGGATGGAATCATCAGCGGGAAGAAAGTTGCGCTCATCAAACCGATGACATACATGAACTTGTCCGGGGAAGCGGTTCGGGCTTTCATGGATTACTATAAAGTCAGCCTGGAGGATATGATCGTCGTATATGACGACCTGGATACCGAAATAGGCCGGAATCGCCTTCGCTACCAAGGCAGCGCCGGCGGCCACAACGGGATTAAGTCGATCATCCAGCATACGGGGACGCAAACGTTCAACCGGATCCGAATGGGGATCTCCAGGCCTGAGCCGGGACATGCGGTTGTCGATTATGTGTTATCCTCCTTTGCACGGAAGGAGAAGCCTTTGCTCGATCAGGCGATTCAGGAGGCATGCGATGCCTTGGAATTCAGCCTGGATCATACCTTCGAACAGACGATGGCTAAATTTAACCGTTGATGCAGAGCAGTTAAAGCAATTTTTGCGACATAGTTTGCGGCATAGCTTAAATCAAACAGTTCAAGCCATTCATGCAAGCCTGAAAATACCGTCGGTAACCCACAGAGCTTTCCTTAGAACTTGGAGCTTTGGCCAACAGGGCTAAACGCTGGTCATTCGGGGCATACTAAACAATACCGAAGGTATAATGAGGTTTCAGGAGGCATAAGATGGCAATAAACTATGTTTGCAGACATTGCCGTACACTCATCGGCAGGATTGAAGCCGCTAATGTGTCCGAGACGCAGCTTGGCTTTCATTTCTTGACCCCCGATGAGCGGAGAGATATAATAACGTATGATTCGAGCGGCGATACGACAGTTCGTATGACCTGTGATTATTGCAGAGAGGCGCTTTCGAATCATCCAGAGCTGACACTGCTTAACAGCCCGCTCCAATGACCAGGGCGGAACAAACAGCGGAGCTTTACATCGATGGAGTTGGAATAGAGCCTTGGCACGGTTGCTGAGGCTCCTTTTTGCTTCGACTCGGGCAAGCCGTGAATTCATGGCATGAGTCGTATAGATTTTTTAGTAAGTATTTTAAGAGAGGTGCCTCACTTGCTACAAGCACTTATACAAGCTTTTTCCAAAGACTCGGATTTTGCTTCTGCCGTTGCCGGCGTAAATTCCGGGATGAAAGAACAACTGATCTCCGGGTTATCCGGATCGTCCAAACAAATTATGTTAGCCGCGATGTACAAAGAAGTTAATCGCCCGCTACTCGTCGTTACACATAACATGTTCTCAGCTCAGAAAATTGCAGAAGATTTACAGGAAGCGCTCTCAGCGGATGAAGTGCTGCTATACCCGGCTAATGAGCTGGTGGCGGCCGAATCAGCTGTTTCCAGTCCGGAGACATTGGCGCAGCGAATCGAGGTACTGCTGAAATGTTCCCAAGGATTCCGGGGAATTGTAGTAGTGCCTTATTCCGGTATCCGCAGATATATCCCTTCGCCGGAAACGATGGCTGCCGCCCATTTGGAGCTGTCGCTTGGCGGCACGCTGCAATTGGAGCGTTTTTTGGATCAAATGGTGGAACTTGGTTATGAGCGGGTGGAACGGGTCGAATCACGCGGGGAAATGAGCATCCGCGGGGGGATCATAGATTTTTTTCCATTGACTGCTGAATTAGCTTACCGTATCGAGCTGTTCGACGATGAAATCGATTCGATTCGTACATTCGATCCCGCGGACCAGCGTTCGATCGACCAGGTGAAGCACGTCACCGTGCCGCCATGCAAAGAGCTTATCGCTTCCCGGGAACGATTGGTAAATGCGGCGCAGTCCATCTCGGAGCGCCTGGAACAACAACTGGAGAAGATGACGGACCGCCAGGCGAAACAGAAACTGAAAGAGGAGATTTCCCGGGAGATCGAGCTGCTGCGGGAACAGGTATATTTTCCGGAAATCTATAAGTATATTTCCTTGATATATCCAGAGAATAAAACGTTGTATGACTTTATGGCCGCAGATACACTGCTCATTCTGGATGAACCGGCCCGGCTGCTGGAGACGGCCAAACAGCTGGAGCGGGACGAAGCGGAGTGGAATTTGCATCTGTTTCAGAATGGCAAGAGCCTTCCCGAGCTGCCGCTGGCAATGGATACAGATCATGTTCTGTACCGCCGGCCGTTTCAGGCCTTGTTCTTATCGTTGTTTCTAAGACAGGTCCCTCATGTTCAACCGCAGAACATTCTAAACTTCGTCAGCCGGGCCATGCAGGATTTCCACGGACAAATGAATGTTTTGAAGGCTGAAATGGAGCGCTGGAAAAAAAGCGGAGCGAACGTTGTCATGCTGGCGAGCGGCGAGGAACGCATGGAACGGATGCGCCGTGTTTTGCTGGATTATGGCATTGAGGAGCCTACCCTGCTGCAAGGTAATCTGCAGTCAGGGTTTGAGCTGCCGTCCGTGCATCTGGTCGTCATAACCGAAGGCGAGATGTTCTCCAAAAAACAGCGCAAGGTTCGCAAAGTTACGAAAAACATGGACAATGCTGAGCGGATCAAGAGCTATACCGAGCTGAAGGTTGGCGATTATGTGGTGCACCAAAACCACGGGATCGGCAAGTATCTCGGAATCGGCACGCTGGAAGTCGGCGGCATCCACAAAGATTATATGCACATCATGTATGCGGCTGGCGATAAGCTGTCTGTACCGATCGAACAGATCGATTTGATCCAGAAATACGTAGGCTCCGAGGATAAGGAGCCGAAAGTTTACAAGCTGGGCGGCAACGAGTGGACGAGGGTTAAAAATAAAGTGCGGACCTCGGTCCAGGATATTGCCGATGATTTAATTAAGCTGTACGCGGACCGGCAAGCCTCTCCAGGGTTTGGCTTTGAGAAGGATACACCGGAGCAGCAGGAATTTGAAGCGATGTTCCCTTATGAGGAAACCCGCGACCAGGTCAGGGCCATCGAGGAAATCAAGAAGGATATGGAGCAGCCGCGGCCTATGGACCGTTTGCTTTGCGGCGATGTGGGATATGGCAAAACGGAGGTGGCCATTCGCGCCGCATTCAAGAGTGCGATCGAGGGAAAACAGGTTGCCGTGCTCGTGCCGACCACCATTTTGGCCCAGCAGCATTATGAGACTTTCCGCGAACGGTTCGCAGGGTATCCAATAAACATCCAGACTTTGAGCCGTTTCCGCAGCCGTAAAGAGCAGAACGAAACGATCAAAGGCATCAAGCAAGGGACGGTAGACATCGTTATCGGTACGCATCGCCTTTTGTCTCAGGATGTCATATTTAGAGACCTTGGGCTCCTAATCGTAGATGAAGAGCAGCGTTTCGGCGTCACTCATAAGGAGAAGCTCAAAAAGCTAAAAACGAATGTGGACGTCCTGACCTTAACTGCTACGCCGATACCGAGGACGCTCCATATGTCCATGCTTGGCGTACGCGATCTATCGGTCATCGAGACGCCGCCTGAGAACCGCTTCCCTGTGCAAACTTATGTAGTAGAGCATAGTCAGGCATTGGTTCGGGAGGCCATTGAACGGGAATTGGCGCGGGGAGGACAAATCTATTACCTCTATAACCGGGTACAGGGCATTCAAGAGATGGCGGCTCAAATTTCCCTGCTCGTGCCGGAAGCTAGAGTTGGAGTCGGGCATGGCCAAATGTCGGAGCAGGAGCTGGAGAAGACGATTCTAGATTTTCTGGACGGGGAGTACGATGTGCTCGTCAGTACAAGCATTATTGAGACGGGTGTCGACATCCCGAACGTGAACACTTTGATCGTCCATGATGCCGATAAAATGGGGCTGTCCCAGCTATACCAATTGCGTGGACGGGTAGGCCGTTCCAATCGGATCGCGTATGCCTATTTCACTTATCAACGGGATAAATCCTTGACAGAGGTGGCAGAGAAGCGGCTGCAGTCGATCAAGGAGTTTACAGAGCTTGGCTCCGGATTTAAAATCGCCATGCGCGATCTGTCCATACGGGGGGCCGGGAATTTACTCGGCGCGGAGCAGCACGGATTTATCGCGTCCGTTGGATTCGACCTGTATTCCCAAATGCTGGCCGAGGAAATTCAGAAGCGAAAAGTGACGATGCTTGGTGAAGAGGTTCCTGAGGCGAAGACATGGAACACAACGATCGATCTTGGCATTGATGCCTATTTACCATCTGACTATATTTATGATAGTATTCAAAAGATCGAAATCTATAAGAAAACCGCTTCTGTTGCTGCCTTTGAGGACGTTGCAGAACTCGAGGACGAGCTCCTTGACCGGTTTGGCGAACTACCCGAAGCTGTTGCTAACTTGCTCTCAGTGGCGAGAGTGAAGCTGTACGGCAGGCGCTACAATATAGAATCTATTAGTCGCCGTGGAGAAGAGGTGGCTATTAAGTTTCATGATGGCCGCGAAAAGGATATCATTCCGGCCAAGCTCGCCGAAGTTGGCAATCTGTTCGGAAGGCGTGTACAATTTAATCAGGGATCGGCGATGCTGATTCGGATTAAAACCAAGGAATTGGACGATAGAGAATTGATGGGTTTGTTGGAGCAATTCCTTGAGGCCCTGAAGGATTCGTTCAAACTGAAAGGGGAATTGCAAGATGTCTCGAAGTAAATCACGATCCTGGAAGACGCTGTTAATCGCAGTTGTGGCGGTGCTCACGCTTTCCATGTTAACCGCATGCGGGAAAAAGGAAGACAAGGATAAGAACGCTGCAAATGGTGGGGAAGGTACAGCGACAGCGGTTGCGACATACGAAGGCGGGGAGATCACCGAGAAGGAATTCGACCTCGAGCTGCGTGTCATAAAAGTACTTCAACCGCAAATGGAACAGCTCATGCAAATGGAAGGCTTTCAGGAGTTTCTGGTAAAACAGGCAATCAGCTACGAATACTTGTTTGATAAAGCGGACGACAAGGCCAAGAAAGAAGGCAAGAAGTCCGGGGAAGAGCAGATCAAGTCGATTAAGCAGCAAGTTGGCGGAGACGCTAATTTCAAAGAAATACTCAAAGCCCAGAACGTAACCGAGAAAGAACTGAAGGACTACCTGATCCGTGCTTTCACGGTGGTGGCAAGCCAAACGGCGAACGTTACTGAGGACGATATCAAGGCTGAATTTGACGCGGTTAAGGATAGATATACGAAAGCCACTGTCCGGCATATTTTGATCCGGCTGACAGACGGCGAAGGCAAGGAGAAGCGCAGTAAGGAAGAGGCGTTGAAGCTGGCCCAGGACATTAAGGCCAAGCTGGACAAAGGGGAAGATTTTGCTGCTTTGGCTAAACAGTATTCCGAAGATCCGGGCTCCAAGGATAACGGCGGCTTATATGAAGATCAAATAGTTAGTCAATGGGTGCCGGAATTCCAGGAGAAGGCTCTGACGCTGAAGATTAATGAAATCAGCGAACCGTTCGAGACGGACCATGGCTACCATGTTATGGTGGTGGAGTCGCGTACCGAGAAGAAGTATGAGGATTTAACCCAGGAAGAGAAGGATATGTTTAAGGACTACGCCGGTATGACCAAGCTGGACGAGTTCATGGCCAACGATTTGGAGAAGCTCATTAAGAATATTGATCTGCCTAAGATCGAGGACAACAAGGATACTGACAACGGAGCGGCGACGCCACCGGCAAGTGAAGGCAACGCAGGCACAGACTCGAAAGAATCAGATACGGGTACTGGCAGCAGCGGCAATGCCGGAGCGGCCGGCAGCAACAGTACGGAAGGTGAAGGGAACCAATCGAAGTAGGTTGGTACAGTTTCCCAAGTCTATATCAGGTTTCCTCAAGTCTATATCTGAAGGCGGCAGCGCGAATTTATTCGCGCTGCTTTCTTTTCCCAATTCCTATTTCCCGCGAATGATGCACATAAATCGTATGAATAAGGTACTGGAAAGGGATGAATACTATGGTCAGAATCACTTCACCGACATCCCTTTATTATAGACAAACATCGCAGGCTGCCGTACAGAAGCAAGGGGAGGCAAATCGTCTGCAAGCTGCAGACTTTTGTAATAAAGCTCACCAGAGCAGAGGAACATTTATGGAATCAGTAGTTAAAACTTCTTAAGAAAGCGGGGCAACATGTGATATGAAAGCTACTGGAATTGTACGCCGTATTGATGATCTGGGACGGGTAGTTATCCCAAAGGAAATTCGCCGCACTTTGCGGATTAGAGAAGGAGATCCGCTGGAAATTTTTGTGGATCGCGATGGTGAAGTGATTCTGAAGAAATATTCGCCGATCGGAGAGTTAGGCGATTTCGCTAAAGAATATGCTGAATCGCTGTATGAGAGCACTGGTCATATTACCCTAATTTCCGATCGGGACACGATGATCGCTGTAGCTGGTGCTTCGAAGAAAGAGTACCTGGATAAGCAGATCAGTTCACTCCTGGAAGGCAGTATGGATGGGCGTAAAATTTTGCTGGAGACGAACAGCGGAAGTTATGAAATTCATAAGGATCACCCTGAAACCATCTCTTCTTTTGTTATCGCTCCGATCATTTCGAGCGGCGACCCGATCGGTACGGTCGTCTTGCTGAATAAGGATGAGGGCGTCAAAATGTCAGAGCTTGAATCCAAAATGGCTGAGACCGCTGCCGGGTTTCTCGGCAAGCAAATGGAACAATAGTAAGCACCCTAACATCCTCCCATGAAATTTTATCAATCTCCCGCTGCCGAAAACGGTCCAAACTGTTTAACGGGCAGGCGGGAGTTTGTTTGTTAGGGACAAGGGGCTCAAGCCGGCAGGAAGCCGACTGCTAGTATTGCCTTTTGCCGTCTTTTGATTTTGCCCATGTATGTTATATGAGGGACTTTCTCTTTCTCTGCAGTATTGCCATGATGCTTTATGGCAGCTGCTGTCACTGCGCGCAGCTCCCAGCGCGCGGTGCTTCGCTGCATGACGGCGGTCGGTCGACCAGCAGGTGAACTGTGCCTGACTTTAATCGGGCGTGAAATCGTCATATAATGGTACCTGATGTTTATTTTCAACAATAAAGTAGGGTGCTTATGAAGGATGACAGAAACGAATCCCCTTCCTCCAAACTGCTTAAGGGTGCGGCCGTACTGGCCATAGCGGCTGTCGTGACCAAGCTGCTGGGAACGCTGCAGAAAATCCCTTTGCAGAATATAGGAGGAGACGGGGTGTTTGGTATTTATAATACCGTCTACCCGTTTTATATGATGATCATTACGCTGGCCACGGCCGGATTTCCAACGGCGATCTCCAAATTTGTTGCTGAGCGCCATGTAAGCGGAGAAGAAGCCGGTAAGCGGGCTGTGCTGCGCATGGCCAGCCTTGTTATGGGGGTGCTGGGGCTCGCTGGATTCGCCGTGCTATATTTCGGCGCCCCGTTATTATCGAAGGCGATCGGCAGCAGCCAGCTAATTCCTGCACTACAGAGCGCGGCTCCTGCCTTGCTGTTCATTCCGCTTAGCGCGGCCATACGCGGGTATTACCAGGGATTGCAGGATATGGTGCCAACGGCGGTATCTCAAGTTACAGAGCAAGCCATACGCGTAGCGGTCATGATTGTGCTGCTCATTTATTTGACCGGGCAGGGGGCCGCGGATGATGTGATCGCGGGAGGAGCTTTTGCCGGTTCAGCCGCGGGGGGAGCAGCCGGGCTCCTCGTGATGCTGCTGTACTGGCGGCGCGGTCTCAAACCAAGACCAACATCCAACGCAGCTACAGCTGCCAGCACTGGGCAGGAGCACATAGTCCGGATCTCCTCCTTGGAGGAGAATAGCGGAGCTAGGCTGCTGCTTTCGATGCTCGCTTATGCGATTCCGGTTTGTCTCGCAGCCTTGGCCATTCCGCTGATTAGTCTGGTCGATACATTTACACTCCCCAGATTGCTGCAAATGCGAACCTTGGATGAATTACAGGCTATGGTGGAGGTGGGCGTGTATAATCGCGGGATTCCGCTCGTTCAGCTCATTACGATGCTGGCCTCTTCGCTCTCGGTGCTGTTTATCCCCGCTTTGACGGAACTGAAGATAAAGGGTGACGGGGAAGGGATACAGCAGCAAATAACTGTGGCTCTCCGCTGGTTCGGGCTGATCGGTTTGGCCGCATCGGCCGGCCTTGCCCTGCTGGCAAAGCCGATTAACGTGATGCTGTATGAGGATGCCACCGGCAGCGCAACGCTAGCGTGGATCGCTTGGACGGCGGCGCCCGGCGCACTCGTTGCCGTGACTGCGGCGCTGCTGCAAGGGCTCGGCCATGTCCGCGCGCCTGCGCTGCACCTGCTCGCCGCCGCCGCGCTCAAGACCGCGCTGAACGCGCTGCTCGTGCCGCCGCTCGGCATCACAGGCGCCGCCATCGCCGGCATCGCCGCTTACAGCGCCGCCGCCGCGCTCAACCTGGCGCTGCTCGTGCGGCGCGGCGGCCTCGCCCGGCGCCCGCGCGGCGCATGGCTGCGCCCGGTCGCAGCGCTGCTCGCCATGGCGTGCGCCGTGCTGCTCGTGCGCCTCGCCGCTGGCGCGCTGCCGCTGGGCCACGGCCGCCTTGCCGCCGCCGCCGAGAGCTTGCTCGGCGTGGCGGGCGGCGCAGCCGTGTTCGCGGCGGCGGTGCTGCGCCTGCGGCTGCTCAGCGCGGCCGAGCTGGCAGCGGTGCTGCGCGCCATGCCGCGGCTGCATAAGGCGCTGCGCAGGCTGCGGCTGCTTGCATAAGGCGCCGCGCCTGCGAGGAGGCTTGCGCCGCAGCAGATCGCTCGCCTGGCAAAAGGGGCCAGTCAGCAGCCCCAGCACCCGCCAAAGGTATGCTCTACAACACCGCGCTAGCGTGGTGAATTTATCCTGCAGCCTCAGCGCCCACTACAGTCTGCCCTACAACGCTACGCCAGCGAAGAGGCTATCCAGCGCTAGGTCGCGAAAGGGTCTGTCCACGGAGGCAGGTTGGATACGGTCCACGGAGCCCTCAGTATAAAGCGGTGGCCTGTTATCGGCCATATCCGCTGTCCTGATCTAACAGCCTGGCCGCTGGAAAATTTTTAATCTCCAGCCTTTCGGTGGTATAGTTATAGAATGATTAATGGATTTCAACCCCTTGTATAGAACAGGAGAGTGAGCAAAGCGATGAGCGCAGCGATTACGGTCGTTGGACTGGGTTCAGGGGATCCGGATCAATTGACCCTGGGAATAATGAAGCGGCTAAAAACGGCAGCACCGCGGTACGTCCGCACGAAGGATCATCCGGTCGTATCGTGGCTTGAGGCGGAGGAAGGCGTCCGCTTCGAGTCGTTCGATGAAGTGTACGAGCAGCAGGAAGATTTTCCTTCCGTATATGAGGAAATTGTTGCAAGGCTCCTTGCGCATGCGCTGGCTGGGCCGGATGGACAAGAAATACTATATGCGGTTCCCGGACACCCGATGGTAGCCGAAGCAACGGTACAAATATTGCGGCGCCGCTGCCCGGAGGAAGGCATCGCGCTTCAGGTGTACGGTGGAGAGAGCTTCCTGGACGAGGCCTTTGTCCGGCTTGGCTTTGATCCGATCGAGGGCTTTCAATTGCTCGACGCTTCCGATGTGGCGGCTGCAATGGTTGATCCGCGGGTACACACGCTCATTGGACAAGTATACGACGCCTTTACGGCATCGGAGGTCAAGCTGAGCCTCATGGAAATGTATCCGGATGACTACGAAGTGATTATTGGCCACGCCCTTGGGGTAAAAGGACAGGAGAGCATTGTCCGGGTTCCGCTGTTTGAGCTCGACCGGGTGGCTGGCTATGGCAACTTGTCCCTGATTTACATTCCAGCCAGTCAGGACGAGGGGCTGCGTAATCGCAGCTTCCAGCGGCTGCATGAAATCGTGGCGATCCTGCGAAGCCCGGACGGATGCCCATGGGACCGCGAGCAAACGCATCAGTCGATCCGCAAAAACCTCATTGAAGAAACATACGAGGTGCTGGAAACAATCGATGAGGACGATCCAGATCATATGCAGGAAGAGCTCGGGGACCTGCTCCTGCAGGTCATGCTTCATTCGCAGATGGAAGAGGAGACGGGGACGTTTACCGCTTATGATGTCATCCAGAGCCTCAATGAGAAATTGATCTATCGTCACCCCCATGTTTTTGGCGAGCTTGGGGCTAAAGACGCCGAAGCTGCCTTGAACAACTGGGAAGCGATGAAAGCGGAGGAAAAGCGCCGCAAAGGGATTCAGCCGGAGGAGCAGTCGGCGCTTAGCGGCGTACCCCGTGATTTGCCGGCCTTAATGAAGGCGTATAAGCTGCAGAAAAAGGCGGCCAAAGCCGGGTTTGACTGGGAGGATATTTCCGGCGTTTGGGCAAAAATCGAGGAGGAGCTAGCCGAGCTGAAGGAGTCGGTTGAGAAGGGGCAGGACGCAAAGGAGCAGGCTTTGGAGCTCGGGGATGTGTTGTTCTCCGTCGTCAATGCCGCCCGGTTCATCGGCGCTGATCCCGAGGAAGCACTCTCCCTGACTATTCGTAAATTTATCCGGCGTTTCGAATATGTCGAGAAAAGGCTTAAAGAATCTGGAAAGACGTTGGCTACGAGTTCACTTTCCGAAATGGACGTTTATTGGGACGAGGCGAAAGGGGCCGAACGACAGACATAAATGGGCCTTTTGGCTTATAAACGGTGTTTTGGTTAAAAAAACAAAAAAAATTATCGGTTTTGGGCAGGATTTTTAAAATGAAGCAAGAATACTCATACAAAGGTATGGCGACTTCTTGAGGTAATTACGCCTTTGGCAGAGCCGTATATCATCATTTCTTTTATTATTGGGAGGCATTATTGATGAACAAAACAGATCTGATCAACAACATTTCTAGCAAAAGCGGCTTAACTAAGAAAGACGTTGAGTCCGTATTGAACGGTTTTCTTGGTGAAATTACAGATGCTCTCGCTAACGGAGACAAAGTACAGCTAATCGGCTTTGGCACGTTCGAGACTCGTAAACGTTCCGGCCGTACGGGCCGCAACCCGCAAACTGGAAAAACGATTGAAATTCCCGCATCCAACGTTCCAGCTTTCAAAGCGGGTAACAAACTTAAAGAAGCTGTAAAATAATGCGTCTCGATAAATTCTTGAAAGTGTCGCGGCTGATCAAGCGGCGTACAGTGGCCAAGGATGTCTCCGAGCAGGGCAGAGTTCTCGTCAATGGACGTGAATCTAAACCGAGCACCTCCGTGAAGGTTGGGGATGAAATCACGATTCAATTTGGCCAAAAGCTGGTAACCGTACGCGTTGAGAGACTGGCCGAGACAACCCGCAAGGAGGAGGCATCCACCCTATATACCTTGGTGAAGGAAGAGCCGATTCCGAAGGACAACTTTCTTGAATGACCGTGATTAGATTGTAGGAAATTACGGCGCCTTATGGCGCCGTTTTCTTTTTACGTGCTAGGTATAGTTTCTATGTGCAAGCAAGGGGTTTATACGCCAGGCATGGCGTCAACTTCAGCGTTGTCTGATGTAACGGTTCTAAAGTCAGGGCTCCCTCCATAAGCTATCAGTAAGAAGGAGGGTACATGCCATGGTGGATTATAATAAAGGGAAGGCGCAGGAAGTCCGGCTCTTCCAGCGGAAGCTGCTGGAAATTACAGGTGTCTTGAATGTAGAGAGTTTCGATAGTGAGGAGTTTCTGCTTCAGACGGAGCTTGGGCATTTAACGATTCGCGGCCAAAATTTACATATTAAAAATTTAAATTTGGAGCAGGGGCTCGTCAGTATCGAGGGTCAGGTCAATTCACTCTCTTATTTGGATCCCGGTTCCCAAGCCGGCGGCAAAGGACTGCTGGGCAAGCTGTTCCGATGAATTTGGAGGTTCAATGGGCGACCCTTTTATGGATGGCTGCATCCGGGGGGATATTAGGGATCGTCTTCGACAGCTATCGCGTTGTATCAGGACAGCTCCGTTTTCCCCGATGGAGCATACACGGGCTTGATTTGCTTTATTGGATGGCCGCCTCCGTCTTCGTATTTCGTATGCTGTATCATAGCAACCAGGGAGAACTGCGTTTCTATGTTTTTTTTGGATTATTTATAGGCGTTTGGATTTATTTTTTGCTCCTAAGTGTTATAACAACGCGTTTTGTGGTAATGTTAATGAGGATAGTTAAAAAGATTTATCGGGTATCGGTGCGGGTATTCAGGATTGTAATTATCGCGCCGATAATATGGTTATTGAAAGTATTCAGGCTGCTTCTTGGTTTTGTCTGGATCATACTGCTATTTTTAGGGCGTATCTCGCTTGTTCCGTTATGGAAAATATTCGTTTGGGCTGTTAAGCCTTTACTTGTGAAGCTGAGAATTCATGAAATGACGAAATCTACACGGGACAAAATAGCGGCTGTATGGAAGCGCTGGTTCCACAAAAATTGATGGACAGGGGGTGCCCTATGCACGGAGCAAAATCATCATCCAATCCTAAAAGTCAGGCTTCCAATCAACGTGCAGGGGCACGTCGGCGTATTCGGCTGTGGGCGGGGTTCATGATCGTTTTTCTCGGTTGGGCAGGATATACTTTTATAACCCAATCGGGAGAGATCGGTGTCAAATCCCAGCAGCTCGATGAGCGGAGGACCGAGATGACGGCCGCCGAGCAGAGCCTGGGCCAGCTGGAATATGAAATTAGCCGGCTTCAAGATCCGGAGTATATCGGACAAATCGCCATGAAGAAGTATGGGCTTTATAAGCCGGGTGAAGTTCCGGTCCGTGTCACGGAGTCTCCGGCGGGAAATAACTGACCATAAGCAGGATATACGTCTGTTGACCTTGTTTCAGTCATTGGGTATAATCAAATCACCGCAGTCATGATTTCGAGGCCTGGCTGTATATTTTTAAGGGAGGATCATTTTATTTTATGGCAATTGAAGTGGGCACCAAGTTAGAAGGAAAAGTGACAGGCATCACGCATTTCGGAGCATTTGTGGATCTGTCAGGAGGTGTCACGGGTCTCGTTCACATCTCAGAAATCGCCGACAATTACGTCAAGGATGTTAACGATCACCTGAAGATAGGCGACGCTGTAACTGTCAAGGTTATTAACGTCGATAAGGACGGTAAGATCGGTCTTTCTATTAAACAGGCCGTGGACAAACCGGTAGAGGCAGATAGACCGCCTCGCGCACCGCGTTCGGATCGTCCTGGCGGTAGAGAGGGAGATCGTCCCGGCGGCGGATTTAACCGTGAACGGGGTGGGCGTTCTTTTAAGCCCCCAGCCGGCAAAGCTTCTTTTGAAGATAAAATGTCCCGCTTCCTCAAAGATAGCGAAGAGCGCATTTCTTCTTTGAAGAAGAACACGGAGGGCAAACGCGGCGGCCGCGGAGCCAAGCGCATGTAATTTTTGAATATGAATGATGCACACCGCAGGCTAATTATAGCCTGCGGTTTTTTAATGGACGCAGAGAATTTTTAAAGGAGCAGAAAATAAGGACTTCAAAATTTCGCATCTTTTCGAGAACACCTCTTCCGATCGGAAACAAGAGTGTGTTTTTTTGTCGTCTTCATTTTTTTAACGACAGGTTACTACGCTTTTCCAGTTATCTCAGGGCGAATCGCTAGAAAAACATCCTCATTCCAGGCTATTTCCATGCGAACATAGGAACCCCTGTTCAATCGCTATAATAGAGCGGGCTTACGTTCGCGCCGCTTTATAAAACTCTCTCAATTTGTCGGAAATTTCTTTTGCCCTGCTCCGGTATGTGACAAACTTTCCGACTCTATCTCCCTATAATGGGACATACCTTACAAATTTTAGAAGAGAGGTGCCAGGATGAGGGAGAAATGGAATGTCATCGCTTTCCCGGGAGTAAAGAGATTGAAGGAGCTAGAAAGGGAGTCGTGGTGGAGGAACTTAGGGCAAGTCCCTGTATTGAATAAGGCCGGTCAATGGTTTGCGGCTAATCGTTGGGTCATGCTGATCATGACGATGAGCTTTCTGCTGGGGAGAGCGACCATTCTGGACGAGCTGTCTCCTTTCGCTGCTGCATTTTTTGGAGTAATGGTGTTTCTTCGCCGCGACATTATGATGCTAGTCGCCTCTTCTATTTTAGCAGGGGCATGGATCGGATCAGGTCAGCATGTTTTGAGCATAGCCGCAGAACTGCTGATCTTTTATTTCATCTATCGGGGAATGGAATCGTTCGAACGGGCGGAGATCTCTTTTGCACCGTTGATGGTTTTTATATCTACCTTCTTTGTGGGGCTGTTTGGCGCTATAATCGGTCCTACGCTGACATGGTATGCCTTGACAATGACTATCATGGATGCGGTCTTAAGTTTCGTGCTTACCCTTGTATTTATGCAAGCCATTCCTATATTCACCTTACGCAAGCGAACCTATCAGCTGCGGAACGAAGAAATATTATGTCTTGTCATTATGCTTGCCTCGGTGATGACGGGATTAGTCGGATGGGAACTGTATGGGCTATCTGTTGAACATATTTTGACCCGGTATTTAATCCTTGTGTTTGCCTTGGTCGGCGGTGCTTCCCTCGGCGCTTCCGTAGGCGTCATTACCGGCCTTATCCTCAGCCTCGCCAATATGGCAGCGTTATATCAAATGAGCCTGCTGGCGTTTTCCGGCATGCTGGCCGGCATGCTGCGGGAAGGAAGAAAGTGGGCCGTCGGATTCGGGATGCTGCTGGGTTCCTCAATTTTGTCTATTTATTTGACCGGCTCCAAAGATATCATCTCCTCGACCTGGGAGAGCTGTATAGCGGTAATGCTATTTCTCCTGACGCCGGGCAGCGTCATGAAGCACGTCGCCAAGTATGTGCCGGGAACGCAGGATTATACTAAAACACAGCATGAATATGCCAAAAAAGTTCGTGATATTACCGCCGAGCGGGTTACGCAGTTTTCACAGGTATTCAAGCAGCTGTCGCGCAGCTTTGGACAAGTTTCCAGCTCAGGGGAACTGATAAAGCGCAATGAGGAAATCGATCATTTCATGAATGCGGTAACAGAGGGCGCTTGCGCGTCGTGTCACCGGCGGAAGTCATGCTGGGACGGGAAATTCTATCAAACTTATAAATATATGACGGAGATGATGACCGCGATTGAGGACAATCCGGATTTGAGCAAGCAGGATTTACCGCCCGTCTGGAGCAAAATTTGTTCGAGGACGGATCAGGTGATGAAGCTGATGAAGCGTGAATACGAGCTGTACCAACATGATATGCAGTGGAAGCGGCAATTATACGACAGCCGTCAGCTCGTAGCTGAGCAATTGTCCGGGGTTTCTCAGGTCATGGAAGACCTGGCTAAGGAAATTAAGCGGGAAGGACAAGCGATGTATTATCAGGAGGAGCAAATTCGCGAGGCATTGGCGAAGCTAGGCTTATCCATATATAGCATCGACATTGTAAATCTCGATCAAGGGAATGTGGAAATTGAAATTGTCCATTCTTACACGCGGGGGTATGATGAATGCCGGAAAATTATAGCGCCGCTGTTATCCGACATTTTGGGAGAGCATATCGCGGTGACCGGTGAATCTGAAATGGGAGGGAGAGAGCGGCTGACGACAGTTACATTTGGTTCGGCCAAGACGTATGAAATTGTTACGGGCGTAGCCGGAACAGCAAAAGGAGGGGATTTGACGTCTGGCGACAGCTTCAGCGCGGTGGAGCTTGGCAATGGAACTTATGCGGTGGCGATCAGCGACGGGATGGGGAATGGGGAAAGGGCCCGGCAGGAGAGCAGTACGGCGCTTAATATATTGGAGCAGCTTCTGCAATCAGGAATGGATGAGACTATTGCTATTAAGTCTGTGAACTCGATCCTCATGCTTCGCTCCCCGGATGAGGTATATGCTACCGTCGATATGGCGCTCATTGACGAGTTTACGGCCAAAACGACTTTCATGAAGATCGGTTCTTCTCCCAGTTTTATAAAACGGGGCAGCGAGGTCATTCTCGTATCGGCGAGCAATTTACCTATCGGTATTATTCAAGAAATTGAGGTCGATCTCGTGACGGTTCAATTGTATCCCGGAGATACACTCATTATGATGACCGACGGTATTTATGATGCCCCGGGATATGCCGTTAACAAGGAATTGTGGATGAAGCGGCTAATTATGGAAATTCCCGCAGAGGACCCGCAGGAAATGGCCGATCATTTGCTGGAAGCTGTCATTCGTTATCAGAAAAATGTGATTCAAGATGATATGACCGTCGTAGTAGCCAAAATAGAGCATGTACGTCCACAGTGGTCTACGCTGCATATCCCGGGTATTTCCCGTCTGGAGCGGCCCCGGACCGTCAGTTAACCCAAGATATAGAATATATAGCGGTATTTTTGGTTTGAAGATTAGCGTCTCTGGAAATGATAGATAAGAGAGAAGATGGAAGGAGACTTGCTAATGCGGCAAATCATGCTGATTACTGACGGTTGTTCGAATGTGGGTGAAAGCCCGGTTATGGCTGCGGCTTTGGCGCGACAGGAAGGGATTACGGTTAATGTTGTGGGAATTGTCGATTATGGCGCAATCGGTGAGCTGGGCAGTCAGGAAATATACGAAATCGCCAGGGCGGGGGGCGGAATGAGCCAGCTGACGGGCACAGAGCGGCTTGCTCAAACCATGCAGATGCTAACGCGCAAGACGGTGGTTCAGACAGTGCAGCAGGCGGTTAATAAAGAGCTAAGACAAATTTTGGGAAGGGATACGATTGAGGATTTGCCGCCCGATAAGCGTTCGCGCGTAGTTGAAGTCATTGATGAGTTCAGTGAGAGTACTCCTCTGCAGGTAGCTCTGCTAATTGATGCCAGTGCAAGTATGAAGCCGAAGCTTGCCGCTGTGGAGGAAGCAATCCGGGATATGATGCTTAGTCTCGGAGCTAGGAAGGGACAGAGCCAGCTGGCTGTGTTTCACTTCCCCGGGCCAAGAAGTGAAGATGCCGTGCTGGACGTCAATTGGACGACAGACCTGGGCAGCGTGAAGGCGATTTTTCAACGGCTTGTAATGCGGGGAGCGACGCCCACCGGTCCGGCGATCAAGCAGGTGATGGAATTCTTCCGGTATGGTACACTGAATAGAAACGAAAAAGAGGCCTGGCCGGAAGAATCCGATGAAGGAGAAGGAATGCTCGGTGACTACGTCGTTTAAGCTGAATTTGCCGCAAGGAACGCTCATTACCGGGCGCTGGAAAGGGGGACGCTACCTCATCCAGCGGCTGCTCGGGCAAGGCGCGAATGGGGTCGTGTACCTGGTGAAGCAGGTGGATAGCGCCCGGCTGTACGCGCTTAAAATGGGCTTCGATACGGTCGACATACAGTCTGAAATTAATGTGCTGAAAGCCCTGCAGCGTCAGGGAAAACGGCTGGGTTCCGCGAAACGGGATCTCACTTATCTGGTTGAGGTAGATGATTACTCTCTCCAGGGCAGGGAGATTCCTTTCTACGTGATGCGATACATTAAGGGAGAGCCGCTGCGTGTATTTTTGTCCAGACGGGGAAGCCAGTGGCTGGATGTGGCGGGATTGAATCTGCTGAGACAGCTGCGGAGCCTGCATGTATCCGGCTGGGTGTTCGGCGATTTGAAGCCGGAAAATGTGCTCGTCGGTTCCTACGGTGAAGTAGAACTGATAGATTACGGCGGTGTTAGTGGAATGGGCCGCAGCGTGAAGCAGTTTACCGAGTGGTATGACCGCGGTTTCTGGAATGCGGGCGGACGGACGGCTGAAGCGTCGTATGATTGGTTCAGCTTCGCAGTCGTCTGCATCCATTTGCTTGCCGAGCAGCCTCTTAAACAAGCGGCGACCCAGCTCCCGCAGATGAGAAGCTCTAGCGATCTGTTGAATCTGATTCGAACGGAGTCTGCTCTGGAGCGTTATAGAGAATGGTTAAGGAGAGCAGTCGAGGGAGAGTTCCAGGATACCGCAGAGGCTTGTTTACTATGGAAGGAACTCGTGCTAAGACCCCGGCCGGAGGTAAAAAAGAAAGCTGCAACTCCAGTCTGGATCATCAGCGCGTTTGCAGTTTCGGTTACTTTGCTTATTTATTCGCTTTATCTGGCTCTTCGTTTTTGATGGGGCCAGGCTTTATAAGATACTTTTAAAAATTAGAAGGAAAAGCTGCAGTGCAAGGAGGGGGAGACATTGATCAATTACAGCATGTACCGCCTGGTGGAGCAGGTCCGCCGTGCTGGAGAGGAGTATCGGTTATGGTCTCCCGGGGATTGTATCGTTGTCGCCGTATCCGGGGGGCCGGATTCCGTGGCATTGCTGCATATTTTGCATACCATTGCCACCCGTACTCCACAGCAGCGGCTGTCGCTGGTCTGCGCACATATTAATCACGGGTTCCGCCCCGAAGAATCCCAGGAGGAAGCGGAATTTGTGAAGGGGATTACGGATCGGCTTGGTATCCCTTTTGAGCTG
Source organism: Paenibacillus fonticola DSM 21315 (assembly GCF_000381905.1). Taxonomy (GTDB): domain Bacteria; phylum Bacillota; class Bacilli; order Paenibacillales; family Paenibacillaceae; genus Fontibacillus; species Fontibacillus fonticola. The sequence goes on along the minus strand of NZ_KB907277.1, from coordinate 20,397 downwards.
GGTCATTTGGATATTCCCGCTTATATGGAGGAGTCCGGGAAAGGGCCTCAGCTGGCAGCCCGGGAGAAAAGATATGAATTTCTTCACGCAGTGGCCCGAAAACACGGAGCTTCCTCGATCGCCCTGGCGCATCACGCGGATGATCAGGCCGAGACGGTTCTGATGCGGATTATACGGGGAAGCGGTCTTTCGGGGCTGGCTGGAATGAGAGTGAAGCGAAGCGTGGAGCAAGTGAACCTTATCCGTCCGCTGCTGCATATCTATAAAGCGGAAATTGTAAAGGCATGTCAGGATGCGGGCATTCCTTATCGAATAGATAGCAGTAATCTGCAGAATAAATATGCACGAAATGCAATTAGGCTGGATGTGCTGCCATTTTTGGGGCAATATAATGTACAACTGGCGGAGTCGTTGAACCGTCTTGCCGAGACTGCCGGCGAAGAAGATGATTATATGCAGCAAGCAGCGCTTCAGACTTACCGGGAGCTCGTAACTGCAGACGGACCAGGTTTGGCCTTTCAAATTGGGCCGTTTGCCTCCGTACATGCCGCTTTACAACGGAGGTTGATTAAACTAATATTAAATTATCTGCCTTCGGGCACAGATGAAAGCGATTTTGTCAAGATTGAGCATGTTCGCCAAGGGGCCATTCGGGAATTCCCTACGACATGGCGTCTTGATCTCGGGGGTGGGCTGCAGTGTGTTCGTGAATACGACACGATCAGGTTTATACCGAATGCAGCGGGGGAGGACGATAGCCTTCGCTATACATATCGCGTGGATACGATTCCTGCGGAAATTGTTATTCAAGGGTTAGGCACGAACCTGTTGTTTACGCAGACCGAAACCGGGCTTGATGCCGTGAAGGAAATGGCTGAGAGTAAAGACAAAGCGGTGTTTGATGCGGATGAGTTGGTTTATCCGCTTACAGTGCGTTCCCGTCAACCGGGAGATGCGATGCAGATTATGGGTCTAAATGGAACTAAAAAGGTTAAAGATATTTTCATCGATGAGAAAATACCTCCCTCTCTTCGTTCCCGCATTCCTATCGTAACGGATGGAAAGGGCCGGATTATATGGATTCCGGGCATTCGCAGATCAATAATCGCTCCAGTTGGACCCCGTACGTCCTCTGTAGTATTGATGACCATGGATAGGGCCGGTGAGTAATCACACCCGGTAATCGTCAGAATAAGGCATTCATAGTATAACGTAGGAGGTCTACTTAACTTGCAGAACGATATTCAGGAAATTTTGATCACCCGGGAACAAATTCAAGACAAAGTGGCGGAGCTGGGACAGCGTCTAAGCAAAGAGTATGAGGGACGCAATCCGCTCGTCATTTGTATTTTGAAAGGCGCCTTTATTTTTATGGCAGACCTCGTAAAGGAAATTACAGTTCCGATTGAGCTTGATTTCATGGCTGTATCCAGTTACGGGGCATCCACCAAGTCGTCTGGGGAAGTTAGAATCGTGAAAGATCTGGACACTTCTGTGGAAGGCCGCGACGTTTTGATTGTAGAGGATATTATCGATAGCGGCCTGACGCTGAGCTACTTGGTTGACGTTCTCGGGCGGCGCAAGGTGAATTCCGTAAAGATCGTGACGCTGTTTGATAAGCCAGCAGGGCGGACAGTGGATCTCGAGGCCGACTTGTCGGGATTTGTTCTCCCCGATGCTTTCGTCGTCGGATATGGACTCGATTATGCAGAGAAATACCGTAATCTTCCTTATATCGGGGTATTGAAGCCAGAAGTTTATAAGAGCTAGATACGACTGCTGCTCTTTGGCCGAACATCGCCTGCGACTTTTTTGATAATGAGTAAGGGACTATGGTAAAATAACTTAAGTTGTTTTGAGAGGAGGCAGGGGATGAGTCGGTTCATCCGGAATTCTGGTTTTTATTTGATACTTTTCTTAGTCGTGGTGGGCATCGTCCAATTCCTTAATGGACCAAATGAAGCGGCCGATACCCCTAGATATGATCAATTGCGTCAGCAATTGAAGGCCAATAATGTCGCTGAAATTACGGGAAAATTTGACGGTTATGCTTACTTGATAACCGGTAAATATAATCAAGCCGTTGGAGATAGTAAGACGACAAATTTCACGACCTATGTTCCTTACGATCCAAATGTATTGAAGGAAATCACAGATTTTAGCGACCAGAACGGTTTCAGTCTGGAGTGGAAGAAGATGCAGGAGCAGAGCATTTGGCTCACGTTCCTAACCTCCCTGTTACCGTTCGCAATTATGTTTATTCTGTTTTTCTTCCTGTTTAATCAAGCTCAGGGTGGCGGCGGCAAGGTAATGAACTTTGGCAAAAGCCGGGCCCGCTTGTATAACGAAGAGAAGAAGAAGGTTACGTTTGAAGACGTAGCCGGGGCAGATGAAGAGAAGCAAGAGCTTGTAGAGGTAGTTGAGTTTTTGAAGGATCCGCGGAAATTTTCCGCCGTTGGCGCGCGTATTCCTAAGGGCGTTCTGCTCGTAGGACCTCCGGGTACAGGTAAGACGCTGCTCGCTCGTGCGGTTGCCGGGGAAGCTGGCGTTCCGTTCTTTAGTATATCCGGTTCCGACTTTGTGGAAATGTTCGTCGGGGTTGGTGCTTCCCGGGTACGCGATTTGTTCGAAAATGCGAAGAAGACGAATTCCTGTATTATATTTATTGATGAGATCGATGCTGTCGGCCGTCAGCGCGGCGCCGGACTGGGCGGCGGGCATGATGAGCGCGAGCAGACGCTCAACCAGTTGCTTGTAGAGATGGATGGATTCGGCGCGAATGAAGGCATTATCATTATCGCGGCAACGAACCGTCCGGATATTCTCGATCCGGCGCTGCTTCGTCCGGGACGTTTTGACCGCCAGATTACGGTGGATCGTCCGGATGTGAAAGGCCGTGAGGCTGTGCTCAAAGTACACGCCCGCAACAAGCCGCTGACGAATGATGTGCGGCTCGATATAATCGCGAAGCGTACGACAGGGTTTACCGGTGCAGACCTGGCTAACCTATTGAATGAAGCGGCGCTCCTTGCTGCGCGCCGTAACCGTAAAGATATTTCAATGCGGGAAGTGGATGAGGCCATCGACCGCGTGATTGTTGGTACCGAGAAACGCAGCCGCGTGATCAGTGACCGCGAGAAGCGGATCGTTGCTTATCACGAAGCCGGGCATACGATCGTTGGTTATTTCCTGGAGCATGCGGATATGGTGCATAAGGTTACGATTATTCCACGGGGGCGTGCCGGCGGATATGTCATTATGCTTCCGAAGGAAGACCGGATGCTTGTCACCAAGCAGGAACTGCTCGACAAGGTAACAGGTCTTCTTGGCGGCCGTGTCGCTGAAGAGTTGTTTATCGGTGAGATCGGCACAGGAGCTTACAGTGACTTCCAGCAAGCGACAAGTATTGTACGCAGCATGATCGTTGAATACGGTATGAGTGAGAAGCTTGGACCGATGCAATTCGGCACCTCGCAAGGTCAAGTGTTCCTGGGCCGCGATATCGGCCATGAACAAAATTACAGTGATCAGATCGCTTATGAAATCGATCAGGAGATGCATCGCTTCATTACCGAAATGTATGAGCGCTGTAAAGAGCTTTTGACCAAGCATTCCAAAGAAGTGCACCTAATTGCGCAAACCTTGCTCGAGGAAGAGACATTGGAGCTGGAGCAAATCAAGCAATTGATCGAGCATGGCAAATTGCTTGAGCCGAAAGATAAGGGCAGCGAAGGCGATAATGGACCGACCGAGTCGGGTGAACCTGTCGTGGACAACATCGGCGATGTACGCGTCCGGATTCAGGGCAAGCCGGAGGATGGCTCCGCACATGTTCCGAATATTCCTGTGGGCGACATTCCTAACGATGTACCAGACGGTTCAGCTAACGATATTACGAGCGACCCTGTTGTAGATACGCCAGACGGTACAGTCAAGGACTTGCCGGAGGGGAATGAGCCTGGCGGTGACGATCCGGACAAAGGATCGGACGGCAGTGGGAACAACAATAACCCTATCGTTTAAAGACTTATGGCGGCAGATTAGCCGGATTAAGCCAGATCATTCAGCAAGGGCAACCCTAATGTAGTTATTCTACTAGGGGTTGCCCTTTTTTGTTGAAACAGGTGATCGTCAGCGGGAATATGCGGTTAATTACAATATTTATCTTTAATTTTAAGAAATATGAATACGGATTGATTGACAGCGGTACCCACCTTGTGTAAATTAGTTGTTGAACCGTAATGAGGCCATGAAACGGAACTCCGGTCTTTGCTTATGGATAAGAACGTACCGAATTTCACATCCTCGGCAAAATGAAATAATTTTAGTACACCGAAACGTGAAAAAATATACGTTCTATGGAATAGTCAAGGATGGGAAGGATAAGACAGCGTGTTATCCGGCTATAAGAGAGAGAAAATGGCGGATGAATACATTTAAGGGGGAGGATCACTGTGGAAGCTCTGGCATTAGAGCGGAAGGCGGAAATGAACCGTGAGCTGCGGGAGAAATTGTTGCGATTGAAGAAGGAACGAAACGCAATTATTTTAGCGCATTATTACCAGCGTGATGAAATTCAGGAGGTTGCCGATTTTCGGGGGGACTCGTTTTTGCTCGCCCAGAAGGCCGCCTCGACGGATGCAGAAACGATCGTATTTTGCGGCGTTCATTTTATGGGGGAAAGCGCAAAAATTTTGGCCCCGAACAAGACGGTGTTAATTCCGGATGAACGTGCCGGATGCCCGATGGCGGACATGGTCAATGTCGACGGTCTGCGTAAGTTGAAGGCGCAGCATCCGAACGCCAAAGTGGTTACTTATATTAATTCATCGGCCGAGATTAAAGCGGAGACGGATATTTGCTGTACCTCTTCCAACGCGGTTAAAGTGATTAATTCGGTTGATTCCGATGAGATCATTTGGGTACCGGATAAAAACTTGGGCCATTACGTGCAGCAGCATACCGATAAGAAGTTGATCATTTGGGAAGGTTACTGCAACACGCACGATATGCTGACGGTGAAAGACGTTGTAGAGATGAGAGCGAAATACCCGAATGCGGAGTTCGTCGTTCACCCGGAATGCCGGCCTGAAGTGGTGGCTATGGGTGATTTTGTCGGAAGCACGACGGCCATTTTAGAATATTGTAAAAATTCCAGCAGCAAGGAGTTCATCGTCGGGACGGAAGACGGAACAGGCTATCAGCTCCGGAAAGACAGCCCGGACAAATCATTCCATTTCGCGACGAAGTTCCTCGTCTGCCCAAATATGAAAGTGAATAATTTGAAAAAATTGGTGAAATGTCTGGAAACGATGCAGCCGCAAATTTACGTGCCGCCTGCTGTAGCCGACAAAGCCAGAACTTCCTTAGAGCGCATGTTACAAGTCAAGTAGCATGCGCTACTCTCTTGTTCAAGATAGGTGACCTGTGTAATGATACCACGATATTTGGTTGATTTCGATTTGAGTGAGCTGCCGGTGATCGATACGGATATAATTGTGATTGGATCAGGCATCGCCGGACTGTTTACGGCCATTAAAGCAAGCGAGAAGCATCGCGTCGTCGTAATTACGAAGAAATCATTACTTGAGAGCAATACCAGATATGCCCAAGGAGGCATTGCTGCCGTAATATCGGATGAGGATTCACCTGAGTACCATAGGCAAGATACGCTGATGGCTGGAGCTGGGTTATGTTCTCCGGCATCAGTAGACATTTTAGTCAATGAGGGGCCTGCTGGAGTTAAAGAACTAATGACACTGGGCACTGCCTTTGATATAGAAAACGGGGAGCTGGCTTTAACACGGGAAGGCGCGCATAGTCATCGCCGTATACTGCATGCTAATGGAGACGCGACAGGCTATGAAATCGTCCGGGCTCTGTCTGAGCAGGTAGCGGGTCATTCCAATATCGAGATTTGGAACGAGCATTTTGCGATCGATCTGATTACGGAGAACGATGAATGCATCGGGGCTCTTGTCCAGCGTCCCGATGGACAGCAGGTATTCCTCCGCGGAATGGCTACTATATTGTGCTCGGGAGGAGCGGGCCAATTGTATCGCTATACGACGAATCCCGATGTGGCCACAGGAGATGGCATCGCTATGGCGTATCGGGCAGGAGCGATTGTCCGGGATATGGAATTCATTCAGTTCCATCCGACGTCCCTATGCTACTCTGGCGCCCCGCGTTTTCTGATCTCAGAAGCAGTACGGGGAGAAGGAGCAGTGCTGCGCAATGTCAAGGGTGAGCGTTTTATGGAGAAATATCACCCCCTGCTGGAACTCGCTCCCCGCGATATTGTGGCCCGGGCGATCGTAAGCGAAATGGAGGCGACGAAGTCCAGCTTCGTCTATCTGGACATTACGCATGAAGCGCCTGAGACGATCAAACATCGGTTTCCGACTATTTATGACACCTGCCTCGGGTATGGTTTGGATTTGACGGCGGATTGGATTCCCGTAGCTCCGGCTGCGCATTATATGATGGGAGGCGTCCGCACCGGGGTTCATGGTGAAACGAATGTACAACGTTTATTTGCATGCGGGGAAGTGTCATCGACTGGCGTCCATGGCGCTAACCGGCTGGCGAGTAACTCGCTGTCAGAGGCGGTCGTATTCGGCCGGCGTATTGTTGAGCGGATTCAACAGCTTTCTCCTATGACCAGGCAAAACGGGAGCGTCGTATATCAAGAGGATCGCCACGAAGCCATCATGCAGCCGATTGTCGAGCGTCGTTTAAAGCTGCAGAAGGTGATGGTCCGCCAGGTGGGCTTGCGCCGGAGCGAGGAAGGCCTTAGGAAGGGGCTGGAGGATTTGCGGCGTCAGCTGCCTGTGTTCAGGACTGCCCTGCATACCCGGGAACAGTGGGAGTACGCCAACATGCTGACATGCGCCCTGCTGCTGACGGAATCAGCGTTGGCCCGGCAAGAGAGCCGCGGTGGCCATTACCGCGAGGACTACCCGCAGCGGGATGATGCAGGATGGCGTAAGCATATTTTGCAGCAACGGGAAAAAGGAATGCTGGAGGAGTCTAACGATGATGTTTAACGGATATAACGAAGGGCTGGTGGAGTCCATCCGCCTATGGCTCAGAGAGGATGTCGGCGCTGGCGATGTTACGGCAGCGGTTACGGTTCCTGCCGGACATCAGTCCAAAGGGATTATTCATGCCAAAGAGGAGGGGGTCGCGGCAGGTCTGCCGGTGGCTGCTCTCGTCTTTGAGGTGGTTGATCCTGCCCTTACGTTTAAGGCTTTGGTGAAGGATGGAGATCCGGTTGCCAAGGGAACGGTTTTGGCTGAGGTAGAAGGAAGCACCCACAGCATTCTTACGGGCGAGCGGCTGGCTCTGAATTTACTGCAGCGATTGTCGGGCGTGGCGACGCGGACGCGGAAATATGTCGACGCATTGCAAGGGCTGCCCGTGCGGCTTGTAGACACGCGGAAGACGACGCCGGGCCACCGGATGCTGGAGAAGTATGCCGTGCGCGTAGGCGGAGGGGCCAATCACCGGTTCGGGTTATATGATGCGGTCATGATTAAGGACAATCATATAAAAGGTGCCGGAGGCATTGCGCCAGCGGTGCAGCGGGCCCGTGCGGCTATTCCGCACACGATGACAATCGAGGTGGAAACCGAGAATTTGCAGCAAGTGGACGAGGCCTTGTCAGCCGGAGCAGATATTATTATGCTGGATAATATGGCTCCTGGCCTGATGAAGGAAGCAGTAGGCCGTATTAAGGCCAGAGCGCCGCATGTTACGGTTGAGGCCTCGGGCAACGTCTCGCTCCAGACGATCTATGAAATAGCGGAAACCGGGGTTGACGTTATTTCTGTAGGCAGGCTGACGTATTCATTTGACAGCTTGGATATCAGTCTGGATTTGAACGAGAGGAAAGAGGGGTAAAGCTGCATGTTCGTTGTGGTAGATGTAGGCAACTCGAATATTGTACTGGGAATCTACAGGGGGCGAGAGCTGCTTCACCATTTTCGGCTGAGTACGAACCGGCAGTCGACGGCAGATGAATACGGCGTAAAGATATATAATCTGTTCCAAATGTCTAAAATTGCTGTAGGCGATATTGAAGGGGTTATTATTTCTTCCGTCGTTCCTCCGCTAATGCACGTGCTGGAAGAGCTGTGCGAGAAATATTTGCATCGAAAACCGTTAGTTGTCGGACCCGGAATCCGGACGGGGCTTAATCTTCGGTACGAAAACCCGCGCGAGGTCGGTGCGGACCGGATCGTGAATGCGGTGGCCGCGGTGGAACAATATGGCGGGCCGCTTGTAGTCGTTGACTTCGGGACAGCTACGACTTTTGATTGTATTGACGGGGACGGCAATTACCTTGGCGGTGCGATCGTCCCGGGCATTGGCATTTCAACGGAGGCGCTGTATCAGCGAGCCTCGAAGCTGCCGCGGATTGAACTGGAGAAGCCGAGGAAGGTCATCGGCCGGAATACGGTTCACGCGATGCAGGCGGGCATTATTTTTGGCTATGCCGGCCAAGTGGATGGCATCGTCAGCCGGATTCGCCGTGAGATGAAAGCAGAGGCGAATCTTAAAGTCGTGGCAACCGGAGGGCTTGCGGAGTTAATTGCTAGTGAGACAGAATATATTCAGGAAGTAAATCAACTGCTTACTTTGGAAGGGCTGCGCATTATATATGAGCGTAATCAGTAATGGGGGGTCTTCACATCTATGAAAATGGAACAAGGAAAGGACCGGTTAATTCGGGGCACGGCCATGAACGGCAAGGTGCGCGCATTTGCCGTTCGCACGACTGCGCTCGTGGAAGAGCTGCGCCGCCGCCATGATACTTATCCAACAACGACGGCAGCTCTGGGACGCACTGTTACTGCGGCTGCAATGATGGGCGCTATGCTGAAGGGCAGCGAGAAGCTGACCGTTCAAGTTAAAGGCGATGGGCCGGTCGGCCAGATTATTGCGGATGCCAATGCAAACTGTGAGGTTCGCGGTTACGTTACGAATCCGCATGTGCAGCTGCCAAGCAACAGTCAGGGCAAGCTGGATGTTGCCGGTGCTGTCGGAACGACGGGCTTTATTCATGTCACGAAGGACCTGGGGCTTAAAGAGCCTTATAGAGGCAGTGTTCCTCTTATTTCTGGCGAGCTTGGCGAGGATTTTACGTACTATTTTGCCGTATCGGAGCAAACTCCGTCAGCCGTCGGATTGGGCGTGCTCGTGGATACCGATTCATCGGTTATTGTAGCCGGGGGCTTTATCATTCAGCTGCTGCCGGGACTAGGCGATCAGGAAATCGATGCGATTGAAGGGGCCATCGGCCAGCTTCCTCCGGTTACTTCGCTTCTGGATCAAGGGTTGGAGCTGGAGGAAATGCTTCGCAGGATCGTTCCTGATTTCAACCTGCTGGACGAATCGGAGGTCGTATTCGCCTGCAACTGCTCGGTTGAACGCGTAGAACGAACGTTGATCAGCCTGGGCTATGATGAGCTTACCGAGATGCTGCAAGAGGATAAAGAAATTGAAGTTGTCTGCGACTTCTGCAACGAGCCTTATAAATTCAGCCCGGAGAGAATTGCTGAGCTTCAGCAGTTGACTAAAAGTTAAAGTATTTGAAATTTTAAATGACATTGTCATCCAGGCGAAAAGGGCTGGATGGCAATGTTTTTTTTGTAACGATTCTTGACAACATATACCGATGGTTGTTAAGATAATGAAAGAACAATACCAACTTAATTACTCGGAAATAAATGAGGGCAGGAGAAACGTGGAAAATCCGACTCCTCTTTCGTTTTTTAGCAACTAGATTAGATTGTCTTGACACTTATATCTAACTAAATCTGGGAGGTTTTTTGCATGGCTAAAATCGTTAACAACGTAACAGATCTGATCGGGGATACACCGCTTGTTCGCTTGAACCGCATCGTACCCGAAGATAGCGCTGAAATTTATGTGAAGCTGGAGTATCAAAACCCTGGCGCAAGCGTTAAAGACCGCATCGCCATCAGCATTGTAGAAGAAGCTGAGAAAGCGGGCAAATTAAAGCCAGGCGGAACGATTATTGAAGCGACTAGCGGTAATACCGGAATCGGGCTGGCACTTGTCGCTGCTGCTAAAGGATACAAAGCGGTTATCGTTATGCCGGAAACGATGAGTATCGAACGCCGCAACTTATTACGCGCTTACGGAGCAGAGCTTGTACTGACGCCTGGTGCAGAAGGAATGAACGGCGCCGTGAAAAAGGCGGAGCAGATTTTGTCAGAGAACCCGGATTATTTCCTGGCTGATCAGTTCAGAACTCAGGCGAATGTGAAAATTCACCGCGAAACGACTGGGCCGGAAATCGTTGAGGCGATCGACTCCCTTGACGGCAAGCTCGATGCATTTGTTGCAGGGATCGGAACAGGCGGAACGATTACGGGTGCAGGTGAAGTGTTGAAGAAGCGTTTCCCTGAAATTAAGATTTTTGCGGTTGAGCCTGCAGCTTCTCCGATCTTGTCTGGAGGCAAACCTGGACCTCACAAAATTCAAGGTCTTGGCGCCAACTTCATCCCTGAAATTCTGAACCGTGAAATTTATGATGAAATTATTCATGTTGAGAATGATGAAGCGTTCGAGCAAGCTCGTACAGTGGCTAAAGAGGAAGGAATACTTTCGGGAATTTCCTCGGGGGCCGCTATCTATGCCGCACTTAAAGTAGCGAAGCAGCTCGGCAAAGGCAAACGCGTAGTAGCTGTCGTTCCAAGTAACGGAGAGCGTTACTTGAGCACACCGCTCTACAATTTCGAAGCTTAAGATCCGCATCTTTATAATGAACCCCCATCGCCGTTTGCAAAGACGACGTGGGGGTTATGTATTTAATGGGGATGTTCAACCCGTTCAGGTTTTAGTATACTAGCTAGCATCAAGTAACAACCTAGCATCAAGTAGGTAACAACGCTGGAGGAAGTGACGATGATGGATACCGTTACACGGTGGGAGCATTGGGAAAGGTGGGCGGTGGAAGGAAGCTGGACCTTGCTGCCCTACGCTGGCAAAATGAGTGCGGGTGCGGGGTTGCCGAGCGACTGGTCGCAGGCGTGGGAAGAAGCGCAGCCCTACTCTTTTGTGCTGGAGAGCGGTAAAGGCGGCCGTTATACTTTTCTCGGATTGGAACCGGTATCGATTATCCGGGGGAAAGGCAATTTGGCGCGGATTGAGGAAGTGAATACGGGACAGCATACAGCGGTGGAGGGACGTCCGCTAGACGTTCTGCATGACTGGCTGAAGCCATTTACATCCCCGGCTGTACCCGGGCTGCCTAAATTTAGCGGAGGCGGGGTGGGATATCTTAGCTATGATGTTGCCCGCTCGCTGGAGCGCCTACCTGTTGTGGCAAAAGATGACCTCCAGATAGATGATTATATATGGATGCGTATGGAGGAATTGTGGGTCTTCGACCATGAGCGCGAAGAGGTGTACGCCATAGTTCATTGTCCGGTCCCGGCAGCTGAGTCCTCCTCAACGCTGGCTGAGCTGTATGAAAAAGCCGGGCACCGCGCGGCTCTTATGCTGGAACGCTGGAAAAGTGTTGTAAAAGAAGCAGAGCGGGGAGAGACGGCTGCAATAACGATGCGGCGGAAGGCGGCGCTATCGGCGAGGGAAGCGTCTTCGGCGGAATGGGACGGCATTTTGGAGCGCTCCTCCTCTATTTCGTTTGCTCAGGAGGATTTTGAGGCAGCGGTGTCCCGGGTACAGGAGTACATTGCAGCCGGTGACGTATTTCAGGTGAATTTGTCTCTGCGCAGGGGAATTCCGCTTACGGCTTCACCGGAAGATATTTATGAATGGCTGAGGCTGCTTAACCCTTCCCCTTATATGGGACTGTTTCGTTTTCCTGAATTTCAGCTCGTTTCGGTATCTCCGGAGCTTTTGGTGAAGCTGGAGCAGGGAAAGATGGCCACCCGTCCGATTGCCGGTACACGGCGCCGCGGCAGCACCTTGGAAGAGGATGAAGCGATGGTGCGTGAGCTGCTTGATAGCGAGAAGGAGCGGGCGGAGCATATTATGCTCGTTGATCTGCTTCGTAATGATTTAGGGCGCGTATCTCAGTACGGCACGGTGAGAGCAAGCGAGCTGATGGTGATCGAATATTATTCCCATGTGATGCATCTCGTTTCTCAAGTGGAAGGACAAGTGGCAGAAGGGAAGACACCGTTTGATGTTATCGCCGCGGTGTTCCCCGGAGGCACGATTACCGGAGCGCCAAAAGTGCGGACGATGGAAATTATTGAAGAGCTGGAGCCCGTGACACGCGGACCCTACACCGGTGCCATGGGATGGATTGACTACAATGGCAATATGGAATTAAATATAATTATACGAACACTGGTCGTCAAAGATGGAGTAGGGCATATCCAGGCAGGTTCGGGTATCGTGATCGATTCGGTACCTTACAGGGAATACAGGGAGTGCCATAATAAAGCCAGAGCTATTACGATGGCGGTTCAGCTCAGTGAGGAATTCGCCGCGGAGGGCCAAGGACAGGGGATGAAATGATGATACTGGTTATTGACAATTACGATTCATTTACGTACAACCTCGTGCAGTATTTAGGTGAGCTTGGAGAAGAAATTGTAGTACGCCGCAATGATGAAATTGATTTACAGGGCATCGAGGAACTGTCACCGGACCACATTTTGCTGTCACCAGGACCGTGCACGCCGAATGAGGCTGGAATTACACTGGGTGTGATTGATCGTTTCAAAGGGTCCATTCCGATCTTTGGCGTATGTTTAGGCCATCAGGCCATCGGCCAGGCATTTGGCGGGAAGGTAGTTAGAGCGGAACGGCTGATGCATGGCAAGACCTCGCCGATCCATCACAAGGGAGAGTCTGTATTTGCGGGGCTTCCTTCACCGTTTACGGCAACCCGCTATCACTCATTGATCGTAGAACGGGAAAGTCTTCCCGATTGCCTGGAGATTACCGCCGAGACGGAAGAAGGCGAAATCATGGGCCTTCGTCATAAAACATATGCCGTGGAAGGGGTTCAGTTCCATCCAGAATCGATCACTACCGAGCACGGCCATCATTTGCTCCGCAACTTTTTAAGCCGCAAGGCGGGGGTTGGGGTATGAATTATATCGGGGTAAATGGCATAATTACCCCATCCGCTGAAGCCGTGATATCCGTAATGGATCACGGCTTTATGTACGGAATGGGGCTGTTCGAGACGTTCCGGACTTATCAGGGAGAGCCATTCCTGCTGTCCAGACATTTAGAACGGCTTCGGCAAGGATGCCTGGAGCTGGGCATACGCTATGACGTTCGCGAAGAGCTGCTGCGCAATGAAATAAAGCAATTGCTGGCAGCGAATGAATTGCTGGACGGCTATGTCCGGCTTACGGTCTCGGCGGGAGTCGGCCCCCTTGGCTTATCTTCGGGAGATTATGCGGAGCCGTCCGTTATTATATACGTTAAACCTTTACCAAAGCACGATCCAAAGCTGTATGCCCAAGGCAAGGAGCTATGGCGTCTTGTGACACCGCGCAATACGCCTGAAGGCAAAGTCAGACAAAAATCGCTTCACTATATGAACAATATATTGGCAAAACGGGAGTTGGAGACGCTTGCCCCACTTGCCCCGCTTGCCCCGGCCTCAAGCTCGGCGGCAACGCCTGAAGGGCTGCTATTAACGTCAGAAGGATATTTGGCCGAAGGGATCGTCAGTAATTTGTTTTTTGTACTTGGTGGCAAACTATACACGCCCTCGATCGAAACAGGCATTCTTCCGGGGATTACCCGGGCGTTTGTGCTGGAGCTTGCTGCGGGGCAGGGACTGCAGTATGCGGAAGGGAGCTATACTTGGGATGAGCTTCTGACCGCGGACGAGGTGTTTTTGACGAATTCGATTCAGGAATTGGTTCCCGCGACTGTTTTGGCCGAGCCTGGGGGAACGAAGCCAGGGGGAAAGAGGTACTCCGTAGGGAACGGGACGATAGGTCCCATGACGAAAATGCTTTTGGATAGGTATAGAGGCTATACTAAGCAGGATTAGAAAAATGCCCGGAAAGGGGACAAGGAATTAATATGCAGCCTAAGTTGTATCAACGTGCTTACACATGGGGAGATGTGGAGCTAAGGCTTGGCGAGCGCACGCTAATTATGGGAATTTTGAACGTGACCCCGGATTCGTTCTCCGATGGCGGACGATATAATCGTACTGACCGGGCGATTGCCCATGCGCTGGAAATGGTTCAGAATGGAGCCGATATCATTGATATTGGCGGGGAGTCCACCCGTCCGGGACATGAGCCCGTCTCCTTAGAGGACGAGTTGGAGCGGGTGATCCCGATCGTGGAAGCGATCCATCGCGAGGCGCCTTATATCCCGATATCTGTGGACACTTATAAATCAGAAGTAGCACGGCAGTCGCTCGCGGCTGGCGCGCATATTATTAATGATATTTGGGGCTGTCAGGCAGATCCGTTAATGGCAGGCGTTGCTGCCGAGTACGGATGCCCCGTTATTTTAATGCATAACCGGCGTGACCCGAATTATGTAGATTTGATGCAGGACGTTGTGTCTGATCTTTTGAACAGTGTGGAGATTGCCCGGCGTGCCGGAGTGAAGGACGAGCAAATTATACTTGATCCGGGAATCGGCTTCGCCAAAGATTATAATGAGAATTTGCGCGTAATGAAGTCTTTAGACCAGCTGGCAGAGCTCGGCTTCCCGCTGTTGCTGGGCACCTCCCGTAAGAGGTTTATCCGCTCCACATTGGATTTGCCGGTGGATGAGCTGGTAATGGGAACCGCTGCGACGGTTGCGCTTGGCATCGCTCAAGGCTGTCAGATTGTGCGGGTGCATGATGTGAAGGAAATGAAGCGTTTGGCTAAAATGTGCGATGCTATCGTTTACGCTTAACGGGTCGTAATTTAGAGTTGATGAATTAAAGTTTTGTGCTGTAATAATGCTGGAAGGGTGAGAAATCCATGGATAAAATGGTACTGCGGCGCATGGAATACTACGGATACCATGGCGTTTTTGAAGAAGAGCGGAAATTGGGCCAGCGGTTCTATATCAGCCTGGAGCTGGAGCTTGATCTACGGGCAGCCGGGGAGAGCGATGATTTACAAAAGACGGTAAATTATGCCGAAATACATGAGTTAGTACGAGGAATTGTCGAAGGCAAGAGTTTTAAGCTGATTGAGGCGCTTGCTGAGCATATTGCATCCTCCTTACTGGACACTTATACTATGGTAGATGCGTTAACGGTTCATGTCACAAAACCGCATCCGCCATTTGATATTCATTTTGAAGGTGTGACGGTGGAAATCTACCGGACTAGAAAGTGAGACGTGCGATGATGACACATGCAACCTCTGGAACCTCAGAGGCTTATATTGCTTTAGGGGCTAACCTCGGCAACCGGGAAGCGACATTGTTGGAGGCGCTGCGCCGGCTTGATGTCTATCCGGAGATTAAGGTTCTCCGCTGCTCCCGAATGTATGAGACAGACCCGGTCGGATATGTGGATCAGCCTTGCTTTGTAAATATGGCTGCCGTGCTGCAAACGACATGGAGTCCAGAACAACTGCTAACCGTGATGCAGCGCATTGAGCTGGAGTTGGGAAGGGAGCGCAAAATCCGTTTTGGACCGCGAACGGTGGATTTGGATCTGCTATGGGTAGAAGGCCAGCAAATCGATACTCCGCTATTAACCTTACCGCATCCGCGGATGATGGAGAGGGCATTTGTCCTTGTTCCCTTGGCAGATATCGTTCCTGAAGGGGAGATCTCCGGGTTATACCGGGAAATTCAGCAAGCATTGAACATCATGGATGGAAAGGAAGGCGTCCGTTTTTGGAAAACTTGCAACTGGCGCAGCGAATCCGGGCATTTCGAAAACTAAAGGGGTTTACGCAGCAGCAGCTTGCGGAGCAAACCGGCGTATCACTGGCCGTCCTTGGCGCTATAGAGCGTGGGAACCGACGTGCTGAAGATCAAATTTTAACTAAAATTGTGGATGTTCTGGGCATAACAATGTCCGAACTGAAATCATCAAAATAAATCGCTGAACGGGAAAAGTGCTCTAGTTTACTATATCGTGACTTGCCCGCAACGCGTAAATTCAACAAATTTACGTTATAGGAGGAGAACTTATGCTGAAAATCGGCGATATTGAAATGAAAAATCAGGTCGTGCTAGCGCCGATGGCGGGCGTGTGTAATCCGGCCTTCCGGCTTATTGCCAAGGAGTTTGGCACCGGTCTTGTCTGTGCGGAGATGGTTAGCGATAAAGCGATCATTCACGGCAATAAGCGTACGAAGGAAATGCTGTTTGTGGATGAGCGGGAGAAGCCGCTTAGCCTGCAAATTTTCGGCGGGGATCGTGAAACCTTAGTAGAAGCAGCTAAAGTAGTTGATCAGGAGACGAATGCAGACATTATCGATATTAATATGGGCTGCCCTGTGCCCAAGGTGACGAAGTGTGATGCAGGAGCGCGCTGGCTGCTTGAACCAAACAAAATTTATGAAATGGTTTCTGCTGTCGTCGGGGCGGTCAGCAAGCCGGTTACGGTAAAGATGCGCATCGGCTGGGATTCTGAGCATATTTATGTAGTCGATAATGCCAAAGCGGTGGAGCAGGCTGGGGGTAAAGCAGTCAGCGTACACGGCCGGACGCGGGAGCAGCTCTATACTGGGAAGGCGGACTGGAGCTATATAAAGCAGGTTAAAGAAGCGGTATCCATTCCGGTCATCGGCAACGGAGACGTAGCAACGCCGGAGGATGCAAAACGGATGCTGGAGCAAACCGGATGTGACGGAGTCATGATCGGCCGGGGGGCGCTAGGAAATCCGTGGATGCTGTATCGGACTGTGGAGTATCTTAAGACAGGGGAGCTGCTGCCTGAGCCTGAAGCGGAAGAGAAAATCCGTATTGCCATTCTTCATATGGACCGGCTTGCCGCCCTTAAAGGCGAGAACGTGGCTGTCCGTGAAATGCGCAAGCATTTGGCCTGGTATTTGAAAGGGATGCAAGGGGCAGCGAGGATCAAAGACGTCATTATGGAGGAGACCAAGCGAGACGAGATGGTTCGAATCCTCGAGAATTTTGTCGCTAATGTTTCCGGCGAGCCTTCTAACGAAGTGGAATCTGCATAAGCTTACATTGAATTGCATAAGGTTCAAAATGAGAACTGCATAAAGCAAAATGAAATTTTGTGGTGGCGTAAGCTGTATTTTTTCAAATCAGACAGCCGTCATGAAACGTTTACATTTGAAAAATGTACTGTCATTGACATTTCGAAAGGGTTCACCTATAATTTTTCAGTATAAATTCGCCTCAGGAGATAACTTCCACAACATGGGGTGGTCTGAGCTCCATGAGATTGCATATGATATTCTCAAATGATGCGTGAATTTTCACGGCCGTGATAAATAACGGCAACTCGGGCCCTCGTGGGTATAATTCCATGACCTAATTGGATCCCTCCGTTGCGGAAGGTATTTAATATGAAGGAGCCCATGACCGCGCGCATAGTGCGGAAATTATTTCCATGACAGGAGAATCGGTTGAGATGAGCGATAAAGAGGTTATTCTTACACAAGATGGTCTTAAGAAGCTGGAAGAAGAGCTTGAGAATTTGAAATCTGTAAAGCGCCGTGAGGTGGCCGAACGGATTAAGGTTGCTATCGGTTATGGCGATATTAGCGAGAACTCGGAGTACGAGGATGCTAAAAATGAACAGGCATTCATTGAAGGCCGAATTATTACTCTCGAGAAAATGCTGCGCAATGCACGTATCATTAACAATGATGAAATCGACACGGATACGGTCAGCATCGGCTCAACGGTAACTGTGGAGGATTTGGAATTCGGTGATACAATGGAATACGCGATTGTTGGAACGGCTGAATCCGATCCGCTTCAGAATAAAATTTCGAACGAAAGCCCAGTAGGTAAGGCGATTCTTGGTAAGCAAAAGGGCGCCGTTGTAGACGTAACTGTACCAGCTGGTGTGATTCAATATAAAATTGTAGATATTAAGAAATAGGGCGGTATTTGATTTTGATGGAAGGAGCTTCCCCTGGGGAGGCTTTTTTCACTGTTATTTCAGTGTTAGTTTAATGGTATTCAATTGTTTTACATTGTTATATTTGATCAGTGCTTTTTCAAAGGTGTGTAGAGGCAACATCCAGATAAATTAAGTTAGTGAAGGAGTGGAGCAGAATGAGCGAGGAGCATAACTCTCAGGAACAAGAAGTAGAAATAAGTGAGCTGCTGCAAATCCGGCGTGATAAATTGGACGAGCTCCGTGGGCTCGGCATTGATCCTTTCGGAAAAAAATATGTCCGTACCCACACGGCAGGGGGGATTCTGCAGCAATATGACAGTCTGACGAAGGAAGAGCTCGAGGAGAAGAAGATCCAAGTTTCGATCGCCGGACGCATTATGGCCAAGCGGGGGATGGGTAAAGCGAGCTTCGCCCATATTCAGGATTTAAGCGGTAAAATTCAGATTTACGTACGTCAGGATAGTGTGCCTGAAGTGAAATATGAGGCATTCAGTCTTCTTGATCTCGGGGATATCGTCGGTGTTACTGGAGAGGTGTTCAAGACGAAAACGGGCGAGACGACCATTAAGGTTGCCGACCTCGAGGTTTTGTCTAAATCGCTCTATCCATTGCCGGATAAATATCATGGTCTAAAGGATGTTGAGCTTCGCTACCGCCAGCGGTATGTTGACTTGATCGTCAACCCGGAGGTGCAGCAGACATTTATTAAGCGTTCCCGCATTATCCAATCGATGCGCCGTTATTTGGATTCGCTTGGATATTTGGAAGTGGAGACGCCGACGCTGCATAGTATTGCTGGAGGTGCTGCGGCACGCCCATTCATTACTCATCACAATGCGCTCGATATGGAGTTGTTTATGCGTATTGCGATTGAGCTTCATCTAAAGCGTCTAATTGTAGGCGGCTTGGAGAAGGTGTATGAGATCGGGCGGGTTTATCGGAATGAAGGTGTATCTACTCGGCATAATCCGGAATTTACTATGATTGAATTATATGAGGCTTATGCAGACTATAAAGACATCATGGCGCTCACCGAGAATATGATCGCTCATATTGCTGAAGAGGTACTGGGCACAAAGGTAGTGAATTATCAGGGCCATGAGGTAGACTTGACGCCGCAATGGCGGCGCGTTTCAATGGTCGATGCGGTTAAAGAGGTTACCGGAGTCGACTTTGGTGTACAGATGAGCAACGAAGAAGCGCACCGCCTTGCGAAAGAGCATAAAGTGCCGGTCGAGCCTCATATGACATTTGGACATATTTTGAACGCATTTTTCGAGGAGTTTGTAGAAGAGACGCTCATTCAGCCTACCTTTGTATACGGACATCCGGTAGAAATTTCGCCGCTCGCCAAGAAGAACGAAGAGGATCCGCGCTTTACCGATCGCTTCGAGTTGTTCATCGTTGCCCGGGAGCATGCCAATGCGTTTACCGAGTTAAATGATCCAATCGATCAGCGCCAGCGATTTGAAGCACAGCTTCTGGAGCGAGAGCATGGCAATGATGAAGCCCATGAGATGGACAATGATTTCATTCATGCGCTCGAATATGGCATGCCGCCAACTGGCGGACTGGGCATCGGCATCGATCGTCTCGTTATGCTGTTGACCGATTCCGCCTCGATCCGTGACGTATTGCTGTTCCCGCATATGCGCAACGAATAGCATTGAAGAACCGAGCCTGCACTGCGCGCTGGGAGATGCGCGCGGTGTCGAGCCGCAGGAGGGTGTCGCTTGACAGCTGTCCGGCAGCCGGGCTCGGTTTTTTTATTTGCAGTTTCGTGATGCAGATGGCAGAACGGGGTACGATAAATTAGTGCGGGATTATGTGAGTAGAAGGTGTGGAATTGTTATTATGGAATCAGGTGGAATTTGGAAGAAGAAAAACTAGTACAAATGCTTGCGAAAGTTTATAAAAGATGTTATATTATATTTCCGGTCGTTAACTACAAGCTTTTCGAAAAACTTTAAACAGTTTGAAAAAAAGTTTTAAAAATAAAGCTTGCATTTCTACACCGGATGTTATATGATAAGAAAGTTGCCGATGAAACAACGGCGACACACAAGAAACGAAATTGATCTTTGAAAACTGAACAACGAGTGAGCGGGTTTCACGCAAGTGAAATCTAAATAATAGAGTCAGATGCAAATCTGATCTCGTCAGATTCAAAATGAGCTATCAGCTTATTCGATAATCGGATGGAGGGCCTCTTGCTTTCGGGCAAGAGCACTTATCCGAACTTTATTGGAGAGTTTGATCCTGGCTCAGGACGAACGCTGGCGGCGTGCCTAATACATGCAAGTCGAGCGAGGTTATTTTGGAAGCTTGCTTCCGAAATAACCTAGCGGCGG
>NZ_KB907276.1 GCF_000381905.1 Paenibacillus fonticola DSM 21315 | reverse complement strand
TGGACGCACCGCTGGTGTACCAGTTGTTCCGCCAGGAGCATAGCTGGGTAGCTACGTGCGGATGGGATAAACGCTGAAAGCATCTAAGCGTGAAGCCCTCCTCAAGATGAGATTTCCCAATTAGTAAGACCCCTTGAAGACGACGAGGTTGATAGGCCTGAGGTGGAAGTGCAGCAATGTATGGAGCTGACAGGTACTAATCGGTCGAGGGCTTATCCAAATACTACCCACCAAAGTGACGAGAAGCTGACGAAGCTTAGTCCGATTACTTTGGCGGGGCCCGGAAGAGATGAAGGGCAAACGCAAATGAAGTTTCGTATCCAGTTTTCAGGTGATCAAACCTGGAATGAAGATTTTAAGCTGCAAGTCTTTTCTGAGGTCTGATATTTTGCTGTAGCAAAGACAGGCCGTGGAAGCAGCGCAAAAATCATGTTTGGTGGCAATGGCGGAGGGGTTCCACACGTACCCATCTCGAACACGACCGTTAAGCCCTCCAGCGCCGATGGTACTTGGACCGCAGGGTCCTGGGAGAGTAGGACGTCGCCAAGCAATCTGAAGAAGCACTGCTGATCTTTGAATCGGCAGTGCTTCTTTGTATTATTCTTGTGTTACTCAAGACTTTTTTAGGGCTGCACTATTTCTACGGACAGGAGATTCGCTATTTACCTGTTTTTTCGCGAAATCGGCAAGCTAACGGACTCAGAGGGCGCTATTTAATGGAAATATCCATCGAGCCCGTCGATTTTACACCAATAAGGCCTGCTGTGTCCGTTAGGTCCAGAAAAGGCAGTAATTTTGCGATATAGCGGAACGAGTGTCCGTAAGAGGGAAGCCAAATGAATAAACGAAAATATTTTATAATTATAATATCGACCGTATCGATTCGTGCGTTTTTGTCGTTTATATAAGTAAATAAGAAAAATCTAAGCGCGTAGGGAGGTGTGAAGGGGAATGAGCAGTAATTACGTAGAAGGTACAGTAGTGGGGCATCCATTTAACTCTCCGTCGAAAACGAAGTTCGTGCCGCATAACAAACATATGGAACAATCGAAGCTAGATCAGCAATCAAGATTCATTCTGCCATCCAAGCCACACCAACAATCCAAGCCACACCAACGATCTAAATCCGACCAACAATCCAAGTCACCCAAACAATCCAGGCCATATCAGCGGATTAACTTGCATCAGCAGGCGGAGCAGCGCCAGAAACCTAAGCCCATGGGTGCAGATCATCCATTAGCCGCTAGCCTTGAATTGGAGACAAGGTATGACAACTTTATGGAATGGGTTCAGACTTATCAGGGGGCGCTGAGTCAATATTGCCGATCCCTAGTCGGTACATCCTGGGAGGCGGAAGATCTTGTCCAGGAAACGTGGCTGAAGGTTTGGAGAATTTCTCTTGAAAAGAATAGCCATTTCAGCGTCAATAAATCGTACCTATATAGGATTGCTAACCATATATGCATTGATGGGCATCGCAAAAATAGAGTTTTCGCAGAGTCGTATTCGATAGACCAGACAGTTGCCGATGAGCTCCAAGCCGAAGAGGTAGATGTGACCTCACTCTGGATGGCCATGGAAACGATCGTAAACCGCCTCCCTATCCATCAGCGCATTACGCTAATGCTTATGGATGTATTTCGTTACACGGCCGCAGAAACGGCGGAGCTGCTCTCTACGACCGAAGGGGCTGTTAAAGCATTGCTTCATCGCGCTCGTACGAAGCTTAGATCGGTACGAGCGGAAGAGGAGGCAGATCAAGGTTCCCGGCTAGAAAAAAGAAATGACTTAGCACATGCGACTCCGAACAATGAGCAAATCGTGTACGCTTACTTAAAGGCATTCCGTGAACATAATCCGATGGCACTGCTCATGCTCATGAATGAATCCAGCGAGCTCGATCAGATTCAGCCGCCCGTTCTAAAGAAGCATAGGCAGCAAGACGCTCGACATCAGAACGGTTTAAAAGCGGCGTACAGTCAAACGCTCGTATGGGCAGCTTAAAGAAGAACATTCACGATTTAAATATTACTGATCAAGGAGGGTTTGAACAATGAGTACATTTATACCGTACGTGATCGAACAAACGAGCCGTGGAGAACGCTCCTACGATATTTACTCCAGGCTGCTTAAGGATCGAATCGTATTTCTGGGTTCGGCGATTGATGATCAGGTAGCCAACAGCATTAGCGCACAGATGCTCTTGCTTGCAGCTGAGGATCCTGAGAAAGATATCCACTTCTATATAAATAGTCCCGGCGGCTCCACCTCAGCAGGGTTCGCCATCTACGATACGATGCAGTACATCAAACCTGACGTTCAGACGATTTGCTCCGGCATGGCTGCTTCTTTTGCGGCAATTTTACTGTTATCAGGCACTAAAGGAAAGCGGTTCGCCTTGCCGAATAGCGAGGTAATGATTCATCAGCCGCATGGCGGTGTCCAAGGGCAAGCCAGCGATATCGAAATTAGCGCTAAACGGATTCTCCGTACTCGGGAGAGATTAAACGCGATTGCCGCCGAGCATACGGGCCAATCCTTGGAGCGCATAGCCAAAGATATGGATCGGGATTACTTCATGTCCGCTGAAGAAGCGATTGAATACGGCGTCATCGATCAGGTGATTTCAAAGGCCAGTTAAGCAGGATACGTAAGGGAGCATTGTCTTTAGACAGTGCTCTTTTTTATATGCGGGGGCAGACGGTTTTCTTAGCCGGAATGATAATAACAGTAAAAGGGGAACAATAAAGCGGGAGAATACCCGAAAAAGTGTAGTGTATTCCTCCTGTGGACACTCGTGTGCCTGTGAAAGTCTGGTGTAATTTCCTTGCGCTTGTCCTTGACAGGCTATATGCCCTTTGCTAAGATGTACAATAATATATTTTCGTAAGTGTCTTTCCGGCCTTGATATATAAGGGAATTCGGTCGACGAGGAATAGAATATAAGGGAGGAAAAACTAAGGTGTGGGAAAGTAAATTTGACAAGGAAGGCTTAACATTTGATGACGTGCTGCTCATCCCTCGTAAATCGGAGGTCCTTCCGAAAGAGGTAAATTTGTCTACGAAGCTCAGCGATAAGGTTAAGCTGAACATGCCGCTCATCAGCGCCGGAATGGATACAGTGACGGAGGCGGCTATGGCGATTGCTATTGCCCGGGAAGGCGGCATCGGCATCATTCATAAGAATATGTCGGTAGAGCAGCAGGCTGAGGAAGTAGATCGGGTTAAGCGCTCGGAGAGCGGCGTTATCACGAATCCATTCTCCCTTACGCCGGATCGACTAGTATCGGACGCAGAGGAACTGATGGGAAAATACCGTATTTCCGGTGTTCCGATCGTAAATGAGGAGCAGAAATTAGTCGGTATTTTGACGAACCGGGATTTGCGCTTCGTTCATGACTACAGCATCAAAATCAGCGAGGTCATGACGCACGAGAACCTGGTAACGGCTCCCGTGGGAACGACGCTTCAAGAAGCAGAAGTCCTTCTGCAGCAGCATAAAATCGAGAAGCTGCCACTGGTGGATGAATCCAATACGCTCAAGGGCTTGATTACGATCAAGGATATCGAGAAAGCGATCCAATTCCCGAACGCGGCGAAAGATGAGCAGGGCAGACTGCTTGTCGGGGCGGCTATCGGCGTATCCTCCGATTCTTTCGTACGGGCGGAGGCTTTGGTTAAGGCAGGCGTCGACGTTATTACGGTTGATTCCGCACACGGGCATCATATTAACATTTTGGACACGGTACGTGAGCTTCGCAAACGGTATCCGGAACTTACAATTATTGCGGGCAACGTAGCAACTGGCGAAGCAACCCGTGATTTAATCGAAGCTGGCGCTTCTGTCGTCAAGGTAGGTATCGGACCAGGTTCGATCTGTACGACGCGTGTCATCGCCGGGATCGGTGTTCCACAAATTACCGCTGTCTACGATTGTGCATCCGTAGCCCGCGAGTACGGCATTCCGATCATTGCTGACGGAGGAATTAAGTATTCTGGAGAAATTACGAAGGCCATCGCTTCTGGAGCGCATGCCGTTATGCTGGGCAGCTTGCTTGCTGGTACGGAAGAAAGCCCTGGAGAATCGGAAATTTACCAGGGCCGGCGCTTTAAAGTATACAGAGGGATGGGCTCCCTCGGAGCAATGAAACAAGGCAGTAAGGACCGCTACTTCCAGGATGATGACAAAAAGCTGGTACCTGAGGGAATCGAAGGCCGCGTGGCCTATAAAGGGCCTTTGTCCGATACGATTCATCAATTGCTGGGCGGATTGCGCTCGGGCATGGGGTACTGCGGAACAGCTACTCTGGACGAGCTTCGCAATGACACGAAATTCGTTCGTATTACGGGGGCAGGGCTTCGTGAGAGCCATCCGCATGATGTGCAAATTACGAAAGAAGCGCCGAACTATTCGTTGTAATATTTTGCCACACCACTACTTTCCATAACAGGCTGGGCGATTTCTGCCCGGCCTGTCTTTTTTTGCGGAATGGGCTGTGATAGAATAGATTAAGCAATTGAACGAGTAAATGAGGGGAGCTTTAAGAGCATTGAAACTGAAACAAAAGAAACCGAGAACGTCGAAACGGCAAATCCTTCGTAAAAGCGTCGCCTCTGTTCTATTACTGAATATGCTGTGTCTATCCATGGTTCCGGCGATTGCGCTTGCCGAAGGACAGCAAACCGAAGCCACATCTACCAAACCGGCATCACAACAGAGCAATTCTAATATTCCATCCGTAGAGTCACTTGAACTTAAAGTAAAGTCTGCCATATTAATGGAGCCGGTATCCGGACAAATTCTGTTGGATATTAACGGGGATACTCCATTACCTCCAGCAAGCATGACCAAAATGATGACAGAATATATTGTTGCAGATCTAGTTAAACAAGGGAAGTTTAGCTGGGATGATGTAGTTACTGTACGCGAGAATGCATCCAAGACGATTGGCTCACGCATATTTCTAGCGCAGGGCGACCAACATACCATTCGAGAGCTGTACATTGCCATGGCTGTTGGCTCCGCTAACGATGCAACAGTGGCCTTGGCCGAGTATGTGGCCGGATCTGAGCAGGCCTTTGTGCAGATGATGAATGATGAGGCCCAGCGCATGGGGATGAAAAATACTTATTTTGCTAACTCCACAGGGTTGGATATCGGAGATATGCCTAAAGATTTTCGTCCGGCAAATGACAAGGAAACGCATATGTCAGCGCGTGATGCGGCTATTTTGGCCAAATATATCGTCACCGATCATCCTGATTTCACGGAATTCACCACCATACAGCAATATAAATTCCGTGAGCGGGATACACAGCCAATGATTAACTGGAACTACATGTTGGAAGCGAATAAAAATGTGACCAACTTTAAGCAGTTTGCTTATGAAGGTCTGGATGGCTTAAAGACAGGGCACACGTCTAGAGCTGGCAGCTGCTTTACGGGGACGGCTGAACGTGATGGGATGCGTCTGATCAGCGTAGTTATGGGAACGCAAGCTACGAAGACGATGAAGGCCGAAGATGTCCGTTTTGTCGAAACTCGTAAGGTGCTTGATTACGGGTTTAACAATTTTGAGACGAAGCAGGTTGTCGCTCCGAAAACGACAGTAGAAGGAACCGAGACAGTGACTGTGAAGAAGGCAAAGAACATAGACGTGCCTGTTGTCACCGATCAAGGGGTTAGTTTTGTTGTGCCTAAGGGCGCCGATATGAGCCGCTTGGAATCAACGGTAACGCTGAATGAAGAGACAGCACTGGTGGCGCCTGTGAAGCAGGGAACGGAAGTCGGTACAGTAACATATTCCTATAAAGCAGCGGACACTGACCAGCCTGTGGAGAAGACGGTGAAGCTGATTACGGCCCAGGATGCGGAGAAGGCGAATTGGTTCAAACTGCTTTTGCGTTCGATTGGCGATTTTTTCAAAGACCTGTTTAACGGAATAAAAAATCTTTTCTAGCAACAGACGATAAATCCCGAGTAAATGGGTTGTATATTTAGTGCGAATATTGTAAAATATCAAGTTAGATTATCGCTTGTATGATGGAGCCGGAAGTAATGATTATGCAGGAACTGGCGTTGTGCCAAGGCCTCATAACATGGGATATATTTTGAGATTAATTCGGGAGGCATGAACATGGAAACAGGAACATCACGGGTAAAAAGAGGTATGGCCGAAATGCAAAAAGGCGGCGTAATTATGGACGTCATGAATGCGGAGCAAGCTAAGATTGCCGAAGCGGCCGGAGCCACGGCTGTTATGGCTTTGGAGCGCGTGCCTTCGGATATTCGTGCAGCTGGCGGCGTAGCTCGCATGGCTGACCCTACGATTGTTGAGGAAGTGATGAAGGTCGTTTCCATACCGGTCATGGCCAAAGCGCGGATCGGGCATTACGTAGAAGCGAAAGTTTTGGAATCTCTTGGGGTAGACTATCTGGATGAGAGTGAAGTGCTTACTCCTGCGGATGAAGTATTCCATATTGATAAACGTGATTTTACCGTTCCATTTGTATGCGGAGCGAAAGATCTGGGTGAAGCGCTGCGCCGTATTAGCGAAGGTGCATCGATGATCCGTACTAAAGGCGAACCAGGAACAGGCAACATTGTCGAAGCTGTACGCCACATGCGTCTGATCAACAGCCAAATTCGTTCTGTTCAAAGCATGTCCAAGGATGAGCTGTATGCCGAAGCTAAGAACCTGGGCGTAGCTTATGACCTGCTGCTTGAAGTACATGAGAACGGCAAGCTGCCGGTAGTGAACTTTGCAGCTGGCGGTGTAGCGACTCCTGCTGACGCAGCATTAATGATGCACCTTGGCTCCGATGGGGTATTTGTAGGGTCAGGTATTTTCAAATCGGAAAATCCTGAGAAATTTGCACGTGCCATCGTTGAGGCTACTACGCACTACACAGATTATAAGTTGATTGCTGAAGTGTCCAAAAATCTGGGAACACCGATGAAGGGCATCGAGATTTCCAAATTGACTCCCGCTGAGCGCATGTCGGATCGCGGCTGGTAATATAGCCTAGGCAATTCTTTTTGAGTCAGATAGAAAGAAGGTTTCTCCATGAAGGTGGGAGTACTGGCGCTGCAAGGCGCCGTTTCGGAGCATATAAGAAGCATTGAGAGTACAGGGGCAGAGGGTGTTGCTGTAAAGCAGCCCGAGCAGCTCCTGGATGTCGATGGATTGATCATTCCCGGCGGGGAGAGCACAACCATTGGCAAGCTTATGAGGAAGTACGGATTTATTGAAGCTGTCCGGCAGTTCTCTAGCGAGGGTAAGCCTCTTTTTGGCACCTGCGCTGGTTTGATTGTGATGGCTAAGGAGATCGAAGGCGGAGAAGAGCCCCATCTGGGTGTTATGGACATCAGCGTGTCACGGAACGCGTTTGGACGCCAGCGGGAGAGCTTTGAGACCGACTTGGAAGTAAAGGGACTGGAAGAGCCGCTCCGTGCAGTGTTTATCCGTGCGCCCCTTATTACGGCGGTTGGAGATGGCGTCGAGGCATTGTCCACCTACAATGATGAAATCGTAACTGCACGTCAAGGGCATCTACTCGTATCATCATTCCATCCGGAATTGACAGACGATGTCGCGCTTCATAAATATTTTACAGAGATGATTCAGGCAAGCAAATCGGCTTCTAAGTAAAGGGCTGATCAGACACCTTGACTCTTTTTCCAAGGGTTAAGGTTTGTTTGCTTTAAACGGAGGACCCGATAGTTCTCTGGTGATCCCGTAGCGGCTGCTTGTGCTGCTGAGCAGATACCGTCAATGCGGCCGGGGATGATTCTAGGAGGGACAACCCATGTTAGATGTAAAAATAATGCGAAATGATTTCGAACGCGTCGAGAAAGCGCTCCAGAATAGAGGTAAGTCCTTGGAGCTTATATCGGGTTTTACGGCACTGGACGGCAAACGCCGTGAACTGCTGCAGGAGAGTGAATCGCTGAAGAACCGTCGCAACATGGTATCGGCGGAAGTAGCTAAGCGCAAAAAGAACAAGGAGGACGCGGATGAGCTGATCATAGAGATGCGTGAGGTCGGTGACCGTATTAAAGAGCTGGATGATGAGGTCCGTACTCTTGAAGCGCAGATCGATGAGCTTATGCTCTCTATTCCGAACATACCTTATGTGGATGTGCCTGTAGGTGCTTCGGAAGAGGAGAATGTAGAAGTTCGCCGCTGGAGTGAGCCGCGTTCGTTCGATTTTACGCCAAAAGCTCACTGGGATATCGCCACGGATCTCGGAATTTTAAATTTTGAGGCAGCGGCGAAGGTGACGGGATCGCGGTTTACTTTTTATAAGGGACTGGGGGCGCGTCTGGAGCGTGCGCTGATCAACTTTATGATGGATTTGCACAGTGGCGAGCATGGGTATGAAGAAATGCTGCCGCCCTATATTGTCAATCAGGACAGCCTGTACGGAACAGGCCAGCTGCCGAAGTTCGAAGAGGATCTATTCAAACTGACGGAGGAGGGCTATTACCTAATTCCGACGGCAGAAGTACCTGTTACGAACTTTCACCGGGACGAGATTTTGAACGCCGAGGACCTGCCCCGGAATTATGTGGCTTACAGCTCTTGTTTTCGTTCTGAGGCAGGGGCGGCAGGCCGTGACACTCGCGGTTTGATCCGTCAGCACCAGTTCAACAAGGTTGAAATGATTAAGATCGTTCACCCGGATCAGTCGTACGAAGAGTTGGAGAAAATGACAGCGAATGCAGAACGCGTCCTGCAGCTGCTGAAGCTTCCTTATCGCGTGTTGGCTCTGTGTACCGGGGATCTTGGCTTTAGCGCTGCCAAAACATATGATCTTGAGGTATGGCTGCCAGAGTCAGGCACTTATCGTGAAATTTCCTCTTGCTCAAACGTGGAGGATTTCCAGGCACGCCGGGCTAATATTCGTTTCCGTCCGGAGGCTAAAGCCAAGCCGGAATTCGTGCATACTTTGAACGGCTCCGGGCTTGCCGTAGGGCGTACGGTTGCTGCAATTCTTGAAAATTATCAGCTGGAGGACGGCCGTGTTGAAGTACCGGAAGTTCTGCGACCTTACATGGGAAATGTTGAATATATTTCCATCGAGAAATAACTTGCGTGTGAATAAACTCTATGGTAGAATCTGATTTGTTACGCTAATCAGATTCACCTTTTGGAGAGGTACCGAAGCGGTCATAACGGGGCGGTCTTGAAAACCGTTAGGGTGCAAGCCCACGTGGGTTCGAATCCCACCCTCTCCGCCAGATTTATTAATTAGCGTCACATAAGGAATTACGACGATTATGACTGAAACGCACTTGACTGTTGAACAGCGGTCTAGTGCGTTTTTTTGTGTTCGTGACCGTTAGACAAAAAACTAACGGGAGGAATGGAAGTATGAGCGCAAACACAGGCAGATCAGCTCATAAACGAGGACAAAGAAAGAATAATCTGGATTTACCCCAGCGGCTATTAGACCGACTTACTCCTTCGGTCTTGGAAACGTCCCGCCCTGCTCATCAAGAAGCAGAGAAACCGCTATATGAGACTCTGACATTGACTAAGCTGTTTAATCGCTACTATGCCGCACGGCAAGCCGCAGGAGCGGCAGAGCGTACCTTAGAGGACTACAGGAAACACATGAACTGGTTTCGCCGTTTCTTGTCATCAGAGTACAGCGGTCTGGACAACTTTGTACCTAATCGCGATGTGATTCGTTCATGGATTTCTCATATGTTGACGGTACAGAAGTTGAAGCCTTCCACAATAAATATCAGACTGAGAACAATCAAAGCAATGTTCAATTGGTCTATGAGCGAGGGAATCATAAAAGAATCCCCCTTTGACAATGTTGAACTGCTGAAGGTTCCAGAAGAAGACTTTCAAGTAATCTCAAAGGCTCAGGAGCGTAAATTGTTTAATTGCTGTGAATTAACTACCTTTACTGGACTACGTGATGCGCTGTTAATGTCATTCCTGCTTGATACAGGGGTTCGTATTGGTGAATGTATGAGGATTTTAGTAGAGGAAATTGATCTGCAAAAACGTTCCGCATCTGTTCGGGCTGAATCAGCTAAAACCAGAAAAGCACGGACGGTTTATTATGGAGCTAGAACACAAGAACTGTTGGTTATTTATCTCGCTTGGCATGAGATAAACGGACAAGCTCCAAACTTATTCCTCAACGAGTTTGGTCAACCCTTAGATAAGAATTGGGCTACTAGATGTATCAGCTTCATAGGCAAGAAGGCTAAAATTACTGGTGTTCGTATTAGCCCCCATACATTTCGACATACGTTTGCAACTCGTTATATAAAGGCAACAGGCGACCCGTTTTCATTACGTAGATTGCTTGGACATTCCTCCATGGAAATGGTAAATCGTTACGTTAATTTAGATGTTGCTGATGTTCGTGAGCAGTATGAGAAGTTCATGAATGGGGGAACTGAGCAATGGTAACATCACGAAGCGTATGGTTAGCTATGGGGGATAACACTATCGCTCCAAAGCTCGTAGAACCCGCTAGGGCGCACTCTAAGCTTGTTTTGGAACATGTCGAAAAAGACACTTGTCCAGAACGCAGACAAGCTATACGATCCGAAATTGGGCGTTTGAAAGCGGAGAGAGAGTTGTTGTTAGCTTCTTCCTTCCATCAGGAGGTTGTAAAATGAGCGTGGACTTCGAGAAATACGAACAACTCGTATACAGAGAGGATGAATTGTGTTTCAAACTAAAGACATATCAAGAAATGATTTCAGAATTGTTGATGCTAGTTCATAAGAGAGGTACTAGCGTTCTTGATTTGCCGACCGTTGAAGAAGTTTTGACAACGCTACATTCAGCAGAAATCACTTGTCTTTCCGAACTGTTAGATTTACGGCTTGCGAAAACCATTTTATCAAATAGGATTGGTCAGAGTGAATAGTATAGTTAATGACCAAACCGATATATATAGTTACGTTACTACAACATCACCCATTCGACTTCATTGCGAATGGGTGATTTGTTATTTTAGCTTATCATATGTACCCAGCACATCCTTAGCAAGACGAAGTACAAGCTTTACTTCCTCAGTCCTTCTTCCCGACAATAACGAGTTAAGTGCTTCAATTAGTTCTTGTCTATCAGCCCGTTCCTCAATATCTTCAATACCCTCGATTCTGAATACCTCGACTGGATTCACTTCCAAAGCGGAAATAACTTTTTCTAATGTCTCCATAGAGATGTTCCGTTCGCCGCGCTCAATATCAGAAATATATGTAACATGTATTCCACTTTTTTCGGATAAAGACTCTTGGGTGTAGCCTTTTTCTTTGCGTAACGTTCTAATACGTTCTCCAACGAGTTTTAAAAAATCAGAAGACATTCTAATCACTTCCCTTCCATTCAAGCGTATGGAAGGAGTACAGGCTTTCACATAATCTTATATCAGAAGATTCGTTGATAACATCGTATATATACGATACTATATTTGATATATGACTTTACAACTAGGAGGTGCGTACATGTGAGATTAAAGAACTACATATTCGGTTTTACTTGCATCTGTTTGATTCTAGTGGGAACGGCTTGTGAATCAGAGAGTGATAAACGAAAGGCTAGAATTAAACAGCTTGATAAGGAGATTAATCAGCTAAAGAAGGAAATCAATTTAATGAATGATTATCTCGATGCTTGCGAAAAGGTAAACAAATGTTAAATGTAATATCTATCACGTAGACAACTCGGAGGTTAGAATGAAAAACATTTTACTTATGCTAATTATTTCGGTACTGCTTACTGCTTGTTCAGAACAAAAGATAGAATACACACAAAAAGAAGTAAAATATCTGGAAACCATGAAAGCGGCAGTTGACCAGCTTGAAAATTATCAAGATAAATTCGATGTAGCTTTGGAGAAACGGAAAAATGAAAAATCCGAAGAAACAGCAAAAGGTTTATTTGAAGGAATAATGGCTTTTGGAATGATAAATGAAGTATTAAAGAAGGAGTCAGCACCAGAAAGGTTCAAAGAAGTACACGATGAATTTTAGGAAGGGATAGGAATTTTATCTGACGCTTCAATGGACTTATCTATGGAACAAAAGGTCGATGAAAGTAAAAAGAGAATTGAGGAAGCCAATTTGCTCTTAAAGAAATCATCAAAGGCAATAATGAATGCTTATGAGGATGCCATTGATTAGTGAGGGTTGAATAGATAAAAAGAAGACCACTTCATAAAATCGAAATGGTCTTCTTAACTATTAAGTTAATAGTCTCCATCATCATCCCTTGAGGCTTCCGCTGATGACATTTGATATTCCTCAGATTGCAGGTGGAGTGGATTTATACGGCGCTCAATCTCTCTTCGATTAAGTAATCTCGTCACTTCTTTAATTGTCTCTGGATAATATTCTTCATCACATTTAGGGCATAAGAAGCCTTCGACAATGATACTGACGATTCCTTAATTTTAATGTTCTTGCTCTGCAAGTCTTTGCAATTACATTTTGTACATTGCTCGATATTGTACGCTTGCTCAATCTCAATTGAGTGACCCTAGTTGAACACAAACCACTTCTGTTTAATCATAGACTGATTGTCTAGGTGTTCTCTATTCTAAAATCCGTTCTATAACACTCTTATATAATAATAAAATTAGTATGTAGTATTAATTTTCTATATTATATTATTAAAATTATTTATTAAATAAGGGTGTAGTTGAACGGATTTTATGATAATGAATTGGTTTCATTAGTATTGGAAACGTAGCCGAAAGACTAGAAAAATCATCGACTTAAACGCTATTAGAAATGTAAGGGCAAAAAGTTTCTTTTTGAAAAGTAATGAAGGGGGAATTGTAAATGCGAGTAGAGCAGGATTATTTCTTTTGCTACAACGCAAAGATGATGGCGCATTTAAAGAGGTGCGGATTTAGCTACATTTGCTCCGCATTACATGAGAAGAGTGGTAATAGGTTCTGGTTATTTGCAAGAAGCGGTAACTTACAAGCGAGTATTGATAATTTTAAGGTTTAGTTATTTAATCTGGATAATCATTGTAGGGGATAATAGACAGGAGAGATGAAAATGGCGAGAAAAAGACAGACATATTTCACTAAGTCGATGATGATTAAGCTACTTGGAGTAAATGAAAAACAACATGAAGTATACATGCCTAATGAGATTTTTGAGGACTTACTAGAAGCATTTGGATCAGAGGAAATGCAAGGTAAAACTTCAACGCATATTGCATATGCTTATGCTTATTATTATCTTGCAAACTACCAATGGAGATATGCCCAGTACCACTATTACAATGATAAATCAGGTGTGACAACCAGTATAAATGAAGGAATAATTAAGCAAATTCTTGGTTTTCCCCCGAAATCTGAACAATATACATACCTTACTAAGAATAAAACTGGTTTACTGGTTAAACTGGACTACATTCGCAAAGTGACAGATAAGCCTTGTGGATATTGGTATGAAGAAGGAACAAAGTATAAAGAGGTTCAATTCGTTTATGAGAGTGAGTATCCACAAATTTATGGAAATAATAAGAACTGGAAAGTGGCAATGCCTGTAAAGGGATTCTATCGGTTTAAAGAATCAGAGGAAGATAACTATGAAGATGGAACATTCTATATGATTCAAAATACTCACATGATTGACATTGATGTATTCATTTACTGCATGGCTGATTTAGAGTTGGGCGTTGAAGGATTCTACCTGTACTGTTTCTTGAAATACATGACTGATAAATTTAATAATGCGTATAATTGTTCTCAAAAGAAATTGGCTCGATTAACAGGGCTTTCAATAGATGAAGTGAAGAAACAGCTTGAAAATTTAGAGAGATGCAACATGATAACAAATGACCATAAACCATTCTGTTTAGATAAACCTGAGGATAAGGAAACAAAAACAAATACCTATGGCGTTAAGGAGCCTAATGAGTTTGCTACGAGCATGATACAGTTTAATGTCATTCCAAAACAACGGAAAATAACAGCGAAACAATACGAGGCAGAGATTGGCTGGGCAAATGAAAAAGAAGTTAATCAAAAAACAGGCGAGATAATAAAAGCTGTAGTAGAATACGACATAAATGAGGAAGACGAATTATCACATCTAAATGAGATATTTATTAGATAAGTTAATATTACAGCCGTAGGACTATGTTCTATGGCTCTTTCGTGATTTGACAGCTTAATTTGAAGGGTGATTATTATGTATATTAGAGTGAAGAAACGAATAGCAAAAAATAATGGGAATGTATTCTACCTGTATCTATGTGAAAGTAAACGAATTGAAGGTAAGGTTACAAATAAGCAGATATATCTTATTAGTGCCAAAGAACAGGATTTGGTGAACGGAGACTATAAAGAGAAGTTAAGAGCCAAATTATCTTTTCTAGAACTTA
This sequence comes from Paenibacillus fonticola DSM 21315, assembly GCF_000381905.1. Lineage (GTDB taxonomy): Bacteria > Bacillota > Bacilli > Paenibacillales > Paenibacillaceae > Fontibacillus > Fontibacillus fonticola. The sequence goes on along the minus strand of NZ_KB907276.1, from coordinate 51,264 downwards.
ATGAACTACAAATTTTGGAGAAGAAAGTATCAAAAGCGTTTGATTGTTTGTAATCGTGGACTGCGATAATGATCTTCTATGAGAACTTGGTTCCTATTGTCATTTCAAGTAAAAATGTTACTTCTCAGGATTTAAAAAGGCTATCGTATCGCGATATTTATTTGTAGGGTTCGTGGATTGAAGTGTTCGCCCCGCTCCAATGAGCTTTGATGCATTCCAGACTGTAAAGTACCCCCTGCCGGACAGCTTTACCATCACACTTAGGACGATTTCACCGTCAATCACTGGACAATGTAATGTAGTAGTCACTGTGTTTACAAACGTATACTATTATAAACCTTGAATAAATAGCTGAATTTATGTTTGTAAAGGTAATTAAATTCATTAATGGACGTTCATTAGAGGATTCACACATTTATAAACACGTTGAATTTAGAATGGATATAGATTCTGCCCCCTTTAGTCCCAGACTAATAATCCATGAATACTACTTGAAATATTTACCTGGTTTTTTAAGTGTAGTATAATTCCTTTCAATGACTGATTTAACCAGAAGAACTTGAAAGGGGAAAAGAGAATGGCAAATGGGGTTGAGAACCAAATAATAACTGAACCCGAAACTGAAGAATGTATTGAATTACCCGAAGAACTGCAAGCTCCAGAGCACGATGGGAAAATTCGAAAACTAAGCGAGTATATGTCGTTTGTTGAGAAATTGCCTGCCACATTCAGCTTATCAAGAGGACAAACTGGAGACTTCCCCTTATTACCAAGTGCCCTAAGAAAAGACAATAAAGGTAATAGGAAATATGCTCCTTTATCTATCACACACTTTTTGAAACAATTTAAAATAAACAGTCATTATTATATGGATTCACCTTGGGATATTCAAAATGATTATGAGTGGATGATTCATGCCCAACACTTTGGTATTCCGACCAGACTCTTAGACTTTACCCAATCTCATATAATTGCTTTAATGTTCGCAGTGGAAACCGCATTTACAGAAACTACAGATGATGATACAGAACCTAGAGATGCGGTTGTTTGGTTCTTAGACCCAAAAAAATTAAATCCATTACATAGCCATAGAACAGACTTAATCGTACTTTCAGAAAGAGATATTAGACTAGATGAGTTGAGTGGACCAGTTATTGTCCAAGGCAGAAAGTTAAATAGTCGTATTAATGCTCAAAACGGTGTCTTCTTGTACTTCCAGGACACCGCAGTTCCCTTAGAGGAACAAGTAAACTCAGAGGATATATTGAGAAAGGTCATTATTAGTGGAAAGCATAAAAAGGATATTCTTGCATCTTTGTATGCTATGGGAATCGGATTTACACAAATATACCCTGAATTATCTTCGATAGCAAAAGATATTCTTATGATAGACAGTATTAGTCAGTATAATAAATACAGACAGGAAGGAGGAGGGGAATAATGAATACTTATAAAATCAATCCTGAAATTGAAAACCTATCAATTGGAGTATTAATTGATAGGATTGATAAAGGATACAAGTTACAAGATATTAATGATAGAGAACTAAGCGATGAGGATATATTAAAATTTAATGGTTCAATAATCCTTGCCCCAGAATACCAACGGGAGTATAGGTTTAGCGTTGATGATGAAGCAAAACTAATTGAATCTGTACTGGTAGGTATTCCAATTCCTCCAATTTTTTTGGCTACTGACAAATATAATAATGTCAGGGTAACAAACGTTGTTGATGGACAGCATCGACTTCGTGCGCTATACAGATTCTATAACAACGAATTTAAACTTAGTGGCTTAAAGCTCCTGAATAGTCTTGAAGGTAAATGTTTCAACGATTTGGACATAGAAATAAAATCTGAATTTATTGATATGACCTTGTTGGTAACTATTTTTAAAGACTTTCCAGGAACTGAATTTGAACTTGAGATTTTTAACAGATATAACAAGGGAACAAAACCATTAACTCCTCAGGAGATAAGGCATGCTGTATATAATTCTCCTTTTAATACATATATAAATAATTTCACATTTAGTCTATATGAGAAAAAAGGAAAAAATGAACTTTTCAACTCATATAACATTACAAAAGATAGAATTCAAAAGAAGAAAGTCCAAGAAAATCTTTTTGTGGTTCTAAGTATTTTGGAGTATGGTATTAATGAGTCATATGAAAAATCCTTGGTGTATGCTGAGAAATATATGAAGGAAAAAGCTGATTTAGATAAGCATAACCCTTCGGCATTAGAAAGCAATTTCCATGAAGTGAGAGAGATTTTTGAGCAATTCAATCACTTTATTATCAGAATACATGAAGTATGTGAATTTCCATTTTCAAAAGAAATTTATGGAGTTTCCAGCAGAAACTATAAGTTCCAAATATCAATTGCTATGATACTTGCTGGAATTTTCAACAGACTTTATAAGGATAAGGAACTACTCTCCGCTATTTTGTTATCGGACTCTGTAAGAGATGAATTTTTAAATATAATTAAGGTTAATCTTAGAGAATCATTTCTTGAAGACCCCGAATACAATGCGTCATCAACAAATTCAAGAGAAATATTAAAACTAATACAAAATATATTTTTGTACATTGATACGTCTTCACAGTTGCGTATCAGTGGACTATAGTAACCATGTTTTTCGAGGTAGAGTCCAATGCTAACAGTCAAGCAGAAGTTACTCTACCCAAGACTCTTTGCAGTAACTTACCGTATCTTTATATCAGGGCGTTGTTGTCCATAAAAATTCTACTTTGGAAAGCCAATAAACATTCGGATTTTTGGGAAAATAACTTCGATATTCGTATAGTTCAAAACAAGTCATACCTAACCCATGATAAACCAGGAATTTAAAACGTTTCCGCAATACTGACGATACTCATCAATATCAGCAAGTCTAAGCCAACGAATAGCGAATTTATCGAGATGGTGACGGATAAAGATTATTATTTGTTTTTATAGGTTGACTCATACGTGTGAAGATAATAAGATGAAAATATCCAACGGTCACATACCTAATTGAACGTTTTAACTCAGACCGCTTTAGCGGTTCAGCAATAAAGTGCCATAAAGTCATTAAGCATAAGGGATGGCGGGTTTTTATAACGAGGGGCGGTCTTGAAAACCGTTAGGGTGCAAGCCCACGTGGGTTCGAATCCCACCCTCTCCGCCATACATATTGAGAACCCACAAAGTTCGTCGGAGCATAGGCTCCATAGGCTCGTAAATGTTAGTGTTAGTGTTAGTATTAGCATCGCTCAAGATTAACTAATAATAATCAAGCCGTTTCCCGATAGGGAGGCGGTTTTTTAGTGTTTGTGCAACTTTTTAGTTTTCACGTTATGTGTTACGTGCTATTTTACATGTTAATTGTTAACCGTGTGGACCTATCGGACCGTAGATCCGCTATTTCCCCAAAAAGTCGCCAAATTCAAAGTTAACGGACCAGGGTTCCGCTATTGCGCGAAATGAGCCTGAAACCAAGCGTATTGAGGGTGAATAGCTGATCCTGGGTCCGTTAGCCCTTCCGTATTCCATTAAACAGGTGGAATAGCGTCTCTGGTGTCCGTAAGCACAATGGATGAAGTACGAGTAAGGGTGGATGTACGGAGTAGTACGGAGGAGTACGGGTAAAAAGGTACGGGGGAAGGAAGTACGGGTAAAGAAGTGGCGAAAGACCCGAAAGGAGAACTCTTTGAGGGGGGACCTTCTCCTTCTGGGAAAAATCATTGGTGGCGGGAAGTAGTGCGGTGGACCGAAGTCATTTTGCTGTCGAATCAAACCAAACATGGACCCCAACAATCCCTATGTATAAAAAAACCGGGTTATCCACACCTTAAGATATGTTAGAACAAGCTCGATGAGTCGAAAGGGGATGTTATTTCATGAGTAAACCCAAATCCTATATGACCCGGGGAACCCAGCCCGATACGAATGAGCGCAGAGAGCGTGGAAACGGGGGGCCTGAACCGTTATCTGGTTCCAAGAAGGTCAAAAATCAAAATCATGTCAGCCATAACAATCCTCAAGGCAGTTGAACGTATGGGGGAACAGCGATCAGGAAATAACCACATGTGGAACTCAAGGGCCTATGCACGGAATGTTAGCGATCTGCGCGTGGAAGGTTAGCCGACTGTGCTTGGAACAACGTTTGCGTTTGGAAGTGTAGAGGCGGCTATAGTGGCTGGTGAGACGGAAATGCTATGTTTTAACCCAAGGCAACAACACCAGCAGACGCTAGCAGAGGCTTAGCCTAAGAGACCGTATCAAAGTGACTAGTAAGACACTGGTAAGACACTAGTGAGACTAGTGAGACTAGTGAGACTAGTGAGGCTAGTGAGATACGACCTTAAATACAATTTGAGGAAACTCTGGCGCGGTACTATCTAGCGAACCATAACGCACCTGCTGGAGCCCTAATTACACATGCCAATTTAGCCTGTATATGTTGAACCGTAGTATGTATAGTTATATAACCGATTCTGAATCTCCAACCTCAGCCCTGGGCTGAGGTTTTTATTTCTAATTTGCAATATTGCAGACATGAAGTTCAAATAATGTCATAATAAGAAGAGAACGTTTCAAGGGAAACTACCCTCTGCGGATGCTTCAAACCAACATGGAATTAGCATGAGATCAACATAAGATTCACGAGAAATCCACATGAAAGGATCGTGATGCGTATTGGAATCTGATCATTTAAGCCCTATTCCTGCGGTACCTGTTCCCCTCCCTATGCGTAAACATAACAAGCGGACCATGGGGAGCATTGTGGTCAGAGCTTTGTTTATTATCATAGGAGCGTTGATTGTCTCTGTAGCGTTGGAGTTGTTTCTAGTCCCCAATAAAATTACAGATGGCGGGATTACAGGGATCTCCGTCATTTCCTTCTATTTATCGGGATGGCCGCTCGGTATATTTCTATTTTTATTTAACCTCCCTTTTCTTATTATAGGGTATAAGCAAATCGGAAAGACGTTTGCTTTCTCCACCCTGCTAGGTATTACAGTCATGTCTATTGGCACAGCGATTCTGCATCCGGTGGATCCTTTTGTAAAGGATACGCTGCTGGCCTTCGTTTTTGGCGGCATTCTGCTTGGTTTGGGTACGGGGATGGTGATTCGCTTTGGCGGATCCCTCGATGGAACCGAAATCGTAGCGATTCTCGTATCGCGGAAGACGCCATTTTCAGTGGGAGAAATCATTATGTTTATCAACTTGTTTATTCTGCTTAGTGCAGGGTTTGTACTTCAATGGGAGAGTGCATTATTCTCGTTGTTGGCTTATTATATAGCCTTCAAAACGATTGATATCGTTGTGGATGGGTTAAATGAATCTAAATCAGTGTGGATTATCAGTGAACAGATTGATGAAATCGGAGAGGCAATACTTCACCGCTTGGGGCGTGGAGTGACGTACTTGTCGGGTGAAGGGGGCTTCTCAGGCGACCCAAAAAAGGTTATATTTTGTGTAATAACACGTTTAGAGGAAGCCAAACTGAAGGATATTGTAAATCATTTTGATGAAAATGCTTTTCTGGCTGTGGGATATATCCATGATGTGAAGGGCGGGCGCTTTAAGAAAAAAGCAATACATTAGTAAGTCTTACACTAGTAGTTTTACACTAGTAAGTCTTACTTTAATTAGTCTAATCAAATGTGATTCGATCCGCCTTGGAATGGTTAATATATCGTTTGAAATTTGCATAAAAGAGGTTGTATCTGTAAAGATGGAGAGGAGCAAGCATGACTAGAAGGTTTTTATTATCAATTTTCGTTTTATTTATGTCGGTAACCTTGATTTTAACCGGCTGCGGCGCTCAGAAGGAGCCAAAGGAAGCATTGAAAAATGCAGCAGCAGCTGCACTGAATATGGACTCGTACGTATCCAAAAGTCATATAAAAATTACGGATCTGACGCTGGATGCCTCTGCGTTTGCTGGGGTGGGAGAAATCTATTCCATGTTGAAGGATTCTGATATAACTTTGACGCAAGTGTATCAGAAAGAACCGATGCAAACCGAGGCTTCCCTCGAAGTCAAGCTGAAAGGTGATTTTTCAGGTACGATTACTTTTCAATACGTGATGACCCAGGATAAAATTTACGTGAAGGTGCCGAAGATCCCATTTTTGCCGATTCCCGATAAAGTCGTTGGAAAGTTCGTAGCGGTGGATTTGAACGAATTAAAAAATACAGGCCTAGGGAATTTTAATGCAGAACTGCTGGATACCGATAAAACGCAAAGGTTCGTAGCGGAACTGGCGGATGTCATTTTAACTGAATATGAATCAGAGACGTATTTAAAAGATATACCAACTAAAGAAATTGAGTTGCCCGAGGGCATAGAAGCTAAACAGGTCGTACAGTTTTATATCCATAATGACAATTTGAGGGAAGCGCTGACGACTTTGGTTAATCATGTTTTGCCTCAGGCATTGGATATTGTCGCGAAGGATGAATATCGTAAACTGCTGCAATTTACACCAAAAGAGATTGAGAAGGCCAAAAAAGAACTCGCTGAACTAGACCAGGAAGAGTTCCAAAAGGATTTGGATGACGTTCAGAAGGATTTAATCATTCATAAGTTTTACGTGAATACGGCAATTGATAAAAATGATTATCCGGCTTATCAAGAGGCGGTGGCAGATATAGAATTTAAAGACCCTGATACCGGGGAAGAGGTTAAGCTCGTTATGGAAGTGAAAACTGAATTCACAAGTATTAACGAAAAGCCGGAGTTCTCTGTGGGTATTCCCCAAAATACGATTACAGTTCAGGAATTCGTACAGGAAATGACCGAGCTTGGTTATTAATTTTATCAAATCAGCGGTATTGCAAAAGTTAGGGGCGCTCCCAAGGTCTATGATCAGACCCTGGGGCGCCTTTTTAATGTGGCGGGCGCTGCTCCAGCAAGGTGCCCATCGCCGTTACTTCTTGCGCAGGCGCCGAAAGAACTCTGTGAGCATAGCAGCGCATTCCGCCTGCAATACACCGGAAGTGATGGCTGTACGATGATTGAAGCGCGGCTCCTGGAGCAAATTCATTAGCGTGCCTGCACATCCTGCCTTTGGATCAGCGGCCCCGTAGATGACATGAGGGAGCCGGCATTGTACGATGGCCCCCGAGCACATCGGACAGGGCTCCAGCGTCACGTAGAGCCGGCAATGCAGCAGCCGCCAAGCCCCCAATGTTTTACTGGCTTCCCGGATCGCGATCATTTCGGCGTGTGCTGTTCCGTCGTGTATACTTTCGCGCAGGTTATGTCCCCTTCCAATAACTTCATCTCCAAGCACAATGATAGCGCCAATAGGAACTTCACCAATTGCTTCAGCCTTTCGCGCCTCTGCGATCGCTTCTTGCATCCAATATTCATCGGAATAAGTAGATAAGGGAGGATTCAACGGATCAGAAGCCATTTATAGTCATCTCCTTCAAAATCATTAGAAAATACACTGTCCAACGAACAAATATTCGTTGTTAACATGTTGTGGGTAACTCTGTGCATAACCGTCATTTTATCCCCAGTATTATTCACAACAAGTTATTTTCATCTGTTGATATGTTCATAACTTGTGCATAACTTTTTTCATACCGGTAATTCTTACATGGTTATAGGTATTTTTTCTTATTGTAGGGAAATGGAGTGGGAATATCAACGTCTTTGCAAAACATGTCGTTACAGTTATGATGATAGAAACGGGATTATTCCATAATTCACCAATGATATGTCCTAAAGGTGGGGGGAAGTTTGTCTATTAAAATAAAGCTGTCTCTAATTATGTCGTTTTTCGCGTTAGTGCTTCTGTCCTTGAATATCGCTTTAAGTTACTTCTCAACCCGGGACAATTTAAGGAACGAAAGTGAATCCAATATGATGATGACCGCCCGTCAGATTGCCTTGGCTGTCGAACAAAGCCGCTCTGTCAATGAATATATCAAAAGGCAGAATAATGGTAACATGAGCCGGAGTTTGGCGGAAGGAATGCTTAGAATGACTAGTCCCGAACGGATTACCCATGAGACGTTGCATTCCAATCCCAATTTACTTGAAATTACCGGCCTCGATCCGGAGAGCTTCATAAGCGGGAACAAAGGGATTTTGTTTGGTACATATGACTATGTAAATGAGATTATGGACAAGGGAGCTATAAGGGACGCAATCCGAGAAGGCAACAGTGTGATGTATGATAGCAGGATTAACGGGAAGAAAGTGCTGGAGAGCTTTATACCCATTTCACCTGTGAATAAAGGGCCATATGTGATTCGGATTGTTTCAAGTTATGAACCGATTTCCTCTGTTATTTCCAAGCAGATGTTTAGTCAGGTGACGATTTCTTTAGTTCTGCTCCAATTCGTCATTTTTGCAAGTTATATTCTTGCCGGTGAAATTATTCGGCCGATTCAGGATATTCTGATTAAGGTAAACCAGCTTTCTTCCGGAAAGTTTGAGACAAGGTTGCAGGTGAATCGGAGGGACGAGCTTGGGCTGCTTGGCCATCAAATTAATGCAATGGCTGGCAGCTTAGGCCATTATACCGCTGAGCTGGAGGCGAAGAATGAAGAAAACCGTTCAATGAATGAATATTTAGAGTCGATCATTAGCCAGACCGCGGATGCGATTCATTTGATGGATCAGGACGGGATAATTGTTCGCGTGAATTCGGCGTTTGAATGCTTATACGGCTGGAAAAGCACAGAAATCGTGGGCCAATACCTTGACTATGTGCCTTCTTTTCTCGAAGAGGACAGAAAGGAATGGACACGGGAGCTGGAGCAAGGGAAATCTATCGTGCTATCCGAGACTGTCCGTAAACGTAAGGATGGGAGCCTGGTGGAGGTTAGCATCAGTCAGTCACCGATTTTTGATAAATTCGGTAAAATATCAGCTTATATTTGTATTTCAAGGGATATGACCGAGCATAACAGAATGGAGGAGCTGCTGCGCCGCTCAGAGAAGCTGACGACGGTAGGGCAGTTAGCCGCAGGCGTAGCTCATGAAATACGGAATCCGCTGACGACACTGCGCGGTTTTTTGCAAATGCAGCATGGCTCTAAGGTAATTAATCCACTGCATACAGATATTATGCTCTCCGAGCTCGATCGGATAAATCTCATAGTCAGTGAATTTTTAATTTTGGCTAAGCCGCAGGCGGTTCAATTCCAAACGAGGGATGTCAGGTTTACGCTTGGTGATGTGATTTCGTTTCTGGATAGTGAAGCTCATTTACATAATATAGAGTTCAGCGTTCATTTCTCCCAGGAGCCTATTCTGGTACACTGTGAAGAGAACCAACTGAAGCAGGTATTTATTAATATTTTGAAAAATGCTATGGAAGCGATGCCGGCAGGTGGACAAATTACGCTGAAGCTGTACTCCGATGAACCTCATTTAGCTGTCATTCGGGTGATAGATGAAGGGGAAGGAATTTCCAAAGAGAGAATGCAGAAGATTGGCGAACCTTTTTATACGAATAAGGAAAAGGGGACAGGCCTGGGTCTCATGATTAGTCAGCGTATTATTGAAGGACATAAGGGATACCTGGAAATTGACAGTGAAGTCGGCAGCGGCACGGTGGTGACGATCACGCTTCCACGGTTGCTGGAGATGGAGACTGAACCGGAGGACGAGCCAGAGAGTGGGTCAGGGAACCGGCTAGAGAATAGAGCGGAGGACAGGCCCGAGAGCGGGTCAGGGAACCGCCCGGAGAGCCAGCCAGAAGGACGGACTGGGGGAAGGGTAGGGTGAGACCCTGAGAACGGTAAGGCTGCTTGCAGATATTGAATCAGGGCCCTGGAGCTCAGGCCGGCATAGATATAGCATAGACGGGGTGACAGAAATGAGAATAAACAAATTTATAAGTGAAACGGGTTATTGTTCCAGGCGAGAGGCGGACAAGCTGGTCGGATCGGGGCAGGTGACGATTAACGGGAAGCCCGCAGTGCTCGGCAGTCAGGCTGAGATGGGGGATGATGTGCGAATTAACGGACAGCCGCTCGCCCAGAAGACGTCCAAACATGTGTATATTGCCCTTAATAAACCGGTAGGGATCACCAGTACGACAGAGCGGCATATCCGCGGCAACATTGTCGACTTCGTAGGGCATGAGGAACGGATATTTCCAATCGGACGCCTCGATAAAGATTCGGAAGGGTTAATATTGCTGACTAGCGACGGAGATGTTGTAAACAAAATACTCCGTTCAGAAGGCAGGCACGAGAAGGAATATATCGTGACGGTAGATAGGGCAATCACCCCTTCCTTTTTGAAGGCAATGAGCGAAGGCGTACGCATTCTGGGCACCATGACGAAGCCGTGTCAACTGACACGAATGTCAGACAAAGTGTTCCGAATTATTTTGACAGAGGGAAAAAATCGTCAAATTCGCCGGATGTGCAGCGCGCTCGGCTATGAGGTGAAGCGATTACAGCGGATTCGGATTATGAATATTCATTTAGGCCAACAGCCGACAGGGGCCTGGCGGGATTTAACGGCACAGGAGAAGCAGGAGCTGGGAGCTGCGCTGAACTACAATCTCGTGTAGGGAAGGGAGTTTCCCAAGGCGGTAGTCTTTATACGGCGTAAAAAACAATCAGGCGCATAAAAAACGAACAATCAGGCTCTCAAGTGAGGCCTGATTGTTCGCTCTATATGGGTATTGAAATGAGAATAATGCAAGCTAGTTAATCGCGGGGATGCCTGTTCTGGCGTCTTCCTGGAATTTCCGGATAATCGATACTTCAACCCGGCGATTTTTAGCACGTCCTTCGCTCGTGTTGTTGGAAGCGACAGGGTGGTATTCCCCTTGTCCAGTAGAGCTGAACTTTTTAGGATCCAGCTTATCATTAAGCAGCAGGATCTTCATAAAGTTAAGCGCACGGCCAGAACTTAAATCCCAGTTCGAAGGGAACTCGCTTGTGGAAATCGGAACGTTATCCGTATGGCCAGAGACGACGACTTCATAATCCGGGAACTGCTCCAGCATCGTGGAGAGGGCCTTGGCCAGCTTCCGGGACTCCGGCTTCACATCTGCTTCGCCGGATGAGAAAAGGGCGTTGTCGCTGATTGTAATCATTAGGGCCGAATGATTAAGCTGTGTATTAAGCTGCGTTGTCAGCCCATTCTCTTTAATATAATTGTCCAGGCGCTTTTTCAGAGCCTCTAGGCTTTGCTGCTCCTTGCGCATCAGCTCGTCTCTTTTTTTCAGCATGCCATCTGACGAATCCTTCGGTATCAGGTTGTCGCTGTTAAAATTTTTGGTGTTGCTGTTGAAGGAATTCTGATCCAGAACTCCAACACCGCCGGTAAGGACACTGTTAAACGCCTGGCTCATTTCTTCGAATTTCTTGGCGTCTGTAGAACTCATGCCGTAGAGGACAATAAATAGAGCCAGAAGGAGCGTCATCAGGTCAGCATAAGGAATTAGCCAGGATTCATCAGCATGCTCCTCGTGGGGTTCATGCCTAGTCTTTTTGCTCACCGGATTCACCTACCTTGTCTAATAGATCGGCGCGCTCCGATGGAGTCAGAAATACAGCCAGCTTTTGTTGGATGGCAATCGTTGAGACACCAGATTGAATGGACAACAGTCCTTCCACCATCATCAGGCGGATTTCGACTTCCTGCTTGGAAAGGCGCTTCAACTTGTTCGCAATTGGGTGCCATAGAACATAACCGGTAAATATACCGAGCAGTGTCGCAACGAAGGCAGCAGCAATCGCATGCGCCAATGAATCCATATCGGACATATCCGCAAGGGCGGCGATCAGCCCGATAACGGCTCCGAGAACCCCGAGGGTTGGAGCGTACATACCTGCCTGGGAGAAGATGAGTGCGCCAGCTCTGTGCCTTTCCTCGGTAGCGGCAATATCTTCAGCGAGCACATCGCTGACGAATTCCTGATCGTTACCGTCAATGATCATGCGCATGCCATTGCGCAGAAAAGCATCATCGATTTCCTCGACCTTCGATTCGAGCGCCAGCAGGCCCTCGCGACGGGTAACTGTAGCCCATTCCATAAAGAGCGAGATGAGTTCTGCCTTGCTGATCATTTTTTGCTTGACGAATAGTTTCTTGAACAACTTTGGAATTTTCTTCAATTCCGAGGAAGGGAAGCCTATGGACAGGCTCGCTGCGGTTCCTATTAAGATAATGACATACGCCGCCGGGTTATTCACCAGGTTTACGATCGGGGCTCCTTTAAGGAACATCCCCAGAACTACGGCGACTAAACCGAGAATAATACCGATGAGTGATGAAATTTCCATTATACACCTCGTCCTTGAGTTAAATTGAACCCTGCTTTGTCCCTAAGCATCCTTGCGAAAAGACAGAAACCATATTTAAATAAACGGTTATCTTTTTTATCGACAGAATTCCTTTTTTTTTTAAGTGGTATTTTCGTTTATAATAAGTTGATGGCTAATTTAAGCAGATATTGAAAGGAGCGAATCGCCCGTGGGAGTAAAGCACGGAAGAGATTATGAATATATTTTGGCGGATTTTACGGAGGCGGTTGGCCGTATTTCGGATTGTTATGATTTCTTTGAGATGGATTCTTTGGAATGGGAGGGGCTGTCAGGCGAGGAAAAGCATGAGGTGCTTGAGGCATTGGCTGAGGATTTGTTCTTTGGACTCGGCTCTGAGCCCGTAATTGCCGTAGGCAGCGCCGTAGTGATCTATGACCCGGAAGCTCATCGTATTAATGTCTTAATCGGGGATGAGGAGCTGACATCAGTAAAATTGATATAGGGAATAAAGCTAAAAGCTATTTTGCATGTGACTTAGAGCGTGGTAAAATATGAGATTAGAATACCAGGCAACATCTTCTTCTGGTTATGCATGAACAGGGCTAAAGAGGAATAACAATAAAGGAGAATACTCCTGCTTTGCCCACTGCTCTTTGGCCCTTTAAATGGATTAAGGAAGAACTACATAGCTTTTGGAGTTCTTGAGAAAGAACGGGGAGGAAAAAATATGCCGTTTACACCACAAGAAGTAGAGGCGCATTTAGAAAAACTGGAAGGATGGGAATTGGAAGAGGGACGTTGGATCGTACGTAAATATACGTTCTCTGATTTCATGAAGGGGATTGCTTTTGTTGATGAAGTGGCTGCCATCTCCGAAGCTTTTAACCATCATCCTTTTATTACAATTGATTATAAGACCGTAACGCTTCGGCTGACATCATGGGAGGAAGGTGGAATTACGGCCATCGATATTAAGGAAGCTGAACAATATAATGAGGCTTTTGACAAGATGAGTTCATCAGAATAAGGTTACCCATTCAAAATGTCGAACACAAGGAGAGATGATACGTCCATATATTATTCCAAACACCCCTGCTGCAAATGGCCATCTGCCAGGACAGCAGGGGCTTGCCCCGTGCCCAATCTTGTTGCTGCATGCAGGCTGCCGCAGGCCCGGAGGAGCGCTGCTGCAGGTGATGGAACAATTTCGGCCAGGTACGGGACACGCCCATCAGGAACGTGATCCTAATGGGCGTGTATGAGCCGGAGATCGTTATTTTTTTTCAGCAAGCCACAGCGCGACGTTGGCAATTTCCTCGTCCTCCAGCTGACCCTTAAATGAAGGCATCATTTGGCCTTTACCCCTGTGAATAACCTTGTAAAGCTCTTCCGGTGACATGACGGCGCCGATAGTTTGCAGACTAGGTCCATTTCCGCCTTCCAATTGATCTCCGTGACAGGAGATACAGTTAGCTTTGACGATGGCCTCAGCTTGTTCGGCGTTTAATGTGACTTCAGGCATTTGCGTCTTATTTTCTTGTGCGACTTGTTCTTTACCTGGCAAAAAGAATATTAGCACAATAGCTAATGTACATGCAGCAAAGAATAGTCCGCTCATTATCCACTTCTGCATTTCAATCGTCCCTCCTATGTAAGCTACCTTATTATTATAACGGAATATGCTATTTGATCATAGCATTTGTGACAAAAAAAGCAACGATTTAGATGTATTTATGCTGCAAATCGGGCTGTAAATATGAGCATCCTCACAGCGCCAATGAGAGCTGTTGTGATTGGACTCTTAATTTAGGTCAAACTAAGCACACAAACGTCTGAGATCGCCTCACAGGCGCTCTCAGACTATTGCAGCCGCTATTATAATCGTTCGCCGCGGTATACCATGCAATAATAAGGTTTGGATATAGCCCCGGGAGTCATTTTTTCATACAGGTCGGTAATGACGAAGCCTGATTTCTGATAGGCCCGAATCGCTCGCGTGTTCCACGTAAGCACCTCGAGATCAATCGTGTGGGATGGTGCACGGCGCTGTGCTTCTTTGACAATCGTTAGCACAAATGTTTTACCTAATCCATGGCCGCATAAATCGGGTCTCATCCCGATGCCGAGCCGGGTCACGTTCTCCATCGGGAAATACTGGGCAAACCCGGCCAAAGTTCCTTCCCCATCCAATATGGAAACATATTGCTCTGCCCGTAAGACAGGATTGCCGAATTCGACATCAAGAGCCTTCATTTGCTCCCAAGGCAGCCAGCTATAGATATCATAAGGAGAATCATAGCGCCAAGTACTAATGGCTTCCCCGTGGTGCTCTTCCATAGGAACGATATGAAACTGAATATCTTGTTTATCCATCTTGCGCCTCCTTGTACAAATGGAAATGACGTGCCATGGAATTGCTCCGGCGCGATCTTTTTACCACCACTGTAACGGGATTTTATTTCATTGTAAAGGCTCTAAAGTCGATGTTTTTATCAGGAGGCTCATTTCAATGAAAATATTTCTCCCGCCCACACTGAAAACGCTTTAACTACTTTTGAAAAAAATTTAGTACTTAAGACCGGGTTGGTGAAACCTTTTCCAATGCTATTTCGTTTAATGTTTAGAATAAGCCGCAAGCTCAGTTCGTATAACATGGAGTAATGGAAATAACCCGGAGTAAAGAAAAAACTGCGACAATTCCGGCAGGAATTGTCACAGCGGGTCAGCCAAAAGGCAGTAAAGTGCAGTGAAATGCAATAAAATGCTCGAAGGTAATGTCTCAGTCATGCGAATTAGGATTGGGCGGCATGAGTTGAATAGCCGTATTTGCTTAAAATCCGCTTCGCTCCCACATAACGTTTCTTATAGTAGCTGTTGCTTAACTTGTCCGTACGGATTCCTTTCGAAGAAGAGGCGTGGGCAAACTTTCCATCGCCGATATAAATACCGACATGGGATACCCCTTTGCCAGATGTGTTAAAGAATACAAGATCGCCTTCTTTTAATTGATTCTTAGGAATTGGTGTACCTTGCTTGTACTGGGCTGACGATACACGAGCCAACTTCACACCCATTTTCTTAAAGACGTAACTGGTAAATCCGGAGCAATCGAAGCCGTTAGCTGTGGTTCCTCCGAGCTTATAAGGCGTGCCATATACCGAGGCTACTGTTTTGTTGAGTGTAGTGTCCGAGTCTGCGTAGGCGCTTGCTGTTCCCATCGTGAAAAGAATAGCCAAGCTCGTCGCCGCTGCTGTCAAAGTCTTTCTCAAGTTGTATTACTCCTTCCAAGGCCTGCGAGGTTAGCTTAAGGATTCGGTTGAAGGTTCCCTATCATCTCTTCTGAAGCGAGATCAATTCACCCATAAATGGTTCCCCCGTTTCCCGGGTGCCGGGAATTCGGCTGGTCAAGTTGTATGCACCCGAAACGAAACGACTAACAATAATAATGACAAGTTTGTTACTTATTTCATTGGTTATTCTAACAAAGTAGTCCAGCATTTGCAAGGCTTTGCCCCGTCATTGCATGTTGGTAAAGATTTCCCGCAGGGCGGTTGTTTGTTCAACAAAATAAAAAAACCTGCAGAAAGGGATTCAACCACAATCTCTACAGGTTTCTTGGACTTATGTTATTCTACATCATCATGGTCTTGGCCCGGTTCCGCAACCTCTACATACTTGTCTGTACTCAAAATACGTTTGGCCCCGACATAGCGTTTGACATAATAGTCTTCGCTTAATTTGCTGATTGTTACGCCCTTCTTAGAAGAAGAATGTGCAAAGCTCTCGCTGTCGACCATAACGCCAACGTGGGAGATTCCATTTCCAGAAGTGTTGAAGAATACGAGATCACCTGCCTTCAACTCATCTTTCTTGACCGCTGTTCCCATTTCGAATTGGGATTTCGATGTGCGTGGAAGCTTGATATCGAGACTCTTGAAAACGTAAGTCGTAAATCCGGAACAATCGAAGCCATCCGTTGTCGTTCCGCCTGCCAGATATTTAGTCCCTAGAGCAGATTGAACAGTGCTGTCCAGTTTAGAGTCTGCGAAAGCGCTGCCAGCTCCCAGGGAGAATAAAATTGAGAAACTTAAAGCTGCTACGGCCAACTTTTTCTTCAAAGAAATTATGCTCCTTCCAATGCCTACGAGGTTAGCTTAAGGATTCGGTTTGAAGGTAACCTATGATCCCTCTGAAGCGAGATCAATTCACCCAAAGTGGTTCCCCCGTTTCCCCTGTGACGGAATTCGGCTATGATTTAATCCCACAGAGAACGTATTCCATAATCGTGTCAGTAATGGATTCGCCAGTAATGCTTGGCTTTCCGTTAATTATGACAGAAATGATTACAAATCTGTTACTTAAAAAGTACTGTTGTTATTGTAACAAGGCAGGCATCATTTGGCAATGGTTAAATTGCGAGAATGATATAGAAAACTATAAAAAAAGGCCCCGTGCAAGCACGGAAGCCTTGTGGCTCAAGGGAGTTAGGAAGATGAAGAAATTTTAACTTTTTTGCTGCCATAAATTAAATTGAGAGGTTGTTTTCCAAATTTTGAATATGCTACGGAATAATGGATAGATTTGCTGCAGGATTAAAGCTAGAATTCCAGTCCAGGTCCAGGATACCGCTCCGAATATTACAAAAATGGCTGAGCAGAAAGCTGTAAGAAGGAAGGAGATCCAGAGGCCGTTTAATAGATGCCTCCAGCAAAGAAGCAGGGAGGGCCAGGCAGTGCCTTTGAATAAATAACCAAATTGCACAAAGAGCATCGTTTGACGAATAAACCAGTTGCATGCCAGCCAGCTGAGCACATAAGCAATAGATATGAGGAAGGCTGGAAGAGGACTGTTCCCATAAAGGAGGCGGGACAAGGAGTCAATCACTTTGGGAAGGAAGCAATAGGCAGGTATAATCATCAGCGCGAGCTCCAGCAAGTAGAATAGAGCGACCGGCTTTCCGAATTTCTGCATTCCCCGGAATAAGGGAAGTCCAGTGGCCTGCTCATCGTCAGGGAGAAGCCCGTATAATATGCCGGCTTGAATCAATGGGGTTAACAGCAGGCGGAGTACAATCATACCGATTAGAATCCATGCGTAATGATGAACTTCTGGAATTTGCCACAGCCTGTTCTGTCCTTCAACCATAAACAAGATTCGATTCAACTCATTCGGCGGAGGATCCGGGAACCTTTGCAGCACTTGAACAACGGCCGAATTTACGAGCCGGTATAAAAAGACCCCCCACAGCAATTGGTACAGAAACAGAATGATGACGGAGGGGAACTGTCTTTTGACGCTGCTCCACCCATTGCGAATATAGGGCATGATATTCCCTCCTAAAAGTTTTGTGAGCAATATTGCCCCGAATAAACTCCGAACAAAACTTACATCGAAAGCCTACGCTTAGTTTTGTGAGCAATATTGCCCCGAATAGACTACGAACAAAACTTACATCGAAAGCCTAAGCCTAGTTTTGTGAGCAATACTGCCCAGAATAAACTCCGAACAAAACTACTACCATAGGAATGAGCCGGCCAGCAGCTCCAGCAGCTTCGTTATACTAATGTTGGAGCGCGTGCTGATCTTCTCATCAATAACAGCTTTGAAGTAGTTGTTAATGTGCCGGTTTTCAAGCACTAACGTGTATTCCGGGTCGATCATGGCCCAAGCGAGCGGCTCTTTATAGCGCAGTCTGAATTGAATCTGCTCTTCCTCTCCGTTCCAATTTTTGCGAAGCGTATGTCCGTCCTGAAAAGTGAAAAGAATCGGCACCTTCGGATGGGTTCCCCCTTTGCGTTTCACATCAACGACGGATTCGTACAGCTGCCCTTGCTCTTGCTGGATTGGAAATATGGCCACATCCTCTACAGCGTAGTCCGCCATTTTTCCGTCATAGACGTATTGATTGAAATAAGCTTTCCAGGAACGCCCTGTCGTCTGCTCCAGCACCCGTTGAAAATCGGACGAGGTAGGATGCTTGAAACGATATTTGCGGGCATAGACAGACAGCGTGCGATTCATCGCTTTAGAGCCGATTTGCCGCTCGATATCGAGGAGCACAAGCTTGCCGCGGTGATATACATTTTTGGCATAAGTATCTGATGATCCAAACTCCCAGGAGAATTGCGTCAATGGCTGCGGAGTGTGAATTAAGGCTGCTTGTATAGGCAAATTGGTTGTTATGCCGAATTCCTGCTCCATTAAACGGTCTTCAGCATAGGAAGTAAACGCTTCGTCCAGCCACGCTTCTTCAAATTCATTGTTGGCGACCATGCCATAGAAAAATTGGTGTCCAATTTCATGAATTACCGTACGCTCCAATTCGTCGTAGCTGGGGGAGTCATTTGCTGCTCCAAACGCCGTGATCAGCGTGGGATACTCCATACCCCCCGCCCCGTTCCCTTCGGCCGGCGGGACAACGATCGACAAAGTGGAATAGGGGTAGCGCCCGTACCATTTGCTGAAGTTAGCCAGCGCGACCTTGGCGGCATAGAAATAACGATCCTTTAAATCCTGATGCACCGGATCCAAATACAGCTTAATGCGGACTCCGGGCACCTCGTCCGAAGAGAAGGGCTCCTCCGCATAGACAAATTGAGGCGAAGCTGCCCAGGCAAAGTCATGCACATCGTCGGCATAGTATTGATAAATCCGCCGTTCTCCTTCTGGTGCGGCTGCTTTCGTCGGGAATCCTGTAGCTGCTACGGTATACGTACCAGGGACATCGATCCTTACGTTATAGATGCTGAAATCGGCATAGAATTCCGAGTTTCCGTGGTATTGGTGCAAATTCCAGCCTTCGGTCGTCCGACCTCTCCGTAAGACTGGTTCGTAAACACATAGCTTAGGAAACCATTGGCCAGCCATGACGAAATCGCCGGCAGTACCCATGCGCGCAAAAATTTTAGGCAGCTTTACCGTGAAATCAATTTTGAGAGTAATACTTTCACCGCCTTGAACGGACATGGGCAGCCGTACTTTAGCGAGCGTGCTGTCATGCGGATTTCCATCATCAGGCTGAACGTATTGAACCCGGTGCAGGAGGGAAATGCCGTCCATCGTCCGGATTTCAGTCAGCTCCATAGAACCCCAGCCATCCTTGGGCATCACGTCGCTGCGCAGGCGGCCGCCTGATTCCTTCATAAAGGTCGTGTTGGAAGAGGAAAAGGCGTTGGGATATAGGTGAAAATAAAGTTCATTCAGCGTTTTTTTCCCGGGATGAGTCCAGGTCATTGTTTGGGTGCCGGTCAAAGTTCTTTCCTGTTCATTCAGCTTGACGTCAATATGGTATTCTGTAACCCGGTTGCTGAGTATTTCAGCCGTCGGCTGCTGTATGCTCTCCACTTGCTGGGGAAAAGGGGTGTTTGCTGCTGCGGTCTTATCCTGGCCTGGGGCCAGCAAAGGAGCAGCCTCGTTGTCGGCATAAAGCCTGTACATGATGAAACCGCCGATAAGACACAGGGTAAGAATAGAAAGGCGAAGGATAAAAGTTGTTCGGGTCATACAATGGATACCTCCTGTTGACAAGCATCTACAGCATGTATATGTTTGCATTTGGGAGATTATTAGCTAAAATAAAATTAATGTGCATGTTGGAGATACAGCCGCTCTATCTAAGGAAAAAACACACGAAAGCTGCCTTGAAGCATCAACCGTTTAGAGAATAGCGGTACTAGCGGTGATTGCCTCAAGCCAGGTGGAGGGAATTATGGATCATAAAGATACTTCGCAAAAGACGGGTAAGAAAATATTTGCCTTAAATATTATTAGTAATGACGAGAAGAGCAAGCATAAAGGCTTCGGTGCAGGCTCCATTGACTTGAACAGCATGTCTCCGGTCATTATCGATGGAGATGAAGCTTATATCGATATCGGCGCTATGCATGCGAAGAGCAAGGTAGAGAAGGGAATTAAATTTTCAACGAACCGGGAGGATGTTCCCGCTGGACGTCAAGTATGGATCGTATGGATTGCGGTAGACCGCCATCCGGAGAAAGGTCAGTTTTATGGCGGGATGACAGCCTGTGAAATGTGGATCGATACGGAAGCCCGCCGGGGGTGGAAGATTTTAGCCGATCATGTTAACAAAATGGACTATGCTTTGAAACGAAAAGTCCAGCTCGAGGGCTTGTCTGAAGCTCAGAAAGCTTTACTTAAAAAGCTGCTGATTGATACCAATCCGGAGTGGTGGGATCGTTCCTCTGACGAGCTTAAGTCGGCTCTAGAGTCATAAATCATAAGCAAATAGCGTTGAAAAATAAACTGGAAACAGCGTAAATCGTGAGTTAGTCGGCGATTGGCGCTGTTTTTTTTGGCTGTATGCCCGAAGTTTTTGTTGAATTTTTGCTATAAGTGATTTCCTGTATTGACAGCTTTTAGGGGCATGCCTATAATCTAATCAACTTAATTACCAACTTAATGCATTGGATTAATCAGAATTTATTTCAAATTTTAATTTTTGGCAGAGGGAATGGCACATGAATTTAAATTGGAATTACATCTATGAAAGCTTGCCTCTCTATGGGGAAGCAATGTGGCTGACCGTGAAGCTCGCTTTTTGGGCGATTCTGTTTTCGCTCATCGTCGGTCTTGTGGCCAGCATTTTACAGCATTATCAAGTCAAGGGGGTTCAGACTGTCATTACGGCGTACATTGAGCTTTCCAGAAATACGCCTTTG
This sequence comes from Paenibacillus fonticola DSM 21315, assembly GCF_000381905.1. GTDB lineage: Bacteria > Bacillota > Bacilli > Paenibacillales > Paenibacillaceae > Fontibacillus > Fontibacillus fonticola. The sequence continues at coordinate 30,338 of NZ_KB907276.1, read as the reverse complement.
CTCGTACAGTTATTTTTTCTGTATTACGGCTTGCCCAAGATCGGCATTTACATGAGTGAAATGAGCTGTGCAATTGTCGGGCTGACGTTTCTGGGCGGCAGTTATATGGCCGAGGCGTTTCGCAGCGGGATTGAGGCCGTACCCCGGGGACAGATCGAGTCGGGACTAAGCATCGGGCTTTCCCGCCTGCAGCTGGCCAGACATGTAGTGATGCCGCAAGCGTTCGCCATTAGTATCCCATCCCTGGGGGCCAACGCGATATTTTTACTCAAAGAGACTTCTGTGGTCGGTGCGATTTCGTTAATGGACCTGACGAATTTGACCAGAGACTTAATCGGCATGTTTTACAGGACGGAGGAATCCCTGCTGCTGCTGGTAGCAGCCTATCTTGTATTAATTTTGCCATTGTCGTTTCTGCTGTCGTGGCTGGAAAGGAAGGTGCGTTATGCAGAGTTTGGGGATTGAGGTGTTGTTCCAGGGATCGAATTTTATGCGTCTGCTAGGAGGGCTGCTTGTCACGATCGAGATCGCGTTTACCTCGATTTTTATCGGTACTGCACTTGGGCTATTGATGGGGCTCTTACGGACGTTAAAATCCTGGCCGCTCCGATTCATTCTCCGCTTCTATTTGGAAGCATTCCGCATCATTCCGATTTTGGTCTGGCTCTATGTGGCTTATTTCATATTTACGCCCATGCTGCGCGTAGACATCGGCGGAGAACTAACGGCCGTGCTCGTCTTTAGTCTGTGGGGTGCGGCGGAAATGGGTGATATCGTACGGGGAGCGCTGGAATCTTTGCCAAAGCATCAGCTGGAGTCAGGGAAAGCGCTGGGCCTGAAAGCCGGGCAAATCTATCGATATATTTTGATTCCTCAGGCTGTGCGCCGCATGCTGCCAGGGACGATCAATCTGGCTACACGCATGATTAAGACCACCTCGCTCGTGGTGTTGATCGGGGTAATCGAGGTCGTCAAGGTCGGGCAGCAAATTATCGAGCTGGGTGTCATTAAGGCGCCGAATGCTTCCATTTGGGTATATGGGTTTATTTTCATTTTATTTTTTCTGGTGTGCTACCCGTTATCGAGATTATCGAGAAAATTTGAACGCCGGTGGCAAAGTTAGCGGTTGAGGGGGAAGACTGGGATGGCAAGATCCGCTGAAATCCTGCTTGAAATCAAGCAGCTCGTAAAAAATTACGGAGAACGAAACGTATTGGATGATATCAACTTAGAGGTGAGGCAAGGAGAAGTCACTGTAATATTAGGGCCGTCCGGCTGTGGAAAAAGTACACTGCTGCGCTGTCTTAACGGCCTCGAATCTGTACAGGGCGGAACCATTCTCTACCGTGGGCAGAATTTAACGGACCCGGGCACGGATTGGCGGGAAGTCCGCCAGCATATCGGCATGGTGTTCCAGAGCTATGATTTGTTTCCGCATCTGACCGTCATCGATAACATTTTGCTCGGTCCGCTCAAGGTGCAGAGAAGAGAGAAGCAGGAAGCTTTACAGCAAGCGGAACAGCTGCTGGAACGGGTCGGACTGCTTGACCGCAAAAACAGTTATCCCCGCGAACTGTCGGGGGGACAGAAGCAGCGAATTGCGATTGTCCGTGCGTTGTGCATGAATCCGGATATTATGCTGTTTGATGAGGTTACCGCTTCTTTGGACCCGGAAATGGTGCGGGAAGTGCTCGACGTCATACGTGGGCTTGCTGATCAGGGGATGACGATGCTTATCGTCACCCATGAGATGGGGTTCGCCAAGTCAGTTGGCAATCGCATCGTGTTCATAGACCAGGGTAAAATTAGCGAAATCGCAGCGCCGGAGCAATTTTTCACCAAGCCTCAGTCAGAGCGTGCTCAGCACTTTCTGGATATATTTCAATACGATCATTAATTTCGTTAAGGAGATGGGAGAATGGAGAAGGTTACAAAGAGATTAGGATGGCTGATGGTTGGACTTTTACTGCTTATGGGATTAGCTGCATGCGGCTTGGGGGGAGGCAATGCAAGCTCGGCTAAATTTAATTCCATCGAGCAGATCAAGAAGAACGATAAAATTAAAATCGGAGTTTTCGCGGATAAACCGCCATTTGGCTATGTGGATGAGCATGGCGAGAATCAGGGCTTCGACGTATATATTGCCAAGCGATTTGCCAAGGATCTTTTGGGAGATGAAGGTAAGGTCGAATTCGTATTGGTGGATGCAGCCAGCCGCGTGGCTTACCTGGAATCGAACAAAGTAGATATCATTATGGCCAATTTTACAGTGACCGAGGAGAGACAAGAAAAGGTCGATTTTGCCCATCCTTATATGAAGCTGTCCTTTGGCATCGTATCACCGGACAGCGCCCCGATTACATCGATTGATCAATTGAAAGAGGGCGGCAAGAAGCTGATCGTGGCTAAAGGAACGACCGCGGAAACTTACTTCACTAAAAATCACCCGGATATCGAGCTGCTTAAGTTCGACCAGTACACGGAAATTTTCGCAGCACTTAAAGACGGGCGCGGTGCTGCGATTGCCAATGACAACACGGAATTGATCGCTTGGGCGAAATCGAACCCTGGATTTACCGTGACTATTCCGGCCTTTGGCGGACAGGACACGATCGCTCCTGCTGTTGCGAAAGGAAACAAGGAACTGCTGGATTGGATCAACAACGAACTGGCGGCACTTGGAGAGGAGCAGTTCATTCATCAGGCATATCAAGAAACTTTGAACTCGGTTTATGGCGAGGGATTTGCAGAAGAGCTTGTCGTAGAGGGCGGGAAGCTCGATTAATAGAACGGATGAAAAAGAAAGCACACGAAGGCGTGAAGAGCATATCTTCTGCCCTTCGTGTGCTTTTCTATATAAAGAAGATGATCGATGATTGTACTCAACTTGGGGGGCGGCTTGCTCTCGGCTTGAGGTACTTAATGGTTTACTCCTGGTAATTCTTCTCCTTCTGATGCTCCAGCGTCATGGTGATCAGCGTTTGGATATGATGATCCTTTAGCGAGTAGAACACGTTCTTACCTTCTTTGCGCGATTTGGTAATGTCCATTTGTCTCAATAGACGTAAATGGTGGGAGGCCGTAGCGACGGAACTATCGAGAATGGCTGCAACATCGCGCACGCACAGCTCCTCCTTTTGCTGCAGCAAATAGGCGATCTTCATCCGGTTCGGGTCAGAAAGAGCTTTGAACATTTGCGCCATGCCGGCGATGTCCTCTTCGTTTAGACTGTTTCGCAGGTCTGTCGTTATATCGTTTTCATTATGTAAGTGAGAATGCTCATCAGATTGAATGAAGGGAGCAAAGTTTGCCATCAAAAAATACCTCCGAACATTGGTAAATCACCAGTAAAAGAACAGCATTAAGCAGCAAAAACAGAAAATTAACGGAAACAGTAAAATAGTAGTAAACAGTAAATGGTAAATAGTAAAATAGTAAATAGAAAAATAGTAAATAGAAGACAATAATGTTCAATCGTTCATTTGATTGTTTGAATATAGTATACTCCTGATCACTATGAGATTCAAATGTTTGCTTGAATGTGTCGTACAAGCTCCGGCAAACGGCAAACGGCAAACGGTAAGCGGCAAACAAAAAAGCGCCGAACCAGCGCTCTCGAAATTTAGGTTGCTGTCTATGATGGTTTGTACCTGCTTATGTTCTTATCGAGGAGTGGGACATACGGGTTGTCCTTCACGAAGAAGCGCCAAGGCTTGGCGGCATATTCCTCCGCATAGGCGATATTGATCCGGGGGGACTGCATGATGTCCTCGCTTCTCAGCGGCTTTCCTGCCTCAATCCAGAGAGGGCCGCCCTGATCGGCCAGAGATTGGCCGTTCAAAGATTTGTCGATACGCAGTCCGCGGCACAGCTTGCCCGGACCTCCAGATAAATCCACAGGTCTCCTTGCCGCGGCCCCGCGGTGATGGCGCATCATGGCTTCATCCCGTGCAGTCAGAGGCTCCACCGCACGAATGAGCACAGCCTGTGGATCGTTTTCTGTTCCGGTGACGACGTTGAGGCAGTGATACATGCCGTAGATTAAATAAATGTAAGCCACGCCCCCTTCGCCAAACATAATTTCCGTTCTGGCCGTTCTCCGCCCGTTAAAGGCATGGCTTCCTTTGTCCTGCACTCCTCCGTAGCTCTCTGTCTCGACTATGCGGCAGCGAATCTCTCCATCTTCTGTGCGGCGCACGAGCGTATGCCCAAGCAAGCGGGGAGCCGCCTCCAGAGCCGGTAGCTCATAAAATGCCCGGGGCAGCGGTGCTCCCTCATAATATTGATCAGATGCGAAGCTCATCGTCGAAGCTCTCCTTGTCTTGATCTGTAATAAGTACCGTAATAAGTATTGTAATAAAGATACTTCCTATGTTACAGAATACTTTGCGGCTAGTCCATCCACCAGCGCTTCAGATCACTCCACCAAGAGCGGCTCTCTTGCTTGTCTTCCACCGGAAGCGGCTCAGGTTGTTTCTCTCCGTGCTCGCTGCAGGCTTCCGTCGGCTCGGTGCCCTGGATGAACACTTCCAATTTTTTGTCCGGGCAATCTTCAGTCGCAAGCAGACCAGTTTTAGGGTCGAGATATACGCTGACTACCCCATCGGGAATCGGAAAAATTTTTGGGGGAACTTTCTCCAGCGCCTTTTCTGTAAATTTCGCGAAGATGGGCGCTGCCTTCCGTGACTCGGCTGTCCCCAGCGTCTTTCCCTTATCGTAACCGACCCAGACCGCAGTGGAGAGCTCGGGAGTGAATCCCACCAGCCAGGCATCGGTGCTTGTTGTGCCCGTCTTCCCGGCAACCGGACGCTTGATGTCCGCCGATACCCGGTTCCCAGTTCCCCCGGCCTCAAATACGCTCTCCAGCAAATGTGTCAGCACATAGGCTGCGGCAGGCTCCACGACCTGCTCCGTCACTGCCGGGGGAGCTTCATATAATACCCGGTCTTGGTCATCGGTAATTTTCAGTACGGCAACCGGCTTGACCTGTTTCCCTTGATTGCTGATCACGCCGAAGGCCGTGGCCATCTCGAACGGACTGACGGGCGACGTGCCGAGCGCCAGGGAAGGAACGGCATTCAGCGGGCTCGTAATGCCCATGCGCCGGCTAAGCTCGATCACCTGCTCGGCTCCGACGGTCAGGATCGTATTGACGGCATAAATATTGTCCGACGCAGCAATGGCTTGACGCATATCGATGTCCCCCAAATATTTATCGCCAAAATTTTTAGGGCTGTACGTCTTCCGGTTATTGTCATAGTGAAACAGGGTCGGCTGACTGGAAAATTTGCTTGCACCGGTCATTTTGTGAGAAGCCAGGGCCGACAAATACATAATGGGCTTAAAGGTGGAGCCAGGCTGGCGGGTGGTGGCGAACACATGGTTGTATTGGCTCTGTACATAATTTTTCCCGCCGACGAGCGCTTTGATATGGCCGTTGCGGGGGTCGATCGAGATCAGGGCGGCCTCCAAATCCGGCGCACTCTTCAGTTCGCTTGCCACGGCAAGTTCAGCGGCCTCCTGTGCCTCCATATCCAAGGTGGTGTATATTTTCAGCCCGCCATGCTCAAGCAGACTTTCATCGAAGCCAAGCTCATTAATGACGACATTCCTGACATAGTCGCGAAAATAAGGAGCCTTGTCTCCGGCCGTCCGCAGCTTCGGGGATTGGAAATACAGCATTTCATCATAGGCCTGATCGGCTTGCTTCCGGGTAATATTCCCCATCTCGACCAAGGCCCCCAGCACGAGGCGCTGCCGGTCTTTGGCGTTCTTCATCTGATTAAAAGGGGAATAATAAGTAGGCCCCTTCGGTACCCCTGCCAGCATGGCGCTCTCAGCCAGGCTTAACTGCTTGGCGGGCTTGCCGAAATACATTTGCGCCGCCGCCTCAATTCCGTAAGCACCGTGCCCGTAATATATTTCATTCAAATACATGCGCAGAATTTTATCCTTATCGAACTTCATTTCCAGCTGTGCTGTGTACATTGCTTCCTTAAACTTGCGGGACCACGTTCGCTCATGGGACAAATACAGATTTCGCGCGAGTTGCTGCGTCAGTGTACTGGCTCCTTGTACTTTGTTCATTTCCTTTATATTAACGAGCAGGGCCCGGCCCATTCCTTTTATATCAAAACCGAAATGCTCAAAAAAATTCCGGTCTTCTACTGCTAAAGTGGCTTGAATCAAATACGGCGATATTTCATCCAGCGATACGTCTGAGCGGTTTCTATCGGTGCTGGAGAAGACGGCAATCGCCTCTCCCTGCCGGCTAAGCAGCTGTGAGTTCCGATCGGAGTCCGCCAGGGGAAGGTCGGTCTGGTATAAATAGAACAGGAGTGCACTGAAAGCAATGAGTCCAGTAACACAGCAAATCAGTATCAGCTTGAATAACAGTTTCCCGCGACGGCGCCCCCGTCTGCTGCTTCGGATAAGTCGCTGCATGGCATTGAACCCTCCCTTTTTCGTCACTTTTCGCATGAATGAGCTATTGTTAAGTATGGGAAAATTTAGGGGAGATATTCATAGGCAGCACAATCGCTTCTGGCCACAATCAAAGATTTACGCAAACAGTTGCATTTTCACCTTGTTTTAATATAATCAAACATGTTTGGTACAATAGGAAGAGAAACTTTGCAAGAAGTGAATCTGGACAGCCCCCGGCCTCCGGTATGGGTTAATATGACGGCTAAACACTATTCTAACGGAAAGAAGGGTTATACGATGGAATTGTGGTTTACGGAGAAACAGACGCCCGTCTTTGGCATTACGGCAAAAATTCGGGAGACATTGGTGAGAGAGCAGACGGATTTTCAAGATTTAGCGATCATTGATACCGAAGAGTTTGGACGAATGCTGGTGCTTGACGATATGGTCATGACGACGGTGAAGGATGAATTTGTATACCATGAGATGGTAGCCCATCCAGCGTTGTTTACGCACCCAGATCCGAAGCATGTGCTTGTTGTCGGCGGTGGTGACGGCGGCGTTATACGCGAAATTATGAAGCACCCTAAGGTGGAGAAGGCTGTTCTTGTTGATATTGATGGGAAAGTGATTGAATATTCGAAAAAATATTTGCCGGAAATCGCCTGTGAGCTGGATAACCCTCGGGTTGAGGTTCAAGTGAATGACGGCTATATGCATATTATTCAGAGCAAAAATAAGTACGACGTAATCATGGTTGATTCGACGGAGCCTGTAGGCCCGGCGGCTCCATTGTTTGAGCGCGGCTTCTACCAAGGGATTTACGAAGCGCTGAAGGAAGACGGCATTTTTGTAGCACAGACTGATAACCCTTGGTTCAAGGCCGATTTGATTCAGAAAGTGAACAAAGACGTCAAGGAAATTTTCCCGATCGTCCGCGTGTATGGTGCTAACATCCCAACGTATCCAAGTGGGCTGTGGACCTTTACGATGGGCAGCAAAACCTATGACCCGCTTCAAGTGGATGAAGCCCAAATTCCGGAGATCGACACGAAGTACTATTCGCCGCGACTGCACAAAGCTGCATTCGTGCTGCCTAAGTTCGTAGAAGATCTCGTGAAATAAGGGGGAGTGCGGCGATGAAACTGGATCAGGCTTATTCGGGAAACGTGTTTATTTGCAGCTCGGAATCGTATGAAGACGCCAAAGCCGTCATCTACGGGATGCCGATGGATTACACCGTCAGCTACCGTCCCGGCTCACGGTTTGGCCCTGCGCGGATCCGCCAGGCTTCAGTCGGGCTGGAGGAGTACAGTCCTTATTTGGATAAAAGCATTTTGGATGAAACATATTTCGACGCGGGGGATCTATTGCTGCCTTTCGGCAACGCGGCCCGCAGTCTTGATGTGATCGGCGACTATGTTCGCGGTTTGCTGAAGGACGGCAAGTTCCCGATCGGTTTGGGCGGGGAGCACCTCGTTAGCTGGCCGGTCATTCAGGCGATGTATGAGCAATATCCGGACCTGGCCGTCATTCATATCGACGCGCATGCCGATCTTCGCGATCAATATGAAGGCGAGCCGCTGTCCCATTCTACGCCGATTCGCAAAGCGGCTGAATTGATGGGCGGCAAGAACATTTACCAATTCGGCATCCGTTCCGGCTCGAAGGAAGAATTCCTCTACGGGCGGCAAAATATCAACTTCCACCCGTTCGAGGTAGCTGTGCCGTTGAAGACCGAGCTGCCGAAGATGGGCTCGCGTCCGGTGTACGTGACGATCGATATCGACGTGCTCGATCCGTCCTGCGCCCCGGGTACAGGTACGGCTGAGGCTGGCGGAATCACCTCGAAGGAGCTGCTTCAAGCGGTTCATTTGATTGCGAGATCCGATGTGAACGTCGTGGGCTGCGATTTGGTAGAGGTCGCCCCGATCTATGATCCTACAGAGCAAACACAGATTGTCGCGGCGAAGCTGATCCGTGAAATGCTGCTTGGCTTTGTGAAGTAGTGGAGCGTCCTAGCTAGCAGTAGAGGCCCGTAGCTAGATCGGTTATTAAACATGAAAATATAATAATGCACTCTAATGTGCTTTGCTGCGTCATGTTATTCCAAGTTACGCTGCTATGCCTTGCCGTGCTATGCGCTGCAGGGCATTTTTTGTAGGTTATTGAGATTATAGAATTTATAAGTTTTCAGCGGAGCTGAATAATTTGCTGTGGGAAGAAAGCACTGTTTTTATGGCGAGCGAGAAATTATGGCAACTTTTACCGGGTTGATGCGTCTAATCACTTGGAATTTGAAATAATATTTCATTGATATCGTCTTAATACGTGTTATACGCTCTACCCAAGGAGGAACAATGAACAATAAGAACAAACGAAAAGGCTATTTACTGGCAGGGATGCTGATTGTGCTGGCGGCGATTTTCATTGTCGGTATTTTTAAATTGCAGCAACAAGACCAGTCGAATCCGGTCGAGACAATGGGCGAAAGCGATGCCCAAAACTCCCCGGGATCCGACCCGTCCCTGGAATTTCATAACGCCGAGCCGGTCGTGTCACCGCCCCCTTCCGAGCAGACTGAAGAGTCAAGCAGTGAGGAGGCCGTTTCCCCTTATCTGCTCGACTACCTTCCTTTTACGGAGGATGAGGTGAAGTCTGTCTCTGTAGTCCACGGAGGAGCGAAGAAAAAGGTCCCTTCTGAACGGAAGGAGGTCCTGCTGCAGTCTTTGCGCTTTACGGATATGCAGGCCGCTGTGACGGAAGTGCCTTCTTTCGCAGAACGGACTGTGCTGCAGTTTAATTTGAACAATGATCAGGTGATCGAACTGCCTTATTATTTGGAGAGCAACGCAATTGCAGCAGAAGGCAAGGCTTATTATGCAAATGACCAGGTTATGCTGCTGATGCATGATCTGCTTAAGCCTGACTCGGAGCTGGGCGTATTTGCAGCCTTGGAGCAGAGGATCAGGCAGGAAATGGAGCAGGGTGTCCTGACCGAGCCGCAGGGGGTAGATAGGGAGAAAATCGCTGTAGATGGCCTGATCTATGCTCAGTGGGAGGACCGCCTCAAAAATGAGGAAGCCGAATGGGAAATTCCTTATTACGATTACGCAAGCGGCGAGGTCAGAAAGGTAGCCAAGTACAAGGCGGGTGTTCTATACCTGTACAATCAAATTGTATTTAGTGACAGTACTCATGAGACGCCTGACGGAGTCAAAGTAGGCTTAACTCCCCAGGAAGTAGATAACAGGCTGGATGCTGAGGCCAGCACGCTTCCGAGTATATGGAGCTACAAATCCGGGGACTACTTCCGGTTTCATCTTTACTACGATAACTCTAAGGTCAAATACATGGTGCTCAGCCAGCCGCTTTAACGATTTGTCTTATACGCTCTAACGATTTGTCCGGCATACTCTGACAAATTGTCCTGCCATAAAGCAGGCTGTGGCCCCATATATGCTGAAAGCCTGACAAGGCTTGCGTTTTTATTGCAGGCTTCTGCGGCATGGCTGTTAAACCACATAATGCCACCATTCACAATTGCCGCGCTTTATAGAAGGAGCCGGCTACGTGGCAAAATAATAAGTGACCTCGCTGCCAGTTGGCGGGGTTTTTTCTGTTGGGCGGATTTTCAGCGTTTCAGTGAAGCGCGGTCTTCGACTTTTCTCCGGCTGATCCAGCATAAGCTGCTCTGAGGGCTTCACCTTTTCTCCGGCTGATCCATCATGAGCCGCTCTCTGTTTTTTTTCAATGCTCTCTGTTTTGCCAATAGGGCGAAGATGGTTTATCACCTCAAATATTGAATTGCACCGGTGAACTGGATATAGTAGTACAATAAGAAAATGTTGAGATTAGGCTTAAGTTGAGTTAAGCCTTAAATGGATGGAGAGGATAGGATGCCGGAATGGAATCCCGCTGTCATCGTCATCAACAGCCGTCAGGGCGATGGCGATGAGGTATCGGAGCAGCGAATTAAAGGCGAGTCCCTGATCAAGGGGAATTCAGTCTATATTAGATACGTCGAGCCTGAGCATGGACCAACGGGGGGAATTACACGCGCCACAGTCAAAATATCGCCGGACGAGCTCAAAGTGATGCGCCACGGTGAAGTGGAGTCGGAGCAGACGTTCCAGCAGGGCAAGCGCTTGCCGGGATTCTACCGTTCTCCGTATACGAGGTTTAATCTGTCTACAGATACGAGCCGGCTGGAGGTTCGTCTGAAAGGCCCCTATGGAACCGTGACCTGGGAGTATGGCTTGCTTGTGCATGAAGAAATGACCGGACATTTTGCAATCAGTTTACATATACAGGAGGAAAATTAATATGACAGTTAACCCGTTAGAACAAATTAATCAATCCGTCAAAGAAGCGATCCTGAATGCGGTCATCGCCGCAGGCCTAGCGGCTCGTGAAGAGGTGCCTGCTGTTGTATTGGAAGTGCCCAAGGATAAAGCGCACGGAGATCTCGCCACGAATGCCGCGATGCAGCTCACGCGGATTGCCAAGAAGAACCCTCGTCAAATTGCGGAGGAAATTTTGAAGCATTTGGATTATGAGCAGGCAGGAGTGGAGCGTGCCGAAATTGCCGGTCCGGGGTTTATCAATTTTTTCTTAAGCAAGAGCTATCTGTATCCGGTATTGGAGCAGGTCTTTGCACAAGGTGAAAAGTATGGCCGCATTGCGCTCGGACAGGGCAAGAAGGTGCAGGTAGAGTTCGTCAGCGCCAATCCGACCGGAAGCCTGCACTTGGGGCACGCGCGCGGGGCAGCTGTCGGGGACGCCTTGTGCAATGTGCTCGATTTTGCCGGATATGAGGTGACGCGGGAGTATTATATCAATGATGCCGGCAATCAGGTTGTCAATCTGGTGAAGTCGATTGAGGCCAGATATTTGCAGGAGCTTGGCCAGGACGTGGAGATGCCGGAGGATGGATATCATGGTGAGGACATTAAGGGATTCGCCAAGGAGCTTGTAGCTGAGCAGGGGGATGGCTTGCTGTCCCGGACTCCCGCTGAGAGAGAGGCGTTTCTCCGGACATACGGATTGGACAAAGAACTGGAGAAGATCAAGCGTGACTTGAACCGTTTCCGCGTAGGCTTCGATGTCTGGTTCAGCGAAACGTCCCTATACACCGACGGTCAGGTCGAACGTTCGTTGGAAGCGCTGCGGGCCAAGGGACAAACCTATGAGCAGGATGGGGCAACATGGCTGAAATCAACCCAATACGGGGATGACAAGGATCGCGTGCTTGTCAAAAATGATGGCACCTATACTTATTTGACGCCGGATATCGCCTATCACCGGAACAAATACGACCGGGGCTTCGATCGGATGATCAACATTTGGGGCGCTGACCATCATGGTTATATTCCGCGTGTCAAAGCTGCCATGGAGGCGCTCGGATATGATCCGGATAAGCTGACCGTATTGATCGCGCAAATGGTCAGCCTATTCCAGGACGGTGAGAAGGTAAAAATGTCCAAACGGACAGGCAAAGCCGTCACGATGGTCGATCTGATGGATGAAGTCGGCGTTGATGCGATCCGCTATTTCTTTACGATGCGGAGCATGGACTCCCATCTCGATTTCGACATGGATCTGGCGATTTCCGCATCGAATGAAAATCCGGTGTATTATGTGCAGTACGCGCATGCGCGGATTTGCAGCATTTTTCGCCAGGCCGCGGAGCAGGGGATCGATCTTCCGGCATTATCAGAGGTGCAGCTTAGCAAGCTGACCGCTGAGCATGAATTCGATTTGCTGCGCAAAATCGGCGAACTGCCGGAAGAGATTGGCGTGGCGGCCGAGAGCTTTGCACCGCACCGCCTGGTGCGGTACGTGTATGAGCTGGCGGCGCTGTTCCACAGCTATTACAAGGCCGAGCGCGTAATCACCGAGGACGCGGCGCAGACGGCTGCGCGGCTGGCGCTGCTCAGCGCCGTGCGCACCGTGCTGGCCAATGTGCTGAAGCTGATCGGCGTATCCGCGCCAGAGCGCATGTAACGCAGCCATTGGTCAGGAACCGCCGTATGCGGACTCGCCGCATGTACGGTGGTGTGAGCCCCAAGCCCGGCCCGGCCCGACCTGGCCCGGTCCGCGGCGGATGGCTTCCGCTGCCAGGCCGTTTGAAGAGGCTGTCCCAAAAGTCAGTAAAAACTGACTTTTAGGGCAGCCTCTTCATCTTCAAAGGGTGGCGGTTTGGGGATTAGTGGAATTGGTGAGAGTGGTGGGGGTGGTGTGGATGGGTTGGTAAGACTGATAAGACTTATAAGATTTATGAATCTAATGAGTCTGATGAGAATGACGAGACTGACGAGATAAGACTGATAAAGTCTGATGAGACTAATGAGACTAATGAGACTTATGAGACTTATGAGACTTATGAGACTAATGAGACTGATGAAACGGATGAGAATGATGAAAGTAATGGAATTGGCAGAACTGGTGGGGCTGGTCATCCGCTAAAGGACAGGAGATCCGCTATTTGTTGAAATAGACCCTCTTTCGCTATGCTTACGGACCCTGGTTCCGCTATTCGACCAAATGGACTGCAATAAACAGGCTTTTGGGGTCAATAGCGGAACGTAGGTCCGTTAGCTCTTCAGATGTCTCGTTATTTCACAAACAGCGTCCCCTATGTCCGTTAGGCTCGCATATATCCAGTTAGCGTCCCCAGTGTCCGCATATATCCAGTTGCCCAGCCATCCACCCAAGCCACCTAGGTCACCCAGCCAGCCACCCAGCCACCCAAGCCTCACGGACCACCGACCACCTGGCCACTCAAGTACACCAAGCCACTCAAGCCACCAAGCCACCAAGCCACCAAGCCACCAAGCCACCCAGCCAGCCACCCAGCCACCCAAGCCTCACGGACCACCGACCACCTGGCCACTCAAGTACACCAAGCCACTCAAGCCACTCAAGCCACCAAGCCACCAAGCCACCAAGCCACCCACCCAAGCCTCACAGCCGACAACCAACCGACGACAACTAGCTACCTCAGGACCAACACCTCACAACAGGATAAAAGCAGATGTGAAAAAAAATTAGACGGAAAAACGTGATGTCCTCCGTCTAACTCTAGGGTCTTATTGGGCAGTTCCTTTGTGTGCTCCGGCGTTTGCTGTGCTCGTTGCGCTTTGCGCTTTGCTGTGCTCCGGCGCCTACGCCCGCCGCCCGGTACGGCCGCGCAGCAGCCGTACCGCATTGACTTCGCCGGGCCTGGACCGGGCCCGGGCGGTAGAGCAGGGCAGCGGCCGGGCCGTGCGGCGCAGCCGGCGCTTGATCTCGCCCGGTGTCAGGCCAGGGCGCAGCGCGAGCAGCAGGGCGATTGCACCGCTGACATGGGAAGTCGCCATGGATGTACCGCTCATTTCGCGGTGGCCTCCGCCTAGCCAAGAGGACGTTATTTTTTCACCGGGCGCGTAAATGTCAATGTAAGGCCCGAAATTGCTGAAGGAGGCGATTTTTCCATCCCGGTTCGTGGCTCCCACTGAAATCGTTTGAGCATATTTTGCCGGATAATCGGCGGTACGCTGTTTTTTGTCGTTTCCTGAGGAGGCGACAATGACAACGCCTGCTTCGTGCGCTTTACTGACAATATTTCTCAAAGATTGACTCGTTGATTTCATCCCGAAGCTCATATTGATAATGTGCATATGGTTTCTGACGCACCAGTCGATTCCGAGAATAATGTCGGAGACGTACGCCGAGCCATTATGATCAAACGCCTTTACCGGATAAATCAAAGAGCGGGGAGCCACGCCGATCATCCCTTGCGATCCGCCAGCCGCTGCGATCGTGCCGGCAATATGCGTGCCATGCCCGTTGTCGTCATGAGGCAGGCCGGCCCGGTTCAGCAGGTGAATCCCCCGAGCGAGGGAATGGTGCAAATCAGGGTGGCTATAGTCAGCTCCCGTATCGATGACGCCTATACGGATACGGTGTCCAGTCGATACTGACCACGTCTCGGGGGCACCGATGCGCTTGACGCCCCAAGGAATGTCGGTTGCCCGTTCTTTACCGGAGGATGCTGAGGAATGAACGCTGATCGTGGCATCCTCTTCAATAGATAGTTCGGGCTCTGCGTATATTGCGGCATCCGGTGTTCGTAATGGACAGAACAGGGCGTGAAGCAGCGATGAAGAGCGAACAAGCCGCAGGGCGGGATATTTGCGCCGGTATTTCAGTAATTGGCGAAGGCATTCAGCATAATGGGCGGGCTGCGAAAATCGGATAATATGCCGCCCGCCCTGTCCGGAAGTGTCGATGTAGTCATTCAAATATCGCAAAAGTTTGGAGTAATCCATAATCTGGTGTCCTCCCGAGATTAGCGTGTTGGAGTATTCTATGATGACGGCTTTACCCGGGAGTGGGGAAGAGGCCCTGTTTCAAGGAAATGGGCAAACAGGTCTCGATATTTTTTGATGAATTATAGGGATTGGCCCTGGAGTCCCGTGTCAAAGCGGACTTACAGACATAGGATGTAATGAAGGTTTTTGCAGCCTTCGCGGCCATCCGGACAAGGCGCTTCTTTTCCGGATAGGATACAGTCAAGAGACGGCGAACGACTCGTTCCCGTCTTTTTGTGTGGGCAGTCACTTTGCCGCCGAATGTTCCCGACATCCTTTGGACATATTTCGGCTGGAGGAATAAACTTGACATGGCAATACCAAATAGGTTTTACTTATGTGTGATATGGATATGTTAGTTAAGGAATCAATTTACAATTTGATTTCGGATACCTGTATTCTGAACTTTGCGTGAGAGGAAGTGTCCGCCTGGTGAGTACCCCACTTAATTTGAAAATCGACCCGGAGAAAGTGCATGAAATTCCGATGGTTGACTTGGCCTTTTTGATTTTAAAAGCGGCGAATACACCGTATTATTACCGCGACCTGATGAGCGAGGTAGCTAAGATCCGCAATATGTCTGAGGCAGAAATCAATGAAGCGATCGCTCAATTGTACACGGAGATTAACATCGACGGACGATTTGCTTGCGTCGGCACCAACTTGTGGGGCTTGAAGCGCTGGTACCCGATTGAGAAGTCTGAGGATCCTGTGGCGAATGCGAAGCGTCCGCGCATCATTAACGATGATGACGACGACCTGGAGGATGAAGACTTTACCGACGAGGAAGAGAACTTCTCTGACGAGGACGAGGACTTTGATGCAATCGATGATGAAGAAGATCAAGACGAACTGTTCTCGGATGAAGATGATGAAGAAGTCGATGAAGTCGATGAGGTCGAAGATGACTCCCTGATCGATGATGAAGATTTAGATGAGGACGACGAAGAGATTGAGTCTGAAGAAGACGAATACGACGATGAATATGAGGAAAAATAGGTTTTTCGTCCCCTTTTTGTGCACGAGATTGCCACAATTTTTACCCGTAGAAATGCTTTCTTCTTTACTTGACAGAGAAGTGGCGAACGGTTAAACTATTGCATGGGCTTATGATTCAAACCTATAAATATGTTCTAATTTTAAAAAGTGCCCCGACCTATTCGGGTGTCACTTTTTTGTTTTTTTATGCCATTTTTAGCTATGATTATTGAGCTAATGGGTTACGCTATGATCTGAGTCGCCTGAATTTCTGGACTATTATGTAGGAGGTTTTTAAACTGTGGCAAAATATATTTTCGTAACAGGCGGGGTTGTATCTTCCCTTGGCAAAGGGATTACGGCCGCTTCACTCGGCAGGCTGCTTAAAAATAGAGGTTTAAAGGTAACGATCCAGAAATTCGATCCTTACATCAACGTGGATCCGGGTACGATGAGTCCTTACCAGCATGGGGAAGTGTTCGTCACGGACGACGGGGCTGAGACAGACCTCGACCTCGGTCACTATGAGCGTTTTATCGACATCAATCTGTCTAGGAACAGCAACATCACGACAGGCAAAGTTTATTCCTCCGTCATCGGCAAAGAGCGCCGCGGGGAATACCTCGGTGGAACGGTTCAAGTGATCCCGCACATTACGAACGAAATCAAAGAGCGTGTGTTCCTGGCTGGCCGCGAGACGGGCTCGGATGTGGTCATTACGGAGATCGGCGGAACGGTGGGCGATATCGAAAGCTTGCCATTCCTGGAAGCGATCCGTCAGATCAAGAGCGATGTTGGGCGCGACAATGTCATGTATATCCACGTCACGCTTATTCCATATATCAAGGCTGCCGGTGAAGTGAAGACAAAGCCGACCCAGCATAGTGTCAAAGAACTCCGCAGCATCGGCATTCAGCCGAACGTAATCGTATGCCGTACAGAGTATGAGCTGTCCGAGGACATGAAGGCGAAGATCGCTCTCTTCTGCGATATTGATGCCAATGCGGTCGTAGAGTGCCGCGATGCGGATACGTTATATGAGATTCCGCTTAACCTTCAGGAGGAAGGTTTGGATGAGATTGTCGTAAATCATCTGAAGCTGAATGCTCCGGCTCCGGACATGAGCGAATGGGTGGAGCTTGTTGACCGCATTAACAAGCTCGAGAAGACGGTTGAAATTGCCATCGTCGGTAAATACGTAGCCCTTCATGATGCATACTTGAGCGTTGTTGAGTCGCTGTCGCATGCGGGCTTCGATAACAATGCGGAAGTGAAGATCCGCTGGGTGAACGCGGAGGAAGTAACTTCTGAGAATGTGGCCGAGCAGTTAAAAGGCATTGGCGGCATCCTTGTGCCCGGAGGCTTTGGCGACCGGGGGATTGAGGGCAAAATTACAACGATCCGCTATGCCCGCGAGCACAAAATTCCGTTCTTTGGAATTTGCCTTGGCATGCAGGTGGCTGTCATTGAGTTTGCCCGCGCGCTGGCTGGATTGGACGGGGCGAATAGCTCAGAGATCAATCCGTCGACGGCCTATCCTGTTATCGACCTTCTGCCAGAGCAGAAGGATATCGAGGATTTAGGCGGCACGATGCGCCTCGGACTGTATCCGTGCAAGCTGGAGAAGGGCTCGCTTGCCGAAAAATGCTATCGGGAAGAACTTGTTCACGAGAGACACCGCCATCGGTATGAGTTCAACAATAATTTCCGTGAACAGCTTGAAGCAGCGGGTCTGCGGATTTCCGGGTCATCGCCGGACGGACGGCTGGTTGAGATTATCGAGCTTCCAGACCACCCGTGGTTCTTGGCGGTTCAATTCCATCCAGAATTCTCCTCCCGTCCGAATCGGCCGCAGCCATTGTTCCGGGAATTTGTGAAAGCTTCGATAGTACATCAAGCCTAAGTTCGACAGTCTGGGTCAAATTCGACAGACCGGTTCAAATAAGAAAGATTATTTTACATTTTTCTTCTATATTAAACCACGGGAACAGCCCTCCGGGATATTCCGAATGTTTTTAAGTATCTTTTTACCAATTCAGAAGGGATTTCCTAAATTGAGGCGAATTATACCTTTATGAGGATTACAAGGGTAACTTGTAGGAGGGTGTCTCAGTGGAAGAGAAGAAAGTGTTGATTGTTGATGATCAGAACGGAATCCGTATCTTATTGATGGAAGTGTTCAGCAGCGAGGGCTATAAGACGTTCCAGGCTGCTAACGGCAAGATGGCATTAGAAA
The DNA here is from genome assembly GCF_000381905.1 of Paenibacillus fonticola DSM 21315. Taxonomy (GTDB): domain Bacteria; phylum Bacillota; class Bacilli; order Paenibacillales; family Paenibacillaceae; genus Fontibacillus; species Fontibacillus fonticola. Next base: position 12,344 of record NZ_KB907276.1, on the reverse strand, counting down.
TCGTCCGCAGTGATTCGCCGGATCTGGTGCTTCTCGACATGAAGATTCCTGGTATGGATGGACTTGAGATCTTGAAACATATCAAGGAAGTCAATCCGGCCATCAAGGTAATTATGATGACTGCCTACGGCGAGCTGGATATGATCAAGGAAGCGACCGAACTCGGCGCGTTGAGACATTTTACGAAGCCTTTCGACATTGATGAAATGAGATTGGCAGTAAACATGGAGCTGAAAGGCGGCGCTGTTCTTTAAGCGCATAATATCACCTCAGTCTGAATCAGCCGAACTCAGAGGCCGATCGGGATTGTATGAACGGTTCCTTCATGCTTCATTGTATAAGATAAGGCAGCCTCCTTTAGGTAAGAGCAGGATTTCCATTTCCCTGCGTTTATTCTAAAGGAGGTTTCTTTGTATAATAAACCGGGTAAAATCTACTGGGAGTTCCCCTGCTTCTAAATCGCTGTACAACATGAGAGTTTCACAAATAGATGGAAAAGCTTGAATAGTATTTTTGTCGGGTTGTGTTATAATAATTACGTGTGAATGTCGGCAAAATGAATATAAACAAACGTCCTAGGAGGATTGGAGCCATGCCATTAGTAAGTATGACAGACATGTTGAACAAAGCTCTTAAAGGTAAGTATGCAGTGGGTCAGTACAACATCAACAACCTGGAGTGGACACACGCTATTCTTGAGGCTGCTGAAGAAGAGAAATCACCGGTAATCCTTGGTGTTTCTGAAGGCGCAGCACGTTACATGGGCGGCTTTAACACCGTTGTTAAGATGGTGCAAGGTCTGATGGAAGATTTGAAAATCACTATCCCTGTTGCAATCCACCTTGACCATGGTTCAAGCATTGAGAAATGTAAAGAGGCGATCGAAGCCGGATTTACTTCCGTTATGATCGATGACTCCCACAGCCCAATCGATAAGAACATTGATACGACGAAAGCTGTCGTTGAATATGCGCATTCCAAAGGCGTTTCCGTCGAAGCTGAAGTAGGTATGGTCGGCGGACAAGAAGACGATGTGATCGGTGAAGTGATGTACGCGAAGCTGGATGATTGTATCCGCATCGTCCAAGAGACAGGCATCGACACACTTGCACCAGCTCTTGGATCCGTACATGGACCATACAAAGGCGAACCGAACCTGGGCTTCAAGGAAATGGAGGAAATCTGCAACGCGGTTAGCGTTCCGCTCGTTCTGCATGGCGGCACAGGCATCCCTCTTCATGATATTAAGAAAGCTATTTCTCTGGGTACTTCCAAAATCAACGTGAACACAGAGAACCAAATTTCCTTCACGAAAGTAGTTCGGGAAGTTCTCGCTGAGAAGACGGAAGCATACGATCCGCGTGTATTCCTGAAACCTGGCCGTGAAGCTATCAAACAAACGGTTATTGGTAAAATACGCGAGTTTGGCTCTAACAACCAAGCATAATCATTCACTTCTAGGCACGATTTGAAGTCTTATATTACAAGAAAGACACCGCTCTTCATGCGGTGTCTTTCCTATTTCAGCATAGAAGTGGTATTATGGATAAGAATCATTAGAGTTATTAAGCTAAGACTTATTTTTGGCTTCAGGGGGATTTTCGTCTTATGGAAAAGTTAATGATCAGTGGCGGGCGTCCGCTAAAGGGAACCGTCCAAATTAGCGGAGCTAAAAATAGCGCCATTGCGCTTCTTCCTGCTGCCATTTTAGCGGAGTCAGAAGTAGCGCTGGATAATTTGCCGCATCTGAGCGATGTGGCTGTATATACGGAAATTTTGGAGGAGCTTGGGGCTACCGTGACCTGGCAAGACAGCCAGATCAAAATTGATCCCAGCCAGATTCGCTCTATCCCGATGCCTAACGGGCCTGTAAAGAAATTACGCGCTTCTTATTATATGATGGGAGCGATGCTCGGGCGATTTGGCGAGGCTACGATCGGCTTGCCGGGGGGCTGTAATTTCGAGCCGCGCCCCATTGACCAGCACATTAAAGGATTTGAAGCACTCGGGGCTACAGTTACCAATGAACATGGTTCTATTCATCTCAAAGCGAAGGAATTAAGAGGCGCTAAAATTTATCTCGATGTTTGCAGCGTTGGAGCTACGATAAATATAATGCTGGCTGCTGCAAGAGCTAAAGGCTCTACTATTATTGAGAATGCGGCGAAGGAGCCTGAAATCATAGATGTAGCTACATTGTTAAATGCTATGGGAGCCAGCATTAAGGGTGCTGGTACAGAAACGATCCGGATTGAAGGAGTTAAGGAGCTTCGCGGCTGCCGTCATTCCATTATTCCCGATCGGATTCAGGCAGGTACCTATATGATTGCAGCGGCGGCCACGCGCGGCGATATGATTATCGATGGGGTCATTCCTAAACACTTGGAGGCGCTAACAGCGAAATTGATTGAAATGGGCGTCAGTGTCGAAGAGATGGACGAGTCGATTCGTGTGCTCGGCGCATCCAAGTATGAGCATGTCGACGTGAAGGCTTTAATCTATCCTGGTTTTCCGACTGATATGCAATCGCCGATGACAAGCTTGCTGACGCAGGCTGAAGGAGTCAGTGTGCTAAGCGATTTTGTATACAGCAACAGATTCAAGCATGTGCCTGAGCTCATACGCATGGGCGCTAAAATCCGCGTGGAAGGCCGGTCAGCTATTATTGAGGGCGGCGAGCTCAATGCCGCTAAAGTGAAAGCTACCGATTTACGGGCCGGAGCCGCTCTCGTTATTGCCGGTTTGACCGTCAAAGACGGAGTGACCGAAATATCGGGCGTGGAGCTGATCGATCGCGGCTATGATCATCTTGTAACCAACTTGCGTGCCCTTGGCGCGGATGTGTGGCGTCAGGCAGAGTAGATATCTCTGCCCGGCCGCATAAAATGATGATTTCCGGGTAATATTAATAAAATGCGTCTATCATTTTTATTGTTTATAGATTTATACTGATCTCATAGTGTAATAGAAAAATTCGTTTCAATGAAAATTAGGGTAAACCAAAATTAGGAAAATCAAAGATAGGGAAAACAAAAGAAGCAACATGAAGAGAAATCGCTGAACAAAAATGAAAATTGAATAGGTGGTATACTATATGGATTTACAAATTGCCGATTTGGAAGAAATGAAACTGACGGAGCTGTATAAACTGGCGAAGCAGTATCAGATTCCTTACTACGGTCAGCTGAAGAAGAAGGAACTGATCTTTGCCATTTTAAGGGCCCAGGCCGAACAGAGCGGTCTCATGTTTATGGAGGGCGTCCTGGAAATTTTGCCGGAAGGCTACGGGTTTCTTCGACCGATTAATTATTTGCCAAGTACGGAAGATATTTATATTTCCGCATCCCAAATACGAAAGTTTGATTTGAGAACAGGAGACCTCGTATCCGGCAAATGTAGAACGCCGAAAGAAAATGAACGATACTTCGGACTATTGCAAGTGAATGCCGTCAATGGAGAGAATCCGTCCATTGCAGCCGAACGTCTGCACTTCCCGGCATTAACACCTCTTTATCCGCAAAGCAAGCTCGTGCTTGAAACAACCCCTAACCATTTATCCACTCGTATCATGGATGTTCTAGCCCCTGTCGGTCTTGGACAACGCGGTTTGATCGTGGCACCGCCGAAGGCGGGCAAGACGCTGTTGCTTAAAGAAATTGCCAACAGCATTTCTACTAATCATCCCGAGATTGAGCTATTTGTGTTACTTATCGATGAGCGCCCGGAAGAAGTTACGGATATGCAGCGTTCGGTAAAGGGGGAAGTGATCGCTTCCACGTTCGATGAATTGCCGGAGAATCATATCAAGGTGGCTGAGCTTGTTCTGCAGCGTGCGCTTCGCCTTGTGGAGCATAAGAAAGACGTCGTCATTCTGCTGGACAGTATTACCCGCCTGGCCAGAGCGTACAATCTTGTCGTGCCGCCTTCAGGCCGTACGCTAAGCGGAGGGATCGATCCTGCGGCCTTCCATCGCCCGAAACGGTTTTTTGGTTCGGCGCGTAATGTGGAAGAGGGCGGGAGCCTGACGATTTTGGCTACAGCTCTTGTGGATACAGGCTCGCGAATGGATGATATTATTTATGAAGAGTTTAAAGGGACGGGCAACATGGAGCTTCATTTGGATCGGAAGCTGGCAGAGCGCCGTATTTTTCCGGCGATCGATATTCGCCGTTCCGGGACAAGACGGGAAGAAGTGCTCCTGACGAAGGAGGAACTGGATACGATTTGGGCCATTCGCAAAAATATGAACGATTCCTACGATTTTGTGGAAGGTTTCTTGAAGAAGCTGCGTGACAGCAAAACTAACGCGGAATTTCTCGCTTCCTTCGATGCCGCCGGCAATGCGGCAACTGGACATGCACCTTCGTCCGGCAGCGGAAATGGCGTGCGCCGCACGACCCGTACGGCTGCGCCATCAGGTTCCGGATCAGGCTCTGGATCAGGCTCAGGGTCATAACCATACGCCTGGCATCATGATGTGGTTCAAAATGGGCCATAACGTAAAGCGAAGAGGAGAACGACATGTATTTAGTATATGCAGACAAACAAGGACAAGTATATGATCATTCCTCGCTGTACGGTCTTGCCCGCAGCGCAGATATGATTGTGGAAATATTAGAGGACGAGCTCATTCCGCTGCCGGAAGGAGCGACTCTGGTAGGTTTGCCTTCTACGAGGCCGATCGGGATGGACCCGGTTACGGGAGAAATGATGCCGGTTCCCGGTGATGTCCAGGCCGTGGGCGCCCTGCTTCCGCAAGGCTATACGCGCCTTTGCCTCCCCGGTTACGTGAAGACGGATAAAGATTACAAGCTGCCGCTCTTCGGATATTCAGCGGTTGTATGGAAGGACAATCAATTTTATGTGACCGCCCGATTATCCGATGATCCCGAGAAATGGAATCCTCTGAACTGCGACCCTTTAGAGCTGAAGAGTCAAGTTAAGGCGCTTCGGACAAAATATCCGGACAACCGGCTGTACGATCACTTATCCAATTGTGCGTTAGGCTACGAATGCCTGACTGCCTCCAACACGTTTTTGAACCGTTGGGAGGGGGCTGTTCCGGTATCCTATTCCTGTAATGCCGGCTGCTTTGGCTGCATTTCGGAACAGCCGGATGACAGCGGGTTCGTTGCCCCGCAGACACGAATGAACTTCCGTCCCCGTGTGGAGGAGCTTATTGAAATTATGCTGGAGCATTTGAAGACACCGGAGTCGATCATCAGCTTCGGTCAAGGCTGTGAAGGAGAGCCCTCGACGCAGGCCAAGCTGATCATCGAAGCGATTCGCGAAGTCCGGCGCCAGACCGATATGGGGTATATCAATATTAATACGAATGCCGGCCTTAGCGACCACATTCGCGGTATCGTCGATGCCGGGCTTGATTTGATGCGCGTGAGTACGATTAGTGCGCTGGACGGGCACTATAACGCTTATTACAAGCCGCGCGGATATACTTTGGCAAATGTGGAGAAGTCGCTCCGCTATGCCTCGGATCAAGGCGTATACACGTCGATTAACTATTTGATCTTTCCCGGCGTCACCGATCGGGAGGAAGAGATTGAAGCGATGATTGAATTCGCGCGCCGTACGAAGCTGCGTCTCATTCAGCTTCGCAATCTGAATATCGACCCCGAAAGCTATTTGGAGCTCATTCCTCCGGCCCAAGGGGATATATTCGGCATGAAACAGGCGATTGAAATATTTCAGCAAGAGCTGCCGGATGTAGTCATCGGCTCTTACACGCATGTGCCGCCTGCCGAATTAGCCCGGGTAAAAGTACGGGGATAAACCTCATATATTCCAATTGCGCGACAAAACATCGCGTGATATAATCTCTTTATGTGTCATTTATAACTCTGTGCACGCTTGAGGCTCAGGGCGGAAAGAAGGTGAAGTCATGAACGAAGCAATTCAACCTAAATATCACGTGACAACGGTAACTTGCGCTTGCGGCAATACCTTTGAAACAGGTTCTGTTAAACAAGACCTGCGCGTCGAGATTTGCTCCAACTGCCATCCATTCTTCACAGGTAAGCAAAAATTCGTGGATGCTGGCGGTCGCGTTGACAGATTTAAGAGAAAATACGGCATCTAATTTACATTTGATGTTGATATGCTGCGCTGCGGCATCTCGAATACATGCGAAATCCCCGGTTCAAAGTGAACGGGGGATTTTTTGTGGTGTGCCATATTTTACTTTTTGAACTCCACACTTTTTTGCATTTGTGTCCATTCATCACTGCTAATCAAGCCGAGCCGCCATAGAGCAATGCCTTTGAGATCGTAGCGTTTGGCTAAGCCGATCAGCGTATGGACTGACTTGGCATTTTCGCTGTTCAAATTGAGGCCGAGCACAAGCTTGTCTTTGTTGGTCTCTTTGAGGGCAAGGCGAATCGCTTCATCCACTTTGTCTGCAGGCTCCGGTTGACCCGTTCCACCGGTGCTGCGGTAGTCATAGGCCATAATGATAATTTCATCGGCAATTTGGCCGAGCGCCTTGTAATCATAGCCTTGATAAGACGAGTTTAACGGGTGCAGCGCCAGGGCCAGCTTTAAATTTTCTGATTTGGCCTGCAAAGATACTTCTTTCACGAATGCGGTGAAGGAAGCTCGGGTTTTCGCTTTGTCCGTAGTTAGTCCAAGGCCTTCGAAATCCAGCATGATGCCTTGAAATTGATTGTTTTTGGCTGCGCTAATCATGTCCGAAATTGTTTGTCTCCGTAGCTCGGTATTTTCGATAATGTTGGTCAATTCACCATAGACGTCCCCTGAATAAACCATTAAATAAGGAAGAGTCCGGGATTTTGCCGCTTCACTGACCAGATTTTCCGGCGTGACATCTCCGGCAGGAAGAGGCCATTTAAAGTCTTTGCCGCTAAGCGTAAATTTGCTATTCTCATCGATACGGCTCCAGCCAAAGGCGACGGAATCAAGTTGCGGAATGGCGGATGCCTCAGAAAAAGAGGAGATCGCATAGAAGCCCAGTGTGTATACTCGCTTTTGCGGCGATGCAATCGAGACGGTGCGTGTCTCCTGATCCCAATCGACCTGTGCGCCAAACTGCTGGCTAAAAAAGCTAAGCGGGATCAATGTATTGCCATCTACGGTTTGCGGCTCTACGGCCAGGCTGACGGGATTTCCATTAACGGTTGCCTTTGTACTGTTCAGTGTCAGCTGTACGCGTATAGCGTTTGCCCCGCTTCCTTTAACAGCGGAGATTCTCTTTTCTTTCGAGTCCCATGTAACTTGAATGCCCAGCGCTTCGGAGATGGCGCGAAAAGGCACCAGGGTTGTTCCTTTAACCACGATAGGCTCTGCTGGAAAACCGAGCGGGTAACCATCAAGCATGATACGGATTGGGGCGGCGGCTTGAGCTCGCTGCGGCGGCGTAATCCCGGCAAAGACTCCGCTCATTAATGCGGCAGCGAGTAGGAGTTGGCCTATCTTTTTCATCAAAATACATCCTCTCTATGAAGTGCCATATTATTCTATAAATATATCAAAAATTAAGAGAGAAGGCATGTCCTAAGGAACGTAAAAAGACAACTTTTGCCGTCGGTTGCATTTTGGACATGTATGAGATATACTTATTTTCACCGTGCTAGATGGGGAGGTAGCGGTGCCCTGTAACTCGCAATCCGCTATAGCGAGGTTGAATTCCTGTTAGAGGTCTTGCCGATGTGAGGTCCGGTCTTTACGGCAGACGTTGACAGACGGGTCCTCCGCAATGAGTACCTGTGAACCTGGTCAGGTCCGGAAGGAAGCAGCCATAAGCAGTCCTACTTTTGTGCCGGGGGGAAGCCTGTCTCGAGTTGCGCCGTAAAGGTGCCGCTTGGATCGCAATGATCAATAACAGGTGCACGGCTACATAGGTTTATACATCAACATCTTTGTCTGTTGGACAGAGATGTTTTTTCATTTCAGAAACAAACAGGGAGACAAAATTCCAGGAATATGCAGGTGGGGCAGGAATATATAAAATGGATGTTTTTCTTTGTACACCTAGCTGTTAGTTTGGCTGTCAATCTGGGTAGGCGTAAGTTAGGGGGAAGAGGCCGATTGGATTGAAATATGTCGGAGCAACTTATCAGCTAGAAGTTTTTCTCGTCCGTAGAGTATAGTATAATGGGAAAGTGTCGATTATCGCTTCATGAAGAAAGAAGGTGCCGCATATGGAGCATATTGCGCTGTACCGTGCTTGGCGGCCGCAGTCGTTTCAGGACATGGTAGGACAACAGCATATTATCCGCACGTTGCAGAATGCGATTCGTGAGCAGCGGCTTTCGCATGCTTATTTATTTAGTGGCCCCCGGGGAACGGGCAAGACGAGTGCGGCCAAAATTTTGGCCAAAGCCGTGAACTGTGAAAAGGGACCAGCTCCAGAGCCGTGCAACGATTGCGACTCATGCCGGCGGATTACGGCAGGGGCTGTTATGGATGTGCTCGAGATTGACGCCGCTTCCAACAGGGGAGTCGAGGAAATTCGCGATTTGCGTGAAAAAGTAAAATATGCCCCTACAGAAGTGCGGCAGAAGGTTTATATTATCGATGAGGTTCATATGCTGACGACAGAGGCGTTTAATGCGCTGCTTAAGACGTTGGAGGAACCGCCGTCACACGTCATGTTTATTTTAGCCACGACAGAGCCGCACCGGCTTCCGGCAACAGTCATCTCCCGCTGTCAGCGGTTTGATTTTCGCCGGGTATCCCTGGAGGAACAAAGCGGGCGGTTGAAGCTGATCTGTGAGCAGGAGGGAATTGCCGCCGAAGATGAAGCTATTCAATATATCGCGCGATTGTCGGACGGCGGGATGCGGGATGCACTGAGCATACTGGATCAAATCGCTTCCTTCTCGGACGGGCATGTGTCTTACCAGCAGGTGCTGAATATGACGGGCGGGATCCCTTCGCAACAGTTTGCGGCGATTGCCAAGACGCTGATTGAAGGCGATGTCGGCGGTATGCTGCAGTTGATCGAAGGTCTGATGCAGGAAGGCAAGAGCGCCGATAAGTGCATGGAGAACCTGCTGTATTATTTTCGCGATCTGTTAATGATCAAAATGGTTCCGCAGGCAGATAAAATGACGGAACGCGTGCTCGATCTCGAGGATTTCGGGGAGATGGCGGAAGCTTTTACCCGCTCGCAGCTGTTCCGGATCATTGATACGCTGAATCAATATCAGACGGAAATGAAGTATGCGCTGCAGCCTCAAACGCTGTTTGAGGTAGCGTTGCTGAAGCTGTGCAGCATCCCGCAGCATGAAGAAGCGGCCCAGCCGCAAGCTGCGCCATCCGCCGCTGCCGGCTCTGCCGACAGCCATTCCGAGATCCAGCAGCTTCGGCGCCAATTGGCGGAGCTGGAGAAGAAGCTGGAACGGGCCATGCAAGGAGGCCTGAGCGGATCGGGTCAAGACGCGGACAATAAAGGGAGCCGCCCGGCATCGAGAGCTGCTGCCCCTCGGGTATCTTCCAAGGCCAAGCTTCCATCAGGACTCGACCGGTATGTCGCCCAGCGCAGTAGTCCGGAGTTTACCGCCGTACAGAGCAAGTGGAGTCAAGTGCTGCAGGGCGTCAAGGATGAGAAAATTACAATCCATGCCTGGTTCGTGAATGGGGAACCCGTTTCTGTGCTGGAAGATGCCGTTCTGGTCGCTTTTAAAAATGATATTCACCGTGAAACTACGGAGAAGCCGGCGAATAAGCAACTGATTGAAATGGTTATGGAACGGGTGCTTGGGTCGCCATACCGGCTTGTAACGATGATGTTGAAAGATTGGAACGATAATGTTGAAGGGATTGCGGCCGATCCTTCCAAGGAGGAGCCTTTTCAGCTAGTTCCAGGTTCTGAGGAGGAAAGCGGCGGCAAGGAGCCGTGGGTAGATGAGGCGTTGCAAATGTTCGGTGACGATCTTGTGATCGTGAAGGAGTAGGGAATTGGTCTGGGCCGGGTAGAGTTAGAGCATCTGTAATGTTGCCGAAGGCTTAGTATGGGTCGTGAGCTGTTCTGGGCTGATAGTGAGGCTTTTTGCTAAATCATTGCATTATTGCTTCACCGATGCACCGACTCACCGACTTACTAACCCGCTAATCGCTTTCTCAAAGATCGGATCAAAAGGGGACTCTTGGAACAACCTCTTTTAATATATAAAATGAAAATGACTAAAGTGAAGGAGATGTGTTTGATATGAACAATATGAACCAAATGATGAAACAAGTAAAAAAAATGCAGGAGCAAATGCTGAAAGCCCAGGAGGAACTAGGCGAAAAAACAGTGGACGGAAGCGCGGGCGGCGGTGTTGTTACGGTGCAGGTGAACGGACATAAGAAAGTGTTGTCCATCAACATTAAACCCGAAGCTGTAGATCCGGACGATGTAGAAATGCTGCAGGACCTCGTCCTGACGGCTGTAAACGATGCGCTTACCAAAGCGGATGAATTGGCTAACAACGATATGGGCAAATTCACAGGCGGAATGAAGATCCCAGGCCTGTTCTAATTATAAGACTGAAGGAGAACACACTCATTGTATTATCCCGAACCGATCGCTAAGCTGATCGACGCCTTTACTCATTTGCCGGGAATCGGGCCGAAGACGGCCGCGAGGCTGGCTTTTCACGTGCTGAATATGAAGGAAGACGATGTGATTGATTTTGCCAAGGCTCTAGTTAGCGTGAAGCGGAATCTGCATTATTGCTCGGTATGCTGCAACATTACGGATACCGATCCATGCCGGATTTGTCAGGATAAGACCCGGGACCCTTCCGTCATTTGCGTCGTTCAGGACCCCAAGGATTTGGTGGCTATGGAACGGACGAAGGAGTTTGATGGGTACTATCATGTGCTGCAGGGCTCCATTTCACCCATGGAAGGGCTGGGTCCGGATGATATCCGGCTTAAAGAGCTTTTGAACCGCTTGAGCGATGAGCGGGTGAAAGAGTTGATTTTAGCAACCAATCCTAATATTGAAGGTGAAGCTACGGCGATGTATATTTCTCGTCTTGTGAAGCCGTTCGAAATTCGCGTCACTCGTATTGCGCATGGACTGCCGGTCGGCGGTGATTTGGAATATGCGGATGAAGTGACTTTATCCAAGGCGCTCGAGGGCAGGCGCGAGTTAAGATAAGTTCATATGTATCCGTCGATTGTTTGGAAGCTCCGGTTGGATAACCGGGGCTTCTTTTTGCTGGCTGGGATGGCCGGGGTATTTTTTGAGAAATAAAAAAAGGGGTGAAATTTGGCAGTTCTAAGTTTGTCCTAATCCCGATACACATGAAATATACCGTATCAGGGAGGCGAGGATAATCGTGAGGTTGATGCAATGGCTGCTCGGTAAAATGAATATTCGCCGGTACGAGAAAGAATTGGAGTACAAGGAGCATTTATACGAAGAGGTTAAAAAGGCTCAACGGGAATGGGAGCAAGCGTGGTGTGCGTTCCAAGAAGCGGTTGGCTCGGATGAGGTCGACATAGCGATCTATATACTAGAAGCCGCGGAGAGGCGGTATCAAGTTCAATTGAAGGCAGCCAAGCAGGCTCAGGTAACATGGGAGCCGTTTCAACTGGAGTCCCAATTTCGTACATCCTATAGAAAATAACCGCTGGAAAGTGTATTTTTGTTCAAGGGGGAAGAAGGATGAGAGTAATACTTACAATGGTGCTTATCGTATCCCTGTTATTAATAACGTACATTCTATTGACGCGGAAGCTTGGATTAGCCTGGCTTACCCGCTTGGGCCTGCACATCGTGCTGGCCGCACTCGGTATTTACGTCGTTAATTTCTCCGGACTGCTGACCGAGGCATATATCCCGATGAACCCGGCAACTATAAGTACGGTGCTTGTGCTCGGGCTGCCTGGTGTTGGTTTACTGCTCGGCCTTAAATTAACAATGTTTTGATTCAATTTAATGGTTGACGTTGATTTGATTTGTGTGTTACATTATAAATCGCTTCTTCAATAGGCCGATATTGATATGGCCAGCCGGACAATTTATTTTAAAAAAAGTCTTGACTTATGAAGGGCGTCCATGATACATTATAAAAGTCGCTGCTGAAACAATATCGGCGCACGAAATAAGGTTTGATCTTTGAAAACTGAACAACGAGTGAGCGGGTTTCACGCAAGTGAAATCTAATAATAGAGTCAGATGCAAATCTGATCTCGTCAGATTCAAAATGAGCTATCAGCTTATTCGATAATCGGATGGAGCGCCTCTTGCTTTCGGGCAAGAGCACTTATCCGAACTTTATTGGAGAGTTTGATCCTGGCTCAGGACGAACGCTGGCGGCGTGCCTAATACATGCAAGTCGAGCGAGGTTATTTTGGAAGCTTGCTTCCGAAAT
>NZ_KB907275.1 GCF_000381905.1 Paenibacillus fonticola DSM 21315 | reverse complement strand
GAGAGAAGCTTTCAGAAGAAGAAACGGCTACCATTTACCGTCAACGGAAAATTGACGTAGAGCCTGTTTTTGGATTCTTGAAAGCTAATTTAGGTTTTACTCGATTTTCGGTTCGCGGAAAAGCGAAGGTCGAAAATGAAATCGGACTTGCGTTAATGGCTGTTAACTTAAGAAAATATGCGGTAAGGGGCTAAATCCTTGCCTGTATTTCTTTAAACCACATTAAAAAAGGTGAAATCGACGAAGCGATTTCACCTTTTTACTTCTAGAGACTAGTTATGTCCCAGCCTCATTTCTTTAATTTCTTTAGTTACTTTGCGCTATTGCTTATATTGAAAATCATGCTACTTTTTAAAAAGATAAATGGATTATTATGCAGCTTCTTCTTCATTGGACAGACCAAGTACCTCAATGAGCTTGAAGAACAGACTCAGTAAAATACCGACAATGGTGGCCAGCGCCATCCCTTTTAGTTCTACGTCGCCCATCTTCAATGTGGCGCCGCTAAGTCCAATAACGAGAACGAGCGTAGCCAGCAGCATGTTTGTCGGGCGGGAGAAATCGACTTTCTGTTCCACGAAAATTCTTAGCCCGGAGGCGGCGATAACTCCGAACAACAACAGTGAGACACCGCCCATTACTGGAGGCGGAATGTAAGCAATCATGGCAGAGAATTTTCCCGAGAATGATAGCAGAATGGCAAAGATCGCCGCGCCTCCGATGACGAAGATGGAATAAACTTTGGTCAGTGCCATAACCCCGATATTTTCCCCGTAAGTTGTATTTGGCGTTGATCCGACGAATCCGGACAATACGGTCGATATACCGTTGCCGAGCAGAGAACGATGCAGGCCGGGCTCTTTGGACAAGTCTTTACCAACGATATTGCTTGTTACAAGCAGGTGTCCGATGTGCTCAACGATAACGACCAGCGCCACCGGAATAATCGTAATGATCACTGATATATTCCACTTGGGTGTCGTAACGGTCGGCATAGAGAACCAGGGAGCAGCTTCTATCGCAGCTTTATCCACTACACCCAGGAAATAAGCCAGGCCGTAACCGACGACAATCCCGATCAAAATATGAATGATTTTTGGAAAGCCGCGGAATAGAACGGCTCCAAGGACGGTGACCCCGAGTGTTACGAGCGACAGGATAATTGCCGTCGGATCTGGGGTCCAGGCTTTGGTTTGATCGGAGTTAATTAAGCCTGCCATACCGGCAGCGACTGGAATTAATTCGAGTCCAATCAGCGCAACGATGGCCCCCATGGCCGCAGGAGGGAATACTACGTCAATCCACCGTGTACCAGCGAACTTGATTAAGAGAGCAATGGCGATAAAAATCAGACCTGTAACGATAAAAGCGCCCAGTGCGTAAGAATAACCGGTACCCGGATAGGCAATCAAAACTCCATAAACTGGGGAGAGAAAAGCAAAGCTGGAGCCGAGGTAAGCGGGAATCTTTGCTTTACAAATGAGGATGTATAGCAGGGTGCCGATTCCGTTCATCAGCAAAATCATCGCTGGATCTACTCCAAAATAATTCGGCACAAGAACCGTGCTGCCGAACATAGCAAAAAGGTGCTGCAGACTTAACAGAACACCGGGCCCGAAGGGGACTTTCTCATTAACTTGAATTTCACGTTGCAAACAGGGTCACTCCTCTAAACGTTCATATTTAGTTATCCTTACTAGGATAATGACTATGTTCGCAATTTTCAACAGAAAATATTATATAGTTCTAAATTATTTTAAAAAAGGACCTAAAGTCCGCCGTACTGCGCGCTTCAGGCCCTGCTCAAAGTATGAGAATGTTGTAAATCCGCTGTTTTTACCGATTTTTGTTGTACATCGTGCACACTGCTCCCTGTGCGCACGATGCGGATCCGGGACATGCTTGGGTGGCTGGCAGCCATATCGGCTGTTGGCTTTCATCGTTAATGCTACTTGAAATTGCCCGCCTGCTGCTCGGCAATATCGCCGATATAGGGCAGCTTAAACCATCTTCCCTGCAGCGCCATAAGCATTAGCGTAATCCAGAGCACCAAATAAAGCAGTATGATCAAGAATGAAGCGATCCAGCCGATGAACGGAATTTGTGACAAAACGATTTCGGCAATGGATAGCAAGCCGAGAGCGATGACCGATTGCATGGCATGGAATTTAACAAAACGGCTTTTCTTCTCTACGACGAGAAAAATGATTCCAGTAATGAAGCCTAGCACATAGCAGAGTAATCCTGCAACCTTTGGATCGAGACTGGTGGATGAAGGGTCGACCTGCGGTTCGTTCATCAGTGGAAAACCTCCTTAGCAATACAATATGTATCGGAACTAAAGAAAGATATTCGGTGCTTTTTAAATTCATTCCTGCTGTATCTACAAATTATTTATTTTAAGGAAACTGAAATGAAGGCGTATATATACGGTCAATCCGGCGATAGTTGACGGAAGTGGGCGCAGGAGTCATAATTATAGGAAATCAAAATGGGGCAAAAAGTGCCCTTTTATGCGTTGTAGTACAGCCTTATTTTATATAGAAAGGAAACGAATCGGATTCAATGGGCATAGAGCGATTACTCGAAAAGGCGTCTAACTACATTAAAGAACCGGATCTCAAGCGCATTCGGGAAGCATATGACTTCGCGGAACAAGCCCATCATGGACAGCTGAGAAAATCCGGTGAACCGTATATCCTGCATCCGCTAGCGGTTGCGGAAATTGTCGTGAACATGCAAATGGACGCTCTCTCTATTATTGCGGCCTTGCTTCATGATGTAGTTGAAGATACGACCGTTTCCTTGAAAGAAATTTATGATCACTTTGGCAGCGATTGCGCCATGCTTGTGGACGGGCTGACGAAGCTGGAGCGCATTAAGTTTCAATCCAAGGAAGAACAGCAGAATGAAAACTACCGGAAAATGTTCATTGCCATGGCGCAGGATATCCGGGTTATTGTCATTAAGCTTGCAGACCGTTTGCATAACATGCGGACGCTCAAATTTCAATCTGAAGAGAGCCAGCGCCGCATTGCATATGAGACATTGGAAATCTTTTGCCCGATTGCCCATCGTCTGGGGATCTCGGCGATTAAGTGGGAAATGGAAGACATTTCACTACGCTATTTAAATCCGCAGCAGTATTACCGCATTGCCAATCTGATGCACAAGAAGCGGGCGGAGAGAGAGGAATTCATTAAGAACGTTATCGCCCGCATTCAAGAGAAGCTGGATGAGATGGGTGTGGAGGCTGAACTGTCCGGCCGTCCAAAGCATATTTACAGCGTATATAAGAAAATGACGACAAAGAATAAGCAGTTCAATGAAATTTATGATCTGCTGGCGATTCGCATTATCGTGAACAATATTAAAGATTGTTATGCGACACTCGGGATCATCCATACGCTTTGGAAGCCGATGCCAGGCCGTTTCAAGGATTACATTGCTATGCCGAAGGCGAATATGTATCAATCGCTGCATACGACTGTGGTAGGTCCTACAGGGGAGCCTACAGAGGTGCAAATCCGTACGAAAGAAATGCACCGGACAGCGGAATACGGGATTGCGGCTCACTGGGCGTACAAAGAGGGGACAGACACCAACACGCCGGAGAACAAAATGACGTTCTTTCGGGAAATTTTGGAGCTTCAGCATGAGGCCAAGGATGCCTCGGAGTTTGTTGAATCGCTCAAGATGGACTTCTTCTCTGACCTTGTGTTTGTCTTCACGCCTTCGGGCGAAGTGATCGAGCTGCCATCAGGCTCCGTGCCATTGGATTTTGCCTATCGTATCCATACCGAGGTAGGCAACCGCACGATCGGCGCGAAAGTGAATGGACGGATCGTACCGCTCGATCACAAGCTGAAGACGGGGGATATCGTTGAGATTTTGACCTCCAAGCATTCTTACGGGCCGAGCCAGGATTGGCTCAAAATTGCCCAGTCCTCTCATGCCCGCAGCAAAATTAAACAGTGGTTCAAGAAAGAGAAGCGGGAAGAGAATGTGGACAAGGGCCGGGAAGCTATCGAGCGCGAGCTGAAACGGGCAGGCCTGGATGCGCCGCAGTGGATGACGGAGGATAAGCTGCTGGAAGCGGCGAAGAAATACGCATTCAACGATGTAGAGGATATGCTGTCGGCCATCGGATTCGGCGGTATTACCGCATCCCAAATCGTGACGAAGCTGACGGAGAAGCTCCGGAAAGAGCAGGAAGAAGCGGAGCAAATCGAGCTGACTTCCGAAGTGAAAGAAGTGAAAGCCCAGTCCGAGGTGCGCAGGTCCCGCCCAACGAACGGCGTTGTCGTTAAAGGCATCGACAATTTGCTCGTGCGCTTTGCCAGATGCTGCAACCCGGTGCCGGGGGACGACATTATCGGCTACATTACCCGGGGGCGGGGCGTCTCTGTTCACCGCAGGGACTGTCCGAATATTCCAACGGCGAGCGATGGGGAAGAGGCAGCGCGCGTCATTGAAGTGGAATGGGAAAACGCAGTGGAAGCGAACTATAGTGTCGATATTGAAATTACCGGGCATGACCGGCGCAACTTCTTGAATGAAGTACTGCAGGCTGTATCGGAGAGCAAGACGAATATTTCCGCGGTGTCGGGAAGAGCGGACAAGAATAAGATGGCGCTCATTCACATGACGATTCTGATCCGGAATACCGATCACTTGCATTCCGTCGTCGAGAAGATTAAACGGGTTCAGGATGTGTATACCGTGCACCGTATTATGCAGTAACCCCGGAGCAGGGATGGAATTAAAGGAGAAATGGATCGATGAGAGTTGTTGTGCAGCGCTGCAAGGAAGCGAAGGTTACAGTAGATGGCGCCGTCATTGGTTCGATTGGTCATGGCCTCATGCTGCTGGTCGGCATTACGCATGAGGACACGGAGAAGGAGGCGGCGTACCTGGCGGACAAAATTGCCGGGCTGCGGATTTTTGAAGATGGCGAGGGTAAGATGAACCGCAGCGTAACCGATATTGGCGGAGCAATTTTGTCCGTTTCCCAGTTTACGCTTTACGGAGATTGCCGCAAGGGCAAACGCCCGAGCTTCATTGCTGCGGCGAGGCCGGAAACGGCGGAGCCGCTATATGAGCGGTTCAACGCTCTGCTTCGGGACAAAGGACTGGTAGTCGAGACAGGGGAGTTCGGGGCTAACATGGACGTTCAGTTGACGAACTGGGGTCCCGTAACCTTAATGCTGGAAAGCCAGCAGCCGCCCAAGGTGGAAACGCCGTAGCACGCAGATTTGGAATACGATTTCTCTTTTCAGGGCAATCTGAAGAGGAGAGATCGTATTTTTTTGTTTCCAAAATAAATAAACACAACTGCTAATTAAAGGAGTTTACTTCATGCGACAGTCGCTGAAAGCAGTGCAGTGGCGCCAAGCTTCACTGATTCCTGCGGGAGACCGGATCGAAGCCTCCATGCTGTCCCGGGCAACCAGAACCGAGGAGCAGGAGTGGATACATTTGGAGTTTAAACCGGGTAGGGAGTTAATCCCCCGTCCGGGAAGCTAGAGCCAATCGGCTCTATTTTTGCTTTGTTATAAAAAATCGCGTTGCGGGTAATAACTTCCCGAGAGGAAAATTATTGGGAAGGAGAGGGACAGCCATGAGCAAAGTAGCCTTTCTGCTGGCTAACGGCTTTGAAGATTCGGAGATGCAGGTTCCATATGACGAAGTGAAAAAGGCAGGCCACGAAGCAGATATTATCGGCCTCAAAGCAGGGGAGACGCTGAAGGGAAAGCAAGGCAAGGCTGAATATAAGGCGGAGAAAGCCATTACCGATGTCAAAGTGGCGGATTACGACGCCGTAGTCATCCCTGGCGGGTCATCTCCAGAAAATCTTCGCTTGAACGAAGGGATACTGCAATTTGTCAAAATGGCCAATGAGGCCCAAAAAACGATTGCGGCGATTTGCCACGGCCCGCAAATCCTCATTAGCGCGAATCTGCTGGAGGGCCGCACGATAACGTGTTATCCTCCGCTCAAGGACGATATGGTCAACGCGGGAGCCAAGTTCAAAGACCAGGAAGTCGTGGTTGACGGCAATTATATTACTTCACGCACGCCTGAAGATGAACCGGCCTTTGTGCACGAAATCCTGCAGGCGCTGAAGTAAGCGGGAAATCCAGTCTTTCCCGATCAAAGTGACGAAGGAGAGATCGACATGGCCAAACATATTCAAGCTTATTTTAAAAGTGAGGATCAGGCGGAGGGGGCCAGAACGAGCCTGCTTCCGATTGAGACGGAGCAGGTTGAGGTCGGACGCCTGGAGCAGCCGATTGGAAGGGACACGAACATCCTTGTTCCCTTCGTCTCGGTAAGCAACAACGCGGCAGGGGGCACCTACGGTGCCGTAGGCTACCCGGGGGCTGCCGGCGGGCAAGGTTTCGTGCCGGTCGTTATGCCAAGCAGCACCAATGCTGAGGGCGGCCGTGCTGAGGGGTCGATGGAGGGAAGAGAGAGGAATGAAGCGGACCAGGTGATGGATCTGAACGATTTCGGCGATGAGGATTACGACAGCCTGCAATATGTGCTGAGCCTTAAAGTCCGGGATCAGGATTACGATGGCGTCGTTCATAAACTGCGCTCCCAGGGTGCTTTTGTAGCGCAGCTTGCTGAATGATGGCGGCGAAATAAATCGCTTTCGATTGTTTAATGTAATTGAAATTAAACCGTTTTCCACTATGTAATATAAATGTAACTACTATATCCAAATGAAACGCTTCCGTACATGTAATATACTTGTAACATTACTTTCATGTTCCTTTAACATAGCCTGTTTATAATAAAAGCATGACCCCCTTTTAAAATATATACTTTTGGACCTGCACCCCGTTGGTAGCAGGTCTTTTTCTTGATTAAAGCTTGACTTTGCGCTCAGGGTTACTTAAAATCTAAAAATATACGCAATTTCTTTAATACTGTTATTCGATGACGGGAGAAAGTAATTCAACCCCACATCCACAGAGAGGAATCCCGGCGTGAGGGATGCATGCTGTTCCAGGCTAAAGCTTGAAATGCTTGGAGACTTGTTCCCGCCCATGGCTGGCTGGAAGGATTCCGGTGATGATTGAACGAAAGACTTCCCTGAGAACCGGCGGCGAAATGTTGCAGAGTAGCCGAACGGCGCAGGCGGGCGTTAACCGCATAAAGCGAAGGCCAGAGGCTTGGCGCGGGAATTGAGACGGAATTAGTCCTAGTCCTGTTACCAGTCGATAGTTAAGGCAATCGGAATGTGGGTGGCACCACGGGTGATTCGTAAACGATCTCTCGTCCCTGTTTGAAATCATAAACAGGACGGGAGTTTTTTTATTTTCACAGTGTAAGTACGATAGAGATGGATGGAGGGATGAACATGGCTTTTCAAAAGCCGACAGGCACGCAGGATATACTGCCCGGCGCTGTCGAGAAATGGCAATTCATTGAAGAGCGAGCCAGAGACTTATGCCGTCGTTTTAATTACAAGGAAATTCGTACGCCGATCTTCGAACAAACGTCATTGTTTGAACGCGGCGTCGGGGAAACGACGGATATTGTCGAGAAAGAAATGTACACGTTCACCGATAAGGGCGACCGCAGCATGACGCTTCGGCCTGAAGGAACGGCAGGAGTCGTTCGCTCTTATGTAGAGAACAAACTGTACGGGGAGCCGGACGTAACGAAGCTGTATTATACTGGCCCGATGTTCCGCTATGAGCGCCCGCAGGCGGGACGCCAACGGCAGTTCCACCAATTCGGGGTGGAGGCGATAGGCGCAGTTGATCCGGCGATTGATGCCGAGGTTGTCGCGCTTGGTTACGAGTACTGCCGGGAGCTTGGCCTGCAGGAGGTCAAGGTAGAACTGAACTCTGTCGGCAATCCGGCGAGCCGGGCAGCCTATCGCGACAAATTGCTTAGTTTCCTCATGCCGATGAAGGACGATCTGTGCAAGGACTGTCAATCCCGGATTGAGCGCAATCCAATGCGCGTGCTCGACTGCAAGGTGGATCAGGAGAAATTTGCCGATGCTCCTTCCATTCTAGACAGCCTGGATGAAGAATGCACGACGCATTTCGCCAAAGTGCAGGAACTGCTGACGGCGATGGGCATCGAGTATACGATCAATCACCGTCTGGTTCGCGGACTGGACTATTACACGCACACCGCGTTTGAATATAAAGCCCAAGGCATCGGAGCGATCGATACGATCGGGGGCGGCGGACGATACAACGGCCTTGTTGCCGATATCGGCGGACCTGACCAGCCGGGCATCGGCTTCGCGGTTGGCCTGGAGCGGATCGCGCTCATCCTTGAGAAGCAAGGCGTCAGCTTCTCTGAGGAGAAGCCGCTCGATGTCTACCTTGTCGCCTTAGGCGAAGCGGCCGACAAGGAAATTTCGACACAGCTCTTCAAGCTGCGTCAAGCCGGCTTCTCGGCCGAACGTGACTACCTGGGCCGCAAAATGAAGGCGCAGATGAAATCCGCCGACCGGATGAAAGCCCGCTACACCGCCATTTTAGGCGATGACGAGCTGGAGCGCGGCGAAATCGCCCTTAAGTCGATGGAGACCGGCGAGCAGCGCACCGTCAAGCTCGCTGAGCTTGCGAACGAGCTGAAGTAGGCAGCATGTTTGCCCTGCAGCATAGCAAGCGTATCTTCGCAGGAGAGAGCGCAACCGGCAAGAGCCCTTGCCTTGCACCATAGTGAGCGTATTCCCGAAGGGGACAGCGTCTCCATAGCAGAAAGCAGAAGTAAGAACCGCAAGCCATGCTGCAGGCAGTAGTTGCCCTGCAGCATAGCAAGCGTATCTCCACAGGAGAGAGCGCAACCCACAGGAAGCACCTGCCATGCACCGAGGCGAGCGTATCCCCGAAGGGGACAGCGCCCAACAAGCACGCAGCACCGCCAAAACGCACTCCCGCAGCAGTTATCGCCCATTCGCAGGAGCGCCGGCGTAGAGCGGGCCCGTCAGGGCGGCAAGCGGCTGATACACCATACCATTGCCCCGGGTGAGCCGAAAGCAGAAGAACTATGCAGCGTGTTTACCAGGTAACCCAGGAGCGCCAAAAGTAAGACGTACCCGAAGGGGGAAAAGCGTTCCACGCATCAAACCCAGCGCATTCCCGAAGGGAACAGCGGCTGCAGGAGCACCTCTTCTCCTCCTACGTTACTCCAGTTTGCGGGAGTCCCGAGGGCAGCGGGCCCTCGGGGGCCCTCCCTTACGGTAAGGGAGGGTTTGGGAGGGTTGAGATCCTGGTTGAGAAAATACTACTTTTGAAGGAGCCATAAATCCATGAATCGTACACATCATTGCGGGACGCTTAGCGCCGCTCATATTGGAGAAATTGTAACATTAAACGGCTGGGTGCAAACCCGCCGTGACCTCGGGGGCGTTCTGTTCATCGACCTCCGCGACCGCAGCGGCATCGTGCAGGTCGTATTCAACCCGGACTACTCCGGCGAAGCGCTGGAAATTGCCGATAAAGTACGGAGCGAATACGTCCTTGCCGTTAAAGGGAAAGTAGTCAAGCGGGATCCGGAAACGGTCAACCCGAACCTGCCAACCGGCGAAATCGAAGTGCAAATTTCCGAGATCGAAGTGCTGAACGCGGCCAAGACGCCTCCGTTCTTCATTGAAGACGGCATCGAAGTAGATGAGTCGATCCGCCTGAAATACCGCTACCTGGATCTTCGCCGTCCGGAAATGCAGCAGACTTTGATGCTTCGTTCCAAAGCAGCGAAAGTATTCCGCGACTTCCTGGACGGAGAAGGTTTTGTTGAAGTTGAGACGCCGATCCTGACGAAGAGTTCTCCGGAAGGCGCTCGCGACTATCTCGTACCAAGCCGTGTACATGCTGGTGAATTTTTTGCCCTGCCGCAATCTCCGCAGCTGTACAAGCAGCTGTTGATGGTCAGCGGAGTGGAGCGCTACTACCAAATCGCCCGCTGCTTCCGCGACGAGGATCTGCGCGCCGACCGCCAGCCGGAATTTACCCAGGTGGACATCGAGACTTCCTTCCTGTCCCGCGACGAACTGCTCGACATGATGGAAAAACTCGTTGTACGTCTGTTCAAAGAAACCAAAGGCATCGACATTCCTACGCCGTTCCAGCGTTTGAGCTATGCCGACGCGATGGGCAAATACGGCTCCGACAAGCCTGACCTGCGTTTTGGCCTGGAATTGATCGAAGTGAACGATATCGTATCGACCTGCGGTGTCAAAGTATTCTCCTCCGTCATCGAGAAGGGCGGCGAAGTTAAAGTACTTAACGCCAAAGGCTGCGGCACATGGAGCCGCAAGGAGATTGACGATCTTGGAACGTATGCGGCCCGCTACGGCGCGAAAGGTCTTGCCTGGATTCAAGTGAAGGAAGGTGAATTCCGCGGGCCGATCGTTAAATTTTTCTCCGAGCAGGAAATCGAGGCGCTGAAAGAGCGTACAGGTGCAGAGGAAGGCGATCTACTGCTCTTCTCCGCCGACACCAAGAAGGTAGTTGCCGACGTACTTGGCAACCTGCGCCTCAAAATCGGCCGCGAGCTTGGGCTCATCGATGACAATGTATTCAAATTCGCTTGGGTTGTCGATTTCCCGCTGCTTGGCTGGGATGAGGATCAGAAGCGTTATGTGGCTGAACACCATCCGTTCACGCGCCCTCGCGATGAGGATATCGCCTTGTTCGATACTGACCCAGGTAAAATTTTGGCCCAAGCTTATGACCTCGTATTGAATGGTTACGAAGTTGGCGGCGGCTCGATGCGGATTTACAAACGGGACGTTCAGGAGAAAATGTTCAAGGCGATCGGTTTGTCACAGGAAGAAGCACAGGAGAAATTTGGCTTCTTGCTTGATGCCTTTGACTATGGTACTCCTCCGCATGGCGGCGTTGCCTTCGGTTTTGACCGTCTTGTTATGCTGCTTTCCGGCCGCAACAACCTGCGCGAGACGATTGCGTTTCCGAAGACGGCCAGCGCGACAGATCTGCTCATGAATGCACCGTCTGAAGTAGATGCGCCTCAATTAGAGCAGCTTCATATTAAACTGGCCGTGAAGCCAGCTGAAGATAAAAAACAATAATTCATTAGCAAGAAACGGGTACTGCCTCCTGACAGGAAGCCGCAGCCCGTTTCTGTTTCATAAAGGAGGATTGCGGGAAGTATGCTGCATCAGTTTTCACGGACAGAACTGGCGATCGGGGCGGAAGGCCTTGAAGCATTGAAGAACAGCACGGTAGCGGTGCTCGGCATCGGCGGGGTCGGTGCGATCGCCGTAGAGGCGCTAGCCCGGACGGGAGTCGGACGCATCATTCTGATCGATAAGGATGTCGTAGACATCACGAACATCAACCGCCAAATCCATGCCCTGACCACGACGATTGGGCAGAAGAAAGCGGATTTAATGTGTGAACGGGTTAAACTCATCAACCCAGAGTGCGAGACGATTGCGCTGAATATGTTTTATACGGAAGAAACCTACGAGCAACTGTTCCAATACGATATCGATTACGTGCTGGATGCCTCGGATACGATTATGTACAAAATCCATCTGATCAAAGAGTGTCTGAAGCGGAACATTCCGATGCTGTCCAGCATGGGTGCTGCGAACAAAATGGATCCGACCCGGTTTCAGGTCGCGGATATATCAAAAACAACGGTAGACCCGATGGCGCGAGTGATTCGCACGAAGCTCCGTAAAGACGGCATCAAAAAAGGAGTTAAGGTGGTATTTTCCACTGAGGATCCGGTCAAACCGCGTGAGGATGTAACCAAGAAAATTGCTCCGGAAGGCGCGAAAATCCGCAAGGCGAAGCAGCCTCCGGCCAGCAACTCGTTCGTCCCGCCCGTAGTGGGACTCATCATGGTCAGCGTTGCTGTCCGCGAACTGCTTGAAGCAAATGGAATAAAAATTTGAATGGGCAAAACCTCGTCAGCGGCGGGGTTTTTTCTTTTTTTTGGCCGGATATCCTTAAATGTTTATAGAACCTTTATAATTCCCCTCTAAGCTAAGCAGGAGGAGGGAACGATAATGAGCAGTGTGCTTGAAGTAAATGATGTGACGAAACAAATCAAAGGCCGGACGATAATCGACGGGATTAGCTTTTCGATTCCTAAGGGAGAAGTATGCGGATTCCTAGGCCCGAATGGATCGGGAAAAACGACGATGATCCGAATGCTTACCGGTCTGCTAGCTCCGACAAAAGGGCGGATCGCGATAAACGGAATAGACATGAAGAAGAACCGGACCGAGGCGGCTCTGAAAATGGGCGCGATCGTCGAATCACCGATCTTCTTTCCATATATGACGGGAAGGGGAAATCTGCGCAATTTAGCAAGGCTGCATCCGAATTTGTCCATTCAGGAGCAACGGGAACGAATTGAGGAGGTGCTGGGCATCGTCGGACTGACGGCACGGGCTGATGATCGGGTAGGGACGTACTCTTTGGGGATGAAGCAGCGCCTCGGCGTTGCTCAGGCTATACTTGGCAATCCCGATTTCGTCATTCTGGATGAACCGGCAAATGGCCTTGATCCGATGGGGATGCGTGATTTACGGAATCTTATTTTAAGTTTACGGGAGAAATATAACATGTCGTTTCTCATATCCAGTCATTTGCTCGATGAGATTCAGAAAGTTTGCTCCCAACTGATCCTCATCAAGGACGGAAGAAAGGTATGGTCAGGCCGGACAGTGGAGCTGGGCGGTGGCAAGCTGGGCGGCAACGAAAAGGGGAATCTGGAGGATGCCTTTGTGGAGCTGATGACCCGATGAGAAGTTTAATCACCAGTGAATGGGAGCGGTTGTGGGCCCGGAAATTAACCTGGTGTCTGTTTCTTTCCATGCCTGTCGTAAATTATGCTGCTGGGCGTTATTTTTTAAGCGCTAATGCACATACCGCTTCCGATCTTCCGCAGTATGCTGTATTCGGGAATTACCCGGTGCTTGGTTTTGAGGAGATGCTGATGACAGCATTCAATATTATCGTCATTATGCTGACTTCGCTAGTAGTGACCGAAGAATACCGTACGGGGCAGCTGCGGATGGTAATGCTGCGGGCATATTCGTTCGGCCAAATTTTTCTGGCTAAAGCTGCCGTGATCGGATCGATAATCTCCATGCTTGTGGCGGTTTATTTTATTTGTAGCTACGCGGTTGGCTATTTTCTGTTTCCGCACACAGATACGGTAAAGCTGTTTTTTTACGAGGAAGCTGTTGGCCACGGTATGGCGCTCGCTTATAATTTAAAATTTTATGGGCTGGGCCTGCTGACATTATTGGCGATGATCGCGGTCACACTGTGGATTGCCGTAGTATCGCAAACGACGACAACTGCGATGGGGCTGGGGATCGGCTTTTATATATTTTCATTGTTGTACCCGTTGATTTCCGAGTACTTAGTCCATTGGCTGGGATTCCAGCTGTTTAGCCGGATTTATTTCAGCTCGATCCCAATGATTCAATGGCAGGGGCTTGTACTTATGCTTGGCGAGTCCCCGCGTTACGGGGGATATATATTTACTGTTATCGCAGCGTATACGGCGTTATTTGCGGGATTAGCCTACCGTTCTTTTACACGTATGGATCGATGGGTATGAAGGGGGATTAGGAATGAAGCCAGGTTTGCTTGCTCTGATGCAGAGCGAATGGGAAAGAGTCTGGGCTCGCAAGAAAACAAAAGTCAGTATGATTCTGTTTGTTATACTGCTGCTGCTTGAGTGCGTTTTTTTATGGATGATGGGCGGAATCAGTTTCTACAGTGCGGAGCAGAGTGTTTACTTAAATTCATTGAATGCGGCCCCCTTTCTGCTGCGTGAAATGGCCATTTTTATAAATATGATCGTAATTCCGATGCTAGCTGCGGACAGCTTTAATGGGGAATATACTTCAGGGGCTCTGCGGAATGTGCTCCTGCGTCCGTTGCCGCGCTGGAAGCTGGTCACGGCCAAATGGGTAGTTATGGCGGTACTGCTGCTTATCATGACTGCATTGATGATGGTTACGGGAATCGTATTTGGATTAACGATGCTCCCGCCCGTAATGTCAGTGAGCTTCCTGAATACTTCCACTCTCGGCTTTGCAGGAGCTATGGGATATACCCTTATGTTTTACGGGACTGCCTATTTAGTTTTTTTGGCCGTTATGGGAATTAGTGCAATCCTGAGCACTTTGCTGCCTAATGCTATTTTAGCCTACATGGCTACGATTGGGGTAATCATTGGCGGGATGTATTTCGTCGCTGAGCTTTCGTTTTTGTTCAGTGCAGCGGATGATATTTTCAAGCGGCTGGGGGGGCTGCATACGGGGGCAGATTTAATTGTGATTTCAATTCTGTGTGCTATCATTACATTTATTGGGGTTCAGTGGATTTGGAATAAACGCAGTTACCTCGCGTAGGAGGAGAGCGGCAATGAAAGAGCGGATTCTGCTCGTTGATGACGAGCCGGATATGATCAATTTTATGCGGGATGCTCTGCAGGATGCAGGATACGAGGTGGCTGTAGCATATGATGGGGAATCGGTATTTCCTATGCTTGAGCCGCCGCCTGATATCGTCGTGCTCGACGTCATGATGCCCGGCATGAGCGGCTTTGAATTATGCCGCAAGCTTCGGGATGTGGTGGACTGTCCCATCGTATTTCTAAGTGCCCGGCATGCTGTCAGTGACCGCATCGAAGGACTGGCGATCGGTGGCGACGATTATCTCGTTAAACCGTTTAGCATTGATGAATTGCTCGCCAGATTGCAGGCCCATTTGCGCCGGGAGCAGCGCGGGGCGCAAGGGAAGTATGACAATAGAATGCTCCGTTTTGGCGAGCTGACGATTAGTTTGCAGAGCTACAGCATGTATTATCGGGGGACCCCGGTAAAGCTGACAGCGCGCGAGTTTGAAATTGTGCAGCTGCTTGTTCTGCGGCCGGGACAGGTTTTTTCGCGTGATCAAATCTATGAAAGCGTATGGGGAGTGGATGCAGTAGGTGACTCCTCTACGATTACCGAGCATATTAAAAAAATAAGGGCAAAAATGGGGGAAGCCGGGGTGGCGGAAGATTATATATCTACTGTCTGGGGCGTAGGTTACCGATGGGACAGAAGATAAGATTGCAAATGCGAATGCGAATGCGAATGAAGCTGCTCCGCTGGAACGATTCGGTCCCCCTTAGCCGTCAATTAACATATACTTTTATGTTAATTCTTATCAGTACATTATTAACTACACTGTTTACGTGGGGGAGCAGTTTATTTTATGCGCTTATGAATAAGAACGGCCCGTTATCGTCAAAGCCCGCTAATTATTATGAACTGCAAATTCCGGACATATATAAGTTCGTGGACAACCAGGGAGAGGAGCTCCTTGACCCTAGCTTCCGACCAAAGCTGGAAGAGGTCATTCCGGTAAAAGGGATCGCATATCAGGTCGTGGATCTGTCGGGACATATTTTGTACGGCACCCTTGCCGAACCGCTTGTCAGTGGACCCGGTGATTTGATTCGCAAGTTTGGCAGCAATGCCAACTGGAAAGGGGGCTTTCTTAAGTTTTATCCTGTGCTTGGTGCGGATGAAGCTTTAAAAGGCGGGCTCATCTTGCATTACAAGCTGACGGTCCGCGCTGCGAATCCGGATCAGGCTAATCGGCTGGCGCTGTTTTACTTCGGCAATTTGGCGGCGCCTTTTGTATATTTGGCTCTTTTTACATTTATATTCAGCCGCAGATTCGGCAAACGAATTAATCAGCCGATCGCTTCATTGATTGAAGCGGCTGAGCGCATTGAACGCCAGGATTTGGATTTTGCGATCGGGGAGATCGGCGGGGCCCGGGAGCTGGATGAGCTCGGCAGGGCATTTGAGCAAATGCGCTGTACTTTGCAGGGCTCATTATTCCGGGAATGGCGCTCTGAGCAGGAGCGGCAGGAAATGGTCGCGGCAATGGCGCATGATCTGCGGACGCCGCTTACAATTATCCAGGGGCATGTGGACGGCCTGCTGTCAGGCGGGCCGCATCAGCAAGAGCGCTTGAAGCGGTATTTGGACACTATCAAGTTTAATACAGTCAGGTCAATACGCCTCGTAGAGGAAATGAATGAAGTGTCTGAGGTGGAGCGGCCTGATTTTCAGTTCACTCCAGAGATGATCGAGCTGGATCCGCTTATTCGCCAAAAAGCAGAAGAATACAGCATGCTGTGCGAGAATAAAGGAATCCGGCTGCACTACGAATATATTGATCAACGCAATCATTCCGGGCCGATACGTCAGGACAGTCATCGCCTGAATCAAATATTGGACAATTTATTAACCAACAGTATCAGATTTACCCCCCGTGATGGGGAAATCGCCTGGACAATAACGGTGCAAGAGGAACTTATTTATATGGAGATTCACGATTCAGGCGACGGTTTTGCCGAGAAGGATCTGCACTCAGCCTTCAACCGTTTCTACCAGGGAGATGCCTCCCGCGCTGCTGGTACGTCCCATGCCGGGCTTGGCCTCTATATCGTCAGCAAGCTGATTCTGAAGCTTGGCGGTGACATTGTGCTTGATAATCATCCCAACGGCGGAGCATGGATTAAATTATGGTTTAAGAGCATGTAAATTTTCTTTTTAAGGAAGAATAAGTCGCTTTTTTCCTTCTCGGGTGATATAATGTAACTCCTTTTGACTTCTGGATATGGGAATACACTCGCCAGGACAATTGGAACACTAACCTTAGGAGGTAACTGAAATGACTGATTTTCAAAGTGCCTATCAAGAAGAGAAAGAGCGACTGGATCGCACCTTGCTGGAGATCGACCGCCAATTGTCAGCTTTGCGAGCCATACCTGTGTATACAGGTCATGATTTTACGGAGCAGGTGCTGGAGGCGGGCCGGGAGGAACAACGCCAGCAGCTGGAGAAGTCAGTGCGTGAGCCTTACTTTGGCCGGCTAGATTTTGAGGAGCAGGGCCGGAAACCTGCCTCTCTATATATTGGCAAAGTCGGCGTAGGCGACCCTTCTGGCCAGCAGCCGATTGTTATTGATTGGAGAGCGCCGGTGGCGAGTTTGTTTTATTCATTTACAGGCGGGGATTCGGCTTCATATGAAGCTCCAGAAGGCATTATCGAAGGGCTTGTCTATTTAAAAAGAAACATCGTAATTCGCCAGCAGATTCTGGATCGCGTCGTCGATACGTTCAATCGGGAGGACGAAGGTCCCGCGGTGTCGGATGAATTTCTCGTCTATCGGCTGGGCGAAAATAAAGACAACCGGCTGCGCGATATCGTATCGACTATCCAGGCGGAGCAGGATCAAATCATCCGGGCGGCAAAAAACACGGCGCTCATTATCCAAGGCGTGGCGGGCAGCGGGAAAACGACGGTAGCGCTGCATCGCTTGGCCTTTTTGCTGTATCAATATAAAGAGCAGATCCACGCGGAGCGCATGATCATTTTTGCGCCGAACCATATGTTCATCGACTATATTTCCGAAGTGCTGCCAGAGCTGGGCGTGGGCGATATCCAGCAAAGCACGTTCCCGGACTGGGCAGCGGAAGTACTTGGGCTGGAGCATCCACCGGCGACAAGTCAGAGTGATCTTCACCGGTGGTTCGATGCAGGCCGGTCAGAGCCTGTGCCGGAGAGCGAGCTGCCGGGCCGATTCAAAGGCTCGATGCGCTTCAAGGCGGTGATCGATGCTTTTCTAGCTAACATGGAAGCCTTATGCGTTCCGCAGATCGAATTCGAGCCTTGGGAGGGAACGAAGCTTCCTTATGCCGAGATTATGGCTTGGTTTGAGGGGGAGTATAAGCATTATCCTGCAGCAAGACGTAAAGAGCGGGTACTGGCCCGGCTGCACCGCTGGATCGAGATGGAGCTGAAGAAAGCCCCGTCTGCAGCACAGCTCAAGGAATGGAAGAAGAAAGCGCAGCAGCGCGAGAAGGCTTATGCCAAGAAGTGGCCAGAGCTTACACCGCTTTCGCTGTATGAGGAGCTATTTCAACTCAAAAAAAAGGGGAGCATAGGCCTTCCCGACATGTCTGCTGATATTCCCATGGCCATTTGGCAGGAGACGCGCGGCAACTTGAAGCAGGGCATCGTTAAAGAGGAGGATCTCGCGCCGCTGCTCTATTTATACACGCGTATTCACGAAATCGAGGGGAGGATGACTTTCGACCATGTCGTCATCGATGAAGCTCAGGATTTCTCTCCGTTTCAAATCACTGTATTGGACTACTTTGTCAAAGGGCATTCTTTTACGATATTGGGAGACTTATCGCAGGGCATTCATTTTTACAAAGGGGTCCGTGATTGGCACGAAATGCAAGAGCTGTTTCAAGCGGAGGATACGGCTTATTTTGCCCTGACGCGCAGCTACCGCTCAACCATGGAAATAATATCGTTTGGAAACGAAATATTGGCTAAGGGAGTAGGTACGGAGCTGCTGGCCGTTCCTGTGTTTCGGAGCGGGGAGCCAGTCAGGCTGTTATCCGCAGCGGGAGCGGAACGGAGCGGCGCCATCAAAGAGGCGCTGATGGCCGTGCTCAAGGGAAGCTACCGGACGACGGCACTGCTGACGCGGACGCTGAAGGATGCCCGGGAGCTTCATGAATTACTCGTTCAGGATGGGAGCGAAATCCATTTGATCGATGGCAGCACCGATCAGTATACTGGAGGCATATCCGTGCTGCCAGCTTATTTATCCAAAGGGCTTGAATTTGATGCCGTCATCGTTACGGATATCGACCGGGAGCATTACTCGCCGGAGGATGCTAAACTGCTCTACGTCGGCTGTACAAGGGCCCTGCACGAGCTCTGGCTGCTGCATGGAGAGGAGCTGCCCGATTATGTGTTCACGGAGAATTCAGAAATGGTCATGAACGTGGCACGTCCTCTCCTATAAATTCAGTTATAATCATTTTATTCCGGCCGAGAAAGCGGACAGTCCTGTTATCTAATGATGGTTAAAAATGAAATAAAGGAGCTGCTCACTAGGAAATTCTAATGGGCAGCTCCCGTGTCTATATGGACATTTATTAGTTAGCATGAGGGTGATGTTTCCTTCTGGGCGGTGCGCATCTTGGTCAGTATTTTGCGAATGCTCTCGTCTGAGAGAAAGTACATCTCGGCTAAATCTTTAACCGATAGGCCTGAACGATGCTTCCGGAATATTTCTTCATTCCGATTGGCAATCGATGTGCGGGAACCGCTAAGCTCTCCCCAGGAAGCACGGCTTTGCTCCGGTTTAGGGATATAGAGAAGCTCACCTTGAATATGGCGCTGCAATTCCTTCAGCAATCGGGGGGGAAGCACATCCTTCCCATTTTTGTAACTCACGGTCATGTTCCTCCTTGTTTCGATGTGCTCGATCTAGTTCAAGAACGAAATAAGTTTGCATGATCGTAATCCCCCTTTTCGCAATAATTGATTTAATCGTTATCGTCATTTATTAGTAACTGGCTATATCTTAACATATTTTCACAGCAACGAAAATAAGGGGGCTATACAGCCCCCTTTTGCTTGAGGTTTCCGCTTACGCGGAAACCACCTCACTCACTGAAATCACGTTGATCAGCCCCCTTTCCAGTGATTCGTCGGCCCGACATCTATATTAACTCATATTACACTTCTATAAGGAAGCGAAAGAATGATTTTAAATGTTTTGTACCCAATCATGTTTTATGTCCCCATATGGTAAAATGGTAAAATGGACATTAGGTTCATAGAGTAATATCATAGATAAGCTAACCAATGAAGATAAGCTAACAATGAAGATCGAATCATTATGAGTCGTAAGGAAGTGAACTCCATGGATTTGTTCTCTTACCAGCAAAGTTCAAGCCCTGCCGGCAGGCTGCTTGCAGACCGGATGAGGCCGACGACGCTGGATGAATATATCGGGCAGGAAGAGATCGTGGGGCCGGGCAAGCTGCTGCGCAGGGCGATTGAAGCGGACCAGGTCTCTTCGATTTTACTGTACGGCCCTCCCGGCTGCGGTAAGACGACGCTGGCCCATATTATTTCCAATCATACGCAAGGAGAGTTCGTCAGGCTGAATGCGGTGGATGCCTCTGTAAAGGACGTCCGGGAAGTGATCGAGAAGGCGCATAATGATAAATCCTTCTATGGGACCAAGACGATTCTCTTCTTGGATGAGGTGCACAGATTCAACAGCTCGCGGCAGGATGCCCTGCTGCCGGCCGTAGAGAAGGGCACGATTACATTTATCGGGGCAACGACGGAGAACCCGTTCCATTATGTGAACGGGGCCTTGATGAGCCGTTCGACCTTATTCCAGCTCCAGCCCTTGACGAAAGAGCACTCGCTTATGGCGATGAAGCGTGCTTTGACGGATAAGGAGAAAGGGCTGGGCTTTATGCATCTCGAGGTGGACGAAGAGGCGCTGCTCCATATCGCGGCGATGGCGAACGGAGATATCCGCCGGGCGCTGAACGCGCTGGAGCTGGCGGCGATGACGACGCCTCCGCGCCAGGACGGCAGCGTGCATATTACGTTGGATGTGGCGGAGGAATCGATCCGGCGCCCGCTTGTCAAAGCGGATGAATCCACGCAATACGACGTGCTGTCGGCGTTCCACAAAAGCATTCGCGGCTCCAGCGATGCAGCGTTGTTCTGGTTTCTGTACGCGGTGGAAAAGCTGGGGATGGACCCGATGACGTTCATCCGGCGGCTGATTGCCGCGAGCAGCGAGGACATCGGCCTGGCTAATCCCCAGGCGATGGTTCAAGCTGTTAGCGCGCTGGAAGCGTACCGGAACAACGGGTGGCCGGAGGCGAAGCTGAACATCGCCCAGGCGATTCTATTTGCGGTAGAGAGCCCGAAATCCAACGCTGTGACCACAGCGATCTCCAAAGCAATGACCGCCATCGAGGACGTAAAATCGGCGGAGGTGCCTTTGCATTTGCGGGATACCCATTACAAGGGGTCCGAAAAGCTTGGCCATGTCGGCTACAAATATCCCCATGATTATCCGGGGCACTATGTGAAGCAGGATTATTTGCCGCCGAATTTGGCGAAGCGGAAATTTTACGAGGCGACGGAGCAGGGGAACGAGAGCAAAATCCTCCACAACCAGCAAATCCGCCGCTCGAAGGATATGCAGTAGGGAACAATACGATAGAAGTGTACGAATCTTTTACTCAAAGTCGAAGCACCGTTTGGCACCTACCCGCCCAATAAGGCCGGCACTTCCGGCTTCGAAACGATGACTTCAAATAAAAACACGCCGAATATCGTTACCATTAGTACGAATACGATGGGTTCATTAATACGGAATCCTTTTTTCTACAGCAGCAATAAAAGCATCACATCAGGCGTTGATTAAATGTTTTTACTCGTCGCATATATCGTCATAACCAGCATGATTTAGGTTAATGGATTCGATTTGTGAATGAAGAGGAATTGGTGCAGAGAGGTACGATATAGTGAGAGCCGATTTAGAGAGATCTAATACAGGGGAATCCATTATAGAGAGATTTAACACAGAGAGATTCAATAGGGAGATTCAATAGGGAGATTCAATAGGGAGACATTCAAGAAGGAGAAATTCTACACAGGGAGATCCAGTACAAAAAGATTCGAAACATAGAAGTCCTACACAGAGAAATACCTAAACAGGGGAATTCCTAAGCAGAGAAATACCTAAGCAGAGAAATACCTAAACAGGGGTCCTACACAGGTTCAAAATTCCAAAAGGAGTGGAAATGCCATGTTCGTATCCGAAAAATATGCGGGAACTCGTGAAGAACAATATACTGTCGTAAAGTCGCAGCTGCGGACGCTGTTGGAAGGAGAGACTAACCAGGTAGCCAATCTCGCCAATGCGGCGGCGCTGCTGAATCAATTTCTGGAGCAAATCAACTGGGTTGGCTTTTACTTATATGAAGATGGCGAGCTCGTATTGGGCCCGTTTCAAGGATTGCCGGCCTGCATTCGTATTCCCATGGGCAGGGGCGTATGCGGAACAGCCGCGATGCAGCGCAATACTGTGCTCGTGGATGACGTCGAGCAGTTTCCCGGCCATATTGCCTGCGATGCCGCTTCCCGCTCGGAAATTGTTGTACCGTTGATCAAGGACGACGAATTGCTTGGCGTCCTGGATATCGACAGTCCGATCACCAGCCGGTTTGATGAGCTGGACCGCGAACAGCTGGAGCAATTTGTGGAAGAGCTTGTGCGCCATCTGTAATGGCGGCCGCCAGAGAAACGGAAGAAGGGACTGTCTCTAGGAGTGAACCTAGATGACTGAGGGGCTCCCATCTTAAGCACCTCTATACAAACTGTCGGACACGAAGCTAAACAGGGATGTAGACTAAATGGAAATCATGTATTTAATTATGCTCGAAACGAATAATTCGGGGAATTAGATGGATTTGATGCACCAAAAATCAAGAATCCGCCCAGGATGACCTTCTTCCCTCCCACTAACGACATGAAATCCAATTAAATCTACATTCCCTTCTTAGTCGTAGAAAATAACTACTATAAATCCATTAAACTAAGGGGGGCACGTCGAGGGCAATCGCTCATTCCGTAGCTTCTTCTTGCGAGGGCTGGGTTCACACCGAATTTGGGGTTTGTGGCTTTGGCCTACAATCTACTGAAGGTTGCCGGCATCCGCTTCACTACTATCGCTACTATCTGCAAAGCGACAGAGCAAAAAAAGTTGGACGGAAAACTTATGTTTTCTTGTCCAACTTTTTATTTTGGAGACTTATTAGACAGCCCCTTCTCTTTGTGCGCACGCTTCAGTTAGCTTAGGGACGCTCCTAACTCAGGAACGGGCATTTTTTCTGCTACCTCGATCGTGCCGCCGCCCAAGCATTCGTCGCCGTCGTAGAAGACGACTGCCTGGCCCGGGGTAATCGCTTTTTGCGGCTGATTGAAGGCAACGAACATCGTTCCGTCTTCCCTCGGGATCAGGGTAACCCCCTGGTCCTGCTGGCGGTACCGGAACTTGGCCGTGCATTTAAACGGCTTGTCCGGCAGCTCGTCCGCGCCTGCGATCCAGTTTACGCCGGAAGCGACCAAGCCGGTCGAATACAGGCTGGGATGCTTCTCGCCTTGTACTACATAAAGAATGTTCTGCTCCAGGTCCTTGTCGGCCACGAACCAGGGCTCCCCGCTGCCCGACCCGCCAATGCCAAGACCTTGACGCTGGCCCAGCGTGTAGTACATGAGGCCGTCATGCCTGCCTTTGACTTCGCCTGTCGCAATGTCGACCATGTCGCCGGACTGGGCCGGCAGGTACTGGCTTAGAAATTCGCGGAAATTGCGTTCGCCGATGAAACAGACACCTGTGCTGTCTTTTTTCTTCGCTGTATAAAGCCCAGCTTCTTCGGCTATCCGGCGTACCTCCGGCTTCGGCAGATGCCCGATCGGGAACATCGCTTTGGCCAGCTGTGCCTGATTCAATGCGTTCAGAAAATAAGTCTGATCCTTATTGCTGTCCACACCGCGCAGCAGTTTGTACATGCCATCATCGTCCTGCACTACGCGGGCATAGTGTCCTGTGGCTACGTACTCGGCGCCCAAATCCATGGCTTTATGCAGAAATTCACCGAATTTAATTTCACGATTGCACAAGACATCCGGATTTGGGGTGCGTCCCCGCTTATATTCTTCGAGAAAATAGGCAAATACTTTATCATAGTATTCCTTCTCGAAATTGACGGTATAGTAAGGGATACCGATTTGCTCGCATACGCGGCGCACATCCTCCGCGTCATCCTCGGCCGTGCAATGGCCGAATTCATCGGTATCATCCCAGTTTTTCATGAATATGCCGATAACATCATATCCTTGCTGTTTGAGCAACAGCGCCGTTACCGAGGAATCGACGCCTCCGGACATGCCGACGACAATTCTTGTTTCGCTGTTTACACCAGACATCTATATCACTCCTTTGGCGGTTTCCCTGTCAATATTTTATCATAAGCAGCGCGCTTTGGACGATATTGAAGCATTGTTAGAGCAGTGTAAATATTTTGCTCGAAGCACGGCTGTTTTATTTTCCAAAAGACACGGGATATGTTACGATAAACATAGGTTAATGATAGGAATAGGGAGTTATAAGCTGACGCGCCTTTCGAGTGCGGGTTCCCTCCTGTCATATCTTTATTGATCAAGGTTCAATTATATAAATATTACTCGAAAATTGAAAGAGGTGGCTTCTTTGAAGATTTCCACAAAAGGACGCTATGGCTTAACGATCATGATGGAACTCGCTGCGAAGTTTGGTGAAGGACCTACTTCCTTGAAGAGCATCGCTGAAAAAAATCAGTTGTCTGAA
Source organism: Paenibacillus fonticola DSM 21315 (assembly GCF_000381905.1). GTDB lineage: Bacteria > Bacillota > Bacilli > Paenibacillales > Paenibacillaceae > Fontibacillus > Fontibacillus fonticola. Next base: position 51,449 of record NZ_KB907275.1, on the reverse strand, counting down.
CACTACTTGGAGCAATTAATCGCCCCGTTGCGAAACGCAGGGCTTGTCAAGAGCGTTCGCGGAGCCTATGGGGGTTACATATTGTCACGCGCCGCTGAAGAGATTACGGCGGGGGATATTATCCGCGTATTGGAAGGGCCGATCTCCCCGGTGGATTTCACGGAAGAGGACGATCCGGCGAAGCGTAATTTATGGCTGCGTATTCGCGACAGCATTGCTGAGGTTTTGGATTCGACAACGCTCGAGAATTTGATTAATTATGAAGAACACGGCGCAGATCAAAATTACATGTTTTACATCTAGTGCATTTTATGCGAGAAGACGAATGGCTTGTCACCATCTTAGAGGGTCTTCGGAGCGCAGAGAAACCCACGTTATTCAAACGTTGGGTTTCTCTTTTGTTTTTATGAGGAAGAGTATGCAATTACTATGGTATCTGAGCTAAATGACGAAACAATTACTTTTATAGACCTCGGGACAATTAGTGGATGACATAGAGAAGGTGTCATTAAATTTTAGCTTAAACTAATTCAGCTTAGACAATTAAATAAAACGCTAGGCGGTTTGAACAATTTTTTCTTTATGAAAGATTAAATCGGAAATGTCTTGTAAAGCTATTGTTGTCTTGTCATCATCATTAAGCTGTATTGATTTACTGGCATTGTTCAAATAAAGTCGGCAGATCCATTTTCGAATGTTGTTATCTAACAGAATATTTAAATAACTAAGGTTGTCACGATAGTTAACGCGATCAGGAGAAATGATATCTTTTAATAAGATCCGCACTGTAATGTAACCCTCAAGTTCTTCTTGCGTTGTAACAATTTCGGGTTTTTCCTCCGTTAACGTTTCAATTGTTGCGGCTACTTCTTTATTCACGATTTGCTCAGAATTTGTGTTGGCAAGTGCTGACTGGAGCTTGTCATTTAATATGTCATTGACAAACTCTTTAAGAGAACGTTTTACAATACCATTAAACTTTTCAATAACTTGTCTTGTTTTCTTACCTGGATAAACATCAGTTAAAATGACGGAAACGAACTCATCTGTAGGATTATCCCATTGTTCCTTTAGATAACGTTTAATCTCATTAGTATACTTTAATTCAGCGGCAGTCGTATTAATACTTTCAACATTAAAATTGTCTTTCTTAAATTTACTTAGCTCAGAAATTTGATGATCTCTTATGTCGAACAAGTTGAATTCAAAAAACGGTGTCGTATCCATCTTGTTTTGTTCTTCTAAGTCAGTATAAAACCTGTAGATTATCCCATTAGTAAGAATAGCAAATTTTGCATTGCTGGTTCCAAAGTATCTAAAGAGCTGAGAGTCGTGCTTAGTTAACTGTTCCTGAATGGATTTGGCTTCGATTAGTATAATTGGTTTTTTATCTTGTATAATTGCGTAGTCTACTTTTTCTCCCTTTTTTATGCCCACATCAGCAATAAATTCAGGCAGAAACTCTTCCGGATTAAATACATCGTAGTTTAGGGCTTGAAAGAAAGGCATGATAACAGAGGTTTTGGTTGCTTCTTCAGTTAAAATACTATCTTTCATTTTTTGCACTCTTTTAGCTAGTGCTCTGATTTGGTCAGTGAATTCCATAACAACATCTCCTAGAGGGTTCCCCATCGGTTGGAGTTTTTGCTTAACTCATCCGGTCCCATTTCAAACCACTCTAAAAAACATATTCCAGCAACTCAATATAGAAAGTACAATTCAATTCAGGTTATACCTTCATACAATATAAGTCATTCTACCTAAAATGCTTATTTCCTTCAAAAAAATAGTATTTCAGCACAGAAGAGTATGAAGGGGATTTTTTACGGAATAAATCGAAAGCGAGAACAAAGCGCAGTCTTGAAGCTGTTGTACATAAACACCACTTGTTCAACTTGTTGAACAGCATTCAAACCCGATAAGTACGATCTCGTTTCGCCTGTGTTTTTTTCTGGCGGGGCTTTTCTATTTTTTCAATAGGTATAATTCGAGTAACATGTGCAATTTCTTCTAATAAAAACCAGAAAGAGCCTTCAACGGTTCTAAGCTGCACTTTTTTGGGGTCTGCTCCCCATTTCGGCAAGCCCTTCATCGTATCTCCAGAATTCAAAATTATGACAACTTCCTGTTCAAGTGTGACTGCCATCTTCAATTCATGCATATTGTTCACGCTCCTTATTATTGTTTTCATCGGTAAATTGGTTGGAAAACTAAAGAGAAATTGAATAATAGCTGTACATTTGCTGGACACCTGCCGGGGGCGGCGTTATGATGGGAATGTTTCGGGGAATAATACCGTAATACGACTGATATTTTAGTGGAACGATACCTCTTTGAAGACAGGTGAAAATGATGAAACAAATATATTTGGACCACGCTGCCTCCACGCCTATCCGTGCAGAAGTTGCGGAAGCGATGATCTCTGTCATGACGGAAAAGTACGGAAATGCTTCAAGCGTGCATTCATTCGGAAGAGAGGCCAAGCGTATGGTCAATGGAGCAAGGGATCGGCTCGCTGCCGCCTTAGGCTGCAGACCGGATGAACTGGTGTTTACGGGAGGCGGCACAGAGAGCGATAATCTAGCGCTGTTCGGTACGATACAGGCTCAAAAATCACGCGGCAAGCACATTATTACGACAGCGATAGAGCACCATGCTGTGCTGCATTCCTGTCAGCAGCTGGAGCGGGAAGGGTTTGAGGTAACGTATCTTCCAGTTGACCGTACCGGGCGTGTTCACCCGGAGCAGGTTGCCGAGGCGTTGCGCCCTGATACCGTGCTTGTCAGTGTAATGTATGGCAACAATGAGGTGGGCACTTTGCAGCCGATTGAGGAAATCGGGCAAATGATCCGCAGCAGGTCCGACGGTACAGTGTTTCATGTCGATGCCGTTCAGGCTCTTGGTGCGGTGCCTATTTCCTGCAATGAACTTCCTGTTGACCTCATCAGTTTTTCCTCGCACAAAATCAATGGACCTCAAGGTGTAGGCGCCCTGTATATTCGTAAAAATTTAATGATTGAGCCGATGCTTTACGGCGGGCTGCAGGAGAAGAAAAGACGGGCCGGTACGGAAAATATGGCTGGAATCGCCGGCTTTGCTAAGGCCGCCGAGCTTGCCGCAGCCGGGCTGGCCGACAGACGGGCGCATGATTTGAATTTGCGTTCAATATTGCTGAGCGGTCTGGAACGTACTGTCGGTTTGGGCAACTTTCATTTAAACGGGAATAAGGATTACCATTTGCCACATATCGTAAATATCAGCTTTCCAGCAATGCAAACAGAGACGATGCTTATGAACCTGGATATGGAAGGAATCGCTGTCGCAAGCGGCTCCGCATGCACCTCCGGGTCGCTCGAACCCTCCCATGTACTCGAAGCCATGAATTTGCCGCAAAATCTTTTGCGCTCGGCGATTCGATTTAGCTTTGGTTTGGGTAATACTAGTGAAGAAATGGAGTATACTGCCGAAAAAGTTGGAACCATCCTGAATCGTCATCGTAAAAAAATATGATGGGCATTGCTTTGAGTTTGTAAAGAAAGGAGGATGCGTTCACTTTTTCATGTGATTTGGAAATGAACAGCAATGAACCCCATCGCAGCGAGGAGGACCTGTGTTCATGAGACTGCAGCAATTGATAGGCTTGGCCGTTTACAATGTGGAGAACGGAAAGCAGGTCGGGAAAGTCCTCGATGTTATATTGAATGAAGATTGGACTATTTCCGGGATTGAACTGGAGGGCAGGCAGATGTTTTCCTCCAGCGTTAAAGCGGTACCCTGGGAAGAGATCGTCGCTTACGGCGAGGATGCCGTCATGATTCGCAATCAACAGGCTGTCCGCAAATGGGAAGCCGAGAATATACAGCTTACCTTCACTTCGGGTAACGGCAAATTGAAGGAGCTTCCTGTTCTTACGAAGGATGGGACGATGATTGGATACGTTGCCGATGTTTATTTTGAACAAGAATTGGGAAATACAATTACTGGTATCGAAGTTAGTGACGGTTTTTTATCGGATCTAATGGAGGGGCGGAAATTGCTGCCGTATATACCGGGAATGATTAAAGGGGAAAATGCGATCATGGTCCCCCCGAACAGTGAGCAACGGCTGGAGAAGACCATGAATTCTGTCAACGGATAGGTGATAAATGAATGATGAAATGTCCAAACTGCAGCTCCAAGGATATTGGGAAGATCGGTTCCCATCAATTTTATTGCTGGGGATGCTTTATCGAACTGACGATAAACGGCGATAAAATGTCGGTGTACCAAGTAGAGGAAGACGGAACGCTCAGCTCTCTCGACGATTTGTTCTTCGGAGAGGAAATGTCCTCGGATTTCTCGCAAATACAGGCATCAACTTAATATTCCCGGCCTGCATTATTGAGGCCGCCAGCCCTTCTTCCTTCGCGGGAGAGGGGCTTTGCTTTAGCATTTCGCCCCGCAAAATGAGCTCTTTTGGCGGGAAAGCTGCACGATTATTTTTTAGCCGCCAGGCATATACTGACCTATAGCCAGTCCACCGCCAAGGAGGGATCGCGCGTGGAGCCGATCATAAAAAGTAAAGTGTTCCGCTATGGAATGTGGCTGCTGCTTGGCCTGGTCATTCTTTATTTTGTATGGCTGCTGCGGCCGATGTTTGCTCTGGTCTTTGGATTTTTAAAAGCCGTGCTTGCCCCTTTTCTCATAGCGGTGATTATTTCTTATATTTTGAACCCGGTGGTACGGATGCTGGGCGGGCGCAAAGTGCCGAGAACGATGGCGGTGCTGCTGATTTATGCGGTATTTCTGACCAGTCTGTCCGTCATATTGATTAACGTCACGCCGATGTTTATTAAACAGCTTGAGGAGTTAGGCGAGCACTTGCCCGAACTGACATTACATACCCAGCAAATGATCAACAGGTGGGACAACAGTCTGCTTCCCGGCAGCGTCCGGCTGGGGATGAACAATTGGTTTTTTCAATTTGAACAGCGGCTGGCCGATACGATTTCTAATTTTCTCAACAATATCGGAACTACGATCGGGGTTATTTTTAATGCGTTTATCGTTCCATTTCTTATTTTTTATATGCTTAAAGACTTTGAAGTGTTTGAACGGATGATCCTGCAGTTTTTGCCGCGAACACATCGCAAATCGCTTGTTTCTCTATTGAAGGAAATTGATGAAGCGCTAGGAAACTATGTACGGGGACAACTGCTCGTATGCGTCATCATCGGCGTACTCGCCTATTTCGGATATATGATCATCGGCATGCCCTTCGCCTTGCTGTTTGCGGGAGTCGTTGCGGTATGCAACATTATTCCTTACCTCGGCCCCTTTCTTGGGGCGGCCCCGGCGCTTGTTCTCGCTACGACCATTTCCTGGCGGATGGTGCTTATGGTGGTGCTGGTCAACACGGTATGCCAGATGATCGAGAGCAATATTATTTCTCCCCAAGTTGTCGGCCGTTCGTTGAATTTACACCCGATGCTCATCATCCTTGCTCTATTGATTGGCGGCGAAATCGCTGGCGTGCCGGGGCTTATTCTCGCGGTTCCCTTTTTTGCGGTACTCAAAGTGGTTATTCATCATTTCTATACGTATTATGTTCGCCGCAAAACAGCCTAGCCGCATTGACAGGCGGAAATTCGCCTTATATACTAATATTGATTTATTTCATGTTGTGTATAAATGTAAATCGTTGACGAAATGAAGTACGTCCCACGTTCATTGTTCAGAGAAGGCGTTCCTTCGCGAAAGATTGGCGGATATGCGATCCGACGGTATAACGCGCTGGCTGAGAGAACCCGATAATGACTGGACGGAAAGCTGATTTCGGAGAGCGAAGAAAATTCGCCGGGTGGTTACCGTTACAAGACCGTTCAAGGCGATCGCTTCATTTTGGCTCATGGGCCCAAGAAGCGATAACCAGGGTGGTACCGCGATTTAATCGTCCCTGAGTTTCAGGGGCGTTTTTTGTATTTTTAAGCCTATTTATGATCTTGTTAGGAGGAACCTGTAATGAAATCTAGTGAAATTCGTTCCAAGTGGCTGGAGTTTTTCGCCAGCAAAGGACATAAAATCGAACCGAGCGCTTCGCTCGTCCCTCATAACGATCCTTCTTTGTTATGGATTAATGCCGGGATGGCACCGCTTAAAGCGTATTTCGACGGCCGGGTAAAACCGGAAAATCCAAGAATCGCCAATTCGCAAAAATGCATCCGCACCAACGACATCGAAAATGTAGGCAAGACGCGGCGTCACCATACTTTTTTTGAGATGCTGGGCAATTTCTCGATCGGGGATTATTTTAAAGAAGAAGCGATTACGTGGGCCTGGGAGTTTTTGACGAAAAAAGAATGGATCGGATTCGATCCCGAGCGTCTGTCCGTTACTGTATATCCGGAGGATGAAGAAGCTTACAAGCTGTGGAATGAGAAAATTGGCATTCCGGCCGAGCGGATTGTAAAGCTGGAGGATAATTTTTGGGATATCGGCGAAGGGCCGTGCGGGCCGTGTACGGAAATTTTCTACGACCGCGGCGAGGCTTATGGCGATTTGTCTGACCCGGACTGCACGCCGGGCGGGGAGAACGAGCGTTTTCTGGAAGTATGGAACTTGGTGTTCTCGCAATTTAACCATAATAAAGACGGCAGCTACACGCCGCTGCCGAATAAAAATATTGATACCGGGGCTGGACTTGAACGATTTGCTTCTATTTTGCAGGAGGTAAACTCCAACTTCGATACGGATCTATTTATGCCGATTATCGGCAAAACCGCTGAAATTTCTGGTGTGAAATACGGTTCAGGCGAAGACAGCGATGTCGCGATGAAAGTTATTGCCGACCATATCCGTACCGTTGCTTTTGCTGTAGCGGACGGCGTACTGCCGTCCAATGAAGGCCGCGGTTACGTCATTCGCCGTTTGCTGCGCAGAGCCGTTCGTTATGGAAAGATGCTAGGGCTGGATAAGCCGTTTATGTATCATCTCGTTGCGACCGTTGGCGATATTATGGGCAGCTACTACAGCGATGTTGTGACGAAGCGTGAGTTTATCGAGAAGGTGATCCGCACCGAGGAAGAACGTTTCCATGAAACGTTGAGCGATGGCCTTGCGATTTTGTCGGAAATTAGTGCGCAGGCCAAGGCCGAGGGCCGTACTGTTATAAGTGGTGCAGATGCCTTTAAGCTGTATGATACGTATGGCTTCCCGCTTGATTTGACCGAGGATTTCGCGCAGGAACAAGGGTTGTCGGTTGACCGTGAGGGCTTCGAGTCGGAGATGGAGGGCCAGCGCGAACGCGCACGGGCGGCGAGTCATAAAGGCGGCAGTATGTCCGTACAGGGTGGGGCTTTGGCTGATTTTACGACTAAAACAGAATTCGTTGGATATAATGAGCTAGATGCCACCACTACCATTTTGGCTATCCTTGAGAACGACACATTTGTCGATGTGTTGTCTGCGGGCGCGAGCGGGCAAATCATTTTGGAGAAGACGCCTTTCTATGCGGAAAGCGGAGGCCAGGTGAGCGATAAAGGCGTTATTTTGAGTGAATCGGGAAGCGCGGACGTAGAAGGCTTGTTCAAAGCGCCGCACGGCCAGCACGTTCATCAAGTAACGGTGAAAACGGGCGAATTGCGCGTCGGGGCGTCGGTGAAGGCCGAAGTGGATCATACATTGCGCGGCGGGATTTTAAAAAATCATACAGCGACTCACCTGCTGCACAAAGCGCTTAAAGAAGTGCTCGGGGAGCATGTCAACCAGGCTGGTTCTTTAGTAGAGCCGCAGCGTCTGCGTTTTGACTTCTCGCATCTGGGCAGCATTTCCGCTGAGGAACTGGCCGAGGTTGAGCGCAAGGTGAACGAGCAGATCTGGAATGCGCTGGACGTCGTCATCGAATACAAGCCGATTGACGAAGCGAAGGCGATGGGCGCCATGGCGCTGTTTGGCGAAAAGTATGGCGATATCGTCCGCGTCGTGCAAGTTGACAACTACAGTTTGGAACTATGCGGAGGCTGCCATGTAAACAATACGGCCGAAATCGGCTTGTTCAAGCTGATCAGCGAGAGTGGCATCGGTTCGGGAGTGCGCCGGATCGAGGCGGTAACTGGCCGCGGGGCGTATTTGTACATGGATGGCCAGCTTGAGCTTTTGAAACAATCCGCAGCACTTCTTAAAGCGAACGTGAATGAGGTTCCGAAGCGTATCGATGCGCTGTATCATCAATTGAAGGAGCTTGGCCGCGAGAACGAGTCGCTGCAGAGCAAGCTAAGTGCAATCGAGGCTAGCGAGCTGACCAGCCGTATCGTCGAGGCAGGAGGAACCAAGCTGCTCGCTGCTCGGGTAGAAGCTGGCAATATGGACATGCTAAGAACTTTAGCTGACGAACTGAAAGTCAAAGTCCCGGATGCCGTCATCGTACTTGGCGCGGCGATGGACGATAAAGTCAACTTTGTCGTCGCCGTACCGCAAGAGCAGGTGAAGCGGGGGATTCACGCAGGCAAGCTGGTCAAAGAGGTTGCAGCCGTATGCGGCGGAGGCGGAGGCGGCCGTCCAGATATGGCTCAGGCCGGGGGCAAGGATGTCTCCAAGCTCGAAGACGCTTTGCAAGTCGCGGAAAAGTGGATTGCTGCCCAAGCATAATGACAGGATCCGATGCCGGATCATCATTCGAATAGCTTCGCGGTTGAAAGGGAACTTTTTGAAGCCGCTCTTTAGCCGAAAATTTCCTTAAAGAACGCACATTATGATATAGTAAGGGTAGACTAAGAAGGAATCAGACTGCGATCAAGAAGGCGTATGTCTTAAGAAGCGAGGTGTCATCATGGACTATATGGATAAAACCGTCAAGTTTAATGTCAAAGGTGATCAGCAGGAGGCGTCTGCGCAGGAAATTCTTCTTACGGTATATGAAGCATTGCAGGACAAAGAATATAATCCGATCAACCAGATTGTCGGCTATTTGCTATCAGGAGATCCGGCATATATACCGCGCCACAACAATGCGAGAAGTCTGGTGCGCAAAAAAGAACGTGACGAGTTGATTGAAGAACTGGTAAGATTCTATATGTCCAGTCACCGTTAGGAGCATGGCATGAAAATTATGGGTCTGGATTACGGGGACCGCAGAATCGGGGTAGCTGTTAGCGATGTTTTCGGATGGACCGCCCAAGGTGTAGAAGTCATAGAACGCCGGCGGGAAGGCGAGGAGTTCGATCGTATTGCGGAGCTGGCCAATCAGCATGAGGTCGAAGAGATCGTAGTCGGTCTGCCGAAAAATATGAATGGCACGGTTGGTCCCCGTGGCGAAATATGCAAGGCCTTTGCGGAGGAGCTTCAGGACAGAATCAAGCTGCCCGTTCATCTTTGGGATGAGAGGCTCTCGACAGTTTCCGCGCAGCGGACGCTCATTGAGGCGGATGTGAGCAGGAGACGACGCAAAGAAGTTGTGGATAAAATGGCCGCAGTTTTGATTCTACAAAATTATTTAGACTCTAAGAGTAAAAAGTGAGGGTGATCGCACATGTCTAAGGATCGTATCGGCAATGAAGAAGAACCGGAAATTATTTACATCCCTGACGATGAGGGCAATGAAGAAGAGTTCGAAGTCATCATGAAGTTTGAGGTTGACGGTTCAGATGCGAAGTATATGATGGTCGTTCCTCTTGATTCCAATGAAGAGGAAGAGGCCGAAGAGGTATACGCGTTCCGTTACGAGGAAGACGGCGATGATCTGAAGCTGTACACGATTGAGAGCGACGAGGAATGGGAAATCGTCGAGGAGACGTTCAATACGTTAATCGATGAGTTTGACGGGGAGGACCACGATTGATGACGGAGTATTCCGCCGCCACTGTAGTTTGGACTTCCCGGGTACAGGATGCGTTTGGTTCTGTCGTCGAGCTTGAGGATGAACAGGGACGAGTGGCTAATTATACAGTCGAGAAGGAATTTGACGTTGCAGGCAGCTCGTATGCCGTTCTCCGCACAGAAAATGGTGGAGCAGATGCCGAACCGGAAATATTCAAAATTATGATCGATCGGGAAGGGGCCTTGGAGCTCGTCACGATTGATGATGACGAAGAATGGGAGAACGTGTCGGAGCTGTATGACGAGCTGACTTTTCCAGAGTAGCCAGGAGGGGCTGGCGGCACGCATTAGAGCTATCAATACATGCTGTTGCATGTCCCTCTTGGAGATGTGGCAATGCGTGCATGTTCAAAAGGGGCAATCGTTGAACGAGATCTCTTATAGATAAGTCTGAGAAGGGCGGATACCGCCCTTTTTGGCTGTTAAGGAGCTGATTGGTTGAAGAAAGTATGGAAGTGGTTCATTTCCTTGCTGCTGCTAATGTTTGCAGGCACAGGCGCACTGGCAGCTTATGGCTATATGGAAATGCAGCCGGTTAAACCATCACAACAGGCTGTCCAAGTGACGATACAACCGGGGACAGGCACGACTGCGATTGCGGAAATACTGGAAAACCAAGGTCTGATCAAAAATTCTTTTCTGTTCAAATCGTATTTGAAGTGGAAGGCTGAAGGCAGCAAATTTCAGGCAGGGATATATGAAATGCAGCCCGGGATCACTTATGACGAAATTATTAGTAAATTGAACAGCGGCGATGTAGTGAAAGCGGAAATGATCCGCTTTACTATTCCTGAAGGCTACACAGTAAAACAGATGGCGGATAAGCTAGCTGAATCAGGCTTTGCCGATAAGGAGACCTTTCTTGGCCTGGCCAAAGAGGCGGCCGGAATCGACGAGGCATTGCTTGCTTTTCTTCCTGCACCATCCGGACTGACTTATCGCCTGGAAGGCTACTTGTTCCCGGAAACCTATGAGCTGGAGAAGGGAAGTACAGAAGCGGACATCATATCCAGAATGCTTCAGGAGACGAACAAACGCATTAAGCAAATTCCTGAATTTGATCAAAAATTGAAGGCCCGGGGGCTTGATTTTAACGAGCTGATGACCGTTGCTTCATTAGTAGAGCGCGAGGTAGTCGCCGATAGCGAGAGAAGCCTCGTTGCCGGAGTAATTTACAACCGCATTGCGCAGGACATGAAGCTGGAAATTGACGCCACTGTACAGTATTTGCTTGATAAGCCGAAGGAACGGCTGCTATATAAAGATCTGCAAAGTGTGGACAGTCCTTATAACACCTACATGTATAAAGGCTTGCCGCCCGGGCCGATCGCGGCGCCCAGCCTGAAGTCGATTGAAGCTGCTCTGGAGCCGAAGTCATCGGAGTATTTGTTCTACGTGACTAAAAAGGACGGCAGCGGCGAGCATTTATTCGCCAAAACCTATGCAGAACATTTACAGAACATTAAAAAAAGTAAGGAAACAGCTAATTAACCGAGGTGGATGAACATGGGAAAAAAACCGGAACTTCTTGTCCCTGCCGGTTCTCTAGCGGAATTGGAGAGCTATTTTGAGGCTGGTGCCGATGCGGCGCTGATCGGGGAAGAGAAATACGGGATGCGGCTGCCGGGCAGCTTCACGATCACTGAAATAGCGGATGCGGTGAAGCTGGCTCATGAGCGGAAGGCAAAAATTTACGTAAGCATGACCAACCTTATAAGCAATGAGCTGCTCGAGGAGCTTCCGCTTTACTTGCAGCAGTTGGAGCAGGCTGGGGTAGATGGCGTGCAATTCGGAGATCCGGCAGTGCTGCAGGCTGTAAGATCGCAAAACCTAACATTGAAATTGCACTGGAACGCCGAGATGACATCGACCAACTATGCAACAGCGAATTTTTGGGGGAGCAGAGGGGCGTCGCGGGTTGTGCTGGCCCGGGAGTTGAATATGGATGAAATTACGGAGATGCAGCCGCATCTCAAGCTGGAGTCAGAGGTGCAAATTCATGGCATGACGAACATTTATCATTCTAAACGGCGCCTTGTAGACAGCTATATTACTCATCAAGGCAAAGTTCTTCAACAGCCGGAGCGTGAATTCGGCAAGAGCCGCGGTCTGTACTTGATTGAGGCAGAGCGGCCTGAGGAGAAGTTTCCTATTTATGAGGACGGTAACGGCACGCATATTATGAGTTCAGATGATATTTGCATATTGGAGGATTTGCATCTTCTGATGGCTGCAGGTCTGGACAGCTTTAAAATTGAGACGCTGTTAAAGGACGTCAGCTACAATACGGTGGTCATTCGTGTATATCGGCGGGCGATCGACAGTTACTTTAACGATCCGGGTGAGTATGAATTTGATGAGAGCTGGCAGGATGAAATTCGGGAAGTACAGGACCCGGACCGTGAGCTGTCATTCGGATTTTTTTATAAAGAGCAAGTATATTAATTTGTTGCAAGAGGTGAACGAGGATGCAAACTAGAGAGAGACAGCGGCCAAAATACACAGGGAAACGCTATCGTTTAGACAAGCCTGAGCTGCTGGCACCAGCGGGGAATTTGGAGAAACTGAAATTTGCGATCCACTATGGGGCGGATGCCGTATATATTGGAGGGCAAAAATACGGCCTTCGTTCAAATGCGGACAATTTCAGTTTTGACGAGATGCGTGAGGGCGTACAATTCGCTAATCAATATGGCGCCAAAGTGTTTGTGGCGACGAATATTTATGCCCATAATGAAGATATCGAAGGAATCGAACAATATTTGCGGAACTTATACGATGTAGGAATTTCCGCGATCATTGCCGCAGATCCGATCATTATCGATACCGCCCGCCGTGTTGCTCCTGGACTTGAAGTACACCTGAGCACGCAGCAATCTACGCTTAACTGGCAGGCCGTGAAGTTCTGGAAGGACGAAGGGCTGCCCCGGGTCGTGCTTGGCCGTGAAACGAGCATGGAAGAAATTGAGGAGATCAAGAAGCAGGTCGATATTGAGATTGAAGCTTTTATTCACGGGGCGATGTGCTCTTCCTACTCCGGGCGATGTGTACTGTCCAATCATTTCACGGACCGTGACTCCAATCGCGGCGGCTGCTGCCAGTCCTGCCGCTGGAAGTATGACTTGTTTGAAGAAGGCCATCAAGAAGAGGTCTGGGTATCGGAAGAAGAGCTGGCGATGGAGCAAGGGCGCCAGGAGAATAAAACAGGAATTACCCCGCTCCCGCTCTTCCAGGAAGAAGACAACCCGTTTACGATGGGCTCTAAAGATTTGTGCATGATTAATCATATTCCTGATTTAATCGATGTCGGCATTGACAGCTTCAAAATTGAAGGCCGGATGAAATCGATACATTACGTGGCCACCGTTGTGAACGTCTACCGACAGGCGATTGATTCGTATATAGCTGATCCGGAAAATTATGTGCTTCGGCCCGAGTGGCTGGAGGAAATCAACAAAGCAGCGAATCGTCCGCTCAATACAGGGTTCTTCTATGATGCGCCGGATCATGAGGATCATATTTATGAGCCGGAGGAAAAGGCGGCGCCTTATGATTTCGCTGGGCTGGTCATGGAATACAATGAGGCGGACGGGACGGCGGTCATCCAGCAGCGGAATCATTTCAAGCCTGGGCAGCAGGTTGAATTTTTCGGGCCGAACGGCACTTTTTTCAAACAAACCGTTGGCGTTCTTTGGGATGAGGAAGGCAATGAGCTGGACGCCGCGCGTCATCCGCTGCAGCGAATCAAGATGAAAGTGGATCAGCCGGTTGCGTACTTTGATATGATGCGAAAAAGAAAATAAGCTGAAAATGACTTGAAGAGAGTCTTTTGTTATATAGGACAAAAGACTCTTTTTTGCTGTCTAGCTAACTTTTTTGGCTTAATGTTAAACTCAAAAGTAATATTTACCGATAATAAAAAGGAAAAGGTAGGTTTTTGTCGAATATAAAAGTATGAAATGCAGGAAGAATTTATGAGGTTAGAGGCAAGACCTCAATCCTATTTCTACGAGTTTTACTATTATGAGTGGTGGGTGATCAACATGAAATTGGTTCCTAAGAAGGAGAACCAAGCTAAAGACAACAAGAAAGAAATTAAGAAAAGTAAAGACGAAACGCAAGGCAAAGCAGGACTTAGCGTGTGGAGAAATAGAGCAATGGCTGCTTTAGACAATCTGCCAAAGGATATTAATCCTTCTAGGTCTGTAGGTATTCGTTTGTTTCTTATTTTCTTTGTTGCCATTATGTTTTTCGTTTTGGCGATAGGTATTTTGTCCTATCAAATGGCGAGAGGAACGATTGAGAAAAATGCTGAAACTGCGAGCCAGCAGACGATCGTGCAAACCTCCCAGAAGCTGGACATTATTTTCCAAAAATATGAAGAAACACTCCAGCAAGTATTTTTGGACGATGAAATGCAGAAGGCGATACGGGATGCTTCGCTTTCCACTACGTCCGACTATGACCGGTTTACGACTTCGAACCAAATGAGAAACCGGCTGAATTCGATGACATTCTCCAGTAAAGGTGTAGTTGCCGTTTATATGGTGCCTGGGGAAGAGGATCTCGTTGGCGCAGTAACATCAGGCAGTGCGGATAGCGCGTTTGTTAACAATATCCGCAATGAGCCTTGGTTTGATGACATGGCAGCAACCTCCCAAGTTAAATGGATTACAGCTTCAAGCGAAGGTTCAAGCGGAACGCAAATTTTCAGGCTTGTCAGATCGGTTCAGAGCGTCAGCAGCATGAAACGCTTCGTACTTGTCGCCGATATCAATCTGGATGTTTTGAATGGATATTTGCAGGAGCTTAACCTTGGCAGCGGCTCCAAGGTGCAAATGCTGACGCCTGACAATATCATTGTCGGCTCTTCAGTTGAAGGAGAGAACGGAAACCCGTCCGAGTTTAATTTCGAGAAGAAAGAAGATGAGAAAACGGGCAGCTCCCGCATTAAGGATAGCCAGGGCAAGACCGTGCTTTCCGTCTATAATACTCAGGAAAATTCAGGCTGGACCCTGATGGGGGTACTTCCTACAGATCAACTGACTAAGGATGCGAGAGGGATTTTGGTTACTACGTTCATTTCCTTGGGAGTTGTAGCTCTTATCGCTATTCTGATCGGTATTTGGATGGTTAGAATGATCGCTCGTCCGCTCGTTCAGCTTAAAAATCTGATGGAAGAAGGCTCGAAAGGGAATCTTAACGTTCGAATGGAGCCTAAGTCCAAGGACGAAATTGGCATGCTTACGAACAGCTTTAACGTGATGATGGAGCAAATTACACAGCTCGTGCAGCAAACGAACAGTTCGGCACAGGAAGTGCTGAATACGGCGGCGGAGTTGACCCAAGCCTCGAACAAAACGGCAATTTCCGCCAAGGAAATCGCTATTGCTACGGAAGAGATCGCTAACGGGGCAACAAGCCTTGCCAACGAAGCCGAGCGTGGGAACGAACTGACCGAAAATATTTCCCGGCAAATGGATCATGTAATTAATGCTAACAAAGAGATGGAAACATCGGCTCGCCAGGTTGAAAGATCCAGTCAGCAAGGTACGGAGTACTTGAATGATCTTCTGCAGAAAACAAGCGTAACTGGTGAAATGGTCAATGCGCTTACTGAAAAGGTGGACGCTTTGAAATCAAGCACCTCTTCGGTATTGAAAGTTCTTGATGTGATGCAGAACATTACGCAGCAAACGAATATTCTGTCGCTTAATGCGACGATTGAAGCCGCTCGTGCCGGGGCAGCCGGACGTGGATTCATGGTCGTTGCCGATGAAATTCGTCAGCTTGCCGATCAATCCCGTCAATCCATAACGATGGTAGGCGAAATCACTGACAATATTCAAAAAGAAATGAATGAAACGGTCCAGGCCCTGTCTGAAGCAAGCCCGCTGTTCCAGGAGCAGATGAGTGCCGTGAAAGAAACGAACCAAATTTTCGTTTCTGTACAGGAGCAAATGGAAGGGTTTGTCCATTACCTGGATTCCGTGACGGAATCCATCGACGAGCTGAATCAATCCCAGACTGTCCTGTCCGAAGCGATGAGTAATGTTAGCGCTGTAGCACAGCAATCGTCGGCTACTTCGGAAGAGGTTGCATCACTGAGCAGCGAGCAGGAAACGATCGGTGGCCAGTTGGTTGAGTTATCTAATAAACTAGAGAACGTGTCCACCGGATTGAAAGAATCCTTGTCCAAATTTACCGTTTAATTGAAATAAAAGCTGTTATATTATGGACAATGCAAGAGTATATGTTACTATAGTAGTAAAATCTTATTTGAGGTGATTTAGGATTGATAGGTCGTAGCGGCAACCCGACATTGAATGATGATACGTTCCAGCAGGTCGGATATCATTCCGGACAGGATGTAATGACGATTGAAGGCACTGTGAATAAAATTTTTATTACACTTGCCGTACTGCTTGGCGGTGCATTTGCTTCCTGGTCCATGTATTTCAGCGGGCAAAACGTAGTTCCTTACGCCATAGGCGGAGCAATAGGCGGTTTGGTGCTGGCTCTCATTATTACATTTAAGCCTACAACAGCTCCCTACCTTGTCCCGATCTATGGAGCGTTGGAAGGATTGTTTCTTGGCGCAATTTCTGCAAGCTTTGAAACATTTATCAACGGAATTACATTGCAAGCAGCGCTGCTGACGATGGGGGTATTCCTCGCATTGCTGTTAGCTTACAAGACAAGAATAATTAAAGCGACGGAAAACTTTAGGCTGGGAGTATTTGCTGCCACTGCCGGTATTGCGATCGTTTATCTGTTAAGTTTTATTCTTGGATTATTCGGCGTTACGGTTCCGTATTTACATGATAGCACTCCGCTCGGAATCGGTATTTCCGTCGTTATCGTTATCGTAGCAGCGTTAAATCTTGTGCTGGACTTTGACTTTATCGAGAACGGCGCTAAGCAAGGCGCTCCGAAGTACATGGAATGGTACGGAGCTTTTGGTTTAATGGTTACACTGGTATGGCTCTATATTGAAATGCTGCGTCTTCTGTCCAAAATTGCGAGCAGAGACTAGGAGCAAATTACAGGTTGACGAGGTGGAGAGACTTCCACCTCGTTTTTTATATTTGCAGTAACTGTAATTACCCGGGAGTGGATCAAAAGTCCTTATATTGCAGTTATCCTATAGTAGTATATATAGCCCGGTGTTATGTAGTCTTTAGAACTATAAAATTTAGGACGTTCGCTTTCGATAATAATAGATAAGGCTTACAGAAAATAGACTTTTTTTCCTGACTTTCGGGAGCGCTGCCACTTTACTGCCACTTACTAAATAAGAAGGGAGGGATGACTGTTTGAGAACCCATGTGATGGAGCTTAAGGTTGGAGACAGGCTAAAGGAAGATACGTTTAACCGTGTTGGGCTTCATATTTTGCCTAAGGGAACCGTGATTCAAACTGAGCAAATCGCTTTATTAATTCGGCAAAGCATCGATTATGTTGATATTGAACCGCACGATGGAAGCGAGACGGAACCTGCGGAGAACGTAAGCTTCAGTCAGAAATTGCAGGAAAACTTTGATAGAACTATTCAGGGTTATCAAGCTATATTCCTTGAAGCTTTGACGACAGGGAAATTTAATCAATCGATGGTTGACGAAAAGCTGCTGCCGACATTGGAAGCGCTGGATAAGCGTAAAAATGTATCTTCATTGCTTTACATGCTTAGTCATGATGATGTGAACATTTATAATCACTCCTTACAAGTTGGATTATTATCCTATTACATAGCTTCCTGGCTCGGCTACTCCAAGGAGGAGTGTCATGAGATCAGCAAAGCAGGTTATTTGCATGACATCGGTAAAAGCCGTGTGCGGCAATCTATAAAAAATAGAGGGAATGACCTGCAGGGCGAAGAACTGGAGGAAATGAAAAAGCATACGAATTACGGATATGACATTATTCGTGAATCGATGAAGGATGATGAAGGCATCGCCTTAGCTGCACTTCAGCATCACGAAAAAGAAGATGGAACTGGTTACCCTCTAGGAATCGGCAAAAAGGAGATCCATCCTTATTCACAAATCGTCGCCGTAGCCAATACTTATGTGAAGATGACTACCTCGACTAGACAAGACACCCAGGGAAGTCTATTAAATGTTCTGCGTAAAGTGTATGAGCTTGGCTTCAATAAGCTGAACGAGAGCGCAGTGCAAGCATTGACTAACAATTTGCTGCCGAGTTTTATTGGCAAGCGTGCACAGCTAAGTAATGGGGAAATAGCGACGATCGTGTATAATAATCCCACGGACATATTTAGGCCATTAGTGAAAGTGGATGATTTTTTCCGCGACTTGTCACGGGAACGCAATATTGAAATTGAAGAAATATTGTTATAAATAACGAGTTGTTTGAGCCCGACCGGAGCGATGCCGGCCGGGCTTTTTGTCGTTGGGGTGTGAAGAAGCTTTTCCCAGGAAATAATGAGAATAGCGAAAGGTGGATGACGATGACATTACTTCGGAAAAAACGCATATTTTATATTTTAATAGGGTTTTCATTTTTACTCTGCCTGTATGCAGTTAGAATAGCATGGATTCAATACAATTCTGCCACAAAAGCGTTAAGCGCTTCCGGTGTGACGATGAATGAAATGGCGGTGCGGCAGCGGGAAGAAGGAATCGAGCTCGATTCTGGCAGAGGGCAATTTCTGGATCGTTATGGTTATTCTTTAACTGGTTTGACCTTATGGGTCCCCGTTCTATTTCCAGTCAAGGATTTGCCGGACTTCAAGCAATTGACGGATTTAGCTAAGCTGCTTGGTGTTACCGCTACCGATTTGAAAGGGAAATGGTCCGATCTTCGAGCGCCATATATATGGCCCGTTGCTGAGAAGCAGACTCCGCTTGTCTTATCGAGAGAGGAGGCCGCGAAATGGACGCAGGTCAACGGCTTCAAAATACTTCCCTATATGCAGCGTTATGCAGATCAGGCTTCCGGTAAACAGTGGCTTGGCTATGTCTCTCAGCGGCCTGATGTCATTCATAGCTTGAATGAACAAAATAACAGCCGGTTTATTCCTTTAACGATGCAGGTAGGAGCAGCGGGTTTGGAGCGCACTTTCGATTCATTTCTGCGGGGAGTCGGATCAACTCGGGCAGCACTTGCCGTTGATGGGAAAAAACGGCCGCTCTTTGGACTCGGCATTCGCTTGAAGGCAGAAAATGACCGTTATTATCCGTTGTATGTTCGTACGACGATCGATGGCGCGCTGCAAACGCAAATAGAAAATTTAACCGAACAAATGGGCATCCGGGAAGGTGCGGTAGTTGTACTTGATGCGCAGCAAGGAGATGTCGTCAGTATGGTATCGCGTCCATTTTTTAATCCGCGGGATATTGATCTTAAGCAAGGCGGGTGGAGCAATCATGCGGTCAAAGCTGCCGTTCCCGGCTCCATCTTCAAAACGGTAATTGCCGCCGCCGCATTAGAGGAAAAGCTGACCTCACCGAATGAAGTATTTGTATGCTCCGGGCACTATGGGAAATATGGACTTTCCTGCTGGAAAGAAGGAGGGCACGGAAAAATTACGCTGAGGCAGGCGTTTGCCCAGTCCTGCAACACGGTTTTTGCTGCTTTGGGCGAGCGGCTTACAGCTTCCAGCATTCAAAATACAGCCGCCAAACTGGGGCTGGGACGCACGGTTGGATGGTATGATCCGTCATTCAGGGGAGGGATGCCATTAAGACAAATTGATCAGGAAGAGGCTGGAGCTGTTTTTGCGTCTGGGATCTATGCGGACGGCGGCGTAAGGGTACAGACAGCTCTCGGGCAGCGCGATGTGATGATTTCTCCGCTCCAGGCTGCCAACATGGTCGTAACATTACTGCATCGGGGGCAGGTAGCTGCACCTCGTCTTGTG
Organism: Paenibacillus fonticola DSM 21315; assembly: GCF_000381905.1. Lineage (GTDB taxonomy): Bacteria > Bacillota > Bacilli > Paenibacillales > Paenibacillaceae > Fontibacillus > Fontibacillus fonticola. The sequence continues at coordinate 31,714 of NZ_KB907275.1, read as the reverse complement.
CAGGATATTTACTTCAAGAATGGTGCCCGGATGCTTGAATTTGCACCGAGTTATTCCTCTTCTCAACTAGGCAGCATTTCGCAAGCGACTGCGGCGGTGCTGCTGGACTTGATGGGAAGTGTGGTAGAAAGCGGCACCGGACGGTCATTGCAAGCGGCCAAATGGAAATTGGCCGGTAAGTCAGGAACTTCCCAAGTTGTTTCCGCGGGGCGTCCTATGAATCACCAATGGTTTATCGGTTATGGCCCGGTGGAGCAGCCCCGCTATGCGGTCGCGGTGCTTGTGGAGAACAGGCAGCCAAATTCGCCTCATCAGGCAACTGCATTATTTCGGAGAGTAATGGACATCTTGGCAGGGAGAGAAGAGATATAGTAAAATAAGGACTCTAATTATGGATTTAATATGATAAAATAAGAGGGATGCTTTTAGAAGCCTTTGGGCCCGCCAAAGTCATTGAATGAGATAGAAAAGTGGGGAATAAAGACATGGAGACTTTGTTGCTGTGGTTATTTTATTTTTCAACTTTATATGCTTTTATACCCGGCTTAATCACGCGATTGTTCGGTTTTCGTGTATTTCGGCGCGGATCAGGTATGGATGAATTCGCTCTTACGTTTGATGATGGGCCGGACCCCATTTATACGGCGCAGCTGCTTGATTTGTTGAAGAAATATAAAGCGAAAGCTACCTTTTTTGTAGTCGGCTCCAATGCGGAGAAATATCCGCATTTAATTAAGCGGATGCACGAGGAAGGCCATTTGATCGGTATTCATAATTATGTGCACAAAACAAACTGGTTAATGGGTCCAGATGCTGTGAAGAAACAAATTCAACGTACCAACAATATCATATTTGACATCGTTGGCCACAAAACACAATACTACCGTCCTCCTTGGGGAATCGTTAATTTATTTGATTTCGCTAGAAGAAATGAAACACAAATCGTGTTGTGGTCGTCGATGTTTGGCGACTGGCGGCAGCGTCTAGGAGCTGACCGGCTGACGAAGCGTATGCTGAAAAAGTTAAAAGGCGGGGAAGTGTTTCTGCTTCATGATTGCGGGAAGACTCTCGGCGCCAATGCCGGAGCACCGATTGAAATGCTTATCGCTTTAGAACGGGTGCTGCAAGAAGCAGAGAACAAGGGGCTTGGAACGATACGGATTGACGATATGATCCACAAGAACGAGACGCTCAAAAAAAAGGCCAAAAGACAGACGGCCTTAGCTGCTCAATCAAAGGAGACGCCAATGGCAAACAATAAAAAGCTGAACCTGCCAAGGGGCAAGAGACTTCTTGTTTATCTATGGCTGTTGTGGGAAAAGGTGTTTCACTTATTATTCCAGCTAAGAACAACAAATAAGTCTGACCCTGTCTTTCATTTTCGCATACGACCGTATCGGGGCGAGCCCGTAATTATGCACGGCGGCATTGAACTGGTTAGCGGGGATCAGGTGTTGGAGCTACATTTTGATAACAAAAAATTGTTTGAAATCGGCTCGCGTTCGCGAACCTCTCTTCAGGTAGCTATACAGATGATCCGCGGGGTAGAGAAGACCCTTCCTGAACTGGCCCAATATGTTCATAGCCATCCCGAATTGCTGCAGGTTAAGGCGCTTTACGGTGTAACCATGATCAATCGTGGACCGGAGCAATTTGGCTTCACCGTCACGGATTTGCCAAATGGCTTGTTTGCCAGAACTACGCGCGTATATTTAAAGTTACTTATGGCGGTCATTCATCCTTCCGGCGGAGACCGGCTGAAGCAGCGCTCATCTCATGAACTTGTCCCTAAGCTTCTCCTAATGCCGATAGAGCTGCTGCTAGATAAATATTCTGAGGACGGTTCTCATCGGCAATATTCAAGCAAGGAACATGAAGGAGAAGCAGCTGATGAGAATGCGCCGGAAGATGCAGCGCTAAGTGCGACCCAGCCTTGCTAAGTGTAACCGAGCTGTGCTAAGCACAGCCAAGCTCAGCCCAGCCTTGCTAAGTGTGACAGAGCTGTGCTAAGCTCAGCCCAGCCTTGCTAAGTGTGACAGAGCTGTGCTAAGCGCAGACCAGCCTTGCTGAGTGTAACCAAGTCGTGCTAAACGCAACCCAGCCGTGCTAAAGAGGCGTTCGTCCTCTTCCTGCTATCAGAACAGGATCAGAAAAGGGGCAGCTCCACATTTTTGAATGTAGAGCTGCCCCTTGTTATGCCGTTATTTCTTTATAAATATAAGAATGAGTTAAATTTTCATTACCCCGCCGTTGCTCGCATTTGTAACCAGCTTGGAGTAACGGGCCAAATACCCTGTCTTCACCTTTGGCTCAAAGCCTTTCCAGTTTGCACGGCGGCGAGCCAGCTCTTCATCGGCAACATGCAGTTCAATTTTGCGGTTGTTCAAATCGAGCTCGATGATATCGCCGTCTTCTACAAAAGCAATCGGTCCGCCCTCAGCGGCTTCCGGTGAAATGTGGCCGATACTGATACCGCGTGAAGCTCCAGAGAAGCGTCCGTCTGTAATTAGACCGACTTTGGCTCCCAGTCCCATACCGGCAATTTGCGAAGTAGGCGCGAGCATCTCTGGCATACCCGGTCCGCCTTTCGGCCCTTCGTAACGGATAACGACGACATGGCCTTCTTTCACTTTGCCATTTGCGATGCCTTCCAGCGCTTGCTCCTGCGAGTCGAAGCAGATGGCAGGACCTTTATGGTATCCGCCAACCGAAGGGTCTACCGCACCAACCTTAATGACGGAGCCTTCTGGTGCGAGGTTTCCGTATAGGATGGCGAGGCCGCCTTTCTCGGAATGCGGGTTGTCGATGGCATGGATGACTTCGTGATCATGAATCTCGCATCCGGCAACGTTCTCGGCAAGCGTTTTGCCTGAAACGGTCATTTGATCACCATAGATTGCTCCAGGCTTCTTCAGCAGCTCATTGATCACGGCGCTTACGCCGCCAGCCCGGTGAACGTCTTCGATAAAATGATCGGATGCCGGAGCCAATTTCGAAATATGTGGCACGCGGTTCGCCACTTCATTAATACGCTCCAGTGGATAATCGATACCAGCTTCATGAGCCAATGCCAACGTATGAAGCACGGTATTAGTTGAACCGCCCATGGCCATATCGAGAGCGAAGGCGTTGTCGATTGATTCCTTGGTTACAATATCACGAGGTTTCAGATCTATCTTGATCAGCTCCATCAACTGGCGGGCGGATTGTCTTACGAAATCCTTCCGCGCCTCGTCGACCGCCAGAATCGTTCCGTTGCCCGGCAGGGCGAGCCCCAGCGCCTCGGCGAGGCAGTTCATAGAATTGGCTGTGAACATACCTGAGCAGGAACCACAGGTTGGGCATCCGTACTGCTCCAGCTCGAGCAGTTCAGCGTCGTCGATTTTACCAGCTTGGTGAGCTCCTACACCTTCAAAGACAGAAGTGAGAGACAATTTACGGCCTTTGCTGTCCACACCAGCTTTCATCGGACCACCACTGACGAACACAGTTGGGATATTGACGCGAAGCGCGCCCATCATCATCCCTGGAGTAATTTTGTCACAGTTTGGAATACATACCATCCCATCGAACCAGTGAGCCGATACTACTGTCTCCAAGGAGTCAGCGATAATTTCCCGGCTCGGCAAGGAATAGCGCATCCCAATGTGTCCCATCGCGATCCCGTCATCAACACCGATGGTGTTGAACTCGAACGGAACGCCACCGGCTTCACGAATCGCCTCTTTGACGATTTTTCCGAATTCCTGTAAATGGACATGGCCTGGCACGATATCGATGTAGGAGTTACAAACCGCAATAAACGGCTTGCCGAAATCCTCATCCTTCACACCTGCAGCCCGCAGCAAACTGCGGTGAGGAGCGCGGTCGAAGCCTTTTTTAATCATATCTGAACGCATTTTCTTGGCAGTCATGGTTGCCTATCCCCCCATAAATGTATATTGTGATTTTGGAACTTTACACCGCTAAAGGTTTTCTCTAAAGTCTATCATATGTATACGGCTTTTTCTAGCGGATGATAATCATTGGAAAGAAGGTTTTATATTTTTCGGAAGCATAAAAAAAGAAGCCCCAGTCTAATCTGGAAACTTCTTTGTCTAATGGATGAGATTTCATCCTTATTTATTGTTAGTGTTGCGAGCTTCTCCGCCCATGCGTCCGATTCTGCGGTAAAACTCCTTGTCATGCTTCTCGGAGGTGGCTTCCCCGCCTTTTTGGCCAATCTCTTGATAAAATTCTTTACTGTGAGATCTGGAGGTAGCCTCCCCGCCTTTTTGCCCAATTTCCTGATAAAACTCTTTGCCGTGGTTTTTGGAGGTGGCCTGTCCTCCCAAGCGTCCGGCTTCTTGACGGCTCATTTTGCCGTTACCGCGTGCCATTCATATCAACTCCTTCAGTTCATTGTTTTGCTTTGCGTATGATTTAATTACCACAGTAAGTTAGTTTGAAACGCGGGAATTGAAAAAAGGGCCATAAGGCCCTTGGAGAGTTCCGCAAAATCAAAAATCATTAATGCTTGCCTGCAGCTCCCATTTGCCGGAGGGCCCTGCGTTCTATGGCAAGCAGCCATTGTACGGACGGCTCAATGACCGGTGCTGTCCACTTCCGGACTAAGGAATGACTAAGAAGCAGGGTCAATAGAACAGCGCCGGCAATAACGATCAGCGCAGCTTCAGGACTCCCCACGTAATCATACAGCGGAGAGATTGCGGCGATCCGGATAATGAATCCATGCAGCAGGAAAACGTATAAGGTACGGCGTCCTAAATCAGTCATTCTGCTCTCCTGCAGCGGAACAAAAGATAGAAAAGCGAAGCCCGCAATGAATTGCAGCGCGTAGAGACCCAGACGAAGCAATCCGGCATGCCATTCGTAGTGGCCCATTTGTCCGTAAGTCATATTGCCATATAACCAGCCGGCCTCTAAATCATTGCCCCACAGGGCGGCTGCAGTAATGACGGCCCCTGCCAATGCGAGCAAATATAATCGGGTTGTACGGGTCAGTATTTTTTCTAAAAATGCGAAAGAAAAGTGGTAACCGCCGATAAAGAAAGGCAGGTATACAAATGTACGGGAAAGACTGAACCAAAGGCCGTCAATTTGCAGGTAGCCGACAAGTACGCCTAACAATATGGACAGGGCTAGCTGCTGCAGCGGCGTCCATTTATTCATCGCGAGGAGCAGCAGCCGCCAGCATAAATGGCTTGCCAAAAACCAAAGCAGCAAATAAGGAGCAAAGAAGGAGTGCCGTATGTGCTCTACCCGAAAGACAGTCATATCGAGCAAGGAATATAAGCTTTGGAATATGACGTATTGCAAACCGATTTGCAGCATCAATTTGCGTCCGGGCTGACCGAGCAGATTAGATTTGGCGAAGTATCCAGTGACAAAGACGAATAAGGGCATGTGAAAGGTGAAAATCCATACATATAAAGTATGCATACTGCTGATTTGTGCAATCAACGGCTCAATAGCATTGCCAACGAAGACGCAAACGATAAGTAAAAAGCGCAGGTTGAGAAAAAAAGTCTCCCCTCGCTGATTCGCTGTGTTTGTCATGACGCATCCTCCCTCAACCACGCATGTTCTGGAATGAAAAGTGACGAAATTAATTGATAGAATCGTAATTAAATCATTAGTAATCATTGGTAATCATCAGCTTCATTATCATTCAAAATTTTAAGTATTCCATCTATGTTTAAAGGTACTTCATTTTAATAGCAGCACATGTGATTTTTATCACGAGGGAAAACGCTATCAGTCTCCATATCTGTGGCAAACTGTTGAATAATCAAGTATAGGTCAGGTGCTGGTTTTGTAACCTCTCATCGTTTGGGGTTACAATAACAGTTAGAGAGATTTTAGACCGCAATATGAATGAACTATTCCAAACAGGGGCGGGGATTAGGAGTATGCCGGGTGTACAAGCAGGCAGGCACAAGGTGTCCTGCCGGGGAATATTGTTGGATAAGGATGGGACACTGCTCGACTTTATGGCTCTCTGGGGCGAATGGGCAGTAACGCTATTGGATTTGCTGGATAGTCATTTGGAACTGATCGGAGCCGAGCGTATTGGCAGCCGTTCTGCCTTACTGGGGCTAAAGCTTGATGAACAGCAGCAGCTTGCCGACTACGACAAGGCGGGCCCCCTTGCAATGGGGAGCGAGGAGGAAGTTACGGCACTGCTTGCCTGGCAGCTTTATGCGGCGGGAGTTCCCTGGAATGAAGCGCTGATGCAGGTCAGGCAGTTCAGCTCCTCAGCGATGATTGAACTGAAGCGGCGGCGAAATGCTAGGCCGATGCCGGGGCTTTCCAGCTTTTTAACGGCTTGCAAAGAGCAGGGAATCCAGCTTGCTGTCGTGACGTCAGATACGACGGCAGCAGCCCGGGAGCACTTGAGCTGGATGGGCATCGAGCATTATTTCGGTGCTGTCATCGGCAGAGATCGCGTGAGCATCGGCAAGCCTTTTCCCGACATGGCCTTACTTGCCTGTCAGGAGCTGGGCATCCTGCCGGAAGAGGCTGTCGTCGTCGGAGACAGCAACGGGGATATGCAGATGGGGAAGCAGGCAGGTGTCCAGTTGGCAATCGGGCTTGCCCCTGAAGGCGGCGGAGAAGCTTATTTGCTCGATGCGGATGTAATTATTCGTAGTTTTTCGGAAATACAAGTGGTTGAGGAGGCATGAATCGATTGAAAAATAGTAAAGTCGAGACGTTGGCAGCATGGGTGAACGAAAGCCGGAAAATTGTATTTTTCGGCGGGGCGGGCATTTCAACGGAAAGCGGCATTCCCGATTTTCGTTCAGCCGCAGGAATTTATCAGCAGGAGAAATCCTCCCCTTATTCGCCGGAGGAAATATTGAGCAGGCCGTTTTTTGACCGCCATCCGGAAGTATTTTACGACTTTTACAAGACGAAAATGATTCATCTTCATGCCGAGCCGAATCCGGCACATCGATTTTTGGCCTGGCTGGAGGCGGAGGGCAAGCTGGATGCCGTCATAACGCAAAATATCGACGGGCTCCACCAAAAGGCTGGAAGCCGCAAAGTGCTGGAACTGCACGGTTCCATCCACCGGAATTATTGCATGAGCTGCAGCCGTTTTCATAGCCTGGAGGACATTATGGTTATGACGGAGACGGTGCCAAGATGTAAAGCCTGCGGCGGGACCGTCAAGCCTGATGTCGTCTTGTATGGAGAAAATTTGGATAACGATGTTATTGAAAATACGGTGCAGGCGATCAGCGAGGCTGATTTGCTGCTCATCGGCGGCACATCTTTAACAGTTCAGCCTGCGGCTCATCTGGTTACATACTTTCGCGGCAAACAAACCGTGCTGTTAAATGCTTCGGCGACCGCGTACGATAGCCGGGCGGATTTAATTATTACGGAACCGATTGGCGCTGTGCTTGGCGAAGTAAAGTCGCTCCTGACAGAAGGCCCCTTTGAGGGGGAGTGACTAGAGAGGTAACCGTTTTCTTCTTTCTTGCCAAAGGGAATTGAACGAGATATGATATTTTGCGAAAGCTAATTTATTCCGGAAGGTAGGGGAACTAGATGGCATATATTGCTAATGAAGACCGCTACGAGTCAATGATATATAACCGTGTGGGCCGTTCCGGCCTTAAGCTTCCGGCCATATCGCTGGGGCTGTGGCATAATTTTGGCGGAGTGAACACGTTTGAAAATGGCCGGGAGATGATTCGCAGAGCTTTTGATCTTGGTATTACTCATTTCGATTTGGCAAACAATTACGGGCCGCCTCCAGGGTCTGCGGAAGAGATGTTCGGGGCAATTCTGAAAAAGGATCTGGCTTCCTATCGCGATGAATTGGTTATTTCCTCTAAAGCTGGCTACTATATGTGGCCGGGTCCTTACGGCGAATGGGGTTCGCGTAAATACTTAATTTCCAGTCTGGATCAAAGTCTTAAGCGCATGGGATTGGATTATGTAGATATTTTTTACTCGCATCGTTTTGATCCTGACACACCGCTTGAAGAAACGATGATGGCGCTGGACCAAATTGTCCGCTCCGGCAAGGCGCTGTATGTCGGGATTTCAAGCTATTCGGCTGAACAAACGAAGGAAGCGGTGGCGATTCTGAAGCAGCTCGGCACACCTCTGCTCATTCATCAGCCAAATTATTCGATGCTGGATCGTTGGATTGAGGATGGACTGCAGAATGTTCTGGAAGAGAACGGCGTAGGCAGCATCGCCTTCTGTCCGCTCGCGCAGGGGCTCTTAACGAACAAATATTTGAACGGAATCCCGGAGGATTCCCGGGCCAAAAATCCGACTGGCGCTTTGCAGGAAGCGCAGATTACGCCTGAAATGCTGCGCAAGGTGCGGGCGCTCAATCAGATGGCAGCTGCGCGGGGGCAGAGTCTGGCTCAATTCGCGCTAGCCTGGGTGCTGCGCGGAGGAAAAGTGACCTCCGCATTGATCGGCGCCAGCCGCGTCAGTCAAATCGAAGAAAACGTACAGGCATTAAACAAACTGGATTTCACCGAGGAGGAATTGAACCGGATCGAGACTATTTTGCATAGCCACGGTGATCATTAATTTGCAGCAAGGACCAGGCTGTCTCTGAGTAGCATTTCACTACTGGAGACAGCTTTTTATTTTTGCGGAGAGCCTTTTATTTTCCTGAGGCGCTTTTCCGGTATTCGCTTGGCGATTGCCCGTGAAAACGGCGGAACTGCCGCGAGAAATAAAGAGCGTCATTTAAACCGACAGAGGAAGAAATCTGTTCGATGGACAGTTCCGGCCGCTCGCGCAGCAATTGACGGGACTTGTCGATGCGCAGTTTCAGCAAATACGTCACAGGGGTTAGTCCGGTTTCTTTTTTAAATATGCGCGACAAATAAGCCCGGTTATATCCGAGACTTGCACACATCTCTTCAATCGATACATGATGGGCATATTGACTGGAAATATAATGGATCATCTGTTTGACGATTTTTTGGACCGCTGATTCGCCGGAAGGCAGCGTTGATTCCTTCAGGTGGGAATCTTCCGCTTCTGCCATAATGAGATGCAAGCAGCCAATAGAATATAGATGTGAACTCGGCTTCTTGCTTCTAAAGGATTGCAATACAGACAGAAGATGATGAGGGATGCCGCTGTCCGCAGGGGTGTGAATAACGGGGTGCTGCGGAGTCAGGCCGGCACGGGCGAGCAGCTCCGGGACCTTTTTTCCGGTAAATGCAATCCAGCGGTAACGCCACGGCGTATTTATGTCCGAAGCGTAACTGACCAGTTGATTCGGGTGGATGAGAAAGCCGTCTCCCGCCTGTAGTTCATATAATGCATACTCCGTCTGAAACCGGCCGGTTCCTGACTCGACATAGTGAAGTAAATAATAGTCGTATACTTTAGGGCCGACCCGGTGGTCGGAGCGGGTCTGGCTTTCGCCGGCAAACAAAATGTGCAGGTCGCTTTCATCAAACACTTCGGGGTTGGCAGCTGCGCTGTATGTTTCTTGTAACAAGATGTAAGCCTCCTTGAAGAGTGGGTCCGGTTAAGTCCGGCTAACTATATTTTACCTTGGAAGGTCATATTTATCCATACAAAACTCGCATACATACATTATCAAATTGAAGCGGAGTACTTATACTAAAAGCAAGAAAAGAATATGCCATGAAGATGGGGTGGACTTTGGATGAAGAAACAGGAAATAGAGCAGCTGTTCCAATCGCGTTATGGGGACAGTCAGGAGAACATTTTTATATTTAATGCACCAGGACGGGTTAATCTGATCGGGGAGCATATCGATTATAACGGAGGCTACGTCCTCCCGGCTGCGTTGGAATTCGGAACGACGCTTGCCGTACGCCGCCGGGGGGATCGGAAAGTAACATTTGCATCGGACAATTTTCCATACGTGGTTGAATATGATCTCGGCGAGCTGGGGCGTTCCAAAGGTGGGGAGTGGGTTGATTATCCGATCGGCGTCATCTCGGAGCTTGGCAAGCTTGACATCCCGCTGACAAGCGGCTATGACCTTCTGTATTACGGGGAAATTCCGAACGGAGCCGGACTTTCATCGTCCGCCTCGCTTGAAGTGGTCACTGCCTTTGCTCTGCTGGTGATGGAGGGAAAAGAGCAGGATAAGGTGGAAATTGCCAGATTGTCCCAAAGAGCCGAAAATCACTACGTAGGCGTGAACAGTGGAATTATGGATCAATTTGCTGTTGCAAACGGGGCGAAGGACCATGCGATATTGCTAATGTGCGACACGCTTGAATATGAGCTCGTGCCCTTCCGCACAGGATTGTATAAGCTGGTCATTGGCAATACGAACAAGCGGAGAGGGCTGGTCGATTCCAAATATAACGAGCGCCGTTCACAGTGTGATGAAGCGCTTAGCCTGCTGCAGGCTCACGAGCCGAAGCTGCAGTACTTGGCTCATCTGCAGCCCGAGCGCCTAAGGCAACTGGAGACGGTGTTTGACAATCGGGTGCTGCTGAACCGGGCCAAGCACGTGATCGAAGAAAACGCCAGAGTGTTGGCGTCCGTAGAGGCGTTGAAAGCAAATGATTTGCACCGCTTCGGCGAACTGATGAATGCATCGCATGATTCGCTCCGCGATTTGTATGAGGTGAGCTGCACAGAGTTGGATGTGATGGTGGAGGAAGCCCGGCAAATCGAGGGAACCCTTGGCTCGCGGATGACGGGAGCGGGATTTGGCGGCTGTACGGTTTCTCTAGTTCATGAGGATGCGGTAGCGTCATTCGTGGATCAAGTAGGCGACGCATATCGCCGGCGAACAGGCCTTGAAGCAGAGTTCTATGTATGCGGGGTAGGACATGGAGTGCATGAAATAAAGGAGGAGAATTAAAATGGCGATTTTGGTGACTGGCGGAGCCGGGTATATTGGATCCCATACGGTAGCGGAGCTGCTTGAACGGGGGAAAGAAGTTGTTGTAATTGACAACCTGCAGTCAGGACATCGTGAGGCACTGCTTGGCGGTAAATTGTATGAAGGCGACTTAAGGGATAAGGCGCTGTTGGCGAAACTGTTCGCGGAAAATGAGATTGAAGCGGTCATTCATTTCGCAGCGAACTCACTTGTTGGCGAGAGTATGCAGAACCCTGTCAAATATTATGATAACAACGTATACGGCACGCTCTGCCTGCTTGAAGCAATGGATGCTGCAAATGTCCGCCGCATTGTCTTCTCCTCTACGGCAGCTACTTACGGCGAACCTGAAAAAGTGCCGATTGAGGAAAGCGATCTGACCCGTCCGACGAACGTGTACGGCGAGACGAAGCTGACGATGGAGCGGATGATCAGCTGGTTCGATCAGGTGCTTGGGATTAAGTATGTTTCTTTGCGGTACTTTAATGCTGCCGGCGCACATGAGAGCGGGCGGATTGGCGAAGACCATCGTCCGGAAAGTCATCTTATTCCGCTTATATTACAGACGGCATTAGGACAGCGGCCTTCTATCTCCGTATTCGGCGACGATTACAATACGCCGGATGGCACATGTATTCGTGATTATATTCATGTCAGCGATCTGGCCGATGCCCATTTGCTGGCGGTCGAGCATCTGATCGGCGGCGGGGAGAGCAACGTGTTCAATTTGGGGAATGGACAAGGCTTCTCGGTCAAGGAGGTTATTGCGCAAGTACGTGAAGTGACGGGGCGTGATTTTCCGGTTGTTATTAGTCCAAGACGGGCCGGCGATCCAGGAGTGCTGATTGCTTCTTCGGATAAGGCCAGATCCATTCTTAAATGGCAGCCTTCCAGAAGCAGCCTGGATAACATTATCCGGAGCGCATGGGCATGGCATAGCGCAAACCCTGGCGGCTATGACGATTTCAAGTAAGGAGTGATTGCTGTGGCAGCTACAGAAAGAAGCAGGCAAGAAGCGCAGCAGGCGATAGAGCGATTGTTGCATTACGGTTTGGAGCATGGATTGTTTGATTACTGGGATATGGACTATACGCGCAATCGGCTGCTGGAGTTATTTGTACTGGATGAACCATGGACTGCGGATTTGGCTGATCTATCTCCTGGCGAGCTGCGCGAGCCGTTAGATGCTTTGATTGATTACGGCTTCGAAATCGGTCTGATTCCGGATAACTCCGATACGTATCGCGATTTGCTGGATGCGAAAATTATGGGCCAATTGATGCCCCGTCCTTCGGAGACAATCGCCGCTTTCAAGCAGACCGCAAACGAGCAGGGCATTGAAGCCGCGACTAAAGATTTTTATAAGCTGGCTGTGGACAGTAATTATATCCGTATGGACCGGGTCGCCAACAATATTTACTGGAATCAGGCGACACCCTACGGTGAGATGGAAATAACGATCAACCTGTCCAAACCGGAGAAGAGTCCAAAGGAGATTGCGATGGCGAAGCTGCTGCCTCCTCCGGTGTATCCGAAGTGCCAGCTATGCCGGGAAAATGTAGGCTACGCCGGGCGGGTCAACCATCCGGCAAGACAAAATTTGCGGGTAGTTCCGTTAGAGCTGAACAACGAGCCTTGGTTTTTCCAGTACTCGCCATATGTGTATTACAACGAGCACTGTATCGTTTTCCATCATGATCATGTGCCGATGAAGCTAACCCGGGACACCTTCCGGCGGCTGCTTGATTTTACGACGGAGTTTCCGCATTATTTCATTGGCTCCAACGCTGATCTACCGATCGTCGGGGGGTCCATACTGACCCATGATCATTTTCAAGGGGGCAAACATACTTTCCCGCTGGAAAAGGCGCCAGCCGAAGCGGTATTCCGGCATGAAGCGTTCCAGGGGATTACGGTCTCCATCGTGAAATGGCCGATGACCGTGCTGCGTTTGAACGGGCATGATCCTGCTGTGCTGCTTGACGCAGCCGACGATTTGTACGAGAAGTGGAAAAGCTATACCGACCCTGCAGCCGATGTGCTGGCGTTCACTGATGCGGACGCGGACGGCGAGGCTATTCCGCACAATACGGTAACGCCGATTGTACGCCGCGGAGCGGACGGCAGCTACGAGATGGACATCGTGCTGCGGAACAACCGGACCAATGAGGAGTACCCGGAGGGGATATTCCATCCGCACCGCGAAATGCACCACATTAAGAAGGAGAATATTGGCCTGATCGAAGTGATGGGCCTGGCGATTCTTCCTGGACGGCTGAAGGAGGAGCTTTCACAAATCGCTGGTATTCTAAGCGGAAATGCGGGGCTGTACGAGGAAGTGCTCGCCGATCCGGAATGCGGCCTGGCCGTTCATGCAGATTGGATTAAAGGGCTGGTGGCTCAGCATGGACACGGCCTAAGTCCAGAAGAAGCCGAGGCGCTGCTCCGCAATGAGGTCGGATTGAAATTTTCCGCGATTCTGGAGCATGCCGGCGTGTTCAAGGCAACAACTGCGGGCCGTGAGGCTTTCCGCAGATTCGTCAGCTCCGCAGGCTATCGCGAGTAAGTGACGCTTGGCTTGCGGGATGCAATTATTTTCCAGAGGTTTTTTAGCAAGAAGACTATTTCTCTATTCTATGTTGAATCTGAGGAGTAGTCTTTTTTTATTACTTATTCTATTACTTTTTCTATTATTTCTTCTATTACTTCTATTTCTTTTACCATTGAAATCTTATTTAACTGTATAGTTGGTATTTAAAATATGAAGTCTGATGCGACTTGCGCGTTTAGTTGGATTTCATGCTATTAAAATCAAGCTGATTGATTAGTTAGGCTAAACTACTTGTAATTAGTTACCTGAAAACCATCTGTTTCATAAAATCGGATATGATGAACTGAAATAAATACATCCAATGGTCTTATTTTGGTCATCCCGATGACTTACTTAGTTCATCCTGCCTTGCATCCCGCTTAGGTTATCTCGTCTGGGTTACCTCACTTGGTTGGATTAGCTCACTTGATTGGGTCACCTTACTTGGCTGGGTCACCTCACTTGGTTGGATCATCTCATTAACTTAGGTCGTCTCGACGATATGAGTTTGTGGAGAACCCTTATAATTGATCGATTGGCCGAGGTATCGCGAGATTGGCCGAAGTACCGGAAGCTTGGCCGAAGTATTGTCGGAAGTTTGTCGGAAAGTCTGCCCTTACTCGAAAAGTCTGCCCTTACTCGAAAAGTCTGCCCTTACTCGAAAAGTCTGCCCCTACTTGAAAAGTCTGCCCTTACTCGAAAAGTCTGTCTGAACACGGGAAGTCCACCCTGTCTCAGAAAGTCTAGCCTGACCAAATTCAGTTTTTAAAAGCGGTCGTACATAAAAACTTACTAAAGGTAAGCAGATTGTTTCTATTCAGTTTGAAGAGTATAATTTGAAGTGCAGTACATAATTTTAAGGGAAAAGCTGAATTAGGGTTTTAAGGGATAAACTAAATTAGGATACCTAAACAGGGAGGCATGCTTCATGAACTCTTTTCAATTCCATAATCCGACTAGACTTATTTTTGGCAAAGGACAATTAGCGGCTTTAAAAACGGAGGTTCCTAAATACGGCCGAAAAGTTTTGCTTGTATATGGTGGCGGAAGTATTAAGCGCAATGGTCTTTATGACGATGTAGTTGCACTCCTAAAGCAAATTGGAGCAGAGGTGACTGAACTGGCTGGCGTGGAGCCGAATCCTCGCTTATCGACGGTTCACCGCGGCGTAGAGCTATGCAAAACCGAAGGCATTGAGCTCGTTCTCGCAGTCGGCGGCGGCAGCGTTTTGGACTGCGCCAAGGCGATCGCTGCTGGAGCCAAGTATGATGGGGATATGTGGGACTTCGCCGAGCAAAAGGCGGTTCCTCAGGCTGCGTTACCGCTGGGGACCGTACTGACAATGGCAGCTACCGGATCGGAAATGAACGGCAACTCGGTTATTTCCAATGAGGAGACGGAGGAGAAGCTAGGCTGGGGCAGCCCGCTTGTATATCCGGTGTTCTCGATTTTAGATCCGGAAAACACGTTTACTTTGCCTAAAGATCAGACGGTGTACGGAATTGTCGATATTATGTCGCATGTGTTCGAGCATTATTTTCATAAGGAAACCAACACGCTGCTGCAGGACGAATTTTGTGAGGCTTTGCTGCGTACCGTTATTGAAACGGCGCCAAAATTGGTTGAGGATTTGGAGAGCTTCGATCACCGTGAGACCATTTTGCTTTCCGGAACGATGGCTCTAAATGGAGTGCTTAATATGGGACTTTCCGGGGACTGGGCCACTCACAACATTGAGCATGCCGTCTCTGCTGTATATGACATCCCGCATGGGGGAGGTCTGGCTATTCTGTTCCCGAATTGGATGAGCTACAATTTGCATCATGACGTAGCCCGCTTTAAACGATTGGCAGTAAAGGTGTTCGCTGTTGATCCAAGCGGAAAAACCGATGAGCAGGCAGCCGAGGAGGGAATCGCGGCACTTCGCGCCTTCTGGAGCTCTATTGGTGCGCCGAGCCGGCTTGCCGATTACGATATCGATGACAGCAAATTGGAGCTAATGGCGGATAAGGCCGTACGATTCGGGCCGTTTGGCAACTTCGCGAAGTTGAACAAAGAGGACGTATTGGAAATTTACCGTCGTTCATTGTAATTGCAGAATTACCAGATGAATACCAAATACCAGATGAATACCATATGATGAAAACTATATAAGGTGTACTAATTCAACTATCCGACCTATATAAATCTTGAAGAATAAAGAGCTGACCGATCAGTAGAACTACTGCTATTGGGCAGCTCTTTATGTTTTGATCGGAAGGTATGACTGCAATATAATGAAACGAATCCGTTTATTGCCGCGTATTACTAAATATAGGCACCCCATGGAAGGAGGAACGGTATGGAGGTCATGTTCTGGAGCTGTTTAGCTGGTGGAGTAATATTTACGCTAATCAGCGTCATTCTCGGCGACATTATCGGCAGCTGGCTGGACGGTATTTTTGATGCAATTTCTCTCGATTTTTTGAAGCCCATCATTCTAGCGTCCGCAGTAACAACGTTTGGAGGGGCTGGCATACTGCTGCTGCGCTATACAGGGCTGGGCCCGGTGCCCGTCGTTGTATTGTCCATTCTAATCGCTCTGTTTATGTCAATCGCCATTTACTTTGTTTATGTTAAACCGATGGAGAACAGCGAGAACTCGACAGGTTACTCCACCGCCGAACTTCCGGGCAAGCTGGGTGAAGTGACTGTGCCGATACCGGCTGAAGGATTTGGGGAGGTTATGGTCAATTTTGTTGCTGGCAACACGCTGCATATCGCATCCAGTTGGGATCACCAGGAGATTCCGGCAGGGACGCTGGTTGTCGTAGTGGATTCCAGTGACGGAGTAGTTCAAGTATCAAGGCTTTATGAGAATGAACAGGAAAGGGAGCTGGTGTAGCGTGATCGAAGGTATTCCTGATTTTTTGTTAATTCCGCTTATTGTCATTGCTGTTATTATTGTACTTGGTTTGGCATTTTGGGCCCGTTATAAAACGGTAAGCCCGGATGAAGCAATGATTGTAACAGGCTCGTTTCTCGGAAACAAAAACATTTCAGACGATGATACAGGCCGTAAAATTAAAATCGTACGCGGTGGCGGCGCATTTATTTGGCCTATTTTTCAAAAGGCGGAGTTTATGTCTCTTCTGTCGCATAAACTGGATGTCATGACTCCCGAAGTATATACCGAGCAGGGTGTTCCGGTATCTGCCGACGGCGTTGCGATCATTAAGGTTGGCAGCTCTGTTGAAGACGTGGCAACTGCGGCCGAGCAGTTTATGGGGAAGCCAATCGAATCTTTAAAAGGGGAAGCGCAGGAAGTGCTGGAAGGTCATCTTCGTTCGATTCTCGGCTCGATGACTGTTGAGGAAGTATATCGCAACCGGGATAAATTCGCGCAGGAGGTTCAAGGCGTCGCTGCCCGGGATTTGAAAAAAATGGGCTTGCAAATTGTGTCCTTTACAATTAAGGACGTACGCGACAAGCACGGTTATTTGGAGGCGCTTGGTAAGCCGCGTATAGCGGCGGTGAAGCGTGACGCTGAAATTGCTGAAGCGGAAGCGGTAAGGGATTCACGAATCCAGAAGGCGCTGGCTGAAGAATCCGGACAGAAGGCCGAACTGCTGCGCGACACGAACATTGCCGAAGCATCGAAAGAGAAGGAGCTTAAGGTCGCTTCCTTTAAGAAAGAACAGGATACTGCAAAAGCGGAAGCCGACCAGGCTTATCATATCCAGGAAGCGCGCGCGAAGCAGACGATGGTGGAAGAGCAGATGAAGGTTGAGCTCGTGCGCAAAGAGCGGGAAATTGACTTGCAGGATAAAGAAATTTTGGTGCGCCAGAAGCAGTATGACGCCGAAGTGAAGAAGAAGGCCGACGCCGATCGTTATGCGGTGGAGATTGCAGCTGAAGCGGATAAGGCTCGCAAAATACTGGAAGCTGATGCATTGCAGTATTCTATCGAGACGCAGGCCAAGGCATCAGCGGAGCAGAAGCGGCTGGAGGGTATTGCCATCGCCGATGCCGAGCGGGCTAAAGGTACAGCCGATGCAGAAATTATCCGGCTCAAAGGGCTAGCTGAAGCCGAAGCGAAAGAAAAGCTGGCCGATGCGTTCCAGAAATTTGGCGAGGCCGCGATTTTGGACATCGTCGTGCGGATGCTGCCGGAGCTAGCCGAGAAAATTGCCGAACCGTTGTCATCGATCGACAAATTGACCGTCGTAGACACCGGGAAGGGAGAAGGAGCGGCGCGGGTCAGCAATTATGTGACCGAGCTGATGGCTACGGCGCCGGAAATGCTGAAGAGCGTGTCTGGCATAGAGCTGGATAGCCTGATCAAAGGATTGACGAAAGGAAAATCGCTGCCGTCAGCACCTGCACATGCTCCTGCTATCGTCCCGGCATCGGCCGGTACGCCTTCGACGGTTGTTCCGTCTTCTCCAGCTACATCCGCAGGCACGGCCGGCCCTTCTGTAATCCAGGAGAGCGCCGCCTCTTCGGAGCAAAACTCTTAATCCGGCATGGAGTAAATCTGAATCAGGTGTTGGATTAATTTCGCAAATAAAGGAACATCTGTTGATCTTTCGTTGAAGAGTGTAATATAGCGTCCCGCCGTCAAGGCGTGACGCTTTTATATTGTGCTTTACTATGGTAGAATTTATAATTCATAGGGTAGGATTTTGTAAGCAAGAGAGGTGCAATTGTGAGCACGCTGCATGTAGCCAAAGTGTTGAATAACAATGTCATCATCGCGAATCACCCGGAACATGGCGAAGTTGTGGTCATCGAGAAGGGCATCGGATTTAATCGGAAGCAGGGCGCATCCATCCCGCTTGATGCGGTAGAGAAGATGTTCATTTTGACAAATCAGCAGGAGCAGGAGCAGTATAAACAGCTTGTTCCTCAAGTGGATGAAAATTTAATCGAAGTGATTGGAGAAATTATTAAGTATATATCCCAGAAAACGAATACAGTGCTGAATGAACATATTCATATTGCATTAACGGATCATATTTCGTTTGCCATAAAACGGCTCGAACAAGATATTGCCATTCATAATCCATTTTTGTTCGAGACGAAAGAAATATATCCTCTGGAATACGAACTGGCCGAGTATGCTATCCATCTAATTCACGAGAAATTGGGAGTCGATCTAGGAGAAGATGAGATCGGTTTTGTCGCTCTTCACATCAACAGTGCAATGACGAACCGGCATGTCAGCGAGGTGCGGGAGCATACGCAATTGATCACCGACCTTGTTAATATGGTGGAAGAGGAATTGAAGCTGAGAATTTTACGGCATTCACTGGATTATTCCCGTCTGCTGACTCATTTAAGGTTCGCAATTGAACGGATAAGGCGCGGGGAGAAAGTCGCTGTCGTGGAGAAGTTGGAAGCGCTGCTAAGTCAGGAATATCCAGACCTGTATGAACTGGCTTACAGACTGACAAAAGTTATGGAGCAGAGGCTGAACAAGCCGGTATACCAGGCAGAAATCAGTTATTTGACAATGCATTTGCACCGGCTGACGGTTCATCATAAATGATAAGTTGCCGGAAGCTTGACACATTCTTTATCTTCCTGATATACTCGAGTCGTTAAGCAACAAAAGAATATAACAATGTGTAACTGATTCGATCAGGCATGAGTTGATTTAAAGTACGTTGATTGCATCGCGTCCATGCGGGGTATTATATCCGTAGGAGATATGTATGCAAGCGGGGTACTTTTTAATAGCTCATGCTTTTTTGTTGTTTACGCTTAGAGAGAAAGTATGTAGGAGGATGGATATGTTTAAACGCTTTTTTGGCGTGCTGCAACGGGTGGGCAAGGCGCTGATGCTGCCTGTGGCGTTGCTGCCAGCGGCTGGATTGCTGCTTGGACTTGGAAACATGCTTGTTAGCCCGGATTTTCTGGAGATGGTTCCAGCTCTGGATAACAATATAGTACATGCGATTGCCACAGTTATGATGAATGCGGGGCAAATCGTATTTACTAACCTGGCGCTGCTGTTCGCGGTCGGGGTTGCAGTAGGGCTTGCAGGCGGAGATGGCGTTGCAGGGCTTGCGGCTATTATCGGCTACCTCGTCATGAATGTGACGATGGGAACAGTCATCGGGGTAACACCGTCTATGGTAGGAAGCGATCCGGCTTACGCCGACGTTCTTGGTATTCCAACTTTGGCGACGGGCGTATTTGGAGGCGTTATTGTAGGTATTCTTGCAGCTTCGATGTATAAACGCTTTTTCAAAATCGAGCTGCCTTCATATCTTGGATTTTTTGCGGGTAAACGGTTTGTACCGATTATGACCGCAGGGACATCTGTGCTACTCGGTTTGCTTATGGTTATTGTTTGGCCGCCGATCCAGACAGGATTGAATACGGTGTCGCACTTTATGCTTGAGCAGAACAGGACGTTATCTGCATTCGTATTTGGAATTATTGAACGCGGGCTCATTCCATTTGGTCTTCATCATATTTTTTATTCACCGTTCTGGTTTGAATTTGGAGAGTACGTGAACAAGGCAGGCCAACTAGTTCGCGGGGATCAGCAAATTTTCATGCAGCAACTTCGGGACGGGGTCGCCTTTACTGCCGGCACATTCACAACGGGAAAATACCCATTTATGATGTTCGGGTTGCCGGCTGCTGCGCTGGCGATTTATCATGAAGCTAAGCCCGCTCATAAAAAATATGTCGCCGGGATTATGGGATCGGCTGCGCTCACATCATTATTGACAGGAATTACGGAGCCGCTGGAGTTTTCATTCTTATTCGTAGCTCCCCTTCTGTTTGTAGTACACTGCTTGTTTGCCGGATTGTCCTTTATGACAATGCATTTGCTTGATGTTAAAATCGGAATGACCTTCTCCGGCGGATTGATCGACTTCCTCATTTTCGGGGTAATTCCAGGACGTACGGCTTGGTGGAACGTCATTATCGTAGGTTTGATCCTTGCCGTTATTTACTACTTCGGGTTCCGTTTTGTCATTCGCAAGTTCAATCTGAAGACGCCTGGGCGTGAGGATGAATCGGCCGGAGAGGACAGCGGCGAACAAGGGGCTAAGGTGAAGCAGGATGAACTTCCATACAATATTCTCGCGGCGCTGGGCGGGAAGGACAACATTGTTCATCTCGATGCTTGCATTACCCGTCTTCGCGTTGAAGTGAAGGAAAAATCGGAAGTGAACAAGGACCGCCTCAAAAATTTGGGCGCCTCTGGAGTTCTTGAAGTTGGCAACAACGTTCAAGCCATTTTTGGCACAAGATCCGATACGATTAAAACTCAAATCGGCGATATAATGAGTGGTAAGACCCCGGCAACTTTGCCTGCTGTTACAGCGGAGAAGCCAGCCGAGGTGGAACAGCAAGCTGCGGAAGAAGGAAAGGCCATTATCGATGAGGATATTGTAATGCCGGCCAGCGGTGAACTGATGAATATTACCGAGGTGCCTGATCCTGTATTTTCCGAGAAAATGACGGGCGACGGCTTTGCCGTTCTGCCGCATGAGGGAACGATTTGTTCCCCGGTATATGGTAAAGTTTTCAATGTGTTCCCTAGTAAGCATGCGATTGGTATTTTGTCTGATGGGGGCAAGGAAGTTCTCGTGCATATCGGAGTGAATACGGTGAAGCTGAAAGGGCAAGGATTTAAAGTGCTTGTCGAAGAAGGGGATCTCGTTGCGGCGGGACAGCCCATTTTGGAAGTAGATATCGCTTATGTGAAAGAAAATGCGAAATCCTTGATTTCACCGGTCATTTTCTCTAATCTTCCGGAAGGTTCCGTCGTCGAGTTGAACAAGACCGGAACGGTGAAAGCCGGGACAGGAAAGATCATTACCATTAAATAAGTACACTCAAGGGTATAAAATCCCTTATCATTAAGATGAGGGATTTCCAAATAAACTATAACATAACAGAAAGCGAGATGTAGCAACGATGGAAAGAGTATTTAAAATTACGGATGAAGACGGTATTCATGCACGCCCAGCCACTGCGCTGGTAAATACAGCAAACAAGTTTGGCGGCGCTGAGGTTTTTGCGGAGGCAAATGGCAAAAAGGTAACATTGAAGTCCATTCTTGGCGTTTTGTCCCTCGGTCTCGAGCAAGGGGATTTGATTACTTTGTCTGTTGAAGGAGACAATGCCGCAGATGCTCTTCAAGCGCTCACTGATGTAATGGTCAATGAAGGGTTAGGCGAAGTGAATGCTTAACATCAACGGTATTGCCGCATCGGCAGGTGTGGCGATCGCCCCGGTATTTAAATTAGAGCATCCCGATTATACGGTAAAGCGCCGGGAGATCGAAGACCCTGCGGCTGAAAATGTTCGCCTGGATGAAGCTTTATCGAAATCACAGCAGGAGCTAGAGGCAATTAAGGAAGGAACGCTTCAAGAGCTGGGGGAGAAGAAAGCGGAGATCTTTGAATCTCATTTGCTTATTCTGAACGATCCTGAGCTGCTGACGCCAGTCCGGGACAAAATTACATCGGAGAAAGTCAGTGCGGAATATGCATTGAATGAAACTGCGCAGCAGTTCATCGCGATGTTCGAAAATATGAAGAGCGCTTATCTCCGCGAACGGGCAGCCGATATGAAAGACGTAACTAAGCGTGTGCTCACTCATCTGCTTGGACTCAGTTATGTGAATCCCGCAGAGATTAGCCAGGAAGTTATCGTTGTTGCCGAAGACCTCACCCCTTCGGACACCGCTCAGCTTAACCGGAAATATGTTAAGGGATTTACGACGAATATCGGGGGACGCACCTCCCACTCGGCCATCATGGCCCGTTCCCTGGAAATTCCGGCTGTCGTTGGGACGAAGGATATTTTAAGCCAGGTCAATAACGGTGATCTGCTTATCGTTGATGGCTTGGATGGCACAGTGATTGTAAACCCTTCTTCAGAGGTTGTAGAGCAATATACCGCTAAGCGGGATAAGTATCTGCAGCAGATTGAGGAATGGAAAAAGCTGCGCGAGGTTCCAACCGTGTCCAAAGACGGGATTCATGTGGAACTGGCTGCCAATATCGGAACGCCAAACGATGTCGAAGGTGTGCTTGATAACGGCGGCGAAGGCGTAGGGCTGTACCGTACCGAGTTCCTATATATGGGACGAACCGAGCTTCCTTCGGAGGAAGTACAGTTCAACGCTTATAAGACGGTGCTTGAGCGTATGGAAGGCAAGCCTGTTGTCGTAAGAACTCTCGATATCGGCGGGGATAAAGAGCTGCCTTATTTGGAGTTGCCGAAAGAGATGAATCCATTCCTGGGCTTCAGAGCTGTACGTCTTTGTTTGGAG
Source organism: Paenibacillus fonticola DSM 21315 (assembly GCF_000381905.1). Lineage (GTDB taxonomy): Bacteria > Bacillota > Bacilli > Paenibacillales > Paenibacillaceae > Fontibacillus > Fontibacillus fonticola. Next base: position 8,977 of record NZ_KB907275.1, on the reverse strand, counting down.
CGGACGGACATTTTCCGTACCCAGCTCCGCGCATTGCTTCGGGCCAGCACTTATGGCAATTTGCGTATTATGTTCCCGATGATTGCCACGCTGGATGAGTTCCGGCAGGCCAAAGCTTTATTGCTTGAAGAAAAGGAAAAACTGGCAGCAGAAGGTGTGGCCGTCTCCGAAGAAATTCAGATCGGCATCATGGTGGAAATTCCATCTACCGCTGTATTGGCTGATCAGTTTGCCAAGGAAGTAGACTTCTTCAGCATCGGTACGAATGATTTGATTCAATACACGATGGCTGCTGACCGGATGAACGAGCGCGTCTCGTACTTGTACCAGCCATACAATCCAGCGATTTTGCGCTTGGTGAAAATGGTCATTGATGCGGCTCATAAGGAAGGGCGCTGGGCAGGAATGTGCGGGGAAATGGCAGGAGATGCGACTGCGATTCCACTGCTGCTAGGACTTGGCCTCGATGAATTCAGCATGAGCGCAACATCCATCCTTCCAGCCCGCTCGCAAATTGCCAAGCTTTCCAAAGGCGAAATGCAGGAATTAGCGGCTAAGGCGCTGCAAATGAGCACTGCCGAAGAAGTGGTTGAGCTCGTGCGCGGGATCAATCTGTCCTAAAAGGTTATTCGTTTTTCCAACTTTTCCAACAATAATGGGTTTCCTTACAGCCGGTGCGTATGCACCGGTTTTTTTCGTGTCGCGAGCCTAGCATCTGCTGATACAGCAAGTACGTTAGGATAACAGCGGTTTTGGGTAAAATAACAATATGGCTTTGCCATGGCATATATTGAGGAGGGTGTTCCATTATGACTACGAGTAAGGACCAGCACACGCTGCACGTAGATGTCTCAAAGCGAACGGAATTTAGCCGTTCATCGCTGAACCGCTTAAGGGGGAGCGGGCGGATTCCCGCCGTTGTTTATGGTGGAGGCTCAGACGGGATATCCATCCATGTGGAGGAGAAGCAGCTTGCCAAAGTGGCACGCACGGGGCGCTCGGAGTTGTTTGACCTGCATATTGAAGGAGGCGGCAGCTTTCCGGTATTGATAAAGGAAATGCAACGCCGCAATGGCAAGGTCACTCATGTTGATTTTCAAAAAGTATCCAAAAATAAACCGATCCGCGTCAGGGTACCGCTTGTTTATACGGGTACGGCTGAAGGGACAAAGATCGGCGGCATATTGCAGGTTCAAGCGACAGAGCTTGAGGTTGAAGGGCTGCCGGATGCATTGCCTGCCGGGCTGGAAGTTGATGTAACATCCCTAAATACGGGCGATAAACTGATTGCAGCAAATGTAACCTTGCCGGGAGGGATAACATTAGTCGGCGGAGAGGATGAGTTGCTGGCCTCTGTCGTATTGCCGCGTTTGGCGGAAGCAGAGGGCGAAGCGGAGAATGATTCCACCGAGGCCGGAGCTGCTGATGCTGCAGGAGATACGGGGGATAAATAATAACAGTTAGGTCAAGACGGTCTATAGGGCCGTCTTGTTGCCATTTTCGAGGCAAATGAACAGAGCCAATTTATGCTAAATGGGGTAGTTTTCGAACATTCCTTTGTAACTAGGTTAGTTACTACTGTATAATGTGGTTATGCAAATTTTAAGAAAGAGGGGATAGCATGCCACCTAAGAAAAAGAGCAGTACGCTGGCGCAGCGTAAGACAGAACAAAAGAAGCAGGAACAGCAGCAGAGGAAAAGACGGATCATTTGGTTTTCCACTGTAGGGGTACTGTTGGCCTTATGCATTATAGTGTTATCGATTCAGCCAAAACCCAAAGAAGAAGCCTTTGCCTATGCTAGCCTACCCGTGCTCGGCAATCCGGATGCTCCGGTGAAAATCGTTGAATTTGGTGATTATAAATGCCCGGCATGCAGTAATTTCAATGAGCTGATCAAGCCGCAAATCCAAAGCGATTATATAGAGCAGGGCAAGGTCGCCTTCTACTTTATGAATTATCCGTTTCTTGATCGGGATTCCGATACGGCTGCTCTCGCCGCGCAGGCTGTCTACCATCAAAATAAGGAAGCCTTTTGGGACTATTTTGACGCCTTGTACAAAAATCAGGGCGATGAAAATGAGGAATGGGCAACCGTTGATTTTCTAGTCGAGCTTGCTGAGAAGGAGAGCATCGCAATTGATTATGACCTGCTTCGTAAAGATATAGAAGAACGGACGTATTTGAAAGATGTGGAAGAGCATAGAAACAAAGCAAGCGAGCTAAGAGTTAGTGGAACGCCAACGCTCTTTATTAATGGCAAGGAGTTTTATGGCGGCTACTCAGATTACCCTGGAATTCAGAAGGCGATCGAAAATGAGCTGAAGGGGAGTTAGTGATGGCGCGAGGATCGGTGCGTGCTTTTTTTAGAGAATACGGCATTTATTTCGCCTGGCTTGTGTCGATGGTCGCTACTGCTGGGAGTTTGTATTTAAGTGAAGTGCTGTATTATGAGCCCTGCAAGCTGTGCTGGTTCCAGCGCATTTTCATGTATCCGTTAGTCATATTACTCGGAATGGCGGCGTTTCGCAACGATCGGAAGATTCTAGTTTATGCCATTCCGCTTAGCATCATCGGAGGGTCTATTTCTACCTATCATTACGCTCAGCAAAAAATTCCCGGCCTGGCGCAGTTATTGCCGTGTAAAGTAGGGATACCATGCAACGTCGATTATTTGAATTGGTGGGGATTTGTGACGATTCCTTTGATGGCTTTAGTTGCCTTTATACTGATTACTTTATGTCTTTTTATTGCTAGAGATTCGTCAATTGAGGAATAATTCAGAAATAGTTTGAAGGATGCCCCTTCGGCCATTTGAATGGCCAATGGGGCTTTTTTGCATAGTGTTGGGACCTCACTGCAGCGGCTAGTCATATTTGGGTTCGTTCCAAAAAATGCAAGTGCAACATTTCGGCAGCCTGGATCGTTATTGTTAATGGAGGTGCATAATGAATAAGAGCAGAGTAATGACGCTATTTGCAGCAGTACTGCTGACATTGTCTTTGTCGCTAACCGCCTGCAGTAAAACGGATCAACCAGAAACACCAGCAAATTCGAATGCCGGGAATAGCCAAATTCGGGATGAAGCAAATCCTTCTGATGAGGCGCAGGACGAGGAAGTCAAGCAGGGGAAAGGTCATTTCACCGGTATGATCGATAATCACTCTGTAGAAATAGAAGTTAATGGACAACCGATGGCATTCCAGATGGATGCTTCTATATCGGCTATAGCTGAGGAATTGGCTCCGAATGAACCGGTTGAGTTTGCATATGTAGAGAAGGCCGTCGAAGGAGATGATACGTTAAAACAGCTGATGCTGACCCAGTTGGGAAAAGCTTCGCAACCGGAACCAGCAGCAGGGTTGCCTGCGACCAAACAGCTGGAAGTAGAACTGGAAGGGATGAAGGAAGAACGGAGCGCCAATTTGACTGAGGGCAAGGGGTATGCGCTTTATGTGTTTGATATTTTTACCTTCGATTCCGAGACGGATACTTTGAGTATGAATTATGATCCAAATTACAAGGTGAAGATTGTTAAGCTGCCTTCTGATTACAATACGGAACAGCTGGTGTTGGAGGCTAAAGAAAAGCTGGCGGACACAGGTAAGGCAGAGGAAGTAAACAGCGGGATCATGCACAAGTTCATGCCCGGTACTTCGGTTTTTCTGGAGGCGACTGGAAAAGAACTGACCCAGCAGTATATCGTCAAAGAGATTGATGGGCAAGGATATTGTTTCGAGCTGAACATTCCGCATGGGGAGCCTTCGGAAGGCTTCGTGCCATTAGCCTATGCCTCCTTGAATTCCATTGTAACGAAATGACTGAACAATGAATATAACCTTAGCGAGAGCGATCTTGCTAAGGTTATTTCATTTTAAACCGGACATAACATCTGGTTCGGCGGATTAGAGAAGCTGTTGTGACAAGTGCCTAGCCGTTCGCATATGATGCCAAAGACATTAATTACTGGGCAAAGGAGAGAACGGCTTGAAGAAGAACAGAACCCCGAGAACCGGTAGAACAAAAAAGTCACTCTACTATGTGGATAATCCGGATATTGATGAGCTTAAGCTGCTGGAGGATGACAGGATTGAACGACGAGCCGGTCCGAAGGAAATCAAAATCCACCAATCTGCAGCGCTCGTAATGTCTCCTCATGGGGAGGATTTGGAGACCATATCGGATGCCTCTTCGGAGGAGTCGGCAAGCGCCAAGCGTGAGGAGCAGGGAGCAACGAAGGAAACCAGCTTTGTGGAAGAGGATGAACAACCGCTTCCAGCGGTGAATTTGGAGGCGCACTTGGCGGAGAAGAAAACACCGCTTGCAAGCGAAGGGATTATTTATACGAGCGATTTGACAGATGCCGCCGTTACGGGGGCGAAGATCGCCCCTTATACGATCGATGCTTCGCGAATCAAGTATGGGACGATTGGTACCGCCTGGTTAGCAGATTACGCTGTACAAGGCATCAAGATTGCCGATGGTGCCGTAACCTCTTCTAAAATCGCGGCTGAGTCGATTACGGGCGAACATTTGGTAGATGGCTCCATTGAGGGAAGAGCAATCAGAAATCGTTCGATTAGCGGTGAGAAGCTTCAGAATGGAAGCATTACCTCGGATAAGCTGGCGGACGGAATTATCGGAGCCGATAAGCTGGCAAATCATTCGATTCAGAGCCGTCACTTGAGCGATTGGATCGTGACTACGGATTTGCTGCAGGATCAGGCGGTGACTTCGGATAAAATAATAAGCGGAGGCATTCAAACGATTAATTTGGCGAACGGAGTCATCGATAACTCCAAACTTGCTGAGCAAGCGGTCACTTCGTCGAAGCTGCGTGACGGATGCGTGACGGCGTCAAAAATCCAGGATGGCATCATTGAAGGCCGGCATTTAGGTGAGAATGCAATTACTGCACGGAACCTGACTCCCGGATTAATCGGCAAAGAACAGTTGGCGAGCCCTAGTGTAGGAGCGAACCACTTGGAAAAAAATATTATCGCTTCGCAGCATATTGAGGAGAATGCTATATATTCCAAGCACATTTCCCCCGAAGCGGTTGACCGAATCCATATACGGGCAAGCAGCATTGGGGAAGAGCATATCCGGTCAGGCGAAATAAAGGGAAGACATCTTGCCGATCGCAGCATCCTTTCGACGAAGCTGGCCGATCAATCTGTAGGCACAACGCAAATCGTTGAGCAAGCAGTCACCTCCTCAAAAATTGCCGATCAAAGTATTTTACCGCAGAAATTAGCGGATGAATCCGTACTCACAAGACATCTTACCCCGGGCTCGGTTCAAAAAGGGCAGCTTGCCTTCGGCGCGGTTACGTCCCGGCATATTGCGGTCGATTCCGTGCAGGGAGAGCATATAGCTACCCATGCGATCGATGAATGGCATATTGCGGAAGAAGCCGTAACCGGAGCAAAAATTGGCGATGGAGAAATATCAGAACGGCATTTGGCTGAGGATTCGATTTCAACCCTGCAGCTTCAGGACGGTTCAGTGACAAGTGAGAAGCTGATGGATGGGAGTGTGACCGGAAATAAAATCGCGGACGGAGCAGTAAGCAGCTTGGCGATAGGTACTGAAGCAATCCACTCCCGCCATCTTGTTCCCGGCTTAATTCATACACTTCATTTAACTCCGGGTAGTGTGGGTGGAGAGCAACTGCAAGCTGGTGCTGTAGGGGAGGAGCAAATTAATCAAGGAGCTGTGTTCTCCCATCATTTACAGGATCATGTCGTTACTTCGCTGAAATTGTCGCCTGAAAGCGTCACAAGCGATAAAATAAATGATTTGGCTGTAACATCATCCAAGCTTGCAGAAGGAAGTGTAGTTTCCTCCAAAATAGCCGATGCAGCGATCCAGAGCCAGCATTTATCTAAGGGTGTTGTCCAAAGCGAGTTGTTGGCGGATGAAGCGATATTATCCGGACATTTAGCCCCCGAATCCGTCACAGCCAGGCATGTGGGAGCAGGTGTATTGAAATCCCATCATTTATCAGACGGCTCTGTATCGGAACGGGCGCTGGAGGACGGCGCGGTTTCAGCGGCAAAGCTAAGAGAGGGTGCGGTTCAGCCCACTCATTTAACAAAAGGGATCATTAGCAGCCAGCATATTGGTGATGAGTCTGTGGAGTCGCAGCATATAAAACCTCAAAATATTACAGCCTCCCATTTGGCGCCGGAATTGTATCGTGACGGATTGCTTCCGGCAGGCGGGATAAGCGGAAATAGTTTGCAGTCCGGGTCTATCAATCGAAAGCATCTGCAGCCCGGATCAGTTGATGAGGTTGTGCTGCAGCCCGGCGTCGTTGGCTCCCTCCATTTACAGCTCCGGTCCGTGCAGAATCATCATATAACCGCCGAATCAGTCGCGAGTGAACATTTGGCCGACCGTCTTGTGGAGTCCCGCCATTTATCCGAAGGCGCTGTGGGTGGGCAGCATATTGCTGACGAAGCGCTCGACTCCCGCCATATTCGGCCGCAGGCAGTGCAGATAGGGCATTTGTCCACTGACTTGCAGCGGGATGGGCTGCTGCCGGAGAGAGGGATTGACGGCAGTGATATCGTACTGGGCTCCATCAGCCGGGGGCATCTTCAAACCGGGGTGATCAACGGAGAATTACTGCAGGGAGGATCCGTTGACTCATCCCACTTGCAGTCGGGTTCTGTACAAAGCCATCACTTAGCGAAAGAAAGCATTCAGAGCGATCATTTGGCAAACGGAGCAGTTGGCGGCCAACATTTGTCCGAGGGAGGCGTTAACGGAAATCATCTCGCAGAAGCGTCTATTGCTGCCCGCCATGTGCAGGCCCAGGCGGTGCAAGCAAAGCATTTATCAGCCGAGCTGCAGAGGGAAGGGCTGCTGCCGGAGAGAGGAATTGTAGGCAGTGACATCGTACCGGACTCCATCAGCAGGGTACATCTAAAGGATGGGGCGGTAGACAGCGATGTGCTGCAGCGGGAATCCGTCGGCTCGACTAAATTGCAGCCGCGCTCGGTACAGCGCCATCATTTGAGCGATGAGTCGGTCATCAGTCAGCATCTGACAGAGGCTGCTGTTCAATCGCACCATCTGTCCAAGGGCAGTGTAGCTGGGGAGCATATTGCCGAGGCCGCTCTTGATTCCCATCATATTCGGCCTCATGCAGTTCAGATGGAGCACTTGTCAGTTGATTTACAGCGGGACGGACTGCTTCCGGAGAGAGGGATTGTGGGGAGCGACCTGGTGGAGGGTTCGATCGGCCGTACTCATTTGCAGGCAGGCATCGTAGATGGTGTCGTATTGCAGGCAGAATCCGTCGGCTCATCGCACATCGAAGCTGGAGCGGTGCAGAGCTATCATTTGGCGGACGAATCGATTCAAAGCGATCATATGACGGCTGGCTTAGTGGAATCCCGTCATTTGTCTGGGGGGAGTGTAGCTGGAAGCCACATCGCCGATGCTGCGATAGAATCACGGCATATCCAGCCCCAGGCCGTACATGTAGAGCAATTATCGGCCAAACTGCGCGCAGAAGGTCTCCTGCCCGAGAAAGGGATTCAGGGAAGTGATCTGATCGCCGGCTCGATCAGCCGTACTCATTTGCAGGCGGGCATCGTGGATGGCGCCGTCTTGCAGGGGGAATCCGTCGGTTCATCGCATATCGAGGCCGGAGCGGTGCAGAGCTATCATTTGGCGGACGAATTGATTCAAAGCCACCATATGACGGCCGGTCTTGTGGAATCCCGCCATCTGTCCGAGGGAAGCGTAGCTGGAAACCACATTGCCAAGGCAGCGATTGAATCGCGGCATATCCAGCCCGATGCCGTACATGTGGAGCAATTATCGGCCGAACTGCGCGCAAAAGGTCTCCTGCCCGAGAAAGGGATTCAGGGAAGTGATCTGATCGCTGGCTCGATCAGCCGTACTCATTTGCAGGCGGGGGCTGTAGATGGGGGAGTGCTCCAGAAGGAATCGATTGGATCACTGCATTTACAGGCAGGATCAATACAAAGCTCCCATTTGGCGGATGAATTGATCCAGAGCCGGCACTTGTCATCAGGCATAGTGGCATCTGAGCATTTATCCGAGGGGAGTGTAGACGGAAAGCATATTGCCGAGGCTGCGCTTGATTCATGCCATATTCGGGCTCAAGCGATACAGGTGAAGCATTTAGCGATCGATTTGCAGCGTAACGGACTACTCCCGGAGAGAGGGATTATAGGAAGCGATCTGGTGGCGGGCTCGATCGGGCGTACTCATTTGCAGGCGGGTATCGTGGATGGCGCCGTAATGCAGGAGGAATCGGTCGGTTCATCCCATATCGAAGCCGGAGCGGTTCAGAGCTATCATTTGGCTAATGAGTCGATACAAAGCCACCATCTTACGGCGGGCCTTGTGGAATCCCGTCATCTGTCCGAGGACAGCGTGGCTGGAGAACATATCGCTGAAGCAGCGGTAGAATCGCAGCATCTTCAGTCTGAAGCTGTACAATTGGATCATTTATCGGGTGAACTGCGCCGGGATGGACTGCTGCCCGAAGGCGGAGTGAGCGGAAGCGATCTGGCGGCGGGCTCGATCGGGCGCACTCATTTGCAGGCGGGCATCGTGGATGGCGCCGTATTGCAGGAGGAATCGGTCGGTTCATCCCATATCGAAGCTGGAGCGGTTCAAAGCTATCATTTGGCGGATGAATCGATACAAAGCCACCATCTTACGGCGGGGCTTGTGGAATCCCGTCATCTGTCCGAGAACAGCGTGGCTGGAGAACATATCGCTGAAGCAGCGGTAGAATCGCGGCATCTCCAGTCTGAAGCTGTACAATTGGATCATTTATCGGGTGAACTGCGCCGGAACGGACTGCTGCCCGAAGGCGGAGTGAGCGGAAGCGACCTGGCGGCGGGCTCGATCGGGCGCACTCATTTGCAGGCGGGTATCGTGGATGGCGCCGTATTGCAGAGTGAATCGGTCGGTTCATCCCATATCGA
>NZ_KB907274.1 GCF_000381905.1 Paenibacillus fonticola DSM 21315 | reverse complement strand
CGTATGTGTCTGTGGAAACAGTGGAAACGGGTACGTACCCGAATCCGTGAACTGAGGGCCCTTGGAGTCCCGGAGTGGGCCTGCTATGTCATGGGAAACTCCCGCCGCGGTGCTTGGGAAATGTCCAGAAACACAAATAACGCCCTCCCGACTTCCTACTGGGAAACGAAAGGGCTGAAAAGTTTACTTTCTCGTTATCTGGAACTTTGTTAACCTTTTGGAACCGCCGTATGCGGACCCGCATGTACGGTGGTGTGAGAGGACGGGGGTTAGTCGCCCCCTCCTACTCGATTGCATTTATGATGCGGAATTAAGGCTCATCTTGCTGATTTTAAGATCAGGGCCATACTCCACCTCTACAACTACAGCAAACTCTGCGGGGGAGACATTTCCAGGGATAGCGGCCGTGATTTTGTTGTTAGAAACGGTATAATTCACAATGGCTCCAAAACCTATCTCTTCATTCCATACCCCGGCATCCGATTCTTTATAGGTTTTTTCAAATTTTTGTCCATCCAGCTCGACTAATACTTTAACTGTATTGTTCTCTTTAACGATGGTAGATGTAACTCGTTTCCTAACGGCTTCAACGGGTTCCTCTATGCTTATTTCTGATAAATCATCTCTATTTAAAATATGAATTTCCTGCTCATAAACACCCGTTCCATAACCATTGGTTAATATAATTACAATTTCATCATTGTTGTCATCATTAATATCCGCAAGCTGGACGATGGGGTAATAAGATGGGTTTGTTACATTGATCCAGGGGAACGTCTTGCTTAACTCTCTAGTCTGAACCGTAATTTCTTTAAATATGTCGGAGCCGGAGCCGGTTGCTTCTTCTTGGGCAGATATAATCACATCTTCTGTTTTGACAAGATTTTTTATATTTTCTTTCTGTTCAATAAGTGTGGGTGATGCATCTCCTGAATTTAACTTTTCTACAGGGCTGCTGCAACTAGAAGCTGCCAATGTAACAGCTAGCACCAATACACTAATGTACATTTTTTTATTTGGCAAAAAATCCATCTCCTTGTATATGATTTGAAACATACATCTACCTTTAGTATAAATGATGAATTAATTGAAATTGTTACTAAAAAATTATATTTTTGTATTTTTTATATTGCGTAACGATACGTAGTATATTATAATGAGGTTGTACTTAGGAATAACAACTCAAACGGTTGACAGTGAGGGATACACACTTCCGTTAGATATCCTGTTGTATTTTCTAAATACTAATAATATTAGGTGGTGTTATATATGGCTGCTGGAGATTGCTTAACAAACAAAGGTTCAGATGAATGGGATTTTTCAGAATTTGATGGTTTGGATAGTGTAGATCTTCTTGCCCGTCTAATCTATTCAGAAGCTAGTGTTGAATCATTGACAGGCAAAAGAGGTGTTTATTATGTTGTATCGAATCGCAAAGCTAAAAACTCAAGTGAATTTGGCGGCAACACGGTAGCGGGTGTAGTTTTGAAAAAAAGTCAATTTTCTGGTATGACAACGAACAATGCCCGCTGCCCGGATAAAGACTCAAATGCTTGGAAGGATTCACTTAGTGTAGCCAGCAATGGGGGAACAAATCCAATAGGGAAGTGTCTGTGGTTTAATGGCAACGATAAGTACAAAGAGCGGATAACTACGGATAAGGATGGCAATGAATTTTATACGCATCCAGGCAGCACTGCGAAAAAAGTAGTTGAGAAAGTTGTTATAGGAAAACACACATTTTGGCGGGTAGAGGGCTATTAAACAAAAAAGTGAAATTGGACTCGTATGAGGGCGAAAAAAGGGGCGATCCAATGGCTGGTTGCTGGATGTGTGGCTTGGCTGGCAGAGTGGCTTGAGTAGCTTGAGTAGCTTAAGTAGCTTAAGTAGCTTAAGTAGCTTAAGTAGCTTGATTAGCTTAAGTAGCTTGGAATGCTGGTTGGATTGGGTAGCTGGCTGGGCAACTGGATATATGCGCAAGTCCCAACGGACACAGGGGCCGCTATTTTTGAAATAACGGGGAATTCGGCGGGCTAACGGACCTACGTTCCGCTATTGACCTCAAAAGCCTGTTTATTGCAGTCAATTTGGTCGAATAACGGAACCAAGGTCCGTAAGCATAGCAAAAGGGGCCTATTTCAACAAATAGCGGATCTCCTGTCCATTAACGGGTGACCAGTCTCACAAGTTCAGCCAATTCCATCAGACTCACCAGTCTCTCACCAGTTCTCACCAGTTCTCACCAGTTCTCACCAGTTCTCACCAGTTCTCGTCACTCTCTCAGTTTCATCAGTCTTTCATCAGTCTCTCTTCAATTTACTTTTCAATTCACTCATCAATTCACTCACACCACTCTCATCGCTCACACCAATTTCGCTGCCCCCTAAACCATCCTTTGAAGATCGAAGGACTGTCCCAAAAGTCAGTTTTTACTGACTTTCTGGACAGTCCTTTAAGGCGGTACGCTCATCATGGGCGGTACTTCTAAAGTTAGAGTATGAAACTAAGATTTGCTTTTGCGACCGAATATAAATTTCTGGCCCGCTACACCTACAATAAAAATAATGAGGCTGTCCCAAGGTGATACGGTGAAAGCTGGCAGGAGCTGAGTTAGAAGCAGGCCAAACGCCCCTATACCTGCGGTAATTCCGATATAAACGCCGAGTGTTTTCAGGTTGAATTTGCCAGACTGCAGTGGCTTCTGCTCCTGGAGCAGTTCCTGTACTTGTTCTTGTCCCTGCCCCTGTCCCAGCTGAAGTTCCTGTCTTTGTTCGAGTTCTTGCTTTAGCGCTAGTTCGTGCTCATCCTCTTGCACCAGTTCTAGTTTCTGCCCTTTCCGGTCTGAATGTGATTGTCCTTGCCTTTGTCCTTGTCCTTGCCTTTGCCCTTGTCCATTCTTCCCCTTGGCTCCCGGACCTAGGAACCGGGTAACTCCTTCAATAAGTGCTATGGACAGAATAGCTATGAGAAGTAAAGAACCCGTGCTGATCTGGGTATATTCAAGCTCGCCGCCAAACCATTTGCTGAAAAATCCAGTGATCATGTAAATGAAAAACACCCAAGTCAGCGCGACCCAGGGGATCATGGTATAGTATTTAATTTTGTCCCGCAAACTGCGGGGCTTTCTCATCAATACATCCTCTGCAAGCTGCTCGCAATAAGCTTTAGGATCATCACCGAAAATTTCGGAGGCGGCAATATTCTTCTCCTGGTTTTTAATAATGCGCCGGGCGAGCTGCAGAAGAACTTCTTCTCCCTTGGCTTCGGTCAATGAACTGGCGCCAGAACGGAAATACATTACCATTTCCCCAAAGTAAGCTTCATTAGCCGGGGACATCTGCCCTCTTAATTGATTCGTTTCTCTGATCATCTCGTGAATGTACATGAATCTCTCCTTTCAGGCTGATTGGCTAATTAACTCTCCCATTTATGCCAGTGAATTACCGATTTTCTCCAGTAGTATACTTCATTATTTATTAATTTCGCAAGGGTCCTCGGAAGTGTCCGCAGGAGTGAGACTCAAGAATCATGGACAATTTATGACAATGAAAGGAACAGGGAATAAAATGAGTTCATGCCTCGAACAATAGGTTGCAGGAGGAAAAGCTGTTTGTTTCTTTCAATCTGAGTATACGAGGTGTGAAGCCATGGGGCAATTCGATTCAGAGCTTACCCGGCAATATTTGCTTAACAGCCAATCCCGGGGAAGCCTGGAAGAAGTCATATCGATTGATGCTGATCAGCAGATGGAGGATCAGGAGCAACTGAATAATGTTTACCGGCCATGGCTGGATCAGGATGAGCCCAGCAACGGTTCAAAAGAAGGAAAGGAATTGACTGAGCAGTTTTTCCGGCAATATTACGAATAACATTCCGTTCGAAAACGATTGACACTCTGCTTCCTGTAATGCTAAGATAAGTTTACAATTCATATTAAACTTATCGGATTAATTGATATATAGTCCTGTATTACAGGACAGGGAGGGTGGACAAATGGAACGGCAAATCGTTATTCAGCATGGAGAAGAGAAAATAGCAGCCAGTATTCATTACCCGAAGGATGACGTGAAGCAGGAAGGACGCTGTAAGGATCGCGTGCCGCTGATCGTCATTTGCCATGGGTTTGTCGGCAGCCGGATAGGTGTGGACCGGCTGTTTGTAAAAGCTGCACGGGAGCTGGCCGCTGAAGGCAACCTTGTCGTTCGTTTTGATTATATCGGCTGCGGGGAGAGCAGCGGTGATTATGGACGGGAAGGCATCGATTCGATGATCGCCCAGACACGCGCTGTTCTAGATTACGGATTGAGCTGCGGAGATATCGATCCTACCCGGGTTACATTGATTGGGCACAGTTTGGGAGGAGCGATTGCTCTGCTGACTTCTGTCCGTGACCGCCGGGTGAAGAAGCTCATTTTGTGGTCGTCGGTCGGTTATCCTTTTAATGATATAGTAAAAATCACCGGCCGTGACGTATATGACAAAGCTATGAGCTCCGGTTCATCCGATTATTTGGGTTATGAATTTAGCCCGGTCTTTTTCGATTCGCTCGGCACATATCAGCCATTTCAGGAAGCGCTCAGGTTTTCGGGCGATGTGCTCGTCGTTCACGGGACATCGGATGATGCGATACCGGCGGATTACGCCTTTTTGTTCCAGAAAGTGTTCTGGATGCGTCCGGAAGGGCGCTGCGATAAGGAAATTATTTTTCAGGGCGATCACACCTATTCAACTGGAGCGCATCGCGATCAATTGCTGACGAAGACGAAGGAATGGCTAAACGGACTGGAAGCGGTTCAAACGGATTGGCAGCATTGGATGATATAAGAACGCAAAAAAACTTAATAAACTAAGAAGTACTATAAGCGTATAGCCATTAATGAACGGCTACTGCGCTTTTTTTGTTCCTTCCATCATTTCGTTACGTTGACAATCAGCGTATAATATGAGGAAAACTATGGGTTCGGAGGACGGAAATTTGAATTGTTTACAACGGTCTAAATGTATTGTGATGCTCTTATTGCTGCCTGTCTTATTTATTATTCCTGCTTGTGGTTTAGGAAAAGCGGCCGTACCGGAAAATGCCGCAGAAACACCGGTTGTTACAGAACCGATTGTGGAGGAACCGGTCACTGAGGAGACGCTGCCGGCCTATAGGGCACCGCTGACGGGGCGGCCCACGGAACAACCGGTAACCCGCAGACCGCTGGCGGTTATGATTAATAATGCGCCGGCCGCTCGGCCGCAATCCGGCTTAGGTCAAGCGGACATTGTCTACGAAGTGCTGGCGGAAGGCGGAGTTACGCGTCTTGTAGCGATTTATCAAAGCGGGGATGAAACGGTCCGGATTGGGCCTGTCCGCAGCATACGCCCGTATATGATTGATCTTGGGGAGAGCTATCATGGCGTGCTTGTGCACGCGGGAGCGAGTAATGATGCTTTTGCCATCCTGCAGCGGCAGCATAAGGAGGATTTGGACGAAATTACAAATGCGGGCGCCTATTTCTGGCGGGATAAATCACGAAAGGCACCGCATAATTTGTACTCCAATATAGAGATGCTGCTGGAAGGGGCAGCCAAACGGAAATTTGCCATCGAGGATGAGAATGTTCCTGTGCACCCTTTCCGGGGGGAGGACGAGCCTGCTGAAGGAACCGATGCTAAGCGGGTGGAAGTCAAATTTCAATTAAACAATTACAGGGTAACTTATGAATATAATGATGCCTCTAGGCTGTACAAGCGTTCTATCAACGATTCGCCGCATAACGATCTGGATACGGGAGAGCAGCTGACGACGGCAAATGTAGTTGTTATGGGTGCGAATCATAAGGTGCTGGACGATGTTGGACGCCTTAGCGTTAACCTCGAAATAGGAGGCGAGGCTGTTATATTCCAAAGAGGAAAAATGATCCGCGGGCAATGGGTTCGTAAAGCAGGCGACATTATTCGCTTTGTAAAAGATAACGAGGAAATTCCTTTTTACCCTGGGATTACATATGTCAATATTGTTCCAAATGAATCAGGTTTTGATAGTCGATTTGTGGTGGAATAAGTCGAATAATAGGAAACAATTACATGAGGGGACAGATTTAGGGATAGTATTAGGAAACAAAGGGTAAATATACATCAAAGACGTGAAAAGTTTGCAACAAAAGTGCCATGAAGTCGCTAATTGTGATAAGATATTCAGGGTTATGTCATCCGAGTGTAAAAGAATCACGAATAGAGAAAAGGGGATAAGAGATGCGAGCGAAAAAGAAAGATATCTTTTTCCAGACGTTAGAAAATATGGCGGATACGATCGTGCATTCGGCGGATTATTTCGCCCAGCAGGTATCGGAATTTAATGACGTAGAGCAATTCGCTAAGCAAATGAAGGAATTTGAGTCGAAATGTGATGGTTTCACGCACACGATTATTGTCGAATTGAACAAAACATTTATTACACCGATTGAACGCGATGACATTATGAACCTGACGACGACACTTGACGATGTGATTGACGGCCTGGAGGCGACGACCTCCCGCTTCTTTATGTACCAATTGAGCGAGCCGGACGAGCATATTGTTCAATTTGCAGAAATACTGCGTACCTCTGCTTATGAAATTCAAAAGGCAGTTCATTTGCTATCCCAGAAAAAACTGCTTGCGATTCGCGAACATACGATTCGTTTGAACGATCTCGAGAACCAGGGGGACGAGCTGCTTCGTATTTGTATTAAGGAGTTGTTCTCCAAAATAACGGATCCAATCGTTCTGATCAAGAAGAAGGAAATTTACGAACGTCTCGAAACGACGACTGATGCGTGCGAGCACGTTGCCAATATGCTGGAATCCATTATCATGCGCAATTCATAAGAAACTTCGCTTTGACATTCAATTTTTCGGGAGGTTGGAATTGCGCGGATGATATACAAATACAACGATCTGTGCAAAAAATGAGACTATGGATACGAGTTTAATCATCATATTGATTGTCATCTTTCTGGCGCTGGCTTTCGACTTCATTAACGGCTTTCACGATACCGCAAATGCGATAGCGACATCGGTATCGACACGTGCGATGAAGCCGCGGACAGCCATTTTACTTGCATCGGTTATGAACTTTGCCGGTGCTATGATGTTCACGGGGGTAGCCAAGACGATTGGAGGCAGTATAGCCGACCCGGCCAAGCTGGATAACGGTCTGGAGATCCTTGTCGCAACATTGCTCGCCGCGATTATATGGAATTTGGTTACCTGGTGGTTCGGTATCCCTTCCTCATCTTCGCATGCTCTGATCGGTGCCCTTGCCGGGGCGGTATTTGTCGGTGCCGGCTCCAAGAACCTGAACTGGAGCGGGTTTACGACAATTATTGAAGCACTTATATTTTCTCCATTGATTGCCTTTGTGATCGGTTATATCGTGATGATGGTCCTGAAATGGTTTTTTGCAAAGCGCAGCCCGCATACAGTCAATAAAGGGTTCCGCTCGATGCAGGTCATTACGGCAGCCATTCAAGCGTTCACGCATGGTACCAACGACGCACAGAAGGCGATGGGGATTATTACCTTTGCTCTAGTAACGGCCAAATATCAGGACACCATGGATGTTCCCTTATGGGTTAAGTTCGCCGCTGCGACAGCTATGGCACTCGGCACATCGATCGGCGGCTGGAAGATCATCAAGACGATGGGGACGAAAATATTCAAAATCGAGCCCATTAACGGTTTCGCGGCAGATATGTCTGCGGCATCGGTTATTTTCGCCGCAACGTTATTCCACTTGCCAGTGAGCACTACGCATGCAATTACATCCGCGATATTGGGTGTAGGTTCTGCTAAGCGGTTCTCGGCGGTGAAGTGGGGAGTTGCCGGGCGAATTGTGATCGCTTGGGTCATCACGATTCCGATTGTGGCTGTCCTTGCTGGATTAATCTATGTAGTTTTGTTTTAGTTTATATGAGAAAAGCCAATCACTTAGGGTAAAACCGGTGATTGGCTTTTTTGAATATTATTGAATATATAAGTTTTCAGCAGAGTATTAGACGTTTTTATTAATGTACGGACGCTGATGTGATATGTTTCTTATGAAGAAGTGAGGAGGATGGACATGATACGAGTCTTAGGCGTGACACATGATCATAAAGTTATACAGGGAATTCCGCTGGAGGATATTCATCGCGGGCATTATGCATGGTGCTGGGTTGATTTCAGCGAGCCGACACAAGAGGAATCAGAGCTGCTCTCTGCATTTTTCAAATTCCATCCCCTTGCTATCGAGGATTGTCTTCACGTTCTGCAGCGGCCCAAGCTGGACTACTATGAGGAATATCAGTTTATGGTACTGCATGCGATCCATCCGGACACATTGAGTACGGTTGAGGTCGATTTGTTCATCGGCAGCGGCTATCTGGTATCCTACCATCAGAAGTCATTGTCAGAAGTAAATCAGGCTTGGGATAAAATATTGAGCCGGACGCATGACCGGAAAATTTGGTCGCAGGGCCCTTATGCGGCGGCTTATGCAGTCATAGACAGCCTGGTCGATAATTATTTTCCCTGTGTATATTCGGTCGAGGATGAGCTCGACGAATTGGAGAAACAGGGGAGCAGGGAATCCGTCGAGGTGCTGTTGAATCAAGTGTTTGCGCTGCGCAGCCGGCTGCTCAAGCTGCGGCGCACTATCGTGCCCATGCGCGATTTAATGTATCGGGTACTGAATTCTCAGCATATTCAAGGTGAAAAGGAGCCGCGGGTACATTTTTCGGATATTTATGATCATTTGTTGAAGCTGTCCGAAATGATTGAGAACAATCGGGAGATGACCGCGGATTTGCGGGACTCTTACATTTCGCTCAATTCCAACCGGATGAACGGGATCATGAAGACGCTGACTGTCATTACGACCGTGTTCATGCCGCTCACGCTGATTGCCGGGATTTACGGGATGAACTTCGTTAACATGCCTGAGTTGGAGTGGCGCTATGGCTATTTCGGCGTACTTGGCCTAATGGGCGTGCTCAGCATTTGGATGATTCTCAGCTTCATGCGGCGGGGCTGGTTCAAGTGACGGCGAAAGTTACAAAGTCCACATTTGTTATGAGAGCTTCTAAAGAGGCCATTCAAGATGAGAGTACATTATAAAAAGTTCAACTCAAATTATAGTTCAACTCAAAAGACGGTCATTCCTAATTTAAGGCAGGAGGTGACCGTTTTTTTTGCTGCGCTGGACGGGCATTCAATTATTTTTTGCCGGATTAGATAGATGTCCACTATTCAAAAGCAACTCTGGCATACGATGACATCAGATACAACTGCATCATTAAGGAGGAGGACCACATGAAGATCCGTAAGGCAATCATACCAGCAGCAGGTTTCGGAACGCGGCTTCTTCCAGTAACTAAAGCAATGCCCAAGGAAATGCTTCCGATTATTGATAAACCAACAATTCAATTTATTATCGAGGAAGCGGCGGGGGCCGGAATCGAGGAGATTCTGGTTGTCACCGGCAAAGGGAAGAGGGTCATTGAGGACCATTTTGATTCTGCACATGAGCTTGAATACTTCCTGGAACAGAAGGGAAAGTTCGAAGAGCTTCGCAAGGTGAGAGAGTTTACTGGTCTGGCAGACATTCATTATATCCGCCAATCCGAGCCAAAAGGGCTGGGCCACGCGATTCATGTAGGCAGAAAGTTTATTGGTAGAGAGCCTTTTGCTGTTTTGCTTGGAGATACCTTCTTCGAGTCAGAGCCTCTGGCACTGCGGCAGTTGATCGAAGGCTTCGACAGATTCCAGACTTCCATTCTGGGGGTGCAGACGGTACCTGAAGATAAAGTATCCAAATACGGGATTGTGGATGCCAAGCCATTGACTGATGATTTCGCCTATGTCAATCAATTAATCGAGAAGCCCCAGGCGGGTGCGGCGCCCTCGCGTCTCGCTATGGTAGGGCGTTATATTCTTACACCATCTATCTTTAGTATTTTGGAGAATCAGCTACCCGACGTAGGAGGTGAAATTCAGCTCACCGACGCGTTAAACAGGCTCCTGGCCAAGGAAGCCATCTATACTTGCGAGATCAAGGGCCGCTGGCATGATGTTGGAGACCCGCTTGGCTATCTTAAGGCCATTCTTGCTATTACAGGGAACCATGGAAATCTGAAGAATGATCTGCAAGAAGAGGTAAACAGGCTGCTGCAAGTTGACAATGATATCCCTAGTTCCGAGGAATAATTATCTACGATTGATCACTAGGAACGCAGGCATTAACAAGCCGTGAGAATAACAAGTACGATGCGTTATTTTCTAAAACCAGGGAGAGGTGCTAATCGGAAATGGTTGAATTGGCTTTAGCATTTACTGATAAGGATGGAAGTTATGCGGAACATGCTGCTGTCGTTCTTACATCGGTCTTCAACAATACAGGTTCACAAGTTAACGTTCATATCCTTCATGACGAGTCGTTGACCGAAGAGAACAAGCTAAGAATTAAACAACTGGTCACACATTATAATCATACTGTCAAATTCTACTCTATAGTCTTGCCACAAGACTTGGCTGAAGTTGTTGAGGGGGCCCAATCGGTTAATACATGGACCCGGGGGAGCATGTACCGTCTGCTCTTGCCTTTACTGCTTAATGTCGACAAAGTCATTTATCTGGATTGCGATGTGCTGGTAAATCTGGATATTCAAGAGTTGTGGAATATCGATTTGAACGGTTACTATCTGGCCGCTGCCCGGGATCTAGGCATCGCAGCACTCACCGACATTCTTGTATCCTTTGGGTTGAATCCGGATACTTATTTCAATTCGGGCGTTCTCGTATTTGGACTGGATAATATTCGCCAAAACGCGGAGTGGTACGTGAAGATGAAGGATTTTCTCCGGCAATATCCCAGCACGACTCTACCGGACCAGGATGTGCTCAATCACATTTACGGTCACAACTATTTACAACTTGACGGGGAATTCAACGCTTTTTGCATCAATAATCCAGAGCAGGACTTCCATCATAAAATTGTGCACTTTGCTGGCGAGACGAAATGGTGGGACCCAGCGTCTCCAGGCTTCGCCCTGTATCAGAGTTATCTTAATCTGACACCGTGGGTATTGCCTGGGTCGCACTTTGCAGGGGCGCTTGATGAGCATAAGACAGCGGTGGATCAGTGGCCGCTTCACTTAGAGCATAAAGGGCCAGCGATGCCGGAGAATTCTAGGGGGCCTCTGGAACATGCCGGAAAGCGTCCAGTGACTAAAGTGCATCCAGCACGGCATCGCTCTATGAAGAAGGCGCCGACGAAGCGACTGAAGAGGCAATGGAGACTGAAGAAGTCCAGGGGATTGGGGAAGCAGAAGTTTTTGAAGAGACCCATAAGAGGGGCCGGCCTGGCCCGAACTCTCAAGCCTTGGCGATCCTATTCTTTACGCCGTATACATCGGGGAACATCGGTGCAGCAGAGATATCAATTAAAGCCTAAAAAAAGAGTATGGAGTTTCTATCCAGGTGAAGTTGTGTCTCCGGCAAGGAATGGGAGGGTTGCAGCAGGTCCGCGAAGAACAGTTACCAGAACCGTTTTGAAGACGGTACACTCCCGGACCAAGAACGGGTATAGAAGGACGATTGTGCATTAAGGAAAGTGCAGAAATGACCGCAGATTATCGGTGAAATCAAGAATAGCCGATCAAGGATCTCAGGTTCCGTAATGAAGCAGACTGGGATCTTTACATATATTACGAATAGGAAAAAGGAAAAGAAAAAATAGCTGCCGAGACTTCTCGACAGCTCTGCAGCCCCGAATATATTCATGTGCAGGGCTTTGGAATTAACGGCGGCGATTGGCTTTTCCGCTGCGTGCACGGGAAGAGGGGCGCTTACTGCCTTTTTTGCTGCTCTTCCTGCCGCTTCCCTTGCCCCGCCGCTGGCGTCGCGGCCTGTATTCGTCCAGCTTGTTGTGGCCCCCTTTGGGTTTTACTTTTTTGCCGCCGGGGAGAAGGCCTGTGATCAGCTTAGCCATCGGCGCAAACTGTTGTACGGTTTGCATAACCTTTTGCACTTTCCCCACCGTAGCGAGTATGCCGTCGATCCCGCCGAGCTTGTCGATCATCCCTTTGATATCACCTATATTCGGGAGGGAGAGGCCCCCGGTGGACTTTGCGGCTCCCGCTCCGGCTCCGGCGGCCGGCAGTACGGCGCTTTCGCCCGCTCCCGCTGCGGCTTGCGGTGAATAAGGAACAAGCGCGGAAGCTTCCGCTGTATTCGTAAGCGGTGTCTCATACGGAATGATCCCGGGATAATAATTCGTATAGTTGGAGGGCGTTACACTTCGATGGGGAGGATAGTAATGAGGCATAGTATCACTTTCCTTTTTAAATATTTAGGATGGAGATAGGCGTTTGTATATTACACTGTATGTGTCTCGTGCATTGAGTGTATAGACGAATGTCCCGGGTGTGGTAGGCTTTTGCGTATTTTGGGCGTTATTTCTGTACTGCGTGAAACCGTTAACGCTTGAAAAGGTAGCCTCGGCTCATGTACAATAAAGATGTGTTTATAGTAATGGTAGGGGATGATTAATCAGTGCAACTTAAGAAGTTGAATGATAAAACGATCGACCAATTATTTGAAGCGATTCTTACGTTGAAGGATATTGAGGAATGCTACGTTTTTTTCGACGATTTGTGTACAGTTAATGAGATACAATCTTTGTCTCAGCGCCTGGAAGTCGCTCGTATGCTGGGCAAGGGAAATACTTATAATCAAATTGAGGCAGAGACCGGGGCTAGTACAGCAACGATTTCCCGTGTCAAGCGCTGTCTGAATTATGGGAATGACGGGTACAAGATGACGCTGGATCGTCTGGGACGTTAACGTCATGAAGCTTGGCATGAATTTGCTGCATCAGCAGTTGGCACAGGAAATGCAGGAAGTACAGGAGTATGGGCTGGAGGGGGACTCTGGTTCTGACCCGGCACTGGCCAGCAGCGTGCCTTGTATCATCGCCCCGGTGCGTCCGGGAGTGCTTGTCATCAGCCACGGCTCCCCGGACGATAATTGGGTTGCGCTGGTCGATCAGGCGGTAGCAGCAGTGAAGGCGGAATTACCAAAGGGGCTTCCTGTGGAAGCCTCTTTCCTTGAACTTGTAGAAGGGCGCCTGATTCAGGACGGTATTGACCGGCTGGAGTCCCAGGGGATAACCGATTTGATCGTTATTCCTCTGTTTATGTCCTCAGGAAGCACGCACGTGGATGAAATCGCTTATGCGCTCGGGGTGAAGGACACGCCGGAGAAGGAGACGGACATGGTACGTTTTCGCCTCTCTGCTCGCGTGTTTTTTGGCGAGCCTGTCGACGATGATCCGCTGGTGGCGGAGATGATTTGGGACAAGGTAAAGCCATTGTCGCGGAAGCCGGAGCAGGAAGCGCTGCTCTTGGTCGGGCATGGCAGCAGGCACGACGGCTTCCGTCAGCGCTGGGAGCAGGGCATTTCTTCGCTGGCTGTGCGGGTGAAAGATATCAGCGGAATTTCCGTGACGGACTTTGCGCTTTTAAATCCGGATAGCGTGCATAAGAAGGTAAGTTATTGGCAAAAACGGGGGTATGAGGTGGCCATCGCCCCGTTATTTTTAAGCGCAGGTTATTTCACGAAGAAAGAAATCCCTTCCAGACTGGAAGGATTGGTATATCGCTACTCGGGAGAAGCGCTGCTTCCCCATCCGCTTTTGCCTCGCTGGATGTTGAATCAGATATTGCATATAATGAATTCAGTGAAATTATGATGGACGGGTGGCGTTTTGAATGAAAAGAGCTAGGCTTATTTATAATCCGACCTCGGGGAGAGAGGAAATGCGGCGGCTGCTGCCCGATGTGCTGGACCGCCTTGACCTTGCCGGTATCGAGACGTCATGTCACGCCACGACGGGTGAAGGCGATGCAACGCGAGAGGCGCAAGAAGCGGTACGCCGCGGATATGATGTGATTATCGCGGCTGGTGGAGACGGCACGCTGAATGAAGTCGTCAATGGCATGGCTGGCATGAGCAATTTGCCGCCCCTAGGCATATTCCCAATGGGGACTACGAATGATTTCGCCCGGGCGATGGGAATATCCAAGCGCTGGGAGGATTATTGCGACCTCGTCATTGAGAACAAGACGCGGCCGATCGATATCGGCAAGGTTAATGGCCGCCATTTTATAAATATTGCGGGCGGAGGTTCGCTCACGGAATTGACGTATGAAGTGCCCAGTAAGCTGAAGACGATGATCGGGCAGCTGGCTTATTATATGAAGGGAATTGAGAAGGTGGCCAGCTTGTCGCCTACGGAGCTGGTCATTCGCGCCGAGGGTCATGGCGTGCTGGAAGGCGAGTTTATGCTGTTCCTCATTGCGAACAGCAACTCCGTCGGCGGCTTCGAGAAGCTGGCGCCGGACGCGCGAATCGATGATGGACTGCTGGACGTGATTGCGGTACGCAAATGCAACTTGGCCGAGTTCATCCGCCTGCTGACGATGGCGCTGCGTGGTGATCACTTCAGCGATCCGCGCGTCGTCTACTTCAAGACCAAGCGGATGGAGGTAACCTCGCCGGGCTTGGTCCAGCTGAATCTGGATGGCGAATTGGGCGGGGAACTGCCGGGGGTGTTCGAGATTTTGCCGTCGCATTTGCGGATTTTTGCGTAGGTGTTGGATTGGCGGGCAAAGGGGATTAGCTGGCTAGTGGTAGGTGTAGGTGTAGGTGTAGGTACAGGTACAGGTACAGATGCAGGTGCAGGTGCAGGTGCGCTTGCATGGGGACCTATGGCTCCGGTGGAGAGCGCTGTTCGCGCTGCGCGTACTGTGTATGAACTTCGGGGAATGCAGGGTAATAGGATCGTGAAGAGTTGAGTCGAGTTGATATTTTGATGGATATAGAGGGGCTGTTTCCGAAGCATACAGGGTGCGGGGAACAGCCCCGGCTTATGAAGAAGGCATGAGGGGGAGCTCTGGCAAACCCGGCAAACTTGAAAAACCAGAAAAGCTCGGAAAGCCGGAAAGCCGGAAAGCCGGAAAGCTCGAAAACCTCGAAAAGCCGAACGCTTGAATTCGTCGGGAACCCTGAACCCTGAAGCCCCTGGGCAGATATTCAATACATGAGGAATAACCTTACAAGAAAGAAGTGAAGTACCAGCAATGAAGAACCATCGAAGTAAAGGAGCTGCGGGCAGGAAGGAATCGGCGGGCTATGCTCGGGGACGAGCGGAGCGCGAGGCTGGCATCCGCAGCTCCAGCTCCAGTAAAGGAAACAGACAAGAAAGCGCGGGCAGATTGCGTGGTGCTAGAAAACAGCAGGCTCCAGAAATCGCCGGATTGCCTGTCAGCAAAAACGATGAAGTCGTCATCGACATCATTGGCATGAATCACGACGGCGAGGGCGTGGGCCGGGCAGACGGCTACACGCTGTTTGTGCCTGGCGCGCTTCCGGGTGAGAAGGTGCTCGTAAAGGTGCTGAAGACGAAGAAGCAGTACGGCTATGCCAAGCTGCTCGAGCTGCGGGAGGCCAGCCGGGATCGCGTAGCTGCACCGTGCGGCATTTACGAAAAGTGCGGCGGCTGCCAGCTGCAGCACTTGAGCTACGCGGGCCAGCTGGCCTGGAAGCGCCAGCACGTGGTCGATGCGCTGGAGCGCATCGGCAAGCTGCGCGTTGCGGCGTTGGGCGGCAATGCGACGAGTGCTGATGCGGGCGGCTTGGCCAGCGGAAGCGCCGTTGGGGCGGCGTCCGGCTTCGCTGCGCGCGCAGCCGACAACGCGGCAGCAGGCACAGAGCCGCCTGCCCGCGAGGGCGTTGTCGTGCTGCCGACGCTGGGCATGGCCGAGCCTTGGCGCTACCGCAACAAGGCTCAGGTGCCCGTCGGCATCACCGACGGCGCCCTGGTCGGCGGCTTCTACGCCCGCGGCAGCCACCGCATCGTCGATATGGAGACGTGCCTCATCCAGCACGAGAGCAACGACGATGTAGTCGCGCGCGTCAAAGCGATCGGCCGCCGCCTGGGCATCATCGCCTACGACGAAGAGAGCGGACAAGGCTTGCTTCGCCATGTCGTCGTCAAGGTTGGCTTCCGCACTGGCGAAATGATGCTCGTCCTCGTCACCAACGGTGAGCGCATCCCGCGCGAAAGCGAATGGATCACAGCCATCCGCGAGGAACTGCCGAATGTGGTCAGTATTTGCCAGAACATCAATACCCGCCTGACGAACGTCATTTTCGGCGATGTCACCCATGTCCTCTGGGGTCGGGATGTCATCTATGACTATATTGGAGACGTAAAATTTGCCATCTCTGCCCGCTCATTCTATCAAGTGAACCCGGTACAGACAGAAGTGCTCTATGGCAAAACCGTGGAGTACGCCGGACTGACTGGCAATGAGACGGTAATTGACGCTTATTGCGGGATCGGCACGATCTCGCTATTCCTTGCCCAGCATGCCAAACGCGTCTACGGTGTAGAAATTGTCAAGGAAGCAATCGATGACGCCCGGGCTAACGCAGAACTGAATAGCATGGAGCATGTTACCTTTGAGGTAGGTGCTTCCGAGGATGTTATTCCACGCTGGAAGGAGCAGGGTATCGAAGCAGATGTGATCGTGGTCGATCCTCCGCGTAAAGGCTGCGACCCTCGCCTGCTGGAGACGATCCTGGAGATGAAACCGGAGCGAGTCGTATATGTGAGCTGCAATCCTTCGACACTTGCCAGGGATCTGCGGATTCTGGAGGACGGTGGCTATCGTACGCTAGAGGTGCAGCCGGTGGATATGTTCCCGCATACGACACATGTGGAAGTCGTTTGTTCCTTGGTGTATAAGGATTTTGAGTGATGGATGATAGGGTTTGGGGACGAATTGGGGACGCGCGGTAAATCCGCCATATTCTCGAATGGTGCCAGTTAATGCGTAGCCCGGCATATGTTATAATCAAGGTAAGCTACGAGACATGATTAAGTAATGAAGCTGGAAGTGTGAAAAGATGAGCGTATCCAAGGAAACGTTATATAAAATGATCGCTGAAATTCCTTAGCAGGAAGTGGAAGAAGTAGCGGACTTTATCGGGTACTTGAAAATGAAACGTGAAAACAGAGAATTAGTTGAACTTAGTAGGGTAGCGGAAAGCAGTCTGGATTTCTGGCAAAACGATATTGACGGTGAGGTATGGAATAATGCTTAGTCAAGGCGATATCGTACTTATTCCGATACCAATCGGTGACCTGACATCGTAGAAAAGAAGGCCTGTTCTGGTATTGTCTAACAATGATTATAATCGGCGATACCAAGATGTAATTGTTGCGGCGATTACTTCGAATGTCACTGATCGAGAATATCAGATTATCATTACTAATGACGAGATGGTTGAAGGTGAGCTTAAAGTGGATTCGGCAATCCGTGCCGATAAAATCTACACGCTGTCGCAATCCATTTACTTACGGAAATTTGGGAAGGTACAACCTGAAGTCCTGCTGAAAGTAAAGAAGCAAATCGATGGCTGGTTATCAGAGTAAGCCTTTAATTCCCGATTTAGCGAGCATTGCAAATATTTGCGACTGCTATATAGCACAGCTGTGCGAGCGCTTCGCTGGCAGTGTAGAAGTCAGGGGTTCGATCCCCCTAGGTCCATAAAATGTAGAAAGTCCAACCGAAGGTTGGGCCTTTTTGCATTTACAGGTAAGGGACCTGAACCCGAAGGGTTATAATCTTTCATTATTCTTTCATTGGTTCATATTATGATGTTGCTGAAAAATAGGCGGAATGATAGCACTAGGAGGAGAATTATGAATCAGTGGAAGAAGCAAGGCGTTTTAGTATTAATCATAAGTTTGTTATTGTCCGTTCCTTACCCGGGATGGTTTCCATCAGTGGGGACCGCACATGCGGCGGTCAGTTTCGAGGGCGGTGACGGTTCGGAACTAGATCCGTATCGGATTGCAACAGCAGAACAATTAAACGAGATAAGAAATGATCCGACGAGTCATTACATGTTAATAAACAATATTGATTTAAGTGAAGATCCTTCAACGACGGTATGGGTGCCAATCCCGAATTTTAGTGGAAGATTGGATGGTGCAGGCTATACCATTTCCAATTTGAAAATATTGGGGAATGAGAGTGGCATAGGCTTATTCGAGAATGTACTTACAGGAGGAAGTATCGTTAACCTGACTATCGATGCACTAGAAGTCAGGGGGGATTACGATGTGGGTATACTCGTTGGCCAGATTACAGGTTCGACTGTTATTGATAATGTTAGTGTGTCGGGAGCCGTATATGGCTTTAATCGTGTTGGGGGTTTAATGGGGAGGAGTTGGAATGCGGATGTTCAAATTTCTAATGTGACTGCAGACGTAAATGTATTAGGTCATTTCAATAGTACCGGCGGCCTAATTGGTGTATCCCATGGTACTCACATTTCTAATAGTAAGATTAATGGGACGGTCATAGGCGAAAGACTGTATACGGGTGGTGTTATTGGACAGGCTTATTGGTCTACACTGCGAAACAGTTCTTCACTCATACATGTGACGGGTCGAGATGGAGTCGGTGGCTTGATTGGCTGGGCTACTGAATCCAAAGTATCTGATATTTCTTCATCCGGCGAAGTCATAGGTCACGATTATATCGGTGGTTTAATTGGCCATGCGACGAATAATTCGGAAATTTCGGTAAGTTCCGCAATGGGTCGTGTCTCGGGTAATGGCGTGGTTGGTGGTTTGATTGGATACTTGGATGCAAATAGTCATTTATCCAACAGTTCTGCAACGGGTAGTGTTACTGGTGAGGGTATGCATATTGGCGGCTTAATCGGGTATAGTGACAATTCTACTATTTCAAATAGTCATGCAGCAGTTGAGGTGACAGCTCTACACAACATCGGCGGTTTGGTTGGTACTGCCATGAATGCCACTATTTCCCGCAGTTCTGCAACAGGTAATATCTCAGGATCGGGTAACATTGGCGGTCTCGTTGGTCGTATGTCAGATGGGGCCGTTACCAAAAGCTATGCGACAGGCGCAATAGAAGGGATTAAAAGTATGGGCGGCTTAGTGGGACGGTTTGAACGCGGCACCGTTACCGAAAGCTATGCGACGGGCAATGTTATTGGCGAAAACGATGTCGGTGGATTGGTCGGTAATTTTGATAGGAGTGAAATGACCTTTTCGTTTGCCACTGGAAATGTGCAAGGTTGTGACGATGTCGGTGGCTTAGTTTCTGATAACGAAGGGAAAATTTCCAACAGCTATGCCACAGGAAATGTAAAAGGATGGTGTAACTCGGGTCCCAGTGATTCGATCGGAGGACTTGTCGGTGACAATAGTGGTGAGATTGTAAACAGCTACGCGATTGGCATGGTGTCAGGAGGGATATACGTAGGCGGTTTAGTTGGCGATAATGTGTCAGGAACGATTATGAGTAGTTATTATGATAAGGATTTATCAGGCCAGTCTGATGATAACGGTCAAGGATTAACTTCTGAACAAATGAAAAATAGGGCAAACTATGATGGCTGGGATTTCGATACCTTATGGCAAGCAGATCAGCATCATGATGGATATCCTTATTTAGTAGGCATGCAAGACATGCAAGCCTTCTTAACTTACATGGGGAATGATTCGAATGATGGCATTGGGTTGTATGTAAGCAAGCCTTATCGGACGGGTTCGTCTGTGACGATAGAGGATTTCAATTGGACGAGGACAGGACATCTCTTCCAAGGGTGGAATACCGATCCCAATGGCAGAGGGGTGCAGTATGCGGTTGGCGAAACGAGACCATTAACGAGCAACCTGTTATTGTATGCGACTTGGAAACAAGTGAACGGTGGAGCCAGCAGTGGGTCCGGATCATCTGGATCATCTGGATCATCTGGACCATGGCGCTCCAGCGACACGAATCTTGCAAAATTGAGAGTCTCCGCAGATGGCGTAGAACTGGCATTATCACCGGAATTTGCGGCAGGCAGTACGACTCGTTATCGAGCTGAAACAATGGCAAGTGAGGCCACGATTAAAGCGACACCTTCCGATACATGGGCTACAGTAAGCTTGGATGACGCTGATCTGGAAGGAGAGAAAACGGTCATACTTGCAGAAGGAGACAATGTGTTTGAGATTGTCGTGAAAGCGGAAGACGGTACGACCAAGACATATAGTCTGACGATTCATCGTATAGTAGCACCTGCGATGGTCCCAACTCCGGAGACTACGGCGTGCTCATTTCAAGATATTACGGGTCATTGGGCAAGCTCGCTTATCTGTGAAGCCTTTAAGCGAGGAATTGTACATGGTCATTCGGATACGAGCTTTCATCCGCAAAGCGACATCACACGAGTAGAGTTCGCAGCGATCTTGCTTCGAACAATGGGTGTTGCTTTATCAGCTTCTCCATTGAGCGAGCAAGTCTTTATCGATCAGGATCAAATTCCTGCTTGGGCGATGTCTGCGGTCAGTACTGCGGTGGAAAATGGCATGTTGAGCGGATACCCGGATCATTCACTTCGGCCGCTGGATAGCGTGAGTCGAGCAGAGATGGTTACGATGATGGCAAGAGCGATGAAGTGGGAGATTGAACAAGGGAGCACAGCCTTTATGGATGATGCTGAAATTCCGCATTGGGCAAAAGGGTACATCCAGGAAGCCGTTCAGAGAGGTTTATTGAGCGGACGTAAAGGCAATCGATTCAGCCCGTCCGATTCGGCGACTAGAGCAGAAGCAACTGTGCTGCTGCTTAGATTATGGCATGTTCTCGATGATCGAAGTGTTGAAATGTCAATCAAATGAGTTCATTTTATTGTCTTTGGCGGGTTTGCGTGGCTGCGCAGAACCCGCCTTTTTTTTGCTGCCTGATCAAAATCTTTCACTTTTCTTTCATTATGGCTTGCTAGAATGGCTCCTATACGTTCAGGAAAGGAAAGGTGGAGGAAGATGTTACGGGAAAAACGCAGCACATGGAGAGGCTTTATTCGTAAGATCCGGATGATTGGACTTACGATGCTGCTCCTATTGCCCAATATGCTAATTAACTCTGGATTGGAAGTTTTTGCAGATGAGGGAGACTATGAGTTTTTGGAAAACGGCGAAACGATAACCATCACGGGGTATTTAGGAACCGATACGGACGTGAATATTCCGGAACAGATCATGGGGAAAGATGTTACGGTGATTGGAAACCAAGTGTTTATGGGGAAAAATTTGAATACAGTAATTATCCCTAAAACTGTCACAACGATTGGTATCGGGGCATTTATGGGAAGCGGATTGCAGTCTGTTACTTTAAATGAGGGGTTAGTAGAAATTGGCTTAATGGCATTTGCGGGAAATAGCTTCGATCATATAGACATACCAAGTACGGTGACAACAATTGGGCAGGGAGCGTTCAGTCAGGGAACCCTGAGTACGTTAACCTTAAGAGAAGGTTTGAAAACAATAGAGGACAAAGCATTTTGGGATAACGAAATACAATCGGTATATATTCCGGATGGTGTGGAAGTAATCGGTGAGGAAGCATTTATCGATAACAAGCTAGAGGAAGTGAGGCTCCCAGGAACAATCACTTTTATTGGCAAGCAGGCTTTTATAGGTGAAGAAGGTAAAAATAATATTCATACATTAATCCTGGAAGATGGTTTAAGCTCAATAGGAGAAGGTGCCTTTAAGAATAACTCGCTGGAGTCAATTCATATTCCTGGCAGTGTGTCGGTCATTGAAAAAGATGCATTCATGGGAAATGTGATAGAAACGGTTGTCTTAAATGAAGGTGTGGGGGAAATTGGCGAGCAAGCTTTTTTACAGAATAAACTGAATGAAGTCGTGATCCCCGGTACTGTGAACACGGTTGGTGATGCTGCTTTTGCCTTAAATCCCTTAACAGAAGTCAAGGTATATAATGCAGAATTGATTTTTGGGATGATGCCTTTTTTTCCAACTCCGCCCGCGAAACCAGGGGATGTAACGCTAATTGGTCATAGTGGGTCGACAACAGAACAATATGCAATAGAAAACGACTATGCCTTTCAAGTATTGGAGGGGAGTGGTTCAACTGCTTGTGGAGAAAAGACAGATTTTAAATGTAAATTTAATGAAGATGATACAGTAACAATCACTGGATATACTGGCTCTGACACGGATGTGCTCATTCCGGACACGATAGATGGTAAAGATGTGACAGTGATCGGGGAAGATGCCTTTTCGGGGAAGCAATTAATAACGGTTGAACTCCCATATAGTGTCACTAACATTGGAAAACAAGCATTTTCTGCAAATGATTTAACTTCTGTAACAATCATAAATTATTTTGCGAGCATTGAAGGAAGCGTGTTTGAAGGGAATCAAACAAATCCGGATGATCTAACGATTTACGGCTGTTTCGGATCTACTGCCGAAGCACACGCTAACGATAAGGGTTATTCGTTCGCAGAATCGCCTAAGGCAGAGTGTTTAGGAATAAGCTTGACACCAAGTGAAACAAATCCTACAAACCAAGATGTGACGATTTCTGTAAGTGTGAATAAGTTGTCAGAAAGCATCGGCGAATTGAAATGGGCAAAAGGGGATCAAAACCTTGCTTATTTTCAAAATGGCGGAGGAGAGCTTGTTGCTTCAAATGAATTTACCGTTTCAGAAAATGATACGTACACCGTATATGTCGAAGACGTTCTTGGGAGAGAGTTGACTGCAACGATACCAATCAATAATATCGACAAGACCCCTCCCGTAGTTACTGGTGTCACGGACGGTGAAGTGTATAATGCACCTGTAACCATCTCTTTCAATGAAGGGACCGCAACATTAAATGGGATTGCCTTCACAAGTGGAACAACGGTGAGTGCGAATGGCGAGTATGAACTAATCGTTGCAGATGAAGCGGGTAACGAGACAACTGTAATATTTGAGATGAAACAGTCTGATTATATATATGTAAATAATGGAAGTGGTACTGTAAGAATAACAGGGTACAGGGGAACGGATACAAGTATAGAAATCCCGAATACACTGGATGGGCAAACTGTTGCGGCTATCGGGAATTACGCCTTTAGTGAAAAGAATTTAGAGAGTGTGATTATACCTGATAGTGTTACGAGTATTGGAGAGTATGCATTTTATAAAAATAATTTACAATCGGTAACGATACCGGAATTTGTCAGGTCTATTGGCGAGGGTGCTTTTAAGGATAATCAGATAAGGGAATTTACAGTATTGAGCAATCAGGTAAATATTGATCGGGAAGTATTTCATAGTGGGAATCCAACGGATCCTGAACAATTAACGATTCGTGGCTATTGTGGATCGACTGCAAACGAACTAGCGACCCATTGGGGGTATTCTTTCGAGCAGCTCGAAGCGAATGAATGCTTGACGATTACATTGATCCCAAGTGAAACAGCGCCGACGAATAAGGATGTGACAGTCACCATTGATGTGGTAAACGGCAGGGCAAGTGAAGTAGAGCTACAATGGGCGATAGGGGATAGAGATCTTGCCTATTTCCAAGACGGAGATGGTGCTGATGTGATAGACAGTCAATTTACGGTCACACAAAATGGTGTGTACACGGTTTATGCGAAAGATAAGGCAGGGAATGAAAGAGTTGATAAGACTACGATCGCTAATATTGATAAGTCCCTATTAATCATTCAAGTGCAAATAGTAGGTGGGAAGATAATCACACTTCACGTAAATAGTAACGACTCTGTTCAGCAACTGAAACAAAAAATTCAAGATGAAGAAGGGATTACAACTGAAAAGCAAAAAATAACTTTTGGAGGCAAGGTGTTAGAAGATGGCCGCACCTTAGCAGACTATAATATTCCTGATCAAGCAACACTGCAATTGACCGTTTTATCATCTCAAGCACGTCCAAGCCCAGGATGGGGAGTTTATAATCCTTTCGGTGATATCCCTTCGAGTGATATTCCTTCCAGTGATATAAGCTTGGATAGATTAGAAGCAAATATTAATGGGGAAAATATATTGCCTTTCGATCCAACCCTATTCGAATATGATTTGGGTGAAACGGAAGCAGAAACCGTAGAAATTATCGTGAAGACACATCATCCTAAGGCGAAAATCACATTAAATGGTAAAGCGTTTGTAGATGAACAAACGTTGCTATTGAACGAAGGAAAAAACATTTTCGATATTATTATCTTCGCCGAGAATGGGGATAAACAAACCTATACCATTTCCGTGAATCGATTGGAAAAGGTCCCATTCACCGATATTGCAGGGCATTGGGCGGAAAGCTATATCAAGAAAACTTATTGGGAGGGAATGTTTGATGGTTATCCAGGTCAAACATTCCGACCGGATGAACATATAAGCCGTATGGAGGTAACAAGCGTTTTTGTACGATTATTGGAATTGGATCAACAAAAGCAAGTGCCATTTACAGATGTTCAATCGATCGGGAAAGATGCAATGAAGGAGCTTGAAAAGGCATATGCAAATGGTGTGGCTAAAGGTTATCCAGACCAGACGTTCAAGCCCTATGCAGATGTGACGCGTGCTCACCTTGCCTTATTTTTTTACCGTACCTATGAGAAGGTAAACGGAACACCATACCAACCGAAACCGCTGGCCTATTTTCCGGATATTGCAAGATATAATCAAGAAACGCAAAATGCCATTGCGATGCTTGTTGAATTAAACATTGCAGAGGGGTCTGGCGGAAATTTTATGCCTAACGAGCAAGCAACAAGGGCGCAGGCAGCAAAAATGTTAATAAATTTTATAGAAGTGTTAGGTCGCCTGGAAAATAAGTAGTGATAGGAATGGAGACTCCCACAGAAACGGATATTGTGGGAGTTTCTATTTTCCAACCTAATTATAATAAAGAAAGGAAGTACTACGGATGATATTCCTTGCTTGGATCATCGTGTCTATTGTTGCTTTGGCCATCTTGGTTTGTCTTATGATCTCTTTTATCGTGTCGCTGAAATTAACGCGTAATCATGTAAGAAAACCGATAAACGAATCGCCAGAAGACTACGGTCTCGATTTTGAGTTAATCTCCTTTCAAAGCAGAGATGATACTTCTTTGGAGGGATGGTTCATTCCGGCACAACAACCCAAAAACAGGACCATTATTTTTGCACACGGTTATCGGGGGAATCGCTTGGAAAAGAAATTACCTGCTTTAAAATTAGCAAAGGATTTGACGAAAAACGGTTTTCATGTCCTGCTGTTCGATTTTCGCAGCTGTGGGGAATCTAGCGGCAATGTGGCTACAATTGGTCTGTACGAACAGGAGGATCTATTGAGTGCGATTGCGTGGGTGAAAGCCAATCACCCTTCTTCGATTGGCCTGATTGGTTTTTCAATGGGCGCATCTACTGCTTTACTTGCGGCTGCCCGCGCGCCCGAAGTAGTTGGTGTAGTCGCGGATAGTCCTTTTGACGAATTATCTACCTATTTAACCGAAAAGTTTTACGTGTGGACAAAACTGCCGAGTTTCCCATTCACACCACTCACGCTTGCTTTTATAAGAATGCATGTAGGAAATGCCAAGAGGGTAAATCCAAGAAAAGCTTTAAAGAACATACATCCACGCCCCGTTTTATTTATTCATGGGGATCAGGATTATTCGATACCATATGAAAACAGTATACGTTTGCACGAAGCCTACAAGGAGCATTCGGAATTGTGGACGGTTTCTAATGCCGATCATGTTCAGGCATACAGATTAGATAGAGAAAAATATACGAAACGAGTTGTTCAATTTTTTGGTAACATAAAGTAAAGGAATAGCAATAGAAAGGAATAACAATGAATAATGCCATATTTTTAACCATGATTGTGTCAGCGATGATGATGTGCATGTTGCTCATCTATTCATTCTTACACTCGCAAAAACGCGGAGTCCGTTATTTTGCATGGGTTATGGTTTGTCGAGTTGTCTTTGGTTGTGGTGTCATTCTCGAATTGTATAGCAATGATGTAGCAATCAAGCTTTTTTTTCGGCAAATAGAACAGACAGCGCTTGCGATTACCGTCCCATTAGTTATTCTTTGTGTGCTAGATTTATATGCTAGGGATGAGTGGTTAAAATGGTATAAACAGCTCTTACTGCTGCTTTTTTTTATCGGATGGTCGGTGCTTATATGGACAAATCCCAAAACCCATTTAATATTTGAAACAGCTACACTCGTTAATGGCTACCTAGATGTGCCCAGGACTAGTCTAGCGATTGCCTTTAATATATTTTGTTATTTCATTTTGCTAACCTGTGTTTATTTTTTTATTATGTATTTGCGAAAGGCGAGGCCGGAGGTTCGTAAACCAGGCATTATCGTCATTTTACTCGCATCCATATCAGCCGTCATCGAAGTGGTTAAATTGGTATTCCCGGATTTATCGCAATGGTTGCTTCCCATTTCCGTTTATTGCGGTGTATTGGGCATTATTATGCTTTGGGTTATCTACAAAAATAAAATATTTACGATCGTGCCACTGGCAAGGGATTTTATAGTGGATACCATCCGAGAAGGGGTTTTGACTGTCGATCAAAAGGGAACGATCATTGACTGCAATATCTTTATACAGCCGTTGTTCGGGGAAAAAAACAGCAAATCAATTGTTGGAAAAGACGTGTCTGAATTTTTAAAAGATTGGCCCGAGTGGTTGGATGCGTGCAACGGTATGGTAGAGAAGTCGATAGAAGTAAAGAAAGAAATGGATGGCGAAGAGAAATATTTCATGGTTAAAGTGTATCCGCTCTATTCCAAAGGCGCTCGCTTAATGGGAACGGTCTCGATATTATTTGATGTAACAGAAAAGCAACAACGATTAGAAGAAATCGCACATCTTAATTTTATGAAAGATCAATTATTTACCCTTGTTTCTCACGACATTCGTGAGCCAATTGCTCTTCAGGTGAATTTGATCGAAATGCTAGAAGAAGAAAAGCAACTGTTCTCGTTGGAAACAGCGAAGCTGCTTGATTTTTTAAGTTCACAAATCCGTTCAACCTATATGACGGTTGGCAATGTGCTGGAATGGTTCCGTAATCAAAAAAATGACGTCTCGCTTAACCCTGAATCGTTGGCCTTAGTCGACCTTATTTATGAAGCTTATCGTATTCTGTCTATTAAAAGTAAGGCGAAAGATATTGACGTCGTAATTAAAGTTGACGAAGCTATCATTGTATATGTCGATCGAGAAGCGATTGTCATGGTACTTCGCAATTTACTTTCCAATTCGATTAAATTTTCCAACCGGGGGGCAATGGTTGAGGTTGCAGCCGAAAAGTATCAGGAAGGAAAAATCTTGATCACTATCCGCGATCAAGGTATTGGCATGTCTAAACAGCTGTTGGAGCAATTATTTACAGAAAGACAAGTCATCTCTACGATCGGAACCGAGGGGGAACGTGGGACAGGACTAGGTCTACAAGTCAGTTGCCAATTTGCGAAGATGAGTGGCGGAGATTTATGGATTGACAGCGTATTAGGGAAAGGCAGTGCCGTCCATCTTTCGTTGAGAGAAGGTGAAAAAGTTGAAGGTGATCATCATCGACGATGAACAAGCGATGCTCGTAATTATGCAAAGAATGTTAAGGAAAATAGAAAATGTAGAAATTATCGGTGGGTTTCAAAGTGTAAAAGACGCCCTTCTATTCACGCAAAATACAGTGGTCGATATCGCATTTGTTGATATTATGATTGCAGACGAAAGTGGATTAGAGCTTGCCAGGCAATTACGCGCTGGACAAAAAGATATGGAAATTGTATTTGTGACTTCTCATCGAGAATATGCGGTTGATGCTTTCGATACGTATCCGCTTGATTATATGGTTAAGCCCGTATCGCAAAAAAGATTGATACAAACCATTGAAAGGGCAAGAGAGAAAAATAGGAAGCTGCCTGAAAAGACGGATGTCAACCGACTAGTAGTGAAAGCATTAGGCGGTTTAGAGGTAAGTAGTGTGCAAGCAGGCAAAGTGAAGTTCATTTCAAAAAAGAGTCAAGAGTTATTTGCATTTTTACTTCTTGGGCGAGGTCGAGCGGTTTCAAGGGATAGAGTTATCGATGAAGTTTTTCCAGACATGCCATTAGAGAATGCGGTGGTTTACCTTAATACGGCCGTTTACCAGTTGCGAAAGGCATTGCAATCACATGGTTTAAAACCAATCGTCCGTACTTTCGACGAACAGTATATGTTAGAAATGACTCATATAGATGTGGACTTTATTTCATTCGAATCCTATGTTTACCGTGTGAAGGACTGGAATGAATTTACGGTTAAAGAAGCGCTCGAATGGGAAAAAAGATTTACTGGCGACTTGTATGAAAACAAATTTTATACGTGGGCCGTTCCAGAACAAGAAGGACTCGCGATACGCTATCACGATTTTGCTATAAGGCTAGTTCGCTGGCTTCTTGCCAATAATCAAGTAACCCAATCCATATTAATTGCTAGAAAGATCGTTTCGCGTAACGAATTGGACGAGGAAGCTAATGTGTTTTTAATGAAGGCTTACCGTACAGCAAAGGATTATCAATCTTTCCGAAGTCATTATGAGCATTTTATAAAAGTATATCAGAAAGAGATGGGAAGTCTTCCCTCCATAGGAGAGGAGATCTTGCCGTAAAACTGCCGCAAAAATTGGTGGTAAGGTGCAGTAAAGATAAGAGAGTAGATAACAAAGAGTATGCTAAATCATTGAATTTACGCGATTGTATGTGACTATAACAGAAGCCATTATTAATAATGGGATGTATGCCCGCATACAACACATGTGGAGTGTGTGCGTTGATAGTTAGGAGTAAAGAATAAGCAGAGGGGTTCGATAATCTGTAAAAGATACTCGGACTCCCATCTGCTTTTATTTCAATACGGTCAATTAGTTTGTGAAGTAATTCTGGAGTGAGTTCATTGAATGACATGAAGTCATCAAGGCTCTTTTTTAGTTCTGAGATGGTCGGGGAGCTTAAAAATATTACTTATTATGAATATTTCAAAGTGAATTACATATAACATAAAATCAATAAATCAGGGGTGTTCTTTAGCACAGTTTAACAGGTGAGAAAATAAAGGCGTAAGAGCCATGTAGACCTCTCTACATGGCTCTTATTGTAACTTACTAATCTTAGATTAATATCGTTTTACCGTGTATTAAATTTTTATTCCCAGTAAGGTATACCATTGAAAAGAAACGATTCATTCTTTACATAGGAATTAATTTCTCTATTGGCTAATTTACCAATATGGTCTGGTAGCCATTCATTAGAGTCTGGTAGACCCAGCCAAAAATTCATGGTTTCAAGTTGTCCAGCAATAAAAAAACCTTCTAATAACTCAATATGGTTTTCTGGTAACGGATGATATTTAGAATATGATGTAAGTAGCTGGTCTCTGAATGAAGGATGTATATATGAAAAAGTCCAGCCAAGATCAAATAAATAAAAACCAAAGCCACAAGCACCAAAATCGATAGGACTCGCTTCTTTGCCATGAAACACAAAATTACTTGGAATCAAATCCGCATGAATCATCTCCCAATTACTGGATGTTCTCTCGATAGAGTTCATCATATTAATTACACGTTGACCTGCATTCTGAAGAAGCTCTGTATCACCTGTATTAAGCAATCCTGCATTAGACTGCTCTTTAATCTTTTCAAGTGATTGCAATAAACGAGAGCCATCAAATGAAGGTCGCTCAAATAAACTTGGGGCTTTCCAAAATGATGATTGTCTATGTAATTTACCTATCATTTCGCCTACGTATCCAGCATCATCTAAAGTAGTAATGAATGGTTTCTGCTCACCTTCCACCCATTTTACTAAAGTACATTTTGTGCTATTTACATCTGTAATAAATTCCCCATGGATATTCTTAATTGGTGAAGGTAGAGTTAAATCTGTATCCAAGGATAAGGAGTGAAGCCAAACCATTTCTGAACGAATCACTTCTTGTTCAGTCCAAATACTTTCAAGGGTTTCGCTTTTTGATATATGTATGCGGAGACTATAACTGTTGTTTTCCAGGTCAGTGATTTTATAGATAATATTTGCACTCTGTCCAATAAAGTCAATCGATTTACATGTTATTGAGTAGTTATTTATTGCTTCCTTTGCAATACTCAAATTTTTATTCAATACCAAATCTCCCCTTGTTACAATTGTATAAAATTATAATAACACACCTATTTGTTGGAAATATGTAATGTTTGATTATATTTGATTTTAACTACTTAGTTCTTGATGAAGGGTGAATACAGCCACAACGGACAGTATAATTCAAGGAATGGAATTTACCTATAACGAAATCCGTTGTCGTTTTATTTCATCCTTCTTGAGAGCAATAAGTGCTAATATACATAAGTAGTGGAAAATAATAGCATGGTTGATCATTGAAATCCATGCGGACTAAAACAAAGAGGGTGTGGATATGTTTGTAACGATATCAGCAACAGTATTCTCTGCTTTGATCTCAATTACAATAATTTTCCAAATATTATTAGCGGCAGGAATGCCTTGGGGACGTTTTGCAATGGGCGGGAGGTTTCCTGGAAAGTTTCCAACAACGATGCGTATAGCCTCATTAATTCAGGTTATTATTCTATCAATCATTGGCTCAATAGTACTAATTAAGTCAGGTCTCATATTTCCTGGTTGGTCTTCGATCACAAAAGCTGCTATCTGGTTTGTTGTTGCTTTCTCGGTGATTGCTACAGTTCTGAACTTAATTACAAGAAGCGTTTGGGAAAGAAGAATATGGGCACCTGTATCTTTGCTAATGCTCATTACGAGTATTATCGTAGCCATTGGTTAATCGGCTGAATGGGAGGTGCGTTATCTGAAAAAGCATTTCCATGAAGGTCAAACTGAATGAATTGTGTTTTCTGTAAAATCATCGTGACTACATTGAACTAACGGGTACGATAGTTCAATAACCGAGAATATACCCCACCATCTAAAGAAATATCTGTTTTTACTTATATTTTCAAATAGATTTATAAAATGGGTAATTAAAGGAATTTCTATTTAAAATAACGAATTTATTATTAAAATTCATTTTACTAGGAGAGATAAAAATATTATTACAAAATGGTAAGTTATTAGTTCGTAAATTAGAATAGAAGGATAATCATATGTTAGCTAAATGGCTTTCTGACCCTTTAGTTCTTGAATACTATGAAGGAAGAGACAATTCCTTTGATTTAGAAAAGGTAAATAAGAAATTTTATCAGCGTAAAAACGGTGTAATCGGGTGTATTGTAGAATTTGAAAATGTTGAAATTGGATATATTCAATTTTATCAATTGGATAATGAGACAAGGAAATTATATGGGTATGTTAAATTTGCTAGATGGGTGCCCATTCCCTCCGCTGCGGTCAAGGTACACAGGTCACTCACTACGTTCGTGCCCTAATTATTTCTATCTTTATAAGAGATTAAAATAGGCTTTATCATTAGGGGAGCGGCGACCCGATCAATGCTCTCACTTAAGCCGGGTTCGTTAATGCAAGAACGTTATGCGCCATTACCGGTAAATATTAAAGATAATATTTAAGGAGATAATTTATGAAAGGTAAGATACTCTTATTATTATTTATTACGATAATGTTTTCATCTTGTCAAAATATTAGTCAATCGACTACTTTGAACAGCGAAACTAAATCAATAATGAATTCTGAACTGCCTCCTGATGTAGTGAGTACAGGTAATGGAACAGAATCAAAAGAAATAACTGAAGGTCGATCAGATCCTTCTAACAGTGAAGTGTTATCCATGAACATTGGGAACTATGATTTGACTGGAGAATTTTATGATGAAATGCTTCGAAATCCTATAGATCATGATTATGAAGTGGAATTTAATGAATTTCAAAATTCCAAAGAGATTATTACAACATTGGGATGGGGGGCTTTGGAAAGCAAATATACAGAGATTTGGGATAAAGAGTTGAATCAAATATATAAAAAGCTTCTCTCTAAGTTGGATAGAGAACCAAGAGAAGCACTAATTGAATCGCAGAAAGAATGGTTACAGTATCACTTAAGGGAAACAAAATTTGTAGAGAAGACATTCATTAATAATGGTTACCTTGGATCACAAGGATCGGTAAGCCTAGGCACGGTTATACGGGAGAGAATTAGGGAAAGAACAATGCAATTATTTGAATATCGATATTTGCTAGATGGTGAAGTTGAGTTTTTATACCAAATTAAAAAATAGAGTTGGAATCATGATCAAAGGTTTTTAGTTGATGCTTCGAAGACAGTAACGGCGCATAACACTGTATTCACGCTCCGGAATACCACCCCTTGGTTGTCAGATGTATAATCTAGGAAGAAGCTCAGACAACAAACGGCCCAGCCTAAGATAAGAGTAATCTAGGGCTGGGCGTTTTCGTTGGATTGGAATTTCCGCAATCCCTAGCTAATTCAACATGTAATCTTGTGATGAAAAGTTAAATTGTGCAACGTACACAAAATATTCCGCACATAAGCGGGAGGTTATCCATAACTATCACGAAATGCTTATTAGAGTAAAGTGGAGTGTCTAATATTGATGGTTCGTAAGGAATAGATGAGGTGTGACAGTTTAGCTCAAACGAATGGATTGTATAGTGTTGACTTAGCCCAATTGGAGTAATATGTTACTATTGAGACAGCATTCTATTCCGATGAAAATATATTTTAGTTTGAAAGTTATTTAGGAAGGAGAGACACTATGACAAGGTTCGAGATATGCTCTATGCAAAGTCTATTCTATGAACAACGGCGGTTGTTTGTATAGAGCTAATAATATAAATAACCGCTTAAATCCGGATAGTGATAATTGTTAAAGTGTAGACTTTGCCACCTTAAAATTTATCTATTTTAAGGAGCGGGGTTATCATGAAATATGTAAATGCCGACATCATCTTTCCAGAAGAATTACTGAATGAAATACAAAAGTATATAAATGGTGGATTGGTTTATGTCCCTAAATCAAAAGGTTTACGCAAAAAATGGGGAGAAAATTCAGGCAGCAGGGAAGTTTTGAATCTTAGAAACGATGAAATTCGGCAGAGATTTTTCGGTGGTGACACTATCGATCAACTTTCAGATCGATTTTGCCTTTCCAGCGATACTATTAAAAAGATCGTTTATTCAAAAAAATAGTTAAACAAAAGTCGCATTGGAAGAAATTCTAATGTGACTTTTTTGTGTAATGCATAGTTTAAATTGTTTACTACATATTTTTAAGCTATTACTAGCGTTACAATAACATATAAAAGAAGTAGTTGATTTTACTTAATAAAAACTGCAGGGGGATAACAAATGTATGATTTTTTTAGATTTGATACTGATGAAGAACGGCGGGCGTTATTAGTCAGAGCAAGGAAAGTCGCTTTATCAGCAATTCAACGGTATGACTTAGAATGGGATAGCATCCAATTTATTCAATTATCCGATACGATCACGTATAAAATTGAAACCAGTACAGATAACAATTATTTGCTTCGCATTCATTCGGACCGTTTGACCAGAGAGGAAATTCGTTCGGAACTCCTACTGTTACAAGAACTGAACAAATCGAAAGATCTAAATGTACCAGAAGGGATGGCAAGTTGTGATGGTAATTATGTATTGGACATCGATACCGAAATAGGATATAGGCGCCCTTATGTTACGATGATGCGGTGGATAGAGGGTGAACATGCAACAGGTGAATTTACGGATAGTCAAGCATATAATATGGGTGTATTAATAGGCAGGCTCCATGCAGCAGCAAATGATTTCAATTCACCTTCTGATTTTGTAAGACCTACTTGGGGAGTAGAAAGTTTTAAACGTGACATGGCTAAGTTGGAACGTTATTATGAACATTTTTTATCCAAAGAGGGATGGAAGCTATATCAAGATGCTGCTGAGAAGGTTGTATCCCAACTTACCACTATGCATCCAAGTGAACATAACTATGGGCTCATTCATGCTGATTTACATACCGGTAATATGGTTTTTAAGGATAATCAACCCTATCCGATTGATTTTGGAAGATGTGGGTACGGATATTATCTCTACGATATGGCAGGCACCATATTGGAGCTTTGGCCGAAGCATCGATGGATGCTTATCCAAGGTTATGAGAATATTAGGAAGTTGGAAACGGACTATATTCAGGATCTTGAATGCTTTTTCGTCATGTTCATGATTGAGAACTACTGCCATCACGCCTCTGATCCGAGAGAAACAGCCAGTTTAATCGATGAACAAAAATATGCCCAAGCATACATAAGAGAATATTTAAACGGTAATCCATTTTTATTTGAAGTGATCGAGCCTGTAAATATGGATTAACACTCACCGATAACGGGCAGTTTGGCGTGGTAAGAAAAGGATATTTTGAATCAGATGAAGAAGTAAGTCTTGTATCTGAAAAATAAGATAAGACAGGGGCAGTGGTTAGAACATGGATGATATCTATAAGTATTTGTTAGTTGCTTTTGAAGAAGCAGAGTTAGCAAAACAAGAAGGGACATTTCCAATTGGGGCCGTTTTAGTCGATAATACGACTGGATTGATTATTGCCCGTGAGCGAAATAGGGTTTTTTCAAGTTGTGACACAACGGGCCATGCTGAAGTTAATTTACTGCGAGCTGCCTCGGATCGATTAATAGACCTTAGTACAAAACAGTTTATTAATAACGATTATACGATTTACTCCACATGTGAACCATGCCCAATGTGTACCTGTACCATCTTATTGTCGGGCATAAAAAAAGTTGTATGGGCAGCAAATGATAATACATTTGGAGCTGCCAGGAAGTTTAAAGAAGGACCTCATTTCAGTGAATACTTTGATACAATCTCATATTTAGCTACACCATATCCTGAACTTGAGTTAAAGCAAAGGAGTATGATTGCTGATTTTTACACAAGTAGAGGCTATGTCGATACAGAGTGGCATAAAGAACTTTCATGAATTATTTTTACTCAGCTAACGGGGAACGATAGTTCAATAAGCATATACCCACCAGCAAATGGTGGGTTTTTTTCCGCTAAGCTAACTGGCAGGATAGTTCAATCGTTTTCTCGAATATATTCTGCGTTGCTACTTAATCTTCCTGACCTACCCCACCCTATATTGGAAAAACTTATCCAAATCCTTTTTTGGATAGCTATTTATTGCATTATCATCAAAGAAGAAAATGTAATAAATAGAGTCTTATCCACCTATCTCTTGCACCTTTATCATGAACAAGGCCTTTGGCAGATTGAAGGTTTTGACTTAAAGGATAGAAAGAGGCAGATTTTCCTTCCACAATATCATCGATGTCAAACCATACCCAACAAAAAAAGATTAGGCTTGAGGAAAAGGTAATATATGGTTGTATAGTTTTTGTATAGATCGTTGTATTAGAATTCCCGGATACGCTATGTATAAACTTAGCGTATTCTGTTCTTTACAGTATAAGATTGGCGAAGATAGTAGACGGAGAGGGGGAGTATAGTTACTAAGCATTGATCACCGCCCGCACATACACGGAGATTGCTCGGTCGGTCATCTAGGAACTCCGCAAGATTTCGAAGAACTTAAGGGCCGCCTGAGTCAAGCATAGCATATGTCTATTCGTTTGTGCACTATATTGGGCAGATGATCTTGCTGTCGATAGAACTCGGGAATGGAGGAGAATCTAGGAATGAAACGAAAACGGAGTGCAAGCAAATCTGTGCTGTCATTCT
This sequence comes from Paenibacillus fonticola DSM 21315, assembly GCF_000381905.1. Taxonomy (GTDB): domain Bacteria; phylum Bacillota; class Bacilli; order Paenibacillales; family Paenibacillaceae; genus Fontibacillus; species Fontibacillus fonticola. The sequence goes on along the minus strand of NZ_KB907274.1, from coordinate 44,404 downwards.
GCCTAGCGATTATGCTTATTTTACAAATGTTCTCTGCTCCTGTGTTTGCGGAGAGCATGCTAGGCGATTCTGGGTCAGTAACAGTCAGTGAAGACGGCTCGCCTGAAGCGGCCGAACCGTCGGTAACTGAGGCTGTGTACGATGTGCAGGCCGCCGTCCCGATGGCCTTAACGGCAGGTCCAGCGGACAAAACGGCGATTCTCATGGGAGTAAACGACCCTTTTCCGCTGGAGGTGGTGCAGAGTAACCAAACGGTTGCTCCCGGCGGCATCATAGAGGGTAGACAGCCATTCACGCTCAAGTCGGAAGGACTTAAGCTGCCAGTGAATGGTGATGACGCTGATCCGACTAATGCGGATCCAGACTTATACATTCAGAAGGGCGACTGGATCGAACTAAAAAGGGATGACTACTTCAAGGAAGTGGTGTTGCCAACAGCAACCAAAACCTTGATGGCAACAACTGAATTTGGTGCGAAACAGCTTGGCATTGCCTATTTCACCCCGAATAGCATCAAGATTGTGTTTAATGGCGACGATTGGTTTTTCAATGGTATTGGACGAGCGGTTACTTTTGGCTTTGAAACTACCGCTAATTCGGATGTAACAGGCTTAGTGTATGGCGAGTCAAAGCCTATCTCTATTTTCGGGGGAGCTTACCAGCTGAAAAACCCAGATGTCACGCCCGCATACAGCATCACACTGGCTTCGCCGGGAATGGTCAGGTGGGATCAGTATAGCTATCGCGGAATTCAACACGAGCAATTTGTTGAGGGTGCGATTACTTGGCAATCAACCGTATCTGCTTTCGATAAGTTTGATACAGCAATCAAGCTGCCGCTCGACGGGATGAAGTTTTTTACGGACCCTGCATCTTATAATACTAGCAATGGTAATGTCCGCGGTATCTATATGCCTGGTTCCTTCAAGGTGAACGAGATTGCGGTAGTGCCGGATATCGACGTCGACGGCAAGCTGAGCTACATCTTTCCGCCGGGCACCGGTATAGATCCGAAGGTTGAGTTTAAGACGTGGATTCCAAAGGAAGGTTACTATTACGAGTACAAGAATCCACCGGGGAATCTTGGTCGTAGCTATCGGGACATGAACGGTATAGTGAGATTAAAACAAAGCGATGATACTGTTTTAGTGAGTGCAGGTCAAGAGATTTCCTTTGCTCCAGACTGGATTCAGACCGCAGGCTCGCTGGACCACGAGAATCAGATCATCACATGGACCACCGATGTCAATAGTAAGTACAACAAGAAGGGACTAAAAAACTTTACCATCACAGATGTGCTGCCCACAGGCCTCGAGTTCATGTCAGCGACATATCAGACATGGGAGGACGGTTTTACATCTGGTCCAGAACCGATTGATCCGGATGAAAACGGCGTATACTCCTTCGGGGATATTAATGGGCGCCTTCAACTGGTGATTAAGTCCAAAATTATAAGCGGATCCGACTTCACCAATGAACCACGCGCCAACTGGGATTTGGAGACCAAGGACGCGAACGGAAACGCCTTACAGAACAATGATGTTAAAACCGGTACCAGACCCAATGCGGTAACCGACGAGGCGAGAATCATCGTTGGGGCGCACACGTTCACAAAAGCAGGCTCTATTTCGATGGCGGATTATAACCTAGGCAGCATCACCTGGACTGTCAATCTAACACCACAGTATGCCCTGCCAAATGCCGCGGTATACGATGTGCTGATCCATGGCGGAGATTTAAATGTCTTGGACAACGCTGTGGATGAAACCAGCGAGGTGAGCGCGGAAACGATTGCGAAAATCAAAGCAAAAGTTAATACTTCGCAGCTTTGGAAGAAGTATCAGGATGGAACCTTGAAGGGCGTGACCAATGCAGCGGGTTTGAACATGAAGGCTATTCCTTTAACCGTGAACGGTGAAGTGGTGGCGGATTTGATCAAGGTGACCGGATACAACACCGACAAAGCTACATCCTTCAGTTTCCGTGCACTTGAAACCAACCTGAATGTCCTCTTCAAGCAGGATATTAACGCAGGGAAAACAAGCTGGAATCGGGCTTTGCTCTTTGACGGCGAAACCATAAAAGAAGCCCAAAACAGTACAAACCTTCACCTGCGTATGCTGAATAAGGATATGCTCTTTGCTTCGAAGCCATTGAAAGCAGATGGTACACTTGAGAATGTTACCCCGAATAACGTCGGCAGCTACATTAGAAACGATAGCAATGAAGCCTGGACGATTTCGGCCTATGACCGTACAACCAAGACCGTCACCTTCCGTCTAGGCGTCAATATGCCGGGCTACAACACGGTCGAAATGGCGAGAGACGGCGGAAATCGGGTTATCACCAATGTGAAGCTGGTAGATACCTTGCCAGAGGGCTGGGAATTTGTGCCGTTTTCTGAGGGCAAAGATTTTGAGCTTTGGAAAGGCTATTCGGATAATGGTAGTGGTACCGAATATGGCGTCAGAAACGACGCCAGAACGATTATTGAACCAGGCACTAATGCTCATGTAGTAAATTTCTCCCATAGCGGCAACGTAGGCACCTTCACCTTCTCTGAGCTGGAAGGCCCTTATGTCATTCTAGTGAAGGCAAGACCTTCCAATGCAGCTCTGGAAAAATATTTAGAGGAATATACTACAAACGGCACAGACAGGCAGGTACTGTATAACAAAGCCGACCTGCATATGACCTGGGGCGGTGCGGAAAAGGTCGTCACCGAGCAGCGCAAAGTTATTGTACCTATTCAGACCCTGGGCAAGTCGGTAACTAAGCCAGTTCCAGGGGTGCTTGAATGGACAGTGAACTATACCCCGCCATTCAACATGAAGCAGGATGTTTATTTGCAGGATACCCTGGGTGCAGGTATGAATCTGCGCTATGATGTAGACGGAAAGCTTGTGCTGACAGCGCCTAGTATGGCAGTTTATCCCGCTAAAATAACTGCTAGCGGTGCTCTGGAACGAGAGGGTGCAGCACTTGACCTAAGCGACCCGAATGCTGAAGTTCAGGTAGAAGCTGCACCAGGTGCGGGAGGCACCACAGTTCTAAAATTCAAAATGGACGACCCTAATAAGTTTTACCAGTTTGTATACCAAACAGAGGTTGACCCATCTAAAGCGAAAGCCGGAGACAAAATGGGCAACGAGGTAAAGCTGATTGGCGATGATAAGCTGAAATCTGTCACTGCCAGAAGCGAAAGCACGCTGGACAGTTCAGACGTAGCCGGCGCGTCTGACTCCAATGCCCTGCTGCCCCTGAAAAAGGTAAATCCCGATGGTGATCCGCTGAAGGACGTAGAATTTACGCTGTATAAGAAAGACGGCGGAGCACAAGTCGCCAAAGGAAAAACCGGGAATGATGGCAAGCTTAATCTGCTATTCCCGGAACCAGGGTATTATGAGTTGAAGGAAACCTATATTGACACAACGACATGGTTACCGACTACAAGAATTTATCAGGTGTATGTAGGAAATACGCCCGGCAAGCCGATCTGGGTGGACGGCGTAAAAGTAACCAGTCAGGATCCGCTCGTTGTCCCTACCCCTGCCCAAGGCAAGCTGACGATCAGCAACACTGTGGTGGGCAACGGTAGCGATCCGGACAAGGATTTCGAATACACCGTTACTTTCGAAGGTGAGGGCGAGGACGGAGAATACACCTATACCTATAAGGTGTCTGACGGTACAACCGGCATCGGCAAGATCAATAGCGGAGGCAAGATCCTCCTCAAGCATGGGGAATCTGTTGTGCTGCCGGCTTTGCCTGCGGGTATGGTCTATACGGTAGCCCAGACGGATTATACCGCCGATGGTTACACGACTGCCCCGGGGAATAAGCAATACTCTGGCACAATCGTGAATAAAGGCGACCACAAGGCGGATTTCGTCAACGAGCGATACGTTAATGATCTGATCGTCAGCAATACCGTCACGGGGGACGGCGCAGAACCGGACAAGCCGTTTAAGTACACGGTGACCTTTGACGGTACAGGCAAGGGTCAAACCTACAATTATGAGCATTCCGATGGCACGAAGGGTACGGTCAAATCCGGCGCTTCTTTCGAGCTCAAGCATGGTGAGACCTTTAAAATTAAGGATCTTCCAGAGAATTTGAAGTATACGATCATCCAGGAAGGTTACAAGAACGATGGCTACGCGACCATCCCTGTGGAATTGTCTGATGAGGGAGTCATGGCGCGCGCTGATCGCGAAGCGGATTTCGCCAATGAACGGACCGTCAACAAGCTGACGATCAGCAACACGGTCATGGGCAACGGCGGCGACAAGACGAAGGCGTTCGAGTACACCGTCATCTTTGAGGATGCAGGAAAGGATGGAAGCTACTCTTACGAGAAGTCGGATGGCGACCAAGGTACGATCAAGTCCGGCGGTACCTTCATACTCAAGCATGGAGAGACACTGGAAATTGTGGGTCTGCCTAAGGATCTGAAATACACAGTGACTCAAAAGGACTACACAGCCGACGAATACGCGACCATTCCTGAGGATCGGTATTATACCGGAATCATGGAGGGCAAAGATGAAGAGGCCTCATTCACGAACGTGCGAGTCTTGGAGGGCGGCCTGCTCATCAGCAACACGGTTAAAGGCAAAGACGAAGACAAGAGAAAGCTGTTCAAGTATACGGTTACCTTCACAGGCGAGGGAGCGAACAAATCCTACTCCTATGAGAAGTCGGACGGCAGCAAGGGCACGATCAAGAGCGGAGACACCTTCGAGCTTACAGATGGCCAGACGCTCGTTGTGCAAGGACTTCCGACGTATCTCCAGTATACGGTGACCCAGGATGATTATACGCAGGACGGCTATATAACGGATCCTAAAAGTCTCGTTCGCACAGGCGCAATTCCGGAGAAACAAGTGGCCGAAGCACACTTTGTCAATACCCGTCCGTATCTGGAAGGCGTGCTGCGTGACAATAACACAGGCGAAGTCATTCCGAATGCGAAAATTATCGTGACGAACAAGAAGACGAACGAACAGCAGACAATTTGGACGAGCGAGAAGGGTGAATATTCGATCCCTGCCCAGGCGGATACCGATTATACGATCACGTATACGAAGCTGTATCAGGTAGGCGGGAAGGTTGTCCCAGTCGAGTTCACTCAGAAGGCCAATGTGGACAGCAGCGTGACGGACGAGACCGTTCCGGCGGACATTACGGCGGTAGGGATCGTTATGTTCAAGCAGCTGGATGGAACAACAGAGCTATTCAACGGTTCGTTTACCAGCAATATGTACATCTATTTGAAGGACAAAGACGGCAATTATATTAAGGAGAACGGCCATCCCAAGCCGTTTCCGATGGCTTCGAACGGTACCTTCTCCGTGGAAGGACTAAGCGAGCAGAAGTACACCATGGAAGTTCGCTATAAAGCTGAGACCGGCGAGGAACTGCTCTTCAAAGTGACGCAGCTGGACGTGAAAGCTAACGGAGAGCTGAATATTTCCGAGGAATTGGTTGACCCTTACGGTACGGTTTATGATGAAACGACAGGAGATGCCATCACTGGCAAGAAAATTGACGGAGCCAAAGTTACACTGTATTATGCGGATACACAGCGGAATAGAGATAACGGCCGCATTCCGGATACGAAAGTAACGCTTCCTCCGGTTCCGAATTTTCCGCCACACGATAACGAGAGCCCAGAGCAGGATAGCGACGCAAATGGCTTCTACGCGTACATGGTGTTTCCTGAAGCGGATTACTATCTGATCGTAACGAAGGACGGCTACGAGACGCACAGGAGCGATACGATTTCTGTCGATTTTGACATTGTAAGATACGACGTGCCAATGAAGCCAATCCGTTCCGGTGGCGGCTCCGGCGGTAATTCTGGAGGCAGCTCCGGCGGCAACTCCGGCAACGGTAACAGCGGAACCAATGGCAACAACGAAACTGGCAACGGTAACAGCGGAACCGACAATGGTAACAACGAAACCGGCAACGGTAACAGCGGAACCGACAATGGTAACAACGAAACCGGCAACGGTAACAGCGGAACCGACAATGGTAACAACGAAACCGGCAACGGTAACAGCGGAACCGACAATGGTAACAACGAAACCGGCAACGGTAACAGCGGAACCGACAATGGTAACAACGAAACCGGCAACGGTAACAGTGGAACCGACAATGGTAACAACGAAACCAGCAACGGTAACAGCGGAACTGGCAACGGTAACAGCGGAACCGACGACGGTAACAACGGAACCGACAACGGTAACGACGAGCTGGATAATGTTCCGAAAACAGGAGATAACAGCATATCGCCAATCTTCTATATGGCTTTGGCTCTAATGTCCTTGATTGTAATCGGGTTCTGTTTGCTTGGCACCAAGAAGAAAAAACAAATTTAGTAACAGGAAAGGCGGTAAGAAAATGAGCAATATTAAAAAAATTCTTATCGCCTTTTCCACTATTCTGCTGGTTTTTTCTCTCGTCAATGTGGCGAGAATTCTCCTACGTGATTATGAGGAACATCGGCAAATGAAGGAACTGATAGAAATTTGGGGAAATGGCGAGGGTGCTGCAACACCCTCACCTTTTATAACGAAAAAGGATGAGCCGGTCATGCTCCCCGAATTTCAAGAGCTTTACAATAGAAACTCGGACATCGTCGGTTGGCTGAAGATTGACGGCACTCGAATTGATTACCCGGTTATGCAGAACCAACAGGATGCCCAATACTATCTCAATCACGATTTCAATAAAAAGAAAAACAAAAACGGACTCCCATTTTTGGATGAACACAATCAGATAAACGGTTCAGACATTTTGTTGATTCACGGACATCACATGAAAAACGGCGTGATGTTTGCAGATTTGATGAAGTACAAGAAAGAAAGCTATTATAAAGATCATGCTACGATTCGGTTCAGTACACTGTATGAGAAGGAAGAATATGAAATTGTTGCCGTTATTCTCTCAAAGGTTTATCTTAAAACGGACGACGTTTTTAAATACTACGAGATTGAGAAAGTAGGAACATCCGCCGAGTTTGACTCGTATATACAGAACATCAAAAAACTTGCTCTTTACGACACGGGCGTGACAGCCCGGTATGGCGACAAGCTTATTGTTCTGTCTACGTGTGAATACTCTACCGAAGAAGGCCGGTTAGCGGTGGTCGCCCGAAAGCGTACATAACGATGTTGAAATACGGAGTCAAACTGCTTCATATCGCGTTCTCCCTTGGAGGACGTGATTTTTTTGAATATGTTTAACTTTTTCACGATAGAGCTGGATCTCACTGTTCCGCAGGTGGGCCCGACTCTCCATGCCGGTTATTGACGATGAGGACTATTTAGTAAGGACTGATACAAGGTAGACAAAGGGAATTGGGGAATACATAACAGCATCAGTACTAATTGACGGGCAGTTAATTGCAGGGAAATGGTGGGAATTTGTCGAAATAGATCATCACGAATATGAAAAAAAGAAGGTGTACAGAGATGTCGGACAATTGGAATACTTATTTTTCTGTCATAGATAATAAACCAGCTTCATTCTTATTGGATTTGGAGCCCTGGAAAAATGGTGAAAACGAACAGTATGTCTATTTGTACAAGTTAAGCGTTACACTAAAAGACCCGAATGAAGATGGAGTTACTACCAATAAAGAAGCTGAAGCTTTGTATGCAATTGAGGATTCAATAAATGATTCCATAGATAGTAACTATTTGTTTGTTGGAAGGGTAACCACCGATGGCAGAAGGGATTTTTTTTACTATACGGAAACTACAGATGTCGAAAAATTAAAGAGGCTTGCAGTACAATTTCTTGAAACTTATGAGTACAGCATAAACCGTATTGAAGAACAGAAGCCAAGGGATTTCTATTATGAGTTTCTATTTCCGAATAAATCCAACCGGCAACGTATGATGAATAGACAGGTAATTGAAAACCTAAGCGGCCATGGTGATACTCTGAAAAAAGCAAGAGAGGTGAATCATTGGATCTACTTCGCGAATGCAGAGTCACGTAATCGTTTCAAAGAGATCGTTCAAAGAAACGGATTTCAAATTGAAAATCAGGTTGATAAGGATGATAAGTTTTCGTTAATAATTAGCAGAAAAGACCTTGTCCACTTTCACGCGATCAGCGAAGTAACCGATTATTTAGTATCTACCGCACAAGAATATGGTGGAGAGTATGATGGTTGGGAAACTAAAGTAATAAAAGAAAAGGATAGTTTTCAAAAGAGATTGAAAAGGATTTTCAAGTTGCAGGAGTAACCAGTGCTGCTCACTATTAGTCTGGAGCGGACTTAATTCGGGATACTGACGAAAAATAGAGATTAACTAATGAAATAGTGAAAGCCTGTGGTCTAATTCTCCACAGGCTTTTTTGAGTTAAGTTTTGCTAACATTTAGTGTTGATTTTTCCGTTAAATTAATTGGCAGGATATTGCAATCGTTTCTCGAATACTTCTGAGGTTGGATAATTTTATAAATTTTGTGATTATAACGTTATCTGAAAATACGCAATCTTATAGGTGAGGGTGATTCGTTTGAAGCAAGGAATCATTGTATTGATGAACGGAACTTCAAGCTCAGGAAAGACTAGTATTTCTATGGAAATGATCAATCAGAAAGAGGTTTTTTTTCATCATTTATCAATAGATGATTTTTTTCATAATTTCAATGAATTTATTGATAATAAATTTCCAGATATTAAACCTACAAGAGAAGTTGATGATCAAGTTGTCGCACAAATCATTTTTGATCCCATAAACTCAATGTACTATTCGACAATTAAATTGTTTTCAGAAATGGGTTTGAATGTAATAGTAGATACCGTAATCGACAATGACAAGCGGTTTAATGAGTGTCTTGATATATTTTTTGATCATCCTACATTGTTTGTAGGTGTCATATGCTCGAAAGAAGAACTCATTAGAAGAGAACAAATAAGGGGAGATCGACGGATTGGACTAGCAAGTTCCCAGTTTGAAAAAGTATATAGCTTTAATGAATATGACCTTGAGGTAAATACGGAAGAGTTGAATCCAACAGAATGTGCCGAAAAGATATTAAATTTTATTAAGTCCAATAAGGATTATTCCGTATTTGAGAACTTAAGTAAAAGAAATGTTAGTGTTTCATAGAAGGTGTATCATAGATCCTAGCCTAAAGGCGGGGTTCAGACACTCCCTAAGACGGTTATGACATCCGAATAAGGCGGTTATAATAGGATTCATAACTTAGAACGTGAACTTATGAATCAAAGGAAGTGTTTGATATGAAGGCAACTGAAGTGAATGCGAAAACGCCGACAGGTAAAGTGAATTGGGTGCTTTTTAATCCAAAAACCTATGCAACGATCCTCTATTTATTGCTATCTCTCCCGCTAGGAATTATCTATTTTACAGTAGCGATAACGGGGCTCGCTCTTTCAATTGCTTTAACTCCCATATTTATCGGAATACCCTTGTTTTTTGGAGTAGCTAAGCTTTTGGATGGGATTGTGAAATTTGAACAAAGCATGATTAGACAAATTTTAGGTTTGCCGATTGCTCCTGCTTCGTATACCTACAATCCACAGTCTGATGCTGGGCAGAACTGGTTTATGCGAATGGTGAGAGGTTTTGACGGTGGGCTATTTATTCAAAATCTGCTGCTGGTAATCATGAGATTTGTAACAGGCATCGTATTCTTTGTTATTATGGTAACTGCGATTTCACTAGGACTTGGGTTGATTGCCCTTCCCGTCGTGCATATTATTTTGATGAATGAAATGCAGCTGGATATTTTGGAACATAGTTTGTTTAGTTATTTTCATATCGATTGGACCTATAATCAGCAATATTTGTTTTACGTAGGCGTAGGAGTTGTACTTTTTTGGATCGCGCTTCGCGTCGTGAATGGACTCATGCAAGTTCAGCGCAGAATCATGTTTGTAGATGAGCCTTATCAAAGAGCACAGCCGACAATGCCATTGCAAGATCAAACCCAAGCTTCAGTTCAGTCGCCATATTATGAACCCCCGGTGGATCAACCCGCTCAAGAGTTCATGCAGCCAGTCTATAGAGAGCTTTAAATCAGGCATTGGGAGTGAATACCTGCAGAAGGACAATTAAATAGTAAAAAGAAAGAGGGGCTTGTGATTAAGCACCCTCTTTCTTTTTATGGGGGTATCACTTACTTGTTCCCAGCGAGTTCCGCTGTAATTGCGGAATCAAGGCAAAGCCGAAAGTGAATATCGGACTTAACCACAGGAATGCAGCGAATGGGGCATATTCAAGAACCGGAACTCCAAGGGTCGCAGCGAAAAAGGCTCCGCTGACGCCCCATGGAATCAGAGGGTTGACGAGTGTTCCGCAATCCTCCAAGGTTCGTGACAGGGTTTTGGCCGGAATTTGTCTACGGGTATACTCATCCTTAAACATTTGGCCCGGCAGCAGAATAGATAAATACTGCTCCCCTGTCATAGCGTTAACGGCGATCGATGATGCGCCCGTCATAAGAACAATGCTGCTGCGCCGTTTTAGCGGCTCAATCCATTTACGGAACAAGGCTTCGATAACTCCACAGTGCTGCAGCAATCCGCCTAATGATAAAGCAATCAGGATCAGGGACACCGACCACATCATCGATTGCAGGCCGCCTCGGTTCACGATCTCAGCTACAGTCTCATTCGCGATGGTACTGTTGTAACCGCCCTGCATCACACTGAACCAGCTGCCTGGCGAGGTTTGCTGTTGAACAAAGGCTGTTATCAATAGTCCAGTAACAATGCCTACTATTAATGTGGGAAGGATCGGTATACGCTTTGCGGAACATGCAATGACCGCAAGGGGTGACAGCAGCGTTAACCAGTGAAGATGAAACCCATTTTGCAATGACTCCTTGATAGACTGAATAGAGCTCAAATCAATAGACCCGTTTGTCGGGATCAGAAGAAATAATATCGTTGTGATAATTAACGCGGGCACCGTTGTATACATCATATTACGTATATGTGTAAATAAAGAGATGCCGGCCACTGCAGGCGCAAAATTCGTCGTATCGGACAGCGGAGACATTTTATCCCCAAAGCAGGCACCTGAGACAATTGCCCCCGCTGCCAGAGGAATTGAAATTCCCGTTGTCATGGCAATTCCCATCAAGGCGACACCGACCGTGCTGACTGTGGTGAACGAGCTGCCGGTGAACATCGATACAATGATGGTGACATATAACGCGCTCACTGCAAAATAATGCGGTTCAATATAATCCAGTCCATAATACAGTATGGTCGGGACGGTTCCGCTCATCATCCAAACAGCAATTAATATTCCAATAAGCGAAAGAATCAAGATCGGCATAATCGCGGATTGTATGCCTTGAATGATAGAGGATTCAAGCTTCTTCCAAGAAAATCCGTATAAGAATAATATGGCGGCAGTGCCGATCGTTGCGCCCAGAAGCGGGATATGAGGCTCTGCCTTGAATATAAAGATCGAAACAAACAGAAATGCAAGAATGAAAACGATAAGAATCATACTTTGTAAAAAACTAAGCTGTCGGTCCATGTGCTGGAACTCCTTATACATGAGGCTAGCGGTTGAAGATATGTGTCCCCATCCGCCCCTCTATCGCTATTTTACTTTTATGCTTTTGGGCTTTTTCGCATTGAAGCACGTAGGTACTATAAACGATAAGTTGAGATCGAGTCAATATTAAAAAATACATTCCATAATGTATCCCTGACCACTTCTGGTTGATCATAAGTGTCGAGGCATGTTATAAGTGTTAAAGATGTGGAATAGTTGACTTAAGAATAATGGACGAGAGTTTGATATCGTTTCTATATAATGAAAGGATTTGAGTTTGATTTGATGAATAATTTTTGGAGGGATCTGCCACGGCCCTTTTTTGTGCTTGCTCCAATGGAAGATGTGACCGATGTAGTGTTTCGTCATGTGGTGAGCAAAGCGGGCAGACCTGATGTGTTTTTTACAGAGTTCGCCAACACGGAGAGTTATTGTCACCCGGATGGGCACAAAAGTGTGCGTGGACGTTTGATGTTTACAGAAGATGAACAGCCTATGGTTGCTCATATTTGGGGAGATAAGCCCGAATATTTCCGTGAAATGAGTATCGGGATGGCAGAGCTCGGATTTAAAGGGATAGATATCAATATGGGCTGCCCTGTTCCTAATGTGGCATCGAGAGGGAAGGGGAGCGGCCTTATTCTTCGCCCTGATGTGGCAGCAGAAATTATCCAAGCCGCCAAAGCGGGAGGACTGCCTGTAAGTGTAAAAACAAGACTTGGATACGTGGAGATCGACGAGTGGCAGGGGTGGCTTACGCATGTATTAAAACAGGATATTGCAAACCTTTCTATTCATTTGCGAACAAGAAAGGAAATGAGCCAAGTGGATGCGCATTGGGAGTTGATTCCGGAAATTAAAGCAAAACGTGATGAAATTGCGCCAAACACGCTTCTAACCATTAACGGAGATATTCCTGACCGAGAAACAGGGCTAAAGCTTGCGGAGCAATACGGTGTAGATGGCATTATGATTGGGCGGGGAATATTCAGCAATCCGTTTGCTTTTGAAAAAGAACCCAAAGAGCATAGCCCGAAAGAATACCTGGACCTTCTAAAGCTGCATCTGGATCTTCATGATCAATATATCGAAGAGCTGCCACGTGCCATGTCAGGGCTTCAGCGCTTCTTCAAAGTTTATGTCAAAGGCTTCCGCGGAGCTAGTGAATTAAGGCATCGAATGATGAGCACCAAGTCAACGGATGAAGTGCGGGCACTGCTCGATAACTTTGAAAAGAATGTGGAAGTGAATTCTGATCAGTAGGACAATTGCTGAAAATATACGGCATAGAAGGGATGGTAAAATGTCAGAAGCAAAAGATGAGATCATTTTAAGAGGACTTAAAGAAAATAATCTCAAAAATATAGATTTAAACATACCCAAAGAAAAAATCGTCGTATTTACGGGTCTTTCAGGCTCAGGCAAGAGTTCGGTTGTATTTGATACATTAGCAACGGAAAGCAGAAGACAAATGACCTTGAACTATCCTCTCTATGTCAGAAATCAAATGCCAAGATATGAAAGACCTCAAGCCGATCTGATGCAAAACTTAAGCCCGGTTGTCGTTGTGGAACAAAGGCCTATAGGGGGCAATTCCCGCTCAACCGTCGGCACCTTTATGGATATCCATCCATTGATTAGACTTTTGTTCTCCAGAATAGGAGAGCCAGCCATAGGTTCTGCTAGTGATTTTTCGAGTCAGAGCTCCTTTGGCAGATGTCCGCAATGTGGTGGATTCGGGGAGGTCATTACACCCGACTTAAATAAGATGATCGATTACGATAAGTCGCTTCGAGATTATGCCGTGAAATTTAAGCCATTATCACCGTCTGGTTGGCAAGGCAGATGGATGATGACCGGCGGATTATTCAATCCGGAAAAACCCATTAAGGACTACTCCGAAGAAGAACGTCGCCTGCTGCTGTATGGACCCCCGGAAGGTGAAAAAGTCTTTGCGCCGTTCCACACGAAAAACGGGCCTCAACCCCATGAGTGGGACGGGTTACTGCCCAGATTTACGCGGCTCTACATCAATAGAGATGTCACTAAGCTCAAAGAAGTATCCCAAGATGACGTCTTGGCTGTGTCCACACATGCACTGTGCCCAACCTGTCAAGGTTCAGGCCTGAACCCCAAGGTGCTGGAATGTAAAATAAACGATTTGAATATAGCGGACTACGATCAATTAGAGCTGACAGAAATACTCGAGGAACTAAAGAACATCAAGGGCCCTATGGGAGCATCAATCGCACTCCAAGCGATTCCACTGATCCAACAACTCGTGGACATGGGACTAGGTTATTTAAGCCTTTCCAGAAAAATGGGCACTTTGTCCGGCGGCGAGGCGCAAAGAGTAAAAATCGCTCGTCATTTAGGGAGCAGTCTGAACAATATCACATATATTTTCGACGAACCCAGTGCAGGACTTCATCCAGAAGAAGTGGACATGTTAATACAGATGCTGCAAAGTATTAAAGAACAACATAATACTGTCATCGTCATTGAGCATGATCTGTCCGTCATTAAAGCAGCGGATGAAATCATTGAGATGGGGCCAGGAGCAGGAGTACATGGAGGAGAAGTGGTCTATCAAGGAAAATTGGAAGGACTACACAACTCTCCCGCTGCAACCATCCTAAACTACAGCCTCAACATAAACAAAAATCCAAGAGATATAAAAGGTCATTTCATAATAAAAAATGCAAGTCACAATAACTTAAAAAATATAAGCGTAAACATTCCTAAAAATGTCCTGGTCGCTATATGCGGCGTATCTGGATCAGGTAAAAGCTCCCTAATGCTGGAAGCATTCGCGGAAAGTTATCCAGAGACAATCATGGTAGGGCAAGGGAGTATAGGAATTTCTAGTCGTTCGACACTAGCTACCTATATGGGAATCATGGATGACATTCGCTCCATTTTTTCGAAGGAAACAGGACAACCAGCAGGTTTGTTCAGCTTTAATTCCTTAGGAGCATGTCCTGTCTGCGAAGGAAAAGGAGTGATGACGCCAGACGTTGCATTTGCAGATCCGGTGACGATCCCTTGTGAAGCATGTGCCGGTACGAGATATTCAGACGAGGCGTTGTCATACCAGTATCAAGATAAAAATATTGTAGAAATTTTAGGTTTAACGATCGATGAGGCGATGACCTATTTTCAAATGCCAAAGATCATCAAAAGAGTGAACACGCTAAAAGACGTAGGATTAGGGTATCTAACCTTAGGCCAGACGACAAGCTCGCTAAGCGGAGGAGAAATCCAACGTCTGAAACTGGCCAGCCACTTGCAAAAAGAAGGCCAGATCTACCTGCTGGACGAGCCATCCTTAGGACTGCATACGAAAGATAATGGCAAGCTCCTAGACGTATTTCAAACGCTTGTAAACAGAGGCAATTCCGTGATCATTATTGAACATAATCTAGATTTTATAGCGGCGAGCGACTGGGTCATCGAACTGGGGCCAGGAGGAGGGAAACAAGGAGGATATATTGTATTCGAGGGCAGACCAGGAGAGATGCTGTATGCAGAAACATCGACAGCGAAATGGTTAAAGTTGACCTCCAATTAGTTATCAAGGTCTTATGCACAGAGTATGCTGGAAATCCTATTACTGAAGATGCATTTGGGGTAAATGGTGGAGTCGGTGCACTGCTGATAAAGAATGATACAGAATGTTGTTAGAACCTTTAAATACTGGGCTTTAGTCTATAGAAAAGCATTAGCAATATCGGCTGTAAAGGGATTGAACAGTAGGAAGTCGCCTATTGCTCTGCCCATTCTATTCGAATATTCATATATAAATTCGCTCGGGAAGAGAAAATCTGTAAATATATATGAAAATTCATATATATTCGACCGTTTACCCGTAATTCGGCTTATTCTATTCGAAATATCGAATACATTTTCGAGGCATCCTCGAGGCAACATACTCAACATACTCATCATACTCGCTTTTTTTCGTCGGTTTTGTGTTAGAGTATTGAAGCAGTTGTTGTGCTGGAATGTGGCTCTTGTGCTTAATGCATGGAGCCTTTTTGCGTAGCTGAGGGGTATTGAGCCGTTCGGAACATGGGTGGCGTCATTGATTCAGGTGCTGCACTCATATTCTCGGAGCTTGCAACCAATCGATGATTCTGCAGCTCGATCAAGTAACGTTATCAATTATCCTGGAATCGAGCCAAATGAATTAATCCGGTTGCTATTTACGCTTATAGGTGGATTGTTAGCTACAGGAGGATACTTGATGGAGATTATTTCGTTGAAAAATAAAATGAATGGTTGCAGAGGCCAAAAATAATAAATCCCATTTTACTCCCACCCCTTCGGGGTGGGTTATTTGTTCCAGTGGGGCTTCGCTCGGGGGCTTCGCCCTGATTTTTAGATTATTTATTTAATGGAAACACATGTGGGTAAGGAAGCGTTATTCCCCGGTTCCATACGGTATCCTAACGAACCGCCCCGATTGCAATGAGCCATAACTACATAGCGAATTCCAAATTAAATGGTTACATAAATAATTTGTCGGAAAATGTCGTCGAAATAGTAGATCATTGTACCTGTTCGTGTTATATTAAACTGGAATTTATGAGATTAGAACTAGTGCGTTATACCTATATAGCTCTTCTGGAACAACAAACTTACTGAGAGTTAGTACTCAAAACAGCGAGTCTTTGCGGCAATGGTTAAGGCCGAGCTGGGTTGCCAATGAAGGTGGATCTTTAATAATAGAGTCAACTTTCTCAAACGTGGTTCTATTCTATTTAGAAAAAACAAAAGAAAAGAGGTGATTGGGAAAGATATTTACCCGAAGTTCTCTATCAAAGGGCAGAGAAGTCTATTTTTAATCATTTATCCTTTCACTCTTGTTCATGCACGAGTTATGCCCTATTTCAACTCGATAAATATTTTTCATTCAATTGTCCGATCAAGGAGAAAACAGTTAACTCCGGTGAGAGTCAATGGTGGAACAGGTTCGTAATTTGACGGGTGTAATCATTTTACAAAAAAACAACTAAGGAGTGCTTAACTTGTTCAGTAAATTAAAAATCAACAATCTTTCAATTAAAACGAAATTTTTGATGATAGCAATATTATTATTGATGCTCCCAAGTATCATTATCGGTTTTACAAATTACAATACTGCTAAGAATGCCTTAAATCAGGAAGGCAAAGTTCAACTTCAAAATGATGTTCGAATGATCCTTGGAATGATTGAAATGTTAAACGAGCAAGTAGAAGCAGGAAGCATCACATTGGAAGAAGCTCAAGAACGTGTAAAAGTCTATATGCTGGGGGAAATAGACGGAAGTGGGAAGCGCCCCATTGATATGAATATTACGATGGGGGAACATGGGTATTTCTTTGTGACGGATGAGAATGGTTTGAAATTAGCTCACCCTACTAATGAAGGAAAAACGATGTTGGATGCACAGGATGAAACTGGCTTTTATTTTGAGAAGGATATTATAGAAAAAGGAATGAATGGTGGAGGGTATACAACCTTTACTTTTTATCTTCCCAATGATCCTAACAGGTTAGCCCCCAAAATTACATACTCCGAAATGGATCCACATTGGAGGTGGATAATTTCTGCTGGCACTTATATGATGGATTTCAATAAAGGAGCCAATCAGGTTCTTACCAACCTTTTTATTACCATCGGGATCGCATTGATCGCTGGTTTTATTCTGGTTTATGTATTTACAAGCCGCATGATTAATCCCCTTCGAAAATTAACCACTCACGCTCAAAAAATCTCCACAGGGGATTTAACCACTGAAAAATTGGATATAAAGACCAACGATGAAGTGGGACAACTGGCTCAATCCATGAATCAAATGCAAGCGGATTTAAGAAGCATGATCAAAAGTATAGCGAATACATCCGAAGAATTAAACAGTCAAAGCGAAGAAGTGACCCAATCTGCCAATGAAGTAAGTGCAGGAGCTGAGCAAATTGCATCTACGATGCAAGAATTAACTGCTGGTGCAGAAGAACAAGCTAGCTCTGCAGTTTTGATTTCTACATTAATAGAAGAGTTAAATAAGAAAATTTCTCAGTCAAACCAAGATGGAGAAGCCTTAAAAGAAGTCTCGAAAAATGTTTATGAGCTGTCCAATGAAGGCAAAAAACAAATGGGTGCTTCCGTTAAGCAGATGAATGAAATTACAAGCTTAGTCACCGACTCCGTTAAAAAAGTCAAAGGATTGAACGAAAAATCACAGGAAATTTCGAAATTGATCGATGTCATTCAAGACATTGCGGAACAAACCAACTTGCTCGCCCTCAATGCGGCGATCGAGGCTGCCCGTGCAGGAGAGAATGGAAGAGGCTTCGCAGTCGTCGCCGCTGAAGTTCGGAAATTAGCAGAGCAAGTGGGGAATTCTGTGACAGAAATAACCGATATCATCGATACTGTTCAAAGAGAAACCGAAGTGGTAACCTATTCCTTGGAAGCTGGATATGAAACAGTGGAAAAAGGTAATCAACAAATCCAAACTAGTCGAGAGCATTTTGATTCTATCAACCATGCTATGTCAGAGATGCGTGATGGGATTGAGAATATTGCAACGAATTTAGCTGACATAGCCCAAAATAGTGATCAAGTCAGTAAAGCAGGAGAAAACATTGCAGCTACTTCTGAACAAGCGGCGGCAGGAATTGAACAAAGTGCTTCCAGCGCTCAACAGCAAAGTTCTTCCATGCACGGAATTTCCGGAAGTGCAGAGATGTTAGCGAAATTATCGGAAGAGTTGAGCGACTTGATTAAGCAGATGAAGATGTAGAAGAAATTGACATACTCCCTATAGCGGTCTTCATTCTATAACAAAATAACGATGGATTTTGAGTTCATGGAGGGAGCTTTTCCAGTTCCCTCCTGCTTACATTCACTGATACTGGCTGTAGCCGACCTACGATTCAATTCATATGTCTTTTTTTAAATAATAGTGTGTATGACCGCCTGCATTTTGAATTTCTCCATAAACTTCGAAACCTTGCTTTTTATAAAAATCTAATGCTTGAAAACTTAATGTATCAAGTTTTATGAAATCGCACGCTTTTTCTTTGGCAATTTTTTCAGCCTCATATAAAAGCTTTTTCCCATACCCTGACTTACGAAGCTGCTCATCAACAAACAAATACTGAACTTCCATCCAGTTCCAACATATTTGGCTTACTATTCCACCATAAATTTGACCTTCAGCATTTTTTAAATATAGATTTACCTCTTGATACCTACCTTTTAAATTATCAGGAAAATGCATTAAATTAAATTCAATCAATTTGTTTATTACATAGTTTTTATCAGCACTATTTAATTCATTTGAGATATACAGTTCCATTATTTTGCCACGCCCCTTATAAATCGAAATCAATTGATACCAAACTTATAACAACAACAACTTACCATATTATCCCCATATATTGGTGGTAAAGAATGGTTTAACCTGGATTTTCCCGTCTTTTATTATGTTTATTTTTACGGTGTGGAAAACAGAGTAAATTAACATTCGAAGAGGCATCATTTCTTAATACATGTAAGGTATCATTGCAATATCTTCCAGGTGTATAATTTTGGTAGACAAATTTAAAAGTAAATGGAGAATACGATAAATGATTAATGACTATAAAGAAAGAATTGATAGAGTAGTTAAATATATAGAGGACAATAGTAATCAAAAACTCAATCTCGATATATTGGCTGGTGTATCAAATTTTTCAAAATATCATTTTACAAGAATCTTTACATCCATAGTCGGTGTGACACCAGTCGCATTTGTAAATCGAGAGCGTTTACAAAAGGCTGTTTATTTGTTGGTTGAAACCAACAAGACCATTTTGGAAATATCGAATCAATGCGGTTTCGAATCGGTGTCAACCTTTAATGCTCTCTTTAAAAAACACTATAGTAAAACACCAAGTGACGTTAGAAATAACTTAAGGAAAAATAGCAATTTCTCATTACACTTGAGCAATAAGCAAGAAGAGTTATTTTCTCTACAGGATTACAATAGAAAAAAGGAAAATGGACTTTTAAAAAGGGCGTGGGAAAATATGATAACAATCAAACAACTTCCAGAACATGAAGTGGCGTACGTTAGACATGTCGGGAGTTATTTGGATACTCATGTTGCTTGGGATAAACTAGGACGTTGGGCAAGCCAACAGGGGCTTACCTCGGAAAATCAGCATTTTATCGGAATATCCTTGGATGATGGAAATCTCGTAGACGAATTTGCTTGTCGATACGACGCTTGTGTAACATTACCAAGTGGATTCGATAGACAGGAACATAAAATGCATGTGGAGTTCAAAACACTCCCTGGTGGAATGTATGCTTTATATTCATACTACGACACAATTGATAGATTTGTTCTGACCTATCAAAACGTATTTGGTTTATGGTTGCCGAATAGTGAGTATGATGCCGACGATAGATCATGCCTCGAGTTCTGCTTGAATGATCCTGCTAAGGATCAGGAAGGAAAATGTAAAGTTGATTTATATATACCGATCAAGAAGAGAATATAAATAATCGTAGGAAGGAAGATGATTATCGGGAACCCCAAGAAGAAATCTTAACCACTCTTCCAATGGACCATGGCTTTGATCGATTCCTGAATGAGCTGGAGTTTAAAGATTTTCCAATAAAAAAGAAATATGGAGCGGTGACGGAATGAACATAGAAGCAGTCTTTGATCATTTACCTATTCTAAAGTCGGATGATTTCGTATTGAAGAAGATTGAAGATCATCATCTTGAGGAAGTTTTTGAAATCTATAACAATGACAAAGTATTTGCATACTGCGGCATTATACCCAAACACAATAAAAATACTGTGAAAAACATGATTGGCCATTTTGAGAGAGATTATAATAAAAGGTCAAGGGTTAAGTGGGGGATATTCGCCAATCCTCAACCGGATCAGTTACTTGGGATTATTGAAGCTGTCGACTTTAATCAAAAAGTGAACATGGTGACAATTGGTTACTTTTTAGCGGAATCCCAATGGGGAAAAGGTATAGCCTCGGAAGCGGTGAAAATTTTGCTCCATTTTTTGTTTATGGAGGTCAACGTCAACAGAGTTCAGGCAGAAGTGATGCCACTCAATGAAAATTCTAAGAAGGTACTATTGAAAAATGGCTTCGTTAAAGAGGGAACGCTCCGACAAGCAACACTATGGGCTGGAAAAGGAATTGTCGATTTAGAAATATACAGTGTTTTAAAGGAAGACTATATAAAATAATGAAGAAAGCGAAACCCACTCAAGTATAAAATGATATTGACATAAATAAACAATTGATGGTATTTTTTGTTTTACTATGTTAAATTTATGGATTTATCTTATCTTGGAGGTGTTTAAAATGCTTGAGTATCAATTCGTAGAGGTTCCCATCGGGAAATCTAAAAAGTCGCTACAAAAGGCAGAAGCATCATATCGAGAAATAATAAGGAGTAAAGCCGGTGAAGGGTGGAGATTAGTTCAAATTTTTACTCCGGTGGGCGATGGCTTACTAGTCCCGGATCATTATGAAATTATTTTTGAAAAAAATGTTACTGCGGATAGCATTTGAAAACATCCGGATTCGGCGTACTCTTGATACTAACAAGCGATGACTCGTACTGGCTCAGAAAAGTAAACTAATTCATTGTGTTCACCTAGTTAGAATAATTGACATAGTAAAGCCGGATTCAAGGATGAATCCGGCTTGTTGCTTACGCTAGAATGACTTCATATACGGAACAACAAGGGATCGTAAGCTGTAATTCGTTATGGTGTATATCTATAGCTTCAACTGATTGAATAGTAACTTGTTCAGGATGTTCGAATGTATTATGGTCTGTAATAGCTCCTGTTAAATATCGTATATGAGCCTTAGTAACGTTTTTTTCTTTTACATAGCTATGCAAATCAACAGCTTCATTAGCGGATAAATTCACGATTGTAAGATGGATGCAGCCATCTTCTCTTTCTGATGCGCTCACGTGTAAATGAGGGAGTTGAGCTCCATGGATAGTCAAGTCATCTGCTTCAATATAAGTTTCTATTAAGGTGGCATTTTGATGCCCTTTATATAGGTCAAATACATGATAGGTTGGGGTAAGCACCATTTGGTCTCCCTCGGTTAAAATAAGAGACTGCAAGACATTGATCATTTGTGCAAGATTAGCCATTGAAACGCGATCACTATGTAAATTAAAAATGTTCAAGGTAAGGGCGGCTACAATCGCATCACGCATCGTGTTTTGTTGATATAAAAAAGCTGGATTGGTCCCTTCCTCAGCAAGATGCCAGGTGCCCCATTCATCAACGATTAGGGCTACGTTTTTATCTGGATCGTACTTATCCATAATACGTTTATGGCGCAATATTAATTCATCCATGAAATAAGCTCGGTCTAGCGTTCGATAATATTGATGCTCATCAAACACTGTAGAAGACGCTTTTACTTCCCATTTATATTTGTCCGTTTTGTAGTAGCCAGGCATCGTGTAGTAATGAAGTGAAATGCCGTCCATACGATGGTGGGCTAGCTTCATAACGGTTTCTGTCCAGTCTTGGTCATCTCCATCAGGTCCACAAGCCACTCTTTGGATTTTTTTCTGTCCATAATGACGGATAAAGCTTTCAAATTGTCGATAGAGATCAGCATAATATTCGGGACGCATATGCCCGCCGCATCCCCAATTCTCATTTCCTATCCCGATAAAATCTAATGTCCAGGGCTTAGTTCTATCGTTTTTGCGTCGTAGTTCGGTCAACTCGGATTCTCCATTGAACGTAACATATTCCACCCATTCACTAACTTCTCTCGGAGTCCCAGAGCCAACATTTGCCGCAATATAGGTTGCGCATCCAAGCTGTTCACATAAGTCGAAATATTCATGAGTACCAAAAGCGTTATTTTCGATCACACCGCCCCAACTGCTATTGATCATTTTTTTGCGTTGCTGACCAATGCCATCCCTCCAATTGTAGTATTCAGCAAAGCAGCCTCCAGGCCAACGAATGACAGGTACGTGAATATGTTTAAGCGCATTCAACACATCCGTTCGAATTCCTCGAGTATTAGGAATAGGACTGTCTTTTCCAACAAAGATTCCTTCATAAATGCCTCTTCCCAAATGCTCTGCAAAGTGTCCGTATATATTTCTGTTTATCACGGATCGTTTTCGATCTGCACGAATGTATAATATGGCCATTTCAATGACTTCCCTTCAAATAAATTTTACTAGTAAATCAATAGGCTTATTTGTATTATTACGGACGGTTGTTCATTAGAGAAAGTCATTTGGGAAGATGGTAAAGAAATGATAACGATATAAAGAAATGAAAGCATAGAAGGAAGGAATGGAGTAAAGAGATGATATTCAAGTAATAAATTGAAAATATACGAGTCATAGAAATTCAATTAAAATTTAAGATGTGTAAGTTGTTCATACTAAATAGAAAGAGGGTTTTAATGTGAAGAGAAAGATATCTTCAAAAGCAATACTACTTTTGATAATGCTCATGCTTACAACTGGGGTTTTATCGGCGTGCGGCTCTAAATCATCCGAGAAGGAAACAAATACGCCAAATCAAACGAATGCAAATAGCAATCAATCTAACAACAATGAAGCCGTTTCAGGAGATGCAGATCCATTCGGCAAGTACGAAACACCACTTACGATTCGATTTACACGAGATGTGGATAATGACATGCAAGACAATATTATTCCTAAAACACCCGGAGAAACCGTTGAAGACAACAGATGGTTGAAAGCGTTTTCTGAGAAACTAGGCATTAATGTTGTGTATGATTGGACAGTTAGTGTTGGAGATGCTTATACGCAAAAAATGAACGTAACCTTAACCTCTGGTGATTTACCAGATATGCTTCGCGTAACCCCAGCACAAATGAAGCAGCTTGCTGAAGCGGAAATGATTGAAGATTTGACGCCATATTGGGAGCAGTATGCTTCTGATGATCTAAAGGAGCTGTATGCTGAACAAGGAGCAGCAGTACTTAATTCCGCCTCTGTAAATGGGAAGATAATGGGGATTGGTAAGGCAGACGTTTACGGTGATGGCAATTACTTGTGGCTTCGCAAGGATTGGTTGGATAAGCTAGGGCTTGAAGAGCCAACCTCTATGCAGGATGTATTAAAAATTTCTGAAGCGTTTACAACACAGGATCCAGACGGTAACAATATGCATGACACGTATGGCCTAGCTTTAACCAAGGATCTATACGGTGGTGCAATGGGCTTGGAGGGATTTTTTGCAGGCTTTCATGCTTATCCGAATATGTGGATTGATGACGGTGCAGGCAAATTAGTTTGGGGAAGTACGCTTCCTGAAGTAAAGGAAGCTTTGAAAGCGCTATCTGACATGTATAAAGCCGGTCAGCTTGATAAAGAGTTTGGTGTTAAAGATGGCGGTAAAGTAGCTGAAAGTATTGCAGCTGGAAAAATCGGTATCGATTATGGTGCACAGTGGAATCCAATGTATCCGCTAATCAGCAATTATCAAAATGATCCAGGCGCGAACTGGGTAGGTTATTCGCTTGTTTCTGTTGACGATAAACCAGCACTTTCTCCACAAAAATTCCAAGCAGACAGCTATTGGGTAGTAAGAAAGGGATTTTCTAATCCTGAAGCGCTTATCAAAATGTTTAATTTGCATGTGGAGCTTAACTGGGGTGAATCAGGAGATTTTGACTATTATTACATGCCAGCAGCTAATGATAGTGTAGGGGTATGGAAGTATTCCCCAGTACAGCCTGCCTCAGCATTTAAAAACATTCGAGCTTTCCAAGAGATCGAAATGGCAAGAAAAAATAATAGCTTTGACAAGTTAACAGGTGAGGCATTAGCTATTTATCGCAATATTACATCGTTCGAAAATGGGGATACGTCTCAATGGGGTTGGCCAAAAATCTATGGAGCAGAAGGCGTCTACAAACATGGGGTTAACTATATGGAGAATAATCTATTCATGTATGAAGGGTTTGCTGGTCCACCTACAGAAACAATGGCTGAAAGAAAATCTACATTAGAGGCTTTGGAAAAGGAAACTTTTGTAAAGATCATTATGGGAGCCATTTCAATAGATGATTTCGATACATTTGTTGAAAACTGGTATAAGGTCGGCGGAACCGACATTACCAATGAAGTCAATGAATGGTATGCATTAACTAAATAAAAAGCTATGGAAAGCAAGGTTCATCCTTGCTTTCCATCTTCTTAATCCATAGGAGAAGGTGATTGAGCTGAATATAAAAAAGTTAAAAAAGGAATTGCCATTAAATCTCATGATCTTACCAGGATTTATATTCATCATTCTATTTAGCTATGTTCCTATGGCTGGCATTATCATAGCGTTTCAGCGATTTATTCCAGCTAAAAAGCTTTTTGGTGATCAACAATGGGTCGGGTTTAAAAATTTTAAATATGTGATGGATCTGCCTAATTTTTACAATATTTTATGGAATACCTTTTTTATTGCGTCTATGAAGGTCATATTGGGCTTAATTGTTCCCATTGTTATTGCGTTGCTTTTAAATGAAATGAAGCATGTACTATTGAAACGCGGCATTCAAACAGCGATATACTTACCACACTTTCTTTCATGGGTCGTATTAGGAGGCATCTTTATAGATATGCTGTCACCTACAGATGGCCTTTTGAATACATTTTTAAATAAGCTTGGCATGGAATCTATATTCTTTTTGGGCGACAATAAGTGGTTCCCGTATACGATGATCATAACGGATACGTGGAAGGAATTTGGTTACGGAACGATTATCTATCTTGCAGCGTTAACCGGAGTTAATCCAAATTTGTATGAGGCAGCTCAACTTGATGGGGCTAATCGATGGAAACAGACGATTCATATTAGTTTGCCTGGAATTCAGATGGTCGTTGCATTATTAATGGTATTGAGCTTAGGAAACTTATTGAATGCAGGTTTCGATCAGATTTTTAATATGTACAGCCCCATGGTATATGAGAGTGGAGATATACTAGATACGTTCGTTTATCGGATTGGTCTATTAGATGCGCAGTTCGGCGTAGCAACAGCAGTCGGGTTGTTTAAATCTGTCATTGCGCTAGTATTAGTCTCATCATCATACTATTTTGCTTATAAATTTGCCGATTATAGAATATTTTAGGAGGTGCAGGAATGAGAATCAAAAAAAAACTAGACTGGTTTATTGTCATTAACAATATATTTCTCATTTTGGTCGCTGCGATCTGTGTGCTGCCGATGATTCATATTTTAGCGATTTCATTATCATCCAGTGCAGTTGCAGCTACCGGTACGGTAACCTTTTGGCCTAAAGAATTTTCATTAACCTCTTATGAATTTGTTGCTCAACGCAAAGCGTTTTGGGATTCTATGCTGATATCATTACAGCGTATCGCCCTCGGTGGTGCAATTAATGTATTGTTAGCTACAACTATTGCGTATCCGTTATCTAAGGAAAAGCAAGAATTTAGCTTTCGAACCTTTTACGCATGGACATTTTTCATTACGATGATTTTTGGTGCGGGTTTAATCCCAACCTACATGCTAGTTAAGGAGCTCGGGCTGATCGATACGATTTGGGCATTAATCTTACCCGGTGCTGTACCTGTATTTAGTGTAATTATCCTATTGAATTTCTTTAGAATTACACCGAAGGAATTAAGTGAATCTGCATTTATTGATGGTGCAGGTCATTGGAGAACACTTTGGAGCATTTATATTCCTGTGTCAATGCCGGCTATTGCAACGATTTTATTATTTTCTTTGGTTGGTCACTGGAATAGCTGGTTTGATGGTTTAATTTATATGAACAATCCAAGCAATTACCCTTTGCAAAGCTATATCCAAACAGTCGTCGTACAGAAATCATTTACAACATTAACGCCTGAAGAAGCTAAGGTTATGGCTAAAATCTCCGATAAAACATTGAAGTCGGCCCAAATCTTTTTAGGTGCCTTGCCAATTATTTGCGTATATCCATTTTTGCAGAAGTATTTCGTAAAAGGTATGGTTCTTGGTAGTGTCAAGGGCTAGTGATATAATGTTTATCTTATTTATTGCTCTATGCTATGATTAATAAAAAAATAATATGTTGCGATAGAGTTTTTGTTAGAATGTATTAAAAGGTTTGGTATAAAGGAGGGAGTGACGATTAAATCCAGCATATTTGTTAAATTAATTGCTACATTTTTAGCTGCGATCTTGGTCATTGCTTCCTTAGGGATCTATATGTACAACTGGAGCTTGAAAACGGTTAAAGATGAAATTTTCAAATCAACGACAGCCCAGGTGACCTTTTATCTGGAGGGTCTAGAGGCAGAAATAGATCGTATAAAAATATTACAATATGATGTATTGAACGATGAGGACTTAAATAAACTTGCGATTAGATACTCCATTATGGATGAATATGAAACGATGGAAAGTATGAGGAAATTACATCATCGTTTAGTATCCATTCATAACAGTAATGCGTATATTTCAAATGTGAGTGCACATATTTACCCAATACAAAAAACGATTTCCTCGAAAAAATCCGTAAACGTTTTGGATACCGATAAGTTCGAAACATTAAGAATACCTGAGGGGATGAAGGGTGCTCAATTATTAATGTATAATGGCAGCCTTCATCTAACAACGTTTTTAACCGGAAATATGGGGTTAAGCCCCTTATATATGATCGAAATCGAATTAAATACATCGGTATTTCGCGAAGCTTTAAAACAGTTTGATACCTATCCAGATAGCAGATCCATTTTGTTAGACATAACGAATGGATTAACGATTCATAGTGATGAGGATCAATTATTTGATGAAGTCGTTAATTCATTCACAAGAGATGAAAGCGTTATCAAAATTGGTGAAGTCATGAGCTACGGTGATGCCTTCATCATTGCAGAGAAATCTGAGTACTTAAATATGGTGTTATTTAGATTCATACCCAAAGATGTTGTTTTGGTTCCGACAAAAGAATTTTATGTATGGCTATGGGTATTTACTGGTGCAGTGCTCGTCCTTGTCGTTTTTATTTATGCTTATACCTATAAATTAATTCAACGTCCTATGAAGGAGCTTGTCAAATCGTTCCGTAGTGTTGAAAAAGGCAATTTCAATGTCAAAATGGAAGTGAACCAAAACAATGAATTTGATTACTTAAACAAAGGCTTTAATTCTATGGTTCAAAATGTATCGAATTTAATCGATCAAGTGTATAAACACAAAATTCTAGAACAAAAAGCTGAATTAAAGCATCTTCAATCTCAAATTAGTCCCCACTTCTTATATAATAGCTTTTTTTTAATAAATACTATGGCGAAAGTAAAGGACGAGAACTTAATTCCTTTCACAAAGCTATTAGGGGAGTATTTTCAGTTTATTACAAAAAATGATGCTGATTCTATTCCTTTATATGAGGAAATCGAACATGCGCGAACGTATACGGATATCCAGCTAATGCGTTACCCGAGTAAATTATCAGTTGATTTTGAAAGTTGTCCTGTTCAATTTAAGGAGATGAAAGTCCCAAGATTAATTGTCCAACCCATTATTGAAAATGCATTTAAATATGCGGTCGAGCATTCAAAGGGACCGGCTACTATTTTAGTTTATTTTCAATTGATTGAACATAAATTAACGATAGTTGTTGAGGATAATGGAAAACAATTAACAGATGAAAAACTACAGGATTTACAAAAGCAGTTCATTCAGGTGCATAGCAGTGAATCATCTGGGTTGAACAATATACATCGAAGAGTACAGTTGATCTATGGTGAAGATTATGGATTGCAAGTAGAGAGAAGTGGACTGGGTGGATTAAAAGTCAAATTACAAATTAATCCTAAAATGAGGGAATAGCCATGTTAAGACTTTTAATTGTTGATAACGAAGAAATCATAGTTAATCATCTATTTGAAGTTTTTAGAGGGATGGAGCACTTAGCACTAGATGTGTATAAAGCTTATAGCGGTGAAGAAGCGATTGAATGGCTGCATCGAACACGTATGGATATTGTTCTAACGGATATTGATATGCCGAATATAAATGGTTTGCAACTAATGGATGAAATATTTAAGCAGTGGCCACAATGTAAAATCATTTTTTTAACAGGCCATAGTGAATTTAGTTATATTTATAAGGCGATCCAACATCCTGATGTAAGCTATATTCTTAAGATTGAGGATATTGATAAGGTCATACAGGTTGTAGAGGATACCGTGTCCAAAATTCGAAAAGAAATCAAGACGGGAGATTTAATACGAGAAGCCAAAGAAAAAATTCATATGGCATTAGAACTGTTTCAAGAAGGTTATTTGCTCGGTTTGTTAAAGGGAGATTCGGTTGTACAAGCGACAAAGGAACAGTTTGATCAGCTCTCATTACCGATTACTGTAGATGTTCCCGTTATTCTTGTTGTAGGAAAATTAGATCTTACGATTGAGGAAAATAACTATCTGCAAAAAATTCAGCAAGTGTATTCCGTACGGCAAATCATTAAGAGATATCTTTCTTATAATTTAAAAAGTGTCATTATTTTGGATGAGACTTTTAAGTTTTCGATCCTTATTCAACCGAAGGAATTTGAAAATAGTACGGTGATGGGGGATTACGAGCAGACGTTGCATTACTTAAAAGGAATGCTGGAATCCATTCAGCAAAGCTGTCAAGATAAGCTGAATCATGCCATTAGCTTCACTGTAGGAAGTAA
The DNA here is from genome assembly GCF_000381905.1 of Paenibacillus fonticola DSM 21315. Classification (GTDB taxonomy): domain Bacteria; phylum Bacillota; class Bacilli; order Paenibacillales; family Paenibacillaceae; genus Fontibacillus; species Fontibacillus fonticola. The sequence goes on along the minus strand of NZ_KB907274.1, from coordinate 15,118 downwards.
GCCAACGCAATGGAATGATGTAGCTAAGCAATATGCGGCCTTACATTCGCTATTGAATTACCGAATTGGCACGGAGGATACCATATTATTAGTAGATAATGAAGTGGATCAAAACGAGCTGCCAGAGGTCAGTACGGAATGTATTGACGATGCAGAATATGAAGCAGAGCAAAAATTACTAGCACTAGCTACATCAAGTATGTTTACTTTTCTGGAGCAATACTTAGAATCGGGACAGAGAGAAAAGTATTTTGAAGAGTTGGAAAAAATTTTACAGCCATTAAGCTATGTGCAAAATAAAAATAATTTAGTCGCTCAGCAAGTATACTGTTCTATTTCTATGTATTTATTATCATATATGAATCGGTGGGGATTACGCGATAAAGTTAAATTAGGAGAAATCCGACTGGTGAACACTTCTAATTTTTATAGTTGGGCCGATGCCGCTGCTTACATCAGAAAGTTATCGGTATGTTTTTTTGATTTGCAGAAAATAGAACAGAAAAGAAGAGCCGATAATGTGATCTCGTTTATACAAGATTTTATCGTTGCACATCTTGGAGAAGATTTGTCTCTAGTTAGATTGTCGGAACAGGTGTACTTAAATCCATCTTATTTATCAAGAATTTTTAAACAAGAAACGAAAAAAAACTTAACTGAATTTATTGATGCAGTCAGAATACAAAGAGCCAAGGAATTGTTAGTCAACGAAAACATCAAAATAAATGAAATTGCAAGACAAGTCGGCTATGAGACGGCTACCTCTTTTACGAGATTCTTCAAGAGTTCAACAGGCTGCTCGCCACAAGAGTATAGAGATTCCCAAGTGATAAGAGCTAAATCAAGTTGTTGTAAACAATAGGATGGAACAATGCTCCCAAGAAATATTTTGTGTTGTCCATCCACACTACGAGATATGTGATAGCGGGATAATAGATACATCAGATACAATGTTGCTTCGCGAAAGATCGGAAAATTTGAGGAATGCAATAGCAGGCTGAAGCCATACATCATACAGAGAGACTTTATATTTGAAATTGAGCTGCCAGAATATAATGACTGTACACCAATGATTCAAAGTGCCACATATTTTGAGTTACTGTAAATGCGTTGCCATAAAGTTTTAATTATCTTGAAAACTTGAGAAACCCACTAATCTATATCGGTAGGCGTTGTATCTTCCAGCAGCTCAACAGAATTGTTCCTCACGTTCCCTACTGCAGATGATACGGGATAAGCTCTCATTTTATCTGCTTCATATGGCCTTAACAGTTTCAGAAGGGCCGGTACATCTTTATTATCGCGATCCACCCATTCGGCTTCATTTTCTTTGTGAAGTATAACTGGCATCCGGTTATGGATGTCTGCCATAAGGCTATTCGGCTCTGTTGTGATGATTGTACAGGTAGCCAGCTTGTTGCCTTCCTGGTTTGTCCATATATCGTAAAGCCCAGCAAAGGAAAAGAGGCTCTCGTCCTTCAAAGTGATACGAAATGGCTGTTTTGACATTCCTCGCTGCTGCCACTCATAAAAGCCATCAGCAGGAATGATACAACGGCGGGACGCGATCAATCGTTTAAAAGACGGCTTCTCCGTGAGCGTTTCTGATCGCGCATTTATCATTTTACTTCCACCTTTATCGTCTTTTGCCCACGAGGGTACTAAACCCCAGCGGAGAACGCCTATGCGGTTTCCATTTTTGCCGCGGACGACTGACGGTATATATTGCATAGGGGCCGCGTTATACGACGGTACATAATTAATATTGGTGTCTTCATCAATGTAGTATCGTATCAATAGGTCTGAGTAAGGAACTGTGATTGTAAAACGTCCGCACATGAACTAGGCCTCCTCAACGTTTTAAAGTTATTGTAAATCGATATATTTATTCACTATTCCCCATTTTATATCCACGCAATGAACTTAAGGAGGATTTTGACTTCCCTAGTGGCTTACCTTTAGGAGTTGATTCTTCATGAGTACGATGTAGCAATTCTCTTAGATATGCGTTGTTCTCATCTAGTAATTCAATCATCATGCTGAATGCAATGAATAGTATCCCCGATACAGCTCCGCTAATCCACCAGGTAATAGCAATACCCCAGCGGAATGAATCGTCATAAATGCCTAAAGCTTCAGCAAGAGCACCACTTTTGAACCCATATATAATACCTAGAATAATTCCACCAACAATAGAAATGTAACCAAGCCATTTTAATATTTGTGACAAGATAATCCCTCCATTTTTTTATTTCATGAATTGTTTCTTTACTAGTGTTGTAATCCACTATATTTTTACATATAGTCTACTATAAATAGGGAATTTATCCTATGATTTTTAGAACTACTTTTCAAAGTCTTATTCATCGAAAAAAGTGACTGTTATTGATAGTGTGGTGATACACGATGATATTATTCTATACATTAGCGACACCTTAAAATGCATATTTTCCGCTTGGAGAGATTTATTTCTAAACTCACCGGCCGTATTAGAGCTTATAGGAGAATTTGCTATGACGGAGGATGGGGATGGGGTAAAATCCGGCCATTATGAAAAGATAGTTTATAATCGAGATGATAAATTGTCCGAAGGTAATTTGTATTTATACCATTGTGGAATATAGAGCTTTGCCTAAAGGACCATTTAACGGAATAAATAAGAAAATCATTATCGAGAGGTGTAGTAATGAAATTAAAAATGATCCTCCCATTATTCACTTTTACATTGTTCTTTGCTTTTGATTATGCGGCTTACGCGGAAAATCCTCGTGACTATTATGAAGATGTAACAGAAAAAGACCTGAAAAATAGTATGATTCTATCTCCTGAGAGCTCGATGGCTTTTATTAATGGGCAGAGGGTATCAGGCGTACAGCCGATTGTTAAAGACGGCGGAACATTAGTACCGCTTCGTTTTATTTCGGAGGGGTTTGGTGCAAAGGTAGATTTTAACACTAAGACTCAGTCGATTACCATTAAATACGCGGATAAAACCATGACCTTGAAAATAGGAAAGAAGGCTCTTTCTGTAAATGGAAAATCCAGTGAAATGGATGTGGCCGTAAGCATTTATAACAATTCGACGTATATTCCTTTAAGGTATATTGGCGAGGCTTTTAATAAAAAAGTAGTCTTTTTAAAAAATGCAGAGATTCAACCCTATAGTTTAATTATAATTAGGGATGCTAACGCCACAGCGCTTGAAAACCTTAAACTGACCCACGTTTATGAATTACTATACCAAGGAAAATCCATTGTCTATAGTGACCGTTTTATGACAGTAATTAAAGAAAATGATCAATTATTAGTTAGCAATAATCTCCCTTATTTCGAGCCTTTTGCTTATCAGGAATTAGTTGAGGATAAGAATACAGTTCGCCTAGGGGGGATATGGTTTAAAACAGATATGGGACATTTTTATTTGGAATATGACTATGCTGCAACGCAGCAATTTATTTTATACCGTGTGGATGGAGAAGCGATTACAAGGGTAGCGATTGAAGAAGCACCAATCAAGGCGGTAAAAACATATCAAAACCACGTCTATTATATGACGAGATATGAGCGTGGTATATCTAATGAGCACGAAACAAGCAATTTAAAAACTGCAACGTTTAAAGATGGACAATGGGTATCTGATTATTTAGGTAAGCCAGGATTTTATTATGGCTTTGACACATTAGCCCAGGTCTATGATTGGCCAATTGATGATAACGGCATCACTACATTTGGCTTTCAACGCTCTGGTCATTTAAGCTCTGATGAAAGAAAAGCAACGTTTGGATATTATAGAATCGAGCTAGAGGGGCATCACCATGAGCTTGTAACCCCATAAAGTAATTGGCTAGTTGAAGTTCTTATTGTTTAGAACTTTAACTAGCCGGTGTTATTTAATAGGGTTTTCGGTAAAGGATACAGCTGATATTTAGGAAGCAGGAGAACTCAAAAGGTCATCGAAATAGAAAAATATAATTAATAGGGAGTGTGATTGATATATCTCATGCTAAAAATGTTTTGGTCGATCAGTTGTTAGCAAATGCGAACGACCCAAGCTTTTACGTTCCATTTTCGGAAGCAGCAGCAAACTTGTCAGAGGAAGAAGCGTTTTGGAAACCCAACGATGAAAGTAACAGTATCGCTGAAATTGTGCAACATCTGCTTTACTGGAATGAGACTTGGCAAAAGAGGTACGAAAAATGTCATGTGAATGCTGTTGCGCCACTAAGTGATAACAATGAAAGCTTTATTGTTCCGGAGAATAAAAGATTTGCGGACTTAAAAGAGCGCCTTCTTGTGGTTCTGCTTCAATGGAAGGATCTACTAACTGAAGAAAAGGTCGAAAGTGAAGTGAATGGCTTTCCAGTGACTGCAAAGTGGTGGGGGATATTAGGGAATATATCCACGCATAACGCTTACCATATTGGACAAATTGTTTACATCCGAAAACTACAAAAAGGCTGGAAGACTCATATTAAATAAAACTCCCAGGTTTAAAACGGCTTTAATGTAAATCTACAGTGCACCCCTAGATAAACATTGGAAAAACCCTTGGTTGACCGATGAATTCTAGTGGGGCACTTTTTAATTTTGGGCCGCCAAGGGTAAAGTTCGCGTAAAGCTCGCCAGAAATAGCGGCCCAAAATACTTTAATTTTTAAATTTTGCAGGTTAAACACGCCTTCGTAGCGAATATATGGCCCAGTCATAAAAAAGGGTAATCCCAAATAAAATGTGAATTAACAACTGAGATAGTTTTCTTTTATAATCTATGAAACGGTTTTGGGAGATTTGCTCTATGAAAATGAACTGGTATTATCGAACGATTCTATCGTATGCTCCGATTCTCTTCGTCATCATTTCCTCGATGATCTTCATTATTTTCTTAGTTTTAAACAATGCCTCCGAGAAGAAGTATAAGGAGACAAACCATGCGATATTGGACCGTATGGTTTTCAATCTGGATGCTAACCTGATGTTAATTGAACGCAATGTAGTTACTAAATTGTTAATGGATAACGATATTCAGGAGTATTTCTCAAGCCGGCCCAAGTATGCCGTGGACGAGTTCATGCTGCAGAAGAAAATTATCGAATTGAGTCTAGCTCTGCCTTTTTCCAATACGATCTATATGTATAATGAGGCCGAGCAGCGGATTATTTCGGATCAGGGTTCGTATTCAATTGACTCTTTTGGCGATGATAAATTTTTAATGTTCAACTACAACAAGAAAGAGTCGACGGACTGGCACGACCCACGATTGTTCGCCTATTCCGATTTTAACGAAGACAAGCAGAAGGTTGTCTCGCTTGTGAAAATTGCCTATACGGGGGATGAAATTCGTGGTGCCTTTGTAGTAAATGTATACCAGGATTCTTTTATGGATTATGTTAATTCACTAAATGAAAGCGATTCCAATGCGGTTCTGCTATTGGACGGCGACGACAACAACCAGTCGGCGTTGGACAACGGTTCGGCGATGATTATGGTTCAATCCGATTATACAGGCTGGAAGTTTGTATCTCAGGGCACTTATGATAGCGGTTATAATATTTTGTCTCTCTTCTCTAGCGTATGGATGTTTATTTTGATCTTTATCATTTTACTGGCATTGATCGGCTTTACGATCATAACGCATATGCACTATAAACCGATCCATTCCATTATGGAAAAGGTAGGCCAGTTTTCGAACCGCAAGAGTGAGGAGCTTGGCATTAAAGGTGCGAATAATGAATTTACTTTTATAGAGACGGCACTGGATCATCTGATTAAAAGGTCCTTGGACTATGACAATCTGCATAAGGAGGACAGTTTGTTGCGGCAGCAGCGCCTTTTCCACGAATTGCTGGCCGGCCATCTACATTTAACGGACGAAGAATTCAAGCAACAGCTTGCCGATTTGAACCTGCCTGATGTATATGACCGGTTAGGGGTTATCGTTGTGGAAATTGATCATTATTCTGACTTTACTGAAAAATATAAGGTCAAAGATCAGCATTTGCTCAAATTTATTATCGAGAGTGCCTTTCGCGATCTAGGGCAGAATCATCATTCATTTGTTTGGCATGTCTGGATGGAACCGCATCGAATCGCTTTTGTCATACAGCATATTGCAACGGATCAACGCAGCAGCAAAACGGCAGCGGCCTATGCGGAAGAGTTTCAAAAGTGGATTAATCAACATTTGGAACTGACGATATCGATAGGGATTGGAGCCGATTCGGATTCTATCGAAACCGTCGCGGATTCTTACCGCAATGCGCATAATAATGTCGAATTGAAAACGATTTTTGGCACAAAAACGATCATTGATAATCGTAAAAGCGCCGGCAAATTAAGCCTGGACAATTACGTCTACCTGCAAGCTTTGGATCATGTGGTCCAATCCTTCAGAATGAATGAGAGCGAATGGCGGGAGAAGCTGACCCAAATCTTCATCGAATTAAACAAGATGCGTTTTAAGAAGCAAGATATGACTGTATTTGTAAATATTTTTGTCAAGCGGATGGATAAGGCTGTGAACGCGCTATCTTCGAACATTCAAGAGAGTTGGAAAAAAGACTTCCAGCATCGGTTCGCCCACCTGGACGAGACGGTAGAAACGCTGGATGAGTTCCAGGAACAGTTCATAAGCCTTATGGCAATGTTCGAGGCATGCGTTGATGAGGACCGTCAGGCCAGAAGACATCACAGCATTGCAAAGCAGGCCAAAAGTTATATCGACGCGCATTTTGCCGATCCGGACCTGTCTCTATCCCGGGTAAGCGATATTTTTAAAATACAACCAAGCGCCCTTAGCCTTTTATTTAAGGAGGAACTGGGTGAAAAATTCGTTGATTATGTGCTGAAGATCAGAATGCAACAGGCTAAGCAGCTGTTAATGGAAACAGAGGATTCGATTCAATCGATCGCAGAACAAATCGGTTATCAGAATGTAAATTCATTTTATCGGGCATTCAAGAAGTTTCAGGACATTCCGCCAGGAGAGTTTCGAAATATGTACCGTACTACGTAGGACACAGTTAAACCATCGACGGGGAGGGGATTTCCATGCCGCTTATGCGGTCTATAACTTCGTTCATTGTGGTAATCGCCATCTTGTCAATTATGATGGGCTGTAACGGCCCGGAAGGATCAATTAAATCAAGCCACGCAGCGGGCGCCGGCGGGCGCCCCGGGCCAAGTGAATCCGCTTCGGCCGATCGTTGGACAACGTTAAGAGTTGAACTGTTTGAACGTAATAACAAGCCCGTTGGTGCGCATTCGATTACGGATAATTACTTAACGCAGTATATTCAACAGCAGTTTGGAGATCCGGAACGAATCAAAATTGAATTTATAACGATCCCCAGGGCTGAAGAGGTGGGGAGATTGCAAGTGCTAATGGCCGCAAATCAAGCCCCGGATATCGTGTTTACGTATGATCTTCCTACGGTCTATAATTTTTATATTCAAGACAAATTAACCGACCTTTCTTCATTGTTGGATCAGTACGGTCAAGATTTGAAAAACGTCCTGGGAGAGGAAATCTTAAGCTATGGCCGCATGAATGGAACGCAATTTGCGATTCCGGCCAAACGGGTGTTGACGGCCCGAAGCACGACCCTGATCCGCGAGGACTGGCTCAAGGAAGCGGGATTGCCTTTGCCTGCAACGACAGAGCAGTTTTACGAGGCATTAAAGGCGTTCAAGAGGTTCAGGCTGGAGAAATACGGGGAAAACATTTATCCCTATGGACATATCGATTACTACCATATCGCGCCGCTGCAATACTCGTTTTGGGAATGGGACCAAATTACCGAGGAAGATTTGTACGCCGATCCAGACTGGGTAATGCCGGGAAACAAAGCGGCGTTCAAGTTTCTGAACCAGCTGTATCATGAAGGCCTGATCGATCCTAATTTCCATCTCGACAGGTATGCCCAGCAGTTCCAGAAAGACCTGGTGAACGGCCGTGTTGGCGCGGCTACGCCCAATACGATTGAACCTGTGTATATGGGGTATTTGGCCGAATTGCAGAAGAAAGATCCGAACGCCATCCTGACTCCCATCGATCCCTTCACAGATGCAAAGGGTAAAAGGATGAAACCGATTTTGGAAAATACAGGCATGTACATCATGGTTCCGAAAACGAGCCGTAACGCCGAGGCAGCGATCAAGTATTTGAATTGGATGGCGCAGCCGGAAAATTATACGATCCTTCAGAACGGGATAGAAGGGGTAACGAATTATTTTGATTATTGCATCATTCTTAATGGCAAATATGTCAGCAGCACGGACGAACAATTGAATTTGAAAGCCAATGCATCGGCCCCCGAATTTGAAACCTTTGCGCTCCAGAGCGTAAAGTACGGAATGAATGACGGTATTGCAACCCCCCGGATCCCCACCATCCTGCCGTCTGAAATGAAATACTCCGCCATCTTGAACGATAAGAATGATGAAATCTTTGTAAAAGTCCTTACGGCGAAGCCCGAAGAATTCGATACTGTATACGACCAGGAAGTAGCGGAGTACATGATGATGGGGGGAAGGCAGGTCCAGGAGGAGAAACATCGGGCTTATCAGAATCATCAGTAGGTAATGAATGACAGAAGTTGTCTTGAAGGATACGCGATCCTTCGGGGCACTTCTTTTTTTGTGTGCGCTGCGCATGAAATAATACGGCTGCCGGCGGGGGCTGACAAAAATAGATAGACATATAAAAAAGGTGAATGGGCCGTAAAAAAAAGGTGTGATCCCAGAAATAATAGAGAATTTCGCAATGGAAAATCCCTGTTGTATATTATGACCAAACAATTCAATAGACTTCATGCGGAAAGGATGACGCCTATGCAAACCGAGGTGCGCCGGTCGGGAACAGTGCTTGCTGGTAAACGACGAAATGCCATGACCGGCTTTAAACGGCAATGGCCGTTGTATCTCCTAATGGTATTACCGATGACATTCTTTATTACCTTTAAGTACATTCCTATGCTTGGGGTCGTGGTAGCGTTTAAGGACTACAACATCTTTAGGGGCATATGGGCGAGTGAGTGGGTCGGACTAGAAGTATTTCGGGAGATCTTCGCGATGCCGCAGTTCTATAAAGCGCTTCGCAATACTTTGATGCTAAATGTAATTTCATTGCTTACGTTCCCGATTCCGATCATATTGGCGATTATGCTCAATGAACTGCGTATCAATTGGTACAAACGCGTAAGCCAAACACTCTTGTATCTGCCCCACTTTATCTCTTGGGTTATTGTCGGCGGGATGGCCCTTCAATTACTGGCCACCAATACGGGCAGCATAAATGAATTAATAAAAAGTCTCGGCGGAAAACCCATTCCGTTTCTCGAAGATACGATTATGTGGATCCTTACTTATACAGGAGCCGGGGTGTGGCACTATGCGGGCTGGGGAACGATTCTCTATTTGGCAGCGCTTACAGGTATTAATAAGGAACTGTACGAAGCGGCGGAAGTGGATGGGGCTACCCGGCTGAGAAGGATTTGGCACATTACGCTTCCCGGGATTAAACCGACCATCATCGTATTGTTTATTATCCAAATCGGGCACATGGCGGACATCGGCTTTGAACAGCCTTATGCCTTGCAGAACGGTTACGTGATGGATGTAGCCCAGGTCATCAGTACTTATGTTTACACGGTCGGTATCCAGTCCGCACAATTTGCGCTTGCGGCTGCCGTTGGATTATTCCAATCGGTCGTCGGTTTGGTCCTGCTGCTTACCGCTGAGCTTATTTCCAGAAAAGTCAACAATCAAGGAATCTTCTAAGGGAGGGACATACGTGATACGAAATCCTGTTGAAAAAATTATTGATATCGTCATCATGGTGCTCATCGGCATCTTCGCATTATTTTGCGTCGTACCGATGATCCATATCTTCGCCTTATCCTTCAGCGGCAACAGGGCAATTATGTCGGGTGAAGTGTTCCTGTGGCCTGTAGAATGGAATTTTCATTCCTATTCTTCGGTCTTCGGAGATGCTTCCATGATGCGTTCCCTTGTTCTTACGGTCATCCTGGTCGCCACATATACGGCGGTTGCTTTGGTAATGACCATCATGGCGGCCTACGCTTTAAGCCGCAGAAATTTTAAAGGCAGGAATCTCATGTTTGGCCTAATTATCGTTACGATGTTCTTCAATCCAGGGATTATCCCCAATTACTTGCTTGTGAAGGAACTAGGCCTGTTAAACTCGCCTGCGTCGCTTATTATGCCGATAATGATCAACGCCTTCTTGTTAATTATTATGCGAACTTCTTTTTCCGGCGTCCCCAATGAGCTGGAGGACTCGGCCTGGATGGACGGCTGCGGTCATTTTCGCTTCCTGCTCCGGATCGTCCTTCCGCTGCAGCTGCCGATTCTGGCGACGATAGGACTTTATTCCGCCGTGGATCGATGGAATATGTTCCAGGATGCTTTGTTTTATATCAACGATAAAAATTTGTACCCGCTCCAGCTCAAACTTTATCAGATGGTAATCAATAGCCAAGTGAACGATGCTACGGCGCAGGAAGGCTTTAACGCGGCGACCCCAATTCCGCAAGGCATCCAATCGGCCAGTATCATGTTTGCGACCGTGCCAATTTTGCTCGTTTATCCTTGGCTGCAGAAGTATTTTATCTCCGGCATGCTTACGGGGGCCGTTAAAGGGTAGCCCGGCTAAGGCACGGTATTACTTTAATAGCTGCTCTTCGGCAGAAGTCTAGCGACGGATGCACTGAAGGTCACTATATATAAAAAATTGAAAAGGGAGGCAAAACATTATGCAAAAACGATATCGCTCATCTCTGTTGGTCTTGCTTGCTGCGGTCTTAAGTATGACATTGGCGTTGGCAGGTTGCGGCGGCGGAGGCGGAGGGAAGGAAGCAAGCAAAGAAGGTAATAAGAGCGGCAATTCCGCCGATACGTCCAAGGAAGCTAAGGGTGAACGGATTAAGCTGACCGTAGAATTGTTCGATAGAAATAATACACCGAGCGGTGAACCGCCGATTACGAATAACTTTATGACACAGTACATCCAGAAAAATTTCGGCGACCCCAACAACATTGACGTAGAGTTTGTTACGTTTCCACGTGCAGAGGAAGTGGATAAGTTGAACGTACTGATGGCATCGGGCTCCGCACCGGATATTGTGTTCACGTATAACAAACCGACCGTACAAAACTATGTGAAAAGCGGCGGTCTGACCGATTTAGGTCCGCTCATTGATGAACACGGCCCGAACCTGAAAAAAGTATTGGGACCTTCCCTGCCTTACGGCGTCTTTGAAGGGAAACAATATGTTATTCCTGCGCTTCGCGTGATTCAGGCCCAAACGACGACTTTTATTCGTAAAGACTGGCTGGATAAATTAAATCTGCCGATTCCGCAAACGACCGAAGAGTTTGTAGATGCGATGCGTGCCTTTAAAGAGAAAGATCCTGGAAATACGGGAGGCAAAGTCATTCCTTACAGTTATATCGATGTGTTCCATATGATGCCTTTGGTGAATTCCTTCTGGAAGTGGGATGAAATTACAGATAAGGATTTGTATGCGGTTCCAAGATGGCTGCAGCCGGGCAGCAAAGACGGTTACAAGCTATTGAACCAGATGTACAATGAGGGATTAATCGATCCGGACTTCGCGCTCAGTGATGACTTCAGCCAGGCCTTCGCCCAGCAAGTTGTGAACAGCATTGCAGGTGCAGGTACGCCAAATACGAATGAACCGGTTTATAACGGATACTATTCCAACTTGAGAGCGAATAACCCAGAGGCTGTGCTTGAGGCAATCGATCCATTCTCCACACCTGACGGGAAGCATCCGAAACCAGTCTATGAACCAAATGGCGCCTTTATTATGATTCCGGCTACGAGTAAAAACGCGGTTGCAGCGATCAAGTACCTGAATTGGATGGCGGATCCAGAAAATATTCTGGTGCTCCAAAACGGAGAGGAAGGCAAATCGTACGAGATGACTGCAGACGGACTTCCTGTACTGCTGGATACGCCGGAAGCCCAAAACTTGCTGTATAACTACTTTGATTACTGCATTATTCTCAACGGTAAATACATTTCAACGGAAGATCCGGACAAAAACATCGCAGCCAATGCCTTTGACCTCGAATTCAAAGATTTCACCGTCAACAGTATCCAAACGGGCAGCAACGATGGGTATACTCTGCCTCGGGTAGATATTCCGGTGGACGCCGAGATCAAGTATGCCAAAATCCTGGAGGATTTCGAAAAGGAAATGCTGGCCAAGATTGTTACAGCCAAACCGGATCAATTCGAGAAGATCTATGAACAAAAAGTTGGCGAATACATGGCTATGGGCGGAAAAGCGGTCATGGAAGGCAAAATGGCGGCATACGATGAGTTCTACAACCAGTAACATATGAAACAGTCGGGCGGGCCTTCCGGGAACTTTCGCGGAGAGGCCCGATTTACACCTACGCATAAAGGAGTGAAATCTATTGTTAAATGTAGCCGTGATCGGGGCGGGTGCCATTTCCCCGGCGCATATCCAAGCGTATTTACAATTTCCGGAGCAATGCAAAATCGTAGCCATCTGTGATATTTACCCGGATAAGGCGCAGCAGAAAATAGAAGAGTTTAAGCTGGATGCGGCAGTATACATCGACTACAAGGAGCTGCTTCAGCGCAGCGACATCGATTTGGTGTCCGTATGTACGCCTCCTTATACTCACGCGGAAACGGCGATCGCCTTCTTGAATGCAGGTAAACATGTCATCGTGGAGAAGCCAATGGCTTCTTCGCTGGAAGAATGCGATGCCATGAATGCAGCGGCGGAGCGAAGCGGCAAAATTTTGTCCATCGTTGCGCAAAACCGCTTTACTACGCCTATAATGAAGTTGAAGCATGTACTGGACACGAAATTAATCGGCCCGGTCGTGCATGCGCAGGTTGATTCTTATTGGTGGAGGGGCCATTGTTATTATGATCTGTGGTGGCGGGGGACCTGGGAGAAGGAAGGTGGCGGATGCACGTTGAATCATGCTGTGCATCATATCGATATTTTCCAATGGATGAACGGCATGCCTGCCGAAGTTACTGCCGTCATGAGCAATACGTCACATGACAATGCCGAGGTGGAGGATATCTCTATTGCGATCGCCCGCTACGATAACGGAGCGTTGGCTCAAATCACCAGCTCCGTGGTGCATCATGGCCAAGAGCAGCAGTTGATCTTCCAAGGGAAAAATGCGCGCGTATCTGCACCTTGGAAAGTGGACGCTTCCCTCTCCAAACCGAACGGTTTTCCGGAGGAGGACAACGAATTGGAAGCCCAAATTCAGAAGGTCTACGATGAGCAAGCCGATCTTCCATATGAAGGCCATCGCGGACAAATTCTGGATGTCCTGAGCGCTATCGAGCAGAACACGCCTGTGTTGGCAGACGGCATTCAAGGCAGACGGACGCTGGAGCTTATTACGGCGATTTATCAATCCGCAAGCACCGGACAGACGGTCAAGCTGCCGTTGGGACCGGATAGTCCTTTTTATTCGCGGCAAGGTATTTTGCAGAACGCAACCTATTTCTATGACAAGAAAACCAGCATCGAAAACTTTAGCGACAATACGATCACGTCGGGTGGCAATGCTTGAGAACTTTACTTGAAAGGAGCAGACACAATGACAAATAAGCAGGATGGCATGAACTATGCGCCAAAAGGAAAACCCAATCCCGTAGTTGGCAAGGGAGAGTTTCGGTTTGCTGCTATCGGCTTGGATCATGGACATATTTATGGGATGTGCAACGGCCTCATGGAGGCAGGTGCCGAGCTTGTGGCGGTATATGACTCGGACCCGGAGAAGGTGAAGCGATTTGTAGATAATTTTCCCCAGGCGAAAGCGGCGCAGTCTGAGGAAGAGATTTTAAACGATCTGCAAATCAAGCTGATTGCGGGTGCTTGCATTCCATCTGAGCGTGGTGCTCTAGGGCTCAGAGCCCTGAATCATGGCAAACACTACTTTGTCGATAAACCGGCCTTTACCACATTGGAGCAAGTAGATCAGGCGCGCTTGAAAACGAAAGAGACCGGGCTCAAATGGGGAATTTATTACGGTGAACGCCTGCACGTGGAAAGCGCTGTGTTTGCCGGCCAGTTAATTGAGGAGGGCGCCATTGGCCGCGTCGTTCAAGTGATTGGCACAGGACCGCATCGCGCAAATGTAAAGGCCCGGCCGGATTGGTTTTTTGATCCCGCCTATTACGGCGGTATTTTATGCGATATCGGCTCCCATCAAATCGAGCAATTTTTATCCTATACGGGCGCCAAGGACGCCAAAGTGCTGCACAGTAAAGTGGCCAATTACAATTTTAAAGATTACCCGAAGTTCGAGGATTTCGGCGATGCTACGCTGGTCGCAGATAATGGCGCCACGTTCTATTTTCGCGTGGATTGGCTGACTCCTGACGGACTGGGCACGTGGGGCGATGGAAGAACCATTATACTAGGCACCGACGGGTATATTGAAATTAGAAAATACATCGATATCGCCCGGGAAGCGTCCGGCAACCATCTGTATTTAGTCAACCATGAAGGCGAACGGCATTTCGACTGTTCTGGCAAGGTGGGGTACCCTTATTTCGGCGAGTTTATATTGGATATTCTGAACGGAACGGAAAATGCGATGACGCAGGATCATGCCTTTAAAGCGGCCGCTTTATGCATTGAAGCGCAAATATCGGCTATAAAGATTGAAACCGCTTGATTTGCTAATACATTTCCGCCGTCTCGGGTGCAACTTCCCATTATGTGCAGCAAGCAAAGAGTCGTCATAGTCGTCATAACATCCAATCTAGCGCAGCATAGGGCTCCAACCTCCGATCATGCTCAGCATAGGGCCGTCACATATTCAATCATGCTCAGCATAGGGCTGCAACCTCCGATCACAGGCTATCCGCCTGTGATTTTTCTATAGGCCTTAGCCAGTTAAGTGCGTGAAACGCTCGAAACAAAAAACCACTGTTGTTTGATTCTAGCTATGATGAACGTAAACAGACAGCCCTCCACATTGCTACATCTCGTAGGTTAAAATGGAAAGTGGAAAGACCAACCATTTCAGAGCTACATAGCAAAGGAGAGCTGATACTATGCAGTCTA
>NZ_KB907273.1 GCF_000381905.1 Paenibacillus fonticola DSM 21315 | reverse complement strand
AACCTGTTTATTGCAGTCCATTTGGTCGAATAACGGAACCAGTGTCCGTACGCATAGCGAAACAGGCCTATTTCAACAAATAGCGGATCTCCTGTCCTTTAGCGGCTGACCATGTCTCGCGAGTCACACCGATATCTTCGGTTCCATCAGTCCCGCGAGTCACACCAATACCATCGGTCCCATCAATTCACTCTCACCAATATCACTAACTACCAAACCACCTATGAAGATAAAGGAGCTGTCCAAAAAGTCAATTTTTACTGACTTTCTGAACAGCTCCTTTTTATTGTGTATTATTTTTCTTCTAGCTTGTGCGAAGAACAAGTTGAAAAGAGAAAAGCAATTTGGTATCATTAGATCAACATCTAATTGATTATATGATTGTCTAACTTTAGGGGGGAATGTCATGAACATAGAGCAAGGCCTTAACCCGATATTAGAAACGCTCGGTTTGCTTTATACAATGCATCATCGTGAAAAGTTAAAGCAAGAAATGATCAGCGAAATTTGCGATTTAGGAATTGATGGAGAGAGCTTCTACAACGAGCATTGTGCCATTATTGAAAATTATATTTCCGCATTTGCGGAAAAGTATGTACCTCATACGGGTGAAGAGTTTCTGTTGATAAATTCCGATAAGGATTTCTTTCTGTTCCTGCTCTTTTGCCTGATTGAACATCCGCAATGGATCGAACAATTACCAGCGACAGATGAAGAGATAATAAAGCGGTTAATGCTGATACTGCAAAGATCCGCTGACCTCCCAGAAAGCCAATCGACTTTGCTGGGTGATAACATTTCGTTTATCGAGCGGCTTGGCAGCAGCGATTCAAGCAAATGGAAGTTTCTTAGCGTATTAACTAAACCGAGACATTGGCTGGCAACTTTAATAGAGATTTATAAAAGTAATTTACCGGCTTACCAATTCGCTTTTGATCACCATAAAAAATTAATAACTTCTTTAATTAAGATGCTTCCCACGAACTTAAATGATCAGTTCAAACAAGTAGTGCTGGAAATCAGTCCTGAATCCTTCATAAAAGTAACCCCAACACTTATATTTCCATTGATCGAGATAGTTGGTGAGGATTTATGTATCTATGGTTTGCTCAACAATCCGCTCTTCTTATATGGACAAGAATCTGAAAAAAATAAAGAAATTTTGTTTCAGCAGCTCAAGGCCATTAGTGACAGAAGCAGAATGGAAATATTACGTTTGTTAAGGGATACCCCAAAGTATAATTTGGAAATTGCTGAACATTTACAGCTAAGTACCGCTACCGCTTCACATCATATGAATATTTTGCTTTCTATTGGATTTGTGTCTATCAAAAAAACAGAGGGAAAGGTGTTTTATCATTTAGATCAGGATGCGATTAATAAATTCTTTCGTCATTTGCAGAATCAATTATTGTACAAGTAAGTTAGATGTTTATTGAAGAGGAGAATGAATTTTGATGGATAAAAAATTCGCTAATAAAGCAGTTGAATTCGCTGGGATGGAGCAGCTAACGGATCAATTTATGCGTAACCTGATTGGAAATGATAAAAAATCCCCTGGCGGGGTCGTTGCGATTGTCAAGGATAACCAGATTGCTTTGAAAAAAGGATACGGGTTTACTTCTAATGAAGCTAAAACTGCAGTCAACCCGGAGCGGACTCTGTTCCGTATCGGATCGGTTACGAAGACATTTACCGCAGCTGCCATCCTGCAATTGGTGCAAGATAACAAAATCGATTTGAAATCGGACATTCAAAATTATTTTGATGATATTCGTATAACTAATCCTTTTAGCAGTCCTGTCACTGTTCATCATCTGCTGACTCATACTTCCGGATTTAAATTCACTCCAGATTCTGAGCCATCCGAGGATTTGCACACAACAATTTCCTTAAAGGAATATATCAAGCAAAAGGAATTTATAGTTTTAAAAGAGCCTGGGAGCTCCTATATGTACGATAATAATGCATACAATCTGTTAGGTTATCTCATTGAGCAGGCTTCGGGGCACTCTTATGCGCATTATATGCAAGAGTATATATTCAGGCCGCTTGGAATGACGAGAACGCATTGCACTTTGCATGACTTGCATTTGGCCGACCTCGCTCATGGTTATCTTGAAGATGGTACGCCTATCGCTCCATATTCTACCGTCCCATCGGATTTGCCCGCTGGAGGGATGCTATCCACAGCTGAGGATATGGGACATTTCATGATTGCGCAGCTAAATAACGGGATATATCAGGCTAATCATGTTTGGGATAAAATATCGCTTACACAGATGCACGAATACCATTCAAGTATTCATCCAGCTTATCCCGATGCAACTTATGGGTATGAAAATTGGTTGAAAACAGGTGAAAAATACGGCAGCCATATTGTTGTAAAGGGCGGAGATATACCGGGCTACAGTTCCTTTATCGTTCTGATGCCAGAACATAAACTTGGCGTATTCATGGCATTTAATAAGCTGGTTTCGTCCGCCGAAGTGGGGCGAAGATGGAATAAATGGTTTATGAATTACTTTTTTGCGCATAAGCAATATTTAGAAACTTCAAGCGTTGTAAAAACCCCGCAGCAACAATTAAAACGATTTGAGGGAACATATACGGATCTTCGCATTTTTTTTGCCGTATCGCGCATAACAGCTTCAAACGACGGAGAAATCACGATTACAGATATTGCAGGAGAACGCGGGCTCAAGCAGATTGATGAATTGTTATTTCAGGATGGGGAGGGGGAGATTTTAGCTTTCAAAGAAGGAAAGAACGGTTCCATCGAATATTTCAAATATCGGAATCCAGTCAGTTACTCACAAAAGCATGTTTCAAGTTTTACAGATGTATCTGCCTCTTCAGCATATGCTCTCTATATTGAGTCATTGGAAGCTATGGGGATTTTAAAGGGAAAAAGCAAAATGTTTTTTAAACCGGATGATGCGATGACGCGTGCAGAGTTTGCTGTGTTAATTGCAAGAATGCTTGGCGTGGAACCCGTCGAAGATCTTTCGCCAGTCTTCCAGGATTTAAACGATCATTGGTCAAGAAGGGAGATTGAAGCCCTGGCAGCGATGGGAATCGTAGCAGGGGTAACCGGGGAGCGCTTTGATCCGGAGCGGATAATAAATAGAAGGGAAGCTGTGGATATGCTAATCTTAGCGGTTCAGACAGCGTTACCCTTCCTTATTCCTGAAAATATAGATGATATAGCACGAACCATCTGTTTAGCGGATGAACTGCTGCTAGAGAATGCTGCCCATGCTAATGTGAAAGTACTAATTGGCACGGGACTGACAGGACCCGATACTGCTGAAACGGATGAGGGAATCTTATTCCGTCCATCCGATAGCATAAGTCGTCAAGAAGCAGCGGTATGGATCTGTCAGTTAATTAAGAGATATGCCCAAATATGAAGAAGCAACGAGGCAGACTGCAAATTTTGCAGTCTGCCTTTCGTAAACGGCATTTCATTTTTATGGGGCTATAAATAGGATCCGAGCCGGGCTAGTTCCTCATAAGTCTGCCGGCTCCACTGGCTCCAAGGAATCTCGTCCGGCGGCAGGGAGGTGAGGTGAATTTGCTCCTTCGTCACCGGATGCGGACAGCCGACATAAAGCGACCATAGAGCGATTTGCTGACCCGGCTTGTTGTAGCTCTGTCCATATTTCTGGTCTCCGTAAAGGGGACAGCCGATATGGCTGAGCTGAACCCGGATTTGATGAGGGCGCCCAGTAAGCAGGGACACCTTGACCAAGGTCAGGTCCTCGCCGCTCTTGGCCGAACCGATAACTTCATAATCAAGAATCGCCTCTTTACTGCCAGGCGTTCCCTTGGCAACGACAGAGACGGTGTTCGTGCGCTCATTTTTTAATAGTGTGTTTATGAGGCGGCTTTGCCGCTGCGGAGGCGTGCCATGTACAACGGCGAGATACGTCTTATCGAAGTTGCGGCTGCGGACAGCCTCCGATAACCGGGAGGCCGCTTTCGACGTCTTCGCAAAAATCATCGCCCCGCCAACCGGCCTGTCCAGCCGGTGCACAAGCCCCAAGTAAACATTGCCCGGCTTCTGATAGCGCTCCTTGATATCCTCTTTCAGCAAAGACAGCAAATCTGGATCACCGCTCGCATCTTCCTGAGTAGGGACGTTGACAGGCTTCACGATCCCCAGCAGATGATTATCCTCGTATAATATTTCGAAATTCGACTCTGCTGGCGTACGGCCTTCGTTACCGCTCGTTAGGCTCATTTCTTAATCCTCCCAGCGGCCGAGGATGCCGCAAGGAAGGTTCAGCCCAGAATTCGTAACCGGCAAACCGATCTCCCCTGCGCTAATGGTGCCGCCATAGCGCTTCTGCACCGTCATAGACAGTATATTGTGGAGCACCGTCGGAGAAATGCCGGTCGTATAGGAATTGATCAGGAAGAAGAGCGGGTTGTCCGATAAAATGGACAGGCATGATTCCACGAACGGATATAAGCTGGTCTCCAGCTTCCACATTTCGCCGCCAGGTCCGCGGCCATAGGATGGCGGGTCCATAATAATGGCATCATAGCGGTTGCCGCGCCGCTGCTCGCGCTGTACGAATTTGAACACGTCGTCCGTTATGTAGCGGACAGGCCGCTCACTAAGTCCGGACAAGGCGGCGTTCTCCTTCGCCCATTGCACCATCCCTTTAGCGGCGTCGACATGTACGACCGCAGCGCCAGCCGAGGCTGCCGCTACCGTTGCGCCGCCGGTGTAGGCGAACAGGTTCAACACCTGAATGGGCCGTCCGGCGCGCTGTATTTTGTCCATCATCCAGCTCCAGTTGGCCGCTTGCTCCGGGAATAGGCCCGTATGCTTGAAGCTTGTAGGGCGAATATAAAATTTTAACTGCTCATACGAAATCGTCCAGCGCTCCGGGATTTGCTTCTTCATCTCCCACTGTCCGCCTCCGGAGGAGCTGCGGTGATAGTGGCCGTGCACATTTTTCCACTGGGAGGACTCGTGCTTGATCGGCCAAATAATTTGCGGGTCAGGGCGGCGCAAAATAATGTCTCCCCAACGCTCCAGCTTCTCTCCGTTTCCGGTATCGATAATTTCGTAATCTTGCCAGTTGTTTGCTACATACATTAGTTAATCCATCCTTCCAAGGCTCTATAGAGGTCGAACGTATTTCACGAAATGGCAGCCTTGCTCCACAAGGCGTTATTTACGTCTGTTAAAACCTTCGGATGTTATTGTACCTCATTATTCCATATGCATGCTACAGGTGATGTTTTTTATGATATATGAAAATATAAAAGCCGGAGCCATTCGTGAATATAACGGCATATCGATTTCAGAGAAACTCGTCAAGGCGGGCGGGGAGGCTTGGTGGTAAAAAAATAAAATATTTTAAACTTCTATTGACGTGTAAGCGCTTTTAAAATATAATAAAAACGTATTAGCAAAACGTTTTAGCAAAACGTATTAGCTAAATTTATTTGAAGGAAGAAGTAGGACATAATCGCGAATGCAGCCTAGTGGTTTGATCTTATTTTGCCGAAGCATATACAATGGATTAGAGTACACTCCAATATGATGAAAGTAATGAGGTGTTATAAGGATGGCAAGCATTAAAGAAATAGCCCAGCTTGCAAAGGTTTCGCAAGGCACGGCCTCTATGGTGTTGAACGGCAAAGGGGATAAGTACCGGATTTCCGCTGCGACCCAGTTGAAAATATTAGAAGCTGCCAGAGAGCTTAACTATCAGCCGAACATTTCAGCCAGACGACTGCGCAGTGGAGGAGAAACGGTGCTGCCGATCATTGCGCTGTTTTGGACGCTTGATACGCGGACGGCATTGGTGGGCCGCTACCTCAAAGGTTTTCAACATGCCTTAAACGAACTGGAGGATGAATATGAGCTATTGATCCAGCCATACGTCGGCACCAAGCTGCATGAAGTGAGAAGCTTAGTAACGGGGACGCGGTTCAATGGAGCGATTATTGCTAACTCTACCGAAGAAGATGACGAGTTTCTGGAGCAAGCAGATTTAAACGTTCCGATCGTACTTCACCAGCGTGAATCGGGGAAACACTCCTCCGTAAACGTGGATAGTCGAAGGAGCGGTGAGATGGTAGCGGAGAGGCTGTACAAGCGAGGCCATAAGAGGGGGGGACTGATCGTTCCGGACATATCTTCCAAAGCGATCATGCTGCGCAGGGAAGGATTTCAGGATAAAGCCGCTGAACTGGGCCTGGAAATAGATGAGGAGCATTTAATGTATGAAGACTTCTCGGAACAGGGCGGTTATGAGGCTGTCATCAGAATGAAGGAGCAATCAAGTTCACTGCCTACCGGTGTATTTGCGATCAGTGACCAGATGGCTGTTGGTGCGCTAAAGGCGTTGAATGAAATCGGGGTTCGTGTGCCGGAGGACATAGAAATCATCGGGCATGATAACGACGAAGTAACCAATTATACGATCCCTACCCTATCTACGGTTCATTTACCGGTAGAAGAAATGGCGAAAGAGAGCTTGAGAATGCTCACGGATATGATGCTGTACAAAACAAACGTTAAGGTTCATAAAATCTTCGAAACTCACATAGTGACCCGTAAATCCTGCGGGGAATGAGCAGGCATTGACTGTACGAACTCGAAAGATTGCTTTTCCTTTGTTTAACTTTTATAACTGACCGGGAGAGGACGAGGAATTGTTTTCTCCCAGGTTAGTGAAAATATTTGATTACATTATCATTCACGACCTGAAAGGGGGTGAGCGTTCATTTCGAACCGCATTAAAGTAAGCGCTTACATTTATAGTTTGACAAGCAAAGCTTAATAAATCTTATCAATCCTTAGAGGGGGATACACATGAGAATGAAGAGATGGCTTGCAAGTTTTCTTACTGTAATGTTGTTGGCTTTACCGTTGGCGGGCTGCGCTGCTGACCCGAAACCACAAGCGGCGAATTCACCGGCGGCGGCAAATGACGGCGGCAGCGGCAAGGTCGTAAATATTGATTTCTGGGGCGGCTGGACCGGCCCTGACCTGAATACGATGGAGGGTTTGGTGAACAAGTTCAACCAGGAGCAAAGCGATATTCATGTTGAATTTACTTCCCTGCAATGGACGCCGCTGTTTACCAAATTTTTGACTGAGATGAAAGGCGGAAATCCACCAGATGTCCTGGTCATGCATCCATTTGAGCTGGGGCAGTTCGTGGAGATGGGCGTCCTGGACAGCGCGCCGATTCCTGGCGTAGGCATGGAGACAGGGAACTACTCCTCCTTTGCTTGGGGCGGAACTTTCTATAAAGGGGAACAGTATGCGGTTCCGCTAGACGTCCACATGCATGGACTGTATTACAATAAGGATCTTTACAACGAAGCCGGCATTACGAATCCGCCTCTGACTGGCGAGGAACTGATCGCTATAGCCCAGAAGCTGACGATCGACAACAAAGGCAAGCGCGCTGACGAAGAGGGCTTCGACGAGAATAACATCGTGCAATACGGGCTTGGCTTTTCCATGAACCACCATGTGTTCTATCAAATTTATGCTCTATTGAACCAGCAAGGTCATAATCCTTTTACGGAAGATATGACAGCGGTTGAATTGGACGAGGACAAGATGGCGAATGCGATTGCCTTCCTGCAAGACCTTGTATTCAAATACAAAGTCGTACCTAAAGGCGAGAAATCACCTGTTGATGATTTCATGGGTGGCAAAGTAGCCATGTTCGTTGACGGACCTTGGCAAATGCCGAAGCTGGAAGAATCCAACATCCAGTGGGCCAGCTCGCCTTACCCTAAAGTGTTCGATAATTCAGCAGCTTGGGGGGCCGCCGAAATACTTACATTCCCGCTAAAGAAAAATAATGATCCTGATAAGGCCAAAGCGGCGGTTGAGTTCGTCAAATGGCTGGATAGCAACTCCGGCGAATGGGCTAAATCCGGTCAGCTACCATCCAGCAATGTTGGCATGCAGACGGCTCAAAGTATGGAAGGCAGAGAAGCTTTTATTAACAGCTTAGACAGCAGTGTCCTGCTTCCATCGCATCCGAAAGCGGCACAAATATTTTCCAGTACGGCGCCGAGCCCGATTCTGACTGCAGCTCAGGACGCCATTCTGAACAATAAAGATCCGCATGAAATTGCCAAGCAATTGAAAAAGGATATGGACAGTCTGTTGCAGGAGTAGGATATCTATTAAATCAATAGAAATGGGTGCAAAGAGACTCGATACGGCAGGGCAAGGGAAATTGGCATAGGCTTGGACTTGTCGTATCGGGTTCATGTACCTCTTAAGGAAAGTAAAATTGGCCATCGTGGTAGAAAGGTTGACGACTTCATGAAATCACAAGGAAAAGTCGCGGCGCTGTTCTTGTTGCCTTATTTGCTTGTATTCCTTGTCTTTCGCTTTGGACCGAGTGTAGCAGGGCTGTTCATCGGCTTTATGAAATGGAATATCGTTGGTGATGCGCAGTTTGCTGGATTGGCCAACTTTAAGAAGCTGTTTAATGACCCGATATTTTGGGTTTCCTTCAAAAATACATTGCTGTTTCTGCTTCTGACATTGCCGCCGCTAATTGTGTTCAGCCTCTTAATGGCCGTGTTGTTGAATCAGAAGCTGCGCTTCCGCAACGCGGTAAGAACGATTTCGATTATTCCGTACGTGTTGATTCCGGCCGTAGTCGGCATCATCTGGAACTGGCTGTATGATAACAACTTCGGTATTCTCAACTACTATTTGAAACTGATTGGCCTTGGGCCGATCGAATGGCTGACGAGCGAAAAATGGGCGCTTTTTTCCATCGCTCTCGTCACCGTATGGTCCTATCTCGGTTACAACATGATCTTGTACCTGGCTGGCTTGCAGGATATTTCCGCGGACTTGTACGAGGCGGCCAAAATTGACGGAGCTACAGGTGCTCAGGCATTTATGAGAATTACCTTACCGATGCTGAAGCCAATTACTTCGATGGTTATTACACTAACCCTAGTAAATACGATTCAAATTTTTGACCAGATTTTCGTTATGACGAACGGCGGACCGGGAACGGCTACGCTCACCTTAGTGCAATATTTATACGGAACCGCATTCCAGAACTACAATCTCGGCTACGGGTCTGTGCTTGGCATAGCGACATTGGTCATATTGATCGTATTTGTGCAAATTCAATCCAGATTGCTGAAGCTGGATGATTAGGGAGGCTTACGGCATGAAATTAAAAAACATCCTGATTTACATTGTTATGGCGTTCATCGGTGTCCTATTCCTGTTTCCTTTGCTGTGGTCTGCCATTTCATCGCTAAAGCCGGAAGCGGAAATTATGAATTATCCGCCGAAATGGATCGCTGATTTCACACTCATCAATTATAAATCCGTTCTGGCCCAGTATCCGTACACCGGCTGGATGATGAACAGCTTAATTATAACTGTATTGTCCACGTTGTTCGTGCTCGCGTTGACTACGCCTGCGGCTTATGCCTTCGGTCGGCTTAACTTCAAGGGGAAGAAGGTTATTTTTACGCTGATCGTCTCCATGCTGCTTATTCCGATTCAAGCGTACATTGTGCCTTTATTTCTGCTCGTTTCCGAATTGAAGCTGTTGAATACATTTGCGGCGCTCATTTTAGTAGCTGGTGCGAACGTCATTAGCGTGTATATTTTGACCAGCTTTTTCAAGGGAATTCCGAATGAGCTGGAGGAAGCGGCGAGAATCGATGGCTGCAAGGATTTCGGAATCTTTTGGAAGGTGATGCTGCCCTTGACGAAGCCTGCCGTCTCGACGGTAACGATCCTGATGTTCATCTCGAACTGGAACAACTTCCTGTGGCCGATGATCGCGATTCGCGCCAACGCCTTGAAGCCATTGACGGTGGGGATTGCGCAATTTATGGGCGGAGCGAACTCTACCGCTCAATTCCAGTACGGCACATCGCTTGCCGCTGCCTGTATGGCTATCATTCCGTCCGTCATCGTGTTCTTGTCTTTGCAGCGTTATTTTGTGGAGGGGATTACGAACTCAGGGATTAAGGGGTAGTGGACAAAGGCGATATGATGCCTGATTGACGGGAAACCAAAACGAGTTTTATAAGTTGACAAGGTGATAACTCAGGAGGGAAGTTCAGCATGTTCAATGAGATAACGAATGAATGGATCATGGGCCCGGATAAACCGTTTGCCAGTTGTCACGCTTCAAGTTTGGTTATGCTGCCTGGGGGGGATATTTTGGCGGTATGGTTTGCTGGAAGCAGGGAAGGCGCGGATGATAGTGCGATCTGGTGCTCCCGCAAGCCAGGCGGGAATTCAGGCGGGAATTGGTCGCAGCCGTTGAAAATTGCTGCCGGAGTGGAGGAGCCCTGCTGGAATCCGGTCCTTATGAATCTGCCGGGCGGCGAACTGCTGCTGTTCTACAAAATCGGCCGATTGATTAAGGAATGGCGAACGCTCTATAAAATTTCCAAGGATAAGGGAAGATCCTGGTCGGAGGCAAAAGAGCTGGTTCCCGGTGATCGGGGAGGCAGAGGGCCCGTACGTAATAAGGTGGTCGTTCTCGCGGATGGCACTTGGATTGCTCCGGCTTCTACCGAGGACGGAATTTGGACGTCGTTCGCGGATCGCTCGCAGGATCAGGGAATGACCTGGCAGCAGAGCGAGGATATCGGCATCGCCGGTATTCATCGGAGTGACATCCAAGCGGTAAAAAGTGATATTCCGGTGTCGGAGCAATCTTTTTATGGCCGGGGCGTCATTCAGCCTTCCGTCTGGGAGTCTAAGCCGGGTAATGTTCACATGCTGATGAGAAGCTCGGAAGGGTTTATCCATCGCAGCGATTCGCAGGATGGCGGCATCCATTGGAGTGCGGCTTATCCGACGAGCGTTCCGAACAACAATAGCGGCATGGATGTTGTCCGCATGGACGACGGGACCCTTGTGCTGTGCTGCAATCCGGTCGGAATCAATTGGGGCCCCCGCTCACCGCTCGTATTGATGGTGTCTTCCGACAATGGGTTGACCTGGACACAGGAAATCGTGCTGGAAGACGGCGAGGGGGAATTTTCGTATCCGGCGATTATCGCGCATGAAGATCGTATTTATCTGACTTATACATGGAAAAGAGACAATATCGCCTATAGAGAGTTCAGCAGAAGCTCGAAGTAATATAGGCTGGCTTCAATCGATTCCTGGAATTTTGTTAGAGGCAAAAGCCATTGGATAGCAATGGATATTAAATACATTCGTGGAGGGAACTTAGATGTTGAATCAACCGAAATCACCTATTCCGAACGGTGTGTGGCCAACGATGGTCACACCGTTTACAGAGAACGGAGAAATCGACTTTCTTGCCCAGCAACGGGCGATTGAATGGTATATCAGGCAAGGCGTTGATGGGATGTTCGCAGTTTGCCAATCGAGTGAAATGTTTCACTTAAGTTTGGAAGAAAGAGTGCAGCTGGCGTCCTTTATTAAGGAAAAGGCAGCAGGGCGTGTTCCTGTTATAGCTTCAGGGCACATATCGGATGATTTTGAAGACCAGGTTAAGGAATTAACCGCGATGGCGGCAACAGGGATCGATGCTCTCGTGCTGATCACGAACCGGCTAGCACTTGAAGATGAGTCTGACGAAGTATGGCAAAGTAATTTGGAAAAGCTGTTAAGAAAATTACCCGAGGATATTCCACTCAGCTTCTATGAGTGTCCATATCCATATAAAAGAATTATTTCCCCCGAGCTGCTCCAATGGTGCGCGAGCACGGGAAGATTCCACTTTTTGAAAGACACTAGCTGTGATACGGATAATATACGGCAGAAGCTGGAGGCCGTACAAGACAGCTCTTTGAAAATATATAATGCCAATTCAGCGACGCTTCTGGAGACGCTACGGCTAGGCATTGCGGGTTACAGCGGGGTGATGGCCAATTTCCACCCGGACTTATACGTATGGCTGCTGAATAATTGGGAGCAAGAGCCGGAGAGAGCTGAAACGCTGATCAATCTCCTCAGTATGACCTCTTTGATTGAAAAACAACTATATCCGGTCAACGCTAAGTACTATTTAATGCTGGAAGGTGTCTTTGATAACTATAACTGCCGGGTGAAGAACCATCATGACTTTACGGAAACGAACCGGCTGGAAATCCGCCAGCTGCGTCAATTGTCCAAGCAGTTATCCGAGCAATTCACTATATAGGATCAAAAAAAGGAGGCATTATTCATGAGTACACCGATGATTGTAAACCGGCTGGAGGGGGACATGCCTAAAATAGGCATTCGTCCGGTCATTGACGGACGCCGCGGCGGAATCCGTGAATCGCTGGAGGAGCCGACGATGAATTTGGCGCTCGCTTGCGCCCGCTTTCTCTCGGAAAATCTTCGTCACGCCAATGGCTTGCCTGTGGAATGCGTGGTGGCGGATACGACGATTGGCGGAGTACGGGAAGCAGCCAGCACAGCCGAGAAATTCCGCCGCGAAGGCGTGGGCGTAACCATTACGGTAACTCCCTCCTGGTGTTATCCGCTGGAGACGATCGATACCGATCCATGGATGCCGAAGGCGATATGGGGCTTTAACGGAACAGAGCGTCCGGGAGCGGTCTATTTGGCGGCCGCGCTTGCGGCGCATAATCAGAAGGGACTGCCCACGTTCAGCATCTATGGTCGAGATGTGCAGGATATTGGCGATGATACCATTCCGGAGGATGTACAGAAGAAATTGCTGAATTTCGCCAAGGCGGGGCTAGCTGTAGCTACGATTCGCGGTAAATCTTATTTATCCATGGGGACGGTGTCGATGGGCATTGCCGGATGTATCGTGGATGAAGGCTTCTTCCAGAACTACCTCGGCATGCGCAATGAGTACGTTGATATGACCGAGTTCACCCGGCGGATGGAGCGGGGCATTTACGATAAGGAAGAATATGAGCGCGCGTTGGCATGGACGAAGAAGCACTGCAAGGAAGGTGAAGACATTAACCCGCCGGAGCGTCAAAGAACGGCAGAGCAGAAGGCGGAGGATTGGGAAACGGTGGTCAAAATGGCGCTGATCGCCCGCGATCTGATGGTTGGCAATCCGAGGCTGGCGGAAATGGGTTATGGGGAAGAAGCCGAGGGGCGAAACGCCATCGCCGCTGGATTCCAAGGGCAAAGAGCTTGGACGGATCACCTGCCGACCGGGGACTTCATGGAAGCAATCCTGAGCAGCTCCTTCGATTGGAACGGCATTCGCGAGCCGTTTATGCTGGCCACCGAGAATGATAATTTGAATGCGATCACAATGCTGCTGGGGCATCAATTGACGAATGCAGCGCAAATCTTCGCCGATGTTCGTACGTATTGGAGCCCGGAAGCCGTAGAGCGGGTGACCGGCAAGCAGCTGGAAGGGCGGGCGGCAGGCGGAGTGATTCATCTGATTAACTCCGGCCCGGCTTCTTTGGATGGCACAGGCCAGCAGTCGCTGAACGGTCAGCCGGCGATGAAGCCGTTTTGGGAAATCAGCGGGGAAGAAGTTCAGAATTGCCTGGATGCGGTAGCCTGGTGCTCGGCGAAGGATTTTTTCCCGTCCGGCGGTTTTTCGACAGACTTCACGACTCGCGGAGGTATGCCGCTGACGATGGCCCGGATCAACCTGATCCACGGCATCGGCCCGGTGCTGCAAATTGCCGAGGGATATTCCGTGGAGTTGCCGGAGGACGTGCATGATGTGCTTGATCGACGCTCTGATCCGACGTGGCCGACGACATGGTTTGTGCCGAGATTGACCGGAGTGGGGGCATTCAAGGATGTGTATACTGTCATGAATCATTGGGGCTCCAACCACTGTTCTGTCAGTTATGGCCATATCGGCTCCCAACTGATTACGCTTGCTTCGATGCTCCGTATCCCGGTAAATATGCATAATGTGCCTGAGGAGGATATTTTCCGGCCAAGCGTATGGTCCGCCTTCGGCGCTGATGATCCGACCGGAGCAGATTACCGGGCGTGTGCTACCTTTGGGCCTCTGTATAAATAATGGCCACGGAGTTGCCGGCGAGGGGGCGGTGTGAGTCGAAAGAGGAGCAAGAGGAGGGGAGGAGCATGAATATGGATTTACGCTATGTGCTTGGAATTGATTATGGCACCGAGTCAGGGCGAGTTGTGCTTGTAGATGTTCGTGACGGCCGGGAGATAGCTTGGCATGCGACGCCTTATCCCCACGGCGTTATGGATGTGGAGCTTGCGGGAACCGGGATCAAACTGGGCTCAGAGTGGGCGTTGCAGCATCCTAGAGATTACGTGGACGTGCTAAGACTGTCCGTTCCCGAAGTTCTGAAGAATTCCGGGGTTCATCCGGAACAGATTGTTGGCATCGGCGTCGATTTTACTTCCAGCACGATACTTCCCGTCGATCAGTCAGGCAATCCGCTGTGTTTTACAGAGAGGTATCGCCGCGAACCTCACGCTTATGTGAAGCTGTGGAAGCATCATGCGGCCCAGCATGAGGCCAATCTGATCAATGAGCTTGCGGCTGCGAGGGCAGAGAGCTTCCTGGGACGGTATGGCGGCAAGGTATCTTCGGAATGGATGACGGCCAAAGCGCTTCAAGTGCTGCGGGAACGGCCGGATATTTATGATGCGGCAGATCGCTTTGTAGAGGCTGCGGACTGGATCGTATTTGTCATGACCGGGGTCATGAAGCGAAACAGCGGCTGTGCCGGTTATAAAGCACTATGGCATCGGAAAGAAGGTTATCCTTCCACGGATTTTTATCGCAGTCTGGATGCGCGTTTCGAAGCATTTGCCGAGACAAAACTGCGGGGAGATATCGTTACACTGGGCGAGTCGGCAGGGCTGCTTAAGGAAGAGGCGGCCTCCTTGATGGGCCTGCACCCAGGCATCGCTGTGGCCCCGGGCATCATTGATGCTCACGCGGCTGTTCCGGGTGTCGGCGCGACCGCGCCAGGTGATATGGTGCTATCCATGGGCACCTCGTTATGCCATTTACTGCTGAGCGAACAGGAAATTCAAGTGGAAGGCATTTGCGGCGTTGTGGAGGACGGTATTATACCTGGATTGTATGCGTATGAAGCGGGGCAGCCGGCCGTTGGCGATATGTTAGGCTGGTATGTGAAGCAGGGGGTGCCTGCTTATGTTGAGCGGGAAGCAGAGCAAGCGGGGGAGTCGGTCCATGAATGGCTGGAAGCCAGAGCTGCTAAGCTATGGCCGGGAGAGAGCGGATTAATCGCTCTCGATTGGTGGAACGGGAATCGTTCGAACTTGGTCAATGCCGAGCTGAGCGGCATGATTATCGGTTTGACACTGCAGTCGAGGCCGGAGGAAATCTATCGGGCTTTGCTGGAATCTGCGGCATTCGGCACACGCCATATTATCGAGGCGTTTGAAGCTGCCGGGGTCGAGGTGAAGGAGCTGTACGCCTGCGGCGGCCTGCCGCAGAAAAACAAACTGCTGATGCAGTTGTATGCGGACATTACTGGCCGGGAGATAAAAGTCGCTGCTTCGGTACAGACTCCGGCACTCGGAGCCGCGATGTTCGGAGCGGTAGCCGCCGGTTCCGCGCGTGGCGGTTATGATACGATTGAGGAAGCAGCCAAGCATATGGCTCATCTCCAAGAGAAGAGCTATTCACCGAATGCAGCGCATCAAGCGATGTATGATGAACTGTATAGGGAGTATCGTCTGCTGCATGATTATTTCGGCCGAGGCGGCAATGAAGCCATGACTAGGTTAAAGCAGCTGCAGCGGGCAGCCTGTACAAAATGCTGATTTTTTTAGATGAATCGTCAGGTAATCGTATGAGAGCGAAACATCATCCGGGAGAAGAAGGAAGGAAAACTTATGATACTAGGTGATATTAGAAACCTGGATCAAGAGAAGCATTTATACCCTTCCGCTGTGCGAAGAGGGCTGGAGTACATTAAACTGCATCGGTTAGAGGATGCTCCGCTCGGTAAATATGAGCTGGAAAGTGGACAGATGTTTGCCATTGTCCAGGAGTACGCCACGCAGCCGATTAGCAGTCAGCAGTACGAATCTCACTACAGCTATATAGACATTCAGTATGTGGTGAGCGGTACGGAACGGATTGGCTGGAGGCGATATGATGATCACCTAAAGATAAGTGTCAATCGTTTGTGCGAGGAAGATATACAATTTTATGAGGACAGCTGCAGCATAAGTGAGGCAGAAAGTTTGCCCGGTGCGGGACAAGCAGGAGGCAGCGACTTGATTATGGAACCGGGGATGTTCGCTGTGTTCTACCCAACGGATTTGCATCGCCCATGCGGACATGTGCATGGAGAGAGCAGCATTCGCAAAATCGTCATTAAAATTCACCGAAGTCTCGTCGGGATGTAGAGCTGTGTTCCAACCTATGAATATGAAAAATGAACGACACCGTTGTGAAGTCACTGCTTCACGAGGCAGTCGTTCATTTTGCTTTTATTCCTACTGCGAGTTTGCTATTAAAACGTTATTGTTGAAAAGGTTCTACTTTGTAATAGTCCTGCACTTCTTGCATGACGAACCCGGCGTTCTCATAGAGCTTGCGGGCGCTCGGGTTATCCAGTGCCACTTCCAGCCAAATGTCATGGCCGAGCTTGCGCTCCCGGTCGATCACTTGCCGCAAGGCGTATCCGCCAATTCCCTGACCTCGATAAGGGGCGAGGATGGCAAAACCATAAATCCAGCTCTCCTTTTGGTGACGGGACACTCTGATTTTTCCCGTGGGAATCCCGTCCAGTTCAATTATGTCATAGGAGGAGTTATGTTCCTCTGCGGTTTCATCATGTAATCGAGCGGCATCCTCTGGCCGAAGATTAAATCCTTCAACATCCAGGCGGATTAAAGTCTCTCTATCTGCCATTGAACCGGAAGCCTTGCGCAAGGATACAGCATCGCCGCTACCGTGCTGGTTCACTGTGAGGAAATCTGTGGATGAATCGTATTTCATTTGGTATTCCGAGAAAGCATACGAGCAAGGCATCGATTTAAGAAACTGCACTCCGCTATCGGAAGCCGCGGGCGTGTTCAGTAATATTTCCTCGTAATCCTTAAGCTTATTGTTTGTTAGCGTTTGAAGGAGAAGTGAAGTAAAGTGACCTTGCCTTCTGTAATCAGGGTGCACCATGCCGCACAGTTCTATTTTTCCGCCAAAATCGTAAACTCCCAGAAAGGCAATCAGCTTCCCGTCCATATACATGAATAAGTCCTGCTTATCGTTCTCTTTCCGGTCGCGCAAGGTGTCCCAGTTTAGCTTCAAAGAGAATCCTCCAAGCTCCTCACAAAGCCGTTGCAGCTCGGCGACCTCTTCCCATTTGCGGTTCTTGGTCATCTTTAACTTCACCATCCCATCCTATAATGAAAGGAAATAATATCATTGTACTAACTTGACAAGTTTAATGCAGCGAGTTAGTTTTG
Source organism: Paenibacillus fonticola DSM 21315 (assembly GCF_000381905.1). GTDB lineage: Bacteria > Bacillota > Bacilli > Paenibacillales > Paenibacillaceae > Fontibacillus > Fontibacillus fonticola. Next base: position 75,102 of record NZ_KB907273.1, on the reverse strand, counting down.
TAAATATTGTACTCAAGAATTATTTTGGCTGGTCGAAGTTTAGTATGGATGGGAGGCCCTTTAGATGAATGAAGTGAATCGATTCGACAATCAGAATCATGTGATTGCGATGCATAATGTCAGCTGGCGGCGCGACGGAAAAACTGTGCTCGAGGGGATAGATTGGCAGGCAGCTAAGGGAGAAAACTGGGCACTGTTCGGATTAAATGGTTCCGGGAAGACGACGCTGCTTAATATGATCAACGGATATATTTGGCCGACTACGGGAACAATTTCTGTCCTCGGGCATAAATATGGGGAAGTGGACGTCAGGGAGATGCGCAAATCGATCGGCTGGGTCAGCTCATCGCTGCAGCAAAGAATTCATGCTTCCGAGAAGGTGCAGGATTTGGTCGTAAGCGGCAAGTTTGCCTCAATTGGACTATACGAGAAGCCGGCCAGCGAGGATTTTGACCGTGCTGAAATGTTAATGCGCCAGCTAGGATGCGGGCATTTGCTGGACCGGATGTACCAGACCTGTTCCCAGGGTGAACAGCAGAAACTGCTGATTGCCCGGGCGCTAATGGCTGAGCCCAAACTGCTCATATTGGACGAGGCTGCAAACGGGCTCGATTTTATTTCGAAAGAAGGGCTGCTGGACAGCATCCAGGAGTTAGCGCTGCAGCCGGATGCTCCGCATATGATTTACGTTACCCACCATACTGAGGAAATTGTTCCTGCGTTCACGAAGACGCTGCTGCTGCGGCGCGGACAGGTGTTCAGACAAGGAAATACAGCAGACATGTTTAGTGGTGAAACCTTGACTGATTTTTTTGAACTGCCGGTCGAAGTAAGCTGGAGGGGAAACCGGGCCTGGCTTTCAAAAAAATAAATACGATGAGTTGCTGCTTTTTAATTCGTTAATTTGTTACCTTTTGCATTGTGATGCGTATTACATTGAAACAACGCTAAGCTACTTGGCAAGCGATATACACATGTGGAGGGGATTTATATGGAAGCAGTACCGAACAAACCGAAAAAAAATACGGGTTACAAAGGAGCAGCAGCCATCGTTGTGCTTATTGTTTTGGCGATCGTGGGGATGAACAGTGTTACCCAGGTGCAGTATGGTCATGTTGGATTATACAAGACGTTTGGCAAGCTGAACGATAACATTTTAGCGCCGGGCATTCATCTCAAAATTCCATTTATACAGACCGTGATCCAAGTGAATACACAGGTGACGAAGACCGAGACAGATACAACGGCATCGTCCAAGGATTTACAGCCTGTCTCCACGCATGTCGTCGTCAACTATTCCGTAAATAAGGAGTCAGCCTATAATTTGATGAATAACGTCGGGGGGGCGTACGACTCGGTCATTATTAATCCGGCAGTGCAGGAAGTGGTGAAGGAAGTTACCGCCCGGTACCCGGCGGAGGACCTGATTGCGAAGCGGGATGTCGTAGCGGGTGAAATCAGTGAGCACTTAACGGTAAGAATGGCCAAGTATGATCTGATCGTCAATGAAGTGAACATTGTTAACTTCAAATTCTCCGAAGCATTTGATACATCGATCGAAGCGAAACAGGTAGCCCAACAGCAAGCGCTCAAAGCCGAGAACGATCTGAAGCGGATCGAGATCGAAGCAAAGCAGAAAATTGCCCAAGCGCAGGCCGAGGCTGAATCGCTTAAGCTGAAGAAGCAGGAAGTGACGCCAGAGCTCGTGCAACTGAAGCAGATTGAAGTGCAGGAGAAGGCGCTTGAGAAATGGGATGGCCGTTTGCCTGCGGTGTCGGGGGGAGCTACTCCGTTCATCGATATCCAATCTTTTACGAATCAACAGCAGTAATTCTGTGACTTTGCGTTTACTACGAAACCGTCAAGCTGTGGCTTGATGGTTTTTGCTTATATTCTAAAGAATGATGGGGTATACGGATTGGTTCATCAGTACATTCGGGCGTCCTGCCTTTACGCCGGAAATCGGCATCAAGACGGGGGGAGACGCACTTGCCGCTGTCCGCTTTTGCCGAGGAGTGGAAGCGAAATAATGGGATCGGCCTATGGCTTGCTGATGAGGGTTACAGACTGTGGCTGAACAGCAATCGCAACCGGGCCGAGCGGCCATCTGACCGGACAGCAGAGAAGGGCAGACTTGCTCCGATGGTCGTTCAGGCCAGTAAAAGTGGGATCACTGGTATCTGGTCATGACACCGATTGGCGAGTACTGGATAGAGTGGGCGAACTAGCCGGTAGGTTTATGCAAATTTTATTGGATGAGAGGTGCTTAAGCGAAATGCTTAAGCATTTTTCGTTTTATTTTTGCGGGATTTTATTCCGTTTGCGGTCCAGTAGATCACTGGAATTACAAATTCAGTAAAGATGAGAAGTGGCGGAAGCCCCTCGAGCAGCAAGAAATTTACTTCGATCTGGGAGCGAACGATCAGCATGGATAGAATGCAGGAAAAGGCTGTAAACGAAAGGGCCAGCGGTTTGTGATCCGGCAGTTTCACTAGCAGGGATATGGCGTAGACGGCGATGAATATCATAAAGGAGACCTTAATAAACAGACTGGTCAGCCACAGAATGATTAAAATAGGGTCCAATGTTTCCACAAATGCCCCAGTACGCAGGGAACGAACGAGATCCAGGTCGGGATAAGTCAGATTAGACGCCAGCTGCGGACCTAGAATAATCAGGATCGGGATGATATGAGACAGAATAATAACGGTCGCAGACAAGGTTGTAATTGCCACTGTTCGATAGACCTTTTTGGGTGTCTTAATGTAAGGCATAATTAGAAACAGGAAAGCAAACTCCCCAAAAATAGCAACACAATCATAAACGGTCTTCCCGATCTCCTTTAAATCCAAATGGTTAATCAGAGCGGGAAGCACTTCAATGCGCATGGCTTGCGTCACCATGAGAGGAGTACCGACAAAACCTAGAATACTAACAACAAAAATGCCCAGAGCGGCCCGGAAAATAGTCGTGACTCCAGAACGTACACAGTAGGCTACGCAGGACCCGAACATCAGAGCGATCAGCCATGATGGAGTTCCCGGCAAGTAAACCTGAATGAGAAAATCCTCAAGTTCGCGAAGATTGAGCGCGGCGAGGAGCAGATTCATAACGGCAATCACCAGAATAAAAAAAGCATGCGGCACTTTGCCCACAATGCTGCTGCCGTATTGGATGATCGTCTCGTTAGGACGAATTACGGTGACTCTGTAGGCAGGATACAGAAGAAGGATACTGACCAAGCCTGCAATAATGATGCTTACCGGTGTGGAGTAGTGGCTGTTCTGGATGTACAGTCCCGATAAGAAGGCGATAGTCACCGTAAAAATATACAGATTATACATAGAAAATATTTGCAGCCTGGTAATCTTATCCATTTATTGTTTCCTCCCGAGGTCCTTGCAGCATGTTAAAGCCATTGGCCCAAAAAACGGTATAGCCTGTGCAGGGCTTCTTCAAAATTCCAGTAATCCTTAACTAGGAAATAAACCTCCAGCAAAATGAGCAATATGGCCATTATGGTAATAAGCCGCCATAGCTTGGCGGTGCCATCATGGCGCTTGCGCCAATCGAACCATTCATACAGCGCAATTAGAACAAAAACAAGGGCAATCACAATCATGTGCCTTCTCCCCATTCCGTTCTGATTGATCTATAAGCTTCACCGGTTCCTCGAATTCTAATTTTTACTGCAGTTTCTATGTCCAGCCCTTTGGCGTAAAATTCATTCCAGTTCGATTGATACTTATCCCAAATGCCAGGATACTTCCATTTAATGTAATTTCCCAATTGGAAAACATCAGCTTTGGCGGTGCACGTCTTGTTAATCAGATTCATGATCCGGCTTTTAATTTCCCGGTTCAGCTCTTTTTGCAGCAAAATAAGCTGTTCATCGTTCTGAAGATCAAGCTTGGAGTCAGAGGCTTGGACCGATGCTGTTCCTCTGGTTTCCAAGCGGATTTCGGGTGTATCATCCCTGACTTTTGCTTTAAACTTCGTGGTGATGTCTTCCAAGTTGAAAGTGATCTCTTTCCCATCGGTAGGCGACTCTACGCGAACCGTCAGTTCGTGGATGTTGGAATAGAGCAATAAGGCGGTTTGCATCTCTGCCTTATTTAACTGCTGGCCGATCATTTTTCCTTTTACAAACATAGCCGCTCCGTCAACGCCGAGCCAAACTTGGCTTTTCTCCTTCTTGGCTATTGTTTCCGGGGCTTTACTGAGAGACAGCATAGGTATCAGGATATCCCCCGAGCCATACCTGGCAAGAAGAACGTCTCTAAGCGTGGCATCGATGGTCATCCGATGGGTAATATAGGAAGTTAGAATGACTGAGACGAAGCGCTCGAATGTCGTTGGGGTTTCCACCAGTTCCAGCACTTTTCCCGGAGTTACGAATAGATTGGCGCTAATATGAAAGGTGATACGCCGGCTGATAAATTCCAATATCGGATCGAGGCCATGCTTCGCCAGCGCGCTGCCGATGATGAGTAACCGCGTTTGCCCAAAGGTAATTCTTCTTGATAAATCATTTTGAATGTCCTGCAAGGCTTGCGGCAGAGTTGGCCCTGTTTTCGTAACAAAGGCGAAAGGTTCCCTGCTAGAGCCGCCAGACCCGCCGACATCTCCGGGAATCATGCGGTTCGGGAGGGGGAAGCCGAGAGTCAGTTCGAATTCTCCATCATCCGTTAGATCAACCAATATCAGACTAACGAACGCCCGGTCATTGAGCTCTACCGAGGACCAGCAGCCGCTTGTTGTCATGACGATAATCATGGATAGTATGGTAAGAAACGCTCTGCTCTTCAGCTTGTTCAAGACGTCACTCCTCCTTTTGTTTCACCCAGCCGCGGGGATTTTTCTTCTGGCGTTTTTCATTATGGGTTAAGGCTACAGGGCGTTGCTGCATCGCCCACCATGGGGCGCGGAATAATGTATCGTTCAAATCCGCTTTGGCTAATGGCGTGAGCGGGTACAAATAAGGTAGTCCGAATGATTTGAGGTTTAGCAGATGGATATAAATAATGATCAGCCCGCAGGTAATGCCGAACAAGCCTAGCATCGAGGCTAAAGCCATGATCGGGAAGCGGAGCAGCCTGATCGTCAATCCAAGGTCGAAGTGCGGAATAATAAAGGAAGCAATTCCGGTAAGCGAGACAATGATAACCATGGCTGCCGAGACGATTCCTGCTTGCACTGCGGCCGTACCAATGATCAGCGCGCCAATAATCGACACAGCCTGTCCGATCGATTTCGGAATGCGAATGGAGGCTTCCCGCAGCGCTTCGAAGGACAGCTCCATAATAAACGCTTCGACAAAGGCGGGAAAGGGCACGATTTCTCTTGCCGAAGCGACAGTCATCAACAGCTTGAAAGGAATCATTTCCGGGTGAAACGTAGTAATGGCAATGTACAAAGAAGGCAGCAGCAGGGAAACAAAAAGAAACAAGAAACGGATCCAGCGAATCCAGGTGGCGGCGATATATCGCTGAAAATAATCTTCCGAAGTCTGCATCAGCATAGTTAGTGTGACCGGAACAAGAATCGCGGAGGGAGTCCCATCGACGATAATCGCTATACGTCCCTCCAGCAGCGATGCGCTGACGATATCAGGCCGCTCCGTATATTCAACCTGCGGAAATGGAGAGTAAGGCGAGTCCTCGATGGTCTCCTCGAAGGTCGAGGATCCTAAAACGGCATCAATATCGAGATAGGACAGTCTTCGCTTGAGTTCCTTAACCAGCTCTGGCTTGCAGATCCCTTCAATATAGGCGATGACGAATCTCGTTTTCGTCTCGGTGCCGAGGCTATGCTCTTCCATCTTAAAATTTTTGCTCTTCAATCTTCTGCGCAGCAGCGATAGATTCGTATCCAGACTCTCATTAAAGGATTCCCTCGGTCCGCGGATGACCGATTCGTTCGGCGCTTCTTCGATCGCCCGTGTAGTTAAGGCAGATACGGAAGGGAAAGTCATGATTCGGGGCTCTCCCTCAATAATGAGGACCACTCCAAAGCCAAGGACGGTGGTAATAGCCTCGTTCGTCTCGGTGACAATTTTGATTTCGGAGACGGATATCGCTTGGTCGTCAAACAGGTACCGAATCAGGTCGCTGTCCTCTGATCCGCTATAATCCAGCAGGCTGCGGAGAATAACCTCTTGAATCGTCGTCTGGTCTGCCGTGCTCCTCAAGTAGACCAAGGTACAATGATTGCCTGTTTTAATCTTGAAGTGGCGAAAGACGATATCCGAACAATTCTCAAGCTGCTGCTTCATCCATGGCACGCGGTCATCCCGCTGCTCTACGCTAATGGAAGGAGAAGCTTCGCTATCTGAAGTCAAATTTGCAGGTAATGCCTTGTGTACATGCTTTGGGAATTGAACGGGGCTGTTATTTTTGCGTTGTCTCCGCAGCAGTCTTAACCAGAATGACATAGGCTTGGCTCCTCCTTATTGGGATATGCAGGTAATATAAAGATTTGCTTAATGCTGAATTTTTATTCCGCACCGCCCTTGCAAACTGTTATTATAATTAAGGAAGATGTTCAGCGGACAAGCCCTGAAGGTCATGAACCATTACATTTCTTTCATTGAGGATTCCGAAATCAAGAGCCTGAAAGGACTGGGGGAGCCAGATTAGATTGAAGGTATATATGAGAATGTCCTATCAGCAAACCAAATGGTTAATCCAGGCCATTTCTACGATGACGATCGTGACGATTCAAAATCAACGGATAACTTGACGAGTATTGTCGTAAGACATATAATGAGAACGATTATCAGTATCATTGATGAATTGTGGGAGGAATATATTTTGCGTGGGTGCAGATTCAGTTTAGTGAATGTACATATGATGATGTCAGGCGTGCGAACCGCCTGCGGTTCAAACACGGGGAGAGAGCGGGAGAGCTTCATATGACGGAAATGTTAGAAACTACGCAGACCGAGAGAAATCTGCATCTGCGAAAGACACGATCACGGCCGCTAGTCGTCACTTTGATCTTGTTCGGGGGGATCGCTGCATTAGTTTTCGGAATTGCGCTGTCCGTCTCCTTCGGCGCGGCGGATATTCAATTCCTTACGGTATGGGAAGCCGTGTTTCGCTACAATCCAGAGCTGACCCAGCACCAAATTATACAGGAGATACGCCTGCCCCGCGTGCTTGGCGGAGCATTGGTTGGCGCGGGCTTCGCTGTTGCGGGCGCGCTGATGCAAGGAATGACACGTAATCCGATGGCGGATTCCGGGCTGCTCGGACTAAATGCAGGAGCGGGCTTTATGCTGGCTGTATGCTTTGCTTTTTTACCGGGACTGCCGTTTAATATGCTTCTTTTGTACGCTTTTCTAGGAGCAGCCGCTGGCGCCGGGCTTGTATTCGGAATCAGCTCCATGGCTAAGGGGGGGATGAGTCCGGTTCGTCTCGTGCTTGCCGGGGCGGCTGTCAATGCTTTACTCATAGCTTTAAGCGAAGGCATTGCCCTCTTGTTTCGTGTCGGGCAGGATTTGGCATTTTGGTACGCAGGCGGTGTAGCAGGTACAAAATGGTTTCAACTTAAAATTATGTTTCCTTGGATGGGGGGCGCTATCATCGGTGCGATGATACTCTCCAGATCGATTACGATGCTGAGCCTCGGCGAGGAGGTTGCTGTGGGACTGGGGCAACGGACTAAACTGGTTAAGCTGGCGGGGACTGTGATCGTGCTAATTTTGGCCGGTTCTGCGGTCGCCGTAGTCGGTTCCGTCGGATTCATTGGCTTGATCATTCCCCATTTGACGCGATTTCTCGTCGGCGTCGATTATCGATCAATCATCCCGTGCTCGGCTATACTCGGCAGCTTGCTGGTCGTTTTCGCCGATTTGGCAGCAAGGATGATTAATCCTCCGTATGAAACGCCGATCGGGGCGCTCATCGCACTGATCGGCGTGCCGTTCTTTCTCTATCTCGCACGCAAAGAGAGGAGGGAGCTATAGGTGGAACCTTTGCAGGCTGCAAGCGCAACCTCTAAGCGCAGATTGAAGCGCGGCATTGGGGTGATGCTCATATTAGGCATCTTGATTATATGCGCTTTTATTATTAGCATGAATACTGGATATATCCGTCTGTCTCCGCTCGATGTCGTAACGACGCTGTTCGGCATGGGGACGGAGAAGCAGTCACTGATTCTATTTCATTTTCGGCTGCCGCGCATCGTCATTTCCGTGCTGATCGGTGCGGGATTAGCTGTGTCAGGCTGTATTTTGCAGGGGATTTCCCGCAATGCGTTAGCTGACCCGGGCATTTTGGGCATTAACGCGGGCGCCGGACTGATGGTTATGCTGTATATATCTTTTTTCCCCCCGGTTTCTACAGGATCGGTATTTTTGCTTCCCGTATTGGCTTTGTTTGGGGCTGGTGCGGCTGCCGCGCTGGTTTATGCGCTGTCTTACAAGCGCAATGAAGGCATATCGCCGACAAGGCTTATTCTTACCGGGATCGGCGTAGCGGCAGGGATCAGTGCAGTGATGATCGTGCTGACGCTGAAGCTGGATCCGGATAAGTACCAGTTCGTGGCCACCTGGCTGGTGGGGAGCATTTGGGGTTCGAACTGGAAGTTTGTACTTGCCCTTCTTCCGTGGATTGCCGTGCTTCTTCCGTTTGTACTTTATAAAGCGCGGGTAATGAACGTATTGACGCTCGGCGAAAATACGGCTACCGGACTCGGCGCACCTGTGGAGAAAGAGCGCCTGCTGCTGCTCGCAACGGCGGTAGGCTTGGCTGGCTCCTCGGTTGCGGTCAGCGGCGGCATTGGCTTTGTCGGGCTAATCGCTCCGCATTTGGCAAGGCGGCTTGTCGGGCCCAAGCATGAGCTGCTGCTGCCGGCATCCGCTTTGACGGGGGCGCTGCTGGTCATCGTCGCCGACACGATCGCGCGCTGGATACTGCAGCCTACGGAAATACCGACGGGCATCTTTGTCGCTATTATTGGCGCGCCTTACTTTTTATATTTGCTGGCCCGCTCATAGGCGTGAAGCACACATCGTTCCCGCCATATGGTCGACAGCTATCCAAGCATGCCCCGGATCGCACCGTGCACCGGGAAAACTTGTAGGGGACGGGAAATTTATCGTTTTGGAGCTGGGGCTGGGACAGGCTGCATAGGGGCGGCTGTCCCAGCCCTTGATGTTATTTTTTTAGAGAAACTGCCTCTTGATTATTGTTACGGAAAGAGGTATATTACTAATGCGCACTATATTTAGTGGTTATTTTCAGAGGGTTACACCATATGTAGTGTGAATGCCTTCTGCGAATGTTGAGTAATGCTGCGGCAGGAATAGGGACGTTCTCGGCTCATCTCCAGCGGGTGGGCTGTTTCTATACGCCTGTCCATCCACAGAAACTGGGGAGTTGCTCTGCTTCTCGATAGCGGATTTGTCCGCTTGTCCCGTCTTTAGTAAGAAGAAGGTAGCGTACATAAGGGTCATTGTCATTGTCATTGTCATTGTCATTTTCATTGTCGTTGTATTTGTATTTGAAACTTCTACCTGTAATTTCTATTGACTTTTCAATGGCACTGGAGGGAAATTGATGCTCGTTGTTTTTGATTCCAAGACGGGAAATGTGAAACGATTCGTAAGCAAGCTAGGTCTGGAGCATATTCAGATCAGAGATGGACTGGTCGTAAATGAGCCCTTTGTACTTATTACCTACACGACAGGATTTGGCCAGGTTCCCGCTTCGACTTTGAAGTTTCTGGAGGATAATAGCGAGTTGCTGCAAGGTGTCGCTACGAGCGGGAATACCAATTGGGGCATGCGGTACGGACTAGCCGGAGATCAAGTGGCCGAGCAGTATTCGGTGCCTTTATTAATGAAATTCGAGCTGAGCGGCACGAAGCAGGATGTTGAGCGATTTAAACAGGAGGTTAAGCAAATTGTCTACACAAACGCAAATTCAAACCCAAGAGCAAACGCAAATTCCAAATTGGATACAGCTTAATAATGAAATCATGGTGCAAAAGGAAGGGAAGTTCCAGTTCCATAAAGATCTGGAGGCGGCGAGAAGCTATTTTGTCGAGTATGTTAATCAGAATACAGTATTCTTCCATGACTTGAAGGAGAAAATCGACTATTTGATCGAGAATGATTACTACGAAGCCGAGCTGTTCGCGAAATATGAATTCACGGACATTAAGAAGCTGTATGAAGCTTTGTATGCTCGGAAGTTCCGCTTCCCGTCCTTTATGAGCGCCTTTAAATTTTATAATAACTACGCGATGAAAACGAATGACGGCCTGAAATTTCTGGAGCGCTACGAGGATCGCATTGCCGTGACCGCTTTATTTCTCGGCGATGGCGATATCAATAAAGCCAATGACTATGCTGATGTATTGATCTCGCAGGAATATCAGCCGGCGACGCCTACATTCTTGAACGCAGGAAAGAAGCGCCGTGGTGAATTGGTCAGCTGCTTCCTGCTCGAAATTGATGATTCGATGAACTCGATCGGGTTTGCCATCAACTCGGCCTTGCAGTTAAGCAAGATCGGGGGCGGTGTCAGTCTCAATTTAAGTAAAATCCGGGCAGCGAGCGAGCAAATTAAAGGCCTGGACGGCAAAGCAAGCGGGGTACTGCCTGTTATGAAGCTGTTCGAGGATTCGTTCTCCTATGCGAACCAACTCGGACAGCGTGACGGCAGCGGCGTAGTGTACCTCAATTTGTTCCATGCCGATATTCACGAATTCCTTGATACGAAGAAAATTAACAGCGACGAGAAAATTCGTATCAAGACATTGTCGCTCGGCGTCGTTGCGCCTAATAAATTTTTTGAGCTGGTGGAGCAGGATAAGGATATGTATCTGTTCTATCCTCATACTGTACACCAGGAATATGGCGTGCATTTGGACGATATGGACCTGACCGCTATGTATGATGAGCTGGTAAACAACCCGAGAGTGCGGAAGAAGAAAATCGTAGCGAGAGATTTGATCATCAAAATCGCGCAAACGCAAATGGAATCCGGCTATCCTTATATTATGTATGTGGACAATACGAATGAGCAGCACGCACTGAAGAACATCGGACGCGTTAAGTTTTCCAACTTGTGCAGTGAGATTGCCCAGCTCAGCGAAGTGTCGACGATTAATGATTATGGGCAGGAGGACGTCATAAACCGGGATATTTCCTGTAATCTGGGATCGTTGAATATCGTCAATGTAATGAAAAACAACCGGATGAGAGAGACCGTTCACCTGGCGATGGATGCTCTTACCGAAGTGAGCGACAGAACCGAGCTGGAAATTGTTCCTTCGGTAGCAAAAGCGAACCGGGAGCTGCATTCAGTTGGTCTGGGTGCGATGAATTTGCACGGCTACTTGGCTCTGAATCATATTTCCTATGAGTCCAAGGAAGCGATCGACTTCGCGCGTACCTTCTTTATGATGTTGAACTATTATTCACTCGAACGCTCCATGATGATCGCCCGGGAGAGAAAGGTGACGTTCAAGGATTTCGAACAAAGCGAATATGCTAACGGCGCCTATTTCAAACGATATGAAGAGAATGATTATTCCCCGCGTACGGATAAGGTCAAAGCGCTGTTTGCGGAGTTCCATATTCCTACTCGTGAGGACTGGAGCCGCTTGAAGGAAGAGACAATGGAGCACGGACTGTATCACGCTTACAGATTGGCCATTGCGCCAACCGGTTCAATCTCCTACTTGCAATCGTCGACAGCGTCGATCGCTCCGATTACGCAGCGTATTGAGGAACGGGAGTATGGGGATTCCAAAACGATTTATCCGATGCCATTTTTGAATGAGAACAATTTCTTCTTCTATAAAGAAGCTTACGATATGGACATGTACAACCTGATTGATCTCGTTGCTGAGGTACAGGTGCATATCGATCAGGCGATTTCGACGATTCTCTACGTTAAAGACAATTTGACGACGCGAGATCTGGCGAAATACTACATTTATGCGCAGAAAAAAGGGTTGAAAACTCTTTATTATACACGTACGAGAAAAAGAACGATCGAAGAGTGCATTAGCTGTGTCGTATAGCAAGTACGACTGTGGACAAGCGGTTTGCAGAATACAGGTGGAAAGGGAAAGACATAATGACTAAGTATGAAGCGGTAAACTGGAATTCACCCGAAGCGGATTATACGGAAATGCTATGGACGCAAAATACGTCGCAATTTTGGCTGGACACGGAAATCCCGGTATCAAAGGATTTGAAGTCATGGACGGAGCTAAGCAGCGGTGAGAAGGATACGTTCATGAAGGTGCTGGGCGGACTGACGCTGCTCGATACGGAGCAGGGGAACGTCGGTATGCCGCTTATAGCGCAGCATGTGGAAGGGAAGCAGAAGAAAGCGATCCTTATTTTTCAGGCGGCGATGGAAGAAATTCATGCGAAAAGCTACAGCACGATCTTTACGACCGTAGCCAGCAGCGAGTTGATCGGCGATACGTTCGGCTGGGTGCGCAGCAACAAGTTTTTGCAGTATAAGACGCATCGGATCGATTCCTATTATCGAAGCATTGAGCAGGGGAACCTGCTAAGCCTGTACCAGGCGATGGTCGCCTCGGTCTTCCTGGAGAGCTTCTTGTTCTACTCAGGGTTCTTCTATCCGCTGTACTTGGCAGGACAAGGCAAAATGGTCGCCAGCGGTGAGATCATTAAGCTTATAATTCGCGATGAGAGTGTACACGGCGTGTTCGTCGGCCTGCTCGCTCAGGAGGTATTTCAGCAATTAAGCAGGGAAGAGCAGGACTTCGCGGAGAAGTTCGTCAACGAGCTGCTGATGGATCTTTACAAAAATGAACTGGAGTACACCGAGGAACTGTACGATCCGATCGGCCTGACGCATGAAGTGAAGAAGTATATTCGATACAATGCGAACAAGGCGTTAATGAACCTCGGAATCGAGCCTGTATTTGAAGAGGAAGAAATTAATCCCGTAGTGCTGAACGGCATACGGACCGAAACGAGCACGCATGACTTTTTCTCCACGAAAGGGAAAGGGTATCAGAAAGGAACCGTTGAGCCTTTACGGGAAGAGGATTTCTCCTTCCTGAATGAACGGGTAAAACAGTCCAGTATCTGGTAACCTATAAGCTGGTACGAAGTTATCATTAAAAATATCCCGCGCTCATCAGCAATGAGTGCGGGATATTTATTTTTTGCAGGCTCTGATCTTCATTTGAATTGGATCTGGAACTTGCAGTTGTGCTTGAGTTACATTCGTTTACATTGGGCTCTCGCCGTTATCATAATTGACCTGCCAATCAATCCCAAACTTATCTTTGACACTGCCATAGCATTTGCTCCAAAAGGTCTCCTGCAGCTCCATTCCGACCGTGCCGCCTTCTTTCAGCTGGTGGAACACGGACTTGACCTGCTCCAGGTCGGTACTGACAAAGGCCAGGCTGATGTTGTTGCCCTGCACGAAAGGCATGCCGGGAAAAACGTCAGAGAACATCACGTTGCTGCCATTAATGTTAATGCGCGCATGCATGACTAAATCTTTCGCTGCTTCAGGAAGAGCAAAATCCGGATTTGGCGGCGCTTCACTAAAGGTCATAATTTGCGGCGGTTCCGTGTTGAATACCTTGGCATAGAACTCTACAGCTTCACGACAGTTGCCGTTAAAATTGAAGTAAACATCAACAGCCAATTGCCTCACTCCTTTAGGATCATGGTTATGCTTGACCTATATTGTATCATTTGGCAAAGCGAAGATAAATTATTATGAATTTTAACTTTATTTTTAAATAAAATAAGGTGGGATATTGAAAATTAAGAAAGTGAACCTTTCGTACATTTGAGAGCCAGGCGGTTAGTTTACAACTTTAATGCTGTTATATACAGATTCAACAATCTTTTTGTCGCTGTCATAGTATTTTTGCGGCAGATCCATAGTGAACTCTAATATGTATTCATCGGTTTCCACTAGACTGAGCAGCATCATATTCTCGGGTGGCTTGCTGTCCTTCCAAATTTCTTTGATAGGATAGAAAGACATTATATCCAGCTTATTGTTAAGCTGCTCCGTTGTGTTTAGCAGATAAGCGCCTTTATAATAGCCCTCCTCTTCATTATAAAATCTACTCTTATATGTATCCTTAGAAAATGAATAGATGTAGAAGATCGCTTTGCCTCCTCCCTCGGTATCAAAGTTGTAGCTAAGTTCATCACTGTTTTCCATAGATGGTTCTCCCCATGCTTCAGGAAATTTGAACGATATACCGTTAAACTCCTTGCTGATATACGACACCTTAGAACTGCACCCCGCGAGTACTGTCATTGTCATAAGCAGACATAAGAACAGCCCCGGCCAATTTCTTCGTTTCACAGTAAAACCCTCCAATCCATTATTTGACAAAGATATATTATAGCATAAATTAATAGTTTTGGGTTCGCCAAACGATACCTCGGCTGGAAGTTGTCCGTGCTATTTTGCTAATGAGAACGAAACTGAAGTCCCCACACCCAGCGTGCTTTCGATTTGCAGACCGCTGCCATAAAACTGTTTTAGCCGCCGATCCGTATTATGCAGGCCAATGCCTGTTCGCTTGTCAACCTGGCGATCCAGTATATGACGCAGCGTTTCCTCATCGATCCCTTTCCCGTTATCCGAAATACGAATCTCGATCGCTTGCTCCGTTTCCTTAATGCGAATCCGCACTACTCCGCCGGAAGAGCGGTTAAGCAGGCCGTGGATCACCGCATTTTCTACCAAAGGCTGGATCGTAAGCGGGGGAATAAGGATTTGAATATCTTCATCGATCTCCCAGACGACCTGCAGCCGGTCGCCGAAGCGCTCCTTCTGAATATACAGGTACGATCGTATTAAGCTCAATTCATGATCCAGTGGAGCGGCTTGATCGGAGTTCTGAAAATCAATGCTTAGCCGGATATAGTTGTTCAATTCCTCCACCAAAGCATCCATTCGCTTAGTATCGATCTTGCTCAGTTCCGCTATGGCGGTGAACGTATTTAAAATAAAGTGGGGCTTGATTTGCGCCTGAAGCCATGCCGCCTCCAACCGCAAACGCTCGTTCACGGATCGCTTCAGCTTCGTTAATGACTTGACCCGCGATTTGAGCTCGGTCGCTTTCATCGGCTTGGTAACGTAATCGTTGGCACCTGCCCGGAATCCGGCTTCGATATCTTCGTCCCTGCTGCAGGCGGTTAACAGCAGCACAGGCAGCTCTGAAAGGGAGTAATGCTTCCGAATCCGCACCGTCAGCTCATAGCCGGACATGTTCGGCATCATCACATCGCTTATAACCAAATCCCAATCCCGGCGATTCAGCATCGATAACGCCTGCTTTGCGCTCGTTGCCGTGAAGACTTCATACGCTTCATTGGCGAATATACTTTCCAGCACCTTTAAATTAACCGGATCGTCGTCGACGGCCAGCAGCCGGATGCGGTCAGGCGAAGGGGCTTCTTCGGCGACGGCATATTCACCTGTTGCCGTCTCAGACAAAGCGGCCAGTTCAGGCGCAGAGGTGCTGATGTCCATTTGCGTTTGAAGCATGCTTTCCTGTCGTTGATAGGCCGGCTCGGCTAATTTTAATGTGAAGGTAAACACCGAGCCCTGTTGAGGCTGTGACTTCACCCTCAAAGTCCCCCCGTGCATCTCGACGAGTTGTTTGCAAATGCTTAGTCCAAGCCCGAAACCGCCGCCAAGCGTCGTAATGCCTTGAGAACCCTGCTCATACGGTTCGAAGGCTCTTTCCAGTATTTCCGCATCCATGCCGATGCCGGTATCGATGACGGAAATGGCGGCCCAGCCATTCTCAATTGAAGCTTGAACGGATACCTCGCCTGCTAATGAATATTTGACCGCATTGTGCACAAGATTAACCAAAATTTGAACCAGCCGATTTTCATCGGCAGCAACGAGAGGAAATTGGCTAGGAATCCGGTTGTTGAACCGGATCGGCTTGCCATCTGTCATAAATTTCAGCATATCGATGACAGTTTCGGTCACACTATGCACGGAGACGTTGGACGGCTGAAGGACAATGCGGTTTTCCTTTAATCGTCCAAGGTCAAGCAAGTCATTTAACAAAAACGACATCCGCCTTCCTACCGTCATCAGCAGTTCCATATCTTTAGTATTTTTATTCCCGGGAATATTGTTCTCCCTTTCCGATATCGCTTGCGAGATGCTTAATATGCCATGCAGCGGATTTCGCAGCTCATGGGCGACCGTAGCCAGGAAATCGTCTTTATGCTTATCTGCTCTTTGCAGCTTGACCGTGAGTTTCTGAGCTTCGCTTAAAATTTGAAAGTAACGCTTGAACCAGTAGGAGGCGAGGCAGATCGTGGCAATAACCAGATCAAACGGATAAGATACCATATCGATCTGCAGCCCGAAAATGACAAACAACCAGACCAAGCTGTTAATCGATGCAATGGCAGCCAGCAATATAAAAATGTTATCCTTGCTGCTCCTCATCGTAGAATTGAACAGCGCCACCGGAGCGAGCAGGCAGGGCAAGAACATCACAAAAATATAGCCAGGCTGCAGCATCGTATTGTAAGAAACAGGCAGCAATAATATGAGCAGCACGGCAATGCTGCATAAGAGTGCGTATATTAACGAGCCCGAATTTCGTAAAAAGCCGGGCAACTGGTATCTGATATTTTGCAAAATGAAATATCCGCCTGCAATCATCGTCAGGTAAATGAGTTTCTGGCCCCACTCATAGTTCACCGGAATCCACACAAAGAACAGGCGCTCGCCGTCCATTAGCGTACCGAGCACAATGCAAATAATCATGAAAGAGAAATAGATCAAGCGCTTGTCCTGATTGCCAATAAAAAATAATACGATGCCATACAAAGCATGGATCAAATAAGCCACGCAGGCAAAGCGAACCAAATCGGCAGCAAGCGACAAATCGCGCTCCAGCGTGTCTTCCAGGCCGAATTTGACTGAACGAGTAATGCCCCCCTGGATAGAGTTATCATAATTCGCAATTTGAATGACAAGGTCGAGGACGGGATCATTTTCAAGCGTGTAATAGGCGTAATAAGGAATATCGAGCGGTTTGTATTTGAGCTTGTCCTCCGCTGGCTGGCCAGACTGTGCCAGCAGTTGGCCATTGATATACACTTCTGATGAGCTGGCGATGCCTTGGATGCGAAGGCCGAAAGCCTTGCCCTGGGCGGGATCAACGAGAATGCGCAAGCGATAGGAGCCATAACCAAACTTTTTATTTTGATTCGGCTTTGCCGGGACTTCCCAATCGCCCGGAACTTGTATGTATTTTCTTCTTTGTTTCAAAGGATCGCTAATGTTCGTATTGCTCATTAACAAGGTGCTGGGGTAAAATTCCCATTGACCATCCAAGGTGATGGAGTGATTTTGAAGTTTATGCCAGTTTCTTAAGTCCAGCACACCTTCAACAACGGGCGGACGATCCGGTGTCGAAAAAAAATGCAGCCAAGCAAAACGAAAGCCAGTGAGCACGGAAAAAAACAAAATGGAAATAAGCAGTATTTTTCTTTTGGTCATCGTAGCCTACCTTATATCGTTATGTTTATGAATGCCTTAATAACGTTTGAGAGAGCGAAGAAGAGCTATAGCTATCATATAGTATATTATCACATCTAAATTATCTAAGATCACCGCTTGACAGCTATATTGGAGCATTTTTACGGCAGCAGCAGAAAGACTTTAATCTTATTGAGAGGAAAAAGCAGGGAAATGTCGAATAATGACTATCAGAAAGTTGGATTGTTCCATTGTCATCTATCAATATCGAAAAGTTGAGGGAATAACATATGAACGTTTGGGATCGGCTTGGTATTGAACCTACGCTGGATACGAAGACTATCAAGCGCGCGTATGCGAAGATGCTGCAAGTGTATCATCCGGAAGATGATCCGGCGGGCTTTCAGCAGCTGCGCGAGGCTTACGAGCAAGCTTTAAATGAAGCGAAGTTTATTAAAGAAGTGGAGCAGCAGCAGAACGAAGCGGGAGGGGAACCTGCTCTTCAAGCAGCCCCTATACAGCCGAAGAGCATCGATAAGGAGAAGGAGGAGGCTGCTCCGCAGACTGCGCCATTTTTACATAGCGAAGACAATTCAGCGGATGGTTTAGCCGACGCTTTTATGGAGCGTGTCGAAGCGCTCTACACGAACTTTTCAATGAGAAGGGATGCTGGACAGTGGCGGGCTTTGCTGGCACGGGAAGAGCTGTGGAGGCTGGATGTCAGGGAATTGATCCATCGGCGTATGCTGTCTTTTCTCACCGAGAATTACTTGCTGCCGCAGCCAGTTTGGACGCTGCTGAACGAGCATTTTTCATGGACAGATCAGGAGATGGAACTGCATAAGCACTTTCCGAGTGATTTTGTAGACTATTTGCTCAGGGAAGTGAGAAAAAATTGGGAGCTGCGTTATGAGTTTATCCCAGCTGATTTGCAGGATGTGGATGTATTTCTTCACAATCGCAATGCCGCCCAATACGCTCTAATCAGTAATCAATTGGAGGATGCTGGCCACTATCTGGCAGCGGCGCAGCAAATATTCGGTGATGATCCCGATTTATTGAGGCTTGGCGGCGAGTATTTCGTCCGTACGGGCGATATGGAAACTGCGTTTAATGTCTATCATCGGCTGGCCGAAATGTATCCCGGAGAAATGGATGGATTTAGGCATCGCGCCGCCATCGCGCTGCAGCATGGCAACATCACGCTGGCATTATCTGACTATCAGTACATTTTATCCCGAAACGCTGATGATCTGGCGGCCTTGCATGGGCTGGCCGAATGCTACCTGGCGCTTGAGCGGCTTGCGGAAGCGAAATCATTATGGGAGCTCGTTATACAGCAATACCCGTTCGATTTGGATGCCCGGATTCGTTTGTTTAATGTGAATAAACGGTTGGCTGAAGCTCAGCGCCTGGAGCTGGCTCAATCTCCCCATGATGCGGACAAGCTGCTGACGCTGGCACAGCTGTATTTCGATCTGGAGCTATGGGACGAATGCTGCCAAACGCTTGAGTCTCTACATGCCGTAAAGGAGCAGGGCTCTGACAAATATCTGCTTTGGGGCCGCGCACTCCTGGAGCAAAAAAGGTATGCGGACGGCATTCAACTGCTTCATTCAGCTTGGAGTGAAGCGATGAATGAAGGAAGCAACGGTTACGACATTGTTGTAGCCCGGGGGATCGCTTATCTCGACTCAGATGAATATGAGCTGGCCATACGTGATTTAACTGCGGCGCTGGAGATGAATCCCTACAACATCACCGTGTTGAATAAGCTCGGCTTGGCGTATTATTTCATCGATGATCCGGGCAAAGGCATCGAGCTATCCAATCAGGCGATATCGATCGATCCATCCATTTGGGAGTCTTATCATATTCGAAGCAACTGTTATTACAAGTTAAAAGAGTACCGGGCAGCTTTGCCAGACTATGAAAAAGTGCTAGAACATGAATATACATATGGCCTGGACTGGTTTAGAAAGGGGCAGTCCCATTTATTCCTCATGGAATACGCGCAGGCGACCGAGTGTCTGGAAGCGGCTATCGCTTGGAATTTTGATAAATTCACATATCAAAATCTAGCCAGTGCTCGCTTCTTGAATGAAGATTACGAGGGAGCCTTGGCGGCGATCCAAACTTTCAAACAGCATTTTCCTGAGGAATCCTACGGCTATGTTGTAGAAGGCGATATTTATCGTGCCATGGGCGAGGACAAGAAGGCGACGGAGCTTTACAGCGAAGCGGCCGAGTTGTTCCCCGAACATTATTATCCGTCGCAAATGGCGCTGTATATGCTGCTGAAGCAATGGAACATGGATGAAATGGAGCGGATTGACGCTAACATTTCCAGAATTATGCTGCAGCGGCCTGATGATGAGTGGGTACTGCTCGAAACGATCAAGATGTTAGTTAATTTGAAGCAATGGAAACCAGTGCCGAGCGTAGCCCAAAATTTCATCGTACAAAGGGGCGAGGAAAATTCCTATGCTCCTCTCGTCTGGCTATATTCCGGGGTAGCGCATTACTATCAGGGTGATTATGAGGCGAGCATCAAGGATTTGGGCCGTGCTTACGACCTGGGCCGCCGGGATGAAGCAGTCATTTATTTAAGTGTAGCGCATTATAAGAATGGCGATATTAAAGCAGCCGCGGAATATGCCCATGAGGCTTGTCAGGATTTCCCTGATCATCGCGCATATGCGCAGTATTATGAACAATTATCGCAGCTTACGGTAAATTCGGCGAAGCTGCTCCGGGGGCTGTTCACACGAAAGAGCGCGCCGCCGATTACGCTGCCTGATCAGCTTTATTTGTCGCATCAGGAAGTTGGCGAAGTATATTCATTACACTTTTTAGTGGATGGAGTTGAATACTATGTTGATTAGCGATAGCCTGGATAACGGCCGCGATAACGAAAATCGCCGTAATAAGGCTAATATAAGCGATATAGAGCTATGGTGTTACGCTTTGGGAGCTGTGCTGTTCGAAATGAACGGTGTCGATTTTGCCAACAATTATGAATTAGAATTTACCGAGGAAAATGACGCCCTGCACAGGCAATCCCTGGAACGTGACTGGGGAATAGACAGCAGGGAAACTTTACTAGATAATCTGAATTTTTTGGATGATGGAGGGCATAATGTTTCATTTATGACCATCCGCTCGTTTTTGTCTGCATTGTCTGCCAGCGACCAGCAACGTTACATCGCCGCTATCCCGAATGCAACGAAAGAATACAGGGAGCATCGTATCGTGCAGGCTTACATGAACAGGCTGCCGGCAGCGGGAATTGCTGCATGGGATTGGGGCAGATACGTCAATTTATGCAAGTATGGCGCTTTTCTCGGGTATATATCCCGGCAGGAAGCGCTGGAGCTGATCATGCCCATCGCCGTCAAGGCCCAGCAATGCTATACAGGCTGGTATGAGTATGGCACCAGCTATTTAATTGGCCGGCAGTTCTGGTGGGGGCAAACTACGGAGGATAGTGCAAAACGAATGGTCGAATACGTTCATCGGCTCATGATCGACGCTGGCAGTCCTTGGAATCGGCTCGATTGGAACATGTCGTTAAACTGAATTTAACCAGTAACTGCAAGAAAGGAATAGAGATGCTTAATTCGATTCTGAAGCATTATGCCGCGGAGTATAACGGAGAAATAAAGCAGGGAGCCAGCGGCTGGAATAACACGACTTATTTTATTGAAAGCCGTACTCGCCGCAGTGTGCTGCGGATTTATGAAACGCACCAAGACCGGGAGAAAATACAATTCGAGCATGCGGTGCTGGAAGCGCTTGGACAGCGAACACTAAGCTTTGGCATCCCGCTTCCAGTCAAAACGCTTGCCGGCGAGACGATCGTACAAACAGCAGACGGCAGTGGACGATACGCTTGTATGTTCGAATATATGGAGGGGATGCGGCCGGAAGGAGACAGTGAAACCGCTGCGTATTCGTTTGGCAACGCTGCCGGCGAATTAGTTTGTGTGCTTGCCGGAGTGGAGCCGGGAGTACAGCCGTCCTATCGGCCGTATTATGAATTAGCGCAGTCTTATCCGGCATGCACCCCGGAGATCGTTCAGCAGTTTTGCAAGCAGCCGCCCGCATTTTTTCATGACTTGCGGAATGCGCTAATTTACATCGCTGATGCTCTCACCGGCATCACCCGACAGCTTGACGGGCTGGAGCAGCTGCCGCAGCAGCTTGTTCATGGCGATCTCAACTATTCGAATTTGCTTGTAAACTCGGATGATCCTGCCCAAGTTGTCGCGCTGCTCGATTTTGAATTCTGTACGCAGGATGTCCGGGCGATGGAGCCGGCTGTCATTATTTCGGGCTTAATGGGGCACGGCAGCGAACGAGATCAGGCAGCTGTCAAACTATTTTGCCAAGGGTTCAGCAGCCGGATCAGGCTGGCGCGCGAAGAAGTAGAGGCTATACCAGCCCTCATGCGTTTGCGTCATATCGATGTGTTTCTTCATTTTATGAGCCGTTTTTTTAATGGTACGGATGGCCCGGAGGTGCTTCGGCGGCAAGTGCAGTCCATTTACGCGGATTTAAGACAGCTGGAAAAGAACGGCGGTTGGCTGGATGAGAGCTTACAACAATCTTTGATTGGCTAGTACGCTGCGAGTGTCAAACTCTTCCTTTTAGGCATACACTACATAGACATTTACCTAGAAAGGAGAGTGCTCCAAATGATCGATGCGATTCTCCAATCGCCTGATCTTCGGCTGGCGGCTGATTCCAACCAGGTGCTTAATTATCAGCGCGATCCGCAAAATTATATTACACAGGTTTTCGGGGCACAGCTCCCCGCAATAAAAACCGGTTTTTTCAACATTCATTTAACGAGGGGCATTATCGTCCAGCCCCATTGGCATACCAATGTGAACGAGATGGTTTTTGTCATCTGCGGGGAAGTCGTTACGTCTGTTTTTGATCCATTTACGCAAAGGCTGATGACCTATTATTTGAAGCCGGGGCAAATATCCTTGTTTCCAAAGGGCTGGTTTCACTGGATTGTTACGGAAAGCGATCATGCGCATCTTCTGACGATTTTTGATCAGCCTACGCCGGATATCGTTTATGGCTCCGATTTCTTGCGTGCGATTCCTAAGGAAGTTATTCAGAAGGCTTACTGTGTGAATGCAGAAGATTATGCCAGAGCGATAGCGCCTATTAGAGAATCCGTCATTTTGGGACCTCCGGTCGGCTGTGGCGGCAAAGCTGCAAATGTACATTTTCCGGGATAGTTCGTTGGCTGCCGTATTATAAAGATTCGTAGAAGAGAGGCCGGTGATGGTCTCTTTTTTTTCATTCTGATGTGGGATCTGAAGGTATGGCATTGAAGGGTCATGATATAATTATTGTAGGCAAAAGAGATTCAGAGCACAGATCAAATGATAGATGAGAGGATCAGCGCCGCAATGAAAAATAAAATAAGCAGCCTTCCTTTAACCCCGGGAGTATATCTTATGAAAGATTTTCAGAATACAATCATCTATGTGGGCAAATCTAAAAGTCTCAGGAAAAGAGTGCAATCGTACTTTTATAACAATAAATCCCATTCGCCGAAGGTGAAGAAGCTGGTTAAGCACGTGAAAGATTTGGAGCACATCGTTACGGATACAGAATTTGAAGCATTTCTGCTGGAGTGCAAGCTTATTCAGGAACTGAAGCCAATGTACAATCGGAAGATGAAAAATCCGCTGTCTTATACTTATATTGCCGTAAGGCAAACGGATGGGCTGCGCCGCTTAGAAATTAGGAACGATCCCAGCATGAAGGACAGCTTGATTCAATTCGGGCCATATACTGCAAACAAGCACGCGGTCGAAAAAGCGGTGCAAGGGATTCAGGCAGCCTTGAAAATTTCCTGCAACTATGCTTACTCTGCCTCTTCCACTCCTAGCTCTGCTCCATCTTCCTCTGCATCTGCCGGAGGCTCGCCTTGCTTGAACTATTCACTTGGATTATGCCTGGGCATGTGCCTCGGCGGGGAAGCCGTCCAACTGTACAATGCAAGGCTGGAACAACTGATCGGTCTGCTGGATGGTACGGATCTGAGCCTGTTGGCCCAAATGGAACTCAGCATGTTGGAGGCATCCCGGCAATACGATTTTGAAAAGGCTGCCAAATACAGAGACTGCATCAACGATATGAACTTTCTGTTGAATAAAGAGAAAGTGATTGATTTCATGGCAGAAAATCGGAATATCGCAGTAATGGAGCAGTTAAACGAAACCACGCTTAAGGTTTTTCTAATCAAGCGCAATGAGGTGCGATACAGCGAGAAATTTACAGTAGAGACTACTTCCGAATTTGAGAAACTGTATGTAAATATGAAGGAATTAATTTTGCGTTACTTTAATATTGGGCAAGTGCTCGAATGTGCCGCAGTGAACCGGGCTGAAATCGACGCAGCGCAGATTATATACAGCTATTTACAGAGCAGCGCCTGTCAGTATCTTCTTATACCGGAGGCGTGGTTGAAAGAGACGGGGCATCATGAACTGGAAAGTGCGCTCCAGGGATGGATAGATAAAATGAACTTGACGGCTTTGACTTTGCAAAAGTGAATGCAGCATTCCTATCTTTTAAATTAAATATGATATCGGGTGTCAAAGATGGCCCCGTGATGATTTTATCCATGGAATCGTGTCTTCAGGATGTTGGCCTGAAGCACGATTTTTTTTATTGAACGCAGAGGTTATGAGCAGCTATTAAAGAGGCTGACTTTACTAAACTAGTTTACAAAAAAGAGCATGACTTTCATGAGATTATAACAGAAACAGCCATCTGATTAAACATATTCCCTGTATGTATTTTACAAAACTAGTTTAACATTTTGATTGAAGCGGAGGATGCATAACATGGCAAATATGAGTGATGTAGCAAAAGCAGCTGGCGTATCAAAAAGCACGGTATCCAATGTATTCAGCGGCAAAAGGGCGATTAGCGAGGCGGTAAGGATGCGCGTGCTCGCTGCGGCAGAGCAGTTAAACTACAGGCCGAACTATTTTGCCAGAAGCATGGTGACCAAGGAAACACGGATCATCGGCGTCGTTATGGACAGCGAGAAGGTGAAATTCAGCCAGTACAACATTTCGTTCTTTAACGGGGTGCTGAAGGAATGCAACCGTCAGGGTTATCGTTTGCTGATCGATACACTGCACAAAGAGTACCGCAAACAAGTGACACAGATGACCTCTGAGCCGGTAGACGGGGAAATCATTCTTGATCCGGCGAGGGTCGATGAACGGATTCAAGAGCGCGTGGCCAACGGACGGGTGATGACGATTATCGGCAAGCCGCCGCTGAAGTACGAAACCGCACTGTCTTATGTGAACAATGACAACGTTCAGGCGGCGGAAACGGCGACAGCGTATTTGCTGGGGCTGGGACACCGGCACATCTTGCTGATGAATGCCGTCAAAAAGCGCACGGTTAGCCAGGACAGAAAGGCCGGGTATGTGCAGGCTTTTGAAAAGATCGGCCTCACCGCGAATGAAAATTGCAATGTGTATCGCGGTGAAACGGTAAGCTCGGTGGAATACGGGTACATAACGGCAAAGAAATATTTGCGTAAAAATCCGATGATTACGGCGATTATTGCCGATACGGATCAGATTGCACTTGGCGTGTACCGTGCGGTTTCCGAGCTGGGACTATCGGTGCCTGGCGATGTGTCGGTCATTGCTTTTAACAACAACACTGTGTATCCCGATGAATTTAACCCGCCTCTGACCTGCATTGAATTGAATGGAGAAATCTTGGGACAAGAGGCGACGAAGCTCTTAATCGAGCAGCTGCAGTCAAAGGAGAAACTGGTCAAGCAAATCATTATTCAGAGCAAATTGGTAGAAAGGGCTTCATGCGGCCCGGCACGGACGATTTTCCCGTCTGATCCAGTACAATCCAGTACGCTGGTTCAGCGTGAAGATAAATAAGACAGACACATAAGAGTGGAGGGAGATTTCTTTGCGGCAAAAGATGACTATCATATTCATGCTGCTTCTGTTCACCGCATCTTTGGTAACTGGCTGTTTTGGCGGGAGCGGGGAGGCAAATCGCAATGAGGTAACGAAAGAGGGCGAGGCACAAAGTGCCCTTGCGTCAAATGACGAACAAGCTGTAGTCAGCGCGTCTGGTTTCAAGGAAGCGCCGATGCTGGCAGAGCTTGTAAAGACAGGAACACTTAAGCCGGTGGAAGAACGGCTGCCGAATAAAGAGGACATTATGGTGGAACCGGTCTTTGAACAGATCGGCAAATTCGGCGGAGAGTGGAACTTTCCGTGGAACGGGCCAGATGACAAGTGGGCGATTGGCATGCCAACCGAAGAAGCGATGTTCCGCTTCAATCAGGAAGGCAGCGCCGTCGAGCCCAACGTCGCCAAGGGCTATGATGTTAACGAGGACGCTACGGAATATACCATTTACTTGCGCAAAGGCATGAAATGGTCGGACGGCATGCCATTTACAGCTGACGATGTGGTCTTCTATTGGGAGCATATGCTGATTCCTGAGACTTTCGGCAAAGCGCTTTATGATTGCTATTATTCCGTTGACCCGGTAAGCGGCGAAAAGGCGCGCGCTGATGTAGCCAAAGTGGATGACTACACCGTCAAAGTGACGTTCAAGCATTCCAATGTGATGTTTCTGGAGCGCCTTGCGATCGATAACAAGTGGTTTTTTGCTCCGGCTCATTACTATAAAACGATACTGGCTGAATTTGTAGGCGAGGAGCAGGCGCTGGAAAAGGCCAAGGAATACGGCTTTGAGGATTTGAATAACTTTGGCGTCTGGACGGGGTACTATTACTGGCTGTATCCGCAGCGTCCTACGCTGCGCCCTTGGGTGGCTAAGAACGATATGAACAGCGACCGCTTCATTATGGAGCGCAACCCTTATTATTTCAAAACGGATGGAGAAGGCAATCAACTGCCTTACCTTGATCGGATCGTTCTGACTAAAATGCAGGACAAGAGCCATAAGCTGCTGGAAACGCTGGCTGGCAAAGTGGAGATCACTACGTTTGATTTTACCGACTTTACGGTATTAAAAGAAAACGAGAAAAAAGGCGGATATCGCGTTATTCCTTGGACGACGCCAAGCTGGTCCAGTACGGGCGTGCAGCTGAATCAAACGACTGAGGACCCGAAGCTGCGCGAGCTGTTCCAGGACATCCGATTCCGCGAGGCGCTGTCGGTTGCGGTCGACCGCAAGGAAATCTCGGAAATTATTACGAATGGTTTAGGCGAACCTAGCCAGGCAGCCGTTCCGGCGGGATTGCCTAATCAGCAGGCAGGCTGGGCGCAGCAGTGGACAGAGTATGATACGAACCGCGCGGCGCAGCTGCTGGATGAGATCGGCCTTAAATGGGATGCGGCCAAGAAGTTCCGGACGTTTGCGGATGGTTCCAGCTTGACGCTGACTATATATCAGGAGGACACGACGGACAATGAGAAATTTATCGAGCTGATCCGCAAATATTACGAATCCATCGGTCTGAAGACGGATGTGAAAATCGTCGATCAGGGCAGCTATTTCGACTTGAAATACGCCAATAAAATCCCGGTTTCGGTCAAATCCGTCAACGTCGTAAACGTGGCGTTCCGTCCGGATGAGCTTGTGCCGCTGCGCGTCATTACGCCTTGGTTTGGTCATTATGGCCTTCATACGTCCTCGCAAGGCAAAGAAGGAGTGAAGCCGGAAGGCGATATAGCCTCAATTTTGGAATATTGGGACAAGGTCAAAGCGTCCAAGACGAAGGATGAGGTTCAACAGTGGACGGACGAAATCATTAAGCTGCACCAGAAAAATCAGTGGGTGATCGGTTATACGGGACCTACACCGGTGCTCATCGTAGCGAAAAATAATTTGAAGAACGTGCCTACCCTCGTTTCTTCCGATGAGTTCCGCGGAATCGGGCATGCGCACCCGGCGCAATTTTTCCTGGAATAGGGGCTTCCTGCTGCAGGGAGACGATCATCAGGAATAGCTTGTGGGTGTGAACAAGAAATACAACTAGCCGGAGGGGAGCCCAGGCAGGCATTTGATTTGGTTGAATAATTTGGTTGTAGATACGGATAAGATTGCTTGCCTGGAAAATGACTTCACTCCGGCCATGCTTGTGAATTTCGAAAGGAGCTGCCGGTTGATGGTTCGATATATATCACGCCGAACACTGCTGATGATTCCGGTCGTGTTCGTCGTTTCCATGATCGTGTTCTTCATTATTCAGCTGCCGCCAGGGGACTTCATAAGCGGTTATGCTGCCAAAATGTCCACCAGCGGCGAAATTATGGATGAGCAGGCGCTCGCCCAGCTGCGGGAGGCTTACGGACTGAACAGACCATGGTATACTCAGTACTTTACATGGATTTGGGGAATTGTGACTGAAGGCGATTTTGGTTATTCGCTTAGCTATAATCGCCCGGTGGCGGACATCATCGGGCAGTACATGGGCGTTACACTGATGGTTTCGATCGTTACGATGCTGTTCACTTACATTATCGCCATTCCGATCGGCGTGCTTAGTGCGGTGAAGCAATATTCCTTCTTCGATTACTTGTCGACCGGAATAGGGTTTCTTGGCATGGCCACGCCAAACTTTTTGTTTGCAATCATTTTGATGTTTCTGTCCTTCAAATGGTGGGGCGATCCGATGCTGGGCCTGTTTTCGCCTGAATTCGCGGATGCTCCGTGGACATCCGCCAAATGGATCGACTTATTAAAGCATATGGTCATTCCGGTCATCGTCATTGGAACGTCCAATACTTGCGAGCTGATTCGGGTCATGCGCGGGCAAATGCTCGACGAGATGACGAAGCCGCATATTTTGACCGCTCGTGCCAAGGGGCTGCCGGAGTGGCGCATTTTGATCAAATATTCCATGCGTGCGGCGATTAATCCGATCATCAGTACGATTGGCTGGTCGCTCACGACTATTTTTACCGGGTCAACGATTACGGCCATCGTTCTGAACCTTCCGACACAGGGGCCGGTCATGCATAAGGCGCTGCTTAGCCAGGACATGTACCTCGCTGGAAGCTGGCTGCTGCTTATGGCGGTATTCACGCTGCTTGGTACGTTGATTTCCGATATTTTACTCGCTTGGCTGGATCCGCGCATCCGGCTTGAGCGGAAGGGAGCTTAGGGCATTATGGTATCACAGACGAAGGCGATTATGCGGCGGTTTATCCGGGCGCGAGGCAAGCAGGGGCCGAACCCAGATCAGGCTGTATCGCACTGGCGCCTCATGTGCCGCGAGCTGAAACGGCACAAGCTGGCCCGGGTCAGCCTGATTATTTTGGCGGTACTGTACCTCGTTGCCTTGCTTGGCCGCTTTATCGCTCCGCAAGGACTGGAAAGCTACAGCAGCGAATATATGAACAGCGCGCCGTCCAAGGTGCGCTTTATAGATGCGGAAGGTAAGTTTCATCTTCAGCCGTTCGTTTACGGCTTAAAATCAGAGCGCGATCCCGAGACGCTCCGCAAACGATTTGTCGAGGATGCTTCGCAAATATATCCGATCAAGCTGTTCGCGCGGGGCGAAAGCTATTCCGTTTTCGGTTTGTTCGACACCGATGTGCATTTGTTCGGCGTAGACGAGCCGGGAAGGCTGTTCCTGTTCGGGACGGACGGCATGGGCCGCGACCTGTTCTCCCGGGTGGTGCTGGGAAGCCAGGTTTCGCTGACGGTACCGCTTGTCGGCGTATCGATCAGTTTTGTATTAGGCCTCCTGATCGGCGGCATATCGGGGTATGCGGGCGGCAGAGTGGACGCGGTCATCCAGCGCTTCATCGATATCGTCCGCTCTTTCCCAACGCTCCCGCTCTGGATGGCGCTGGCTGCGGCGATTCCGCCGCGGGTCGGGGTCATTGAGATGTTCTTTTATATAACGATTATTATGGCTTTCATCGAGTGGACCGGCCTTGCCCGGGTCGTGCGCAGCAAGTTCATTGCGCTCCGGTCCGAGGATTACGTCACGGCGGCCAAAATCGCGGGAGTGAGTGATATGAAAATCATTTTCGTTCATTTGGTGCCCGGTTTTATTAGTTATTTGGTCGTTGCGGCAACGCTGGCTATTCCCGGGATGATTATCGGTGAAACAGCGATGAGCTTCCTCGGTCTTGGCATTCGCTCCCCCGCGACAAGCTGGGGCGTATTGATGCAGGAGGCGCAGCAGATCGAAAATGTGGCCCTCTATCCTTGGAAGCTGATTCCATTGGTTTTCGTGATCGTGACGGTATTGGCCTTTAACTTTTTCGGGGACGGGCTGCGCGATGCGGCGGATCCTTACAGTCATGAAAACAGCTTGAAAACGGCGGGCAGAAAGGGGAAACGCAAATGGACAAGACGCAGCAAGCCGCTGTCGATGTAGCAGGCCAGGCTGATTTAGTGAGCCGGCCGGAACCGCCGGTGCAGGAGACGCTGGTGCTGGAGGTGAAGGGGCTGCGCGTCGGCTTCCGGACGGAGGCCGGCCTCTTGCAGGCGGTGAATGGCGTCGATTTGACTATAGGCCGGGGGCGGACGCTGGCGCTTGTAGGTGAATCCGGCTGCGGGAAGAGCGTTACTGGCCGGGCATTGTTAGCGCTGCAGCCGAAGCATGCCGAGGTGGAGGGCGAAATTTGGCTGTCTCCCGGGAGCAAGGGAGACGGTGCTGGCCGCGCCCTCGACCCCGGCAGGGTCGATCTGCTGCAGCTTCGGCCGTCCGGTCGGGAGATGCGGGCAGTGCGCGGCGGCCGGGTATCCATGATCTTTCAGGAGCCGATGACGGCGCTATCGCCGCTGCATACGGTCGGGGATCAGATCATGGAGAACGTGCTCCTTCATCGCACCCGCAATCGCCGCGAAGCGCGGCAAATTGCGCTTGATATGATGGAGCGCGTCGGGATCGGCCATGCCAAGCGGCGCCTGAACCAGTACCCGCATGAATTTTCGGGCGGCATGCGGCAGCGCGTCGTCATCGCCATGGCACTGTCCTGCCAACCGTCGCTGCTCATTGCTGATGAGCCGACGACGGCGCTGGACGTTACGATCCAGGCGCAGGTGCTGGAGCTCATGAAGCACCTGCAGCAGGAGATCGGCATGGCGATTCTGTTCATCACGCATGATCTTGGCGTTGTCGCTGAAACAGCCGATGAGGTCGCTGTGATGTACCTAGGCCGGATCGTGGAACGGGCCACGGTGCATGAACTGTTCCGCGCACCGAAGCATCCGTATACGAAGGGGCTGCTGCATTCCATCCCGCGAATCGGCAGTACGCAAGGGCGGCTAGCCTCGATTCAAGGCACGGTGCCTATGCCGCTTGGTCTGCCGCCGATGTGCGGATTTTACGACCGTTGTCCCGAGCGCATCGAGGGCCTTTGCAATCGGCGGGACGTGCCGGAAACAAGTCTAACGAACAGCCATCAGGTTCGCTGCTTTCTGTACGGCGGTGACGAACCGCGGGAGATGAGCGCGGAGCACCGTATCGAGGGTTTGAACAAACAGGATAAGGAGGAGGAGGTCATTGATGGCTGACGTGCTACTGAAAGTGGAGAATTTGACGAAGCAATATGCTGGTGAGCACAAAACCTCGCCTATCCGCGCGGTGGCAGATGTGTCGTTTGAAGTGATGCGCGGCGAAGTATTCAGCATTGTCGGCGAATCCGGCTGCGGCAAAACGACACTCGGGCGCTGCATTGCCCGGGGGCTTGAGGCCAGCTCCGGCCGGGTATTGTATACGCCGGAGGACGGTGCTGCCGCCGATTTTCTCACCGCGGATCGAGCTTCGTTCCGGCGGCTGCGCAAGGACATCCAGCTCATATTCCAGGACCCTTATTCCTCGCTGAATCCCCGAATGACCGTCTTTGACATTATCGGCGAACCGCTGCGGGCCAACTTTAAGCTGACAAGGCGGGAACTGGAGGAGCGGGTGAGGACGATCGCCGAAAAGACGGGCCTAAATCCGCAGTATTTGCGCCGGTATCCGCATGCGTTCTCCGGAGGACAGCGGCAGCGAATCGGCATCGCCCGCGCGCTCGTTACAGAGCCAAAGCTGGTTATTTGCGATGAAGCGGTATCGGCGCTGGATGTCTCCATTCAGGCTCAAATCATTAATTTGCTAAAAGATTTGCAAGAGCAATTGCAAATGACGTATATTTTCATTTCTCATGATTTATCTGTCGTTGAGCATTTGTCGGACCGTGTGGCGGTCATGTATTTGGGCCGGATCGTGGAACTGGCGCCCAAGGGGGAATTGTTCGCACGGCCGCTGCATCCCTATACGGAATCGCTGCTGTCCTCTGTACCGGTCCCCGATCCTTCAGGCAAGCGGGAACGCATACTTTTGGAGGGAGAAGTACCGAATCCGGCAAGTCCTCCCGCAGGCTGCCCGTTTCATCCGCGCTGCAGGTTCAGGACCGAGCGCTGTAGTGTGGAAGCGCCGGAGCTGCGCGAGACTGTGGCGGGCCGATTGGCGGCCTGTCATTACGCTGAGGAGCTTGAACTGGAAGGTGTACAGCATGGGGTTAGTGGACATACAGCAATAGGCTAAGCTATAGAACTCGATAGGACAGGAGAGAGGAACAAGATGAAGCTGGAACAGGAGAAGGCGAAAAAGAAGTTAATCGTGTTTCTGGATTGCGGCGATACGCTGATTGACGAAGGAAGTGAAGTTAAGGACGAGACCGGCCTTGTACTCCGGGCTGAGCTGATTCCAGGCGCCGGGGAGATGGTAAAGACGCTCGCTGAAAACGGCTATACGCTGGCGCTGGTGGCGGACGGGCTGGCCCAATCTTTTAAAAATATTTTGACGCAAAACGGAATCTATGACTATTTCGATACGATGATCTATTCGGAGACGATTAAAGTATACAAGCCGGATCGCCGCATGTTCAAAGCGGCCGTCGGTGCGCTCGATTTGTCCGAAGAGGATTATGGACGAATTGTGATGGTGGGCAACAATTTGAGCCGGGATGTGAAAGGCGCCAACGCCCTTGGCATAACGTCGGTGTTTATCGCTTGGACGCCCCGCTATCCGCACACGCCCGCCGACGATAGCGAGCGTCCGGATTATGTCATTTACGAGCCGCTCGAGCTGCTGGAACTGGTGGAGCGGCTGAATAGCCAGGCTGAGGAACGATACGGCTATATCCATACTTAGAGTTTACGTTCGCAATCCTTATAACAAATCATATCGTTTCAGCGAAACTGCCACAACTGAGACACTCCAATCGTAAACCTCCCAAGCGGTAATGACCGCTGCCTGGGAGGTTTATATCCTCCTAATTAGATAAAAGTGCTGGCTGGCTTTAACGGATCGCTCGCTGCCTGCGCAAGCTGTTCAGAAGCTGGTTCATGCGGACAGGAATTTCCGCCTTGAGTTCATCCCAGGTGACGAGCATGTCCGCCTCCCATTCTAAAGGAATATAAGTTCCGGTGATGTCGAAGCGGAACGTGCGCAGGTGTTCCACAGCGAGCTCGTCGGCATCCGGCGAAGTTTTGAAGGTGCCTTGCAGCATTTTGGGTTCCAGTACACCGTCCTTACCGGCCAGAGGTCCGGTTACCGCATGCAGGTCAGGTAACAGATCAAATAGCTCGCGCAGCGGGGAGTAGGCGTGTTTGCCGGGCTGAACAAACAGGCTGATGCGTCCGTCCGGATCGACATTAGTTTTTCCAGGTGCGATTCCCTTCAAGTATCGTCCGTGGAAGCTTGCTTCGCAGTCAACCACATCGCCTTCCGGCGACAGGTAAATCCACATATGCTCCAAATCGTAAAGATGCTGAATATCGTAATCCCAATATACTGCATATTCTATTACCAAGCCGATTCGCTGCCCGTCCACTTCAAGCTCCCGTTTGAACGAGGGGGAAGGTCCAGTCTCCGTCAGTATGGACACGCCGACCCGCACGGGACGAAAGGGTTCGTTCTCGTCGATGAGCATTTGCGGGATGTGGTGCAGCGCGAGCCCCCGCCATTCACTTTGTTTTAGCATAAAATTGCTCCTCCCTGTGATGTTCTTTTATTTCAGTTCAAATAAATATATTGTTGCAAGTAGAATATCAGAAAATGATAAACCTAGTATTAAATCTGCTGAAACTCAATAAGGTAACCTGTCCAAACTATTAGATGAGTGAATAAAAGTAAAAATTTAGTTCACAAAATTGACAAATATAGGTTTTTGATATAATATATAACAAAACTCCATTGTTTAACATCTAAATAATTCTCCTATCCGTCTCCGCTCCATTTCACTATAATTACCAGTGATTCTTATTCCTTTCCCTGCCATCAATTCCTGAATAGGCCGTGTTTTTTTCAAGATGAAACGATGCGGCGCAGCGCTGGGAAATTAGACTTCTCTTCAGGATTTGATCATAAAAACAAGAAGAAAGGGGTGACCTGTGTCCTGATTTAAGTGTGCCAACTAGCAATGATTTACTATAGTGGGTGATTTTACAAGTAGTAAGAAAGCGAGTTGGTCGTTAAACAATCTGATCCTGTACAAAAAAAGGAGGATGATGAAATGACAGCTCAGGTTATGGCGGATCGTAATTATTCGAAATTAAAAATGTTTCTGGTAGCCGTGGGTACGATGCTCGTTATGCTGGCATGTTCTGTGATATTTGCTGATAGCGCTTCCGCACATGGACATGTGATCGACAGTCGTGCCGATTTGTGCGCGAGAGGGGAAAACGTCAACTGTGGCAGAGTCATCTATGAGCCTTTCAGTGTGGAGGGGCGGGGAGATTTTCCTGAATTCGGTGTCCCTGACGGAAATATCGCTAGCGCCGGAATATTTCTGGAACTCGATGAGCAGACATCTACACGCTGGAACAAAGTAAATTTGACAGGCGGAGAGCATACGTTCCACTGGAAAATCGTCGCTAATCACAGTACAAATACTTGGGATTATTATATTACCAAAAAAGGCTGGGACCCGAATACACCGCTTAAGCGGGCGGATCTGGAATTGTTCTGCAGATATATTGATGATGGAGCTATCCCACCTGATGATGTCTACCACGATTGTTTCATTCCGAATGATCGCGATGGCTATTACGTCATTGTAGCTGTCTGGGATATCGCGGATACACCGAACGCTTTCTATCAAGTAATTGATGCTAATTTGAGCATTAATCCGTCAGCGCCAACGAATCCAGCGCCAGGCTTCCCGGGTGATCCTAACCGTTTCGGCGAATACCTGGTCTGGAATCCAATCCGTATCTACAATACAGGTGATATCGTCATTCATAACGGACAGTTCTGGGAAGCGCTATGGTGGACACAAAATCAGGAGCCTGGTACTACGGGGCAGTGGGGGCCGTGGAAGCTGATCGGCGATGCACCGCCACAGTAAGACGCTATACAGTGAGTGATGTATAAGCAATAGTAGCATGAGTAACAGCATAAGCAATAGTAGCATGAGTCATAGTTAAGCAATTGTGCTGACGGACAGAGGAGGTGTCCAGAGATTTTAATTTGGGCACCTTCTTTCATTTTGCTAGGCTTGGATGAGGGAGCCTTGCCTTTTTGAGTTCTCTGTGCTATGATTAAATTTATCGAAATTGAAACGAATTCACATGTTGAACAGAGTCTCATTTTATGATGGAACTTTTCTCAATGTGTGAATTTTTTTGTTTGTAGGAAAAGGATCATGTTAAATAATATTTGGAGGTAATCACATGCAAACAGGTACAGTTAAATGGTTTAACGCAGAGAAAGGCTTTGGCTTTATCGAAATCGAGGACGGAAATGACGTATTCGTTCATTTCAGCGCGATCGAAGGCGAAGGCTTCAAAACTTTGGACGAGGGTCAACGCGTTCAGTTCAACGTGACGCAAGGCAATCGCGGACCGCAAGCCGAGAACGTAACGAAAATTTATTAATCCAAGACAAGGCTGCTCCTGTATATAAAGGAGCAGCTTTTCTTCTTAGGGGCGGAGCGAACTTATCTCTAACCTTTCTTTAAACTTCATAAGAAATGGGGAATGTTTGAGTGAAAGTTAAGTTGATTTTTACGAACAAAGGGCAAACCGCTATTGAGAATTTCGACAATGGCGAGCTGATTGAAATATTCTCAAGATACATGAGAACATTAACGAAACAATTTGCCATCGAGACTAAGGTTCCAGTTGAAGCTAATCAGAATATTAGTGATGAAGGTGTTCTAAGAGTATCTTTGTCTAAAGTTAACTGCGACGTAAATATTTTCTTTAAAGAACTAGGGAAAGACATTAAGGTCCCTTTGAGGAAGAGGCTCGATAAAGACGGTAAATTGGACAACGTATTTAAAATAGAAGTGATGGAATAACCGGAAAAAACCACTTATAAAGCAAGTGGTTTTTTTGTACTTACTTATTTCCATAAACAGGAAACATACATCTTGGCGCCTTAGGAAATAATTGTGATGAACTGTACCTATTTATATCACAGAGAAGGTGACCCCATGGAATTACATAACAATAACAGTACCTATAAACCTGGAGATATTGTCTACGTTTTTTACCGCAACCCGCATACTCAGGATATAGCTCATATCCAGCAGGCGGCCGTTGTGAACAACCCGGACAATCCACAGGAACTGGCCATGTTTCTTTATGAAACGTATTATCCGCTGTCGAATGAAATAGCGGTGTATGCGACAGAGGAAGAGGCGGAACAGGCTTACCAGCATTATTTCGGACTAGCGTCCGAGGGGAGCCTGGAATGATTAGCCCATTTACGCCGAAGCTGGTCTATTTTGAACCGGATGCCTTGGAATATCCGCTCGGTCAAGAGCTTTACGATAAATTTTCGAAAATGGATCTGGAGATCCGCTACACCACTTCGCATAATCAAGTCAGGAATCTGCCTGGAGACAACGACTTTCAAAGATACCGGGTGGCGAAATCTACGCTGGTCGTCGGCATTCGAAAAACGCTGAAATTCGATACGTCCAAGCCTTCGGCCGAGTATGCAATTCCTTTTGCGACGGGCTGCATGGGGCATTGCCACTACTGTTATTTGCAGACGACGATGGGGAGCAAGCCTTATATTCGTACGTATGTCAACGTGGAAGACATATTGGAAGCAGCGGATAAATATATAGAGGAGCGGGCACCCGAGCCGACCCGGTTCGAGGCCTCGTGTACTTCGGATATTGTAGGGATCGATCACCTTACGCATACGTTAAAAAGAGCCATTGAGCATTTCGGTCAATCCGAATATGGAAAACTGAGGTTCGTGACGAAATTTCACCACGTGGACCATCTGCTCGACGCCAAGCATAATGGCAAAACGCGTTTTCGTTTCAGCGTGAATGCCGATTATGTCATCAAAAATTTTGAACCGGGGACTTCGCCGTTAGCGCAGCGGATCGAGGCGGCTGGCAAGGTGGCGAGAGCCGGTTATCCCTTGGGATTTATCGTAGCCCCCATTTATTTGCATGAGGGGTGGGAGGAAGGCTACTATCATATGTTTGAGCGTCTGGATGCTGAACTGCCGAAGGATGCGCGGGAGGACATTACGTTTGAGTTCATTCAGCATCGGTTTACCAAACCAGCCAAGCGGGTGATTGAGAAAAATTATCCGATGACCAAGCTGGAATTGGACGAGGAGAAGCGAAGATACAAATGGGGCAAGTATGGCATCGGGAAATACATTTACCCGAAGGAAGAGGAAGAAGATTTAAAAAGCCATCTTTACGGCTACATGGAGAAATGGTTTCCTAAGGCCAAGCTGGAGTATTTCACTTAGAATCGTAAAGCCTTCTGACCATGGAATATGGGTTTGGAAGGCTTTTTGCTATGCGTCAATCAAAAAATGGAAAAAATAGTAGGAGTAGTAGAGGTGTTGGATTACAACCTCGAGGATCCCATCGTCCCGCCGGAGCAAACGGAAGGGATTGTGGCGTCCTTGAATCAGCGAGGAGTTCCCGTGGCGGCCTTCTACTATCCATGGGCAGCATGGTTTTCGCATTGCGGCAAACATTAAAAAGTCGCTTGAAGCGGAGCTGTATTTTTACTCGCAAATATTAGGCTTCACTCCTGCAGATCCGCTTGAACCTTTCCGATCAACAACTTAAAATAACTTAGTGTGATCCTTCTCATAGCGCAGCCCCTCCTATTTTGTTATCCCTTCTATAGGAGGTGGATTGCGCATGAAAGTTAGTTATGCATTACGAGAAACGGTCGATTTGAAGGAAATCAAAGAATCTCTCAAACCCTTTGGCGGTCGCTGCGCCAAAATCGTCGAAGGAACCCTGGAGTACCAAATCAAAGAAGAGCAGGAGAGCGCAGCTTATGAGGCTCTGAAGGATAAAGGGTATATCGCTTAAGTGCTTGAGAGCATAAGAGCATAAGAGCATAAGAGCATAGGAGTTAAAGGGCTAAGAAGCTTAGGAACGTAGATGCATAGGTTCATAGGTTTATAGGTCCGTAGGTTTATAGGTTCATAGGTTCATAGGTTCGTAGGTTCAGCATAGGAGCATAGGAGCACAGGCGCAAAGAACAAGGGGCGCCCCAAAAGTCATCATAGATGACTGAGGGCGCCTCTTTATTTCAGAAAGCTTTCCGATTCTTCGGAATCCATTTTCCCCCCTTATCTGTATCCCATTCTTTAGCTCATTTTATATAAACAGTCGAACACTAAGTCGGACACAATGCTGACGTACAATTACACTAAGCAGGGAACTCTAAGCTGACGTACACTAAATGGAAATCATGTATCTAATTATGCTCTTAACGAATACTTCGGGGGATTAGATGGATTTAATGTACCTGAAATCAAGAATCCAGCCTTTGATGGCCTTCTCCCATCTTCTAACGACATGAAATACATTTAAATCTACTATCCTTTCTTTACCGTAGAAATTAACTACTACAAATCCATCTATATCAGTTGAATAACATTTAAATGGATACTTAAATTATTCTTTCCAGAGACCTATATTCTCGTTCACCATATGGCTCGTGTAATTGATGAGAGGATAGAACCGAATTCCTAACGGGCAGTTGTCTGCACAATATACGGGAGAAGGCCGCAGTTCCTGCTATCCCAAAAATGGTGATGAAGGTGTTCTTTTACGGCTACCCGCAAAAATCTACTCCTATCACGGCATAGGGGCATTAGCCCACAATCTGCTAAGAGTAGCAGGCATACGGCTGGCTTGATGCTTTCTTTCTAAAAAATGCGTAATAATTTTGTCATGGTCAATTATTTAGGCAGTTACTTTCTCAATACTGGAATCCATATTTCACTCTTATAATTCTGTGATGAGACATCTTTACTTTCATTCCATAGCATTTCTGGACCTGGCGCGAGCTCATAGCTTGAGGAGGGGAACCACTCCGAATAAATGCGTCCCCACACATTTTGAAGCGTATCTGGAAATGGTCCGACCGCTTCGAACACCGCCCATGTCGAGGCCGAGACTGGAAGCTGTGCCAGATGATCCGGACATGCCTGGGTTGTCGCAACGCCAATGTAGTGATCCAGTTCACCTCTTTCCTCCATCCTGCCTTCCGAGAAGTTAGCCGAGGCGCTGATCAGCCCGTTTGGCTCAATATCGGACATAGCTTTCAACTGCCCGATTAATTTGGCATCCAGACTTTCCCACATCGAAGCTATTTCCGGATTAACGCCCTCAAATACGATCGGGACGCGTTTCATCAGGCCGACAATGCTGAAAGCATCTTTATTTACTATACGGTAGTTCATTTCGCTTCCTCCTTGAATGGATAGTTGGAAGGTCATACGCGGATAGGCCTTAAGAGAATGTTCGCTAAGCCTCGCTTCAGACGGCGTGATACCATGCAGACTCTGAAAAGCGCGGGTAAAAGCATCCGGTGAGCTGTAACCGTATTTCATCGCCACATCGATCACCTTTGCCCCGGCATCTCGAAGCTCGAAAGCTGCGGCTGTAAGCCGTCTGCGGCGGATGTATTCAGATAACGGAACACCTGCAAGGAAGGAGAACATCCTTTTGAAATGATATTCCGAGCAGGCCGCTCGCTTTGCGACTTCTTTAAAGTCGATATCTTCGGCTAGATGCTCTTCAATGTACTTCATAGCGTCATTCATACTTTTAAGCAAATCCATGGGATGACCTCCTTGATCCATACGTTAGCAGATACGGGTTATGGCTTTCCCGACATTTTGTGCACGGACTTTGCAGGGTTAGCAGGGTTCTTTTAGCTTTCGAAAATTTATACCAAGAAGGATGTGAACGTCTGTTTGAGATCCCGTTATCCGTTTTAATGCTGTTTGCTGCTTTATTGTTTTTCAGATCGAGGGGAAGGACATGGTAACTGCCAAACCTTGTCCAATGCGGCTGCTTAAACTTAGTTCGCCTTGATGTGCGCTGACAATTCTAGCTACCATCGGCAAACCTAGTCCATGGCCAGTGCGAACAGGAGTCTTTCTTTGGGAAGAATAGGGTAGTTCTAATAAGTCTTTCAAGTCCGGGTTACTAATACCTACTCCATCGTCCGATACAATAAATCGGCAGGGCAAATGACCAGAATCATAATGAATTGCCAGCTCAATCGTACATCCCTGCGGGTTATGATTGATACTATTTTGAACCAGATTGGTGACTGCCCGCATAAGCAGCTTTCGATCTGCCAGAATTTTTGCATGATCCCCGGTTACATTCAAATTAATCTGATATCGGTCATCTAAGTCGTTATTCAAGAAATCTGTAGTGACCTGCCGGGCTATCGCAGACAATCGGGTTACTTCTAAGTTTAATGGCTGCATCTCATACTCTAATTTGGATACAAGATTTAAATCAGCAATGAGAGATCGTAAATTTTCCCCTTGTTGGCGTATTATGCCTGCTTGCCGCCTTTGTTCAGCAGATATATCGGAACTCTCTTCCAATTCGCTTGCATAACCAAGAATCATGGATAAAGGCGTTCTTATATCGTGTGAAATTCCAGTTATCCAATTAGAACGCGCTTCATCTCTCATTTTAAGCGACTCATTCTTTTCTTGAAGCATATCTGAAGTAGAATTAATACTATACGCAAGATCCCTAAAAATCCCCTTAGCTTCTACATGGATCGGGTTCTCTTTGCTTAATGCATGAATCCCTTCTATCAGCGGTTTTGCAGATTTTACAAAGCTTGTGCCAATAATAATAGACAATAATAAAACTATAGCAATATTTCCAACGACCATTAAAACTATACGTGTGGGTAATGAACTAATCCACTGAACGAGGAAATAAGGATGATATTTGGCATAGCTCTGTTTGGGGAAGCCTATCACAACAAGGCTATCACTATGTTCCCAAACAAATACAGGATATCCCATTAAATAGCTGCGTGAGAACTTGGCAACATCAATCACGCTAAAAGCTCGCGGTATTTCTGCAGGCAATTGATATTCCCAGTCCACATCTCCTTCTTTATTCAGTAACATAGCCCATGCTTGATTTTGCAGCAGCATATCTTTGGCTTCATCGTTCAGAGCATAGCCTGCATCAACTTTATGTAAGGAGGCTGCTACGTTTTGTAGGACAGCCTTTGGAGAATTCTCTCCTTTTATTTCATTTGAAATTAATAAACTCAACATCACTATATTCAGTATCAGCAAAAATATGGACAATATGATGGTGAAACCTACAAATCTCCGTAAAATAACTTTAACAGCATCCATATTATTACTCCTTTAAGACTAGCTTATATCCTAATCCCCTAACGGTTAACAAATGCTGCGGATTGGAAGGATCAGCTTCAACCTTTGATCTTATCCGCCTAATATGTACCATTAAAGTATTTTCATAACTAGTCCCGTCATCGCCCCATCCTGCCTGGCATAAGGCGTCAATAGTCACAATGCGGCCACGGCTCTCATAAAGCTTCACAAGCAGAGCATGCTCTTTCGCGGTCAGCGGATATTCCCTATTATCCTTATGTACAGTAGCACTCTCTAGATCTACGCTGATTTCTCCGAGATGAAAAACAGGAAATTGTTCTGATGGAATAGGCATATACACTCGTTTTAGCACGGCTGTAATTCTTAAGAGCAATTCACGAGGCAAAAAAGGCTTAACAACATAATCATCTGCCCCTAAACCAAGACCTAACAATCTGTCCTCATCTTCTCCCCTTGCCGAGAGGAATATTACTGGCATCGGAGTAAACGTCCGCAACTGAGTAAGCAGCTCAAATCCATCTAGGTCTGGCAGCATCACATCCAGTATCGCAATGTCCGGTTTTTCTGCGCGACATAGCGCCAAAGCAGTTTGGGAATCCGAAGCTGTATATATTCTAAAAAATCCTTCTTTGCGCAAAAATCCTTCAACCATAACTCTAATTTCGTATTCGTCGTCAACAATAAGGATCTTTCTGTTTTTAATCAAATCCATGTTCATCACCTTGGTACATTATAGCATTAATTCATAAATTATCTTTATTTAGGAAGCTGTTTTGGTTCATATGGATGTAATTTAAGGCTAGTGTAAGGTAATCTTCAGTTTTAGGAAAGGAATATCCACTAAGTTATTATTGAGATCAATATTTGAATGGAGTGGAGCTCAGGAATGAATGAGAATGCGATTGTAGCAACGAACAATCTATCTAAATACTATGACCAAATATGCCGGGTCAATAAGGTAAATATGGTTGTGAAGGAAGGAGAAATCTATGGCTTTCTAGGCCCTAATGGAGCTGGAAAATCTACTACTTTAAAAATGCTGTTGGGCTTAGTCAAACCTTCCGAAGGCAATGTCACGATCTTTGGGAAGGACTGGAGCAAGCACCGCCAATCCATTTTAAAGCAAATAGGCTCCTTGATTGAATCACCATCTTATTATGGCCACCTGACAGGGATCGAGAATATGCGCATTATGCAGCGCTTGCGCCAAGTTCCAAACAAAAATGTAGAAGAAGCTCTGCGGATTGTACGGCTCGAAAACCAGAAAAATAAAAAGGTAGAACAGTATTCGCTTGGAATGAAGCAGCGTCTAGGAATCGCAATGGCCATATTATCCTTTCCAAAGCTATTAATTCTAGACGAACCAACGAATGGACTCGATCCGGCAGGTATCGGGGAAATACGAGAATTAATCAAATCTTTGCCGCAACGCTACGGAATGACCGTCTTACTCTCTAGCCACTTATTATCGGAAATTGAACAAATCGCTACCTCTGTAGGAATTATTAGTGACGGGAAATTACTTTTTCAAGGGGATATGAGTCTGTTAAAAGCACGAAGCAGGGCATCTATCTCTATCAAAACAATGGATAATGGCTTGGCCATAAAAACATTGTTTCCCTATGGCTTCATGGCTGAACCTAAAAAAGATCGCTTCTTCTTTAATTACATGAGCGATTCTCAAGTTGCTCATATCAACAAATTGCTTGTGGATCATGGCATTGAGGTAATTCGTATCGAAGAAAACAAAATGAGCTTAGAAGACATCTTTCTTGAATTAACGGGGAAGGAGCGAAGTCTTTAATGATCGCTTTATCCTTGGAATTCTTCAAACTGCGGCGCAAACGGATATTTCTAATGATCATCTTATTCTTACTAGCCCAAATGGTCTGGGCCTTTCTGTCCTTAAGTATGTCTATGAGTAAGAACAATGTTGCCCATCCTCAATGGGAAGCAGTTATAGCTGTCATTGCATCTATGAATGGGCTATTCTTACCAATCATTTCCGCCATTATCGTTTCCCGAGTATGCGACATGGAACATAAAGGGAATACGTGGAAAATGATTGTGACAACAAATATAAATCGAAAACAAATTTATTTAGCTAAATATGTATGTGTCCTTTTATTGCTGTTATTCTATGTCATTTTACAAACTGCTTTAATCGCTTTATTCGGACTCACCAACGATTTTATATCACCAGCTCCCATCATTTTATTGGGTCAATACATTTTAGGAACGATGATCACTAGTACGACGATTGTTGCTCTTCAACAGTGGGTCTCATTAAGTTTGAAAAATCAGGCATTCGCCCTCTGTCTCGGGATGGTTGGCGGTTTTATAGGCATGACTGCAGATTTGTTCCCTGCAATCATCCGTCAATTTTTCATTTGGTCTTATTACACCGGCCTAAGCCCGGCCACTTATCTTTTCACTGAAAATGCAGCAACCTATATATCAAGACCGCTTGATCCATTCATGCTTATTATTGCGTTAATTCTAACCGCTATCCTTTATGCAGCCGGCAGCTGGCGTATTTCAAGCAAGGAAATATAGGAGGGTTTAATATGATTCGAAGTATCTCAGCAGAATGGATTAAACTCCGCCATTCACGAATCGGGATTATTATATTGATTTTACCAATGATCAGCTTGTTGATCGGATGCGCAAATTATTACTTTAATCGAACCGTTCTTCAGAATGAATGGTATAGCCTATGGACGCAAGTCAGTTTATTTTACGGAGAATTCTTTTTGCCGATCCTTATTGCGATAATTTGTGCTTATTTCTGCAGGCTCGAGCATCTAAACCGTAACTGGAATATGGTACTCACTGCGCCCGTATCCATCACAAGCATATTTATAGCAAAACTTTGGGTAATCAGCATTTTAATTCTCATTGTCCAAATATTTTTTGCAGCCCTTTATTTTAGCGCGGGAAAATTGCTGGGTTTATCCACTGCTTTCCCATCAGAAACTCTCGGTTGGCTCGTTCGCGGTTGGCTCGCTTCTATCAGCATAGCAACTATCCAGCTTGGAATATCTATTCGTATTCGCAGCTTTGCCGCTCCTATAGGAATCGGTTTATGTGCCGTATTTATCGGCTTAGGTATGTACATTGCGAAGCTGGGGTTATTCTTTCCCTATTCTTTATTAACTATTGGCATGGGTGTTCTTAGCCAGGACAATTTAAATGATTCTGAACTCATTCTGTTCCTTGTAATGAATATTATATTTATTACTGCTGGTTCTTTCCTTTCAATTCATAGGTTGAAAAAAACAGATGCAGTCTAAAGCGGATCTGTGCGAGGTGATAAAATGAAGAGACTATTCATAATAGTCGGTTTAATAATAATCATGATTTCAGCTTTTACTTTTTTCTTGTTTAGTCCAGCTAAACTGACTCCCGAAAATCCATCAGGAAAAAAGATCTATTATACTATGGTTCAAAACAATCATATGAAGATGGGAAACAACCGTTATTTTTATAACCTGGACTCCTATAATAAAAAAGGAAGCAAAAAAGACTTAAGTTTTTCCGCTAGCAAAAAGTTGCGTGAGGGAGCCTATCTTGAACTATATACGACTAACTTTCGTGGTGTCACTTACTGGCAGGAAATACAGTATGAGGATTTACCTGCCGCGGTAAAGGGAATATTTTCTAATCATGCAAAATAAATACCTCAAGAAATTTTGAGCCGAAATTCTAACACATCCTGGAATTCGGCTTAAAGCCGTATCTGATCAAAAACCATATTCTTTTGGGACTTTTTGCAGTAAGATATAATCAATATGTGGAAAGTGAAAATACATT
Organism: Paenibacillus fonticola DSM 21315; assembly: GCF_000381905.1. Taxonomy (GTDB): domain Bacteria; phylum Bacillota; class Bacilli; order Paenibacillales; family Paenibacillaceae; genus Fontibacillus; species Fontibacillus fonticola. The sequence continues at coordinate 30,159 of NZ_KB907273.1, read as the reverse complement.
AAGGTATTAAGGTGCATAATAAGGGGGTAATCATGATTACCCGGTCAGGCTAAAATACAATGTTTTAAACTAGGAGAAACGATGACTGACAAAAAAACAACCGTAGATGCAGGATGGAACTTTGATAATAGTTATGCCGAGCTGTCTGACATATTTTATACTTTGCAAAATCCAACGCCTGTGCGCGAACCGAAGCTGGTCGTGTTCAATGCATTGCTTGCGGAATCCCTCGGGCTAAATGCTGAAGCGCTGCAAGGGAGTGAGGGCGCAGCCGTGTTCGCTGGCAACGAGATTCCCGGAGGGGCCCTGCCTCTGGCTCAAGCGTATGCGGGGCATCAGTTCGGCTATTTCACCATGCTGGGTGACGGACGGGCCATACTGCTTGGGGAGCAGATAACACCTCAAGGTGAACGGGTCGATATCCAGCTGAAAGGGTCAGGCCGGACGCCGTACTCTCGCGGAGGCGATGGCCGCGCGGTGCTTGGGCCAATGCTGCGCGAGTACATTATCAGCGAAGCGATGCACGCGCTTGGCATCCCGACGACGCGGAGCCTTGCAGTGGTGACGACGGGGCAGCCGATTATGCGCGAGTCGGAGCAGACCGGCGCGATATTGACTCGTATTTCGGCTAGTCATATCCGTGTCGGTACCTTTCAGTATGCCGCAGGGCGAGGAGAACTGGATGAGCTTCGTGCTTTGGCGGATTACACGCTGGAAAGACATTACCCCGAGGCGGTGGAAAATGCAGCGAATGGCGAAAATCGATATTTAATTTTGCTTCAGGAAGTGATCGGCCGCCAGTCCAAGCTCATCGCGAAGTGGCAGCTGGCCGGTTTTATCCACGGCGTGATGAACACTGACAATATGACGCTGAGCGGAGAGACGATCGACTATGGGCCGTGTGCGTTTATGGACGCTTATGATCCGGCGACCGTATTCAGCTCCATTGACCGGGAAGGGCGTTATGCGTACGGCAACCAGCCTTATATCGGCGCATGGAACCTCGCTAGATTAGCGGAGTCTCTGCTGCCGCTGCTGCATGAGGATAAGGAGCAGGCAGTAAAGCTTGCGGAAGAAGCGATCGGCGGATTTACCGAGCAGTTTCATGAACATTGGCTGGCCGGAATGAAGGCGAAGCTGGGGCTGTTTAACGTAGAAGGGGAGGCAGAACCGGAACCGGAGGATGAGGAGCTAGTTAAAGAGCTGCTGAAGCTAATGCACAAACACCGTGCGGATTATACGAATACGTTTAAAGCTTTAACCTTCGGCAATTGGCAAAATACAGCGCTGTTTGAGGATGCGGAATTTGACCCGTGGCTACAGCGCTGGCAGTCGAGATTAGACAGGCAGGAGGAGAGCAAGGAAGCTTCGCAGCAGTTGATGCGGGACAGCAACCCTGCGGTCATCCCCCGCAATCATCGGGTGGAGGAAGCTCTCGAAGCTGCAGAGAAGGACGGGGACTACAGCGTGCTGGAGCGGCTGCTCAGCGTTCTCGCGAATCCTTATGAGCATACTGCAGAACAGGAGGAATACTGTATGCTTCCTGAGCCATCGCTGTTGCCTTATCGAACATACTGTGGAACGTGACCGAAGTGGGCGGGTAAGCATACAGGGCTGGATCTGTGTAATAAAGGGAACTCCTAAAAAAGAGTTCCCTTTATAATAATATCGACCAATTAACTAATCCTTTTTATTTCCATTCGTCCTGGAGCAAGCCATAAATAATCCTATCGTGATATTCTCCGTTCAAATATTCATAATTTCGAATGGTTCCTTCTGCCGTGAAACCTAATCGTTCAGGTATCGCTTTGCTTTTTAAGTTTTCTCTTGCAACGTTTATTTCAACTTTTCTTAGGCCTAGTTCTTCAAACGAATGGTTAATTAATAGTTTGGTTGCTTTTGTAGCTAAGCCCATCCCTATGTATTCAATATCCAATCTCGGATTTTCTTGCATTCCAATCCATATATAAGAATCCGATAGAGCCTGCCATTTTTTCTTTATGCCAAATGCCAGCCCAGTATCCATTATTTTCGGATAATCTCCTCAAAGATTTTCTATAAACTTTAGCGTATCCTCAACTCTATTAGTCATCTTGGGAAAAGCAAGCCATCTGCTTATATTTTCACGACTGCCATCAATTAATTGATATAATTCTGTTGCGTGTCTTGGTTCTAAAACTGCCAGATAATTTTCTTCGTCAATCGCCGCTCTATACATTTTCTTCCCCCTTATTTAATATCAGCGATAATATCCTTTTGGCAAATTTTTTTGTCGTTTGAGTCAAAAGACTACTCTACGATTAATGCCTTCTGTCCGGACTTCGATAGCGGGCCCTCTCTTCTAAGCCTGTGCTAACTATGATACGCGAGAGCTGAACTTAAGGTTGCATGAATGATGTGGTACGATTACAAAACTTAGAGAGCCGGATCTGGTTGACCCGGCTTAAGTCTGCTTGATATTTTTTTTATGCAAAAATACGATCTATGTCCTGGTTTTCCGTGTCGATTAGTTGGACATTCGCAGTTTTTAAGTTGTTTAAAACTTGCTCAGAGTTTTTTTACCCCCGGAATGATGGCGTCGATTGCTTGTTGCGCCAGGTACCAGGCCAGCACGACACGGGCGATTTCGGCGCCTTTGGCGTTGGCGATTTGGCGTATTCGCTCCACTTTATTCAGGTTATGCACAAATGCTCCCCCTAGAAATAGGTAAACTTGCCCGGAAGTCCTGGAACTTGTCATCGAGCGAATATTTACCTGTCAATAAGCCCGAAGCAAGCGGGAAATACGGAATAAAGGAGATGCCGTTCTCCTATATCCCCGGCTGACGCGATAATACTTACCAGCTTTCAACACATAATTCATTTATTCCAAGGTGTGCAATAGACGAAAAACGGTCGTTTTATTCATGTCCGGCTCTTCGGCAATTTCGGTTAGCGTCAAAGCGTGCTTGGCCCTCAATAGATCCAACACTTGCAGCCCTTTCTGTAAGCTAGAAACTTCATATCTGGATCATCCTCACCTCAGCATCATATAAAGCTTAGAATAAGATCATCGTTGATTCAAAACGAATGCATTTTGATACGCTATACGAAATTATATAACAATAATAAATGTAAGGGGCACATATACATATAGGAGGATTATTTGCAAAAAGGAGGGGGCGAAGATCGGTCGCTCGTTTGGAACAAGCGTTCCCAGAAAGGAAACAGGCGAAAAAGTTACGGGGGCAGCCCGCTATATTAACGATTTTGCGAGATCGGGACTTTTGCATGCCAAAATCGCTTTCAGCCCCCATGCTCACGCCAAGATTAAATCGATAGACACGTCGAGAGCCTGGAGGATACCAGGCGTAAAGGCCGTCATTACAGGAGCGTATTACCCGGTATTGACCGGGTCGCCGCTGGCAGACCGGCCGCCCATCGCAATGGACAAAGTGAGATATTATGGCGAGCCGGTTGCCCTGGTTGTCGCGGAGGAAGAATATATTGCCGAGATGGCTGCTCTTCAAATTCAAGTGGATTATGAGGTTTTGCCTGTTGTCCTAAGTCCAAGCGAAGCTTTGCAGACCGGTGCGCCGCTCATTCATGAGCATCTGGCCGCATACGAAATAAGCGAACAGGCTTATCCGGAGCCGGGAACGAATATCGCCAACCGGACAAGGATCCGCAAGGGGAATATGGAGGAAGGGTGGAGGAATAGCGAACATATCGTTACGGTTCAGGTCCGTTTGCCTCAATCGGATCACGCCGCGATGGAAGTGCGATGCAGTATAGCAGAAATTTTGCCCGGCGGCAAAGTCAACATCCATTCCGCTTCGCAATCCCCTTATGTGATCCAAAAGGATATTAGCCGCTACTTCCATATTCCGCTTCACGAAGTCACCGTTCACACTCCGCTGGTAGGAGGAAGCTATGGCGGCAAATCGGCAGTTCAGTTAGAATATCTCGCTTATTTGGCTTCGCTTGCCGTTGGCGGAAGAGCTGTCAAATTGGTAAATTCCAGGGAGCTGGACATGGTCTCCTCTCCAGTTCATATCGGATTGGAATCAACAATTAAACTTGGCTGCACCCGGGAAGGCAAAATAATGGCCGCCGAAATTCTGCACCTGTTTGATGGCGGAGCTTACTCGGACCGGGGAGCGATCATGAGCCGTGCGGGAGCTACCGATTGCACGGGGCCTTATCGAATCGATAACGTTCAGTGTGATTCTTTATGTATGTATACGAATCATCCCTATTCCACTTCCTTTCGCGGCTTCGGACATCCGGAGCTGACGTTCGCTATGGAAAGGGCTATGGATAGGATGGCGGATCGATTGAATATGGATCCTTTGGTGCTTCGTTATATGAATGCAATCGGACCGGGGGATACGACCCCGACACAAACTTTGCTGAATAGAAGCAATATCGGCGATTTACGAACATGCATTACCAAATTGAAAACGCTAATCGATTGGAACGACCGTCCACGAGCCGAAATAAACGGCCATCTCATTAAAGCGACAGGGATATGCTGCTTCTGGAAAAATTCAAATACGCCAACCAATGCCGGGGCGGGGGCTATGATCAAATTTAATCCGGACGGAAGCATTCATCTGCTATGCGGTGCCGTGGAAATCGGCCAAGGCACCAGGACGGCCCTTACTCAAATATTGGCGGAACGATTCCGCATGGATGATCGGAAGATACAGATTCGCATGGACATAGAGACCGATAAAGACCCCGAGCTATGGAAGACGGTCGCTAGCCGGAGCACCTTTTTGGTGGGCAATGCCATTCTGCAGGCCGCTGAAGATGCAATCATGCAGTTAAAAAACATGGCTTCCATCGTACTTCAATGTCCGCCGGCAGACCTGGATGTTGGCGGAGGGAGAGTCTTCCGTAAAACTCGCCCCGAGCTGGGAGTAGCTATTGAACAAATCGCCAACGGATACACCTTCCCGAACGGCAACACGATTGGTAGCCAGGTTATCGGACGCGGGAGCTATACGATGCGTAATATCACATTATTGGACCCTATAACCGGTAGAGGAAATACTGGACCGGAGTGGACGGTAGGCGCACAGGCCGTTGAAGTGGAGTTAAATACAAGGGATTACACCTATAGAATCGTTAAAGCAGCAACGGTTATCGATGCGGGCCGGGTTATCAACCCGGGTTTTGCCCGTGCTCAGGTGACGGGCGGGATGAGTATGGGCTTAAGTCTTGCTAGCCGCGAGGCTTTCCGCTTCAACCCAAACGGGGCCATATTGAATCGCCAGTTTCGAACCTACAAGCTCATTCGTTATGGAGAACAGCCCGAGTATTTCGTGGATTTCGTCGAGACACCTCATCTGGAAGCACCATATGGATTGCGCGGAATCGGTGAGCATGGTTTGATTGGCATGTCTGCGGCATTGGCGAACAGCTTGTCAGCAGCTGCTGGCGTAGAGCTTAATCAGCTGCCCTTGACGCCGGAGATGATTTGGAGGACGATGCATGATTCCGTTTGATTTTGAATACTTCCATCCTTCTACCGTTCAGATGGCTGTGGATTTGTTCCAAAATCTGCAAAGGCAAGGGAAAAGACCAATGTATTACGCCGGAGGGACGGAAATCATTACATTTGCTCGAGTCAACTCCATTCAACCGGGAGCTGTTATCGATTTAAAGTCCATTCCAGAATGCAACGTACTCGCAATGCAGAAGGATATACTGGTGATCGGTGCGTGTGTCACGTTATCGGCTTTGTCCGAAGCCGACCCGTTTCCGCTCCTCAGTGCAGCGGCACAGGGAGTCGCTGACCAAACATCTCGGAATAAAATCACGCTCGGAGGCAACATTAGCGGCAAAATTCATTATCGGGAGGCCGTCCTTCCCTTGCTGTTAGCAAATAGCCGGATGGTTATCGCAGGAACACAGGGGATCAGAGTAACTTCTATTCATAAAGTCTTCAACCAACAAATGAGGCTTACGAGCGGAGAGTTTCTTGTCCAGGTTCTCATCGACCGCGATGATGTATCACTGCCATTTGCGTATTTCAAAAAACGGGAGATTGGCCATGTCGGCTACCCGCTCGTTACCGTAGCTGCGCTTAGGAAAAATGATGAGATGCGCACCGCCTTTAGCGGTGTATGCGCATTCCCTTTTCGATCCGCGGCAATCGAGCAGGTGCTGAACGATTCATCTTTACCAATTACGGCAAGAATTGAACGGGCCACCGGCAAACTTCCTGCTTCATTACTGGATAATGTGGAGGGATCAGCCGCTTACCGGGAATTTGTATTGAAGCAAACGATGGCGGATGCGGTACATAGACTGGAAAGAAGGTGAAAGGATGTCATCCTTCGATGCCGATCATTATCGAGTCGAATTACAGGTGAACGGGGAACAGCAAACGGTCCGAGTAAGGGCTGCGGAGACCCTGCTGTATACGCTTCGTGATCATCTTGGGCTCACAGGGTGCAAGCCAGGCTGCAATAACGGAGACTGCGGCGCGTGTACGATTCTAGTAGATGGCCAGCCTATGAAATCATGCCTGATGCTCACTGTGGAAGCCTGGGGGAAGCAAATTACAACGATCGAGGGGTTGGCGGGCTCCGCCGTACAGCGTGCTTTTGCCCAAAATCAGGCCTTTCAATGCGGTTACTGTACCCCTGGCTTCATCATGAACTGTGAAGGGCTGCGGCATGTTCATCCCCAGGCCGATGAAGAAACCGTTCGAATATGGCTGGAATCCAACATTTGCAGGTGTACCTCTTATGAAGAAATTCATCGTGCCGTAAAGGATGTCTTTGCAATTAACACGGATCTTAATAGGAATCTTAACACGGATAAGTAAGAAGGCTTGAATTCTCTGGGAGCCTGAGGAGGGGCAGGTTTGGAAGAAATTCATCGTATTTTGGAAACGATTCAGCATACCGATTTAAGAAGCGTGCTTGCGACGATTATTCATGTGGAAGGGAGCGCATATCGCAAAGAAGGGACCTCCATGCTGTTTCTTGAAGATGGTTCGCAAGTAGGGGTACTCAGCGCGGGCTGCCTGGAAGCTGCGCTGGCGCTCAGCGTGCCGGATATATTGGCATCAGCGTCTTCGCGCAGCTTCATGTTCGACATGCAATCCTCGCACCCGCTGTCCTGGGGGGAAGAAACGGGCTGCGGTGGTGTTGTTCATGTCACATTGGAACCGGTCAATGATGTGCTGGCTGAGCATTTAAGTACTTTGAAAAAATATTTGGATGATCGGTCCGAAGTCAAACTCATTAAAAGGTTTGGCCCGGATGGTTCGGTTAGCGACTATGGATTTTTGACCAGAGATCGGCACCTGTTCGGGGAGTGGAGGGAAGAATTTCCGCCATCGCTGCTGGAATGGACGTCGCCCGAGGAATCGCCGAAAAGTGGGATGAAGTTTGTCGCAGCCCTGCAATCGGATGTTTTTGTCCATACTTATTATCCCAAACCGCGGCTGATTCTATTTGGTGCCGGACCAGATGCCAGACCGCTAGCCGCAATGGCCGCCAACACCGGCTTTTCCGTTATCGTTTCCGACTGGAGGCCCGATTATTGCCAGCGGCGTTATTTTCCTGATGCCGAATCCATAGTAACAGGTTTTCCTGAGGAAACACTACCGCTGATTCATCTTACATCTGACGATTATGCCATTGTGATGACGCATAATTTCAGGAGGGATCAGGAGTTGGTTCATTTGCTTGCTGAGCGGCAGCTGGATTACCTCGGTATTCTGGGATCGAAAACCAGAACGGAGCGCTTGCTGCGGGACGGACCGGTTCAGATGAAGGTCTTTTTCCCAGTAGGACTTAAGATTGGTGCAGAGGGACCGGAGGAAATTGCAGTGAGCATTCTCGCAGAAATCATCTACATATACAGAACAAAAAGAAAGCTTGCAAGTGGTTCCTGGTGAGGGGGAATCCGATCGTTGGCATCTATATGGCGGCAGGCCAAAGTACCCGGATGGGCTCGGATAAACTTCAGCTTCCGCTCGGTTCGATGCGTTTGGGGAATTTTGCGCTGGCCGCGGCTCTGAGCTCTAAGCTGGATTATGTATTAGTTATTCGAAACGGCGCTGCGGGGGATTGGATTGATGATGCATTTTACCGGGAGCCATTCAGACGGAAATGGTCCTCGATTACGTGTCCAGAAGCCTGTTTAGGCCAAGCGCATTCTGTTCGCTGCGGCGTAAAGGCTGTGCTTGCGATGGAAGCGGCAGCCGCCATGATATTGCTAGCGGATCAGCCTTTCATTACGGATACGATGATTAATGAACTGATTGCTTTTTTTCAAACACAGCAAATCAACAGCAGCATTGGTTTTGTGGCGTCGAGTTATGAGGGGCTGGCAAGACCGCCCGTTATTTTTGCGCAGCGAATGTTCCCGGAGCTTCTGCAACTCCAAGGTGACCGGGGAGCCAGCCATCTTATTCGGAAAGAAGGGGTGGGAATTTGCCTAGATTTCCCCAACCCAGACCTGTTCATGGATGTCGATACCGCTGACGATTATCGGGCTTTATTGGAAAAAGCCGCTGCAATACGGAAGTCTTGAACGACTTGCTCGGCGTTCGTATATAACGCTAACGGGTACTGATAGTTCTCCATATGGGCAGGCGTTTGTATTTGCAGGGCCGGGTCATTGGAAACCAAGCTGCAGGCGGCCGAATCGTCCAATGTACTTCTCCATTCCGAAATTAGCTTCGCTAATGCGTTCAAGTGCTCGGCCCAAATATGCTGATCCTCTGTTGCAAATTTTCCGCTCTCGGACCAGCTCGTGAAAATTCGTATCATGTCGGCCAGATTGGCAAACCCAGAGCGAAGTTGATCCATTTGCCGGTTTAATTTTTTCAGAATAAGGCGTTTTTTACGACCTAGCGGATTGAAGCGTAAGCTTTGCTCCGCTTTTTTTAGCTCAGATGTCGTTTGATGAAGCTCTTGGAATAAGTTTTGCAATTCGGAATGCAGTGTATTAGCTTCACTTGAGGGGGAGCCAGTTTTTACCCAAAGCGCAGTGTTCATGAAATGATAGGATAGATGATCTGCGAATTGGTTCATCCTTGTTTGAGCCTTGTTAACGGAATCGGGGGGAAAGATGAATACCTGGATGAGCAAAGCAACGATAGCACCGATCACCGTATCGCGTATTCGATCCAGTGGGTAGCTGGGCATTTTGTTGTGAAAGTATAACACTAATAAAATGCTTAGAGCAATTTGGATTAAGAGGGCATACTCCAATTTCAGCCATGTTACGATGAAGGCGCCAACCAGAAGGAGCAGTCCTATACTCCAAGCGTTTAAACCAACATATGGCGCTATAGCTGCAGTAAAAAGGACGCCAGCAACGGTTCCGATCACCCGCTGCCATGCAAATTGCACGGACTTGTCGACGGTTAATTGAATGGACAAAATGACCGTCAGAGGAGCTAAATAAGGATGCTTGGACCCAGCCCACTCCGCGAACGCCCAAGACAGTGCGGCAGCTAAAGGGGGTTTCCATACCATCCCATTGTATTTGATAAAATCGATCCATTTAGATGTCATCTTGTTACTCTCCGTATTTAGTTTAGTCAGAACTATTTTTTCCCGTTTTAACCCGATTATGTGTCAAGGCTTTGCACCATGATGCCGTTGACGGGAATTCATAGGCTGTTTTTTAAAAGATTGTTGTTTTAGATTGATTAACAGTTTCTAAAGTTTTTGGTTATGATAAAATAAAATAGATATTGGAGGAATTATGAAAAAGATAACATTTTTATCCTTAATACTTGTATTTTTGATTTCTTCCACGGTTCAGGCCGTATCTTGGGCTTACCCTTTTGTTGTTTGGAAAGGAAAAGTTTATGAAGTGAAACAAGAAGAAATTGTCGAAGCTGCTGAGATCGGTAAAATCATAGGGGAAGTAAAGACCAAGCCGAATGATATGACAGGAGATTATTACGGACATGCATCAAACTATTATCCAAAAGGAACGCAATATTATGAAATAAAAGGGACATCAACTTCCAGTGCAATTGCAATAAAAGAAAGCAATCAATGGGTAAAGGCTGTTTATGTTCATAAAGCCCCTTTCCACATAATGAATATACTATCTAACATATTTTTTATATCTACCGTTGTAATAATCGCATTAATTGTAACTGTAGTTATATTTCGAACTAAAAAGGCTAGAAACCAAAAATAACATAGGAAAAGCAATCACACTACCACTACGGTTTATGCAACTAAGATTTTATGTCTCCAACTAGAATGCATTTTTCAGGGGGGGCAGCGATGATGAATTGATCACGAAAATAAGCCACGCCATAAATATGGATGCCTTTTGCCACAAGGCGGGGAATTATGTAATTTGGGAGCTGTCGCCTCGCGATCAAGGAATGAAGCTGCTGGAGTTAGAAGGAATAACGATCATTCCAACAAGCAGATGCTGTCAATTACTTTAATACCCTTCTTGTTGCCATTCGTAACGTCCTTCTAAGTCAATTAAAGCCTCCTTCCGAAAATCTTATTTTCCTTTTCCAAGACTATAGTCTAGTAATAATTCGGGCTTCAGGCGGTTTAGGTATTTCCCCATTTGGCATACCATAGTAATAACAATAAATGGTAGTACATAACCCAATAATTAAACGGCGATTGAAAAATATGAACAAAGATATACAAATTTATATTCTGCTGAGCAGTCGGCGGACCATCGTCACGAAAATGATCGGTTTGTACACAAGAGCTCCTTATAATCACGCGTCGATCGCATTTGATTCTGAGCTTCGAGAAGTATACAGCTTCGGCAGAAAGCATCCACTTATTCCCGTCTTTGGCGGAATTGTCAAGGAGAACATCCACTCTGTCGTATTTGAAAAGGCAACCTGCGCGATGAAAGGAATAAATAAAACGAAAGCTTCGCCAGGTATAATCTGATCACAGAAAAGAAACAGAAAATAACAAACGTAAGAAGGGTGAGTAGATTTGGGAGATAAAATAAGTAAGACAATAGTGCAATCTGTTTGGATGATGTGGGAAAGAGTGTTTGCGCTGTTCTCGTATTTCCGCGGGTCACAAACATCACGCTTTGGCATTTGCACAGTCATGCTGAAGAAGCACCGGGGACAGGCTATTGTATGCCAGGATGCTACAATCATCAATCAGGGCGAATGGGTAGGGGAGCTCCATCTCGATAATGGTAAAATCCTGCAGCTGATTCAAACCGAAGGATCGGACCGGGCTGCTCTGCAAACGGCTCGTATGGTGCGCAAATCTTTACAGCAGATCAACGAAGCGTTCGAATCGAAATCCGAGTATAGGCAGGTCAAGGCTTTACTTGGGATTACGCTGCTTCACAGGGGATTGACGCACGGTCTTGGATTTGAGCAGCAGCAGTTGAAGCCTGGCATATTTGTATGGATGACAACGGTCTATCTTCGCTTACTGTTGTCTGCTTTGCATCCCGAGGGGCGGCAAAGGATCAGTCAGCGCACAGAACAACTGGTTCCCATGCTGCTGATCCATTCACGCGCTTCGCTGAAAAATCGCTTCTCCCCCGGAGCAAAATTGCCCGGGACAGGGTTGGGAGGCTAGAAAATAAAAAATATTGATAGATTTGGAGGGGGAGACTTGTTTGTATACCTAATAGGGGGAATGGTGTGGATCGCAATTTTCTATATGTTCCTTCCAAGCTTGATTACGCGCTTACTTGGTCTTGGCGTCTTTCGTAAGGGAAAGGTTAAAAATCAGGTGGCCTTCACCTTCGATGACGGGCCGCATCCCCAATACACGCCGAAATTGCTGGATTTATTGGAGCAGTATCAAGCGAAGGCCTCCTTTTTTGTGCTTGGCTCGCAAGCGGAGAAGTATCCCGAGCTGATCAGGCGGATGCACCGGGAGGGTCATCAGATCGGCATACATAATTATAGTCATACATCCAACTGGATGATGCTGCCCGGGACGATACGGCGCGAGCATCTCGAACGCTCCGCTAATATTATTGAATCTATCATCGGGACCCGGCCCAGCTATTATCGCCCCCCTTGGGGACTAATCAATCTGTTTGATTTTTTCAGGTATAAGCAGTATCGCATCACCTTATGGTCGATAATGGGAGGGGATTGGAGCAGGAGAGTCAGTCGGACCCGCCTGAAGTCTACATTGTTAAGCCGCATTACCGATGGCTCCGTTGTACTGCTTCATGATAGTGGTGAAACGGCAGGTGCGCATCCCGAGGCTCCTTATATTATGCTGCAAGCTTTAGAGGAAGTACTGAGCCAATTACAGACCAAAAACATGGAGTTTGTCCGATTGGATGAAATGGCTTGAGGAGCGGATCGCCCCATTTTACAGTGATTTAAAAAATACGAGGACTGTTCAGGATCAGTCTGTTTGTTAATGGCCTATGCCTAATTGTTGTAGGTTACTTTTCGGTTGCTGTCTATTTTTTGCACAGTCATGGTGAATGATCGCTAATCACCGAAATGTACTTTTTTCCAGAGGCCTTATTTTATATAATAGAATAAATTTGTTAGTGTAGCGCGTATTAATCATCTGTAATTAACATGTATAGCATAAAAGCTGTGGACTGTGGAAGCATTAAATAAAAGGATAATATTTAATGGACAAAATTAAACGCAATCGAATTAAGCCTTCGGGAAGGCTACAATTTGCTGCCCCAATATTATGGCTGGACGCAGTGTTGAGAAATTTGGATACGAAGGAGTTTGAAGAAGCGAACGCCCTATATAGGGAGCATTTTGGTGAAAGTATTCCTACTGAGCAAATTAGCGGGACCATTCATGAATTAATAGAGATTGTAAATCGCAGCGTAGAAGTGGGCAAGAACCTGCTGCCCGAGCATTATGGGTTGCAGCAGGGCGACCTTTATTAGGGGCAGAGAGAAAATCACAACTGTGCTGCTATTTTGTGCTGCCGCTATATTTTGAAAAAGGGGGCTAGGGGAAATTGAAACCGCAGGCGGAAATGCAACTACGTTTATTTAAGGCGGGAATCGTCATTTTGCTCATGATTATTTCCGCGTTTCTCGGCTCGAGCAGCAGGAAAGACCAGAATGTATTTGCCCCGTATTTAGCTCAGGAGAAATACGCTTTCTCCTTGTTGATTTTGGCGGAAGAGAGCGACTACATTAACCAAACTTATGTACTTAATGAGATCGTAGCAGAGCATCCGGAAGAATATACTAAAGCAGGGGTACTGACCATGGATTCCCGAGAAGGAAAGCAGGTTCGGAAGAAGTTGAATATTCACCAGGCTCCGACTTATATTTTGCTTGATCATAAAAAGGTCATCCTTATTCAAAAAGATCTTCAAGAGTTCAAAGACAAATTCATAGAAAAGATCGAGGAAAGCCGCTAGATAAGAGCAAAAGTGAGGATCATGCAAAAGTGATGGATCGAGCAAGAGTGAAAGATCGAGGGAAAATGAATAGACTAACCCTCCTAGACAGCTATTCTTTCGTTTTTTTCTTGGAGCGAGTCCGTCCTCATCACGAACTCAAACTGAGAAGCTTGCGGACTCTGGTTCCGTTATTTGCAGAAAAACACAAAAAAATCAATGCTATCGGACCCTGGTTCCGCTATTTACCCAATTTTACTTGAGAACGCGGCTATTTACGCAGATAAGGTCTTCTGGGTCCGAAAAGTTATGAAATTCTGCGGTAAAGAGTAAATAAGGTCTCTGGTGTCCGATACTGTTGACGACTTTGCGAAATAAGGGCAAATGTTAATTGTGTATCGACAGTATTCTCCATTCCCCGTGCTCTTGAGTCATAATATAAAGTTTTTTTGTAGAATGTACAGCCGCGGTAGGATCTTCGGTTGTAATTTGCACCTGATCAACGAAGACTTCAAAATCGTTATCAGGCAGCGGATTAAATGAAGGCGAGTCAAGGGATACAATGATGCTGAGCGTCGTATCGAAGTCTTCATTTTTACTCGGGTGTTTGTCGGATAATAAGGAGCGATAACCCGCAAAATTCTCTTCCAAGTTATATTTCATCGCTTCATTTAATGTTTTAATTATTTCTAATTCAACGCCGGCGTATGAAGACTCATCGATATAGTGCGGAATTATGCTGGATTGATCGAGAATACTTTGAACCGAAACCGATGATTCATTCCGTGGTTGCTTCATTCTATCGTTGCTATTGAGTCCAACTATTACAATGAAAAACAATAACAAAATGAGAGCTTTTCGGGATTTAAGGAATTTACGAAATTTATGCATCAGCAAACCGCCTTTGGTTGTTTTCTATATTAGACGTATTTTTTTCATAATAGTTTTCTTTATTTTCGGCTGGACGGTGGAGGGTTCAATATGGATCAGGAGCTCATACATAAAATAAAAAGTATTCAATGGTTTGCAAACAGCGGCCATCCGGTCAAAGCAAATATTGCTGCCGATATAACCCTCAATATGACCTACGAGAAAAGCTGGGCCAAGGCAGCTAAGCGTTCACAAAGCATATACTGGGAAAAGGTCTCTTTGGAGGAAAGAAACAAGTTAACAGAGTATTTGTTTGCAAATCATCCTCAAAAATATAAGCAGTGGAATGAATTCGCTAAACAGGGGAGAGAAGTGATTGATGCTGAAGTTGTTCCAAAAATATCGGATTACTTGCAGGAGCATCAGTTACCGGCAGGGATCATGGATAATGTAAAGTGGGATATCGTAAATGCCATCATGGAATACAATTATCAGCATGAAAGAGAGCCGTTCTTTTTCAAAGAGCTATTAAAGGTTTACGAATCAGGGAATTAAATCTCCTTCAAAAAATAATTGGAATATCAAAGTAGCCACATCCATAAATCGGATAGTGGCTTTCTATTTTGGGGCGCTCCAGATTGGGATGCGACATTACAGATTAGTACAGGTTTTCAAGGGCTCGATCATTTCAATAATTATTTTTGAACTATGGGAGAGGTCCTTAGTTCTAGTTGAGGCTTCTGTCCTAATAGAGCAATATTAAAGGATAATGCTTCCAAATGGGCCAGAAGATATAGCATTCTCTGTGACAGAGAAAAGCTGAATTTAAAGAGAAATAATCTACCGTTAAAACTACCAGGCAAGTGATGACTACAATTCTTGGTTTCCTGTTTGAAGACTTAAAGATCAAGCTAATACAAGGAGGAAGATGTGTGAAAAAATTTCATCCCCTATTTTGGGGAATTGTATTAATAATTATTGCAGTACTGGTTGTATGCTCTTTATACGATCTTAGCTTCCTGAATACAACCCGTTTTTTTCAGAATATAAAGTTAGTCTCAACATTCTTTTTTGGGATACTTCCTTTATTGGTTCTAGTGGGCTTTTTCCTATTGCTGATGACAAATAAGTGGGCCTTTAAAATCGAAAGGCTCAGTTTGGGCGGTTTTAATCTTATGTTTGATAACCCGGCTAGACTCTATAAAAGAACTGTCCGATCTTTTCTCGACACGAAACGCTCTCTATTCAAAATCGACCTTGAACGCGACAACTTTGATGAAACATTGACCTCATTCTATAAGACATATGAATTTTTCCGGGAAGAGATGAAAATCTTGGATAATGAGAAGAAGCGCGGCAGATGGAGTAATAAGGGTGAACAGCGAGAACTTTATAATGTTACAAATGAGATTGTTCAGATGCTTAACGAGTTCCTTACATCCCATCAAAATAATTATAGGCGTTGGTATAAGAGAGTTGCCGATACAGACAGCGTAACTCCTATTAACGGCGGGGCAGTAATCCCCTTTCATATGACTCCAATAACTGAGGTACAGAAACATTACTATAGATATCGAGAAATCTGTGATGGGTTTACTAGAGTTAATCAATTTTTTAAGTCGACTGTCGAAGGCACATTTGAAGTCAATACTAAGAAATGGGAGGGATCGTATAATGCATAAGACATTTATAAGCTATCACCATGCTAATGATCAGGACTTAAAAGATCTCATTATTGAAAAGTTTGGTGGAGACCACTTTATAGACAAATCAGTCTCTAATGGGGATATTAATACGAACAACGCCGAAGAAACAATTATGCGTAGTATTCGAGAAGACTTCTTGTCTGATTCCACGGTAACGTTGGTTATCGTTGGGTATGAAACTGCAAGAAGGCCTTTTGTTAACTCTGAAATTCAAGCTTCATTATGGGGGAGCAACCCCAATGGATTACTCGCTGTCGTAAGGGATGAAGTCTATGATCAAATCTACCAGTCAGGTACATGCACTTCCACACAATGTAATTGTGGAATTACTTTGAGATTACCGACAAATCTGCATAAATATTATCTGCCTGATTTAGTTTACAAAAATCATGAATATGATGGCATAATAGCACACTATTCAGACGATCAAGTATATTGCGCGGTAATGAAGTATTCTTCGTTTATTAGTAATCCGGAAAAATATATAGATGAAGCATTTGAGAAGCGCAAAGGAGATTTTAAAATAAAAAAGAAACTTTCATTAGAAACCCCTAAAATCCAACCCAATCCATTATATTTTTGGTGATTACTTAGCAAAGATACTTAAGACCGTATTTGATACTCAACTTATAGAAGAGCCGTTTGGCTCTTTTTTTTTCTTCATGTAACTTTTTTCGTTAATAAATATAAATTTTTGGAGTCACTCCCTTTCCAAAAGAGAGTGACTCAGCCACGGTTCCAGTAATCACTTTGGGAACTATAAAGAATTAGATCATTAAAACTGTTGTCGAACGATAATTCGTACACAGCATTATCTACGAGGGTGATTTAATGCTCATTTTCATATTCGTTCTGAATGGTGAGGCTCACCTCGAACTGGGCTGACCGAATAGCAGTTAGATTTTCATTGAAATCTTTAGAAAGTGGGGTATGGATTGAGGTTCGGTAACCTAGTGCCGCATATTTCTGAGCAAATGATAAAGCGGCCGCTTGTCCCCGGTTCGGGGCAGGTCTGCCATCATGATAAGTAGCGTAATAGTCGTTTCCAATTAAAAAGCAATGTCATTGATATTGTGAGGTAGTAGGAAGCGTCCAATGCTTTGTCTGACAAGCAACCCAGTGATATTCGGTGATCTTCCAGTCTTGGTCATTCAGTTTCGCTAGCGTCGCATGGCTCATGGTATCAATAGGGCTTTCACATACATAGACCTTGTTTCTGGTTCCAGTGATATGGAAAGGAAAACTTTTGTCCGAATGCCTAGATCCTGTTTGAAAGGGTGATCCGAGTTGGATCCGCGAAGAGAGCAATACTTGGCTATTCCGTCCAGGTCATATCCAACAAAGACGCAATTTCCAGTCTTATCTTGTTGATAAAGTTTTTTTTCTTGCATGAGGCAAGACACGATTTTCGAATCAATTCCTCGAAAATGGGTTAAATACCTGGCTATTCGCCTATAGTTTGGTGCTTTATTCGGGAGTTCAAGCTACCGGGAGGCTTTAGAGCGTAAGGAGAGGGGGGATGGTGTGGAGTGTCCATTTTCAACAAAAAGGCTGCTGCATCTTTAAAATTCTTACGGAAGAATTGCATCACAAAATCAATGGAACCACCGTGAGTATCTGTTAAAAATGGTAGTACTTATTGCTGTCCCGAAAAAAGTAAAGGCCGCCGCTCTGCTTCGCATGAAGTGCACGGCGACCGCCATTTTCGAGTATGAAGCCATGAGATTTGGCGAGTTCAATGAGAGATACATTCTTGGCCAGTCCTATTTGTCCCTTAGAAGCAAACGTTAAACTTCTCGACATCTTGCACCACCCACTTCAAAATTGATTTTGAGAATTACATAAATTTTAGAAACTGAAACGTATGTTTGGAAGGAATTGGGACCATTGGTGTAGAAATGTGTCACTGCATGTAGTTCTTTGGTATAGTTCTAGAGTCATCAATTGATCGTTGAAGGGTCAAGTTTTATCCTGTAAAAGCTGATGGTAGAAGTGATTGTCTGTATCTGCAAAAAAGAGAAAACCGAAGTTCATTGAGCATCGTCGATATTTGGTCAAAAAAAGTAATCTTTGGGGAGGAGAATATTTTTGATTGGAAAGAATCTAGCAAATCCATCAATCTATGAATCTGTGAATAAAAGTTTTTATGCATCGGCACAAAAGTCGCAAGTTTGCATTTTTCTGTCTTATACCAGTGAAGATAGAAATACGGTAAAGAAAATTGGAGAATATATTCAGAATGCAGGTTTTGATATCTATTTAGACATTTATGATGAAAGTCTTCAGCACGCAGTATCTCAAGGTGATCCGATTGCAATTACTAAAAATATTGAAAACGGATTATCCGTATCCACAAATGTTTGCTGTATTGTTTCCGAGAAAACGGTGGGGTCATGGTGGGTTCCCTATGAAATAGGGTTCGGAAAAAAGGCTGACAAACCACTGGCAACACTTACATTAAAAGATACTGTTACAATTCCATCTTATTTAGAAATAACTCGAATAATTAGAGGAACTAGGAGTCTTAATAATTATTTAAATGAATTGAGTAAAAAATCAAGTCTATTATTTGAGTCAGCAAGTAATTTTATTGAAAAAAATCCTTATAGTATGGTTCAACATCCTCTTGATAATTATTTAACCTGGAAGGAGTAGTTTTGATGACTTATCAAGGTACAAGAAGAAAAGTTTTTATTTCACACTTTAGGGAAGATCGTCAAGAAGTAGATGCATTTATTGATAGATTTGCAAATAAGGAGAAAGTATTTATTCCGTATGTTCTTGGTGCTAATAACAATGATGAGTTCATACAAAGCCGGAATCCCGAGTACGTAATGACACAAATCAGGAAAAAGTACTTACAAGATACAACAGTTACAATTGTACTTGTAGGAAACTGTACTCATAGTCGTCGTTACGTTGATTGGGAAATTAAAACTTCATTAAGACAAGGAGAGTATACACCAAATGGTTTAATGGGGATCATTTTACCAAGCCAGGGAGAATCGGCACACCTTCCGCCTAGACTGGAAGCCAATTGGTCTTTAAGGCATGAAAATTGCTATGCTCGTTATTGGGTGTACCCAAATTCACCAGAGCAGCTGGGAAAATGGATAGAGGATGCATTTAATGCTAGGATCACAAGAAACCATTTAATAAAAAATTCACAAGATATGATGGGGTATAATGCCAAATGCAAAGTCTGTGGCGTAACTCATTAGGGAGAGATGGCAATGGCTGATTTTAATTCACCGCTTTCAATTTACTTTGTTTGGTACCCGTCAGATTCCGATAAAGTTAAACCTGTGTTTGATTACTGCTATTCTTTATTGTCTCGAGATATAAATAAACCATTCTCAAGGTCAATGAACCTCCCTATTTATTGTAGAACATGTATACATAAAGGGATTCCAAAAGATATCGAAGAACTATCACAAAAAAACTTAGTTTTTATTTTTATAAGTAGAGATTTAGTTGTCGATGATTCTTGGACAGAGTATATAAAAAAGATGACTCGACTAGATAAGTTAACTTTGATTCCTATTGCTCTTGATAAACTAGCATTCAAACATACTATGTTCGATTACCAAAATTTTATAAGAGCTTTTGAGTTTGATCAGACCTATTTAAACGATTTGTTCTTTATTGCAATTACTCATGAAATTTATCGTTTTTCATTGAATGAGGAATTTCAGAAAATAGCTAATGGCAAAGATAACGCTTTAAAACTTTTTTTAAGCCATACGAAGGATGGAGAAAATGGAATTTTTTTAGCGAAAGCATTGAAAAATTTTATTGATAACAGCTCGATGAGGAACTTTTTTGATGCAACAGATATTGCCCCGGGTTACAGGTTTGATGATGAAATTGTTGGGCATATAAAACAATCTACAATAATTGCCATTCATACTGACTCATATTCATCTAGATATTGGTGCCAAAGGGAAGTTATTAGCGCAAAAGATAATGATCGACCTATAATTGCTGTTGACTCTCTAGAAGAATTTGAAGACCGCAGGTTTCCTTTTGCAACTAATATACCAGGAATTCATATTAACCTTGATGGTGAGCCTACTCAACGAGATTTATTAAGAATATTAAGTGCTACTTTGCTAGAAACTGTACGTTATTTTTATGCTAAATTGTTATTGAAAGAGTATAAAGCAGTTGGGTTTATTGATGATAGAGCAGAAATTTTATCACGGCCTCCTGAAGTGTCAGACATAGATAAAATATTATCGGTTAATGAAAAAAGTGAAATAATAAGTAAATTTAAACAATTGGTGTATCCAGAGCCTCCTGTTTACTCTGAGGAAATAAATTTCTTGAGTAAGCTTGGAATTGAGTGTAAAACACCATTATCATTAAATTTTTGCCTTCTGACTAATAAAAACTTCGGAATTTCTATATCAGATCCGTCTATTGAAGATGTCACAGAAATTGGACAAACGCCAGCTCACTTGATCCAGCTTTCTCAGGATTTGACAAGGCATTTAATTTCTCGTGGAGCGGAGATTACTTATGGAGGCGATCTTCGCGATAATGGATTTACAGAGTTTATTTTTAACGAATCTTTGGCTTATCAAACAAGAGCTATGACAAATGAAATCCAATTGAATAACTATATTGTCTGGCCCATATATAGAGCTGATTCAGAGAAAGTAAAGGATTGGAAAGCAAATTTTATATCTATCGCACGGATGATAGAGTTGCCACCATCTGATGACGTTTTAGAATTTATTCCGAGTACTGACTCCTTTTTGCCTCCCTCCAATACACAGAATTTATATATTTGGAGTAGTAACCTAACGGAAATGCGAAAAATAATGGCTAATAGTTGTGATATTAGAATCTGTGCCGGGGGAAGACTTACGGGTTACAAGGGAATTATGCCAGGGATACTTGAAGAAATTATACTTACGAATCAGATGAACAGGCCGTTATATCTTTTGGGTGGTTTTGGAGGTGTCACAGCAAGCGTTTGTAAAGCAATTCAAAATAAGTCAATGCCAAGAGAACTCACAAAAGATTGGCAAGTTGAAAACAATGCAGGGTACAAAGAATTATTAGATTTATATTCTGAAAGAAACCCAGACATCATTGACTATAATAAAATATCAGAGTCTTTAGTGAATTTGAATTTAAACAATGGTTTGACGCAAGAGGAAAATTTAAAACTTTTTAGCACCCCATTTATAGATGAAGCTCTTTATCTTGTGTTTAGAGGTCTTCAAAATCTTTCCCAATGAAGCATAGATGGTAGCGAGGTGTTATTTATTGGAAATATTTATAAGTCATTCGCATAGTGATCGAGGATTCGTGAATATTTTATCCCTTGAATTAATAAATCGTGGATTTTATTTGTGGGTTGATAATTACGAACTGGAACCAAATCAAACATTAGATACCAGTATTCATGCAGCGATTGAAGAATGTTCTCATTTTTGTATGTTCTATCCGCGAGTTCAGTTAATTCTGAATGGTACTTAATGAGTTGAAAATAGCTTTTGAAAAGGAAAAGCAGGAGCAACGAGTTTGTAACATAGTGTAGATAAAATGGAGAGGCAGTTCATAGTGAACTGCCTCATTTATTCGTTCAATTCTAAGATCTTTAATCTCTAGTATTATGTTCGCTTCGGATTATCTGTTTGACCCAATATGTAGTCGATACTTACGTTGTAATAATTGGATAACTTTATTAGTACTAGGCTGGGAACATCTAAGTTTCCACTTTCATACCGCGAGTATGTTGCCTGTGTAATATTTAAATAGTCAGCCAATTGAGTTTGAGTTAAATCTTTATCTTCCCGTAAACTTCTTATTCTTTTATACATGATTATCACCCAAGCCAAGTTTAACTTATGCAATAACCGCATATTGACTTTTATGCAGTTTTCGTATAATTTTGGATGTGAGGCAACTCATGCAAACATAGAGGATGCAATCAAATATTACTTATTTATAAGGGGATGAAATGGCAATGGATATCATTATAGAAAAAATCTATAACGGATCATTGCAGCCAGACGCATACATAAATCCACAAGATCCCGAATATCGCAAACTTGCTAAGGAAACATCTGACCTCATGAAAGAATGTCAGAAAAGATTTTCGGAGAATGACTTTAGATTTATTGAAGGAATCATCGATTTATATGGGAAATCTTACTGTATGCATTCTACCGCGTCATTTGTCCATGGGTTTAAAATCGGTGCCCTAATGATGATCGAGGTGTTGGATACAAAGGGGGGAAAATAGAGAGGGAAACCTAAAGGGGGCGGGTACGACGAGCTACCAGTACGATAAAATAATTACGTTGACTTTTTGTCCTGACAATAATTATTGTAAGGACAAAAAAGCGAGGTAAAGAGATGTCCTCTAAAAAGATGGGGCGTCCTCCATTTGACAAACCCAAAAGGAAAACGATTGAGATACGTGTAGATGAGGAAACGATGAGCAAGCTTGATGCTTCTGCTGAAAAGCTGAATACGTCACGTTCTGCAATTGTTCGCAAAGGGATTGAAAGTAACAACTCTATGTGGTTTCATTTTATCTAAACCCCAGTAAGATAACATCATCAGTGCGGCGGAAAACACTGGACTTCCAGACCGCGCTTCAGTAACTCATGAGTTTATTTCTCTAATTGTCAGAGACCAAAACCAAGAAGAACAAAACAGCTGTATGGGCTAATTCCCCCTAAAAATCAAAGTTGAGGTCCTTCAATTTTCCGTTGATAGGTAGATAACACAACTCCCCCTACAATGAATAACGATCCAAGTATTTCTATGCCTGTGATCGGTTTGTATAATATTACAAATCCTAAAATCATAGCTACAAAAGGCTCTAAATTAGATAGTATAGACGCTTTTGAGGCATCTACATATCGAATGTTGCTATTCCAAATCAGTGCGGCAATTCCATGCACAACAATGGCGGTACCGATCAAAAGACTCCAATCAGAAATATCACCACTGATTCGCAATTGCTTGTCTAGTGTGAAAGCAAACGGAATCGATACGATCAATCCCACAATGTTCGAATATAAAGTAATCGTCATTGGGTCAACCCTTTGAGAGAGCATTCTGGTCATAATAATCATGATTGCGAATGTGACCATTGTTACAACAATCCATATGAGGCCTATGTCAAGATGCAAAGATGATAAATTGCCTTTAGCTACAACAAAATATATACCTACTACCGCTACGATAGAACCTAGCAGCATACGGGGAGTTAATTTTTCTCGTAAAAATACAGCTCCTAAAAAGCCGGTTAAAATCGGGGTTGTTGCTAATATTAATGCAGCTGTGGTTGGGTCAGCTGTTTGTAAACCGACAAAAAAAGACCACTGATTAATAAATACACCAATAATACCTAGCAATAAAATTGAAAATAAATCTGTTTTATTTACTCGTTTGAATTGTTTTTTGTAGAATGCTAAACCTGCCAGAAATAGTACAATAAACAAGAGTCGTAATGAGGTTAACAGAGCTGAAGAGAAGTGCTGAACTAAAATCTTCCCAAACACAAAATTGCTCCCCCATACGATTACACAGAAAGTCAACCACGAATAAGCTTTTAACATATATGATCCCCTTTTTTATATAAGTATTGACGAAATGACTTGTCAATAAACTTCCTGCCTAATTGGTCGGAACTATTTTAATATAATACCATGTTACTCATTTTGAATAAGAACCAAAAAAAAAGCAGCTGCTGATTCCAGCAACCGCTTAATCCTTGCTTATTGTATTCTTTTCCGCAGCAGCACGAGCAGCCAGATGATGCCAGCGGCCAGAATGGTGTGGCCGAGTCCGGCGATGTGCGGCAGGAAGCTGATATCGCTGCCGTTAATCTGCAGCATCCCGCGGACCGCCATGGTAGCGATGGAAATGAGGAGACCCAAGTTATATACGATATACCAGGCTCTAAAAGACTTCGCCTCATGCACCTGGAACAGCTTGGCAAGAATTAGGGCCACGATAAAGAATAGGAAGCCCAGTACCAGGATATGTGTATGAAGGGCAACGAGGACAGTATGCCCGCTGAAGTCGCTATGCTTGGTGATCTCACGATAGGCAACGCCGGAGATCAGGCCGAGAATGGCATAGAAGAAGGACGTATAATACAATTTTTTCATGATTTGTCTCCCCTTTAAGAGTTGTTCTTTATGATTTACGGTCAGTATAGCACGGGTAAATGAACGCAATATGAACACATTATGAAGGAATTTTAACAAAGTGAAGCGTTTCACTTGAGAGTTGGTAAATAATAAAGCAGCTGTCGACCCAAGATCAACAACTGCTTAAAAATACGATATTTAGCATACTTATGCACGGATGCTATAGTAATAGACTATATTAACAGATTAAGAATGAGTGCTTTATTCTCTTCCGTCAACGACCAGCTCGAGTTCACCTGTCATGGAGTCGATCAGCATGCCGTGAACCGGGATGTGCGGGGGAAGAAGCGGGTGTTTCTTAACGATCCCAACGGTATGGATTATGCCTTCTTTTTCGTCATTGAAGCCGCGGAGCCATTTTCTCAGTCGAATTCCCGAGTTCTCCAGCGTGCTCAGTACGTCATCTGAAATTCCGCGCTCTCTCATTTCATTAATCATATGCTCTGAGTTCAATGAGGCCATGCCACAGCCCGTGTGGCCGACGATGAACACTTCCTCAGCTTGAAGCTCGTAAATGGCGAGCAGCAAACTCCGCATAACCGATCCGAAAGGCTGGGAAATGACGGCACCGGCATTTTTAATAATTTTCGCGTCACCGTTGCGTAAATTCATCGCTTTGGGAAGTAGCTCGACAAGTCTTGTGTCCATACAAGTGACGATCGCGATTTTTTTGTCCGGGAATTTGTCGGTAATGTATGCCTCGTATTCTTTGTCGGTTACAAATTTCTTATTATGCTCCAAAATAGTTTCGATTTGGCTCATAGTGGGTAGTCCTCCTTTAGACTCTGGATTTGTACTTGCGGGCGATTCATGCGGCGTTCGCTGGATGCCCTTTTGCGAGACGCCATTTAAACGATATGTTTCTTCTGGGTTCATCTCCCCTAAGGCAAGCTTTCCGCGAAAAAACATTGTTTCAAAATTTGATTATACGTGGTGTAAAAAGTATCATCAAGAGTAGTGTTCAAATTTGCTGGATAGAGGTGGAAAAATATGAATCAGACAACCGCTTCAACTTGGGAACAATTTCAATCGCTTTTAGGCAAAATTAAAAGCTATCATGAAGCTGTAGGGTTAATGCACTGGGATCTTCGTACGGGAGCACCGAAAAAAGGAGCGCAGGGCCGTTCAGAGACAATCGGCGTATTAATGACGGAAGCGTTCAGGCTGCAAACGTCGGAAGAGATGGGAAATTTTCTAATGTATTTGCATTCTCCCTCCGTATTTGCCGAACTGGATGAAACGCAGCAGCGCATCGTTGCTGTCACCCAGGAGGAATACGATCGCAGTGTGAAAATTCCGCCTCAGAAGTATCAGGAATATTCGGAGCTTACCGCGCTCGCCGAGACGCTGTGGGAAGATTTCAAGGAGCAGAGTGATTTTGCCGGCTTTGAGCCATACTTGGCGCAAATCATAGAGAAGACCAATGAATTTATCGATTATTGGGGGCCGAAAGCTACCCGCTATGATACGCTGCTCCATATGTATGAACCGGATTTGACGGTGGAGAAGCTCGATAATGTATTCGGGCAGCTGCGGGATCGTCTTGTGCCGCTAGTCGAGGCGATCAAAGGCGCTACCTCGGAGCCGCAGGCATCCTTCATGAATCAGCTGTTTGCAAAAGACCAGCAGGAGAAATTCGGATTGTTCATGCTGGAGCAAATTGGATATGATTTCGAAGCCGGGCGTGTCGATGAAAGTGTTCATCCTTTTGAAATTACATTGAACCAGGGGGATGTCCGCATTACGACGCATTACATGCAAGACGACGTCACTTTCGCATTGTTCAGTTCCCTGCATGAGGGAGGCCATGCTCTGTACGAGCAAAATGTGAGTCCCGAACTGGCAGGCACGCCGCTGGGCGAAGGGGCATCGATGGGGATTCATGAATCCCAGTCCCGTCTGTGGGAAAATTTCATCGGGCGCAGCCATGAATTTTGGATGCGATATTACGACGATTTGCAGCAGCATTTTCCGGAACAGTTGAAGGATGTCACCGTGGATGAATTTTATAAAGCGGTGAACCGGGTAGAAAACTCGTTAATCCGGATTCAAGCCGACGAGCTGACGTATAATCTGCATATTATTATCCGCTATGAAATTGAGAAGCAGCTGTTTAACGAAGGCCTCTCAGTTAGCGATTTGCCTAAGGTGTGGAATGAGAAGTACAAGACCTATCTCGGCATGACGCCGCCGAATGACAGTATGGGCGTGCTGCAGGATGTGCATTGGTCCGGTGGCAATTTCGGATATTTCCCGTCTTATGCACTCGGCAATATGTATGCGGCTCAAATCGTAAACACAATGCGCAAGCAGCTGCCGCAGTTCGACCAGTGGATTACTGAAGGGAACTTCGTTCCAATCAAGGAATGGCTGACGGAAAATATTTATAAATACGGCAAGAGCCAAAAACCTGCTGAAATAATTAAGCGGGTGACAGGTGAAGACCTGAATCCGGATTACCTGGCTGATTATTTGGAGCAAAAGTATAAAGCGATCTACGGAATAGCCTAAACCAAATCAAAACGAAACAAAGCAAACAAATTAAATCAAACCAAACTAATCTAAACCAAACCATACTAAACCAAACCATACTAAACTAATCTAATCTAAACCCAACTAATCTAAAGCCAACAATCAAGTTAAATAAAATCAAACAAATCTAAAGCTGTTTTCAAATCCAGCTCTCAAAAAAAGGCCGTTACTGCATTGGTTACAACCGATGTCAGCAACGGCCTCTTCATGCATGTCATAACCATTTTCTAGGTATTCGCATACACTTTATTATGAGCTTGCTAGTAGAAAGAGGTGACCTGCATGTTAATCAAGCGCTCTGCCGCTTCCTGGATCGTCCTGCTTATATTATTTTCCGCCATACTCGGCGGATGCGGAGGCAGCGGCCAGTCACAACAAGTAAAAATTGGGGAAGTGACCCGTTCCATCTTTTACGCGCCGCAATATGTCGCATTGGAGAAAGGCTTCTTTCAAGAGGAGGGGCTGGACGTAGAACTGCAGACGACAGCTGGCGGAGACAAGACGATGACGGCTTTATTGTCCGGTGCGATCGACGTAGCCCTCGTTGGCGCTGAAACATCGATATATGTGTACCAGCAAGGGGCCGAAGACCCCGTTATCAATTTTGCGCAGTTGACCCAAACAGACGGGACTTTCCTCGTTTCCAGAGAGGAGCTGCCCGGTTTTGATTGGTCCCAGCTGCGGGGAGCCGTTTTCCTTGGCCAGCGTAAAGGCGGCATGCCGCAAATGGCCGGAGAGTTTACGCTGCGCAAGCATGGCATCGACCCGCATCAAGATCTCGAGCTGATCCAAAATATCGATTTTGCCAACATTACAGCCGCGTATGCCTCGGGAACCGGACAATTTGTACAGCTTTTCGAGCCACAGGCTTCGATTTTGGAGCGCGAGGGCAAAGGGCACGTCATCGCCTCCTTCGGCGCGGAGAGCGGACGACTTCCTTACACAGTGTTCATGACGAAGCAAAGCTATATGCAAAAACATGATCAGACCGTTCAAAAATTCACCAATGCAATCCGCAGAGCACAGGCTTGGGTACAGGAGCATTCTCCAGCAGAAACTGCGCGTGTCATTTCCCCTTATTTTAAAGATACAGACCTGGACATTATTGAGAGCTCGGTGAAGCGTTATTTGGAACAAGGCTCGTATGCCGAAACCCCTGAATTCAACGAGCAGTCATGGAACAATCTGCTTGATGTGATGGAAGGAGCAGGAGAGCTCAAGGAACGGGTGCCGTTCGACAAACTTGTTGACAACAAATATGCGCAATTTGCTATAAAGTCACTCCCAGTGCCTTGAAGAAAGGAGGGTGTGTAACGAGATGATCCCTGTCGTTCAATTGAATCAAGTAGATCTCGCTTATGTTACGGACCGCGAAGCGACGCTGGCGCTGCACAATATGAATCTTACCGTAGAACCCGGAGAGTTTATTAGTCTGGTAGGCCCGAGCGGCTGCGGAAAAACGACGTTGTTGTCTATTCTGGCCGGGCTGATCGCCCCCTCCAGGGGCGAGGTGCGGGTGAATGGGAAACTCGTTACCGGTCCGACGCCGGAAGTTGGTTACATGCTGCAGCAGGATTATTTATTTCCCTGGCGCAGCATACAAGATAATGTTCTGCTTGGCCTCGAATTGACGCACCGCAAAAGCAAACAGAGCGAGGAGCTGGCGCAAGACCTTCTCGAAGGGATGGGGCTTGGCGGGACAGCGCATTTGTATCCGCACCAATTGTCAGGCGGCATGAGGCAGCGTGTCGCCCTCGCCAGGACGTTAGCTACCAACCCTGATTTGCTGCTGCTGGATGAACCATTCTCCGCCCTTGATTACCAGACGAAGCTGCAGCTTGAGGATCTCGTGTTTGATACCTTAAAGCAGCGGAAAAAAACGGGAATTCTTGTCACCCATGATCTGTCGGAGGCGATAGCTGTTAGTGATCGCGTCATTGTCCTTGGGGCAAGGCCGGGGACCATCCGCAGCACGTTCGAGGTTCCGGTCCACATTCGCCAGGCTCAGCCTTTTTATGCCCGAGAAAAGCCGGGATTCAACGCTTTGTTCCATGAGATTTGGGGAGAACTTGAAGCTTCCGAAAGAAAGGAGCGAGTGTAATGGAGGGAGGAAAAATGCTGGGAAGTGCATCAGACATCCAATTTACCGGGAATAGCGATCAACGGGATATGCACAGCGCTGATTCCGATCATTGGCTGGCCCAGAAGTGGCAGCAGCATCAGCAGACCAAACGAAGGTTAAGAAGAAGCGTAATCGCCGTACAAATATTCATTTTATTTTTCGCCATCTTACTATGGGAAGCAGCAGGCCGGTTAAAATGGATCGACGTGCTTATTTTCAGCTACCCGACAAAGGTAGCCCAGCAAATAATGAAGGATGCCGTTAGCGGAGAGTTATGGCCGCATCTTGCCATGACGGTATCAGAGACCGCTGTCGGCTTTTTATTAGGAACGTTTATCGGCACACTGCTGGCAGTCATTATATGGTGGTCGCCTTTTCTATCCAAAGTCATCGATCCTTATATGGTCGTGTTTAACAGTATGCCCAAAGTCGCGCTGGGCCCGATCTTTATCGTCCTGTTCGGCGCCGGATTTACGGCCATTGTCGTCACGACACTTTCGATTACCGTGATTGTAACGACGTTGGTCGTGTACACGAGCTTCAATGAAGTGGATCCCAACTATACGAAGGTCATCCGTACCTTTGGGGGCAGCCGCCAGGATGTATTCAGGAAAGCAATCCTGCCGGCATCTTTTCCGACGATCGTCTCCACACTTAAAGTAAATGTCGGAATGGCCTGGGTCGGCGTCATCGTTGGGGAATTTCTGGTGGCCAAAGTCGGTCTCGGCTATTTGATCGTCTATGGCTTTCAGGTGTTTAATTTCACGTTAGTGTTGTCCAGTCTGGTCATAATCGCTCTTGTAGCTACCGCGATGTATCAGCTCGTCGTGTATATTGAGAGAAAGCTGGTTAAAGAACACTAGAATAACTTGTAAGTAACTAATGAAATGATCAACAAATGATCAAACTAATGCCATGAGCAACAAGTGTATCAACTAATGTGATCAATTAATGTAACCAATAATGTAACGAACTAATGTATCGAACTAATGTAATGAACTAATGTAACAAATATATGTAACGGAATAATGTAACGAATAATGAAACCAGCTAATATAACTTGCTAATGTAACCAACTAATGTAACCAACTAATGTAACCAACTAATGTAACCAACTAATGTAACCAACTAATGTAATGAAATAATGTAACCAATATATGTAACCAACAAATGCGATGATCAAACTAATGCAATGACCAAACTAATGCAATAATCCACTAGTATAATGTTCAATTATGAGCGTTCTCGCGAATTTCCTCATAATTGTCCGATCGCCGCTATCAATTTGAAATTGTCCTGCAACATAGCGGGGATTTCGAAAGGGGCGGTCTTTTTTTTGAGTAGCACCCTGCCATTGATTAAAGATTGGGTCCAGTGAGTGGCGTGGGTGTATGAAAAATCATACAGAATGGTCGTGTAGCGGCCTGA